>NZ_JCAUAX010000008.1:0-358994 GCF_059692175.1 Paenibacillus sp. J22R67 | reverse complement strand
AGGGGATAAGCGCTGAAAGCATCTAAGCGCGAAGCCCCCCTCAAGATGAGATTTCCCAGTATGTAAGACCCCTTGTAGACGACGAGGTTGATAGGTTCGAGGTGGAAGTGCGGCAACGTATGCAGCTGACGAATACTAATCGGTCGAGGGCTTAACCAATAAACCTATAGTTGTTACTTTACGCAAGTTTCGTATCTAGTTTTCAAGGCGCAAACCACGCTTTGACTGTTTGGTGATGATGGCGGAGGGGACCCACGCGTTCCCATCTCGAACACGACCGTTAAGCCCTCCAGCGTCGATGGTACTTGAACCGCAGGGTTCTGGGAGAGTAGAACGTTGCCAAGCAGTACCCCATTGGGGTATTTTTTTTGCCGGATCAAACAGGCACATATATAGATGCAGGCCCTTAGCTCAGCTGGTTAGAGCGCACCCCTGATAAGGGTGAGGTCGGTGGTTCGAGTCCACTAGGGCCTACCATATTCCCTGATAGCTCAGTTGGTAGAGCACTCGACTGTTAATCGAGTTGTCACAGGTTCGAGTCCTGTTCGGGGAGCCACTTTCGAAATATTCGAGCGGTAGAAGAAGTACCATAAGAAATGTAGTAGACGTTATATGCGTCTCGAAGATTTAGTTCCCTTCTTCACCGTCTCTTTAGATAGATAGGATTCATCTTGTGTGAATGGTTCAGGTATTTCTTCTTTATCCCATGGAGGCTTAGCTCAGCTGGGAGAGCATCTGCCTTACAAGCAGAGGGTCGGCGGTTCGATCCCGTCAGCCTCCATTTCATCTAGGCTCGGTAGCTCAGTCGGTAGAGCAGAGGACTGAAAATCCTCGTGTCGGCGGTTCGATTCCGTCCCGAGCCACCATTATATAGGGGCATAGTTTAAGGGTAGAACAAAGGTCTCCAAAACCTTTGGTGTGGGTTCAATTCCTGCTGCCCCTGTACAAAATGTAACGTCTAGGAGCTGCCACGGCAGCTCTTTTTGCGATTTCATTTTTAATAAGCCTGGTACCGCTATCATGGCGAGCTGTTCGCTTTGGACTCGTCAAGACACAGAAATTCATTTATAATCGTGCAAGATATCGCACAAAATACGTCGTACTAGTGGTAGATGATGTAAATCCAGATGAAGGAGTCTGTTATGACGGTTTATTGCAAGGTTCTTATCGTTGATGACGAGATGTTGGTGCGTCAAGGAATCCGGCATCTCTTAGATTGGGAAAGTGAAGGATTTCAAATTGTGGGTGAAGCTGCTAATGGCAAAGAGGCGTTAGACATGGTCCATTTGTTCCAACCGAACATTGTGTTGACCGATATCGTCATGCCAGTGATGGATGGCGAAGAACTGACGAGAATTGTAAAGGGCATGTACCCGGAAATTGAAATTGTCGTGCTCAGCAGCTTTGGAGAATTTGAGTATGTTCGTTCTACTTTTCAGAGCGGTGTTGCCGATTATATGTTAAAGCCAAAACTGGACGCAGTATCTATGTTAGCTGTTCTGAAGAAAACGGCTGAACGAATTCCTGCTTTTCAACACTCAGATTGGAAAAGTGAAAAAAAGCAGTCAGTCGATTACATACTAGACAAGCTTATTTCGGGTTATTCCGTTGATTATGACAGAAATGAAATAAGTGCGAAATTTCCGTATACTAGTTTTGTTTTGCTATCGGTGGTTCAGGATAAGTCGGTTTCATTGACTCGAAATGAGGAGTGGTTAGAAGCGGCACTGAAAGCGATCATCCAAAAGAGGGATAAACCCGTCGCTACACGCCGTCTTTCGCATCAGGATGGCTACATTCGCTACCTGCTAAATCTAAATAACTCCGCACAAGAGGATGCCGTACAGATAGCCCAGCAGCTGGCCGAAGCGAGTGAGAAAGGTCATGTGGCCATCGTAGTGGCGCTCAGCCGTGTTTTTGAACATATCCATGAACTGAACGATATTTATACCAATGATATGCTGAAAGTGCTGGATCACCGCTTCTTTCTACCAGATCGCAGGCTTCTCATTGTCAATGAATTGGAGAAACAGGCAGAGAAAGGTGAGCCATTTGATATGGAGGCGTTCACGGCAGAACTGAACCATCAAGAGTTCGACCTGGCCTTTGGGCGGCTCAGCGCATATGCTCACTCTATGAATGGTAGGCTGGATACGGACATGTTCGAGTTTAAATCTTTTTTGGATCACAGCCTGTTTAATATTATTGTTACGCTGAAGCATTTTCACTATGAGGCTAGTGCCTTGGATGAAGGGAAATACGAGTATTTCCGCGCCATTCATGAAGCTGAGCACATTGGTGAAGTTATTCTTTTGTTAGAAAAATTTTTGAACGAGGCTGTATCGTGTGTCAGTGATAATCGGACGGGTTCTCCAGGCATACAGAAAATTTTGCAGTATATGGACAAGCACTTTTCGCAGCCACTGACGTTAACGGAGGTCGCCAAACACTTCCACTTCAATCCTTCCTACTTGTCAAATTACTTCACTGTTCATAATAAAGAAGGTTTTAATGAATATTTGAACCGGATTCGTATAGATAAAGCTTGTACGTTACTGCGCGAAAATCCTAATCTCTCAATTTCAGAAATAAGCAATCTCGTCGGATACTCGGATCATAGCTACTTTACGAAAGTGTTCCGCAAGCTGATGGGGATATCGCCAAGTCACTATCGCAAAAAATAAGCAAGAAGGGACTACGATCAACAATGGGAGCATGGGTGAAGAAATTAACCGATCAGAGTCTGTTTACTAAAATGTTTTTTGTGATGGTCGTAAGTATTATTTCCGTTACGATTTTAACCTCATGGGTGACGATTCAGATGTCGCAGAAGCTTTTTGTGCAGACGTTCAGTATTACTAATTCTAAAATTATCAATCAGATTAAAACGGGATTAGATGCCCTTCATTATTCCAATATCAATATTGCCATCAGTGTCGCACAAAGCGGAGGGATTAAAAGCTTTCTAACGGAGGCGGATACGGATTCATTAACAAATTTCAAAACGAATTTCAGTATGAGTGAGCAGATGAAGCGAATTCAGTCCGGAATTGGGTCCAAAAATATTGGCATCAGCATCCTGGGCATGAATGGCAGGAACTACGTGAGCGACGTCACCTACTGGTCTGGTTCCTCGGAGAAACTGCAGAGCAGCCTAATTACACAAGACGCATGGAAACAACCGGGTCGTATGTTATATAGCTTCATGCAGGCGGGAACTTGGGGCTCCAATGAAGATCGGCTCGTTGCTACCAAAGCGCTGCTTTCCTCAGAAAGCAAAGAAGGTTACGGAACACTTTACATGATGACTAGAGAAAGTGATTTCAAGAAAATCTATGCCAGCTTCACTAGTCAAGGTAATGATGTCATGATTTTGAATCAAAATGGCTTGATTGTTTCTAGCAATAGGGAGGATTTGATCGGAACGGTATCCGAGGAACTCCTGGCAGGCGCCAAACAAGCCCACGAATCTCAAAGTCAAGAAATGACTTTGTTTAATCATGATGTCATCCTTTTGGCCGATTATTTACCGTTGTATGATTATTATCTCGTCAATGTGATTGATAAGCAGATTGCGCTGGGCAATATGCTCAATAGGAAAGCCTTATTTATGATAGGCGCTGGCATCGTATTGACGGCTGTGCTTGTTGTTTATTTTATTACACGTAGAGTTACGCGATCTTTAAGCATGCTTGTTATCAAGATGTCGAACATAACCAAAAAGAATTTTCTCAATTACATGGCTGTGACCGGCTCGTATGAAACAAGAGAGCTCAGCAATGCATACAACTATATGCTAGACGAGCTTAATGACTATATTATTCAGTTAGTAGAAACACAGCAGGAGCAGCGCAAGGCAGAGTTAGCCGCGCTTCAGCAGCAAATTAACCCCCATTTTCTATATAATACCCTGACTTCCGTTAACATTCTTGTGCAACAAGGGAGCAAGGAGAAGGCTACGGAAACGATACATGCGCTGATTTCCCTCCTGCAAAATACGATTAGCAATGTGAAAGATACGATATCTGTAGAGCAGGAACTACTCAATTTAAAACATTATGTGTTCATTAATCAGGTGCGCTATGGGAATGGCATCAAGGTTGATTATTTCGTATCGCCCGACTGTTTGAAGTCACAAGTGCCCAAATTAATGCTCCAACCTTTTATAGAGAATGCGTTTTTTCATGCTTTTAATAAAAAAAGCTCGGGATATATTTATGTCATCATCACGAAGGAAGGGGATACGCTGCACTGCGAAATCGTTGACAATGGCGATGGCATGGACCTTACGGAAACCAAAAGCGAGCAGCGTACCTCTACGAGTGCTAGGCAGCTTTTTACAGGAATTGGCATACGCAATGTCCATGATCGCATCCTGCTTCTGTACGGAGAGGCGTATGGCGTTTCCATTACGAGCACGCTTGGACAAGGAACCAAAATAGCGATTAGCCTTCCCTGGCGAACTTAGCAAGTCCCCCCATGTATAGAAATCTAAAGAAAGTACAAATTATAAATAAAGTACCAAAATAGTCATTATGATAGCGGATACAATACACAAGAATTTCGCTAATTATGACAAATTTTTTTCTAACGGAAGGGATTTCCGAGATGCTATTCTTTTAAAAGAAAGCATTTTCAAAAAATCTAAACTACACGGGGGGCGCACATGAATAAGAAAGTTTCAACCATTTTATTGGCTAGTTTTTTGCTGCTGTCGGCATGCTCAAGTAAAGCACCTGACACAACGGGTACTGGTACTCCAACTGCAACGGACAAAGGTGCTGCGAAAGAAATTACGGTCTGGGCTTGGGATAAGAACTTCAACATTGCAGCGATGAAGCTGGCACAAGAGGCCTATGCGAAAGATCATCCTGACGTGAAAATAAACATCATTGAATACGCACAAGATGATATCATTCAGAAGTTGAACACAGGTTTAAACTCTGGGACAACGACGGGGCTGCCGAATGTTGTACTGATTGAAGATTACCGTGCTCAAAGCTTCTTGAAAACGTATCCTGATTCTTTTCAAGATCTGTCGGCATCCATTAAAGCATCCGATTTCGCTGAATACAAAATCGGACCAACAAGCTTGAATGGGAAACAATATGGCGTTCCATTTGATTCCGGAGTAACAGGCATGTACGTCCGTTCAGATTACTTACAACAAGCAGGTTATAAATTAGATGATATGAAGGACCTTAATTGGCAGCAATTGATTGAAATCGGTAAAGTGGTTAAAGCTAAGACAGGTAAGGATTTGTTAACACAGGATCCAAATGACCTCGGGCTCATTCGTATGATGATTCAATCTGCAGGTGCTTGGTATCTGAAAAGTGATGGATCTACACCGGATCTGAAAGATAATGCAGCTCTTAAAGATGCTTTTGCGACATACAAAGAATTGATGTCCGCTAATATCGTTAAAATCACTTCAGATTGGAATTCTTTCCTAGCCGGTTTTAACAGCGGCAGTGTGGCGAGTGTACCGACAGGCAACTGGATTACGCCTTCGATTAAGTCACAGGCTGACCAATCAGGGAAATGGGCAGTCATACCTTTTCCTAAATTGAAAAACACAGCGAGTTCTGTACACGCATCTAACCTTGGAGGCAGCTCCTGGTATGTACTCAATAGTGCTGGTAAAGAAGCAGCAACTGAATTTCTTGCAAAAACACTTGGTTCCGATGTGAATCTGTACCAGAAGTTACTTACGGACGTTGGTGTGATCGGTACCTACAAACCGGCGGCACAAGGAGAAGCCTACTCGAAAGCAGATGATTTCTTCGGAGGTCAGAAGGTCATTTCTGATTTCGCAACGTGGACGAATCAAATTCCTAAAGTAAACTACGGCATGCATACGTATGCGGTTGAAGATATTCTTAAAGTAGAAATGCAGAACTACCTGAAAGGCACAGATATTAATAAAGTGCTAAGTGATGCTCAGTCTCAAGCGGAGTCTCAAATTAAGTAATTATTTCCAATTAACCTTAGGGGCGCTGACCTCCGAATTGCATGTTTGTGCAAGCGGGGGACAGCGTTTCGATTTTTAAATGTAATATAGGAAGGATCTGGATAAATTGAATTACTCGATGAATAACCGTGTAAAGCTGACAGGTTGGCTGTTTATCGGAATAGCGGTATTGATGATTTGTTTGTTTTACTTCTATCCGATGATACAGGCATTGCTGCTGTCCTTCAAAACAGGCGCAGGAGCTAATCTGCATTTCAATGGAATAAGCAACTATAAGCGCCTTTTTAGCGATAAAACGTTCTTTACAGCGGTAAAAAATACGTTTCTCTATTTAATCATTCAAGTACCGATTATGATCGTTCTGGCGATGATGATCTCTGTCTTATTGAATGACAGCAAGCTTCGTTTCAAAGGATTTTTCCGCACCGCGATTTTCTTGCCATGTGTGACCTCGCTTGTTGCTTACTCCGTCGTATTCAAATACTTATTTGGCAATGATGGACTTATCAACCTAGCTTTAGTGAAAATTCACTTAATTGCACAACCTATTCAATGGATTTCCGATCCCTTCTGGGCGAAAATTACCATTATTATTGCCATTACATGGCGCTGGACAGGATACAATATGATTTTCTTCCTTTCCTCTTTGCAAAATATTGACAGTTCGATTTATGAAGCAGCACGCATCGACGGAGCATCTCCGTTCAAACAGTTTTTCTATATTACGTTCCCAATGTTAAAACCAATTGTTCTTTTTACGTCGATTACATCAACGATCGGGACCTTGCAATTGTTCGACGAGATCATGAATATTACGAAGGGTGGCCCAGGTAACGCGACCCTCTCCATATCGCAGTATATTTACAATCTTTCCTTTAAGTACACACCTGATTTTGGCTATGCAGCGACAGTTTCCTATTCAGTTGTAGCTATGATCATTGTGTTATCTGTCCTTCAAATCAAATTGGCAGGTGATAAATAATGAGAGTACTCAATCGCACAATTGTTTATGTCTTCCTTTTTGCCGTAGCTGTCATATCGATTTTTCCATTCCTATGGATGGTTATTAGTTCAACGAATCTTTCTGTGGATGTCACGCAGGGAAGAATGTTACCAGGATCCCATTTTGTCGATAACTATAAAAAGCTGATTGATTCCATCAACCTGCTTCCTGCCCTATGGAATTCGCTTAAAATTTCGTTATCCACCACGATATTAGCCTTACTGGTTGCATCGCTAGCTGGATACGCCTTTGAAGTTTATCGGAGTAAAGCAAAGGATGTCGTGTTCAACTTGCTGCTTGTTTCCATGATGATTCCATTCGCAGCGTTGATGGTTCCTCTTTATCAAATGTTCTCCGGCTTGTCGCGGAGTGTACCGCTTATCGGAATTAACACGATGAATGCGGTTGTTCTACCGACATTTACTACAGCGTTTCTTATTTTCTTCTTTCGTCAAAGCTCGAAAATGTTTCCGAGAGAGCTTCTGGAAGCAGGACGTATGGATGGATTATCGGAGCTAGGATTATTTTTCCGGATTTATATGCCAACCATGAAAACGACCTACTCTGCTGCAGCTATTATTACGTTCATGTCCAGTTGGAACAATTACTTATGGCCACTGATTGTCTTGCAAACACCGGAGAAACGAACAATTCCTTTATTGATTTCAAATCTGGGGTCTAGTTATGCACCGGATTTCGGGGTCATCATGACCGCTATCGTGATTTCGACGATTCCGACAGCACTCGTCTTTTTCCTCATGCAAAAACAATTTGTCGCTGGTATGGTAGGTTCGGTAAAATAGGGGCTGATAGCCGTAAAACATAGGTGTTATTACAGGTTTATTTCTCAGGAGGCATTATTCATGAAACAATCGGTACCAAGCCTTGATTGGCTGCAAGATGTGCGTGTATTTCGAGTAAACAGGTTGGATGCTCATTCAGACCACCGCTATTATCGGTCGATGGCTTCTGCTGAAGCAGGAGCACCCATGGACATGAGGCATAGCTTGAACGGGAGCTGGAAGTTCAGTTATGCACCAAACGCAGCAAGCCGTGTGCAATCGTTCTTTGAATTGGATTATAACTGCAGCAGCTGGGAGCATATCCAAGTGCCAGGACATATTCAGATGCAAGGCTGGGGACATCCGCAGTATGTCAACACGATGTATCCTTGGGATGGCGTAGAAGCGCTGCGTCCTCCACAAATATCGCAAGAGCATAACCCCGTGGGCAGCTATGTGAAAAATTTCCAACTACCTGACACGATGAAAGGACAACCGGTTTATATCTCCTTCCAAGGCGTTGAATCAGCTTTCTACATATGGCTTAACGGAGAATTCGTCGGTTATAGCGAAGACAGCTTCACACCAGCAGAATTCGACCTAACGCCTTATATTCGCGAAGGTGAGAATAAGCTGGCTGTTGAAGTTTATCAGAGAAGTACAGGAAGCTGGCTGGAAGATCAGGATTTCTGGCGGTTGTCAGGTATTTTTCGAGATGTCTACTTATATACGGTTCCTAAGGTACATGTGTGGGATCTGCGTGTAAAGGCAGACTTGGATGATGCCTATGTGGAAGGCTTGCTTGAAATTGATCTCATGCTCCGAAACGACCATGCAGCAACGGCTCGTGCTAAGCTTGAATTGAAGGATGCAGAGGGGAAGGCTGTTCTTACAGAAACAGGGGAATTCCGAGATGGCAAACTCTCCTTCAACCTCGCAGCAGGATACGTTCAACCTTGGAGCGCAGAAGATCCCTATTTATATGCGGCTTGCATCTCCATTTACGATGAGAACGAAGAATTGGTCGAAGCCATCGTGCAAAAGACGGGCTTCCGCCGTTTTGAAATGAAAGACAAGTTGATGTGCTTAAATGGCAAACGTATTGTATTCAAAGGTGTAAATCGCCATGAATTCAACTGCCGCACTGGAAGAGCTATTACGAAGCAGGATATGCTGTGGGACATTCAAACGCTAAAGCGCAGCAACATCAATGCTGTCCGGACCTCGCATTATCCGAATCAGACATTATGGTACGAGTTGTGTGACGAATACGGTGTCTATGTCATCGACGAGATGAACTTGGAGACGCACGGCTCGTGGCAGAAAATGGGGGCTGTCGAGCCTTCGTGGAACATTCCGGGCAACGATATGCAGTGGCAGGATATCGTACTTGATCGTGCGATTTCCATGGTAGAACGCGATAAGAATCATCCTTCGATTCTCATCTGGTCATGCGGCAATGAGTCTTATGCGGGCCAAGTTATTTTGAATGTAGCCGACTACTTCCGTGAGACGGACCCAGGCCGACTGGTTCATTACGAGGGTGTATTCCATAATCGTGACTATGACGCTACGAGCGACATGGAAAGCAGAATGTATGCCAAGCCTGCGGACATTGAGGCGTATCTCAACAGCCAACCGGCTAAACCATACATTAGTTGCGAATACATGCACGCTATGGGGAACTCAGTCGGAGGTCTTCATAAGTATACAGAGCTTGAAAACAAATATCCGATGTATCAAGGCGGCTTTATTTGGGATTATATCGATCAGGCTATTATCAAAAAGGACCGGAACGGCCGTGAGTTCTTAGCCTATGGCGGGGATTTCCAAGACCGTCCTACGGATTACAGCTTCTGCGGAGACGGCCTTGTATTTGCTGATCGTCAACTGAGTCCTAAGATGCAGGAAGTCAAATTCCTTTATCAGAATATCAAATTAGAACCTAATAGAAGTCATATTAAAGTAATTAACGAAAATTTGTTTGTGAACACAGATCAGTATGTGCTTGAATATCGCCTTTATCATGAAGGCACTGAAATTGGTAATGGGATCAGGGATGTTGCCGTTGAAGCACAAAGTGAAAGCATCATCCCGATCGAACTGCCAGATGTGAATGGTCAATCAGGCGAATACTGCATCCAAGCTTCCTTGGTGCTGAGGGATTCTGCGGTATGGGCTGATGCTGGGTTTGAGACGGCATTTGGTCAATCCACTTTCGTTATACAAGCAAGTGTGCAGAATGAACAACCCGCCGGTGAAGTTAACGTGGTGGAGGGGGACGTCAATATTGGCGTCACCGGGAAAGGTTTCTCCGTCATTTTCTCGAAGCAGGTAGGCTCCTTAGTTTCGCTCAGATACCATGGTCGAGAGATGATCGCGTTACCTCCGGCTCCGTTATTTTGGAGGGCGACCACAGATAATGATAAAGGAACCGCTATGGGATATACGGCCGGTGCTTGGTATGCCTCAAGTCTGGCGCGCAAATGTGTTAGCACAGTGCTGAATCAAGAGAAGAGCTCAGCAACGGTTGCCTTTGATTACAGATTCAGCATTAGCACCGAAGTAACCGTTCGTATTGCCTATACGGTGTTTGCGGATGGAACAATTCGCGTGCGCACGAATTACAAAGGAGCAGCAGGTCTGCCGAATCTACCGATTCTTGCCGTTTCCTTCAAAATGTCATCTGATTATAACCAATCAGAATGGTATGCAATGGGACCGGAAGAGAACTATAGTGATCGCAGCCATGGAGCTCGCTTGGGGATTTTCAGCCGTCAGGTTGATCAATTACCAACACCTTACCTCGTTCCACAAGAATCGGGTAACCGAACTGGTGTTCGTCGAGTGAATGTGACAGACGTGAATGGTATCGGTCTTACGATTAAGGCTGATCCGCATGCCCCTGTTGAATGCAACTTGTCTCCGTATACGGCATTCGAGCTTGAGCATGCAGACCATGCTTATGAGCTGCCGAATGTTCATTATACGGTTGTTACGGTAGCTGGCAAACAAATGGGTGTCGGCGGCGATGACAGTTGGGGAGCGCCTGTGCATGAGGAATATCAGATTCCAGCTGATCAAGAAATCTCGTTTGAGTTTGTAATTGCTAGTGCAGGAAATTAGTTATAATTTTTAAAAAGAGGTTGTCCCTTTGGTTATGAAATAACCGGGGGACGGCCTCTTTTTTGTGCTGTAGGTAGAGGAGAGCAGGGCAGGGAACGGAACTAGAATCCCTTATTTTCCTGAAAAGGCATAATTTTCAGATTAAGCGGAACTACGGTTCGTTATTTGTCCGTTTTCCCTTCGAAAACGGACAAATAACGAACCGCAGTTCCCTCTCGTGCGGAAAAGCAGGCGATTCGAAGAAATAGCGTCCTGTAGTTCACTTCGGATAAGGTCGTACCGTATCTCATTGCATGAAAAGTAGCTAGATACTACTGAGAGCGCCGATTAGGCTATCTCAGCGGAAGAGAGCGCTCGTGCGGCTACAAAAGTTAGACGAGAGCGCCTAAAAGGACGCCTCACCGCATGAAAAGTAGCTAGATATAGTTGAGAGCGCCAATTAGGCTCTCTCAGCGGAAGAGAGTGCTCGTGCGGCGGCAAAAGTCAGCCGAGAGCGCCAAAAAGGACGCCTCATCGCATGAAAAGTAGCTAGATGCTGCTGAGAGCGCCGATTAGGCTCTCTCAGCGGAAGAGAGTGCTCGTACGGCGGCAAAAGTCAGCCGAGAGCGCCTAAAAGGACGTCTCACCGCATGAAAAGTAGCTAGATACTACTGAGAGCGCCGATTAGGCTATCTCAGCGGAAGAAAGCGCTCGTGCGGCGGCAAAAGTCAGCCGAGAGCGCCTAAAAGGACGTCTCACCGCATGAAAAGTAGCTAGATACTACTGAGAGCGCCGATTAGGCTATCTCAGCGGAAGAGAGCGCTCGTGCGGCGGCAAAGGTCAGCCGAGAGCGCCTAAAAGGACGCCTCACCGCATGAAAAGTAGCTAGATGCTGCTGAGAGCGCTCGTGCGGCGGCAAAAGTTAGACGAGAGCGCCTAAAAGGACGCCTCACCGCATGAAAAGTAGCTAGATACTGATGAGAGCGCCAATTAGGCCCTCTCAGCGGAAGAGAGCGCTCGTGCGGCTACAAAAGTTAGACGAGAGCGCCTAAAAGGACGCCTCACCGCATGAAAAGTAGCTAGATACTACTGAGAGCGCCAATTAGGCTGTTTCGAGGGAAGAGATAAGTGGAGGCGAGCTGCCACACGAAATAGATTGCCATAAAATTACAAGAAATGCCTGATATCTGTAAATACAAATGGTTGTAGGGACATATATGCTTGATATGCGCACACTTTTGATTTGAGGGTAATACCAATTTGAAAGCGAGAGGAGGTATTTTCAAGAAGAAAATAGATGCTGTTCGTTTCATAATCAGTGAATCCAGTAATTCAAAAGAGGAGAATTGTACAAATGAAAACGACCAAAAGGATTGTGCAGTTATTTATCTTTTCTATGCTAATCTGCCTCATTCTGCCGTATAGCTTGTCCAAAAGCCATGCGGCAGATTCCAACCCCAATGCAACGAATTATGGTTTGAAAGCGGACTATTACAAGAACTCCGGACCGGGTGAGTTTAGGTTTGAAGACTTGGTAACGACGGTGGTCGATCCGTACATTAATTTTAGTTCATTGGAAGGAGCATTCACGACATTGGTAGGGCAGAACAATCGTGTGAATGTGAGATGGACAGGACAGATCACACCAGAGTTCTCTGAAAATTATACGTTCTGGATGACTGGTGATAACGGTTTCAGACTGTGGATCGATAATAAATTAATGATTGATCACTGGGTCGCTGATTGGGATAAGGAACAAACAGGCAGTCCAATTGCCTTGGTAGCCGGGCAGAAATATGACATCAAAGTGGAGTATTTCGAGAATGACGGTGGCTCCAATTTGTTTTTACGTTGGGGCAGCCCAAGTGTGCCGAAGCAAATCGTACCTGCGACAGCCTTCACTTTGCCTGTAGACTTTGAGAATAGCGGACCAGTCGCTGGATCGGTTAAGCCTGATGGGCTGCATGCCGAATTCACATTTGCAGAGGCACTAGCGGAGCTTGGCAGCAGCGCACGAGAGCAGCTTTCAGCTAATGTCCTAGGGAAGGATTGGCCGATTAAATCAGCCGTTCTCAAGTCTGGCGATCCGAAAACGATCCAAGTAGAGTTTGATTATCCCATGTATTATCAAGATGCTCCTATGGCAAATATAGGATATACAGGTGGAGGCGCTCTTGTGTATGCTGCAAGCAGTAAGCCGGTTAAGGATTTCTATCTTGCAATCAAAAACTATTCCACCTATCAGATCGAAACGCCGTGGGCAAGTCAAGTCGATGCGAATAATCCTTTGCCGGATTATCCAAGACCACAGATGGTTCGAGAGCAGTGGCTAAACCTGAATGGAAAGTGGGAATTCCAAGCAGCCAAACAAGGGGATGCGCTGCCAACTGGACAAAAGCTTAAAGAGAACATCACAGTGCCGTTTGCCGTAGAGTCCAGGCTTTCAGGTATTCAGCGCCAAGAGCAGCTTATGTGGTATAAGCGGAGTTTCACGGTGCCCCAAAATTGGAATGGCCAACATGTGAAATTGAATTTTGGAGCAGTGGATTACGAAACGGACGTGTATGTGAACGGAACAAAGGTGGGAAGCCATAAAGGTGGATACACGTCCTTCAGCTTCGATATAACGGACCAATTGAAGCCCGGCGAAAATGAGTTGATCGTGCACGTCCTCGATTATACGGATACCCAAGGGGAGCAAATCAAAGGGAAGCAAACGGTTGTTCAACCGGGAGGTATTTGGTATACGTCGGTATCTGGTATCTGGCAAACCGTTTGGCTGGAGCCTGTCGATAATGCAAGCATTGACCGGATGAACATGGTGCCAGATATCTGGAATGGCCAGTTGAAGCTAACCGTTGATACAGTCAATGGAACTGGTAAAACGGTAGAGGCTGTGGCTCTGAAAAATGGCGTTGAAGTAGGTCGCATTAGCGGAAATGCCGATACTGAATTGCTGCTTCCAGTACCAGATGCGAGATGGTGGACACCGGACGACCCGTTCCTCTACGATCTAAAAGTATCCTTGAAAGATGGCGGAACGATCGTCGATAAAATAGACAGCTACTTCGGTATGAGAGAAGTGAAACTGGGAAAAGTCGATGGTATCCAGCGTCCTATGCTGAACGGGAAATTCGTCTTTCAGATGGGAACTTTGGATCAAGGATACTGGCCGGATGGCCTTTATACAGCGCCAACAGACGACGCATTGAAATTTGATATTGAAGCTGAGAAGCGGATGGATATGAATATGATCCGCAAACATATTAAGATTGAACCAGCTCGCTGGTATTACTGGGCAGATAAATTGGGACTTCTCGTTTGGCAGGACATGCCAAGCGGAACGAGCAGAGATGTATCGGCTCAACCGCAATACTATAAAGAATTTGATGAAATGATCAAGCAATTGCAGAACTCGCCTTCCATTATTGTCTATATTGTCTTTAATGAAGGCTGGGGTCAATTCGACAACGGTGGAAATTATACCAGAGAGGCCATCGCGCATGCGCTGAAGGCAGATCCGACTCGTCTCATCAATGGAGTTACTGGGTGGTATGATGCCGGAGGCGGGGAAAATGAGTCCAAGGCAGGCCATTTCCTGGATTGGCACAAGTATCCTGCACCCGAGTCGCCGACTCCTTCGGATTATCGGGCAGCAACGCTCGGTGAATACGGAGGTGTAGGCCTTCGCGTACCAGGGCATGAATTCAGTCCTTTGACCGTGTATGCGGGACTAGCCATGAATACGAAGGAAGAGTTAACGGATCAGTATATTAGTTATATCAATACGATCAAAAAACTGAAAGATAAGCCTGGACTTAGTGCGGCCGTATATACCCAAATCTCGGATGTTGAATACGAGATCAATGGATTAGTAAGTTATGACCGCAAAGTGGAGAAGGTTGATTTTGCTCGCGTTGCCGCAGCACATAGGGAATTAATCGGCAATAGCAATAAGTCCGATCTAATGACTAGTATCCAAGAAGCTAAGCAAATTCGTGATAACGCTGCTGTAGGAGATGGACCAGGACAGTACAAGCAGCAAGTCGTGAATATTTTCTCAGCAGCCATTGCAAGTGCTCAGGCAGTGTATGACAACGAACAAACCACCGCGGATGGCATTAAAGCAGCAATTGCTGCGCTAGATGCAGCCGTTAAGCAATTCCGCGATAAAGCGAACAATCCTCTGCCTTTTGTTGATACATTTGATGATCTGAATGCAGAAGGCTTCACGACATACGGTGGTGAGTGGAGCGCAGCTAGCGGTAAATACACCGTCATTAACGGTGAAGGTTACAAAGCTGTGGCTAAGGATACGAAATTCCAAGACTTCACTTACGAAACGGATATCTCCATGAGTACTAGTCCCAGTTTAGCGAACGCTGGCGTCATATTCAGAGTGAATAATCCTACTGTTGGTACGGATAACTTGCAAGGATATTATGCGGGTATTACAATCGCTGGTCGCGTTCAAGTGGGCAAGCTAAATAACAATTGGACAGAACTGGCGAATAAAGCTGCTCCTCCGATCAGCGTAGATACGGTTTATCGCTTAAAGGTTGTGGCCAATGGGCCCAATATTGACGTCTATGTTAACGACACGCTTGTGGCTAGTGTGGTTGACAGCACCTTTACCGAAGGGGCTATCGGACTTCGCACATACAAAGCTAATGCAACGTTTGATAACATTCGTGTAACGGAAATGGAAGATGCGGTACAGCCGAACATGACATTGGACGGAGCTAGTCTTGTCAATGAAGGTTCGACTTTTGCAGTAAATCTGGGTGTATCAAGTGTAACAAACACGGTGTACGGGTCTGATGTTACGCTACACTATCAAGCAGATTTGTTTGAGTTGCAGGATGTAGACTCAGCAGCAGACGGAATTGCCGTTGTTCACTATGTCGACGACCATAATGGCAGCGTTCGCATGGTGCTCGCAAACATTGGGGGAGATGATCAAAGCAAGCATGAAACACCGCTTGTTACACTCCAATTTAAAGCGAAGGGAACTCCTAATTCCTCTGGTAAAATCACGGTGCTCAAAGCAGTCTTGGCCGATGAGAAAGGCACAGAGACAGAAGCTGTACCGGCTGAACTTACGGTGCGGATTGAGGGCTACGTCCCTGACGGTGACTTGAACCATGACAGTAAGTACTCGATTGGCGATTTAGCGATTCTTGCCACCCATTATGGAAAAAATAGCAGCAGTCCGGATTGGAATGTGGCTAGAGCAGCAGACTTAACTGGCGATGGTAAAGTAGATATTGAAGATCTAGCGAAAATGGCACAGAAGGTTTTGAATCAATAAGAAGAATGGAATCATGGCTTTTACAGCATGATTCCTTTTCTTTTGCCCTAACTTTCTTTTGTTTAAGCCTACATCCAATAAATGGCAAGGGAACAATCAAAAAATTTGCTATAATGAATGTTATTTGAATGTTCATTGAACAGGATATTTTCGGATGGGAAGTGAAGCTTGATCATGGTGGTGCGATTTAAGGCCTATTGCCATGCTATTTTGAACAAATATCTGTCGGGGGAATCTATCGATTATCGTCAGGTCATCTCGTTGTTTCTCCCGATTCTCATCGACCAGGCCTTTCTTGTCGGCTTAAGCTTGGTGAACACCGCGATGATTAGTTCATCGGGCGTGGCGGCGATCAGTGCCGTAAGCATGGTCGATTCGCTCAACATGTTCTTGGTTAACGTATTTGTCGCCTTGGCGACCGGTGGTACAGTCGTGGTTGCGCAGTATAAGGGAAGCGGTAATGATAAAATGGTTTCCAAAGCGGCGGCAAGCTCGCTATCCGCGGTTACACTGGTTGCGGTAGCACTCAGCCTGCTGGTCCTGCTATTTTATCATCCAATCCTGAAGGTGTTATTCGGAACGGCGGAGCCGGAGGTGTTCTCCCATGCGGGTACCTATTTGGTGGGAAGCGTCATATCCTACACTGGGATCGCGATTAAGGAAGCGGTCAACGGAGCGCTTAGAGGGATTGGCAGGACGAGAGTAACTTTGGTGCTGTCTTTGATCATGAACCTCACCTACGTGCTGCTCAATGTTATATTTGTCCATTATCTGGACATGGGTGTTGTAGGGTTGAGCGTGGCCGTGAATATTTCCCGTTATTTGGCGGCGGGCTGCGCATTGTTCTACCTGCTGCGAATGGATGCCAGCCTGCGAATTCGGCTTAAGGATGTGCTCGACTGGAATTTCTCCATGTTTAAGAAAATCATGTTCATTGGGCTGCCGTTCGCAGCGGAGCAGTTATTTTTTAACGGGGGAAAAATGTTAACCCAAATCTATATTGTGAGCCTGGGCACCTATGCGATTGCGACTAACGCGATCAGCTCGGTAATCGCTATGCTGCTGCAAATCCCCTCGATCGCATTGTCTACTGCGTTAATCACGGTAGTAGGGCAATGTATCGGGAGGCGCAATATTCAGGATGCCCGCAAATTTACGAGGTCGTTTCTGTGGCTGTCGTCTGGCTCTCTCTTGTTGATGGGGCTGCTTTTGCTCCCGTTCTTCAATCCGCTAGTAGGACTGTTCAGCCCTCCGGCAGAAATTATGGACGATCTGTATCTCATTATGCTGGTCAATCTGTTAGCTCAAATCCCTCTATGGTCGATCAGTTTTCTGCTGCCTGGGGCATTGCGAGCTGCGGGGGATTCGCGCTTCACCTCGATCTCTTCGATGCTGACCATGTGGTTGTTCCGGGTCGTGCTCGGCTATGTGTTTGGGATCACCTTAGGCTTCGGAGTTATCGGGGTTTGGGCGGCTATGCAATTGGAATGGGGCGTCCGCGGAGCTGTTTTCCTCTGGCGGTACTATGGAGAAAAGTGGTATAAACACCGCTTGATTGAGCCTGTGGGCGGAAAGTAAGCCCCATTCATTTAGGTAAGTCATGTTTTCATTTTGAAGTGGACAGGCTCATTTGAGCACTTGCTTGTTTGCTTGTATAATACTTGGGCAGCACGCCTACCTTTTTCTTAAACATGCGCAGGAAACCTGTATAATCATTAAAACCTGAGCCCATGCAGGCCTCAGTAACGTTGTAACCATCTGTGAGCAATTTCTTGGCAAGCGCAATCCGTTTGTAGATGATGTATTCATGGATCGTGCTGCCCGTATGTTTTTTGAAAAGTCTGCTTAGATGATATTTGCTAATAAAAAACATTTTCTCTAGCCGTTCGAGTGTCAAATCTTCCGTAAGATGCTGATCGAGATAGGCTAGGATAGGACTCAATCTTTTCGGCAAATCCATGCCGCTTTCCTTTTCTTTGTTGGTATAAAAGAAGCGATGAACCAGAACAAGAATCTCGACCAAACACCCCAGTTTAATGAGGGAATCACCTGGGAATGGATGGTGGATGATGTCATTATATTTCGTAAACAAATCAAGCAAAGCGGATGATTGTTGTTCGCTGAGCTTGATTTTATTTTTTTCTCCAGCGGGCCGGTCGTAGAAGCATTGAAGCGGTTTCAAGTCGTCGGTTTGAAAGAGAGCAATCAGAGCCGGGTTAAATTCAATCGTAACACGCTCATATAAGTCATCGGTCGTGAGCGCAGGCTTATGAATTTCATGCTCATTGGTTATGATGAGATCACCCAATTCCAGTGGATACACGGTTTTGTCAACGAAATAGTTCACATCACCTCTGATTAAGAAGAAGATCTCACAGCCTTGATGCAAATGAAAATGAACATTAAAGGGAGCCGTTCGAATGGCATGGCGAAATTTCACATGTTCATCAAACTGTTCTAAGTAATCAGCAAGCAAGAAAATTCCTCCTCGCGATATGAGCAAGTTTATCCACTTTTGAGGCAATTTCGTCAAGGAAGTGGTAATTGTAATGATATAGGATGATAGTGTGATATTCAATAGATTTGGGAGGGAACAACAAATGAGTAAACAAAAAATCAAATTTGGTCTTGTCGGAATTGGAAATATTGGCAACACGCATTTGAAATATTTGAGTGCGATGGAGAATGTAACGATTGTTGGCGTTTGTGATGTAGATAAAGAAAAAGCCGATTTGAATGCTAAGACTTATGGGACTACAGCTTATTACAATGCCGTAGATTTATTGGATCAGTCTGGGCTGGATGTCGTCATTATCGCGGTTCCACATTATGATCATCCAATCATTGCGATAGAAGCCTTCCAGCGGGGCATTCATGTCATGTGCGAGAAACCGATAGCCGTTCATGTGAATGATGCCAAACGCATGATTGATGCCTATGAAACTTCCAAAAAGACATATCCTGGACTCCAGTTTGCTATCATGTTTCAAGAAAGAACGCTGCCTTTTTATGCAAAACTCAAAGAAATCGTGGACAGCGGAGAGCTGGGTCAATTAACTCGTGCTACCTGGATTCATACCAAATGGTTTCGTTCGCAGTCCTACTATAATAGTGGTGGATGGCGCGCGACATGGGCTGGTGAGGGTGGCGGCATCTTGACCAATCAGTGTCCGCATACACTGGATATGTACCAATGGTTGTTCGGACTGCCTTCGCTGATCTCTGGTCATGCGCATATTGGCAAATATCATGATATTGAAGTTGAGGATGAGGTAACCGCTTACTTTGAACATGCGAATGGGATGATCGGGCATCTGATCGTGACAACAGCCGAGCTGCCGGGAACGAATCGCCTAGAAATCGTGGGGGATACTGGCAAGCTCGTACTGGAGAACGGTAAGCTGCTTCACTATAAATATCCGCAGTCTATGCTTACGTTCACGAAAGAGACCGAGCAAAAATTTGCGACTTGGGAGATTGAGCCGGAGGAAGTTGAGGTGGACGTCGATGCTCCTAATGGCCATCATGTCGTAACTGGCCGCTTGGTCGACCGCCTCTTAGGCAAGGAAACAAACTTGATTGCTGAAGGTCCAGAGGGGCTTGGCTCTTTGACGCTGGCTAACGGCATTATGCTGTCTTCCTTCCAGAAGCGCCCTGTCCAGGTGCCGATTGACGGCGATGCTTTTCAAGCTCATTTGGACGAACTTATTCAATCGTCCACGTTTGTGAAACAAGTCGTTACGAATTCAACGGCTCACGAGGATATGTCAGCTTCTTTCGGCAGCAGTAAATAATAAAGGAGAGTTGGCCATGCTTAAAGCTAAAATCACTTGTTTCGCCGATGAAATCTCGCAGGATTTGGAAGAGCAGTTAGATGTGCTGCAGCAAGAGGGGATCTCGTTTATTGAACTTCGGAATGTATGGGGCAAAAATGTGCTGGCGCTGGATGATGAGGAGCTCGCTGCCATCCGTCAAACACTGAATCAACGTGGTTTCCAAGTGTCTTCCATTGCTTCACCAATCGGCAAATATCCGGTTGCGGATGACTTCGGTCCTCAATTGCAATCCATCCAGCGGGCGATTCAGGCTGCTCATGTGTTAGGAACCCCGTATATTCGTATATTTTCCTATCATCCGCCGGAGAATGCGAACCTGGATACATGCAGAGATGAAGTTCTGCGTAGAATGAAGCAATTGACGGAGATTGCTGAACAGAATAACGTCGTTCTCATTCTTGAGAATGATAATGATTTGTACGGAACTACGGATGAACGTTGTTTGGAAATTCTGCAGCATTGTGCATCCGATTCTCTGCGTCTGGCTTTCGACCCTGGTAATTTTGTTAAGAACGATATTAAACCGATGAAGGATGCCTATCCTAGATTAAAATCCTACACCGATTACATTCACATTAAGGATGCCACGTTCGAACCGAAACAATTTGTTCCTGCCGGAGCAGGAGACGGAGAAATTGATGCCTTACTGCTCATTTTAAAAGAAAGAGCGTATAACGGATTTCTGTCTGTAGAGCCGCATCTGCAGCATTACATGCCGCACGCCAGCAATCCTAAACGTGTTGTCACTGCGGTACGTGCGCTTAAGCAGTTGCTTGAACGAGCGGATTACCAGTGGGAGTAACGAATTAATAAGAGTGCTACAAATTAGAGCTTAATCCATTTGGATTGGCTCTTTTTTACGTATAATTTATAAGCGAAGCTTACCCCTTATTTAGATTTTGGTGTCTCTAAGATATTAAAACGAAGTTTTTTTGACAGCTTCGGGGAACTACACGCCGCTATTTCGATAAAAACCCAGATATTCCATGTTTAAGGGGAACTACGTTCCGCTATTTCGCCACCTGAAAAACGTGTCATGGAGGAGAAATAAGAGCCTGTAGTTCCGCTTAGAGAGGAAATCGCTTATTATTTTTCAAATAGAGGACTGTAGTTCCTCGCTTAAATCCTATGCGGGATTTCCGTTAGGTTATTGGGAGTTCTCATATGAAAATTGCGGTGGATGATAAGGACGTCAGGTAGTAGATATGGACTGTTTATAAATCCAGTGGAATAAAGTGAGATAGGTAACTGAAATCGAGAGGAGGCGAAAGCAGTGACTTATTTCATGTACCCCTACATGGGTTGGAAGCAGCAATGTACGAATGTTCCTGTCGTTTTTCCACCGCAGCATCAGAATAGGCAGCCAGGGTTCGAGTATTTGATGACCCCTCGCCCCTTATCACACAATCCTGCTTATGTGGGGAGCGGGAAGCTGAAGGATAAGGTGGCGATTATCACAGGCGGAGATAGTGGAATCGGCAGGGCCGTCGCGATCGCTTTTGCCAAGGAAGGCGCAGATCTGGCCATCGCCTATCTAGATGAACATCAAGATGCCGCCGAAGCGAAGCAAATGATTACCCAGTTGGGGCGCCGCTGCGTGTTAATACCTGGAGATCTAAGAGAAGAGGAAAACTGTCTTAACGTTGTGGATACAACGATTAAAACCTATGGAAAATTGGATATTCTAGTCAACAATCATGGCGTTCAGTACCATCAGAAGAGCATTTTGGATATTACCAAAGAGCAGCTCATGCATACCTTCCAAACCAATATCATCTCATTCTTTGATATGACGAAAGCCGCTTTGCCGCATCTGCGCGCGGGAAGCGCCATCATTAATACGACTTCAGATACCGCCTTCTCAGGGATGGGCTTCATGATTGACTATACAGCCGCCAAAGGGGCTATTGTCTCCTTTACCCGCTCGTTATCCCTCTCGCTTGCCGATCAAGGCATTCGCGTTAACGCGGTAGCGCCTGGTCCGACTTGGACACCGCTCATTCCATCTGCGTTTACGGCTGAAGAAGTAACGACATTCGGTACAGAGGTTCCGCTGAAACGTCCTGGGCAGCCTTATGAGTTGGCTCCTGCTTATGTCCTGTTAGCCTCAGATGATGCCTCCTATATATCGGGCCAAGTTATGTTCGTTAATGGGGGTTCGATTGTTACATGATTCAAGGCGAGAAAAAACGCCTTCTCGGTCATGCTGAAGAAGGCGTTTCTACACATTTATTTTTTGCCAAGGAATCCATCCTTGAAAATAGTCAATAAATATTCGAGGGTTATTGGATCGCTATATGTGGAAGCCTCCGTATCAATCTCGATGACGTGCTTGTTCTTGACTGCCGGAATGTTGTTCCATGTATCGGTTTTCATGAAGGAATTATTGGCTGCCGTGCTTCTGCTGAGGACAAGGTAGTCGCCGGCATAATTCGGGATAACCTCTTGTGAGAGTGCGTAGTAGCCTGGGCCAAGAGCATCCTTTTTGACTTTCTCAGGCATGTTTAAACCCATTGCTTGGTAAAGGACCTCTGTACCGCGAGCCCAGTTATTGCCGAAAACATAGAAGTCTTTCGAGTCTGTTTCGATGACGGATACCGTCGCTTGCTCACCGATTTTGGCTTTGACTTCTTTGCCTAGGTCTGCCGCACGCTTCTTGAAATCATCGTTCCATTTTTGCGCATCTTGTTCTTTGTTCAGCAATTTACCGATTTCTAGCTGTTGGGCTAGGTAATCCAGTTTACCCCACGTATAGACGACAGTAGGCGCAATTTGTTTTAATTTTTCAATGTTTTTGGACTCGGAACCAGCGATAATTAGATCCGGTTTCTGCTCAATGATTTTCTCAAGTTCATTCTCTGAAACAACGGGGACGCCTTTAAGTTTATCTTTGAAAAGAGGGTTCTTATTTGTCCATTCGTCTACTCCGACCAGTGTGCCGCCTAGCGATAACACGTTCGGCGCATTCGTCAGGGCAACGATACGTTTAGGATTCGCGGGCACCTGAACAGGTCCTGTCTCTGATGCATAGTTGATTGTGCCAGAAGCCTCTGTGGTAGCGGCTGGCGCACTCGAGCTTTGTGGGGATGCTGCAGGGCTATTGTTCGTCGCTTTGTTACCGCAAGCAGAGATAGCGAACATTAACGAAAGAATAAGGGGGATAAAAAGTTTGTTCTTCATCTTGGAGTCTCCTTATAGGTGGATCTAGACCACACTTTTATTGATAATGATAATCGATATCACCTAAACTAATATAGAATCTAGTTTCACGTTTGTCAACGAGAATCTCATCTTTTGTGATCTCTACGCGGATAATAAGGTATCCACGTATCGAGCAGCGGTTGCATATCTTCGACTATTTGCCGAAGAAAATGTTGCTTTTTGATAAACGAACGGAACCTTTGTCGAAAGCTAATTTAATAGCAGGGAATGTCGTGTTTTTGGTGAAATTGTTGCTAGGAGCTTACACGTTGTGTTCCTTTTGCGCGAAATAGAGAGATGGGGGTAGTTCGATGTATAGACTATTAATTGTTGATGATGAGCCAAGACATAGGGATGGGTTAGCAAATCTGATCGGGAAACTAAGGCCGGATTACCATGTGTTCAAGGCGAAAAATGGGAATGAAGCGCTTGGCATTATAGCTGACAATCCCATTGATATTGTTTTTAGCGATATCCGTATGCCACAGATGGATGGTTTGCAGCTGCTAGAACACTTGGATTCCTACGATAAACCGCCTATTCTTGTCGTATTAAGCGGTTATCGACAATTCGAATATGCACAAAAAGCAATCAGCTTAGGGGTATGTGAATATTTACTTAAACCAGTTGATGCAGCGACGATGAAACATACCTTAGAGAAAATTGAAAGAGAAATAACAGCCAATCATACGCAGCTGCAAGAAAATGAAAATGCGCTCATTAAACTCAATCAAACTCTCCCTATTTACAATGATCATTTGATGAATCAATGGATTGCGGGGCATATAGAGGGGAAAAGTCTATCTGAATTGCGCAAATTACTTCCGCCTATCGAGGCAGGCACGGTTCTGCTCACAGAGATCAATGCGTTTAGATCGGCTGATTTCATGGATGATTTCCAAGTCAAACAATTTCTAAAAGAACAAATAGAACAAACTTTGGGGCCTACAGCAGGCTCTGTTTCATTTTTCTTAGAGGACAGAAGAAGTATTCTCGTTACCGTCATCTCGACAAGTTCATTCGAAATTCGTTCGACAGAAACGCAGGATAAGCTGCGCGCGTGCATTCGAAAAATGAAGGAAGACGGTTTGGAGATCACAATAGCAATGGGTAGTAAAAGCGAGGATATCATCAGGCTAGCCAAACAATCTTTCGAAGATGCCAAGCGTGCTTTATCCTATCAATTTTTTCTTGGTAGCGCTATCATCCTCTCGTTAGAAGAGATTATGCCAGCAGCAAACGGGCAACTTCTTGCCAAATATCGCGAAGAAGAGGAGCTGCTTGATGCCGTTCGCGAGTCGGATAAAGAGAAAGCCGTTCGACTCATTCATGCCATTTTCGAAAAACAAATTAACCAGGGACTTCCTCTGCCGGAAGCCTTTAAAGAGTTTATTCTTCGTATTGTGCTGCACCTGATCCATCATTTTAAAGATGTCATGTTAGAAGATTATTACAAAGATTTATTACGAAGAACCGAGGAGTCTTTAAAACATAGCCCCTTTTATTCGATGCTGAAAAATTCAGTTATCGACATGTTGAGCGAGATGATCGACACGATTCTGAAGACAAGAAATTGGAAAAAGGAAATGATTATCAAAACCTGTTTGCAATATATCGAAGAGCATTATGCAGAGGATTTATTTCTGGAGTCAGTGGCCAGTAAATTTTATTTCAACACGAGCTATTTTAGTCACTATTTCAAAGTAAACACGGGCATTTCGTTCAGCCAATACTTACTTCGAACACGGCTCAGGAAAGGGAAAGAGCTTCTGGAAGAAACGGACTCCAAAATTTATGAGATATCTAAGTTGATCGGCTTTAAGGATACGAAATATTTCAATCGCGTATTTAAAAAGGAATTCGGTGTAACACCGGAAGAGTATAGAAGAATTACGGTGAACATATACAACGCGAATAAATAAGAAGTGAGTTGATGCGGCAGTGAAGAAATACCTGAAATTGCTAGGTCAAAAACTGAGTGAGCTGAGGTTCAGAGACAAATTAACGATTTCTTATATTCTCCTTATTACTGTCCCAGCTATCGTGATCGGAATTAAATACTACAACACTAGCTCTCAAATTATTCTGGAAAATGCCAGTAAACATATCTATGAAATCGTCAAAAAAGACAATCAAATTATTGACAACAGGCTTAATAAATTACAAGAAAGCACGTTATCAACGATTTCCAATGTCGAGTTATATACACTGTTAAATGCGATGAGGAACGATGATGAGATGCAATTAATTCAAATGGACAAGCGAATAAAAGAAATACTAAATCAGTATTTTATTGAAAATGGTGATATATTCTCCGCTAATCTGCTAACAAGTTATTACGCTTTTGGAAGCAACAATGTATCTATTTCTCAGGAAAAAGTGCTGGATTCAAGCGTATATAAGGATGCCAAGCAAGCGCAAGGAGGGCTTGTCTGGATTCCTAATTACGAAGTATCCGAAATTGTGAAGAGCGGAGAGATTCTGAATAACAATGTAAATAATTTCTTTGCGGCCGCCCGTACGATTAACAGCACCTATTTCCAAAACGGATCCATTCATTACATGAGTGAAGGGATCGAACGACCTGTTCTGTTAATTAATGTAAAAGTCGATATGTTTAATAGCGTGTTTGCAGATAGCCTGCCTGTTACGGGTGCCTATACATTTGTCCTATCCCAGGACGGAAGAGTGATTTCTCCCACGCAGTCCAATCATATCAAATCTTATGCGGATTCAAACTGGTTTCAGGATGCCCTGCTGCAGAAAAGCGGATCGTCGATCACCACGATTGCTGGTAAAAAATTGCTGGTCTGTTTTGACAGAATGCAAACCACGGGCTGGATCACGGCAGCATTCGTGCCGTATGATCAACTGATTGTCAACTTGTCGAACCTCCGAACGTATACACTCTATCTAAGCATATTTCTAATGATTCTGTCGGTTATTATTGCTTACCTCCTCTCTGGTTGGTTAACGAATCCAATTAAGAAATTGTTAGTTGCGACTCACTTAATTGGCATTGGTAAATTCACAACGAAAATCCCGGTCGTATCCGATAAGGAATTCAGCTTTCTTTTCACCAAATTTAACCAAATGAACGAAAAAATCCAACAATTAATTACCGAGAATTATGAGGTGAAATTAAGGGAGAAAGAAGCGGAGATTATGGCTTTAAATCTGCAGCTGAACCCTCATTTTCTCTATAATACGTTAAATATTATTAACTGGATGGCTATGGACAAAAATCAGGATGACATTAGTCGAATGATTATGAGCTTATCCACGATGCTCGAATATACCGTACATAATAAAAAAGAAGTTGTTCCTCTACGAGAAGATATGAAGTGGCTGAAGGGCTATCTGCATATCATGAGCACTCGTTATGAAGGCATTTTTGGTGTTCAAATCGAGATTGATCCCTCACTAGACAACTGTACGGTACCTAAACTATTCCTTCAGCCAATCATCGAAAACGCCATTATTCACGGATTTGAGTTGCTAGAGAATGGTGGGATGATTCAAATTGTTGGATGGAATAATGAATCGACGGTACATTTTACCGTACAGGATAACGGCAAGGGAATGGATGACATCCAACTGAAGAACATCATGAATAATGATTCGGAGCATGTTGGGATTAGCAATATAGATAAACGGATTAAACTGCTGTTCGGTCAGGAGTACGGAATCTCGATCGAATCCCAGGTCGGCGTTGGAACGAGTGTACATATCGTGTTTCCATTTCGCAAGTTCGAGAGTAGTGTGGACAATTTTTAGCACGGAGTCAATTTTATTGAAAATATAAGAATAGTCCACTAAACCAAAATCTTTCGAATATCAAGATGTAAGCGCATTCGTTATAGTGTAATTACATAAGTCAAACCTTATGAAGAACCTAGAGCGATAAGGGAGGAAAGCAAATTGTTACAGAAAAAAAGTATGATGAAACGATCTCTCGTTGTTTTGTTTGCATCCATGATAACTCTCACCGGGTGTACGTCTAGTCCCAAAGAGGCGGCGGTATCACCAGCGGGAACGACCGCACCTCAAGCAAGCAAAGAAGCCACTGCAGCTACTGCAGCACCAGAGGCCAAGAAAGAACCCGTCAAATTAAAGTATACCTATTGGGGCAGCCCTCAGGAAAAAACAGCGATAGAGAACGCAACGAAAAAATTCACCGAGAAATTTCCTTGGATTACCGTAGATCCCGTGTTCATTCCGGAATCGGATTATGATGCTAAAATTACAGCGATGGTGGCTGGTAATGAATCGCCGGATGCCGGCTATATGCACTCAGAGCTAGGCGAAGCATGGCAGAATGAAGAGAAATTCGTTAATATCAATGATTTGTTCGCAAACGATAAGGAAGTTAAAAAATCGGATTTCCTAGACTATATTTGGTTCAATGGTACAAAACCAAATTATACCTATGCGATAAGTTCAGCCGCAGAATCATTCGCCATTTTCTATAATAAAGATTTGTTTGCAGAGGCAAAAGTCGAAGCTCCCCCTGCGAAGGCTGAAAATGCATGGACGTGGGATCAATTCGTAGCCGCAGCGCAGAAATTAACACTTGATAAAAATGGTAAAAATGCGGCTGACCCGAATTTCGACCCTAATAACATCAAACAGTTCGGTGTATCGTTTGAAAGCTGGTGGGGGCCAATTATGGCTCAAGTCGTTAATAACGGCGGCGATATCATCTCAAAAGATGGGAAAACGTTTGCGCTTGACCAACCGGAAGCCATCGAAGCGATTCAAAGACTTGCTGATCTTATCAATAAATATCATGTAGCCCCATCTCCGACTCAAATGAAGTCGATTCCTTCTCAAGCTGTTGCGCTGCAATCCAAAATTGTAGCGATGAGTATGCATGGACAATGGATCAATCTTGATCTTGGAGCGGCAAAAGTAAACTATGGCATTGGTGCATTGCCGAAGATGAAGCAGAGTATCGCCATGGGCATTAGTGGTGCAAGCGTTATTTACAAGTCAACTAAGCATTTGGAAGAAACATGGATGCTGACCAAATTTCTAGCTGATCCTGCAGGTGCCATTGATTTGTACAAAGGCGGACTGTGGATGCCAACGATGAAAAAATGGTACACCGATCCTGCACTGGTTGCACAATGGGCAGAAAATAATCCTGCGCATCCGGAAGGCTTCAAAGATGCCTTTATGAATAACCTTTTGAATAATGGGGTGGCAAGTGCCGGTTACTATTTGATGAATTTCGGTAAAGTGACGGATATGACTTTCTCAGCACTTGATCCCGTTTGGCTCGGTAAATCAACAGCAGAAAAAGCCTTAAAAGAACTAGCTCCGAAAGTTCAACCGGAGATTAAAGGCAGATTTAGTACTAACTAATGACTGAAGAAGGACATCAGCAGTGGACATATCGATTAGTCGGCCTTCGTGCCGGCTAATCGAACAAATGATAGCAGGAGAGATAGCGATGGAGATTAGTACTGAGAATAAACTAGTTGTATCGACATCTAAGAAGATGCTGAAAAAAAGAGTCACTCGCGAGCTGTTAAATGGACTATTATTTGCTTCTCCTGTGCTTTTGGGGTTTCTCATTTTTGTCATTGGCCCTGTACTCTATACCGTATTTCTAAGTTTTACGAAATATAATATTGTCTCATCTCCTAAGTTTGTTGGACTTGATAATTATGTACACCTGCTTGCAGGCAAGGATGCTTTCTATTATCCAGCCGTCAGGGCTACCTTTTATTATGTGATGATCAGTGTGCCTGCAGGAATCATTTTCTCGTTTTTCATTGCCATATTATTGAATATGAAAATAAGAGGAAGAACCATCTTTCGTGCCATATTTTACTTGCCCGTTATCATTCCGCTGGCAGCGTCCTCCATGATCTGGCTTTGGTTGCTGCAGCCGAATTTCGGCGTCGTTAACTTCGTACTTGAAACGTTTCATTTGCCAACCTCCTTGTGGTTGTCATCCGACGTAACCGTTATCCCGACCTTAATTCTAATCAGTTTGTGGACGACTGGGAACATGATCGTGATCTTTCTGGCAGGGCTCCAGAATATACCTTCTCACTTGTATGAAGCACTTGAAGTCGATGGTGGGAACAGCTTTCAAAAGTTGGTTTATATTACGGTTCCGATGAGCTCTTCCATTATATTTTTCAATACGGTTATCGGCTTTATCAACGCTTTTCAAACGTTTGTTCAGCCTTATGTCATGACGCAAGGCGGTCCTAATAAAGCGAGTTACTTATATGTTCTCTATCTATTCAGAGAAGGTTTTCAATTCTCCAACTTTGGTACTTCAAGCGCGAGTGCCGTTCTGCTATTCTTGATTATTTTATTGTTCACATGGGTATTCTTTAAATTCTCAAAATCTCTTGTGTACTACGAAGGGCAGGAAGACCGCAAATGACAAATAGGAGTTCATTCAAGCTGCTGCTTGTGTATGTCATTTTAGTTATCGGCAGCATCATTTGCTTATTCCCTTTCTACTGGATGGTTCGGACAGCGATTGTAGATATGGGTGAAATTTTCAAAAGTCCTCCCGTATTCCTTCCAACGACCATTTATTGGGATAACTTTAAGACCGCACTTAGCAGCCATCCATTCCATAGATATTTTCTTAACAGCACGATCGTGACAGGGCTTTCCATTGTAGGCGTTTTATTAAGCAGCTCCCTGTGTGCTTATAGCTTTTCCAGGATTAACTGGGTGGGTAGAGACCGTGTGTTTGGCGTTATTCTGACCGGACTCATGCTCCCGTTTTTCGTTGTGATGATCCCTCATTTTATCGGTTGGAAGTTATTAAATCTGACAGATTCTTTCGTTCCGTTAATTGCTCCAGCATGGTTTGGCGGTGGTGTGTTTAACATTTTCTTGCTTCGCCAATTCTTTATGTCGATTCCCAAAGAGATGGACGAAGCAGCCAAAATCGATGGCGCAAATCATTTCCAGACGTATTGGAAAATCATTCTGCCAATCGGCAAGCAATCGATGATTGTTGTTGGGTTACTGACGTTTCTCGCCAGCTGGAACGATTATTTGGGGCCACTCGTGTTCATCACAAGTGAAAAGAACTATACGTTAATGCTTGGATTGACCTTGTTCCAAGGCACGTACTCCGCACAGTGGAATTACATGATGGCCGCAACAAGCGTTGTTGTACTGCCGTCCTTGGTCTTATTCCTCCTAGCGCAAAAGCACTTGGTAGAAGGTATCGCGATGACTGGTGTCAAGGGGTAGAGTCGTTACGACCGTATCGCAGAATCAGCTTATTTAACTACCTTAAGGGGGTGGTCATCATGAACGGAATGATCAGCATCTTAGATAAGCAAATGTTGGGCAGCAGGCTGTTCATTCCGCTAAGTCATTGTTTAGAAGGCAGACAGTAGCTACTAAGGGGCATGTCATGGCTAAAATTCAATAGGAGGTAACAAATGAGAAAGTTTAAAAAATCAATTGGCAGAAAAATTTTGACGACATCGCTAGTGTTCTCTTTAGCGTCAATTTTCAGCGCATCCGTTTTCGCTGCAGATCCTAATTTTGTGAATAATAATGATCCTGGAATGCCTGTGTTTACGAATGCGGCTGGCAATGTTGTCGTACCAGCTGAGCCTGCTCCATTCAATGCGAGCAGCAGCAGGATGATGGATATGTATCAAGCGGACATTGCCGCAGGAGGTACGTCCTACTGGATGGATCGCATTCTCACCAGGAAGGGAAATGATCCTACAGGAACCTATTTGATGTCACGGGGCAAGGCTTTGTACATGTACACGAACAGTGCCACCGTCATAGGTTTTGGCAACAATATCGCTTATTTTGATTTGCTGAATCAGAAAGGGTACTCTATTCAAATCCCTGGCGTAACCTTCACGCAGGATTCAAGCAAACGCGTACAGACGCCGAGTTATTGGTCTGCCTTTTATAATGCAACGGGATATACGCTGGAAGAAACTAAGTTCATCACGGATAATAACGTGGCTATCGACAATGTTACGATTACGAACACGGGTACGGCCTCCAAAACATTTGATCTTACGGCAGATTCCCCTTTTGCCAAAACCGTATCCAGTGATGGCACAGAGCTTTCTGGTACCTTTGATGTCAGGAATAATTTGACCAAAGTATACCCGAAATTCAGCGGCACAGGCATGACGGCAAGCAATGGTATTTTAACCAGATCCATAACTTTGGCACCTAATGAGAAAATAACACTTAAATTTCAGATGGGTTTCATCACGAATGAAATACCGGAATCGCTTGCCGATTACAATAGATTTAAAGACTATGATGCCAATACTGCTTATCTAACTCAACTTCGTGAATATAACAAATGGTGGGCAGACAACGTTCCTTATATGGATGTTGCGGATGATAATATTAAAAAGATTATTTATTACAGATGGTGGCTAAGCAGATTTAACTTCCTTGATGCCAACATCCCAGGGAATGACTATCAGTTCCCGATCTCTGTTGAAGGAGCTTTAGGCTACAATAACGCCATCGTATTAACTCAGCCGATGCATATGCAGGATCTTAAATATTTAAGAAATCCGATCTATTCCTATGGTGATTGGGTGTCAGCCGGCGAAACGTCCAGGGACAGTCTGTTTACAGATAATCCAGGAAAACCATCCAACTGGAATAACAGCTATTCCCAATACATTGGGGATTCCGCTTTCCAAACGTATGAAGTCCATGGCGGTCAACCGGAAATCTTAAATAATTTGGCCCGATATTCGGAAAAGGATGCGAAAGGTCAGCTAGATCGCTTCGACACGAACAAAGACGGCGTTATTAACTATGATTGGGGCTCACTAACAGGGAACGATGCCGATGGCAATGCTTTTCACTTTTTTGAAAAAAGAGGAAATATCGATCAAAACCGAACTGAGAGCGCTTTCGTATATGGAAATGCCATGGCTTCGGCCAAAGCTTACCAACTAGCCGGCAATTCGGCAAAGGCAACTGAAATGTTCGCTTTTGCAGATAAACTAAAGAACTCTTTCTTGTCGATCATGTGGGACGATGATTCAAAAATGTTTCTACAGAAGGATTTATTGACGAATACATTCATCCCTTGGAAAGAAGCAAACAATTACTACGCGTTCCAAATGGATGGACTCGTTCCTAAAGATGATCCTAAGTACTTGGAATCACTAAGATATTGGGGAGATAGCGCTGAATTCCCTGTATTCCCATTCTATACAGCAAACCAGAAGGACAAAGCCTTATCAGTTGCAGCCGGTGTTGGTGGCTCTAATAACTTTGCCAACCTGAATGCGTCAGGAAATATTAGACTCTTCACAGAAGTGCTTCGCAAATATCCGAACCAGCCTTACATAACAGCCGATATGTACAAGAAACTGATGTACTGGGTTGGATGGTCAACCGCTTATCAAGGGAATATCAATTATTTGGACAACAATGAATATTGGTATAACTGGAACCCAACAACGAAACAAATCGGCGGAAGATCCGGCATTCACCACAATATTCTTGGTAATTACAACTATTCAGTGATTGAAGATATTATGGGCCTTGTGCCACGTACCGACGCAACGGTTGAGTTATGGCCAATTGATATCGGTTGGGATCACTTTACGGTGAATAACCTGCGTTATCATGGCAGCGACGTTACGATTGTCTGGGATAAACCAGGAGATGGCACCTCCTATTATCCGAATGTTCAAGAAGGATATTCGATGTATGTGAATGGCACGCTAGCCATGAGAACAGATAAACTTGCTCATTTGGAATGGAATTCGGCGACAGGTGTCGTATTCATCTTAGACGGCAGCGGGGCGGTAGCAGCCGTACAGAACAGCAATGCACAAATGAAGAGCGCTACGCAAGTTGATTTGAATAGCTATGACAGGGCGGCTGATTTATTCCAGAAGGCCGGTGTGGATTTGACGCCGGAAACAGGAAATGCTGCAAACCTAGCCCTAGATTCAACAATGACAGCTTCTTACACGCATCCATTAACATCGGCAGCAAATGCCAAAACAGGATTTACGATCAGCGGTAACTTCTTTACCTCCGGTGCTTTTACGGCTAATCCGCCAATTTGGGGGTCAAGAGGATCGACCAACGCGCAAGATTGGTTAGAGTCTGATTTTGGTTCACCTAAGACTTTTGATGATATCAAAATCTACTACTATAACGATAAACCGCAAAACTTTTACAGAGAGCCATCCATGTATACCGTCCAATACTATGACGAAGCCACTTCTGCATGGGTTGCTGTTCCTAAACAGTACAAATCACCAACACTGGCAAACTATAATCACATTCAATTCCCAGAAATTACGGCACAAAAGGTAAGAGTTCTGATGACTCCTAAGCCAGGGTCAAATGTTGGTGTCAAAGAACTCCAAGTCTTCCGTACAGGAGTAAAAGCTCCGGAAGCTGTGAATACACCGCCAGTCGTCATTGTCCAACAAGACACGACTGCGAAAATTCCTTTAAAAGCGAAGATACTGGTTAATATGACAGATGACGGCTTACCTAGCGGTACGTTGGAGACCAGCTGGTCGCTGAAAAGCGGAGTCCCAGGCGGTCAGGCTATATTCACCAAAGATGCGGCTGGTAATACGATTGCTACTTTTAACAGACCAGGCGACTACGTAATAACCCTAACGGCTACAGATGGTGAATTGTCTACAAAAGTAGATGTTGCCGTTACAGTAGATCCTCTTCCGAATGCGGTGAACGTGGCATTAACAGCGACAGCTTCGACATCATTTATTTCAACATGGGAGAATCTGCTCGCGATCAATGACGGACGTGATCCAACTAGCTCAACGGATAAAACAGGTGGAGCGTACGGAAACTGGAACAATAGCGCGAGAACACAATGGGTGGAATACACGTGGGGAACACCAGTGAATATTTCCAAATCGGATGTTTATTGGTGGACGGATAACGGTGGAATTCTAGCACCTACAGACAGTAAGCTTCAATACTGGAATGGCACGCAATATGTGGATGTGCCGAATGCAGTGGGGAATGGCGTTGCACTCAACAAATATAATACAACGACGTTTTCTCCGATTACGACGACCAAATTGCGCATGACGGTCACGAGAGGCACGCAATGGACGGGAATTTTGGAATGGAAGGTTTACACGACGCCAACAGCAAGTGTTAAACCTGTTAAAGTAAGCACTCTTCATGATGTGCTGCCTGATCTTCCACCGACGGTCACGAAAGTTTTCGAGGATGGATCGACGGCTGCTGCAAGCGTAATCTGGGATGCTGTAACGTTAAGCCAAGTTGCAACACCAGGAAGTTTTACAGTAAAAGGTACGGTTGAAGGTACAAATATTGAAGCGGAAGCTACTGTCTATGTAAGGGTAACGAATGAAGTAACGATTAATAGCATACCGGATGAGAATATTTCCATTACGGCTGGAGAACCTCTGGTATTGCCAACGGTTATCGAAGCGTTCTATAACGATGGCTCGATTGATAATATCAACATCAAAGTAACATGGGATGCGTATGATCCGAATTTATTGAATGTACCTGGGACATTCACCATTCTTGGTACTGTACCAGGCACTACGGTACCGGCCAAAGCCAATGTGACCGTGTATCCGAGAGCGATTGCATCTCTTACAACGGCAACTGCTACAACGGCAGTTGGCATAGCACCGGTATTACCGCAAACGGTAACAGCGGTATTCGATAATGGCACAACTGGACCTGTCAATGTCGTCTGGACTATCGCTCCAGAACAATACGCAGCTCCGGGAACAGTTACGCTTAACGGTGCAGTCGATGGCACAACGATTGTAGCCCACCTGACGCTAACGGTAACTACGAAAGCCATTACGAGCATAGCTCCGGTAAATGTAACGACAACTCCGGGAACAGCTCCTGTATTGCCTACTGTTGTAACAGCGACGTATAGCGATGCAACAACGGCTACAGTGAACGTAGTTTGGTCTGCTATTGACCCTGCGCAATATGCTGCGGCTGGAACGTTTAGTGTCAACGGAACGATTGCTGGAACATCGATTAAGGCAGTCGCCAATGTGACGGTGCTTGCACCTAGTGTAACCTCGTCTACATTGATCGGTCCTGAAGCGGTGAATCAAGCGCAATTGTTTGACTTGACCGTGGGAGTAAGCAGCTTGAAATCAAGCTTTACGACGATGGATGTCATTGTGAAATACGACCCAGCTAAGCTGGAATTTGATACGGTTACTAGTGGTAATGCCGTCTCCTTGGCAGACAGTGCGATTAGTAACCTGAAAGACAAATTTAAAGTGCTGGGTACAGCCGTCAAAGCCCAAAAAGGTGAAATTCGAATTATCATGGCTAGTGAAGGCGCCAACAATGCGATTAGTAGTCCGGGTAATTTATTGACCCTTCATGCCAAAACAAAAGCAGCTGTTGAACCGGGTATTACGACGGTGTCGCTCTCTGACTTCAAAGTTTCTAATGAAGGTTCAGAAGTACAAGTGCCTGGTGCTTCCCTGCAAATTCAAATTAACGTTGTGGATAAAGCAGATTTGATTACGGCAATTGCTGCTGCGCAAAGTAAATATGACAGCGCAGTTGAAGGTACTCAGGTCGGTCAATATCCAAGCGGTTCCAAAGCAGCATTGCTGACAGCCATTAGTCAGGCATCAGCAGTCAGCGGTAACCCTTCATCCACGCAAGCTGAAGTAGCTGCTGCGCTGAATGAGCTGAACACAGCTGTGACTACATTTAATAACTCTGTGATTACTGAAACAGATCCAGAACCAGGTACAGTTGATAAATCTGTGTTAGCTGAAGCCATTACTACTGCGCAAAGCAAGTTCGATGCAGCTGTAGAAGGCGACAAACTCGGCAAATACGAAACTGGCTCGAAAGCGGTTCTGCAAGCAGCGATTACAAGCGCTCAAGCTGTTCTTGATAAGTCATCCTCGAGACAGCCGCAAGTGGACGCAGCAACTGCTGCATTGAATGAGGCCGTAGCAACATTCGCGACTAAGTTCATTACACTTGTCCCTGGTGCAACGAAAATTACGATTAATGACTTGTCCATCATTGCTAAGTACTACGGAACGATGTCTTCTGATACAAATTGGAACGAAATTGAAAAAGCAGATATTTACAACACAGGTAAAATCGACATTCAAGTCCTAGCAACCGTTGCCAGAATGATTATCGACGATTGGATGCTGGAAAACTAATCACTAGAATCGGGGAGGGAGGCGGCTTATAGCCCCTCCCCGATCCTTATAGAAAGGAAGAATCGGCTTAATGACACGTAAACTGTTTTCATTTAGCTTAGCTCTTCTGCTATTCACTACCTGGTTGCTGCCACAAACGCTGTTGGCGGCAGATTCTCCTTCTTTTTTCCTTGAGATGAGCGACAAAACGAACGCTGGCAAAGAGGTACAGGTTACCGTTAAGGGCAAAAATCTGACGGATGTATTTGCTTACGAATTCATCTTGCAGTTTGATTCCAAGCGACTGTTATTTAAGGACGGCAAGAGTGCGATATCTGGCTTTACCGTCAGTCCCATTGTAAAGGGTGATCAGCTAACTTTTGCACATACGAAGGTTGGTCTTTCACCAGGACAGAGTGGAGATATCACGTTCTTCACGCTTAATTTTGAGGCTATTGAAGAGGGAGATGCCCTTATTCAGATAAAAGACGTGAAATTAATCGACTCTGATTTGAAGATGACTTCGCAAAAAGCAGAAACGCTGGCAACCATACAGATCGGCCAGGTACTTCTGACTGACATTGACGGGCACTGGGCAGAAGCTTCCATTCGGAGAGCCGTCAGTCTTGGCATCGTCAAAGGGTATGATGACGGAACGTTCCGTCCGGAGCGTCCAGTAACTCGGAATGAGTTTGTCACGATGTTAATGCGTGCGCTCAAAGCACCTGCAAGTGATAGTAAAGAGCTGACTTTTGCCGATCTTGATAGGATCCCGCTGTGGGCATTAGATTCCTTATCAGCAGCCGTTAAACAGAATGTCATTAACGGTTATGAGGATAACACGTTCCGTGGTGATAACCAGATTACCCGTACGGAAATGGTAACGGCTATAATTCGTGTGCTCGGCTTGAAGACAGATCTAGAGGAGAATACGTCTTTTGCAGATTACGAGTCGATTCCAGCATATGCCAAAGGATTTGTTGCAACAGCAGCTAAGACTGGTTTAGTACAAGGGAAAGAAAACAATGCCTTCGCTCCTAACGATCCTACAACGCGGGCAGAAGCGGTAACTTTAATCCTTAGAATGCTGGATACGAAATGATCATTGTCAAATAGAAAGGTGATGTATCGTGAAACTTTTTACTAAAGTATGTTCGGCATTCATGTCTTTCGTGATTGCGGCTCCTTTACTTGCATCCACCGGAACCGTTCTAGCAGCCGATCCTGTCGATTACCAACTGGATGTGAACACGGCACAGCGTGGAGCTACCATAAGCCCAAACTTAAATGGGATTTTCCTGGAGGATATTAACTACGCTGGTGATGGAGGGCTATATGCCGAGCTTGTTGAGAACCGTTCGTTTGAATTTCTTTCCGCAACGGGAAGTACAGCCAATTCGACACCTGCGCCACTTTTTGCCTGGAAATTGATACAAACTGGAGCGGGTGCTGGCACGATTACTGCACAGAAAACAGCTCCATTAAATGCGAAGAATCCAACTTACCTGCAACTGACTGTCACTGCACCTGGTGATGGCGTTGGATTTTCGAATGATGGTTATGATGGCATGTCCATTAAAAGTGGCGACAATTACGATTTCTCCATGTACTTGCGCAGCAGTGATGCGTTAACTGAACCGCTGACAGTTAGTGTCATGGATCAGGCAGGGACACAATCCTATGGCGAAGCGCAGATTGCAGCTTCTGGGATCAAGGGCACATGGAATAAGGTCACGGCAACGATTCAGGCGACTGGATCTTCTGCGAATGCAAAGCTGTTCATAAAGACCAAAAATATCGGTCGAATCGATATCGATATGGTTTCTCTATTCCCTCAGAAAACATGGAAGAATCGTCCAGGCGGGCTGAGAGAAGATCTTGTGCAGATGCTTGCCGATATGAATCCCAAATTTCTAAGATTTCCAGGTGGAGCTATTGTTGGCGGTAAAAATATGGCCAATGCGTACAATTGGAAAAACACAATTGGGGATATAGCGGAGCGTCCTAATAACATCAATTTCTGGTCAACGGCAAACCGTGGCGAGAAAGGGGCTGCGCTAACTCAAAATCAATCGGGCGGCTTAGGTTTCTATGAATACTTCCAGTTGGCTGAGGATCTCGGTTCGGAGCCGCTGCCGGTTGTCAATGTCGGCATGGTAGAGCAATTCCTGGTGGGTGGTCCTAACACACCACTGAATCAAATTCAACCTTACATTCAGGATGCGCTTGATCTCATCGAGTATGCCAACGGAGATATTTCTACGGAATGGGGCGCTAAGCGCGCAGCTGCCGGACATCCAGCACCGTTCAATCTGAAGTATATGAGCCTTGGGAACGAACATTGGGGACAGGATTATTATGATCGATATCCCTTGTTCTACGATGCGATTAAAGCCAAATATCCGTATATGAATCTCATTTTTTCAACTGGCGGCAGTGCGGATGTAGCCGCAGGCTGGAATTGGATGAACGACCCAAGTAAAGGGAAGGGCAGAGCCGAAGTCATCGATGAGCATTATTACACGAATGCTTCCTTTATGCTGAACAACACCAACAGGTACGATAGTTACGACCGTAATTCCAAGCAGGTATTTGTAGGTGAATACGCGGTTAAAAATGATGCTGGCTCAGCCAATAATGGCGATGGCAATACAGGCAACTCCATGAAAGGCGCACTTGCTGAAGCGGCTTACATGACTGGTTTAGAGCGCAATGGGGACATTGTGAAGTTTGCTTCTTACGCGCCAACTTTTGCTAAGCTCGGAAGCGCAGGAGGAAATACGTACACACAATGGTGGCCAGATCTCATTTTCTTTAATAATTCACAAGTCTATGGAACGACGTCCTATCAAGTTCAGAAGTTATTCAGCAGTAACACGAGCAAAAGCTCTTATGTACTGCCAAGCACATTATCCAAACCTAACACGAGTGCCTTAGCGGGTGTTTACTCGGCAGTCAGCAAGGACCTTACTAACGGTGATATTGTTGTGAAGCTGGTAAACAATTCTAGTGCTGCGCAAAACACTCGTATTCATCTGGATGGGATCAGCGCAGCCAACCTATCAATGGAAGGAACGGCAACGGTACTTGCCGCTAACGCTTTGACGGACGAAAACTCGTTAGCAAATCCAACAAAAGTTGCCCCGCAAACAAAAGCTATCTCATCTGTAAGTCCATTATTCGACTATAGCTTGCCGAAATATTCGGTGACAGTTTTGCGTTTACACACAACAGGTGAGAATCCACTCGACATTCTTAGTATTCCGTGCATCACACTAGATGCTGTAGTAAACAAATCACCGAAATTACCGACTTCCGTAACAGCCATTCTCAAAAATGGCACGACGACAAAAGTAGCTGTTACCTGGGATCCTGTAGATGTTTCCAAGTTTGCTAAGGTAGGCAATGTATTTATCGTAAATGGTGTAGTTCCTAGTACATCTGAGAAAGCGATGGCGATCGTAACGGTTATTGGAACTCCGACGTTAACGAGCATAGATTCGGTTGCTGTCTCTACCAGAGCGGGGGTAGCACCGTTCTTACCAAGTACTGTGAAGGCTAACTATTCCGATCAGAGCAATGATTATGTTGCGGTCATATGGGAACAGCCGGATGCAACGAAGTATGCGCAAGCAGGAACTTTCACGGTGGAAGGAACGGTTGCGGGTACGACGCTGAAAGCCGTAGCGAACGTGACAGTAACACCAGGCCCGGCGGCAGGAACAGACTTAATGCTCTGGTACAAATTTGACGAGGGCAGCGGAACGACGCTAACGGATTCGTCAAATAAAGGGAATACCGGAACGTTGAAGACGACTACGGGAGGATCAGCTGCTTGGGTAGCAGGAGGCCATGACGGCGCAGGATTGAACCTGAACGGCGGCAAAATTGACGCCGGTACCAGCCGAGATTTGCAGCCAGCGGATATTACCGTTTCCTTCTGGTTCAAGCGCACAGCCAGCATTAGCGGCGAACAAGTTGTCGCATGGTTCAAGCCAAGTGGCAATTATGCAGGTCAAGGCTTTTTCATCACACTCAATGGCGCAATTGTCATGATGATTGACGGAACGAACTTATTCAAGGTCGCTCAAACACCGAATACCTTTTTCCCATTAAATGAATGGACGCATGTCGCGTTTACCTTTAACTCCGTTACCAAGCAAAGCGCTGTTTACAAAAATGGTGTGGCCCAGCAAGTTGTGGTTGAGGGAGCTCTGAATAGTATTACGCCAACTAACGACCCTAAACTACTTGGCGTTAGCGGTTATGCAGATGGTGCACCGTTAAAAGGCGGCGTTATGGATGATTTCCAAATTTATAATTTGGATAAGAGTCCACAAGAAGTTCAGACCATCTATCAAGGGAAACAAATTGCTAGCCTGAACGAGATCAACGTAACGACGGAAGCGGGAACAGCTCCAGTATTACCGTCAGTTGTTACAGCAGTGTATAGTGACTCCTCAACATCGCTTGTAAATGTCACATGGGATGCGGTTGATCCATCCAAGTATGCACAAGAGGGTTCATTTGTTGTCAATGGTGCAGTTCAAGGAACAGCTGTTAAAGCAAAAGCGAATGTGACTGTCGTTTCAGCAGGTATCACGGCAGCTTCGTTAACAGGCCCATCTTCCGTTGGCAGCTCTCAGAGTTTTGATTTAAGCATTGGGGTTAATAAACTACGTACCAGCTTCACTACGTTGAATTTGGTGCTGAATTACGACCCAAGCAAAGTACAATTTGAAACAAAAACGAATAGCAACGGCACGCTTTCCTTGGCAGACAATGTGCTCAGCGCTGTAAGATCTAATTTCCGAGTGCTGGATACGGGTGTAAAAGCGGATAAAGGCCAAATTATGATCCTTATGGCCGGTGAGGGATCCAATAACGAAGTCAGCGAGTCTGGTCCGCTGTTAACCGTTCACTCTCGTGCTCAAGCAGTTAGTGAGACGGTAACTACTAGTGTGTACATCTCCGACTTCGAAATATCGAAAGACGGTGTAGGTAGAACAGTAGAAGGCGCCACTCATGCCTTCCAAATAACAGTAGACACTCAAAACGTGGATACAGCGGCACTGAACGCTGCAATCACGCAAGCACAAGGCAAACTTGACACTACGAAGGAAGGTACAACAATCGGATCGTACCCGGTTGCAGCGAGAACCGCCTTGCAGGCAGCTATCAGCAGTGCTCAAGCGATTTCTAACAGCTCATCTTCTTCGCAAGGTCAAGTGGATGCAGCGGTAGTCAGCTTGCAAGCTGCCGTACAAACTTACATCTCCACATTCATTACATTAATACCGGGTGCAACAAGTATTACAATAAATGATTTGTCCTTAATTTCTAAGTATTACGGAACGAAGTCCACGGATGCCAATTGGCCTCTAATTGAGAAAGCAGACATCTATCATAGAGGTGTTATTGACGTTCAGGTACTGGCGGCAGTGGCAAAAATGATTTTGGATGACTGGTTAACTCAGGAATAATTTATTACAGCAGGGCAGACCTGTCATCCTAGGATGACGGGTCTACCTGTGATTTCTATTGATTCTATTATGAAACAAAGGGGAACCCATACATGACTTTGTCCACTGCAAGACCTGTTCCATTGAAACATATTCAGATTACAGATGATTTCTGGTCTGAGTATATCCGTTTGGTTCGTGAAGTTGTTGTTCCCTATCAGTGGGAAGCGTTGAATGACCGAATTGAAGGTGCAGAGCCAAGCCATGCGATGAAAAATTTTAAAATTGCAGCAGGATTGGAATCTGGCGAGTTCTATGGCATGGTATTTCAAGACAGCGATGTTTCGAAGTGGCTGGAAGCCGTAAGTTATTTATTGGAGACAAGTAAAGACGCAGAGTTGGAACAATTGACGGATGAGGTCATCGATATTATTGCCAGGGCGCAGCAGAAGGATGGTTACTTGAACACCTACTTTACGCTCAAAGAACCTGAGAACAGGTGGACGAATCTTGCCGAGTGCCATGAGTTGTACTGTGCAGGTCATTTTATTGAAGCAGCCGTTGCTTACTACAAGTCGACAGGGAAGGGAAAAGTTCTGGATGTGGCTTGCCGTCTAGCCGACTGCATTGACCAGGTATTCGGTATAGGGCCGGATAAATTGAATGGGTATGACGGGCATCAAGAAATTGAGTTAGCACTTGTAAAGCTGTACAATGTCACACAGAATGAGAGATATTTGCGATTAAGTCAGTTTTTTCTGGACGAAAGAGGAAAAGAGCCGAGCTTTTATGAAATGGAGTATCATCGCCGGAATGGAAAGGTCCATTTTCCAGCGTTAGATATTGTTCACGATCGTGCTTACAGTCAAGCCCATAAACCGATTCGAGATCAAGACACGGCAGAGGGGCATGCGGTTCGCGCCGTTTATATGTGTACGGGGATGGCCGATGTAGCGGCGGCAACAGGGGATGCAGAGCTTCTTGATGCTTGCCGTCGATTATGGAGGAATATTGTCAGCAAACGTATGTATATTACTGGCGCAATTGGTTCGATGGAATATGGTGAGGCATTCTCACTTGACTATGATCTGCCTAACAATACAGCTTATGCGGAGACTTGCGCTTCGATCGGCTTGATTTTTTTCGCTCAGCGCATGCTGCAAATTGAGGCAAGAAGCGAGTACGCGGATGTCATGGAGCAAGCCCTCTACAATACCGTTATCAGTGGAATGTCACGGGATGGGAAGCGATTTTTCTATGTGAACCCGTTAGAAGTATGGCCGGATGCCATCGGTAAGAATCACACGGTGAACCATGTGAAGGCAGAGCGGCAAGGATGGTTCGGATGTGCTTGCTGTCCACCGAATATTGCACGTTTGCTAGCTTCGTTAGGTCATTATGTATATAACATTCAAGGAAGAACGATCTATGCGAACTTGTATATTGGCAATCAAGCGACCGTGGATATCGAAGATCAGCAAGTCAAGATTAAGCAGCAGTCGCAATTTCCTTGGGACGGGCTTGTACGTTTTCATATTGATGTTGAGCAGGAGACCGAGTTCACCTTAGCGCTGCGCATACCGAAATGGTGCCGGGAGGCGAAGCTAATTGTTCAAAATGAATTGGTTTCACTTTCTGATGTTTGTGAGAATGGTTATGCCTACATCCAGAGGAAATGGCAGCCAGGCGATCATGTAGAACTAGATCTGTCGATGTCAGTTAACCGGATGACGGGCCATCCTCAGGTGCGTGAAACCATTGGCAAAGTAGCGCTTCAACGCGGACCATTGGTGTATTGCATGGAAGAAGCCGACAATGGCCCGAACCTGCATCAAGTTCTATTGCAGCGGCAACCGGACTATCGGATTCAATTTGAGTCAGAGGTTTTAGGTGGCATGCAGACCATCTCCGCACCTGCCAATCGGTTGGAATCAAGTGAGTGGGGAGACCAGTTGTACATGGCCAGCGCGGAAACCCAGCTGAAAGAGGTTGTTGTGAAGTTTATTCCGTATTATGCATGGGCCAACAGAGGGCGCGGCGAGATGTCCGTCTGGGTAAAAGAGAAGTGATTGCTCGCTAATCCGTCTGTTTTCCTGTGCAGCTCCCAACATGTTATAATGAACCCGATTAACAGCAGGAGATGATAGTCTGATGGGGTTCATGAAAATTTATCTAGCCTACCTGAAAAATAACTTGTTCATGAGACTGCTGCTCCTGTTCTCTCTGATTACGATTATTACGATTATTTCCTTTTCCTTTTTCATGTATCGCTCCATGTCGCAAGCCGCGATCAATCGTGAGCTGGATGTACAGAAGAAGGCCATGATGAATGTTAACAATTATTTAGGGCAGAAGTATGACTCGGCGCAGTCCATTCTATTTGGGTTATATCGGGATAGTTCGCTGGCTGCGGGCGTGTCCTTCATGCTGCAGCATCCCTTTCAAGAATATGTGCAGCATAGCCTTGAACAGAATAATTTAGGCGGAAACAGCACATGGAATGATGGTTTGGAGTATTTCAAAAACCACGTGGAAGATGACGAGGATATTCGCAATTTGATGTTGTACAGTGTGGACCAGCAGGTCTTATACGTTCTAAGTCACAATCGGCCGATGCGGATGATCACCACGAACGCAGCGCACTCCTATATTCCGGAAGTCATGGCGCTTGATAGCAAAAGTGTCTCACTTCCGAATATTTGGGTGCGCGAAGCCGCGGATCAGTGGGACAACCATCTATATGCCGTACGATCACCGATTAATGATAAGCAAACATTGAAAAACATCGGTCAGCAGCTCGTGTATTTCAGCTCTGACAGCATTTGGAAAGTGTTATCCGATGAGCAAAAAGATTTGAAGGGGGCGATTCTCGTCCTGTCGTCAGATGGAGGCGTGTTGTTCGACTCCTCTGATCAGTATTATGGACAGCCCTACCCGTATATGGATCAAGTAAATGCGATGTACGAGCGCAGCGATATGAATAAAACGAATTATGTGACGAAGCTTACGCAAGCCAAAGGGGATTTCATCGTCGTCGGCCTGATGCCCAGAGAAGAGCTTTCAGCTTCTTCGTGGCGAATTGGGAGCACGATTTTTTCAATTAGTGCCGTTTGTATTTTCTTCGCTATTTTGCTGCCATCGCTCGTCGTGCTGAATGTCGCGAAGCGAACTAACCTGATTATCCGCTTCACACGGAAGGTCAAACAAGGCGATTTGACCGCACGAATTCAGGACACTCGAGAGGACGAGCTAGGTCAGATTTCTCGCAGTTTCAACGAAATGATTGACGAATTGAACCAATATATCGACCGGGTATATAAAGCGGATATCAAGCAGAAACATACGGAATTAACGGCCCTGCAAGCCCGTGTTAATCCTCACTTTTTATACAACACGCTGGAAGTGATCCGCATGCGGGCGATTTCTCAAGGCGCGCATGACGTTGGCGAAATGATCTACAGCTTATCGGCGTTATTCCGAAGTTTTGTCCAGCAGAAGAAAATGTACACACTAAAGGACGAATTGGAAGCCTGCCGCTTATATTTAGAGCTGTTTCAGATTCGATATAAAGATAAATTTACGTATGCAATCGAGTGGGATCGGAAGCTGGCTCCCATTCGTATCATGAAAATGTCGCTGCAGCCTATTATTGAAAATTATATCGTGCATGGGCTGCGCAACGAGAGCACTGACAATGAGCTGCACATTCGTGTGAATCAAATAGAGGAATTCCTACACGTTCAAGTGGCAGACAACGGAAATGGGGTAAGTCCCGACCGTTTGAAAGAGATTGAGCAATTCCTCCGAGCGGAGGAGTCGGAAGAGGAATCTTTTGGTCTGCGAAGCATTAATCAACGACTGAAGCTTCTTTACGGAAGTAAATATGGCTTAGAGCTGCGAAGCACACCAGGGCATGGAACGACCGTAGATGTATGGTTGCCTGTAGACGGCGGAAAGGAGGATTACGATGTTTAGAGTTTTCATTGTTGATGACGAACCATTTATTGTTGAAGGCTTGTATGACATCATCGATTGGGCGGAAGCTGGGCTGGAAATCGTCGGCCATGCCAGCAACGGGCAGAAGGCATTGGAAGCTTTACAGGAAACGTCTGTGGACATCTTATTGACGGATATCTCCATGCCTGTGATGAATGGGCTTGATTTGATTCGTCATGCCAGGGTGCACCACCCGGATTTGAAAGTAATCGTGCTCAGCGGATTTGATGAATTTTCTTATTTAAAAGAAGGCATGATGCTCGGCATCGAAAATTATTTGCTGAAGCCTATTAATATCAAAGAACTCCAAGCAACCCTTCTCAATACCGTTGAGAAGCTGAACTCTTTTAAAGAGACATCTCTGGTTCAAGCCTATAGTAAGCAAATTTTGAAGGATAATACCTTACAGCGGTGGTTGACGCATCAGATTGCTCCGACGGAATTCTACGAACGAGCGGATCTACTGGGCATTAATCTGGATTGCACGTATATGACAGTCTCCGTATTACGGATAGAATCCGATGCCGCGGAGGTTTTTGAGACCCTCTCACAGCGAGTAGAAGCTTATGACTGGTTGACGTCCTTCTATGATATGGATGGAGATATCGTGCTGCTTGCTGCTATGAATGATGTTGATCGCGGCAGAATGGAGTTAAAAGATATACTGCGGCTTTTTCAAGTCGATCTACATGAACATTTGCTTCGGATTACGGTAGGCAGCGTAGAGGAGCTTCTTGACCAAACAGGAGAAAGTTACGCAAGCGCGAAGAAAGCACAGGAGTATTTCTGGGTTTACCCAGAGCTCTACATGATCGATGTTAGCGAATTAGAGTTCCACGAAGGTCATCCAAAGGTGGATTTCTCGATCATTGACTGGTCCTCCTATGCCAAACTTGTCGTGGGCAAAGATCAAGAAAACTTAAGGCTGCAAATTCAAAGTGATTTCAAGCGGATTCAGGCGCTGCCAGGAATTACGCCACAAGATTTTCAGGATATTGCTTTTGAGATGGTGATTCATTTTAAAATGGAACTGAAAGCGATCCGCCATACCGAAGATCAGGACGTGTACAATCAAGCCTTTCAACAAATCAGGAGCTCTGTGACGCTTGACGATCTGGAAAAAGCGATCCAAGACGTGGCGGAAATGACGGTTGGCTTATTAATATCCGACGTTCGAAGCCCGATTGTGCAGCAAGTATTGAAATATATCCACGAATCGTATGCGGATGAGCTTTCTCTCAAAATGTTAGGTGCGCACTATCATATTCACCCCGTCTATTTAGGACAGCTATTTCACAAAGAAATTAATGAGTCGTTTACGGAATATATCAATCGGTACCGAATCGAGAAAGCGAAGGAACTGCTCAAAACCACCCATTTGAAGGTTCATGTCATTGCCAAAGATGTGGGCTATTGGGAAGTCGGTTATTTCTATAAACAGTTCAAAAAGTATGTGGGGATATCCCCAACCGATTATAGAGGACTGCTCTAGGGAAAACTGGAGTGCAGTCCTTTTTTTGTTTTTTCTTTGATTTGTACATGCTTACATTTAATTTATCGTCTATTTGTAAATGCTTTCATGAGGTACTGTAAATATAGCCCCTCGGGCGTATACAATAGAGCACGAAATAGGGAGGATACACAAATGAGCAAGATCAAGAAACGATTGGTTGCGACACTTGGACTTACGCTTGCAGCTTCAATGGTGCTTAGTGCCTGTGGAAGCAAAGATGCTGGCGATACGAAAGGGGCAGGCACTCCAGATAAGCCAGTAGAGTTAATTTGGTACACAATTGGAACGCCGCAAAAAGACGTTGACCGCGTTATGGCTGAAGTTAGTAAATACACGGCAGAGAAAATTGGCGTAACCGTAAAAATGAACATGATTGATTGGGGCGATTATCCGCAAAAGATGCAGGTAATGACGGCTTCCGGTACACCTATGGACATTATGTTCACGTCTTCATGGGCATTCGATTATGTGCAAAACGCGCGTAAAGGCGCTTTCAAGTCGATTGATGAGCTTCTCCAAAAAAATGGACAAGGCATCGTCAAAGCATTGGACCCAGCTTTCTTGAACGGCTCTAAAGTAGATGGCCACAACTATGGTGTGCCTGCGAATAAAGAGCTTCCCGCACAAGATGTATGGCGTTTTAACAAAAACCTGGTTGATAAATACAACTTAAATATCGATAACGTAAACTCAATCGAAAGCTTGGAGCCACTCCTGAAAGCGATTAAAGAAAAAGAACCGAATGTTTATGGCTTAGCTGTGGACAAAACGTTCATGCCTTATGTGCCATACGACTATGTGATTGAAAAAATGCCTATGGCTGTGAAAGTAAACAACCCGGATTATAAAGTCATCAACATTTTGGATACACCAGAAATGAAACAGGCGCTTCAAGCGATGAACAAATACTACAAAGCAGGTTACATTCCAACAGAAGCTGCAACGCTTAGCTCTTTAAATGATGTTCAAGTGACTGGCAAATGGTTCGCGGACAAAGCGACAAATCAGCCTTTCGCAGACAACCTATGGTCAGCAAGCTATGGTTATCCTGTTGTTTCCAAGCAAGCAAGCCCAGCTTTGATCTACAACTGGTCCGTCATGGGTTCCATGCAAGCGATCTCAGCAAACTCCAAGTATCCTGAGAAAGCAATGGAATTCCTAAACTTGCTGAACACAGATCCAACTCTTCGCAATATGGTTGATTCCGGTATCGAAGGCGTTCATTACAAAAAACTTGATAACGATAAAATGGAAAACTTAGCCGATTCCAAAAACTATGATATGCCAACCTTCGCGCTTGGTAACGTTTTACTGACGTACAAAGACAAGAAAGATCCTGAGAACAAATGGGAAGAGTTCAAAAAGTTTAATGACACTGGCGTACCAGCACCGCTTCTTGGTTTCAACTTCGATCCTTCAAAAGTGACGGCTGAAATCGCTGCCGTTCAAAACGTAAAAGAAGAGTTCTGGGCAACATTGATGACAGGTACCGTTGATCCTGATAAATTCATTCCTCAAGCTAACGAGAAGTTCAAAGCGGCTGGTCTGGACAAAATCATCGCGGAAGCACAAAGTCAGATCGATGCTTGGAAAGCAGCAAACAAAAAATAGGATAGGATTCGGATTAGGCGAATGTCACGCATTCGCCTGATCTTTTTAATCTTATCGTGAGGGGTGATTTTATGAATAGAATAGGAGCATTTCTAAAAGATGTTAAACAGAGTAGAGTGCTGCTGCTGATGGCATTGCCAGCGACGCTTTGGTTCCTGTTCTTCTCTTATTTACCAATGGCCGGTATGGTGATTGCGTTTAAGCAATATCGCTATAGCAGAGACGGCTTTTGGGCAAGCATTGTAGAAAGCAAATGGGTAGGACTGCAAAATTTCAAATTTCTTTTCAGTACAAATGACGCTTATATTATTACGCGCAATACGCTGCTTTATAATATTGTTTTCATCGTTGCAGGGCTCGTGCTTTCGGTGGCGTTAGCCATTGTCTTATCGGAAATTGTCAACAAGAAGATGGCGAAACTGTACCAAACCGGGATGTTCTTGCCGTACTTTTTATCCTGGGTCATTGTAGGGTACTTCGTGTTTAGCTTTCTTAGCTTTGATAAAGGGATGCTCAATCATATTCTCTCGGCGTTCGGAGTCGATCCGATCCGGTGGTATAACGATAAAACGTACTGGCCTCTTATTATTATCTTCGTATATCTATGGAAGTCTGTAGGTTATAGCAGCGTTGTTTATTTGGCAGCCATTATGGGAATTGATAAGTCTCTTTATGAGGCTGCCATGATTGACGGTGCAAGCAAATGGCAGCAAATTAAGCACATCACTTTCCCTATGTTGAAGCCGCTGATGACTATTCTTACGCTGCTCGCGATCGGACGTATCTTCTATGCAGATTTCGGATTATTTCTACAAGTACCAAGAGATTCAGGAACACTGTACTCCGTAACGAATGTTATTGACACTTATGTCTACCGCGGCCTCAAATCGACCGGTGAAATTGGAATGAGCACAGCAGCAGGTCTCTATCAATCTGTTATTGGCTTCATTCTCGTTATGACTTCCAACTATATTGTTCGAAAATTTGATAAAGATAATGCATTGTTCTAACGAATGGCAAGGAAAGGAGGAACTTTAAAATGATGGCTAAACCGATGAAAAATCGTGATTTTCATAAATTACCGCCGGCGTTGAATATCCTATTTAACCTCGTTGCAGGAATCTTTGCTTTGGCGTGTGTGTTTCCATTTCTATTTGTGACGATTATTTCGTTCACGGATGAGAAGTCGCTAAGCAGCAATGGCTATCGGCTCATTCCTGAGAAGTGGAGTCTGGAAGCCTATCGTTATTTGTTCAAAGCAGGAGACCAATTGCTTATGTCTTATGGGGTCACGATTCTAGTGACGGTCGTTGGTACGCTTGTCAGCTTGATATTGACGGCTACATTTGCTTATGCAATTTCAAGAAAAAGCTTTAAATTCCGCAATTTTTTCGGTTTCTTCGCCTTTTTTACGATGTTGTTCAATGGTGGCCTCGTGCCAACCTATATTGTTGTTACGCAATTAATGGGACTTAAGGATTCCTTGTGGGCACTCGTCTTGCCGCTTGCCGGAAATGCCTTCTACATCATGATTATGCGAACTTTCTTCGTCACGTCCGTGCCTGATGCGATCATTGAATCCGGGAAAATCGACGGCGCCGGTGAGTTTGGTATTTTCGTCAAATTGGTGCTGCCGCTTTCGCTTCCGGGACTGGCTACGATCGGCTTGTTCAGTACATTAGGGTACTGGAATGATTGGTTTAATGCACTGCTCTATATCGATTCACCCAATCTTGTGCCTTTGCAATCAATGCTTATGCGGATCGAGAACAGTATGCAGTTCTTGCTGCAAAATACGAGCAATCCATCCATTGGTGTGGGCTTGCTGCAATCGCTGCCGCAGGACACTTCGCGAATGGCGATGGTTGTGCTTGCAACGGGACCGATTATCTTCGCGTATCCGTTTTTCCAACGATACTTTATTCAAGGTTTGACTATCGGAGCAGTGAAAGAGTAAGACAGACGAAATCATACAACATTTGTTAATCATAACTATTTTGGAGGACTTACCATGGAACAATTCAGACTGCCGAAAATTCCAATGCCAAAGCTGGAATTGCCACAGGCGATTCAAGAGGTATTAGCGGAAGCCGAAGAGAAGCTGGCGCATCGTCCTAAGCTTCTGCAATTATTTAAAAACTGTTTCCCTAACACGCTGGAGACGACAACGAAGCTGATGGAGGACGGAACGACTTTCGTCATTACGGGGGATATCCCTGCCTCATGGTTGCGCGATTCCGTTGAACAGGTGATGCACTATGTACCGTTTGCCAAAAACGACCCGGATCTTCAACGCATTCTTAGCGGCTTAATTAAAAGGCATATGCAATATATTCATATTGACCCTTACGCGAATGCTTTTAACGAATCGGCAAACGATTGGCATTGGAACAAAGCAGATAAGACTGAGATGTCGCCATGGGTGTGGGAACGGAAATTTGAACTCGATTCCCTGTGTTTCTCGATGCGTCTGGCCTATGCCTATTGGAAGGAAACAGAGCTAACGGATATCTTCGATGCTGGCTTTAAAGCTGCGATGATTAAAATTTATGAGCTTTTCAAGACGGAACAGCATCACTTCGAGCAATCACCTTATCGTTTTACGCGGAATAACGGAATTCCGACCGATTCGCTGCGCAATAACGGGCTGGGGATGCCTGTAAATTATACCGGTATGGTTTGGTCAGGTTTCCGGTCGAGTGATGATGCCTGCGATTTCCATTACAACGTACCTGCAAATATGTTCGCGGTTGTTGCTTTGCGTCATATGCAAGAATTCGCGGAGTGGGTGTTCCGAGATATCGACTTCCTGAATGAGTTGAAAGCGCTGGAAGCGGATATTGATCACGGGATTAAACTCTATGGCATCTATCGTCATCCGGAGTTTGGGCCCATCTATGCTTACGAGACCGACGGCTTCGGCAATTACTGTTTGATGGATGACGCAGGTACACCTGGACTCATGTCGATTCCATACCTGGGTTATGTATCTGCTGACGATCCGATCTATCAGAATACAAGACGATTCGCGCTTAGTAAGGAAAATCCGTTCTATTTCGAAGGTAAAGTGGCGAAAGGGATCGGCAGTCCGCATACACCGGATAATTATATTTGGCATATGGCTTTGTCCATGCAAGGAATTACGGCCTCCACAGCAGAAGAGAAGATAGCGATGATCGCTATGCTCGAAGCGACGGACGCAGACACTGGCTATATGCATGAAGGCTTTCATGTCGATGATCCAACCATTTTTACGCGCAAATGGTTCGCTTGGTCGAACAGTCTGTTCTCCCAGCTCGTGTATAAAGCGATGAAGGAAGGCTTGCTATGAGCCCAAGTCGCCCTATCGTCATTTTCTATGATTCGGATTTCCCGATCCGTGCATCACTTGAAGTTCCGACGTCAAAGCTGACAGCGCAAGGCGCAATTCTTGCAAATGCTGACTCACTTGCTGAAGTGCTTCGGCAAGCGGAGGGAGGATGCTTCGTTAATCTGCACGCTCCGTATTTCCCTAAATCCGCTTGGCAGGACATTCTAGCGTTCTTGAAGCGCGGCGGAGGATTACTCAGCGTCGGCGGAGCAGCCTTCAAGCGGCCAGTTCGCCGCGAGGGTGACGGCTGGCAGGTGGAAACGGAACAAACTGCTTATCATCAGCAGTTATTCATCCATGAGATGCTTCGGGTCGAGTCGAGTCCGATTCTCAGCTATGCGGCTTTAGATACTTTGCCGCTGCTGAAGGAGCAAGAATCGTTGTTCGCAGTCGCAGACACATGGAATATGGTGCCGCATACGACGCGCAACAGTGATTTACCTCATCAAATGGGTGCAGCTGGAACGATGAGCACGCAGATTTTTCCTCTCCTAAAGGGCATCTCCAAGGAAGGCCGCGAAGTTGCAGCACCTGTTGTTCTATGGGAGAACTCCCGCGGCGATTTTGTGGGTTCGCGTTGGTTATTTGTCAATGTTCCGCTCAGCGCTGGGTTCTGGCATGATGGCGGAGCTCAGGCCTTGATCGCGTGGGCTGCATTTTGCGCAAAAGGGGTAACGGAGCTGTCGATCAAGCCGAATTATGCCAGCTATGAGCCTGGCGAGCATGCGGTGCTGACGCTTCAAACGCAGCTTATGGGAAGGAACGGAACAGAAGTCAAAGCGCCTTCTCAAACATGGAAGTTTGATTTAACTGTAGAACGCGAAGATGGCGATAGGGCGACCTGGACGCATCATGTGACAGCTGCAGTGAACAAGGAATTCAATATTGTGCGAATTCCAGTGCTATTAACGATTGAGCGCGGCTTGTATCGTGTAACGTGTGTGGCCGTGGCTGAGGATGGAGAGAGACGTGAGCTTCGCCAGGGCTTTTGGGGCAACGACCCCATTCTCCTAGCCGAAGGCACTCCGATCACCTGTGATCGCGATTACTTCATCAAAGATGGGCGTCCGCTGCCTGTAGTCGGCATGACGTATATGACCTCCGACGTCGCTCGCAAATTTCTCTTCCTGCCGAACGCGGACGTATGGGACCGAGATATGGCTCAGATGGCGAAAGCGGGCATTAACTGGATTCGTACAGGTATTTGGACGGCGTACCGTAATGTTATGCAAGTAGACGGCCATGCTTCCGAGGAAGTGCTGAGAGCAATCGATGCCTTCTTCTTAACGGCGAAAAAGCATAATCTGCAGGTGACGTTTACCTTCTTCTCCTTTACACCGGAGACCTGGGAAGGCGTCAATCCGTACTTGGATCCGCAAAGCGTAGAAGCGCAGAAGCGGTTTATCCGCTCGATTGTATCGCGTCACCGTGAGTCTACGCACGTGGATTGGGACCTGATCAATGAGCCTTCCATGTTCGATCCGGCGCAAATTTTTGCGAATGGACCTCGTTCCAGTCGGGACGCTTTCGAGCAGGCAGCGTTCACAGCTTGGCTCAAGCAGCGTCATGAAAGCATTACGCTCCTTCAAGAGCGGTGGAATATGTCGCCGCAGCAGCTTCCGACATTCGAAGCGGCTGTTGTTCCTGAGGCGGATGAAATCAACTTTGACGTGCAGGATATGCACCGGGCCAAAAAGGGAACCCGCTGGCTCGATTACTGCTTATTCTCGATGGATATGCATAATCGTTGGGCGAAGGAGCTTTACGATACAATCAAGGAAATTTGTCCGAATCACCTTGTCGTGGTCGGTCAGGACGAGGCGCTTGGTGCGCAGCGGCCGTCGCCGTTCTTTTACCAGGAAGCCGTCGACTATACGACTGTTCATTCGTGGTGGTTGAACGACAACCTCGTTTGGGACGGAATTTTTGCCAAAACACATAACAAGCCTAATGTCATTCAAGAAACAGGCATCATGTACGTGGAGACGCCTGATGGACGCGCCAAACGTTCGGAGAACGAACTGCGGAGTATGCTGGAACGCAAGTATGCCTACGCATTCGCTACCGGCGGCGCTGGCGCCATTCACTGGATTTGGAATACGAACTTCTATATGGATAATGCGAACGAATCGCATATCGGTGCGCTTCGCGCGGACGGCACGGAGAAGCCGGAAGCCGATGTTTCCTATGATTTCGGACGTTTTATGGCCGAAATCAGAGACTTATTCAAGGATCGGCAACTAGAAGACATTGCGGCGATTTTCCCTTATTCGAACGATTTCTCGAATCGGAAATTGGCCTTCGATGCGACCACGCGAATGATTCGTGTGTTAACGTACCAGATGAATATGCCGCTGCGAGCAGCTTCGGAGTATCATCTGGATGTGCTCATGGACCAACCGCCGAAGCTGATTGTGCTTCCGAGCGCGCATAACATCGATGAGCAGGCTTGGCATAAGCTGCTAGATATCGTCAAGACTACGGGGGCGACGCTGCTTGCAACGGGTCCGATAAGCCTTGATGCCTACTGGAAGCAAACGTCGCGCTTAACGGATGTACTGGGAGAAGCGGAGCTTCAGAATGTGCGCCGGGAAGAAATGCTGCTGCTGCAAGGCGCTAAGCTGCCGGTATCCTTTGGCCAGCGCCGCATTGCCGAGGTGGCGAAGGAAGTACGCACATCGAGCGCGGGTTCACCCGCTGGGGACGGCCGGGGAGATGCGGTCGTCGAGATTCCGCTTGGAGAAGGCAAGCTGATCTGGAGTCCGCTGCCCGTTGAGCTGAACGAACGGACGGACACCGTGCTTGAGCTCTATCGCTACGCGATTCAAGCAGCAGGCTGCGACAGCGGCTTGCATTGGAAGCAAGGCGGCGAAATCGCTGGCGTATACGGAAGGAAGCTGCGTTATCAGGAAGGATTCCTGTACGTATTTGTATCCGAATTTGCCTGGGACGCGGACATTGAAGTGACAGATACAGATAGCGGGGCCACCTATACTTTTACCTTGGAGAAAGAGCGCTCGGTGCTCTTTGCAGCAAATTCCGAGGGCGAAATTATTTCCGTATATCGGCCTGATGAAGTTCAAATTGAGAGGAGCTAAGCCATGAGCACCAAAAGAACAGCTCATATCATTTCCCATACACACTGGGATCGGGAATGGTATTTACCTTACGAGAAACATCATGTTCGCCTTGTTAAATTGGTGGACACTTTGCTGGATAAATTAGATAACGATCCGAACTATCGCAGTTTTTATTTGGATGGTCAAACGATTATTATAGAGGATTACTTGCAAGTCAGACCCGATCAGAAGGGGAAACTGGAAAAATATGTCCAAGACGGCCGGATTATCATCGGTCCTTGGTATATTCTGCAGGATGCTTTCCTCACTAGCGGTGAAGCTAATGTACGCAACATGCAGATTGGACATCAAGATGCGAGAAAATACGGCTCTGTTGCCAAAATCGGCTACTTTCCGGATACGTTCGGACTTGTCGGTCAAACGCCGCAATTGATGCAGCAATCCGGGATTACAAACGCGCTATTCGGCCGTGGGGTCAAGCCTACAGGCTTTAACAACACCGTCTCTGATGGCGATTATGAATCATCGTTCTCTGAACTGATGTGGGAAGGACCGGATGGTTCCAAGGTCCTTGGCATTCTATTTGCCAACTGGTACTCGAACGGTAATGAAGTTCCTGTGGATCTCGAAGACGCGAAGGCATATTGGGAGCGGAAGCTGTCTGATGCTGAGAAATACGCTTCGACAAGTGACCTGCTCTTCATGAATGGCTGCGATCATCAACCGATCCAGCTTGACTTGCCGGAGGCGATTCAAACCGCACGTGAGCTGTATCCGGACACGGTATTTATTCATTCGAATTTTAACGATTATTTGCAGTCTGTTCAGCGTTCTTTGAACCACGAGCTTTCTACAGTAAAAGGGGAGCTTCGCAGCCAACGCACGGACGGCTGGTCGACGCTGGTGAACACCGCTTCAGCGCGTGTTTATTTGAAGCAGATGAATCAGCTAGGGCAAGCGATGTTGGAGAAAGTTGCCGAACCACTGGCTGCTTTCGCACATACCCTTGGTGTTGGGGAGAAATACCCGCATCATCTATTCACTTATGCTTGGAAAACGCTTATGCAGAACCATCCGCATGACAGTATTTGTGGGTGCAGTGTAGATGAAGTGCATCGTGAAATGGTCACTCGCTTCGAGAAAAGCCGGCACGTGGCTGAAGCGATTGTGGCAGATAGCACCCGCGCACTTGCTGACGCGGTTGATACTACGAACTTTGCGGATACAGACGCGGACGCATTACCAGTGGTTGTTTTCAATACGACAGGTTGGGAACGTACGGGCGTTGTCACAATCGAGATTGACGCGCTTCGTCTATATTTCCGTGATGGCTATAAGCTTGAAGAAGCAAGCCGAATTGCTAAGGAAGCGGATATGACTGGGCGAGTACTCGTGGACGAGCAGGGAACTGAGCTTTCCTGCACCGTGGAAGATCTCGGATTGCAGTTCGGCTACGATTTGCCGGATGACAAATTCCGTCAGCCGTATATGAGCCGCAAGGTGAAGCTGACTTTTGAGGCGGAGAAGGTTCCTGCCTTAGGTCTGAAAACGTATGCTTGGGTGAAAAGGGAGTCGACGGTTGAGGGGGCTTCGCTACTAACTGGAGAGCGTGTATTAGAAAATGCCGCGCTGAAAATCGCAATTGCGGATGACGGATCGTTCACACTTGTGGATAAAAAGAGTGGCCGTACGTATCGCGATTTGGGTGTATACGAGAATACCGGGGATATTGGTAACGAGTATATGTACAAACAACCCGACGGCGAAATGCCGCTTACGACGAAGGGGACTGCCGCGCAAATTCGCGTATTGCAAGATACGGCTTATCGGGCTGCTATCGAAATCATTCACGAATGGGCCATCCCTGCGTCAGCCGATGAGAAGCTGGATGAAGAGCAGCGCGATCTGGTCTACTTCCCGCATCGTAAAGCACAGCGTTCCACGCGTATGGTGCCTATGACGATCCGTACGGTTGTTTCTTTGAGCCGTGGCGGCAAAGGCGTAGAGATCGAAGCGACATTCAATAATCAGGCAAAAGACCATCGTCTGCGGATGCTTTTCCCTACGGACTTGAACACGAGTGTTCACCAGGTGGACTCTATGTTTGAAATCCCGCAGCGGGGCAATAAACCGGCAACGGAATGGGAAAATCCGAGCAATACCCAGCATCAACAGGCTTTTGTTGATGTCAGTGAAGCGGGAGATGGCCTTGTTGTTGCGAACCTTGGTCTGAATGAATACGAAGTTCTGCAGGATGGACGCAATACGATTGCTGTGACATTGCTTCGTGCGGTTGGCGAGCTTGGCGATTGGGGCCTGTTCCCAACACCGGAGGCGCAGTGTTTAGGAGAGCACACGGTTCGCATGGAGATCATTCCGTACAGTGGTGATCCAAACATGCAGTCTGCTGCTTATGCGGAGGCTTACCAGTTCCAAATCCCGTGGATGTTGAGTCAGACGGGTATTCACACGGGAAGCATTGCTCCAACGTATTCACCATTCGCGTGGGAAAGCGGAGATATGGCTTTCTCCTCGCTGAAGATGAATGAAGGCACAGGCGATCTGCTGCTGCGTTGGTACAACATGAGATCTCACCCCGCTGAATTGAAGCTTAATTCTAATACGCCGTATTACTATTTCTATAAAAGCACGATCTTGGAGGAGCACGGTGAGCGTCTGGATACGGATGCTGCAGGACGTTTGACTCTGCCGGTTGGCCCTAGTGAAATTGTGACGATTGGGGTTTCCAGCTGAGTAAAATAATGGACTGAAAAGGAGCTAAGCGGCTTTATGCGCTTAGCTCCTTTTTTAACGTTGCTGTGCGAGGGAGAAGTGGTCGATTAGGCGCTTTCACTTATTCATGCGCATATTTGTCACACGCTTCCTGGTCAGCAGGTGAGAAACTCGCATTGCTGGCCATCCGTTCTCCAGCAGTTGTCGACCAGTCGGCCGCCACTCAGTTCCCCAGTGGCAGTCATCCCTGCTCTGGACAAAAAAGCCGCTTTTTCTCATCGGAAGCATCATAAGCAGAAAGAATAGATGTAAGCAAGCCTGGGAATCGTATTTCTAAATCCTCGGTTCGCAGCGATACAAGCCGCTGAGTGCCTTGGACGCGAATATTCACAACACCGGCCTCTCTTAAAGTCCGAGCATGGTGAGACATGGTTGATTTAACAACAGGTACTTGGAAGTCGCCGCAAGCTTGCTCGTTCAAAGTGCTGAGTTCAGAGACAACATATAAACGTATTGGATCACTCAAAGCATATAAGACGGTGGACAAATGAATGTCTGCGATATCTGGATGATGTAAATGTTTCATTCTAGAGCCCCCTTATTTATTTCGGGTTAACGATTGTATTATAGCATAACTCATGTTATTATTCTATTGTTCGATAATTATCGAATTATAATATTGGATGGGGAGGCGAATTAACGCCATGCAAAAGATACAGGAGAGAAACAATGAACAAGAGAGCAGTGGCATCAAAAAAGAAGGAGTCGTTCTCTTTCTACTCGGCTTAACGATAGTACTCGTCATCATGAACACGATGATGTTTAACTTAGCATTACCAGATGTGGCCAAAGCGTTCCAACTCACAGCTGCATCCACTTCATGGATCGTAACGGGTTATTCCATCGTATTCGCGATCTCATCTATTACTTATAGTCGGTTGGCCGATTTCGTTCCTATACGACGACTTTTCGTTATCGGAATCTTGTCGCTAAGTATCGGGGCCATCATGGGATTGTTCAGTAACAGCTTTGCTGTTCTGCTCATTGTCCGCATTCTTCAAGCCTCCGGAGCGGGTTCAATTCCAGCCTTGTCATTAGTATTATTATCCCGTTACATTCCTTTGGAACGTCGAGGTAAGGCGATGGCCTTGATCATGTCTTCGGTCGCGTTTGGACTCGGCTTCGGACCTGTTGTAGGCGGATTTATCGTTGAATTTTTAGGCTGGCATCTCTTGTTTGTCGTGACGGCGGTAACTTTGGTGCTCGTGCCTTTTTATATGAAGTTGATTCCAAAAGAAGAACCACGCAAAGGTTCCTTCGATGCACTAGGCGCGTTATTTATTGGTATAGGTACGACTGGACTTCTTTTATTCTTAACGAACCATTCAATCATAGCGCTCTTAGCCGGGCTTGTATCGATAGTTCTCTTTATTATTCGCATTCGATCCGCAAAAGATCCTTTCGTACTTCCGTCGTTATTTGCGAATCGTTCGTTTCTTATTTTAGGAGCAGTAGGGGTGGCCGCGTATTTGTGCAGCTTCGCAACCTTGTTCCTCATGCCCCAAATTCTTGTTAAACAGTATCACTTAAGTGCGATTCAAGCAGGTTTGGTGATTTTCCCTGGATCAGCTCTTGCGATGATCATTTCCCGTAAAGTCGGTCGTATCATTGATTCACGCGGCAACAGCTCAATCATTCGTTATACGCCGCTGCTTCTTCTGGCCTCTGTGATCCTTTTCGCCTTGTTCGAGGGCATATCGTTCTATTCCATTATGATCATCTACATGTTAATGAGCGTAAGTTATACGATCTTAACGAGCAGCATCTCCAATGAAATGTCGAGATTGCTTCTTCCTTCCCAGATCGCATCTGGACTTGGGTTATTTCAGCTCCTGCAATTTTTTAGCGGCGCATTTGGAGTTGCAGCAACGGCTAGTGCCCTTGTTTGGCAGAAGGATCTTCCATTAGCGCATGCTTACAGCAATATTTACTGGGGCCTTACGCTGATTGTGATTCTCGCCATCGTGTGTGCGATTGCGTACCTTCGGTCTACTTGGAGAAAAGCAGCACAGCCTGCCTAACATTCTTTAGAAAAATAAGGTTGGTCCATTGGTCTACTAAGACTAAGGATCAACCTTATTTCTATGTAAATTGTATTTTCTAATCCCACTATTTGTTATAATGGCTGAGTCGTATAGATCAGTCATACTTGGAGGTCATCAAATGCTGCATGAAAAGGTTAAAAAGGTTCTTATAAGTACAATTGTTTTGGTCATTTGTATCGTTACAGGATGTTCGCAAGAAACAGCGATTCGTACCACAACCTCGCCATCACCTAGTCCTGCACCAGCGGTTACACCAGTATCAACGGTTACACCGGTACCAACGGGCAGTAAGATGATACCAGCGAAGATCGTGCGCGTAGTTGATGGGGATACTATGAAGGTGTCATTTAATGAATCGGGAAAAGTAAAAGAAGAGACAATCCGATTATTGCTGGTGGATACGCCTGAGAGTGTAGACCCGGAGAAACCTGTTCAACCGTTTGCTCTGGAAGCATCCAAGTTCGCCAAGGATACGTTAACGGATCAAGAGGTGCGTTTGGAATTAGACGTATCCGAGCGGGATAAGTACGGTAGGTTACTTTGTTATTTATACATAGGGGATAAAATGTTCAATGAAATGCTGCTCGAAAATGGGTACGCCAGAGTAGCCTATATCTACCCGCCGAATGTTAAATATGTCGATAAGTTTCGTGACATCCAGAAGGCAGCACAACTTAAAGGAGTCAACATTTGGAGTGTTGAGAATTACGCCCAAGAGGACGGGTATCACGAAAATGTTGTGAAAGCTAAAGAAAGTCCATCAGCAGCCCCAACCGCTGCAGCTACAGTTGCGCCTTCATCAACAGTGAAGCCAACAGCCACGACAGAATCGAACGTTTATTATAACAATTGCACGGAAGCCAAAGCCGCCGGCGCGTTTAATATCAAGAGAGGTCAACCAGGATATAGTTCTAAACTTGATAAAGATAACGATGGCGTTGCTTGTGAGAAGTGATGCGGTCAAGTGTCAGAACGGAAGAGGGGAGCAGCATGATGCTGCTCTTTTTTATTTCTATTAAATGTTGTAAACGAACATTTCGTGTTATAAAATAACAATAAAAGGAGTGAGTCATGAGGATGTCTTTTCTAAAACCAAGACTGAACCGTATGTTCAGCGAGCAGGGAAAATGTTTTGACGTTGCTATTGATCACGGATTTTTCAATGAAATTACGTTTTTATCCGGTATTGAAAATGTGAAGAAGGCTATTGAGACAATCGTAGAAGCAGGTCCGAATTGTATTCAGCTCAGCATCGGTCAGGCGCGGCATCTCCAATCAATACCAGGAAGCCAGAAACCTGGGCTCGTTTTGCGTGCTGATGCTGCTAATGTTTATGGAAACGTGCTACCTCATTTCTTATTCAGCGAACTCATACATAATGCGATTGAACAAGCCGTTCGGATGGATGCCGTATCCGTTTGTGTCAACTTACTGCTTTTACCCAATCAACCAGAACTTCATTACCAATGTGTGAAAAACATCTCCCTCCTCAAAACGGCGTGTGAGAAGTATGCGATGCCTTTGATGGTGGAACCGCTCGTCATGATGGCAAATGCGGAAAAGGGGGGTTATCTGGTAGATGGAGATATCAACAAAATTGTTCCTCTCGTCAGGCAGGCCGTTGAGCTGGGGGCGGATGTCATCAAAGCTGATCCATGTGACCATGTGGAGGAATACGCGCGGGTGATCGAGATTGCTTCCGGGATTCCTGTGCTTGTACGCGGAGGAGGCCGGGCAAGCGATGAAGAGATTATGACACGAACGGTTGAGCTGATGAAACAAGGAGCTTCAGGCATCGTATATGGCCGCAACGTCGTCCAACATCCGAATCCTGCAGGCATGACCCAAGCTTTGATGTCCATTGTTCACCATGGAGCAACCGCCGAACAAGCACTAGATCAGTTAAAACGCTAGATATTGTTGTCAAAGGAGAATGTCGGCATGGCCAAAACAATCATTCGTTTCGGTGTGATCGGCTGCGGACTTATGGGCAAAGAATTTGCAAGCGCCGCGGCTCGCTGGTGTCATTTGACTGAAGTTGATTTTGCCCCAAGTATCGTAGCCGTGTGTGATGCCAACCCTGCAGCAACGGCGTGGTTTCAAGAGCATGTACCCAGCGTGGAAGAAGCCTGCACGGATTATAAAGAACTACTTGCTAACCCAAGGGTAGATGCCATTTATTGCGCAGTTCCGCATAACCTGCATGCTCAAATTTATATCGATATTATCAAGTCCGGCAAACATTTATTAGGCGAAAAGCCGTTCGGCATCGATCAAGAAGCGAATGAGCGGATTCAGCAAGCCATTGCAGATAACCCGGATGTGATTGTGAGATGCTCTTCGGAATTTCCCTTTTTCCCGGGAGCTCAGCAGCTTGTGGCATGGGTAGAGACTCATAAGTTCGGTAAAATCATCGAAGTAGAGGCAGGATTTTGGCACTCCAGCGATCTGGACCCAGCGAAGCCGATTAACTGGAAGCGAAGAATCGCAACAAACGGGGAGTATGGTTGCATGGGCGATTTAGGCATGCATGTGCTGCATCTTCCGATGCGTTTTGGCTGGAAACCTCAAACCGTGAGGGCGCTGTTGTCCAACATCGTGCCTAACCGTCCAGACGGACAGGGAAATTTGGTGCCGTGCGAGACTTGGGACAATGCCATACTCGCTTGTGATGTGCGAACTGAGAGCCAGCAATTTCCAATGATGCTGTCGATGAAACGAATCGCGCCGGGCCACGCGAATACTTGGTTCATCCGCATAACAGGGACTGAATTCTCGGCCGAGTTTACGACGAAGAACCCGAAGCAGGTTGCTTATTTGCCCTATACACCTGGCGGAGTTCAAGCTTGGCATATCGTGGATGCGCCTTATAAGTCAGCGTATAGTACGATAACGGGAGGCATATTTGAATTCGGCTTCTCCGATTCTATTCTTCAGATGTGGGCTGCCTTTTGTGATGAGCTGGTACATCATCCGTCCTCCCGCCCATCTTTCCACTGCGTCACACCAGAGGAAGCGAACAGCAGTCATATTATTTTTACCGCAGCCTTGGAATCGAATCGAACAGGCCAAACGATGGCCATCGACTGGAGGAACTAATCGTGAGCGGGAGCCAAGCGGAAGTGATTGTAGCCGGACATATTTGTTTGGATATTATTCCCACGATTCATGGCAAACCTGCAAGAATGGAAACGTTGTTCGTTCCCGGCAAACTTGTGGATGTCGGCAAAGCCGTTGTCTCGACAGGAGGCGCTGTATCCAATACGGGAATTGCCCTGCATCAGCTTGGCTGCCAGGTAAGTTTGATGGGGAAAGTAGGCAAAGACTTATTTGGTGAGGCGATCCTCTCGATTCTGAACAAGTACAGTCCGACGTTAACGGAGGGCATGATTATAACTCCGGATGCAAGCAGCTCCTATACCATTGTGATTAGTCCTCCGCAGACGGATCGTATCTTTCTACATGCGACAGGGGCAAACGATTCCTATTCAGCCGATGATCTTAGGACCGAGCAGCTGCAGGGGGCTCGTTTATTTCATTTCGGTTATCCGCCGCTCATGCGCAGCATGTATAAGAACAACGGGGAAGAGCTGATCTTGTTATTAAAAAAGGTCAAGGAGCAAGGACTAACCGTATCTCTTGATTTGGCGAAACCCGACCCGGAGACGGAGGCTGGCTGTGCGGATTGGCGCACTATTTTAACCGGAGCATTGCCGTATGTGGATGTTTGTTTGCCCAGTTTTGAGGAAATTGTTTACATGCTGCATCGGGATCGGTACGAAACATGGATGAAAGTATCTAACTCGGGGGATTTGCTGACGTATGCGACAGGGGATTTCCTTTCTGAGCTTGCTGAAGAGCTGCTGGAAATGGGTGCCGCCATTGTTGGCTTGAAGTTGGGAGAACACGGCCTATACGTGCGTACCACCAAGGAAGTTAATCGTTTATCTACGATCGGACCATGTTTGCTTTCGAAGGAGCTACTAGCAAATTGGTTGGACAGCGAAATGATCGCAGCGTGTTTTCAAGTTGACGTTGTTGGTACTACAGGAGCCGGCGACTGTACAATTGCGGGTTTTATATATGGTCTATTACAAGGGTTTGAGCTTGAAAAGACGCTCCAGACGGCAGTAGGTGTCGGCGCGTTTAATGTGGAGCAGGCAGACGCTGTCAGCGGCATTCCCCATGGGAGTAAGGTATGGGAACGGATGGATAGCGGGTGGAAACAACATGAAATGAAGCTGGATCTGACAAATTGGTCAATGAACGGTCAGCAGATTTGGATTGGACCACATCATAAAATAGCCGAAGGGAGAATGTAAGCGATGAAAAAAAGTGAAATAAGTCAAGCGCAGTCGCGGGCAGCACATATTCTGAAAGAAAGCGGCATTGTGCTGACAGAGGAGGAAACTAGAAATATTGAAGTAGCTGGTTTCGGACTCGAGCAATTGGACATACAGGGGCTTGAATTAGTGACCTATATCAATACCGATCGTTATTGCGCCAAAGAACTCGTTCTTTTTCCACGGCAAACTTGTCCAGAGCATTTACATCCACCAGTAGGTGAGGATCCCGGCAAAATGGAGACGTTCCGCTGCCGCTCCGGACAGGTTTTTCTGTATGTGGAGGGCGATTCGGCGGCGGAGAGCCTGAAAGCGATAATCCCCGTAGGAAGTGAAGCTTATTATTCGGTTTTACACGAAATAGAATTGCATCCTGGTGAGCAGTACACGATAAACCCTGGGATCAAGCACTGGTTTCAAGCAGGAGATAATGGAGCGGTCATTTCGGAATTTTCCAGCACCAGTCGGGATGAGTATGATCTTTTTACAGATCCTCGCATTGTACGGACGCCGCTCATGGAAGAAGAGGAGTAGAGTAAGAATACGGAGGCTTTAACATGTACAACCAAATTAATCCGCGGCAGCAGCTTATTCTGGATCACATGGCTGTTCAAGGTGAAGTGAAAATTGCGGAATTGAAAGACATGTTCGACGTTACTGAGATGACCCTGCGCAGAGATATGGAGAAGCTAGAGCAGTGGGGGCACATCAAGCGAACGTTCGGTGGCGCGATATTCGTCGGCCATGATATTGCTTTGCATGAACGGACAGGCGTTAATCTAGAAGAGAAGAAGCGGATCGGACAGTTAGCCGCTCAGCTGATTCAGCCGGGAGACGCCATCTTCCTCGATGGAGGTTCGACAACGCTGCAGGTCGCTAGATATATACAGCCGAGATTGAATATTACGGTTGTTACGAATGCGCTCAATATAGCTGCAGAGCTGCAAGGCAAGCAGATTTCGACGATCGTTATCGGCGGCATGCTGGTGGACCAAACCTCCACATTGGTAGGACCTGTTGCCGTTGAAGCGTTGACCAAAATGGCATTCAACAAGGCTTTTATAGGAACGACCGGCGTAACAGCAAAACATGGGTATAGCAATTCCAATATGTACGAGGCAGAAATTAAGCGTCTTGTCATAAGCCAGGCAGCCGAAACTATGATGGTAATGGATCATTCGAAGTTCGGAAAACAGGATTTGTTTTCATTCGCGAGTCTGAATACCGTTAACCGTATTGTCACGGATCAGACCCCCGATCAGGAATTAAGCGAAGCGCTCAAGGAAGCAGCAGTAGAAGTAACAATAACTTAAAATTAATTAGTAACCGCAATTCTTGATAACTACTAGCCTAATGTGTGACAATGGTATTGTTACATAAATGAATGAACAGTATGGAAGCCTTGAAGGAGGATGTTTAGCACAATGAGAACGATGAAACTTGGTACAAGCAACTTAGAAGTTCCGGTTATTGCAGTAGGCTGTATGAGGATTAATTCATTGGAAAAAAATGAGGCGGAGCGCTTCGTCCAATCAGCGCTGGATGCAGGAGCCAATTTCTTTGACCATGCAGATATTTACGGTGGGGGCACTTGTGAAGAAATCTTCTCCGATGCCATTCATATGAACGATGATATTCGTGAGAAAATCATTCTGCAATCCAAATGCGGAATCCGGAAAGGTATGTTCGATTTCTCGAAAGAACATATTTTGGAATCCGTAGACAATATCCTGAAGCGCCTGAAAACCGATTATTTGGACATTCTGCTTTTGCATCGTCCAGATGCTTTAGTAGAACCGGAAGAGGTTGCCGAAGCGTTTGATCTTCTTGAAAGCTCAGGAAAAGTTAGACATTTCGGTGTTTCCAACCAAACTCCGATGCAAATTCAATTGTTGAAGAAATCGGTCAAGCAGCCGCTTGTAGCCAATCAATTGCAATTAAGCATCACGAACTCCACGATGATTTCCAATGGCATGAATGTGAATATGCTGAATGAATCCGCAGTGAACCGGGACGGCAACGTGCTTGATTATTGCAGACTGAACGACATCACCGTTCAGCCTTGGTCACCTTTCCAATACGGATTCTTCGAAGGCGTATTCCTTGGAAACGAGAAGTTCCCCGAGCTGAATCTGAAAATTGATGAGATCGCGGAAAAATACGAAGTGAGCAACACCACGATTGCCATCGCATGGCTATTACGCCACCCAGCGCGGATGCAGCCAGTTACTGGCACGATGAACATTAACCGCTTATTGGATTGCTGTAAAGCGGGCGATGTCCACTTGACACGTCAGGAATGGTATGAGATTTATCGTGCAGCAGGCAATGTGCTTCCATAAGGTTTGAAAGTTTAGACCCTCAGCTCGCTGCTGCGGGTCTTTTTTAAACTGTTTTGGCAGATTGGGGGAACTACACGCCGCTATTTCAATAAGCCTCAAATATTCCAAGTTTAAGGGGAACTACGTTCCGCTATTTTTTCAATTTCACCTGAAAAACGTGTCATGGAGGACAAATAAGAGCCTGTAGTTCCGCTTGGAGAGGAAATGGCTTATTTTATTTCAAATAGAGGACTGTAGTTCCGTAAATCCTATGCCGGATTTCTGCTAGATTTTTAGATAAGAATGGAGCTGCTTACATGAAAAGATTAGTGATAATAACGGTTGGAAAAACACATAGCGGCAAAACTACATTTGCCAAAAGTTTAGAACAACAGTTGCCCAACTCCCTAGTGATAGACCAGGATAATCATGCAGAGTTCATCAATACCTACTACAAGACCTTACTTCCCAAACAAGGACCAAACGCGATTAAGTACGCCATTACGCAAACAATCGTAAATTATGCAGTTAATCAGACAGATGTGCATCTCATTCTATGCAACTCAAACCGCTCTCGCAAAGGTCGATTGGATTTGCTTGCACATTTTCATAATCAAGGATTCGTGAGTGTCCTAGTTAATTTTGATATCCCAGATCATATCCTTCAGGCCCGAGTTGCGGATAGTCAGCGCAGTAAAGCTATATTCAGGAGTGCCTCATCTTTTGAGGAAGTACTGATTCGGCAACAGGCTGAATCTCATAAAGCTGGCATCGCTGACCCAAAAGAAGGTGAGGCAGATCATCTTTTTGTAATCAAAAATTCGGATGATGTGCAGTCCGTCATTCAGGCGATTCTCCAATTATGTTGATGTGCGAGAAATGTTACAATGTAGGAATGGACTAATTAGAGAAAGGTTATAGAAATGCTCAATAGAAAAAATGCTTATCTACTGATGTTGTTCGCCACAGTGGTATTAATTGTGTATGTTATTTACACCAACTTCGTTCTCGATACGCGAGCAACAGGATTCCTAAGCCGTAAAATTGAGCTTAAACGAGCTTTAAATGTCGCTGTCTGGCTGAAGGTGATGCACGTGCATGTCGCATTTGCTTGCTTGGCGATGATCGCGGGTGCGATGAATTTCTCATCTTTGAGCTTTAAGAAATACCGCAGGTTCCACCGCTTGAATGGCTATTTATACGTCGTATCCGTCATGATCGTTGACCTCACGTCTGGTTACATGGCGCCGTATGCAACGGGCGGGAAGACCAGCAGCGTGGCTTTTAATTTGTTAAATATCATATGGTTGTTCATGACTATCATGGCAATTGTGAAAATCAGGAAAAAGCAAGTAAACCAACATCGGAAATGGATGATCAGAAGTTACACATTCGTTTTTACGAATTTCTCCATTCATCTGCTGACTTCGTTCTTCCATAAGGGGTTAGGGTTGTCCTATGCGGACAGCTATACGATTAGTATATACAGTTCGATCATATTGCTGCTCCTGGTGGGTGAAATGGTTATTCGTACACGGCCGAAGGTGGCGGCTTGACACTTACTTACCTGTAAGTTACAATCCCTTCATGGAAAACAAAAGAACTCAAATCGTGAAGCTTGCCGTTAATCTAATTCGCGAAAAAGGTTACCTCGCGCTCGGATATGATGAAATCGCCCATCAGTTAGGAATATCTAGAGCAGCGATTCATTATCATTTTGAGAAGAAGGAGGATCTAGGAATCGCAGTAACAAGCTTGATCATGCAAGATTTAAACGAGTTAGATATGTTTTTGAAAAATTCAACATTGACAGTGACTCAGAAGATTAATCATTTCATTGTTAAGCAAGTAGAACCTTTTTCAGATAATGAAATTTGTGCGATATCATCTTTACAAGCTGATGTTGGATCTCTTCCGGATCAAATTCGTCATAAGTTACAAGAAGTAAGTCAGTTGGAACTAAATGTTATGATTCATATATTGTCAGAAGCACATACTGATAAGGCATCAGTAAACGGCGAAGAAGTTGAAGAATTAGCGGCAACTATCCTTTCTGCGATAAAAGGCGCATTGCAGTACAGACGTGTTTTAGACCGAGATCTTTACCCAAAGGTTGTTAGGCAAATCATGAAATTAATTAATAAGTAAACGTAAACACGATAATTTCCTTTTTTTTAATATATACTTACTTAAAGTAATAAGGTATTGTATGTATAGGTTCTTTGAGCCGACATAATGCCTTAATTTTTTGAATAATACTTACTTTCTTGTAAGTAAGTTGTGGGCGTCGTTGTCGGTTTCCCGATTGGAAAGAGGTGATGCTTAACAATTGATGCTGTGTTGAATTTATTGTGACTTTGTGGAAGGAAACTTACTTGCAAGTAAGTAGGAATAGGATAGATTTAGAGATAGATTTATTATCCATTAACGAGATTATTTAATAAAAAAGGAGGAGCTACAGTGGCTAAAATGATTATTATATACGAAAAGCCAAAGGATATCGCGGGATTTGAAAGGTATTATTTCGATGTCCATTTTCCACTTGGCCAAAGAATTCCTAACGTCAGAAGCGCCTCTGTTCAACGTGTCATTCATACACAAAATACGGATATGTCGTTATATTTAATTGTTGAACTAGAGTTTGACAATTTGGCTGCTCTGAATTTGGCTCTTGCAAGTCCTGAAGCACAGGCAGCAAACGAGGACGCTACAACGAACCTAATTAACTATTTGCATCATTTACCCGTAATCACGATTGTCGAGTAATACAACCTGTTTATTTTATACCTATAATTCAAATAATAAGGGAGTGTTTATCATATGAAAAAGCTTGAAGGGAAAGTTGCACTAGTTACTGGAGGAAACAGCGGGATTGGATTTGCAACTGCAAAACGCTTCGTTGAGGAAGGCGCGTATGTATACATCACGGGTCGCCGTCAGGAGCAACTCGATGCAGCAGTAAAAGAAATCGGTAAGAATGTAACAGGATTCTTAGGTGATGTATCCGACCTGGCTGAGCTTGATCGTTTGTATCAAATGATTGAGCAATCACACAGCCACATTGATGTTATCTTCGCAAATGCAGGTACTGCAGCATTCTTGCCATTGAGCGAAGTGACAGAGGAACACTACGACACAATGTTCCGTGTTAACGTAAAGGGTGTATTGTTCACCATTCAAAAGGCACTTCCACTGCTTCGCGATGGTGCCTCTATTGTATTGAATAGCTCTACATCCGGAACAACCGGAATGCCGGGTGCTAGTATATATAGCGGGACTAAGGCGGCTGTGCGAAACTTCGCAAGAAGTTGGATTCTTGACTTGAAAGACCGCAACATTCGCGTTAATGTCATTAGTCCAGGCCCCATAGAGACGAGCGGGCTGGCAGATATCGCAGGACCAGATGAGAAAGCTCGTGCAGGTTTCCTTGATTATCTAAAAACAACGGTACCAATGGGACGTATTGGTCAACCCGTTGAAATTGCTAAAGCCGCTGTATTCCTGGCATCTGACGATAGCAGCTTTGTGAATGGCATTGAGCTATTCGTAGATGGCGGTTCAGCTCAAATCTAAAGCAAGCAATTTCCACGAGAATATGACAATTGTCACCTCGAAGCGATGACTTGATTCACTTTTGAAACACCCCCTAAAAGGCGATAATGAAGACAATAAATCCTTTGAGGGAGTGTTCAAATAATGAATTCAACTGTATCGATGATGATTTCGGCTTTGATTTTCTTTTTCATCCTGCGTGGGCAATTAAGTGGTATGAGTAAACCGCTAAAAAAATCAGGAATCACTTTGCTGCTGCCAATCTTATATATTTCAACTTCATTCATGCAGTTGTTCGATCCATCGTTGCATATCCGCGAAGAGCAAGTCATTATTGCATTACTGATCGGCATGGTTGTTTCGATACCCCTGATCCTAACGACCAACTTTGAAGTGCGTGACAATGGCAACACGTTTATTAAGCGTAACAAAACGGTTTTCTTGCTGCTGATTGTGATATTTGCATTGCGTTTCCTTGTTGTAGCGACTATAAAATCAATCGATCCAAGCACACTTAGTTTTATGTGCAACCTTGTTACCTTTGGATACATCGCGACTTGGCGCATTACGAGTTACGTGAAGTTTCGAGGCGTAAGCTCTACCAAACATGCCATGATGAATGTTTAAATGTAAAGCAGCGCAACTCTTGCGCTGCTTTATTCTATTTATAAGAACGGCACTCTTTTAGATGATAATCACAGCTTTTATTTTGGATACAGCATCTTCGATTTCTGCCGGATCATAACGAAGAGCGTGTAAGAATCCGCTGATTTCTCGCAGCCCTTGATGCCTTTTGACACGATATTCGATGGTCGTATCTTCTGGAAAAGCGATTGCATATTCTCTGAGCAGCACCTTATAAAAGTCCTCTCCCATATAACTTTGTGTTGCCAAATCCTTGGCGGGATCTCCCATGTGCATCGCACTAAAGTCAATAATTCCAGTTATTTGCTCACATAATTCATCGGTTAAAATATTGGCATACCATAAATCTCCATGGCACAAAGCGATAGGATGAGTATAAAAAGCTTCATCTTCTAACGCCTCATCCCACCAAGAAGTCATTTTAAGCTGATCTTTTACTGATAAATGTTGGCTTAAAATATCTTGCGTATTTGCGCGTAACTCCCTCATATAGGCCTTGTTGTTTACTTCTTGCGGACAACTTGCCGGCAACGTAAGGACGGGTATTTGATGCAAATTGCAAATAAATTTCGCTAGCTGTTTGGCGATAACGGGCAGATTGTCTGACGAGAGTCGGTCTGGTTGAAGCGGGGTTCCCTTCATCTTTTTGTAACTCATAATTCCCGAAGGGATGATGGTCGGATCATACCTATTCGAAATAGGCAGCGGAATTTCAACATCCAGCGAAGCACGAATTTGAGGCAACAGCAGAAACTCTTTTGTATATTGATGAGCGCTTTCAACCGTTTTGGCAATCCGATAGATAGTTCCATCTTGCTGTTCAATAACGATACTCTCGAATCCTTCGCCTAGAACGGAGATGTCATTCTTGTCTATGTTCAATAGCAGCAATGCAGCATCCAGCAAGTCTTTCATACGAATTCACCCCTTTGAGCCATAGTTTAACATTCTCTGTACATCGCCTACTACCGCGTATCGCATTATGCAGGAAATCAATTTGCCGTAATCGAATGTACAGTGGACGTATATCCATGAACACTCGAGAAGGCGGCTGAAACGAATGCATATTAGTGGTCAAATGAAACGATTGCTGCTCATGAATGCAGCATCAACAGTTATTTTTAACTACATTGGTATTTTCGTCAATTTATTTATTTGGGAGAAGAACAACAATATTTCTGAGGTGGTCTGGTTCAATCTCATTATGTTTATCACCTGGACATTCGCCTTTGCGGTGGGATCCAGATTGTTAACCAGTTATACGACACGTGTGTTGATTCGTACGAATGCGGTCTGCGGTGGAGTCGTTTTTCTGCTTTTATCGGTGCTAGAGCTGGAAAATAGGCTTCTATGGATCACCATTATCGCCATTCCGATCGGCGTCATGTGGGGATTCTATGCCGCAGCGCAAAACATTACCTTGAGTGTGTACGGGAAAGGGAAGGATTTCGAGCAGTATTTTTCAATTGCCAACATCATCAATCAGGTCGTATCAATTATTAATCCGATTGCCTTTGCACTTATTATCAAATGGATCGGATACTCGGGCTCCTTTTTACTGATGTTCGTGTTTGTGGCCTTGCTACTAACGGTTTCGTTCTATATTCCTTCGATTACCCTGGCGGGTGAGTCCGAGCGATTATTTCGCGGGATTAAGTTTCGGCTCGTCTTTTCGACCAGTGCGCTACGATGGATGGTTCCGTCTCTGCTCGCGGCGGGCATATTTTTGCAATTTCAAGTGCTGTTTGCGTTGGTGTTTACCTTTTCGGTATCGGAAGATAAATTGGTCATCGCTATGCTTAATGTGCTGTATGCCTGCTTCGCCATCGGGGCTATGATGTTATATAGAAGGTTGAAGACACGTGAAGGGGTATGGCTCGCCATCGGGATGATTTTTGTGTCAGTCGGTATTCTTCTGCCGCTCTTGCCTAAGGCGCCTATCCTCATCATTTCCAATATTTTAACGACAATAGGGATGTTTTATTTTGGGACAGTTTGGAACACGAGGCAGTTCCGGATTATTGCTAAACAATCGGCCATCCAACAAGCTCGAATTTTCTTATGGCGGGAATGCTTTTTGAATGCGTCGAGAATACTTTTGCTGATACTGGCTTTATCGGTAAAAGATATTCGCGGAGGCGCGTTTATTGTATTAATTATGCTGGCGCTTGTCTGCGCGCTAATGGTCCCGTTCTTCTCAGGGAAGAGCACGGAAGCTTTCGAGCGGCAGACAGAGTTAGAGGACAATTAGCATGGATTTCTCGGCACACAATCGATGAAGTGCTCGCTGATCACAAGAACGGTTTGTTATAAGGGTTTTGACGGATCATCTGAATGAGATGGTTGGTGGAAGCAGATAAGGGTTCATTTTTACGTGTACAGATGGCGATCGTATTTGTGAGATGAATTCCTTCCACATAAACTCTGGACAGCTCTCCACGATTGACATATTCGCGTACAACCAAGGATGACACGAAGTTTGCGCCATATCCGGCAATAACGGCAGTAATAGCCTCATGCAGTCCGTTAAATTGCAAAGAAATGACGGGAATGGCTGAATGATAGGTGCGGCATAAAGACAGCAATCTCTCGCGAGTTGAGCTGCCTTCTTCGCGCATGACAAAAGGTTCTTTCATCATTTCGGACAGAGACACTTGCTGATTGGCATATTTGTGATTAGGGGCGACTACAAACCATAACTCGTCTTGAAACAATTCTTCTGTCAGAATGGTGTCCGGATATGACTCGGCTATTCCTCCATAAATCGCGATATCTACCTCTACATTTAAAAGCTGTTTCAAAGCCCCGTTGGAATTGGTCGTATTAATGATCATTTCGACTTGTTCATATTGCTGCTTAAACTTGGCTATCCAAGTGGGAATGAGGAAGTGAGCGGGTAAATAGGTCGCGGCTAACCGAATACTTCCGTTCGTGCCGTTACGATAATTGTGAGCGAATTGCTCAATTTGCTGTTCGACTGCGAAAAGTCTCTTGGCTAGTAAAGTAAGTTCTTCGCCCGCATCCGTTAGCGCAATGCCTCTTCCTTGAGGTTTAAGTAGGAGAAGCTGCAATTCCTTTTCGAACTTTTTTATCTGTGCGGTGATGGCGGGTTGGCTTATATTTAATAGTTCGGAAGCGCGTGTCACACTGCCAGTAGTCGCGACTGTATGAAATAAACGCAAGGCATGTAAATTCATTGGTAAGGCTCCCTTTACTTCAAATTTATATATTATAAGTATGATTCTATCATAAAGATATATTATTTATATGATTAGATTCGGTTTATAATGAAGCCAGAACGTAAGAAGCAAAGAGGAGTGATACCTATGAATGCAACCACCACATGGGAAAAAGTAGATCAGTATATCACAGAACGCTTGATTCCACACGACACTGTTTTGGAAAAAGCCTTGGTCGCGAACCAACAGGCCGGGCTGCCCGCTTATGATGTTTCACCTGCTCAAGGAAAGTTTTTGAACTTGTTAGCTCAAATGAAAGGTGCCAAACGGATCTTGGAGATCGGCACATTAGGCGGATATAGTACCATTTGGCTGGCGAGGGCATTGCCATCTGACGGAAAGTTAGTTACATTGGAACTAGACTCGGTTCATGCACAAGTAGCGGCGGCGAACATTTCCCACGCTCAATTGAGTGAGCTTGTCGAGCTTCGAGTAGGAGACGCTTTAGAACAATTAGCTCAGTTGGATGATGAGGGCGTAGAACCTTTTGATCTGATATTTATAGATGCCGACAAACCTAATAATCCTAATTATTTAAAATGGGCGCTGCATTTCTCTCATCCGGGGACCGTCATTATTGGAGATAATGTGATCCGTGATGGTGAGGTCATCAATGAGGGGAGTCAAGATCCCCGTGTTCAGGGAGTAAGGCAGTTTTATGATCTATTGGCAGATGAACCGAAGATTTCGGCTACGGCGATTCAGACGGTTGGCAGTAAAGGATATGATGGTTTTGTATTGGGTATTGTGAAGTGATGAAACTGGACATGGGATATCCCATGTCCGGTTTTCCTGTTCTCAGGAGGAATTAATGAAATTCGGGCGAATATCTTTGTAATGATTTGTTTGCATGATGCAACTATCAAATACGATTTAGAGTTTAAGGAGATTTTAGTGAGATGCTAGAACGCAATGTTTTATGGAAGCTTTGGGGAGTGTCGCTGTTATGGGGCTTTAATTATGTTGCAAGCGCCTATTTGCTGCGAGATTTCTCACCTATTTTTTTATCATTCGCACGGCTCGTTGTTATGTCACTTTTCTTAATATCTGTAGCAGTCATTAACAAGTCTATTAGACGTCCAACCTCACGGGAATGGGGACTTCTGCTGTTTGCCGGTATTTTTGGGACGTTATTCAACCAGTTGTTTTATTTTACTGGACTGCAGCATTCAACAGCGGGGAATGCAGCGCTCATTATTGCGCTTTCACCCATCGCTACGCTACTGTTGTCACGCCTTTTTCTGAAAGAAGAAGTCACATGGATAAAAATTTCAGGATCTGTCGTAGCTCTAGTTGGGGTTGTATGTATTGTCCTGTACGGCGGGAAGACGCTGGGAATTTCTAAAGGCGATGTGTATTTGCTGCTCGCTATGCTGGGCATGTCGATCAGTCTGTTGTTCATTCGCAAACTAACTAATGGCATGACCTCCTATGAAGTGACGATATATTCAACGGTCATTGGGACTATTCTAATGTCACCTGCCGTAGCAGTTGAAGCGCTTCAAGGACATCTTCATGCGAGCCATCATATGCTGACTTGGTTATTGCTGATCAGCGTAGCAGTCATTGGCCAAGGTTTGGCTGGCTTTTGGTGGAACCAAGGGATCGCCGTTGTCGGGCCGTCCACTAGCGCCATGTTTATGAATATCCCGCCATTTATCGCGATCATTGTAAGCTTCTTCCTGCTTGGCGACCCGATTCGATCGGCACAGATAGGCGGGGGCATTCTGATCCTGGCTGGTGTCATGATTGCCAATATGAAGCGCCGTCAGCCTCGAGAGATTGGGGCGAGGATTTAATAGTTTTCGATTTGTAAGCAAGGAAGTAGATGGGCAAACAAATGAGCAGGTAAACAAACAAGCAGGTGCCAATGCGGCATCTGCTTGTGTTTGTTTGGACCTTAATGCATCCTACGAGTGGTACTGGGAAGCAGGTTGGAAGGATTGCTTGTAATTAACGCCGATTCCTCCAGCTAATCCTTGGTATTCACCTGGTTTTTCCTATTTAACAGGAATTTCTGGCGCTAATTTGATCAAATCTAGCAGATTTCGTCCAGCAACCAACGATATAGATGGAGTTTCTACCGTTATTTCATTTCTTGCGACTGATCAGGGCAGAATAACGCCAGTTTTTCCATCTATTTCAGCTGATGGTCGTGGCTTTGGCCTTTGCTTGGCCGCGGCTGTGGCTGTGGCTTTAGCTCTGACCGTGAACGTGGGCAGGGGCATGGCTTTTGCCTTGGCTTCGGCCTTGGCTTTGGTTTTGCCGCTGCGATCCAAAGAAACTATTTCTTGGGAAATAATTCATAAATCTGTTCACGCGAAGGTAAACAGATTTCGACACTCCTATTTCGACTGTAATTGCAATTATATGAATCTAGAATACTAGTAGTAGTATTTTATCCTTGGAAATAGTGAGGAGATGGCGATATGGTAAATTTAGATTTAGAGTTGGTATACAGTCCAAAACAGGTGCATGAGCATCTCCGGGTAAGTGACTCAAGCTTACGCAAGTATGCAATGGCACTTGAAGCGAGAGGTTACAAATTTCGTAAAGAGGATAATGGCAATCGGATTTTCACACAGCATGATATCGATATCTTTGAAATCCTGAAACAACGACTAGATGCTGGTCAAAGCATGAAGACTGCGGCAAGCTCAACGATGAACCACGTTCGCAAGAACGTCCCAAGAACGCTACCCGTTCCTGTGGCGCCAGCGGCTCCTCTAGCGGGTCCTCCAGCGGTAACCGAGCGTTCTTCAGATGCTTTCAAACAGAAGTTTGAAGAGGGTTTTGCAGTACTGCTAGAAGAACGCATCAATACCGCGATGAAACCGCTCATAGATGGCGTTTCTCAGCTAAGTGGTCTTGTAGCGGATCTGACAAACCAAAATAAACAGCTGCTAAGCCAAAATCAAGAGCTAAGAACGATGCTGCCAGCTCCTCGGAACATCGAGGAAGAGAAGCGTCAACAGCGTGAGATTGTAGATGAAGTGAAGGTGCTTCATGAAAAGCAGAAGAAGCTTGAGCAGCAGCATTATGAAGAACTTAAGCGTCAAAATGAGGAAATCCAAAAACTCATTCCTCCAATGCCTGATCTCGATAAAGAGCGCAGTGAGAGAACCAATGAGTATCTCACAATTCGCAGAATCAACCTGGCATTAGAGAAGGAAGCGTACGAGCATTGGAGTCGAAAGCCGGAACATGAACGAATTAGAAAAATTGGCTTGTTCAAGAAAGAAGAAAATATTGAAGTGCGTAATCAGTTCATAAAATCCTACATGGATGAATATTTTGAAGAGCGGTTACGTCTTGAATTTGCGCAATAAGATGAGGAAGCAAGCTGATTCTGTGGGTGAGAAAGCTCATGGAATCAGCTTGCTTTCCTCTCTTTTCATCAATTTATTTTGATTTACAATTTGACCATCAAGGAAAATGATGCTAATTTAGAATTAGTAATTAATCAAAAAAAGTTGATTTTAAATAATTCCTTAAGCGGGGTGTTAATTAATGAAGAAAGAAATACCCGTAAATGAACATCTTCCAACTGCTAATGTTTCATTTAAAGCATACGAACAAAAATTCAAAGCATTAGCAGATGTAAAAAGACTGCAAATTTTATACGAACTATGTCAGCGAGGGAACACGTGTGTATGTGATTTAACCGATATCGTGGAAATGCCGCAGTCCAAACTATCCTACCATCTCAAAATATTGTTAGATGCAGGCTTAATTACAAAAGAAACCAAGGGCACTTGGAGTTATTACGAGCTGAATCCAACTGAAATAGACGCGTTACTTTCTGAGCAGCTATGCTGCATTTTTAGACCTGCAAACAAAGTTTCTGAGTGCTGTTAATGTGTGTTAAATTGGTGTAGCTATCATTTATTAAGCTTGAATTGGAGGTATCATGATTCGTGGAAGAAGATAATGTCGCAGTCCAGCAAATGCCCTTAAGCAAACCAAGGGTTCTTCTTGAAATATTGGCTGTGTCCGCGAAGCTAGGTGTAACTTCATTTGGCGGGCCGATTGCGCATCTGGGTTACTTTCATAACGAATACATACGTCGCCGCAAATGGATGGACGAGCAGGACTATGCGGATATCGTAGCCCTATGTCAGTTCTTGCCCGGTCCTGCCAGTAGTCAGGTTGGCATAGCGGTTGGGGTCATTCGCGCTGGAATGCTAGGCGGACTGACAGCATGGCTTGGTTTTACACTGCCATCGGTGATTGCTTTGATACTGTTTGCCCTATTGTTGCAAGGATTTGATATCAGCAGCGCAGGTTGGATTCATGGTCTCAAAATTGTCGCAGTAGCCATCGTCGTTCAAGCTATACTGGGCATGGGGCAGAAGCTTGCTCCAGACCGTAATAGAGCAACAATTGCTGTTCTTGTAGCAGCTGTCACCATCCTGTGGCAGACGGCTATTAGTCAAGTTTTGCTTATAGGAATTGCGGGAGTTGCAGGGATGTTGTTGTATAAAAATGCATCGCTTCCGAATACGATGAATCTCCACGTTCCCATTAGCCGAAGATTTGCTATTTTTTGTTTGGGTGTCTTCTTCGGACTTCTAATTCTGCTTCCCGTGCTTCGGCAAATCGTTCATTTAGAGTGGCTGTCCCTATTTGATAGTTTTTATCGCTCAGGGTCGCTCGTTTTTGGCGGGGGCCATGTTGTTCTCCCCATGCTGGAAAGGGAAGTCGTCCCGACAGGGTGGGTCAGCAAGTCAGACTTTCTAGCGGGATATGGTGCCGCGCAGGCTGTGCCGGGTCCGTTGTTCACCTTCGCAGCGTATTTGGGGGCCATGATTGGCGGAGTGAAAGGTGCTATTATCGCAACGACAGCTATTTTCCTTCCAGCGTATCTCTTAGTTGTAGGGGCGCTGCCCTTCTGGCATACTTTACGACAAAGTGCAAAAGTCCAAGGAGCATTAATCGGCATTAATGCAGCAGTTGTTGGTATTTTGCTTGCTGCGCTATATAATCCGCTTTGGATCACGGCTATACTAGCTCCTGTTGATTTTGTTCTGGCAGCGATTCTGCTTTTGATGCTTGTCTTTTGGAAGCTGCCGCCTTGGGTTGTCGTAATTTCGGGAGCCATAGGCGGAATTCTGATTGCCTGATTTTTGCTAGGTTATACAAAAGTAAGCCCTCTTCCCAACATGGAAAGAGGGCTTTTTGGTATTTTCAGAATTTTCTTAACAGTATCTTTATTTGATGTTAACACTGGCCTGATGTCGACAAGTTAAGTTTTAGTCGTAAGTTATTAAGGGAATGGAGGTGAAACCATGAGGCAGAAATCTGATCTTCAGGATGTGCCTGCCCGCTATCTTGAAATTGCAGATATCCTTCATCATGAGATTGTGAATGGAAGCTACACGTTACATGAGCGTCTACCCTCAGAAGCACAATTGTGCAGTCGTTTTCGTGAGAACCGTTACACGATTAGGCAAGCACTGGATGTACTCCTGCATAAAGGAGTGATTCGTTCGCATCAGGGGAAAGGCCATTATGTTTGTGAAAAGCCTCTAAATCTTCAATATACCATTACGCCGAATACGAGATTTTCGAATGAAATTACTTTAATGGGCTGCACGCCGAAAGCGAAGCTGCTGAAGCAGGAAAAGCTAATTCCGCCTGAGGAAATCGCAGCTGCCTTGAAGCTGGATCCCCTTGACGAGGTCTATCGATTAGAAATATTACGTTATGCAGACAGTATTCCACTTGCTTGGAATGTAACTTGGCTTCCAGATAAATTTTTCCCGGATCTATTGAATCACACGCGCTGTCTAGGTTCCTTATACGCCATGCTGGAAAATGTTTACGGGATGCAGCTTCACCGGATTTTGTCCACGTTTCAGGCAGCTTATCCTACAGCCTTAGAGGCGAGTTATTTGAGAATTCCTCCGAATGCGAATTTGCTGCATATCGAAAGTGTGATGAGAGATAGTGAGATGCGGCTGGTCGAGTTCACTTCAGCGAAATATCGCGGGGACCTATGCCGGGTATCGATTGAATTGGAACAAAAATGAGATGACATACAAAATTGATGGAGGAATCCAAGGATGATGAGCTCATTATTCAAAGCAAAGGTATGGAAGACAACTTCTATTTTAGCAACGATATCGGTGTTGACATTGATTACTGCAGGATGCGGCCAGAAAATGGGGGATCCAAGTCAAGCGAATGCCCAAGCAGCAGCCGTACAAACAGCCGAAGCAGCAAAAATGCCGGATGTCCTTCGTGTTGGCGTTCTGCCTGGCGAAGAAGAGGGCAAGCTGTCGCGCGGTAATAAGAAGTTTGTAGAAGATTTGGGTGCAGCCCTAGGCATGAAAACGGAGTTGTTTGTAGGAGATGACTACACGGCCGTAATTGAAGCTATGCGCACGAAGAAAATCGATATCGCCTCCTTTGGGCCCTTCGCTTATGTGATTGCTGCTGAACGCAGTGGAGCTATTCCTTTTGCCGTCAAAGCGACGAGTGCAGAAGCAGCTTTTTATTACAGCGAAATTGTCGTTCCAGCGAATTCACCCGCCCAAAGGATTGCTGATTTGAAAGGTAAAACGTTCTTGTTCGCCGACCCGGCGTCCACTTCTGGACATCTCTTCCCACGCAACATTTTCATTCATCAATTAGGTATCAAAAATGAAGATATCGAGACATTTTTCTCGAACGTTTCTTTCTCAGGCGGTCATGATAAATCGATTCTGGCTATCGCAAAAGGAAACGCTGACGGCGCAGGGGTCTGTGATACGTGTATTCAAAAAGTCATTGATGCCGGGCTGATCAAAGCTACAGACTTCCGTATCTTGGCCAAATCCGATCCGATTCCAACAAGTCCGTATACCTACCGGAAAGATCTCCCTGAGGAGCTTGTCCAAAAAATCAAAGATTTTGTGTTTAGCTATGATAAAAACAACAATAACCCGCCGTTTTTTGCAAATGGGACGCAGAAATTTTTCCCTGTTTCAGATAAAGATTTTCAAGTTGTTAAAGATACAGCCAAAGCCCTTAATATGAGTCCGGAACAATTATTGAAATAGCAGAAAGGCGCGGTGACGGAGAAATGGCTGCACTTTTGGAAATTCAGAATTTAAAAAAAGTATATAGCGACGGAACCACCGCTCTGCAGGGGGTGGATTTCAAGGTAAACGAGGGCGAATTCGTCGTCGTGATTGGCTCAAGTGGAGCAGGTAAGAGCACGCTGCTGCGCTGCATTAACCGCTTGGTCGAGCCGTCGGAAGGCTCCGTGATGTTTAATGCCATGGATACAACCAAAGCCAATCAAACGCAAGTTAGGAAGCTGCGCCGTGAGGTAGGGATGGTTTTCCAAAGTTTCAACTTGATTCAGCGGGTATCTGTCTTAAGAAACGTGCTGAATGGGCGTCTGGGCTACATGAATCCATTAACGGGCATGCTCGGCATGTATTCGAAATCAGATATTGAAGAAGCGAAGAAGATTTTATTCCGTCTTGGGCTCCACGAACAAATGTATAAGAGAGCGGATGAATTAAGCGGAGGGCAGCAGCAACGAGTTGGCATTGCTAGAGCGTTGTCGCAGCGGCCCAAATTAATTCTTGCCGACGAGCCCATCGCGAGTCTCGATCCCGTGACTTCGGAAACGATTATGAGTCACCTGCACACGATTTGCCAGGAGGACGGCATTACTTGTGTAGTAAATCTGCATCAAGTGGAGGTCGCTAAGAAATACGCCTCGCGGATTATCGGTATTCATAAGGGGACTGTTGCCTTTGATGGGAAACCGAATCAATTATCGGACAATGAAATTTCGCATATTTACCAGAAGTAGCGGGAAGGGGTCATTAGGGAATGGAAGATCGTTTAAAGGATTTGCAGCGGCAAAAGAAGCTGCAATCCATGATGATTGCCGTTGTGATTATGGCGATTACGATTTGGTCTGCCATACAAACTAATTTTTCAGTGGCAGAGTTGGTTGCCGGCGGGGGAGAAATATTTCGCTTCGTGTTGTTCGACTTTCTTCCTCCGGATTTCACGACGATTAGTAAATTAATCGGCCCTGCACTGGATACGATTTATATCAGCTTTGTTTCGATGGTTATTGGCGCCTGTTTATCCATGGTTTTGGCATTTTTTGCTGCAGCTACTACAGCGCCCAATAAAGTCATTCAGATCATCGTCAGAGCGTTCTCTTCCGTGATGCGTAATATTCCTACTTTGATTTGGGCGATTTTATTGGTATTCGCTTATGGGCTAGGAACAACGGTTGGTTGCTTGGCACTCATTATCACATCGATTGGGACGTTAACCAGAGCTTACGCGGAAATGTTGGAAGAGATCGATATGGGTCAAGTGGAAGCGCTCAAGGCCACAGGTGCAACCTATTTTCAAGTGCTCGGTCAAGCGGTGATGCCGCAGTTCATGCCAGGGTTCATTGGCTGGTCGCTTTATAAATTAGAACTGAATATTAGAGCTTCCACGATCATTGGGATGGTTGGCGGAGGCGGGTTGGGTTTTGCCATTCAAAAAGGCATTAAGCTATTCCAGTACCAAGAAGTTAGCTTGGCGATTCTGCTGGTCATTGTCATCGTGGTTATAACCGAATGGACCACTAGTAAAATAAGGGAGCGTATCCTATGAGTACAGAATGGACGCAAACAGCCGGTAAGATAGCCGAGCGATTACGACCTGGCTTTGGTGCTTATCCGCAGAAACCGAAGAAGGATCCTATTTTGGTTGGAGCAGCCATTTTTGGTGCGGTATTCTTCATCTTCTGCTTTGTGCAGTTACATTTTGATTTCTACAAAATCATGCAGGGTACTTGGAAGTTTATCGTTTCCTTTGCTCAAATGCTGCCACCTAATGTTACGGATTGGAAAGAAATCTTACTGGCGGGCCTACTTACTTTGCAGGTTGCGATTGTAGGAACTGTGCTTGCCGTTATTACTGCCTTTTTCTTATCTTTTCTGGCTGCTGAGAATGTATCGCCACGGACGGCATGGTTCGTGAAAGGCTTGGGATCGCTGCTTCGTGCGGTGCCAACGCTCGTATGGGCTTTGATTTTCATCGTTGCGGTTGGATTGGGACCCTTCCCGGGGATCTTGGCGATAGGTGTTCACGCCGTCGGGATGTTGATCAAAGTGTTCTCACAGTCGATTGAAGAAGTCGATGAAGGAGCATTGGAGGCGATTCGGGCCACGGGCGCTGGATGGCTGCAAATTATGGCGCAGGCCGTGATCCCGAATGTATTTACTTCGTTCATGGCGTGGAGTGTGTTTCGGTTGGAGATTGATATCGGGGAATCGGTCATCCTGGGAGCTGTCGGCGCAGGCGGGATCGGTTGGGAAATTTCCAATGCGATGCGTGCTTATGAATTTGATACGGTCGGTTTCGTGGCTCTGGTTATTTTTGTTATGGTGTTCAGCGTTGAGTTATGCAGCAACCGGATGAAGTTGAAAATTCGCAGGAGGGGGTAGATATCATGAAAAAGTCGCAAATTTCCCGTATTCTCATCGATGGTAATCCGCAGTTAGTGGAGTCGTTAAGTCATGAAATTGAACAAAACTATCTCGTCACGATGATTAAACCGCCAGAGAAGAGCCTAGTTATGACCAAAGCAAGAGATTCCGTCTCACAGCAGCCTTTCTACATCGGAGAAGTTCTGGTAACGGAATGTACCGTTTCTTTAAATGATGTTTACGGTTTTGGCGTTTTAATGGGAGAAGATGCGCAGAAATCGTATCAGCTTGCCGTTGTCGATGCGGCTTTTCAGGCGGATTTGCCTGAAACAAAGGCATGGAGCGAGCGGCTGCTCGAGGAAGAAGTGCAAATCGTAGTCAAGCATAGACTCGAATATTCGCAAGCCATGAAGACGAAAGTGAATTTCGACACGATGGAGGAATACAATGCCAAACGTTAATGAAGCGACTTTCGAGCGGGTTCATGACACGCAATTCATTTACCGTCAACTGCTGGATGCTTTCGCTAAACCCGGTCAAATCTACCGTATTGAACCAGCAGCGGCAAAACTGACCACTTTATCGCCGTTGCAAGCCATGATCACCTGTTTTGCGATGACGCTTTTCGATGGTGAAGTCAGCTTCTGTTTGGAAATGGAAGGGCAAGAGGGGCTGGATGCCTATTTGCGTCGCCAAACGTTTAGCAGAGTCATGCCGGCTTCCCAAGCCGATCATATCATTACGCAGGCCAGTATGGATGCTGAGCAGATACAACTTTTGCTATCGAAGCTGAGGAAAGGAACCTTGCTCCGGCCAGAAGACGGGGCAACGGTATTCCTTCATGTCCATGACTTGGAGACGGAAGCTAGAGGAGATAGTCAAGGATGGACGCTAACAGGGCCGGGGATTCAACATGCTCATCATTTATCTATTCCGGGGTTGCCCAAGACATGGTTCGAAGAGCGTGCCAAGCTAAATGTCGAATACCCTTTAGGCATCGATATGGTGTTGTTTACAGAAAGCGGCAAGATGATGGCTTTGCCCAGAACAACAATCGTTAGGGAGGATGACATATAGGATGGCATATGTGGCGATTACCGGAGGTCAGGAAGCTATTGGAGAGGCGAATCGCCTCGTTCAATTTTATCGTGTCAAGGATTCCAAACAAAGCATAGATATTGAGCTAATTGAAAAGCAATTGCGGCTGTTGATCGATCGCATCATGGGTGAAGGAGGGTTATACTCCCCGGAGTATGCAGCCATAGCGCTGAAGCAGGCCGAAGGAGATCCGGCAGAAGCCGCCTTTCTACTTAGGGCGTATCGTTCAACACTACCAAGAAATCACTATTCGCATACGGTGGAACCTGCGGACATGCGGGTCATTCGTCGAATTTCTTCCTCGTTCCGAGACGTTCCCGGCGGGCAGATTCTAGGTCCAACCTATGACTACACGCATCGGATGCTGAACTTTTCTCTTCGTGAGGAAGATGGCGAAGCGATTGCTGCTTTTGCGGAGGAGTATTTGGAAGAGGTAGACCTGACAGAAGGCGACTTTACCTTGAAGAAGGTAGCTGACATCCTGCGAGAACAAGGACTCATGATGAAACGCGAAGAGGCAGCTGCCGGTCTGCAAGATGAGGAGCCATTTGATATTACGAGGGAAAAAATGACGGTGCCCTCTACCCGTGCGGCTCGGTTACAGACGCTAGCGCGTGGTGAAACCGGTGCGATGACGGCTCTTGCTTACAGCAGCATGCGTGGATATGGCATCGTACATCCAACAATTGGTGAGCTTCGTGTTGGCTATTCAGCTGTACATATTCCGTATCCCTACAGTCAAGGTGATGAAGAGGATTCGGTTTATATTGGCGAAATGCTGCTAACCGAAGTGGAAACTATCAATTCCTTTAAGCAGAATGCGGATTCGGGAAATGTGCAATTTTTATTAGGGTATGGCCTGTGTTTTGGTCAAAATGAGATCAAAGGCATCTCGATGGCGATTCTCGAACGCAGCTTGGAGACAAAAGGCACAGCTCCTGCCCAGGATGAAGAATTCGTATTGACACATATTGATTCTGTGGAATCCAGCGGGTTCGTCTCCCATTTGAAACTACCGCATTATATCACGTTCCAATCATCGCTTGACCAAATAAGAAGAGTGCAAGTGGAGCAGCAGGAGAAAGCGAAGAAAAAGGAGGAAGATCAGGATGCACACGACAGAAGAGAAGCAAAACCCAGTAACCTTCAACACAGTGGCGTATAACTTTGCATTTCTGGACGAAGGCTCCAAGCGGGAAATTCGCCGTAAATCGTTAAAAGCTGTCGCTATACCTGGGTATCAAGTAGCCTTCGCTTCAAGGGAGATGCCGATTGGAAGAGGCTGGGGAACAGGCGGTCTGCAGCTAACCTTATCACTCTTGGGACTTCAGGATGTTCTGAAGGTTATTGACCAGGGGAATGACGACAGTGTGAATGCGGTTAGCATTCGTAGATTAGTCCAAGAAACGAGTGGTATTGCGATAACGGAACAAACTTCCGTCGCAACCATTATTCAATCAAGGCACCGTATACCCGAGGAAAAGCTGAATCAGACACAGATTCTCGTCCTGCAGGTACCACAGCCAGAGCCTTTGCGTAAAGTGGAGCGCCGGGAGGAAATGACGAGAATTCGACATGCCGAAATGGATTACAGCGCAATGTGGTTAACCCTGTATGAAAGCATTGTGAAGTGGGGCAGCATTACGCTTGGCGCGGATTATCCGGTTCTGGTCCATGACCGCTACATGATGGCCCCTAGTCCAATCCCACGCTTTGATACAGAGAAGCTGCATCAAAGCGAGCATCTCACCTTATTCGGAGCCGGACGGGAGAAAAAAATTTATGCGGTTCCACCCTATACCAATGTACAGCCGTTACAATTTGAGGATTACCCTTTCGAGGTGGAGACATTCGCTGATTCATCTTGCCGGCACTGTGCAAGTACGCATACGTTCCTCGATGAAGTGAAAGACGAAGCGACTGGCACTACGCTCTATCAATGCTCGGATACCGCCTACTGCAGACAGCAACAGGAAAGGGGAATGTAGACGATGCCAGCACAAGGTTTGAACATGTTTGATTACTCCTATGATCCCATACAATCCATTGAAACGCCTTTGCTTAGCGTCAAAGGGCTGCATAAACAATTCGGTAACGGGTGCGTACATTGCCGCAAGTCTTCTTCAGATGAACAACAAGGGAGCCGTTGTACCTATTGCGGCAGCATTTGGGCTTGCAGAGACTTAAGTTTCGACCTGTATCCCGGTGAAATTCTTGGGGTGGTAGGCGAAAGTGGATCAGGTAAGAGTACATTGGTGAAATGCCTGTATTTCGATGAAGAAGTGACATCGGGTTCCATGACAATGTCAAGTTTCGATGAGGGCAAAACCAATTTATTTGGTCTCTCTGCACAGCAAAAACGGTATATACGCAATCATGAAATGGGGATGGTGTACCAGAATCCTTTTCTAGGATTGCGGATGACATTCTCCAGCAGCGGTAATATCGCTGAAAAGCTGTTTGCCGCCGATCATTTTCATGTCGGCCGCATCCGCGAACGGGCAGCTGAGCTGTTGGATCAAGTAGAGATTCCACTTTCGCGGATGGATGAACCTCCCAAAAACTTCAGCGGTGGCATGCAGCAAAGGGTGCAAATATCCAAAGCATTGGCCAATAACCCCCCATTGCTGCTGCTTGATGAGGTAACGACTGGGCTTGATCTTTCCGTTCAAGCAAAGGTGCTTGATTTAATACGCAGTATTCAGCGCGAACTGCAAGTGGCCATGATTGTCGTTTCTCATGATTTGGGCGTCATTCGCATGCTGGCGAATCGGACAATGGTTCTGCGGCAGGGGCTCATTGTGGAGCAAGGTTTAACGGATCAGATCTTGGAAGACCCGCAGCATCCTTATACACAGCTGTTAGTTCATTCATTGCTATAGCTTAGATGTGAGCAAATAGAAGGTGGTGATTTCCATTTTAAAAGTAATCGGTCTCAGCAAAATGTTTGAATTGTCCCTCTCAGATGAAATGAAAGTGAATCCATTTGATAACCTATCGTTTGAGGTTGGAGAAGGAAAGTTTCTTGGTATTGCAGGTCCAAGCGGAATCGGCAAATCTTCCATTCTCAAATGTGTTTACCGCACGTATTTACCGACATCCGGTGAGATGTGGTATCAATCGTCGCTTTATGGAATGATCGATTTGGCCAAAGCGACGGAGCGTCAAATTACCCATTTGCGCGTCCATGAAATTAGTTATGTTTCTCAGTTTCTCAAAGTCATTCCGCGTATTTCTGCTGTAGATATCGTTGCGGAAAGACTGCGCCCGCTTGGTTATGACATCAAGAAAGCCAGGGTTCTAGCTGCTCGTTTATTAGAAAGACTGAATATACCTGAGCAGCTGTGGAATGCTTTCCCGGCTACATTTAGCGGCGGTGAGCAGCAAAGGGTGAATCTGGCCAGAGCGTTTATTGTGCGCCCCCGACTCTTAATTCTGGATGAACCGACAGCCTCGTTGGATCATGAAACGAAACAAAATGTGCTGGCCATTCTCAAAGAAATGAAGCAGGACGGCACGACAATGATTGGTGTCTTTCATGATTGGGATGTGATGGGCAAGGTAGCTGATCACATTCTGGATTTGCGTGAATTTCAGGAGGCCCAAATTCAGCGGTAAAGGAGACCCAAATGAAGCGAAACCTGACCATACACGGCGGTAACATCGTAACGCCAACGGGCATTATTGAGAATGGAACGATAGTCATTGAAGATGGTCTTATTGTAGATATACGTCCGACGTCCATATCCGGAATTGGCTCAAACGATTTTAACGCGACAGGGTGCTATGTGCTTCCAGGCATGATTGACATGCATAGTGATGCGATTGAACATGAGATGCAGCCGAGGCCAACGAGCCGATTTGACTTGGAATTCTCGTACCATGAGCTGGAACGCAAACTGGTCAGTCAAGGCATTACAACGATTTATCACTCTCTGAGCATGTGGGGAGAAAATTCAACGAATGATTTCCGTAAGAATCAAAGTGTGAAAGACATTGTGGACCGCATTTGGAATTTGCGCAAACAAGATCATCTGATTCATCACCGCATTCACGTCCGTGTTGAGATGACGAATGAAAGTGTCGTTCCTTTTATTGAACAATTTATAGATGATGGCATCATTGATTTAATTTCCTTTATGGATCATACCCCTGGCCAAGGGCAATATCGCAATACGGATGTACAAAAGAAATTCATCATGGAACGTCAAAAGAAAACAGAAGAAGAAGTAACGGCGATGCTGGAAGAACGTAAAAAAAGAGCTAAAATCCATGGCGACCAGCTGCAAAGCCTTGCGGATCTTGCCTATTTCAACGGAATTCCGTTAGCCTCCCATGATGACGATACGATTGCAAAGCTGGATATGGTTGAGAAATGGAAAGGAACGATCAGTGAATTTCCAGTTGATATGGAAGTAGCTGTAGAAGCAAAGCAGCGAGGACTATATGTAGTCATGGGAGCTCCGAACATTATGCTCGGACGTTCGCATAGCGGCAATCTTTCAGCCCAAGATGCAGTTAAAGTTGGCGTGGTAGATATCCTTTGTTCCGATTATTATCCTCCAGCTATGCTGCGAGCCGTATTCTTTCTTCATAAACAAGGAATTGAACTCGTTGATGCCGTGAATATGGTTTCATTAAATCCGGCAAAAGCGTTACATATCGACGATCGGACAGGGTCCATTGAAGTGGGCAAAGAGGCGGATTTGCTAATCGTGAGGGAGAATCGCGTACAATCGCCTGTGATTGAAAAAGTGCTCGTTCGTGGTCATGTAGTTTGTCAAATGGACTATTTATCCGCAATGACAGATGCGTCTACGAAAGGGGTAGAACGTATTGAAGCTTAAAGGTGTTGGTGTTAGCTTAATGTCCTATGCGGTTGTCAGCCAAATGGAAAAGTTGGAAGAAAAACTTCATGCTGTTCAGAACGCTGGGTTTCAAGCGGTTGAGATTCCCATCCAAGGCATGAATGTCATTGTTAATGGCGAGTTGGATTTGGAGAGGTTGGAGGCTTATAAGAGATTGCTTAACCGTCATCCTCTTACCTATACGATGCATGCTCCTTTCGATTTGAATCTATTTCGGCCGCATAACTACGATTTTGAGACAAATTTGTTTATGACTTCACTAGAAGTGGTTGGCGCTATTGGAGCGAAAATGATGGTTTATCACGTAGGTCGATTCGTGGGCGAAGAACAATTCCAATATCCCCATACATGGCTGAAATACCGTGATGAAGATAAGCAGCAGTTGATGCAGCAGGAAGTAGAGTTCATGCGTGTCGCTGGCGAGAGAGCCAAGTTACTGAATGTTAAGATCGGTATGGAGAACGTCCGACCTTATTTGGACTGTCCGGATTACTGTTACTCGGTTATTCCAGAAAAGCTTGCCCGTCAAGTTGCAGCCATTAATCATTCTCATGTAGGCATAGCGTTAGATGTCGGACATTTATATCTTTCTACGCAATTGTTCGGACTGAATCTGCTTGATGAGATGAAGGCCATGCTCCCGCATATTAATCATTTGCACGTCCATGACAATTTTGGCAAGCCATGCTTCTCCACTGAAAAAAATCAATTCGAGCTGCTGCCACTTGGACGTGGCGATATGCACATGCCAATTGGAAGAGGCCATGTTCCGATGGAACAAATAGCCGGATTGTTGGCATCTACGCCATTCAGCGGTTATTTGATTCACGAGATTAGAGAACAATACGAATCTAGTTGGAGCGATTTGGCCCAGAAATATCAAGTGAACGAAGAACTCTATCAATTTTGATCAAATCACAAGATCAAATCATACTGAAATTTAAGCCTGAGCAATCAGGCTTTTTGGCGTTTGCAAATATTCAGAGATTTAACTTGATTATGCATCACATTTAATCTAGATTTTACAAGCAACATGTAAACTAATTATTGTGAAGACTAAGAATGAGATGGACGAGCTATTCTAACATAATGGGGGCTGAACCTATGGGAATCCATGCCTATTTTAGGTCTTTAAATGATTTAGAAAGAATTATTCGCTGTCCGGGAAAGTTCAAATTTGAGGAACACAGTGTCGCAGCTCACTCATGGAAAGTCGTGCAGTACGCCAAAACCCTTGCAGATATTGAGGAGAAAAACGGCGCTAGCATTGACTGGAAAAAGCTTTACGAAATTACAAGCAGCCATGATTATGGTGAAATATTTATCGGGGATATCAAAACGCCTGTCAAACACGCATCCCGTGAACTTCGTTCATTGATTCAAAAGGTTGAAGAAGGCATGGTATATAACTTTATTGAAGAGCAGATTCCTGAGGAGTTTAAAGAAATTTTCCATCATCAGCTTCGCGAGGGCAAAGATCATTCAATCGAAGGTTTAATTCTGGAAGTTGCAGATAAAATGGATCAAGTATATGAAGCATTTGCTGAACTCCAAAGAGGTAACACGGAGAAAGAATTTATTAAAATGTACCGTGAGGCGTTAATAAAGATAAATACGATTCCGTTACATTGCGTTGACTATTTTTTGACAAACATCCTGCCGGATATGGTGAATGACGAGATTACTTCATCGGTTGATATCAAAAGAATCACAGAAGAAGCCTTGTCTTATCGTGAAAATACGTGAGAAAAAGCAATTGTCATTATCTGTGGAGTTGACGAAGACTGATGATTCATCATCCGTAATGGAAGAGGATAAGTCAACTCCATGCAAAAGTGTAGTTATAAAAGGCTAGAATTGTCATACCTATTATTCTCCACCCAACCCTCTTTCCATTCATCCCATTATTTAATTGTGAAAACGGATACAAATTATTCGGATTGATCCGCTGCTGCCGCATTTTTTGCTTGGCCTGCAGTAATGTAAAACATCGCTGCAGCTACCGCCGCGGAGCGAGCACGAGCTGTAACGATGGTTTGCATCGTTACAGGCAAGAAAAGGCTAAGCTTGCGCATAGCGCATGGTCTGTAGTGATGTAAAACATCGCTGAAGCTGTCGCCGCGGAGCGAGCAAGAGCTGTAACGATGTTTTGCATCGTTACAGGAGAGAAAAGGCCAAACTCGCACGCAGCGCATTTCCTCATGACTTAACCGCAGGCACCTACTCCAATTTTTTCATCTTTAAAGGTTTTTAACAGGTGAGGGGCGAACTAGTCGATGATTAGCCATTCTTATAATCATTGGAGGGAATACGTTGAAATTACATCTTTTTCACGCGCTATGGGGCATGCCAGGTTCGCTTAGCGAGCAGTTGAATCGCGCCAAGCAGCACGGCTACGAGGGAATCGAAGCGCCTATGCCAAGCCATGAGCAGCAAAATGAATTTATTGAGTTGTTAAGCGAGCTGCAACTGGCCTACATACCTCAGATTTTCACATTCAATAATCATGAAGAGTCTTTCCAAGAGCAAGTCGAGCGGGCGAAGCAATTCTCACCTGTGCTAATTAACTCTCACAGTGGAAAAGATTTTATGTCAGAAGATGAGCATAACCGCTTTTTTGAACATGCGCTGCGCGTGGAGAAAGCCGCTGGCATTCAAGTGGCGCACGAAACACACAGAGGGCGTATTATGTTCACTCCGAAAGCAACAGCAAGCGTACTGAAATTGTTTCCCGATCTAAAAATTACAGCTGATTTCAGCCACTTTACGTGTGTATGCGAATCGATGCTGTCCGATCAGCAAGAGGATCTTGCTCTGATTAAGAGCAGGGCTCTGCATGTTCACGGAAGAGTTGGCTTTGAGGAAGGTCCGCAAGTGCCGCACCCGGCAGCTCCTGAATATGCCCATTATCTGCAGCAATTCGAGACGTGGTGGGACGAAATGCTTCACAATGCGATTATTCCTACGCAGCCATTTGCAACGTTCACCCCTGAATTTGGCCCACCAGGCTATATGCCGACACTACCTTTCACACGTCAGCCTGTTGCAGATTTGTTTCAAGTGAACCACTGGATTGCTGAACGCATCAGGAAAACATACGAATAAGATGTAGGAGGGGAGTCGCGCTATGCGGCTCTTTTTTTGCTTTTCAATAACGAAGTTTTAAAAGTTAGGAAAACGATTTAGTGTATCGATTTCCTGTTGACAATAACGGAATATGTGGTTTAAAATAAATTAAGAAATCGATTTACTAAATCGATTAACCGACAAAGACCCCCCACAAAACTCAGCATGGAAACATTGAAATCCCGATTCATCCTCCATCCTCAGAATTCACACAAGCAAAAGCAATCTATGATGAAAGATCCAGACTACTTCACGAACCATGAATCGAATTGGTTAATGATAGTGTGTGGATAATGGTTAGCCAAAAAAGGAGGGCTTTAAATGAAGAAATTGAAAGCGCTTTTATTCATTCCTCTGATCGCATCTTTTGGATTGACAGCATGCAGTAGCAGCAGCTCCACTCCTGCCGGCACGAACACATCAGCAGCTCCGACAACGACGGCATCCATGGCAACTACAGCAGCTAAGAGTGAGGAGAAAATATCCATACGTTTCGCATGGTGGGGGGATGGAAAGCGACATGAGAAATACAATGCCATAGCGGACATGTACGAAAAACAGCACCCTAATGTCAAAGTCGTGAGAGAGTTCGGTGCGTTTAACGATTATTGGGATAAAATGGCGACTCAGACGGCAGGCGGGAATATGCCAGATGTCGTCGGCATGCATGCAACTTATGTTGCAGACTATGCACGTCGCAATACACTGCTCGATCTGGGAGCCTTCGTTCAAGACGGCACAATTAACTTGAAGGATTTTCCCGAAGCGGTTCAGGAGGCAGGCAAAGTGAATGGGAAAACCCTCATGGTCGCACAAGGCGTAACGATGACCGGATGGGAATATAATACCGCGATGTTTGACAAATTAGGTGTCAAATATCCGGATTATAACTGGACGTGGGATGATTTTACCGCTAAAGTGACCGAGATTCAGAAAGCAATTAAAGAACCCGGCGTCTGGGCTTCCGCCGATAACAGCAATGATATTACAGGACTTCAAGTATTTGCCCGTCAAAGAGGGAAGGATCTGTTCACGGCCGAGGGCAAATTAGGCGTAAACAAAGATGATATGGTAGCATGGTTCTCCATTTGGGATAAACTTCGCAAAATGAAAGCGATTCCGGACGCGGCTACAACAGAGCAATATATGACCGTATCCCTGGATCAAGGCTTGTTCGTCAAAGGAAAACTCGCACTAACGGTCTTCCCATTCAATCAAGTCCCTCTGTACCAAAACTACATCAAAGATGGCGAAGTTCGTGCGGTACGCAGACCTGTGGATCCGAATGGCAAAGAGGGAGAATTTGTTGAAGGCGCATACTTAGCTGTCTCTGCCAATTCCAAGCAAGCCAAAGAAGCGGCAAGCTTCATCAATTTCTTTGTCAATAATGAAGAAGCTGAGAAGGTATTCAAGCTGGAACAAGGTGCACTCGGCTCGACGAAGGGGAATGAAACAATAAAGCCGCTACTTTCTCCAGCAGAGCAAAGAACAACGGATGCGATTCAGACGAGCCTTAAGACGGCAGGTCAGCTTCCGCTTCCGCCGGCAGGTCAGGGCGCAGTTCGTACACTGCTTACGGAGACTGCACAATCTGTTGCCTTTGGAAAAAGCACGGTTGATCAAGGAGCTCAGGATTTTATCAATAAGGCAACAACCCTGCTAAACAAATAACGTATACCATTCATTCTTGTGGCCGGTTGTTAATGATTTATAGGCGCATCCGGCCGCAACTTTGGGAGTGAAATCATGACTGCCATTAAGACGTTCTTGAAAACCAACTGGACTGGTTATTTATTTTTGACGCCATGGCTGATTGGATTGATTGGTTTAAGCGCATTCCCTATGGGTTTTTCACTCTACCTAGCATTTACCAAATATGATTTGTTCACTCCGCCAGTTTGGATAGGTCTCAGCAATTTTACGGAAATGTTTCATGACACGAAATATATCGGAAGTATAAAAGTAACGGCCAGTTATGTATTGATGGCTGTTCCACTAGCGCTTTCATTTGCGCTCGCGGTAGCTCTTCTGCTCAACAAAGGAATAAGGGGAATCCGTATATACCGTGCTATTTATTATGTTCCTTCCTTATTTGGCGGCAGTGTAGCCATTGCTTTGTTATGGCGGCAAATTTTTGGCGGAGAAGGTTTGATTAACAAGATCCTGCACGTTTTCGGTGCAGAAGGCTTGAACTGGATCGCTACCCCGAGCACGGCACTGTACACCTTGATTGTCTTATCCACGTGGCAATTCGGTTCCGCGATGGTGATCTTCCTGGCCGGTTTGAAACAAATACCTGTGGATTTATATGAATCAGCCAAAATCGATGGGGCAGGTAACTTTAGGCAATTTCTGAGTATTACGTTTCCCATGCTCACACCAATCCTATTTTTCAATCTTGTCATGCAGATTATTCATGCTTTCCAGGCGTTCACACCTGCTTTTATCGTTAGCGGGGGTACGGGCGGTCCGCTGAACTCCACCTTATTTTATACCCTGTATCTGTATCAGAAAGGCTTTGCCCAGTTTGACATGGGTTATGCAGCAGCAATGGCGTGGATGTTACTGGTCACGATTGCGCTTGTTACATCGCTGCTTTTCGTTACATCGAAAAAATGGGTTTACTATCAAGAATAGGGGTGATCCTTTTGGTCAAGAGCAGAGCATCCCGTTATGTTCTTCATGCATGTATTATAGCTGGCTGTATCATCATGATTTATCCATTGTTATGGATGTTTGTGAGCTCGTTCAAAGAGAATACGGAAATTTTTACGAATACGTCTTTGATCCCGAATAAAATCACATTTGATAACTACAAGCAAGGATGGGCAGGTTTGTCTGGTGTAACGTTTGGTCAATTTTTTTTGAATACTTTTTTCCTGGTGGCTATGTGTATAATAGGGAATTTGATTTCCTGCTCGATGGCGGCTTATGCCTTTGGGAGGCTGAACTTTTTTCTGAAAAAAGTATTTTTCGCCATTATGCTCATGACGTTAATGCTGCCATTTCACGTAACGGTCATTCCGCAATATATCATGTTTAATAAGTTTGGTTGGATCGATACCTATCTGCCGTTAATTCTGCCGAAGTTTCTAGGTGTTGAAGCCTTCTTCATTTTTTTAATCGTACAGTTCATCCGGTCACTTCCACGGGAATTAGATCAGGCAGCTGAGATCGACGGTTGCGGCCCTATTAAAATGTACTGGTATATCATGATCCCGCTCACAGTTCCAGCTCTCATGACAACCTCGATCTTTACGTTCATTTGGACCTGGAATGATTTCTTCAGTCAACTGCTCTATATCAGCAATATTCAAAAATTTCCAATTGCTTTGGCGCTTCGCATGTTTACGGATTCCATGGGAGATAACTCCTGGGGGGCTTTGTTTGCAATGTCGATCCTATCCCTAGTGCCAGTGTTTGCTATGTTCATTTTCTTCCAGAGATATTTAATTGAAGGCATTTCTACAGGCGGATTAAAGGGTTAGAGGCTTGCGTTAGAACATAACGGCAGATTTTTATTCCTTAAAGATGCAGTTGCACACCATTTTTAGGGATGAAAATATAAATCTAGGCAATGGAGAGTGAGAGGAATGAGCAAGGACAAAATGTCCAAAGAGGAAAGACAGGAATTGTTGGCGCTGTACAAAGATTTGCGAGTCGCCGACGTGCGTGACGGCATGGATTGGAACATGATGCATCATTACGGTACGGTACATCATGAAATCCGACCACTTTACCGTACTAGAGCGGTTGGCATTGCGCAAACCTCCAGATACATTCCTTATCAAGGGGAAATTCCCAAAATGACCCCCGACGAATATACGGAGTGGGCCAAATGGTATTACGCCAATATCACGAATAACAAAGGGATGAAAGCATCCGAACCAGGCGATTTCGTCGTAGTTGATCAGAGCGGTGTCGATGTAGGGATTCTTGGGTCGAACAACTCGCTTCAATATTTCTCTCAGGGAGCCGTTGGGTTTATCACGAATGGCGGTGTGCGCGATACAGACGAGTTGATTATGCAGGAAGTTCCAGTCTGGTCCAAATTTATCTCTCAAAAGATGAATCAGGGGCGCATCCAATTTGATGCGAACGATGTGCCGGTTAATATCGGAGGTGTCGTTGTACATCCTGGCGATGTCATCGTAGCTGACGGAGACGGTGTCATTGTTGTACCGAGAAAAATCGCTGTCGAAGTAGGGAAATATGCTCATCAGGAATTAAAAGGAGATAAAGCAGGCAGACGCAGGATTTATGAAGCAATGAATCGTGAATTGGATCATACCGTTATTTAACTACTACCTAATATAGAAGGGATGAATGAACATGGACGATAGAGAGAAGATTTTGGAGCTTTATAAAGATCTAAGGGTTGCAGATGTGCGCGATGGTATGGATTGGAATATGATGCATCATTACGGTTCCGTACATTATGAAATTCGCCCGCTGTTCAGAACCCGTGTGGTTGGTATTGCCCGTACAGCCAAATATGTGCCATATGAAGAAGCTGTGCCGAACATGACACCTGAAGAATATACGCAGTGGGCGAAATGGTACTATAAGGAAGTATGCTACGATCCATGGCACAAAAGCATTACAAAAGGTGACTTCATGGTCATTGATCAAAGCGGTGTCGATGTGGGCATTTTGGGCTCCAATAATACACTAGGCGGTATCAAAGACGGGATCGTTGGGTATTTAACGAACGGCGGAGTTCGGGATACGGACGAGGTTATTTTGCAGGAGGTACCGGTCTGGTCCAAATTTATCTCGCAAAAAATGGATCAAGGACGTATTCGTTTCGACGCATTGGATGTACCGGTCAGTATTGGAGGCGTTGTCGTTCGCACGGGTGACGTTGTTGTAGCTGACGGGGACGGCGTTATCGTTGTGCCTAGAAAGCTCGCTTATGAGGTGGCAAAATATGCGCATCAAGAGCTGAAAGGTGATAAAGCAGGCCGGAAAAAAATCTATGAAGCTATGGGCAGAGCCCTGGATCATACGGTTATTTAGTAGGGAAGAATTAGGTTAACAGAAGCATTGCACAAACGGATATTTACCTGCCGACTGATCAAGGGCATGTAAATATCCGTCTTTCATTGTATTCCGCAATCTGGTATATTTGTTAGATGAAAACGTTGTTACGAGCAGCGTATACACGGTATGAAATGAGGAATTTCATTGAAAGTAACTATCGATGATGTGGCTAAAATGGCTGGTGTATCCAAAACAACGGTCTCACGAATCCTCAACGGGAACTATTCGCAAGCGACAGAGGAAACCAAAGAGAAGGTCTTAAAGATCATACGCGATGTGAACTATCGTCCGAATCCGATGGCACGGGGATTAAAGCAAATGAGGACAAACATTATCGGTATTGTTCTTTCCAATTTAAGCAATCCTTTCTGGTCCCGGGTATTGGAAGGTGTTGAGGATACTTGCCGTCAGTCAGGATATAGTCTCATGGTATGTAACTCCAATGAAGATTCCGACCGTGAAGCAGAACTGATTGAAGGTTTGCAAATGCGCCAGGTGGATGGCATTATTGTCAATCCAACTGTCAATAATAAAGAATTGTATACGGATATCGTACAGAAAAAGTATCCTCTACTTGTCATCAATCGCCGCATTTCAGATTTGGATGTTGACGATGTTGTCGTAGATAATATCCAAGGTGCCCGGTTGGCCGTCGAGCATTTTCTCCAGATGGGCAGACAGAAGCTGGTTTGCTTCGTCTATCAGCCCGAAGGTATCAGTACGTGGCAAGAACGTATTCTTGGCTTCAAAGAGGCGATGAAGGAGAACGGTCTTGAAGTCACGGATCAATCAATCATCCAGGTTGAAAATGCAAGTGGAAAGGCCAAAGCAGCCGTTATTGACTATTTTAGGAAAAAACCTGATGTGGATGCTGTTTTTTCAACGAATAATATGATGACACTGGAAATTCTGGAGGGCTTTAAGGAGCTTGGCATCCAGGTACCGGCTCAAATTGCGTTAATTGGCTATGATGAGACGGTTTGGGCTAAACATCTCAATCCGCCATTAACAACGATCGAGCAGCCAGCTTATGAGATGGGCAGGATTGCTGCCAAAAACCTGATCCAACGAATTGGTTCAAAAGTGGCCCGTAAACCAAAGCACGTTGTTTTGAAGCCGAACTTGATCGCCAGGGGCTCAAGCGGTGAAGGCAACGCAACACAATAATGAATGATGCGCAGTCATGATGACTGACGCATTTTTTATTTTGGGGGAATGGACATTCCCCATCCCTCCCCCATAAGGCCTGACGCTTTGCGTGACCTTTTAACAGGAAAAGTTCCCGTTACTGGTGTGTTGAAAGATAAGAATGGATAAATTTTCAGGGTGCACGAAATCGGTGGTTGTAAGATCTGACGGATTATTTTCTGTCAGGTCTTTTTTTTGAATTTTTTTACTGAAACCGCTTGCTGAATTGAAATAAACATGTTAAATTTTACTTGTAAATCGATTTCCTAAATCGATAAACCAACTCGCGCAGCAATCGTACTTCCAATTATCCAGAGAACTTATTCTTCTTCCAAATTTTCTAAGGAGTGTGCCAACATGTCTAATTTAGGTTTTCGAATTCTTCAGCGGTCACAACGCCCAAGCTCAACTTTGCTTCATCAGTTTCATGATGTGGTTACCCCGCACATTAGTGATAATTTAAATCGCATGCACGCCATTTGCTCAGGGCTGCGTCCGTACCACCAAGCAGGCAGCAAACTAGTAGGTGTGGCATTAACCGTCAAGACAAGACCCGGTGACAATCTGATGGTACACAAAGCGATCGACTTGGCAGAACCTGGAGATGTCATTGTAGTTGATGCCGGCGGTGATACGACCAATTCGATCGTCGGTGAAATTATGCTTAGGCTGGCTCAGAAAAAGCAAATCGCCGGATTCATTATTGACGGAGCAATTCGTGATACCGCTGCTTTCGCGAATGACACCTTCCCGGTTTATGCCAGAGCCATTACGCATCGGGGACCTTATAAGGACGGACCTGGAGAAATCAACGTACCTGTTTCAGTTGGAGGGATGATTGTCGAGCCAGGTGATATCATCGTCGGCGACGAGGATGGTTTGGCCATCGTGCCACTGAGAGAGGCGGAAGGTTTGCTAAAGCTGATTCGTGAGCAGCAGGTGCGTGAGCAGCAAATTTTACAGTCCATTGAGAATGGTACGGTGAACCGCGATTGGGTGGATCTAACTTTAAAGCAGAAGGGCTGTGAAGGGGTATGAGTTTGCCTCTTACTTATCAATGGGAGAAACTGCAATCCTTCTGCCGAGATGTGTTTATCCGTGCTGGCGTACCTGCGGATCGTGCGTCCATTGTGGCGGAGTCGCTAATTCAAGCAGATCTTCGCGGAGTTGAATCTCACGGCGTCGTGCGTACAGGCATCTATTTGAAACGTGTAGAAAAGGGAATGATGGACCCGCAAGCTGAGCCAGTGGTTGTGTCGGAGCATGGAAGCACGCTGCTAATTGATGGGAGCAACAACTTCGGAGCCGTGGTGGGAAGCTATGCGCTGGATATGGCGATGAAGCGGGCTAAGCAATATGGTGCAGCGGTCGTTGGAGTGAAAGGTTCCAATCATTTTGGCACCGGGGCTTACTATGCACAGAGAGCGATTGAGCAGAACCTGATTCTTCTCGTCATGTCGAACGCATCCCAGACCATGCCGCCAACGGGGGGCGTTCGCCCTTTTATCGGTACCAACCCATTGTGTGTGGGGGTTCCGGCAGGTGAGGAAAACTCTTTTATCTTAGACATGGCAACGAGTGTTGTCGCGAGAGGCAAGATCATCGTGGCTGCACAAAAGGGGGAAGCGATTCCTCTAGGCTGGGGGATCGATAAAGAAGGGAACCCTACAACGGATGCGGAGGCAGCATTGGAGGGTTCTGTTCTTCCGGTTGGAGGTCCAAAAGGCTATGCCATATCCATGTTTATTGATATTTTGTCTGGCGTGTTAACCGGAGCGGGCTATGGGCAGTATGTAAACAACATGTATGACAATTGGAATGAACCGCAAAATGTTGGTCATTTTTTCATAGCAATAGATATTAACCGATTTATTCCGCTGGACTTATTTAAACAAAGGGTCGATCAGTACATCCGGCAAATTAAAAACGAGCCGAAAGCGCCAGGTGTGAAAGAAATTATGGTGCCTGGGGAAATTGAACAAAGACAAACGGAATCTCGTAAGCGAGATGGCATTGAACTTCCTCTTAAGGTAGCAGCTGAACTTAATGAGATTGGCCTGAAATACGGATTACAGTTAAGTGAAGCTGCGGTCCACCAAGTTTCAGTCCAAGAAGGCTCCCAAATAAAGTCCACATAATCCAAACAAGGCCGCCTAACAATTATGTCCAGGCTCCGCTACAATAAGGATGTAAGCGGTACCGCACATAAGAGAAACAGGGAGGCCGAATCATGAAACACAAGTGGCTTACGTTATCAATGGCAGTAATGCTCCTAGCAACTTCAGCAGGCTGCAGCAGCGGAGAGAGCGAGAATACAGCGCAAGGCGGAAGCGCAGCAGGAGAGGCAGCAGGGAAGTCTACTTCTCCGATTAAGGCAAAGCCTGAGTTGAAAGGGAAAATCCGGATCGGTTATGTTGGCTTAAATGATCAAACAGCGCCTGACCCGCTCACAGGGGAAATGGTCTACGGGGCCGACGAGTTGAAGAAGCGACTCAAGCAAGATTACCCGAACATTGACTTCGAGGTTGTGACCTATCCGTATAAGGATCATCAAGCGAAAGCGAAAGCACTCGTGGAATCGCGCCAAATCGATGTATCGATCGAATCGGACAGCAAATTCATGTGGAACCAGGGCTTGAGCGAAGATTTGACGCCTTTCCTCGAAAAAGATAAAGAATGGAGCAAAGATTTATACTTATCACCCACATTACTGACGGGTCCACTAGAAGTCGATAAAGACGGGAAAACGGTCAATAACGCGCTGCCAATCGCTGTAGACGGCTCCGGTATTTATTTTGACAAAACAATTTTTGCCGATTATGGTGTACAGCCGCTATCTGAAAATCCAACCTGGGACGAAGTTCTCGATAAGGCAAAAAAACTGACCGGCAAAAATCCGAAAACAGGTGAGCAAACTTACGGAATCTACACTCGAATTCCCGCTGATCAAGCGGGCTACGCAGTCACCATGATCGCCAATACATTCGGCGCCGATATGGGCAAAATGGGATATAAAGAATATCTGAATCAGGTAACCTTGAACAGCGAGGGCATGGTAAAGGCAGCTGATTTCTACAAATCACTGATGCCATTTACACCTTCGGGAATGATGCAAGGCCAAGGAGCCGAGAAGTGGTCTACACCAAAAAACAACATTGCGATGTACATTAATTTGCCTGCCATTCAGCTTCAAAAATTTAAATCGCTCAAAATGCTGGATAGGTACGATGTGGCAATGATTCCGAAAGGTCCTCAAGGAACAGGCGGTTTCTTAGGTGGAATTCGCGTACAAATGGTCAAGAACACGCAGGACAAAGATCTTGCTTGGGAAATCGTCAAGTGGATGTCTGTCGGTAATGGACAGCGATTCCTTTGGGAAACGAAGAACACGATGCCGGTTTCGACGAAATCGCTGGGGCCTGACTATAAACCGGATGCCAATGACGAGAAGATGTTTAAAATGGTGAGCCAAGCGCAATACATGTCACCGATCTGGTTCACGACAGCCAAATTTGCCTTAACACGCGGTATGGAAAAAGTGCTGTTGAAGAATACGCCAGCTAAAGATGCACTGGATACCGCCCAAAAAGAGGTACTGGATGAGTTCGCCAAGAACAATGCTGCTGACCAAAAGTAACCCGCACACAAACCGTATAGCCGCTCAAAGGAGGGTTCACTCATGAAACCGACGACATACGCGAGTGCGGTTACAGATGCAAAGCAAGCTCTTCCGGGTATTAAGCGGAACTCTCCGGCCAAGGGCAGACTCCTCAAAGAGTTTACCTGGTATCTTTATCTGCTTCCGACGGTAGGCGTACTAGCATTGATCAGCTACTACCCGATGGTCAAAACATTACTCCTTAGCTTCTACGTATCGAGCGACGGCAGTTTGGAGAATTTCGCAGGATGGTTTAATTATAGACATCTGCTAACAGATCCGAATTTCTTCCTTGCCATTTATAACACCTTGTACATGGGTTTATTCGGCTTACTGCTTGGGCTGCCGCTCTCGTTTCTATTGGCAGCGCTGATTAACCGGGCTGTGTACGGTAAAGGGCTGCTTAAGGTGATTTACTTTCTGCCAAATGTGACGTCGGCGGTCGCAGTCGTGATCGTGTTCAAGGTCTTGTTTTTCCCCGACCAATCAGGATCAGTCAATTACGTGCTCTCCTGGTTCGGCATCGGGCCGAAAGCGTGGATGAATGACCCGACGCTGATCAAATGGGTCGTCATTGCTTTGGCACTGTGGCAATCAGTCGGCTTTAACATCCTCATCTGGATGGCAGGACTGCAGTCGATTTCCAAAGATTATTACGAAGCAGCTCGTGTAGACGGCGCATCGCGCTGGGAGGAAATGCGTTATATCACGATACCGGGCATCAAGCCCATCCTGTGGTTCCTAATCATAACTGGAGTCATCGGTGCCTTCCAGCGATTTGATGATGTTTATACCCTTGGAGGTGCCGCCGGAAGTCCGCTCCGTTCGCTGCAAACGATTGTTCTCTTTTTCTATGAAGAAACGATGGAGAAGTCCCAATACGGTTACGGTTCAGCGGCTTCGATTGCGCTGTTTCTGATGATTCTGATTATTACTGTGATAAATCTCAAGATCTCCCGGAGAACGGAACGATGAAAGGAGGCAGGTTCGAATGACAAGACGCAATCAAGCGCTTGAGGTATTCCGGCTACTTCTACTGTCAGCGCTGGCCGTGGTCTTTCTATATCCCTTTGTGCTAATGATTGGAATTTCTCTGGATGTTAATGCAAATTTCGGGCTCAGCTTTCCGCCTCGCATCGTTCCTGAAGAGTTCGGGTGGAAAAACTTTTCCTTGATATTCAAGTCACTGCCGATTGGTACGTACTATATAAATTCAATTATTATTGTCGCCGGCTCGGTGGTATGTCACATCTTAGGAGCTACACTGGCCGGTTATGCCCTATCCAAAGGGGAGTTTCGAGGTAAAAAAGTCTGGCTTCTCATCATCCTTACCGCCATGATGGTGCCTGACCAAGTTATCGTGTTTACTCGCTTCCTGGTGTTTAACCAACTGAACCTGATTAATTCATTTGTTGGGGTCATACTTCCGACACTCGCTTATCCGTTCGGGGTATTCCTAGTTAAGCAGTTCATGGATTCGCTGCCGAATGAGTTAGGGGAAGCAGCTAAAATGGATGGAGCCCATCATTTTACCATATTTATGAAAATATATTTACCGCTTACTTCACCGATAATTGCTACCTTGTCCATTATTACGGTGATGCATAAATGGAACGAGCTGCTTTGGCCGCTCCTCATCTTATCGAAAAGCAGCATGTTCACCGTGTCCATCGGTGTAGCTAATTTCACACTTGGACCGAATGGCACCTATATAGGAAGCAGCCTTGCCCTTGCTACACTAACCATCATCCCGATGGTCGTCTTATTCCTATTCCTGCAACGATATGTGATTGAAAGTGTGGCATCGAGCGGTTTGAAGCTTTAATTGAATCGCTCTTCGTATACAGCCTACAAATGATTTAACCAAATCCAATGAAGAGGTGACTGAAAATGATCGAATTGACAAAAGAGGAAAAACAAAAACTAATGGATGTTTACCGCAAGCTGCGCGTTGCCGATGTGCGCGACGGCATGGACTGGAATATGATGCATTTCGTGGGCAGTATCCATACAGATACGATCAAGCCTCTGTTCCGCACTAACTTCTGTGGTTTTGCCAAAACCGTTCAATTTGTACCGACGAATCGCACGATTCCTACGATGGATCCGGAATCATATACGAAATTCTCCAATCATTGGTACGGGAATATCGCAACGTATCACTGGGGGAAAGAAATTGGCGAAGACGATGTGCTTGTACTTGACGCCAGTGACACGAACGTTGGTATCATCGGCTCTAATAACGGTTTGGAATATAAAATCCAGGGCTGCCGTGGCATCATCACGAATGGCGGTGCGAGGGATACGGATGAGCTGATCTTGAATCAGGTACCGGTTTTCTCCCGTCACGTATCACAAACGATGGTACAAGGACGCGTAGAATTCCAGGCCAAGGATGTCCCTGTTAACATTAACGGCCAACTTGTACGTCCGAACGATATTATCGTGGCAGATGGCGATGGCATCGTGGTTGTACCTCTTGAAAAAGCATGGGATGTAGCGAAGTATGCGCTTCAAGAAATGGAAGCGGATAAGAAAAGCCGCCGCAAGCTTTATGATAAAATGGGCCTGTCCGTCGATGCGTCCGTTGCAGGCTACTAAGAAGGGAAATCCCGGTCACACCGGGGTTTTTCCATATTCTATCATTTCATTTACGCAAAAGGGGGAAATCACGATGAGTGGTGTAGAGTTGCGACATATCGCCTTTTTTGGATTGGGTGCGATGGGATTGCCAATGGCCAGAAACTTGGCGAAGGCAGGGTTTCAGCTGCACGTGACTGTTCACCGGGATCCGGCGCCGGCTGATGAGCTTCGGAAGCTCGGAGCCGAAGTGCACGCTTCACCGGCAGGGGCGATTGCAGCTAGCGGTGCGATCATCAGTATTTTGCCGGAGGACCGCCAAATGAGGGAGGTGCTTCTTAGCAGTGAGGTGCTGGCTGAAGTGAGGGAAAGCCAACTTCTGTTGGAGATGACATCCGGCTCCCCAGGCGCAATGAAGGAGATTGCGGAGGCATTTGCTGCCAAAGGAGTTCTGGTTTTGGACGCTCCAGTTAGCGGAGGGACGATTGGTGCGGAGAAAGGGACGCTGACGGTCATGGCTGGCGGCAGTGAAGAGGTACTCGAACTTGCGCAGCCAATACTTGGAACAATTGCTCAAACGGTGCATCCGGTTGGCGGGATTGGCGCAGGCAAGTCGGTTAAGGCAATCAATCAGATGCTCGCCGCCGTGCATATGCTGGCTGCTTCTGAGGCTATCGCTTTGGCCGAGAAACTTGACGTGGATTTGGATGCCTTGCAGAAAGTAATTGGCAGCAGCTCCGGTGGGTCATGGATGTTCGCAAACAAAGCACAGGCAATTGCAGGTCGTCATTTCGAGCCGGGCTTTAAGCTTAATCTCATGAAAAAGGACATCGGTATTGCGCTTCAGGAAGCTTTAGGTCAACCAATGCCCATCACCTCGCACGCTTTTCAGCTGTACGAGATGGCGGCAAGAGAAAGCGGTGAGCTTGATTTTGCGGCGGTTAGCCGTGTAACTAGAAGATAATCCTGAATTTTCCTAATCTGGAATCTGGTCTATCTATACGGAAATGAAGAGGGAAAGGGGCAGTTTCGTTGAATTTTATAGGTATCAAAGAGATCGTCCGAGAACAAGTATCCATTGCAGGGGGGAACAATAGCATGTTGACAGCATTGATTGTAGATGATGAACCGTTGATGCGGATGGGTATCCAAAAGGCGATTAATTGGAGCAACTATGGAATAGGCGAAATTCATACGGCCCCTAATGGAAGAGTAGCACTTCAAATGGTCGAGGAACGGCAGCCAGATGTGCTGCTGACCGATGTTCGGATGCCGGGATTGGATGGTTTGGAGCTTTCGAGAATCGTTAAAGAACGGTGGCCTTCCATCAAAATTATTATTATTTCCGGCTACGATGATTTTAGCTATGCCAAGAAGTCTATTGCCTGCGGTGTAACCGACTATCTGCTCAAGCCGATCGACAGTAAATCCCTAGGACAGGCAATTGATAAAGTGACACAGGAAATCACGGAAGAACGGGGCCGAATTCGGGAACAGGATCAAATGTCACATCTTCTGCAGCAGTCGGTCGGTCTTGCCAGACAAAAAGTGCTTAAGGAGCTGCTCTTTGGCGTGACAGGAGAGAAGGAGCTTAAGCGCTATGAGCATGTGCTCGGCTTAAATGACTCCATTTACGGCAAAAATGCGGTTGCACTTGTAAAAATTAATGCTTTTAAAGAAAAAAGTACGTTATTCCGTGATGGGGGATTGCTGCATTTTGCTGTGCAGAACATTCTGGAAGAACTGCTGCGGACAGAAGGCAGCGGAGAGCTTATTGATCTTCGTCCGGGAAGCCTCGTCTTGGTTTTAAGGGAGAATGAGAACGGTTTCAATTCAATGGAAAAATTTGTAACTAAAGGGCAGGCAGCAGTGCTGGATTACCTGCGTGTGCCGACCACTTGGGGACTCGGCAGTATGGCTTCAGGCCTTCAAGGGCTGCGCCAGTCTTATCGCGACGCGGACCGGGCGCTGAAATTACGCTGGATGAGTCCAACCAAGCGGATCTTTACTTTCAATCCCGAGACGGTGGGAAAGATATTTTCGGCTAATGAAACGATTCTTACGATAACGCAAGCTCTGCAGCTAGGCAGCACGAAACCGCTGGTGGATGAATTGGACAAATTGAAGGAGCGTTTCGCCAAAGAAGCTTCGTACGATCCGGAAAGCATTGAAGCCTTTTATTTGAAGCTTGCGGAATCGCTGGAACTGCTGCATAAGGAACGCAGCCGTGATAGTCAGCTAGATTTGCGGGAGCGAGTTCGTGAAGTGCTGTATTTATCGGATACATTGAATGATGCAATGGTTAGCTTAGATGTTCTATTTCAGGAAATTGTACAGACCCTGCATCAGCACCTGCCAAAACCGTACAGTAAAGTCATTCGCGATGTGATTGATTATTTGAATCAGCACTATGGAGAAGAAATTTCACTCGCTGATGCAGCGAACCGTGTATTCCTTAACCGCAGCTATCTTAGCTACTTATTTGTTCAGGAAACGGGAAGCAACTTCTCGGATTTTCTTGCGGACCTGCGGTTTGAGAAGGCCAAAGAATTGCTCGCTTCAGGTGGCATGAAAAACTATGAGGTTGCAGATGCGGTAGGCTACAAAGATTTCCGTCACTTTGGACAGATGTTTAAAAAGCATACGGGGATGACGCCGAGCGAATACAGGAAGCTTGCACCATGAAAAGGGTTCGTTTTAATTTATTCACCAAACTGATGCTCTCGTTTCTGAGTCTAGTCGTGCTGCCTCTGACGATCGTCAGTTACTTCGCATACAGCGTAGCAACGCATATTATCAACAATAACTTGAGCCGTTCGCTCCAGCAAACCGTACATCAGCTTTCACTTAACTCGGAAGTCATTTTGGAGGATGCCGAGAAAACGGCCAATACCGCATTTTATGACTCTTTTAACCTACCTAATCCGATCAAAAAACAAATAGAAGCCTATCCATTTGCTTCCGATTATGAAAAAAGCCAGATCAGCCGAAGCGTTGAAGATGAGATGAATAAATATACGATTTACCGCAACGATATTAACGGTATGTACTTCATTGATTCGAATGGAAGCTACTTCTCGTCGGCTAACCAGTTAAGGGAAAAACCCAATTTCACTGACTATCCATGGTTTCAGGCATTTAATCAATCGGACACGGAAGATGCAAAATGGTCGCCTTCTCACAAAGTTGGCGGATATACCATTAGTTCTAATGCGAATGTCGTTTCTTTTTTGAAAAAAATTCGTAACTCTTATGGGAAACCAATGGGAATTCTATGGATGGACGTCAATGAACGCACCTTAGAAAACATCTATACGACCGGCCGTGTAGCTCCAAACGGCTATTCAATGATTCTGGATGATGCGAACAATATCATCTCTATCAGTGACAAGAAGCTTGTTACCCAGAAGCTGGAGGCATCGAAAAGTTCGCTGTTCGAGCCCGTTTTTTCTGAGGATAACGGTTATTATTTTACCGAAGAACCCGATGCTCGTAAGCTGGTTGCGTTTGCAACTATCCATACGACAGGATGGAAAATAGTAACAGTCGTTCCTGCAAACGCCTTGTTCGTCGACGCATCCAGAGTCAAAAATATTATCATGATCTCCGTCCTCATCATGATGGTGATGAGTACCATTATTGCCTACTTTTTAAGCAGGCGTATCACACGACCGATTTCCAACTTGATTCGGTTGATGGAAAAAGTGGCGGAAGGCAACATGTCGGTTCGAGCGAGAGTGGACAATTCAGATGAAATTGGAAAGCTTAATGAGCATTTTAATATCATGATCGGAGACATTCAGAATTTAATTTCCACGGTATTCGTCTCTAATTTGAAGCAAAAGGAAGCGGAGCTCGCCTCGCTTGAAGCGCAAATTAATCCTCACTTTCTGTATAATACGCTGCAGTCCATCAAATGGCTGTCTGATATTCATCAAGCTCCGGACATCGGAGAGATGGCGATCAGTCTGGCCAAAATTTTTCGCTTCAGCATTAAAGGTGCGCCCATTGTCAGCCTTTATGAGGAGCTACAGCATGTCAACGATTACATCAGCATACAGAAATTCCGGTATGGAGACCGCATAGAGCTCGAAACCCGAATTCCTGAAGATACACTGAGTTGTCAGATTCCCAAACTGATTATTCAGCCGTTGGTGGAGAACGCGATCTTTCATGGTATCGAGACAAAGGAAGAGCAGGGGAGAATTACGATCTGGGCAGCTGTAGATGAGCAATCGCTTCATATCGGCGTGGAAGATGATGGAGCAGAGATCAGTGAAGAGAAATTGGTTGCCATTCGCAGCGCATTGTATACGAGCGCGGGCGCGGGACAGTATGCTGAGCCGAAAAAGAGTCTTGGCTTAAGAAATATTCATGAGCGTTTACAAATGCTGTACGGAAACGAATATGGTCTTCATGTGGACCGTAGGCCTGATCGAGGTTTTAGCGTGGTAGCATCATTGCCCAAAAATAGCGATTGAACATAGAGGGAGGAACAAAGATGATAAACCGGATTTTTCGATATGAACTGCCGACAGTCATTGAGTTTGGAAATGGGGCTGCATCAACACTGCCAAATCATGTTCGCGATCTTGGAGGTAGCAAGGTGCTTATCGTCTGCGATCCCGGCGTTCTCAAAGCGGGAGGCGTTGACCGATTAACGTTACCTTTAAAGGAAACAGAAATACCGTACGTCATTTATTCAGACATCGAACCCGATCCGAATATTGAATCTGTCGCAACGGCAACAGAGCTGGCTAAGTCGGAAGGGTGCGACCTGGTCGTGGGCATCGGAGGTGGCAGCTCGCTTGACACGGCAAAGGCTGTTGGTTTGATGCTAGGCAATGAAGGCAACATTCGCGATTACGTCGGGATAAACAAAGTGCCGCGTAAAGGAGCGCACGTCATTGCAGTTCCAACAACTGCGGGGACTGGCAGTGAACTTACAATTTGGTCCGTGCTCTCGGACAAAAAAGCAAAGGTCAAGCTCAGCGTGGGCAGTCCGTATAATTGCCCGTCGCTGGCATTATGCGATCCTGAGCTAACGGTATCTTTGCCTGCATCACTAACAGCGTCTACGGGAATGGACGCTTTGACGCACGCATTGGAATCTTTCGTCAATAAAGCGACGCAGCCGATCTCTGAAGGCATGTCGATTCAGGCTATGAAAATGATTGCACGCAGTCTGCGGACTGCGGTTGTTCAGGGAGAGAACTTGCAGGCGCGTCACGATATGCTGCTTGCCAGTCTGATCGCAGCAATGGCCTTCAATCCGACGCGTCTCGGACTTTCGCACGCGCTCGCCATTCCATTAGGTGCGCATTTTAAGATTCCACACGGTATCGTAAACGCAATCCTTTTACCTGAGGTTATGGCGTTCAACGTCATTGGGAATTTGGAGAAGTTCAAGGAAATTGCCGTTATTTTCGGAGAGAAAACCGATCATCTTTCTTTGCGGGAGGCAGCCGAGAGGTCCGTATCCGCGATTCGCCGCCTCAAAGAGGATATCGGCATAACACAGACACTATCGGATTACGGCGTGACGGATGAGTCGCTCGATATGATCGCCGAGGAAGCGATGCAATCGGGCAATGTGCCAGTGAATCCTGTAAAACCAACACACGAAGATCTCAAACAACTATGCCGCGCTGCAATGTTCAAAACCAATGCCATTACGGCAGGGGAAAGAAAGGAGTGAATGCGTGATGTCAGACCATGAAATGCTTCATTGGCTGCAAGAAGCCGGCGGTCAGAATTACGGCAACTACATAGGCGGAGAGTGGATGCCTGCAGAGGGGGGAGGTACATTCCAGATCGCTCACGCTGCCGAGCATGATAGGATACTCGGTCATTTTGCTGATTCCGATGCCACAGATGTGAACAAGGCAGTTGAGGCTGCTGATGCTGCTTTTCCAAGCTGGTCTGCTGTTCCTGGACCGGAACGGGGAGCAATACTGCTGCGATTCGCAGACCTGCTGGAGCTTGATCGCGACGAGCTAGCCTTCCGTTTGTCTGCCGAGCAGGGCAAGACGATTGGCGAATCTCGTGGCGAAGTGGCCCGGGCAGCCAAAGAAGCACGTTTTGCTGCTGGAGAAGCGTCACGTATCGTAGGAGAAACGGCTCCGAGCGAACGCCGAAACGTACGAAATACGGTTGTACGTTATCCTATTGGCGTTGTTGCGGCGATTGCTCCATGGAATTTCCCGGTTGTTACGCCGGTTCGCAAGATCGCGCCTGCGCTTGCCTATGGCTGTACAGTCGTATTCAAGCCTGCATCCGCAACACCATGGGCATCAGCAAGGCTTATGGAGTTATTCACAGAAGCTGGAGTGCCTACCGGAGTTGTGAACATGGTGACAGGCGGAGGTGCAAGAGTCGGGGATCCTCTGACGAAACATCCGCGTGTGAAAGGAATCAGCTTCACGGGATCAACGGATCTCGGCTTGAGGATTCAACAAACAGCTGCCGGGCGCTTGGCGCGAACTCAGCTGGAGCTAGGCGGAAAAAATGCTGCAGTGGTTTTGAATTACGCAGATCTGGCGGGAGCAGCGAAGCAGATTGTGTCTGCGGCCTTTGCTTGCTCGGGTCAGCGCTGTACATCTATTAGCCGAGTAGTTGTGCTCAAATCGCAAGCAAAGAAACTAACAGAGGCTTTACTGCAAGAGGTGAAACAATTGCGGGTAGGTCCTGCTTGGGAACCGGGAGTTCATATGGGCCCGCTCGTCAATAAAGAACAGCTGGAGTCCGTACAGCGATATGTCTCTCTGGGCAAAGAAGAGGGAGCAGAGCTATTATACGGAGGCAAAGTGCTGCGTAGTGGTGATTATCAAAAAGGGGCTTACATGGAGCCAACGCTATTCGTGAAGGTAACCGAGGAGATGACCATTGCACGCGAGGAAATTTTCGGACCGGTGCTTACGGTTATTGAAGCAGATACGAAAGAAGATGCAATACGCATCGCCAATGCGACCGAGTATGGCCTAGCGGCATCGGTATTCACTGACGAATTGCGTGATGCGAACGAGTTTGCTGCACGCCTAGAAGCTGGTATGGTGCACATTAATCATGGCACAGCCAGTGAAGCACATATGCCATTCGGGGGTATCAAGCGTTCAGGTTTTGGCGCTTTTTCCATTGGCAGTACGAATCAGCAATTTTATACGGAAAATAAAGTCATTTATACGCTGTATTAATCAAGAGGTGAAAGAATGCAAATTGTCGTACTCGACGGTTATACGCTAAATCCGGGTGACCTGAATTGGGGTGAGCTGGAGAAGTTAGGGACAGTCAGGGTCTATGACCGAACGCCGCCTCACCTTATTGAGGAACGCATACAGGAGTCGGACATCGTGCTGACGAATAAAACGCCGCTTACGAAGGAGACGCTTAGTCGCTTAAAACGATTGAAATATATCGGGGTTTTGGCAACAGGCTATAATGTCGTTGATGTTAAGGCTGCTTCAAAACATGGAATTGTTGTAACCAATGTGCCAACCTATGGGACGGATTCTGTGGCTCAGTTCGTTTTTGCTCTGATTTTGGAGCTTTGCCACCGAGTAGGCCAACATGGGGAAAGTGTTCGTGCCGGCGAGTGGGCGGAATCGTCAGACTTCTGTTATACCGTTAGCAGACAAATTGCGCTCGGGGGGAAAACGTTGGGGATTGTCGGCTATGGGCGCATAGGCAAGCAGGTTAACCGATTGGCCCAGGCTTTCGGCATGCGCGTGCTGGTCGCAAGCAGAGAAGGCAGGGCGCCGGATGCAGGTGAGGAATCCGTGGAACGTGTTCCACTGGAGCAGCTGCTTGCCGCTTCCGACTTCGTAAGTTTGCACTGCCCGCTTACACCGGAAACGGAAGGTCTCTTCAACGCGGAGAGGGTTGCCCTTATGAAACCGACCGCTTTTCTCATCAATACGTCGCGGGGAGGGCTCCTAGTTGAACAGCATGTGGCTGATGCTCTAAATGAGGGGGAAATTGCGGGAGCGGCATTGGATGTGCTTTCTATTGAACCGCATGGTAAGGACAATCCGCTCGTACTTGCTAGAAACTGTATTGTAACACCGCATATGGCATGGGCAACCTTGGAGGCTCGGAGCTTGTTGATGGACATTGCCATAGGGAATGTGGCTGCTTTTTTACAGGGGAAATCGGTAAATAGGGTTAATCCTGCTTAGATAGATGCTATTCAAAAAGGCATAAAGTGCATGACACTTGAGGAGGCCATGGCTCATACTTTCGATAAGTATTAGACCTAAAGAAGATCACTGATCTATCTTTAGGTTCTTTTTATTTACATTCCCATTAATAATATGCTATTGTGTTTATCAAACTTGGCTTTATAACGTAAAAGCGTTTAAGCGCGTAATTAAACGTGGAGGTATAGCAGATGACAAAACTAGATGAACTAAGAAACGGCATTGACGAAGTCGACCAGAAAATCATTGCTTTACTTGCTCAAAGATTTCAATTTACTGAAGAAGTTGGGATCTATAAAGCGGAGAATCACCTAGACTCGCAAGATGTTAGCCGTGAAAATCAACAGTTTCAGAAGATCGCGAAGCTATCCGCACAACATGGATTGAACCCTGAATATGCTTCGGAAATATACAGATGTATTATCGATATCGTCATTTCTCGGCATGAAGAATTACTCAAAACGACATGTTAATAGAGATAAAAGGTAGCCGGACGTGGGAAGTTAATTCCTATGTTCGGCTTTTTTCTGCTTTTCCTGTAGGGCAGGTTGGCTTCAAACTCCTTGGTCAAAATATCCGAAAATAGCAAATTTACACCAGATAGTCTAAATACATGGATGCTAGATTTTTTTATATTGGAGTTAATGAAATGAAAGGGGCACTCCAACGTGAAAGTAAAAAAATTAATGACAGGAAGTTTAATGACCGTTTTCGCTGCAACGATGATAGTAGGGGGTTCAGCATCAGCTTCAGCAGAGGACTCACCCTCGTATACGCTGACTGTTCTTACAGAAAAGCCGTCCAAAGGAGAAAATGTGGAAGTACTAATAAAGGGGCATCAGCTAAAGGATGTCTACGCGTACGAAATCAATTTGGACTTCAATCCGAAGCAGCTTAAATTAAAAGAAGCGACTACGGAGATTCCTGGCTTTTCAGTTTCCCCCATTGTGAAAGATAACCATATTCAGCTCGCGCACACACGCATAGGCCGAACGAAGGGGGACGACGGCGAGCAGATTTTGTACAAACTTAAATTTGAAGCGATCGATGAAGGGAAGGCTGAACTGGCGATCGGCAAGGTTAAATTGGTCGATTCCATTCTAGCTAGTACAGATCAGCAGTCGAATGCCACGGTTGCTGTTGAGATTAACGATTTGTTCCCATTCGACGATCTTGGCGATTTCACGTGGGCCAAAACGGCGATTGCCTTCCTAGCTGAGAAGGGGATTGTGAATGGCACAGCTGAGCGCACTTTCAGTCCAGGGCAGCCTGTTACTCGTGCCGATTTTGTGGTTCTTCTGATGAGAGCCTTGGAGGTAAAAGGCGGGTCAGGTGAGCGCTTTGACGATGTGCAGCAGAGTGATTACTTCGATGAGCACTTATCCGCTGCGAGAAGCTTAGGCATCGTAGAGGGAGACGAGTATAATAACTTCAACCCGAGAGCGTCTGTGACCAGAGAGGACATGATGACTCTTACGGCTCGTACCTTAAAAGCGCTGAATAAGCTCCCAGCAAGTAAAGGGACTTCTTTAGCTGATTCGTTTAAAGATACATCAGACATTTCAGATTATGCGCTACAAAGTGTTACAGCACTAGTAGAGATGGGCTTAGTAGATGGTTATGGTGAGGGCATTCATCCGAAGGAATCTACGAATCGTGCCCAAGCGGCCATGCTGATTTATAAACTGTTGAATACGAAATAAATCAATCTTAAGTAACTAGGTTAGAAATGACATCAGGAGGGGCTTGATCGGCAGAAAATGCCTAAGAGCAGCCTCCTTTTTTTGTCTCTATACTTGTTTTACACCCGACGAATGAAATGGCAAGAAAACGTAAAAAAAGGCGGAATAACCTAAATACTTCCTGATCACATTGTTACATAATGTATCTGTAATCTTCCAATGAATAGGATGAAAGGAGTTCATGTGCAGAAAAAGGAGAGGCTTATAAAAGCTCTCGCCCATTCATCATTTATGTTATCAGGAGGCTAGAATAGGATGAAGTTAAAGAAGACGTTTAATAAGCTGCTTATTGCCGCTTGTGCATTCGGTACGATTTCAACGGCTCCGCTCATGACCCTTCAAGCACAAGCTGCGGAAGTGGCGAACGAACCTGTCGTTCATGGCTTAAAAGGTGAGTACTTTACAGGTTTGGGTTCTCCGCAGTTTAACTTTGGCACGTTAAAATCAACGGTACTTGATCCCAATTTGGACTTCGGCAATTTGGAACCAGCGTTTGGGATATTAACCGGTCAGCAGGATAATGTGAATGTACGTTGGAGCGGGTTCATTGAACCCCAGTTTTCCGAAGATTACACGTTCTCAATCAGTGGGGACAATGGCTTCCGGCTCTGGATTGACAACAAACTGGTCATTGATCATTGGGTCAACGATTGGGATAAGGAGCAGGTAGCAGCGCCAATTCCGCTGGTTGCCGGACAGAAATATGCGATTAAGGTTGAGTATTTCGAAAATAATGGCGGGTCTAACTTCCACATGCGATGGTCGAGTCCTTCTGTACCGAAATCAGCCATTCCGACGGATGCCTTTACTCCGCCAAGCGGTTTCTCTTACGGGGGAAGTGTAGCTGTTGATGGTGCCACGGCTGAGGTTAAACTGGATAAACCTTTGCAATCGCTTCCAGAAGGTTTCGTTAATCATTTTAACGTGAATGTAATGGGCACCAACTGGCCGATCGCTTCGGCAGCGCTCAAACAAGGCGACAGCAGCACTATCGTGGTTACTTTCCAGTATCCGGTATATTCGAAAGATGTTTGGTTAGTTAAAGCGAGCTATGACGGGCAAGGCGGTCTTGAGGATCAGGATGGAAGAGTGGTCCAGGCATTCGATAAAATGCTGAAAAACGACTCTACCTATCAAATCACGACGCCATGGGCCAGCCAAGTAGATAAGGAGCATGTACTTCCTGAATATCCTAGGCCGCAGCTTGTTCGCGATAAATGGCAGAATTTGAACGGGGAATGGCAGTTCCAATCGGCTAAGGTCGGTGAGGCGCTTCCTACCGGGCAAACGTTGAAGGAGAAAATCGTTGTTCCTTTTGCTGCTGAGTCGGTACTTTCGGGCATCAAACGTGTAGAAAATCTGATGTGGTATAAGCGATCATTTACGGTTCCGAGTGATTGGAATGGCCAGCGTGTGATGTTGAACTTCGGTGCCTCCGATTATTTGACCACTGTTTATGTCAATGGCGCAAAGGTCGGCGAGCATAAAGGTGGTTACACATCGTTTAGCTTCGATATCACCGATCAATTAAAAGCAGGCGACAATGAACTGATCGTTCATGTGCTGGATAATACGGATAATGGGGAAGATCAAGCTGTCGGTAAGCAAACGGTGAAAAAGCTTGGAGGCATTTGGTACACATCCGTCTCCGGTATTTGGCAAACGGTTTGGATGGAGCCTGTCGCTCAGGCTCATATCGAAAAGCTGGATATGACCCCTGATCTTACGAATCAAACGCTGAAATTAACCGTTCCTGCAGGAGCAGCTAACAATCTGACCGTTGAAGCCATTGCTATGAAGGACGGTCAGGAAGTAGGAAGAATCAGCGGTCCGGCTGGCACAGAGCTGCAGGTTCCTGTTCCGAATCCAAGGCTTTGGACGCCGGATGATCCTTTTCTGTACGATTTACAAGTCCGTTTGAAAAACGGGGATCAAGTTGTCGATCAGGCTAACAGTTATTTTGGGATGAGGGAGATCAAGCTAGGGAAAGTAGACGGTATTACTAGACCGCTGCTGAACGGCAAATTTGTGTTCCAGATGGGGCCGCTCGATCAGGGCTTTTATCCGGATGGCATTTATACAGCGCCGACCGAAGATGCTTTGAAATTTGATATTCAAGCCGTGAAACGAATCGGTATGAATATGATCCGTAAGCATATTAAAGTAGAGCCGGCCCGCTGGTATTATTGGGCGGATAAGTTAGGAGTCCTGGTTTGGCAGGATATGCCGAGCTTGGAGGATCGTCAAAACAACCATGGTGCCGATATTACACAAGCTGCGAAAACTCAATGGCTTAAGGAATATAAGGAAATGGTTGATCAGCTTCGCAGTGTACCGTCCATCATTGAATGGACAGTCTTCAATGAAGGCTGGGGCGAATTCGATTGGGGCGGACAGCAGACGAAGGATGCGACCAATTATGTGAAAAGCCTCGACCCAACGCGCCTAATTAATAACGCAAGCGGTTGGCAGGATTCCGGCGCAGGCGACTTGGTCGATATGCACGCGTATCCGTCCCCGAACTCACCCAAGCCATCAGATACACGTGCTGCTGTGCTCGGGGAGTACGGAGGCCTTGGTCTACATACGCCAGGACATGAATGGAGTCCGCTCGTGTTCTCGTATCAAGAGATGAAAAGTAAAAAAGAGATTACCGATAAATACATCGATTACATCAACCAATTGAAAAATCTCAAAGGAAATCCTGGCTTGAGCGCAGCGATCTATACACAAATCACTGACGTCGAGTATGAGATTAACGGCTTGCTTTCTTATGACCGCAAGGTGGAAAAGCTCGATTTCGATCGGATCGCCAAAGCACACCGCGAGTTAATCGGTACGGTAACAGCAGGCGATTTGTCCAGCGGCATTCAAGAGGCTGAGCAGCTTTTCAGTAAGCTTAGCGCAGGTACGAAGCCTGGCCAATATCCGCAAGCTGTGGTGGATCAGTTCCAAGCTGTCATTCAATTTGCTAAGCAGGTACTTGCAGACAGTCAGGCTACCGCTAGTAATTACCAACAAGCACTTACTGACCTAACGGCTGAGAAGGAAAAAGTTTACGCTGGTGTGAACGATCCGCTTCCAAAAGGTTCCACGGTGGATAACTTCGACAGCACCACGTTAAACAGTAATTGGAGCATTTATCGTCAAAATAACGCCAATTGGAGTCTGACTACCATTCCTGGCAAGCTAACAATTCAGACTCTCGCGGGCGATAGCTTTGGCAACTCAAATACGCTGAAAAATGCCTTTTTGCAAAACGCGCCTAGCGGTGATTTTGTTATCACTACGAAGGTAGATGCGCAAGTAAGGAAAAACTTCCAGCAAGCCGGGCTGCTCGTTTGGCAGGACGAAGATAATTATGTGAAGTTTGGGCATGTGTGGGATACAGATGGCGCCACGGGTAAATCGCTGGAATCCGCTTTTGAGAAAAATGCCACATACACCAAAGCGGGTCATATGGCAGCACATCCAGGCTACGATACATCGTACCTACAAATCCGTAAGGTTGGTAATGTGTACACGACCTATTATTGGGACGGCTCTAGCTGGAAGCAGGCTGCTGACCCTGTTACGGTACAATTAACGAATCCCAAAGTTGGATTCTACGCTTTCTCGGCAACTGATGGAACGTCCATCCCGGCTAAGTTCGATTACTTCTCGGTCGGCCCGATTGTGAATGATCCGGCAGCGTCGTTAACCGGACCTGCATCGGTCTCAAGCGGGGAATCGTTTGATTCGACAATTGGCTTGAACAGTGTCACGCAAAGTGTGTATGCAGAAGATTTGAGCGTTACGTATGATGCGAATCAGCTCGAATTTGTATCCGCTGAAAGCGTGAAAAGAGGTTTAGACATCGTCGATAAGAAAGTAGAACCAGGTACAGTCCGTCTTATTACAGTGAATCTGGACGGTACGAGCATGAATGGCGATTTGCTGAAGCTTCATTGGAAAGCAAAGGCTACTGGAGAGGATATGACCAGCACCATTACACTTTCCAATCTTGTTTTGGCAAACGGAGAGGGTGTAGAAACAGCCGTGGATGGTGCGACTCAAAGCATTCGCATTCTTGCTAATGTGGACAAAGCGGAGCTGAACACGCTCATCGCTGGCGCACAAAGCAAGCATGACGGTGCGACAGAAGGTACAGCCGTTGGTCAGTATCCTGCTGGTGCCAAAGCGCTGCTACAAGCAGCTATCGACAAAGCTGCTTTTGTTGCTAATGATGGGAATGCGACGAATGCGCAAGTTGCACTAGCGGTTGCTGAACTGAAAGAAGCGCTGCAAACCTTTATCCAGTCGGTCGTTTCAGGAAATTCCGGGGACACGAATGGTGACGGTAAATACTCAATCGGTGATCTGGCTATTGTTGCAGCCGCTTATGGTAAAACATCGAAAGACACAGATTGGGAGAAATACAAACAAGCAGATATCAACAACGATGGTCGCGTAGACCTTGTCGATTTGGCAGCGTTGGCAATGAAAATTTTGCAATAAACGTTTAGTAAAGTTCGCCTGACCTCAGGATTTATTGTGGTTAGGCGGCTTTTTTTATGAGGAACAGTGCCTTGCCCTGAACTTTTGTCAGAATCGCGCAAAGTTTCGCCTAATCGCGTAAAGACGCTCTTTTTTCACGCGGATATAATCAGAGTAAACAACGTTCAGGGAGAGGTTCACATGAAGAAGATGATCAGTGTGCTAGTTGGCATTATATTGCTAAGCTGCCTGCCATTTTACCTGCATCTCGCAAACAAGAGCACGGAACCTAGTCCAGGCGGAGATGGGCAACGATTGGATGTCCACAAGCTGGAGAGCATCGTAAATTTGGCAAGCTCGGGGGAGAAACCAGGAACGGGTGATGTTGAGGCGCCTTCTTTTACATTAAAAGCACTCGACGGATCGTATCATACGATCGGGGGTAAACGGGAGAAGCCGGTTGTCATTCATTTCTGGGCCAGCTGGTGTGAAGCCTGCTCGGTTGAAGTAGCTACACTGCGTAAACTGTATGGGCAGTATAAAAATCAGGTTGATTTTCTTGGCATTAACGTGTTCACCGAAGAAAAACCGGAAAATATCGAGAAATTCGTCAAACAGAACAATCTCAAGTATCCAATCCTACTGGATGAGCACAAACATGCCGCTGATCTGTATCAGCTTCATGCGCTGCCGACTGTTTTTCTAATCGATAAAAATGGCTTTGTGTTGGACACGTTTCATATGGTAGATCCGCTAGAACTGGAAGAAAAGATTAAACATCTTGCGGAGCCTTAAACGCTTTCTACTATTTAGAAAGGAGGAGACAGCTTGACGGCTGACGACCTACATAACAAAAGTGGCTGATGTGAGCATGAGGTAAGGTTTGATTTATTTTAGGAAAAGAGGTGTCCTGTGTTTAAAGGAAAAACGGTAATCGTCCAACTACTTATTTTTGCTTTATATATGACCATGTTATCTCCCTATCCGGTACAAGCAGCGGAAGCGGAGAAAATACCGGGTTATTTTGCAGATCATTTTGATAAAATGAAGATTAATGATACATGGAATGCCATTGAAGGCCCATGGTCCATTGATGCTGGCCGACTGTCAGTAGCGAAAGGACAAGGTTATAAGGCGATTTCTAACAAGGATGACATGAACGACTTTACGATAGAGTCTGACATTCGTGTGGCTGATCGTAACGGTGACGCTGGCCTGTTATTCCGAACCGTGAGTGCAACACCAGGCGCTGATAATGTGCGAGGGTATTATGCAGGGCTTAGCGCAACTGGAACTGGGGCCGTCATGCTCGGACGTATGAGCAACAATTGGACGGAATTAAAGCGTTCGGCAGTAACGATTAATCCGAATACGGATTATCATCTGAAAGTTTCTGCTGTAGGCAGTCAAATCAATGTATATGTCAATGATGTGTTAGTTTTGCAGCAAACGGATAGTACGTACACGCAAGGTAGTGTTGGCGTACGGATGTACAATTCGATCCCTTCGTACGATAATATAGTGGTGAAATCCGTGGGAGGTGATACGTTGTTATCAGATAACTTCAATACACCGGCAGAACAAACGATTGAACACTGGAATCTGGTGGATGGAAGCTGGAAATTGCAATCCGGAGCCATAACGGTTAATAAAGGTGACGGTTACAAAATGCTTGCTCAAGACGCCGAATTCCAGGATATGACGATGGAAAGCGATATTAAACTGCCGAGTGACACAGGTACAGGAGATGCAGGACTTCTCTTTAAAACACAAAGCGCAACACCTGGGGCCGATAATGTGCAGGGCTACTATGCCGGTTTAAGCGGTGATGGCAAGGTTACCCTTGGACGAATGAACAATAACTGGACCCCTCTGAAGCAAGTAAAAGTATTCGACACCATCGATCCGAATCGTTACTATCACATGAAGGTCATCACTTATCAGAATGATATTAAAGTGTATGTCAACGATTCACAGAAGCCAGTCCTCGTCTATACGGACGACAGCCCGCAGAAATATACCAAAGGCGGAATTGGTTTGAGAAGTTACCGTGCACAGCCGAGCTTCGATAATGTAATCGCAAGCGAATATGTGGTGCCGGACAAAGAATTCACCTCACCTGTAGCGAATAAAGATCCGCTGGTGCAAACACCTTTTATCCCGCTGCCGCTAGGTTCAGTTGAGGCCAAAGGCTGGCTGCTGAAGCAGCTTGAACTTCAGCGTGACGGGGCAACCGGATATGCCGAGGATTTATACGGAGAACTTAGTACCAACGCTGCTTGGCTGGGCGGCACAGCGCCAGACTCGGACTGGGAACGTCCAGTCTATTATTTGAAGGGGTTAGTCCCTTTAGCTTACACATTGAAAGATCAGAATTTAATTGCAAAATCCCAGAAATGGATTGAAGCTATCTTGGCGAGCCAGCAAGCGGACGGTTCTTTTGGCCCCAAAAGCAGCGATGACTGGTGGCCTCGCATGGTCGCGCTTTATGTCATGAAGGACTACTACGAAGCTACGAATGATGCTCGTGTGCTTACGTTCATGACCAACTATTTCCATTATCAAGCCGCACAATTACCAGCACGACCACTCAGAGATTGGGGCAAAGTGCGTGTCGGCGACAACATTGATACGGTACTTTGGTTATACAACCGGACAGATGACGCATTCTTGTTACAATTGGCAGATACACTTGCTGAACAAGGTTATCCGATTATAGATACGTTTACAAATGATGGTTTCCAGAATTTCGGCAATGACTTCCAACCGACCCATTCTGTCAACGTGAATGAAGCGATTAAGATGCCGGCTGTTTATTATCAAAGATCACACGACAACGTGGATCGTGATGCGTTCCAAGCGGGCGTTACGAATTTGAACAAGCACACACAAATTACGGGAATGCCTTCCGGGACAGAGATGCTGGCTGGTATCGCATCAACGCAGGGAGTAGAGCTCTGCGCGATTACTGAGCGGATGCAAAGTAATGAAGAGGCGGCTATGATTCTTGGAGATCCGCACATTGGTGATGCGCTTGAGAAAATTGCCTTCAATTCATTGCCTGGGGCAATGGATAAGGACTTGAAGCTTCATCAGTATTATTCATTGCCTAATCAGGTGGAGAGCAATATAGCGGATCATGGTTTCAAACAAAACTATGATAACGGGATGATGCCATCACCTACTTCCGGCTTCCCTTGCTGTCGTTTTAATATGCATATGGGTTGGCCGTATTTTGTGAAAAATATGTGGGCAGCTACGAATGATGGCGGACTTGGCGTCATTGCTTATGGCCCAAGCCGCGTATCGACCAAAATTAAGAACGCTAATGTAACGGTAGAAGAAACAACGAATTATCCGTTTGAAGATCAAATTGGGTTTGAGGTAAACACTTCAGAATCCGTAAGTTTTCCACTCAAATTAAGAATCCCGGCATGGGCGGATCAACCGACGGTTACGGTGAATGGTCAAGTTCAACCAGCTGTGAAAGCTGGAGAATACCTAACGATCGACAGAACATGGGCGACAGGTGATCATGTCGTTCTAACGGTGCCTATGAAGCTGAAAACTTCGACGTGGGTGAACAATTCTGTCGGGATTGAACGCGGTCCACTCGTGTTCTCTCTCCAAGTGGAGGAAGATTGGCAAGTACAATCGAATCCAATTGCGGCAGCGCCAGGATTTAATGCCGCAGCGCTTGGGTTCAGCCAGTTCCGTGTGCTTTCCAAAACACCATGGAACTACGGGCTATTGATTGACCGTGAACATCCGGAAGAATCCATTGAGGTTGTGCAGGGACCTATGCCTGAGAACCCGTTCATCCAGGCGACAAGTCCAGTCAAGCTGATTGCCAAAGCGAAGAAAATTCCTGCATGGGGCAAGTCAGCCAATAATGTAGAAGCATCCGAACCGCCAACTGGGCCGTTGCTTTCGGCCGAGCCAACGGAGAACATTACGCTGGTTCCATTCGGAGCGGAGAACTTGCGAGTCAGTTATTTCCCGGAAGTGACCGAGAACCCGGATGCCGTAGCATCCATCAAATATGAGGCTGAACATGCCGAGCTGTTCAAAGCGAAAGTGAATACAAACAACAATTATGCTTCCGGTAAAAGCTATGTGGGTGAAATTGACTACGCGGATAGTTATGTGAAGTTTGGTGATATTCAAGTTGCTGCAGCCGGCACCTATAATGTTGATATATGGTTTGCCAATGGAAGTGATTTTACGGCTGCGACAGGTAAAATACTAGTAAACGGCAAAGAACAGTCACTCAAGCTCCAAGGCACTCAAAATTGGGGAAGGTTCATGGCGATCCCCGTGGAAGTCGAATTGAACGAGGGCTCCAACGTGATCACGTTCATGAAAGGCACCGGTTTCTACGAGCTGGACTATATTGTCGTTAGACCGCTGCAAGCCGCTGTGACAGAACCAACGACTCCAGCTTCTGCGACTTTGACGGGTCCTGCCGAAGTTCAGGCGACTGAATCGTTTGATGTTGAACTAGGATTCACAAGCGTTACTGAGCGTGTGTACGCTGAGGATTTGAACTTTACCTACGACCCTAATTTAGTGGAATATGTAGGTGTGGATGAATTGAAGGAAGGATTTAAGGTTGTAGATCAATTGCAAACGCCTGGTCACATTCGCATCATTATGGTCAATTTGGGAGCAGATAATATCAATGATCACTTGCTGAAGCTGAAATGGAAGGCACAATCCATTGCACAACCGAGCCGCACAAACATCACTTTGACGAAAGCTGTTATAGCTGATGCGTCAGGGGTAGAAACACAACTCGAAAGTGTTGCTCACAGCTTGCAAATCGCTACCGTCGTTGACAAAGCGGCCTTGAACAATTTGATTGCTCAGGCACAAGATAAGCATCAAACCGCAACGGAAGGCACAAGCCCAGGCCAGTACCCTGTTGGCTCGAAAGCTGATTTCTGGTCAGCGATTAGTCAAGCGAAAGCAGTGGCTGATCATGCTTCATCGACACAAGGTGAAGTTGAGCAAGCAATCTTGGCATTGCGCGAGGCATTAAACAAATTCTTAGAGGCTGTCATACCTGCTAGCCCTGGAGATACGAATGGCGACGGCAAATATTCCATCGCGGATCTAGGCATTTTAGCTGCAGCCTATGGGAAGTCTTCTGCAGATGCTGACTGGGAGAAGTATAAACAACTAGATTTGTATGACGATAATAAAATTGACATTAAAGATTTAGCTATCATGGCGCAAAAAATTCTGCAATAGACGTACGATGGGGCGTTCTGGACGGATCGCAAGGTGGATCTGTCCAGAACGTCTTTTTATTTGTAATAACTTGAAGCCTTCTGGAACTGTGGGCCGCTATTTTCCTGAAAAGTCACATTTTCTACGTGTAAGGGAACAGCGTTCCGCTATTTTGCCGATTTCACCTGAAAAAGGCGCTCTGGAGGACAAATAAGACCCTGTAGTTCCGCTCAGAGAGGAAACAGCTCTTTTTTTTCTAAATAAAGGACTCTAGTTCCCTCGGGTAAAGCCTTAGCCAGATTTCTGCTAGATTCTTAGGATTCTTGTCTGAAAAGTATAAAGGAATGCCAAATAATCTAAATACAAAAAGTGCTTTGTCCTTCATGATTAAGATAACCACAGCTTGGTTACATAGGTGATTTAAGGGGGAGGATTTCGTTTGAACAGAGTATTTGCTTTTCAAAACAAACAGATTCGACAAGTATGGGCGTATATGCTGCTCTTGTGTATGGCCGTTTCGTATCTGCCTGTTGCTTCGGTTTCGGCGGCGGCAGCAGGAGATCCATTGCCTGTATTTAGAGAGGATTTTAACGATGGCAATGCAGATGGCTGGACAACTTATGGGTCAGCGGATGCGGGGAATAGAGGCACTTGGACTGTCAACGCAGCTAAGCAGTATAAATCGACTGGCGCACCGGGTTTAAAGACGGTAGTGGGAAGCACAAGCTTTAAAAATTTGGTCTATGAAGCGGATCTCCAAGTTGCAGGGAGCAATGATGATCAATCGGGGCTTTTGTTCCGGGTCACAACGCCAACGGGTAACGTGCCGGATGGCTACAATGGCTACTTCGCTGCTTTGCGTGTTGACAAGACTATTATGCTTTCCAGAGTAACTGGGGCAGGCGGCAATGAATATAAGGAATTACAGAAAGTACCGTATCCTTATTCGAGCGGTCATATGAAAGTTGTCGCGGTAGGTAATCACATTCAAATCTTTGTTGAGGATATGCATACACCGAAGATTGACTTTATCGATAACGACGGTAAGCAGATTACGTCTTCCGGTTCGATTGGTCTTAGAACTTGGTGGGGCGGAGCAATCTTCGATAATCTTGAAGCAAAAGAGTATAGTGCTATAGCGACGGCTGCACCTGAATTCAGTGTAACGTCTGGAGTTTATGACAGTGCGCAGCACGTTACAATCACTTCGGCGACAGAAGGAGCGACGATTCGGTACACGCTTGATGGTACGCTGCCGAATACTACTTCACCTGTCTATACGTCACCTATCGGGGTAACATCCGACACGATCCTTAAAGCCTATGCTGAAAAAGCTGGGGAAATGGTTTCGGATGTGGTTACGTCCTCGTATATCATCGCAGAGAGCGAGCAAGTGTTCACGGATGATTTTAACGATGGTGCTGCGGATGGCTGGACGAATTATATGGGAGCGGCAGCTGGCACTCCGACGTCTTGGTCGGTAACACAAGGTGTCTACAGCTACTTGGCTGTGAATCCAAGAGGTGCGAAGTCCGTCGTAGATGCGGTTTATCAAGATTTTGTGTTTGAAGTAGATGTAAACCCGCAGGATGCGGTCGCTAATAATAGCGGAGTCATTTTCCGAGCAACGGCGCCTGCTGATGGGGTAGATAAAGTAAATGCGTACTACGTAGGTATGAACGCTGCCGGGAAGCTTGAAGTCGGCAAAATGAGTACAGCAGGTGCATCTGGCACTTGGACGGCAATCGCTTCAACGGTTGTGAGCGGTGTCAACCCGAATGCTTATAACCATCTGAAAGTGATCGGGATCGGGACACATTTTTACATTTATGTGAATGACAAGCTTGCTTACGATTTTACAGACGCAACGTATACATCAGGTACTGTTGGGCTGAGAGCATGGAACGACGATAAAGCGGTTACCTATGACAATGTCTCTTTGAAGCGGTTGGCGACTGTTGTGCTGCCAGTTGCAGCGCCGGTCATTAGTCCAGCATCGGGCACTTTTCCCAATACACAAATCGTCACGTTGACGAGCTCGACAACAGGTGCTGATATACACTTCACTTTGGATGGCAGTTTGCCTACAGCTGCATCACCTATCTACAGTGGACCTATTACTTTGACGGATACAACGACGGTGAAAGCTTACGCTGCCAAAAGCGGTATGCTCGATTCAGCGGTGCAAAGCGCTACGTTTACGTTAGTCAGCCGTACTTTCTCGGATGATTTTGACGATGATAATGCCAGCGGCTGGAAGACTTACCAAGGCACGTGGAATGTATCCGGCAAGGCCTATCAAGTAACGGATAAAGGCCCTGGGTACAAATCCGTAGCGGATGGCACTTCGTTCAGCAATTTTGAATACGAAGCTGACATAACCATGAAAGACGGCGTGAATAACGATAATGCCGGTTTAATCTTCCGCGTTACAGATCCTAGTAATGGCGGAGATAATTTAAAGGGCTATTTTGCAGGAATCACCTCTAATGGACACATTCAATTGGGCAAATTCAACAACAACTGGAAAGAACTTGCCTCCATTCTGTACCCGATCCAGCAAAATAGAGCCTATCATATGAAGGTGACGGCAGTAGGCAGCCATATCGATATTTATATCGATGGTGAGCATATCGTTAGTGCGGTAGATACCTCCTACACGACGGGTGCTATCGGTGTCAGAGCGCACTATGTTGCAACCAGCTATGACAATCTGTTTGTCAAAGACTTGGGCGAGGTTCAACAGCCGACCTATGATTGGTCTTGGGTAAAAGGTGCGGTTTTCGTGCCAACAAATGTTGTGAATCAGATTCAGCAATGGAATGAGTATGACCATGATATCAACGATCGTGAATTAGGATATGCGGAAATGTATGGCATCAATTTTGTGCGGGTATTCGTGCATAACTTGTTGTGGAAAGATAACAGCGCCAAGCTGCTTGCTAATCTGGAGGATTTCCTGGCCCTTGCCGACAAACACGGCATCAAGGTTGAGCTTGCCTTTTTCGACGATTGCTGGGATGACTTTCCGGTCATGGGACCTCAACCGGCACCTAGATACGGCGCGCATAACAGTCGTTGGGTGGAAGGCCCGGGTGATGCTGTGAAAGCCGACTATGCGGCTAATAAACAAGATTTGAAAGCCTACGTGCAAGGCATCGTGACTGCCCATAAGAACGATCCGAGAATCTCCTTCTGGAACATTTATAATGAACCAAGTAATGGCGAGAGCGGCCTCATGGATCAAATGACGAAGCAGATTATGAACGATGCGCGGATTTGGATCAAAGAAATCGATACGGCACACCCGGTGTCTTCAACAGCCGGCCAATTTAGTGGTGAAGCTACTTCAGACTTCATTACTTGGCATCCTTATGAGGCGGATTATCCAACGCCTTACGGAATTAGTAAAGGAATTCTTGCGGATGAAGCGATGAACAGATCGACACAAACCGTCCCTGGCATTGTGGAACACTATGGCAATAAAGGCATTGGCTACGTCATGTGGGAGTTCGGTATCGGCCGAGATAACACACGTTTCCCTTGGGGGTCGGACACGAATCCAATGACATCAGAGCCGGCTATGCCTTTCCATGGGATAGCTTATCCAGATGGGCATCCTTGGGATGTGAACGATATTAAGGCTTTGACAGGCGCTGCTTACGATACGCTGCCTGTATTCAACGTAAACTATTTCAAAGATGATCAATTCGCATCGTTAGCCAAATCCTCCATCACGCCAAAAATTGATTTTGACCTTGGAGATGAGAAGGGTACAGGAGCCTCCGATCCAACCGTCGGTATCGGCGAAGACCATTTCTCCACACGATGGATGGGGACTGTGCAGCCTGCGAATACAGGAGCGCATACGATCTACGTGGATAGCGACAACATCGCTAGAGTGTGGATTGGCGAGACACTGGTCGTTAATAAAACAAGCGGTACAAGAGAAGAAAAAAGCGGAACAATTTCATTAACAGCTGGACAACAATACCCTGTTAAAGTTGAGTATGTGCATGCAACTGGTGATGCAAGTTTGCATGTTAAATGGTCTCATGCCAATTTAAGCAAACAAGCCTTAACGCCTGTTTATTCAGGGAAAAGCGTGCAGTCTGTTACTTTGGATGCGGCAACGTTAACTGTCAAGGTGGACGAAACGAAAAAACTGACGGCTACGATCGCGCCTGAAGACGCTTCTAGTCAGCAGCTAACGTGGAGTTCCAGCCATACAGGTACCGCAAGAGTTGATAGCAACGGATACGTGAAAGGGATTAACAAAGGAACAGCGACCATTACGGTTACGGCAGCGGGAGGCGTGAAAGCTTCTGCCGTAGTAACGGTTTCGGATAGCGGTACATTCAAAAATCCGATCGTACCTGTTTCAAGCGGTGCGGGTTCAGCAGATCCGAGCGTTATATTTAAGGATGGCTACTACTATTATGTGAAATCCGAGAATGACGGTTTAATTCAAGTGGCGCAAGCCAAACGCCTTCAGGATATCGGGATCGCGCCTCGCGTAACGGTCTATACACCGCCTACTGGACAAATGTATTCGAAGGAATTATGGGCGCCTGAAATTCAGTATTTGAATGGCAAATGGTACATCTATTTCGCTGCGGATGATGGCAACAATAATAACCACCGTATGTATGTAATCGAAAGTGATACGCAAGACGCGCAAGGGACTTATACGTTGAAAGGAAAGATTGCAGATGCCACAGATAAATGGGCTATTGACGGCACGGTCTTAACGAAAAGCGATAATTCGATGTACTTCGTGTGGTCTGGTTGGGAAGGCGACACCAATGTAAGTCAAAATTTATATATCGCTCCAATGAGCAATCCTTGGACGATTAGCGGGCCTAGAGTGCTGGTGTCCACACCTGATCAAGCTTGGGAGCTGATAGGGGCGCCGCCTAGCATTAATGAAGGTCCGGAAATCTTGATGAAAGATGATAAAATCTTCATCGTCTATTCAGCAAGCGGCAGCTGGACGGATGATTATACGTTAGGCATGTTGACGAATACGGATGGTGATGTGCTGAATCCTGCTTCTTGGACGAAGTCCGGTCCCGTGTTCAGCAAAGCTCCGGGGGCATTTGGTCCGGGACATAACAGCTTTACGAAGTCCCCGGATGGTTCGGAGAATTGGATCGTTTACCATGCTGATCTTAAGTCGGGCGGAAGCTGGGGGAATCGCACCGTTCGTGCGCAAAAATTCACTTGGAACCAGGATGGCACGCCAAACTTTGGTACACCAGTCGCTTATGGCGCATTGGTCCAAGAGCCGTCTGGCACACCGTCTATCTCCATGTACAGCTACGAGGCGGAGGATGCTGATCTTGGCGGAAACGCGAGAATCAACAATTCAGATGACGCATCTGGCGGCAAAGTGGTCGGTTATGTGGACACGGCAGGCAGCGACTATATCTTATTCAACGTCAACGTAGAAGAAGCGGGAACTTATGCTATGACGGTCATTGCCTCTAACGGAACGGGAGGCACGGTCATTTCCCAGCACGATGTTATTGTCAACAATGGAGCTAATCAAGTTATTGACTACAAACAATTCGGGTGGGGACGTTACAATCCGTCTTTCCTATCAGTAACGTTGAATCAGGGCATAAATACGATTAAGTTGACCAAAAAGACGAACTTTGCAGAGGTTGATAGGCTTATTCTCGAGCTTAAGGAGCCAGCCAATCCAACGGGGCACAAGGCGGCTCTATTGGCAGCTATCGCTTCGGCTCAAACGAAACATGATCAAGCCGTTGAAGCTGAGCAAGATGGCTTCTATGCGCCGGGAGCCAAAGCGGCGCTGCAAGCAGCCATCGATCAAGCAGCGCTTGTTGCAGGCAATAGCGTCTCAACGGAGGAGCAGTTGATTGCTGCGATTGACAGGCTGGCAGAGGCGGTTACTGCCTTTGAAGCGAAGAAGATCAATGCTGATCTTAACACCGGAGGCTTTAGCGTGGGCGATTTAGCGATCGTTGCGGCAGCCTATGGCAAGAAGCAAGGCGACGCGGATTGGGACGCTGCAGGGAAGCGAGCAGACATCAACAAGGATAACAAAGTAGATATTACAGATCTTGTCATTGTTGCGAGAGCGATCATGCAATAAGCAAAACTGTCCGGCCATTCATTTGGCCGGACTTTTTGTTTGGCGTGGGAGGGACGCCTAGCGCTCGCTTTCGCCCCAATTCCCACTTTGAGTTCGCGGGAGGGGAACTGTGGTCCGCTAATTGGCCAAAATACAGCTAATTGATTCAGCAGGGGGAACTACAGTCCGCTATCTCGCCATTTTTGGTTGAAGTGCCGGCTCCATCAAGCGAATAGGGCCCTGTGGTTCCCCTCCAGCGCCAAATCCGCCTATTTTAGCCAGAATAACGCCCTGTAGTTCCCCTGGATCTGGTGTTTCGGTATGGCCCATTGTTCCTCCCGCTCCAACCGCTAACTCCCGATGCTGCATGGCAACTCGAACCTTTTTAGCGATTTCCATCCAGTATGACGGAATAAAGCAAAAAATGACTTTTGCGTGTAAAGACCTTTACTACGTTAAATATTACACTAAGGTTGTAAATAATTATTTTGAGGAGGAACACAAATGGTACAAAGAAAAAGAATCATGGGGGCACTTGTAACAGCAACGGTAATTATGTCTCTGGTCGCAGGCTGCGGGGCTAAAACATCTGAAACGACAACAGCTTCAACAGCGCCTCAAGCTACGAAGGCAGCAGAAGCAGCAAAAGCAGGAGATGGTAAAATTACGGTTGGTTTCTCCCAAATCGGAGCCGAGAGCGGCTGGCGCGGTGCGGAAACGCAATCCATTCAAGACACAGCAAAAGCTGATCCAACAATCGATTTGAAGTTCTCTGATGCGCAGCAAAAGCAAGAGAACCAAATTAAAGCCATTCGCTCTTTTATCGCCCAAAAGGTTGATGTAATCGCTATGGCTCCTGTCGTAGAAACAGGCTGGGAAGCTGTTCTGAAAGAAGCGAAGGATGCCAAAATTCCAGTTATCCTCGTTGACCGTGGCATCGACAAAAAGAACGAAGATCTATATACAAGCTTCATTGGATCTGACTTTATCGTAGAAGGACAAAATGCGGCAAAAGCAATGGCTCAGCACCTTGGCGACAAAGGAAATATCGTTGAGCTGGAAGGAACAGTTGGTGCGAGCGCAGCAACCGATCGTAAAAAAGGCTTTGACGACGAAATGAAAAATCACCCGAACATTAAAATCGTGAAATCGCAAAGCGGTGATTTCAACCGTGCAACAGGTAAACAAGTGATGGAAGCGATCTTGAAATCCCCAGAAGGTAAAGATATTCAAGGCGTATACGCTCATAACGACGATATGGCACTTGGAGCGATTCAAGCGATTGAAGAGGCTGGTAAAAAACCAGGTACAGACGTGAAAATCGTCTCCATTGACGGTATCAAAGAAGCTTTCGAAGCAGTTAAAGCAGGCAAGCTGAATACGGTTGTTGAGTGTAACCCGCTTCTCGGACCTCAATTGTTCCAAGCAGCTAAAGATCTGAAAGCAGGAAAACAGGTTCCAAAATGGATTAAATCCAATGAAGATGTATTCTCAGGTCAAAAAGCGATTGACGCTCTGCCAAACCGTAAGTACTAAGATAAATAGAGATTTAAACGAAATCAAGAGTCAATCGGAGCTCTTGATTTCGTTCATCCAAGAATTAATAAAGGAGTGGAGAGGAATGCAACAGCAACCTGTATTAACGATGACTGGCGTTAGTAAATTTTTCCCTGGTGTCAAAGCTTTAACGAATGTGGATTTTCAGCTTAAAAGAGGAGAAATTCATGCTTTGATGGGACAGAATGGCGCAGGGAAATCCACCTTGATTAAAGTTTTGACAGGTGTACATGAGATGGACCAAGGCATCGTCACCTTGAATGGTCAGGAAGTGCACATCAAATCGCCAAAAGATGCGCAGGCATTAGGAATCAGTACGGTCTACCAGGAAGTGAATCTATGTCCGAATTTATCTGTTTCGGAGAATTTATTCATCGGCCGTCAACCACGAAAGCGCGGAGGAAGCATCGATTGGAACGCCTTGAACAGTAAGGCAGAGGAGCTTCTGGAGCGATTGAGCATCCAGCTCGACGTAACCAAGCCGCTATCTGAGTTTTCCGTAGCCATCCAACAGATGGTTGCGATTGCACGGGCCGTAGATATTTCATCTGGGCTGCTCATTTTGGATGAGCCGACTTCCAGTCTTGATCAGCAGGAAGTCAAGGAGCTTTTCCGAATTATGAGGAAACTGAAGGACGAAGGTATGGCGATCGTATTCGTTACACACTTCATGGATCAAGTCTATGAGGTATCAGATCGCATTACCGTACTGAGAAATGGTGAGCTAGTAGGCGAGTATTTAACCGAAGAATTGCCAAGAATTAACCTGATTTCTAAGATGATCGGCCGTGAATGGAATGACGAAGAGCAGCAAAGCAAGATTGTCGGAATGAAAAAAGGCGAGGTGTGGGTGTCAGCCAAACAATTAGGACGTCGAGGTTCCATGGAGCCATTCGATATAACGGTTCGCAAAGGAGAGGTTTTAGGACTTGCCGGTTTGCTCGGATCAGGGCGTACGGAAATCGCTAAGTTGATTTTTGGCATCGATAAGGCGGATGAAGGTGCAATGACGATCGATAATGATAAGATTCGCACCATGTTTCCAAAGAAAGCGATTGAATATGGTCTAGCGTTCTGTCCGGAAGAGCGTAAGGTCGAAGGCATCATAGGGGAATTGACGGTTCGGGAAAATATTGTGCTCGCGCTGCAAGCCAAACGCGGAATCCTGCATAATTTATCTCTTCGCAAGCAGCAAGAAATAGCTGAGTATTACATGAAGCTGCTGAGTATTAAGGCTTCGAGCATGGAGCAAAGAATTGATCAGCTCAGCGGTGGGAATCAGCAGAAGGCAATTTTGGCGAGGTGGTTAGCGACAGAACCGAAGCTCCTCATCTTAGATGAGCCGACTCGCGGTATTGACGTAGGCTCCAAAGCGGAAATTCGCAAATTAATTTTATCGCTTGCTGCGGAAGGAATGACTATTTTGATGATCACATCGGAATGGGAAGAGATGGTTGGCTGCTGTGACCGCATTCTGGTATTGCGGGATCGCCAAATCATTGGTGAGCTCAACGGGAACGAAATCGGTGAACAACGAATTATGCAGATGATTGCAGAGGGAGGGTATAAAAATGACACCGCTAAAGAGCATGTTTCATAATGCGATCCGCTCCAAATTGTTTTGGCCCTCATTAGGGATCGCTATTATCTTGCTATTTAATGCCCTATTTACCCCAGGGTTTTTCAATATTCGGATACAAGACGGTCATTTATTTGGAAGTTTAATTGATATTTTAAACCGGGGGACACCGATCCTCATCATTGCGCTGGGGATGACGCTTGTTATTGCCAAAGAAGGGATCGATATCTCGGTAGGTTCCGTGCTGGCGATAGCCGCTTCCCTGGCGGCATTTCTCTTACAGAAGCATGTTCCGTTCGCTTTAGCCTTATTGGCAGGCCTCGGAATCGGCGTTCTGTGTGGGTACTGGAATGGGTTGCTGGTAGCTAAGTTGAAAATACAACCAATGATCGCCACACTGATCTTGTTAACCGTAGGGCGAGGGATCGCCCAGCTAATCTCCGGGGGAAAAATCATTACCATTTCCGATAAAGCTTATCGCTTTGTAGGAGGCGGCTATCTGCTTGGTTTGCCTTTCGCCGTCATTCTGGCCGTCATTGTTTTCGTTATTTTGCATATTGTCACTCGGAAAACGGCGTTTGGATTATTCCTGGAATCCGTTGGTTCTAACCGCGTTTCCAGTGAGTTCGCGGGCATTAATTCCACTCGCATTATGATGTCTGTTTATATTATTTGTGGGTTTTGCGCAGCCCTTGCAGGTATTATTGTAAGCTCGAACATTACAGGCGCAGATTCCAACAATGCCGGTTTATGGTTCGAACTCGACGCGATCCTAGCCGTTGTTATCGGCGGTACCTCGATGCGTGGCGGACGTTTCTACTTAGGCGGTACCGTGTTAGGTGCTCTATTCATCCAAACCCTAACGACGACCATTTACACGTTAGGCGTGCCATCGGAATCTGTCATGGTTGTCAAAGCAGTCGTTATCATTCTTGTCAGCCTAGTCCAATCGGACGTATTAAGAGACATGTTCAGTCGTACGTTTAGCAGAAAAACGGGAAAGAAGGTGCTTGTTCATGAAAATGCCGCTTAAAATTACATCCTCAAACATCACCATTCTTGCCACGATTCTCTTGTTTATCTCATTGTATGGAACAGGCTCCGCGATGTTTGACAGCTTTTTCTCCATGCAAGTATTTTTAAATTTGTTTGTTGATAATGCGTTTCTTATTATTGTTGCGACTGGACTCGCTTTTGTTATTGTGACAGGGGGTATCGACCTTTCGGTTGCTTCATTGATTGCTTTGGTCAGTGTGCTATCCGCCGTCATGCTAAGAGCCGGTATTCATCCATTCGTTGTCATGCCAAGTGTGCTTCTGCTCGGTACTATTTTCGGATTATTGCAAGGTTATCTGATTTGCCGGTTCCATATTCATCCTTGGATTGTCACCCTCGGCGGTATGTTCTTGGCACGTGGTACGTGCTTTCTAATTAGTCCCGAGAGTATCGTGATTGATAATCCCATATACAGCGCTATATCCAATTTCAGAATTCCGCTGCCAGGGGATGGAACGATATCGATCGGGGTCGTCATCGCGCTAGTCACCGTCGCTGCAGCTGTGTACATTTCACGATATACGGCATTTGGCAGAAATGTTTATGCCATTGGCGGGAATGAGAAGTCTGCGGAATTAATGGGTCTTCCTGTGTACGTAACCAAATTGGCGGTTTATACGCTTAGCGGGTTTTGCTCGGCATTAAGCGGAATCGTGTTTACCTTCTACATGCTGTCCGGCTATGGCCTTCACTTGATGGGAGGCGAGATGGACGCAATTGCGGCCTGTGTCATCGGCGGCATCCTGCTTACAGGCGGATTTGGTTATTTCGTAGGTCCAATGCTCGGTGTATTAAGTGCTGGCGTTATTCAAACCATGATTATGTTTCAAGGGTCTTTAAGCTCCTGGTGGACTAAAATCGTCATTGGCTTCCTCTTATTTGCCTTCATCGCCTTGCAGCGAGCTATCGTGTCAAGAAGAGAAAGAAAGCGGAATCCGCACACGCCCAAAAAATCGAAAAGTACCGTCCAAAACGTAGTCCAGTTGTGATATTATAAGAACCATATCAATTAAGAGGAGGATCGCAGTGAGGGCATATCTTCGTTGGTGGCATGACCGCAGCATTCGTTTTAAGCTTAACTGCATCTTTCTCTTAATTATTCTTATCTCGATTCTTACACTGAGCTTTTGGGGCATTCGAACCTATAGCAGCTACTCCGAGAATCAAGCAGATCAAAGCACGCTTCAAATGATTCATCAAGTAGAAAGTAATGTGGATTATTACATAGATCATCTTAAGGATGTTCAACACTACATAAGCCAGGATCCAGAAGTCGCGAAGTTCATGCAAATGAAGGGGCAAGAACCTTCCAAAGATGAGGTTGCACGGATCGATAAAACGTTGTCCATGTACACAGAGCGCAACAAAGAAATCATGGGTATTATGTTAGTTAATAAAAGTGGTATATTTACATCGCATGATATGTTTCGAATTACACGCGATTCATTGGTCGAGGAAACCTGGTTTCAGGATGCGCTTAAAGCACCTAGTGAAACGATGATTATTAGTAATCCGATAGGACGTAACGTTTCTACGTCTCAGAATTACAGTTCTTACGATGTATTATCGCTCGTACACGCAGTTGTAGATCCCCAAACGGAAGAAGTGCTGGGGGTTGTTCTTATGGATTTAAGAATGGATATGATTAAATCCATCTTCGAAAATGTGAAACTCGGCAAATCCGGATTTATGTACATATTGGATCATAAGGGCAATATTGTGTATGCGCCAACCAATGATATCGTGTATCGCATCCAAGGCAAGTGGCTGCCGGACGGTTCACAAGGAAGTCTAACGCAGCAGATTAAAGGGCACGATTATCGCATTTTATTTAATGATTCCGCAACGAATAAGTGGAGATTCATTGGGGTTATTCCTAATGATGACTACCAACGAGTCATCACAGATATTCAGTTGTATACACTCATCGTTACATTCATAACGATTGTTTTAGCATCTCTGTTGTCCGCTTATTTCACTGGCACATTGATTCGTCCCATCCGCAAGCTGATGAGTTTGATGAGTCATGTGAGGAATGGTGAGCTCAATCAGCGTTTCGTCTCCGAAACCAAAGATGAGATTGGGCAGCTCGGCAATAGCTTTAATCATATGCTCGAAGAAATTAATAATTTAATTAATGTGGTCTACATGGAGCAGAAAAAAAAGCGGGAAGCTGAGCTGCAAGTCCTTCAGGCCCAGATCAAACCGCATTTCCTATATAACACGCTGGATACCATTCAGTGGATGGCGCAAGAATATGAAGCCGACGATATTATTGAAGTGATCGGGGCGCTTACGAATCTATTCCGAATTGGTTTGAATCGCGGAAACGAGTGGATTCCAGTACGGGATGAAGTTAAACACGCAGAGAGCTATATGATTATTCAAATGTCCCGCTATATGGATAAATTAGATTTTAAATTCGATATTCCGGAACATTTGTACAGCTATCATGTACTTAAACTTATTCTGCAGCCTTTAATTGAGAACGCCATTTATCACGGCATTAAGGCAAGAACAGGCAAGGGGAAAATTAGCATTTGTGCTGAGCTGGAGTCAGATCTGATTTGTTTTCGAATCACAGATGATGGGGCTGGCATTCCGCCGGAGAAGCTGGAGGAAATCAATCAGATATTACGTGGCAAGAAAACGCGCGAGGATGAGTACGGAATTGGCTTGTTCAATGTAAACGAGCGTATCCAGCTGACTTATGGTACCGCTTACGGAATTCAGATTTACAGCATTCTTGGCGAAGGAACAACCGTCGAGATCAAACATCCAATGGTGCAAGTAGTGAAAAAGACAGGATGAGGTGACGAATATGTGGAAACTTATGATTGCAGACGATGAACCACGCATTCGAAACGGTTTATGTAAAACGCTTCCATGGGCTGATATGGGCATTGAGGTCGTTGCTGAAGCCGAAAATGGCAAAGAAGCGTTAGAAATCGCGGCTTCGGCTTGTCCTGATCTGATGTTTGTCGATATCAACATGCCATTTATGAACGGCCTTGAATTAATTGAAAAATTACATGACCAGAATCCGAATTGCTTGGTCATCGTCATTTCAGGTCATGATGAATTTTCTTACGCTCAGCAAGCGGTCAGGCTCAATGCCTTCGATTATTTGCTAAAGCCTGTGCAAAAAATGGAGCTAAGCTCAGCCGTAAACAAAGCGCTCGAGGTGCTCATGAAAGATAGAGTTGAGCAAAAGCATACGCAGTGGATGAACAATAAATTGGAGTTCAATGCGGAAACGATGCGGGAAGAGTTTTTTAGCAAATGGATCACTGGGAAGCTCACGAAGGAACAGTTTGAGGAAGAATGGCTGTTTTTTCAGCCGCAGTTTCACGGGAAAATCAGCATGCTGCTTCTGAAACCGCTAGGCAAAGTGACAGCGAATGCCCCTAACAAGATTTGGGACCCGTCGTTGCTTGAGTTTGCCATCAAAAATATTTTAAGTGAAATGCTTCCGCAACTGCCAATTTCCACGGTTTTCAGCGCTGAAAAGGGCCGAATTGCAGCGCTTACACAAATTTCTGATCTTACCGGCATACGTGCTGTCTATCAGGAGTTTGAACGGGTTGTCATGACTTATTTGGGAGTCAGCATGCTGCTTACGCATTCGGTTGTTGAACAGCTTGAACAAGTTCCAAGACATTATGAAGAGATGAATCAGGAACTGATGCGTGAAAGCGCTTTGACCCCCATTGTTATGATGACGAAGAAATATTTGGAAACCTACTATTATAAAGAAGATTTATCCTTGTCCGAAGTAGCGGAACAGATGAATGTCAATGCCACCTATTTGAGTAAATTGTTAAAAAGAGACTTGGGCAAATCATTTGTAGATTGCCTTACCGACATTCGGATCAAAAAAGCCATTCAGTACCTGAATGATCCGACTTCCAAAATGTATGAAATTGCAAAGAAAGTCGGCTACCAATCGCAGCACTATTTCAGTCATACATTCAAAAAAATGACAGGCGTATCGCCACTGGAATATAGAAAGCGTGGAGACTACTAGGATGAAGGTTCCCTCAAAAAAAGGTTACATTTGGCTGCTTGTCTTTAGCTTGATAGGCCTGGTTGTGGTCATGCTCGTCGCAAGCCTCTTGCACCTTAAAGCGGTAAAAGATGAACCGGATTTTTTAATTGGCATTAGTCAGCCCAACCTGAATGAACCCCGGCAGCTGCTTATGAATAACGAAATTCGAAAAGAAGCCGAAAAACATAAGAACGTTAAGCTTATTTTTACCGATGCCGCAGAAAACAGTGAGAAGCAGGTCCACGATGTTCAGAAACTGATGAAGTACGGCATTGACCTTCTCATTATCTCGCTCAATGACTCTGAGAAGTTGACGCCGATCGTGACGGAGGTCTATAAGGAGATTCCTGTTATTGTCCTTGGACGAGGCGTTACCGGCTATGATTACTCCCTTTTTATCGGGTCAGATAATCTGTCGATTGGCAAAAAATCAGGTAAACTGGCTGCTGACTTACTTGGTGGCGCTCCAGCTGATGTAGTGGAGATAAAAGGTGCCGTCAGCTCCAGATCTGTTGAAGAAACGAGCCGTGGTTTTCGAGATTATTTGTCTCAATCACCGTCCATTCAGGTCGATAAAGTGATTGTCGGAGACTGGCAGCGGGATCGGACAGAAGACGAGTTGAAGCGTATTTTACCAAGCTCTCCAGAAATTAAGCTGGTATTTGCCCATAGTGATGCCATGGCGCTTGGCGCATATCGTGCGATTGATGCCTTAGGCTTGAGCCATGTGCAAATTATCGGCATTGATGGATTGGACACGGTGAATGGTGGATTTGATTTAGTTAAACAAGGCGTATTAAGCGGAACGGTTACGAGCCCTACAGGGGGAAGAGAGTCGATTCAATACGCACTCGATATTCTTAACCGTGAGAAGGTTATTCCCAAAAAGATCATTTTGCCAAGTCATGTTATTACGCAAAAAAATACCCGAGAGTTAGGCACAGCCAGTGACCCTAGCCTCAAACAGATTACTTCTCGGATGAGTGTGAGCACGAAAAAGATGAAGTTGGGCGTAGCTGTTGTAGGCTCGGAAAGCAGCTGGCGGGCAGCCAACACCGAATCCATCAAGAATGCGGCCGTTCAAGACCTTGGTATTGACCTTATCATGCAAAATGCCGAGGGCAGTCAAGAGAAGCAGATCGAGATTATTCGAAACTTTATCCAGCAAAAAGTCGATGTTATTGCCTTTACGCCGATTGTTGAATCAGGCTGGGACGATGTTTTAGCGGAAGCCAAGGTAGCTGGTATACCGGTTATTTTGACGGATCGCAAAGTGAAGCTGGAAGATGACTCCTTATGGACGACGTTCATTGGTTCGGATTTCGTTGAAGAGGGACGGCGAGCTGCTAGATGGCTTGTGGAGCACAAGCCCATGTCCGGGGAAACCAAAATTGTGGAACTGCAAGGAACTGCAGGATCGGCACCTGCTATTGAGCGCCGACAAGGCTTTGAAGAGGTACTCTCTCAAAATGCTGGATTTCGTGTCATAGCTTCGGAAGTCGGAGATTTCACGACGGAAAGCGGTCAGGAATTAATGAGTAAAGTACTTCAACAGGGAACGTTACCGCAGGTTGTTTTTGCACATAATGATGATATGGCACTTGGCGCAATTAAGGCGATTGAGCAGACGGGCTTGAAGCCAGGCAGAGACATCATCGTGATATCCGTGGATGCCACGAAGCTTGCTTTTCAAGCTATGCTCGCTGGGAAGCTAAACATGTCAGTGGAGTGCAATCCCTTGCTGGGGCCACAAATCATCAAAGCGGCTAAGGATCTTGCCGCAGGCAAGGAAATTCCGGTAAATATTATTACAGCGGAAAGTATTTTCTCTCAGGAAACCGCTAAACGGGATGTTTCTACACGCAAATATTGATCGAAGACGGAGTGTCTGATGCAGAACGATATGTGGTCAGGTAAAAAAGTTCGATTACGGCCTATTTTGGCTGCGGATTGGGAGAAATTCCATCAGAATGATTTGGATTCGGAGGGTGCCAGGCACTGCGATGTCATCTATTTTCCGAGATCCGAAGAAGGAACAAAAGCTTGGGCAGCAAGTCAAGCAGCGATTGTGCCGGTTAGCGATAATGTCATGCTCGCTATTGAAACATTGGATGGTGAACTCGTTGGGAGTATGAGCACCAATAGCTGCGATCGACGGCATGGGACTTTTAAATATGGCGTAGCCATCTTTCGTGGACATTGGTGCAGCGGGTATGCTTCAGACGCGATACGGATACTGCTGCGGTATTATTTCGAAGAGCTGCGCTATCTGAAAGTTACGGCGCATGTTTATGCGTTTAATGAGGGTTCCGTGGCCCTGCATGAAGGGCTTGGGTTTGTCCAAGAGGGAAGGCTGCGGAATATGGTTTTCACGATGGGGCAGCATTTTGATGAATTCATCTTTGGTTTAACGAAAGGTGAATATGAGGAATTGGCGAAATAAGACGGTGATAAAGGACCTAGCGATTTTCGCTAGGTTTTTTTCGTATTTCATATGATGGAGAGAGTTCAGGGAACTATGATCCGCTATTTCTCTGAAAAGTACATTTTTCATAGGCAGGGGAACTACGGTGCGCTATTTTGGCGGTTTCACCTGAAAATGACCAATGGAGGACAAATAAGAGACTGTAGTTCCGTTCAGATGGGAAAATGCCTGTTTTTCTCTAATTAGAGGACTCCAGTTCCGCTAAGTGCTCACTTAGCGGGCGTCACCCAATTGATAATGAGAATTATTTTCAACTGTGATAAAATAGTTTTATTGTAGAAAGAAAGGAATGACTGATTAATGAGAATTAGCGACCATACCGTATTGTGGAATCACGTTCTCATCCGAGTGATGGACATTCGCCGCATGCTGCTTGAGCCTGGCGAAGTGATGCGTGGTTATCGCTTGCCGACAAGCGCTTTCCTCTATGTCACCAGCGGCAATGCCCAGCTGCACATAGACGGAGTCGAAACCCGCATGAAACGATTTCATGTACTGCATGTAGGGAAGGGGATACGTCTCGACATTACGGCTATGGAGCAGTTGGAATATTTTATGGTGCTGTACAAGGCAACTCTGCCGCTTCCGAGCCGATTGGAGCTAGTCAACCTGATGGAACGCGAGAATCCGTTCCAGCTGCGCTATAGTTTATCGCCTAAGTATCCGATTTCTTGGATGCAGAAGCTGGAGCATATGTATCACATATGGCAGGCACCAAGTCCACTTGATAAATTAAAGGTGAAGACGCTATTTTACCAATTACTTTATGAGCTAGTAGAGCAGCTGCACGAACAAGGGGTCGACGTCATCCCTCCCGATCTCGTCAGCCAAGCCATCTATTATATGGAGGAGCACTATCAGGAAACGGTGACGCTGGAAGAGTTGGCTGATACGCTGGAATGTACGACAAGACAACTGCTTCGTTTGTTTAAAAATCAAATGGATACAAGTCCCATCGAGTATTTAATCGGGCTGCGGCTTAGCAAGGCGAAGGAGCTTCTCGTTTATACGGACAAAACGCTGAAAGAGATTTCGGAGAGTGTCGGTTACGCGGACAGTTACTATTTTAGCCGTATTTTCAAAAAGCAAGAGGGTGTCTCTCCCACAAGATTCAAAGAATTGTACACCTGGGAATGGCGTCGAAATAATCCATTCTTCCTGTCGAGATATCCCATTGTGGCGGGTGGGCTTAGACGCTATAGTAGTAATGGTTATGAGAATCATTATCAAAGTAGGGGAGAGGGAGATTCACAGATGGTTAAGAAATCAAGAGCCTGGATGACTGCCATGGTCGTCATCTGTTTCACATTGTTTCTCAGCGCGTGTTCAACGGGGGGGGCGACATCACCGACTACGACAAGTGGCGTGACGCCGATTCCGAGCGCTAATAGCACGGCATCACCCGCGGCAAATAAGGAAGCTGATGCTCCTCGGGTCATTAAACACGCGATGGGCGAAACGACGATTAAGGGTACGCCATCCCGTGTCGTTATCCTGACGAATGAGGGCACGGAAGCGTTGCTCGCCGTCGGTGTTAAACCAGTGGGCGCCGTTATGTCTTGGCTCGGTGAACCCTGGTACGACCATATCAAGAACGATATGCAGAATGTAACTGTCGTTGGAGATGAATTGCAGCCGAATCTTGAACTGATTGCTAGTTTGAAACCGGACTTGATCATCGGGAACAAAGTAAGGCAGGAGAAAATTTACGATCAACTGAAGCAAATTGCGCCTACGGTGTTCGCAGCTGACTTGGTTGGGGATTGGAAAGTCAATTTCAAGCTGTACTCAGAGGCCGTAAATAAGAAGGATGAAGGCGAGAAAGCGATGGCTGCTTTCGACAAGCGTGTAGCGGAAGTGAAAGGGAAGCTCGGCAGCAAGGCGGCTACGAAAGTTTCACTAGTGCGTTTCTCCGCGTCGCAAGTGCGCATTTACCAGAAACAGACATTCGCCGGCGTACTGCTTGGCCAATTGGGTATCGCACGTCCAGAGTCGCAAGACAAGGAGTCTTTCATTGAAGTCTTGAATAAAGAAAATATCGCCAAAATGGATGGAGATGTCCTGTTCTACTTCGTCACGGAAGCAAAAGGGAAGACGGATGCCGCAAATGTGGTGAAGGAATGGCAGAATGATCCGTTATTCAAAAACTTGAACGCAACGAAAACGAATAAAGTGATTCAAGTAGATGAGGGAATTTGGAACTCCGCAGGCGGGTACAAAGCAGCAAACCTGCTGCTCGACGAATTGATTAAATACTTCGATGTCAAATAATAAAGCTGCTTTACTCGACACGCACAAGAGAAAGATGATGGGACTGACGGCGGGAGCTGTGTTTCTGCTCGTGCTTGCTGTAGCGAGCATTTTACTGGGGGAGCATATATTCGGGTTCGGCGATTTATGGACGAGTTACAGGCATTTCGATGGCTCTAACGAGCAGTTGATTCTAAGAACAACCCGAGTACCGCGGGTTCTAGTTGCAGCAGCAGTAGGCGCGTCTCTTGCAGTAGCAGGCGCCGTCATGCAGGTGTTGACGCGAAATCCGCTGGCGTCTCCTTCCATCTTCGGCATTAATGCCGGCGCTTCCTTATTCATCGTCATCGGGCTGGTCCTTTATGGATCAGCTCTTACGATGAATACGATGATTTGGATCGCTTTTGCCGGCGCGCTCTTCGTTTCGGTCTGCGTCTATGCGATGGCGATGCGTGACAGCTGGTTCGAGCCAGTCAAACTTACGCTGGCAGGCGCGGCGATGGGGGCTTTTGCTTCCTCGATCACATCAGGCTTGATTTTGATTAACAAGCAGTCTCTCGATGCAGCCTTATTCTGGATGATTGGGTCCGTTTCCGGGAGGAAATTGGACCATTTGCTGTCCGTAGCCCCCTATATGGCGATTGGCTTAGGCCTCGCGTTTCTGTTAGCCGGCTCTCTCAATATTATGGTGTTAGGTGAGGAAAGTGCCCTGGGTCTGGGTCAGCGTGTGACGCTCGTAAGGCTGCTATCGTCACTTGCTGTCGTACTACTCGCCGGGAGTTCGGTATCGGCTGCTGGTCCGATCGCGTTCGTCGGACTGATTGTGCCGCACCTGTGCCGAGCACTGGTTGGCCAGGATCACCGCTGGCTGCTGCCATGCTGCGCGTTAAGTGGAGCTGTCCTGCTGGTGGCGGCGGATCTTGCTGCGCGTTTCGTCTTGATGCCGAAAGAGGTCCCCGTTGGGATCGCCATGGCGATGCTGGGCGTACCCTTTCTGATCCATGCAGCAAGGAGGAAGGCAAATGATTAAATCACGCTCGCGAAGATCGGTTGTGATCATCATAAGTTTATTTCTCGCGATGATCGTGCTTTCGATGTTTTGCCTCTCCATCGGCAGTGTAGCCATCCCGATGAAGGATGTCTTCCGCTCGTTGATCGGACAGAACCTAGGCAGCTCAGACCTAATTCTCATGAATTTTCGCTTGCCACGAATCCTTGCAGCAATCCTGATCGGGGCGGCGCTGGCCGTATCGGGGTGCTTACTGCAGGGAGTGATTCGGAACCCGCTTGCTTCACCGGACATTCTGGGCGTCACTGGAGGTGCATCGGCTGCGGCTGTTGCTTTCATGACGCTGTTCACTGGCTACAGCATTCACTGGGTTCCGGTTGTTGCGATGGTGGGAGCGCTTCTCGCGGTCCTAATTAATTATATCCTTGCCTGGAAAAGGGGTGTATCGACCTATAGGTTGGTACTGATCGGCATTGGTCTCTCCGCAGCGATGGGAGCCCTTACCATGTTTCTGCTCATTAGCGGGCCGGCTTACTTGGCGGCTCAAGTATTGAACTGGATGACGGGCAGCATCTACGGGACAAGTTGGAAGTACGTGCAGGTCATTTTTCCATGGATTGCTGTCTTTATCCCGCTTTCCCTCCTGTATGCAAAGGAACTGACGATTCAGACTTTAGGCGAAGCGACGGCATTAGGGCTCGGCAGTCGGCTTCAGTTCACCCGGGTCATGGTGCTGCTCTACAGCGTAGCGCTTGCAGGTGCGGCTGTTGGGGTAGCGGGGATGATTTCGTTCCTTGGCCTCATGGCTCCGCATATTGCCCGCAGGCTCGTAGGTAATTCGTATTCGCTCGTAATTCCCGTTGCGGCTTTGACCGGCGCGATTCTGCTGCTGCTGGCTGATTTGGCCGGGCGTATGCTGTTTATGCCGCTTGATATACCGGCAGGCGTATTCACGGCGGGTATCGGAGCGCCGTTCTTCCTGTACTTATTGTTCAAACGCAAACGGGTTGGATAAAAATAGGCTGGTGGCGGAAGTAAAGCGAAATCCCACCAATTCTCCGGCGAGAAGGCCGAAAAAGCCTTCTCGGAGCCGGAGATGCCCAGTGTCCGGCCGAGAGGGCCAAAAAGGCGGTCTCGGGCTGAAAGATGGGCGAAATCTCGCCAATTCTCCAGCGAGAGGGCCGAAAAAGCCTTCTCGGAGCCGGAGAAGCCCCGGTGCCCGGCCGAGAGGGCCAAAATGAAGGTCTCGGGCTGAAAGATGGGCATAATCCCGCCAACCCTTAAGACTGTGGCCTCCATACCCTCATCCGAGCAATGCTGTTCTACCCAGAAGAACCGTCAGGATTTCCCTGACGGTCTCTTTGGCATTTTAAGGTGGAGAGGCGCCCGAGGAGAGTCAAGCTCATTGGATGAATTCCAACGAACAGGCGATTTTTGACGCTTAAATGCCATTCTCATTGGACGAAACCCAATACAGAGATGAACTTTATAGGGATTCAGCGCCATTTTAGCCGCCCTTGTTGGATTTCATCCAACGAAAAGAAGAATTAACATGTCTGCACGGCGTTCTCATTGGATTTCGTCCAATAAGAGCTGGAAGTACGCTAACTTCTAGCGTGTTTAAGTGCTCAGAAAAGGTAGTGTACAGTAGAGAGGTAAGGTGAGTGGAGACATATAAGAGCAGAATAGTGTGGAAGGAGAAATAAAAAGTAGAAGTAGAAGTAGAAGTAGAAGTAGAAGTAGAAGTAGAAGTAGAAGTAGAAGTAGAAGTAGAAGTAGAAGTAGAAGTAGAAGTAGAAGTAGAAGTAGAAGTAACGTATGGGTTTAGACGAGGACCTAGCTCGCAGGCTAGGTTCTTTTCATTCACGAAAGTCTATGCGCATATGTAAACAGACCTCGATGGAAGTTTTATACATCAGCGTAGCTCATCTATTTGTGGTATATTATTGTGAGAATGGTTATCACTTGCACGGGAGGGATTCGGAGTGAATCGTGAAACGGACCACGGTGTGTATTTAGAAGGGACACTGCTTGAGCTGGTCAAGCTTGAAGTTATAACGGATATAACCGAGTGGAAACGAACGGCAGAGGAAACTGCTCATCACACGCTGCTCTTTTTTGTTAAGATGAGAGGTCAGCTGCAAATGAACCAGATTGAAATTCCGATTCATGGCAAAACGCTGATCTTGCTTCTTCCTGGCATGAGCATCCAAGCGCTGAACTTATCAGGCAATGCAAATAGTATGATCTATCAGCTAGAATTCGATCTGTTTCGAATAAAGGAAAATACGCCATCACGTAAAGTTTATGACAGGGAGCTTCATTTTCCCATTCATGGGAATCTGCAGACGGATCTGCTTCTGTTTCAGCGAAAAATGCAGCTGCTTGCCTCCGCATGCGGGGCTTCCAGCGTAAGGGAACACTTGCGGCAGCAGTATTTGTACGCCTTGGTGGAGCTGATTCTGAAGGATCAACCGCCTTCAATCGCGACACCGAAAGATGCTGATGCATCGCTGCAGCTTACGATTCAATATATGCAGGATGCTTACCATACTGACATCAATCTGGATAAGCTTGCTGAGATCGCTGGCATGCATCCGGCTTATTATTCGCAGCGTTTTAAGCAAAAAATGAATAAATCACCGATTGAATTTCTCACGCAAGTACGGATGAATAAGGCGAAGGAAATTCTGCTTGTCTCTACACCGCAGATACGAGATTTGAGCGGACGCGTAGGTTATCGTGATGAGTTTTATTTTAGCCGCCGCTTTAAAGAAAATTCCGGATATGCCCCCACGCAGTATGCGAATGATCCACTAACGAATATTGTTTCGCTATCGTACCCGTATACAGACCACTTGCTGACATTAGGCATTGTTCCTAGTGCAGCTCAATTTCACCGCAAAAAGTATCTGCCGACTGAAACAATTTCTCTGACTTTGCCGCTACACGCTACGGAATCTTGGGAAATAGGCAGGAAGACTTTTCTCGAAGCGCAGCCAGGTCTTATCCTCTGTAAAGAGAACGTTGTTTTGAAAGCCAGAGAACATATTGGGGATATTGCTCCTATCATTTCCGTTCCTTGGGCATCGCAGGATGTCTTCGATCATTTGAAAGCAATTGCTGGGATTGTCGGTCGCAGGCAGGTGGCTAAAGAATGGATTGAGCGCCATGCCTACAAAGCTGAGCAGGCCAAGAAACAAGTGAATAAGGCGTTCGGAAGTCCTACTGTTGCGATATGCCGTTTGATGAACACAGAGATGAGATTGTATGGTGCCAGAAATGTAGGGCATATTTTCTATCGATCTTTACAGTTGTCTCCTCCTAGTCTTATTGCTAATGAACTTAATCAACATAGAGAAGGTACGAACTTCAATTGGCTTAATGTAACACCAGAGGGTATGACCCAGTATGAGTCAGACTATATCATCTTCTTAAATTCCACGAAGCAAACATCGGCTAAACTTACACAGCAAATTATGACGGATCCTGTTTGGCAACGTCATCCGGCAATTAGGCAGGGGCGGTATTTCATGCTCCACTGGGATGAATGGATGGTCTATGCGCCGCAAGCGATACAGCAGCTTTTGGAGAAGGCGGTATCCATGTTAAGCGGGTCTTCACTAACGAGTTCATCTGTTAATATGAAAATAATCCAAGGATAAAATCTATGAATATGTCATGGACGAATGCAGGAGAGATTTCTATAATGAATTTATTGATAATGATTATCAATATTAATGAGAAGGCTGGATCACATCGAGGAAGTTGGGTCTTTCAAGCATGAAAAGAATGACATATGGATTGATTTGCGTCATGGCCATACTCTCCTTACTAATCGTTATGTTTATAGCGATTTCGTTCGGGGCCAAGGATTTGACGCTACAAACGGTTTGGGCAGCTGTATTTCATTATAATCCTGAGTTAACTACGCATCAGATTATTCATGAATTACGTTTACCCCGTGTTCTCGGTGCGGCAATTATCGGAGCTGGCTTTGCAGTAGCAGGGGCCTTGATGCAAGGAATAACACGTAATCCATTAGCTGATTCCGGTATTCTGGGTATCAATGCCGGCTCAGCTTTCATGGTGGCTCTAAGCTTTGCATTTTTCCCCAATCTGCCTTATTCGAGCCTTATGGTGGTCTCCTTTCTGGGGGCTGCGCTCAGCACTGGTTTCATTTTCTTGCTAGGCTCATCCACGCCTGGGGGGCTAACCCCGCTCCGTTTAACTATTGCAGGCTCCGTGGTTGCGGCTTTACTGCATTCACTGAGTACGGGGGTTGCGATCTATTATGACCTTAGTCAGGATCTTGCCTTCTGGTATGCCGGTGGTGTTGCAGGTGTGAAATGGCAGCATGTCAAACTGCTTGTGCCTATTATTCTTCTGGCGATTGCAGGAGCAGTGATGATAAGTCGATCCGTTTCGCTGATTTCGCTGGGTGAGGACGTTTCCGCAGGTTTAGGGGTCAAAACAAACAGAATCCGCGTGCTCGGTATTGTTCTAGCAATTATTCTTGCCGGTGTGGGAGTTTCAGCTGTAGGGTCCATTGGATTCGTAGGATTGGTTATTCCGCATATCGCTAGAAAACTCGTTGGTGTGGACTATCGCTTCATCATTCCTCTATCTTCTTTGCTTGGAGCGATTCTGCTGGTGATTGCTGATTTAGGCGCACGGATGGTTCATCCTCCCAAAGAATTGGCCATCAGCTTAATGATTGCTTTGGTAGGCGTTCCCTTCTTTCTGTATTTGGCTCGGAAAGAAAGGAGGAATTTGTCGTGAGATCGTATCGTCCTATGGACCGCAAAAACAGGAGTATCTGGGTTGGCATTTGTTTGCTTCTCATAAGCTTGGTTGTGATCTTGATTAGTCTGAACACGGGCTCGATTCGGCTTTCGCCAATTGAAGTTTGGCAAACTCTTCTAGGCTATGGGAGCGCAGATAATCAACTCGTCTTATTCGAGTATCGCTTGCCACGGATTCTCATTACGATGCTGGCAGGTGTTGGTCTAGGCATATCCGGTGCTCTTTTGCAGGGGATAACCCGTAATGGTTTAGCTGATCCGGGGATTCTGGGACTTCATTCAGGTGCTGCATTGGGCTTAATTGTGTTCGTCAGCTTTTTTCACTCCATGAAGGGGACACCGACGCTACTCATCCCGATTTTCGCCTTTGCCGGGGGCGTCATTACCGCTATTTTGATTATGGCCTTAGCCTTTGACCGGTACAAAGGAATTGTGCCCATACGTTTGATACTTGTTGGCATTGCCGTTGCAGCAGGTTTTAGCGCTGTGACCCTCTTTCTGTCGCTGCGATTAGATGAAGCGACGTATAGTTTTACAGCTAGGTGGCTGGTAGGCAACGTGTGGGGGAGAGATTGGGTGCATGTCATTGCGCTCCTCCCATGGATTGGCCTGTTCGTTCCTTTCGCATTAGCCAAGTGGAAAATTTTGAATTCCTTTTCATTAGGGGATGAAACAACATCAGGGCTTGGTATTGCCGTGAGTCGCGAACGCTTGCTGCTTCTGCTGACGGCAGTTGCCTTGTCGAGCGCAAGCGTGGCAATGACCGGTGGGATTGGCTTTCTTGGCTTGGTGGCACCGCATCTGGCTCGTCGATTGGTTGGACCGATGTATCAGTATGTACTGCCGATAGCGGGCTTGGTAGGTCTCGTCATCTTGGTGGCCTCCGACACGATTGGACGCTCTATCTTCCAGCCTAACGCAATCCCCGCAGGTATTGTTGTAGCAGCTGTTGGAGCTCCGTACTTTTTATTTTTGCTTGCAAGAACGAAGTAACGTACTAACGAAAACGAATGAATGAAAACGAAATATAAAAGGGGTTTTTATTGTGAAAAAGAAAAATATGGTAGTCCTAAGTATGATCAGTTCCTTATTCGTCCTGACAGCATGCGGTCAATCTGCAGCACCGAAAGAAGCAGCGCCTGCAGCGTTCACCGCTCCTTCTGCTACAGCTTCAGCTGTGACGAGCACAACTAAGCCAGTGGAGAAAGAACCGCGTATTGCATCGCTGTCCATTCATTTAACGAATGACTTGCTTGCGCTTGGCATTACGCCTGTGGGCTCTGTCATGGGTGGAGATCTTAACGCCTTTCTGCCACATGTCGCTGACCGCTTGCAGAACACGAAGAAGCTAGGTGTTGTGGCTGAGCCCGATATGGAAGCTCTACTTTCCTTGAAGCCTGAAGTGATTTATTTGGATGAGGCGTTCTCAGGTAAGGATGTCGCGAAGTATGAGAAAATTGCGAAATCAGAAGTGTTTAACTTAGATGACGGCACATGGCGCGATCATTTGAAGAAAATCGGTAAACTTGTGAACCGAGAACAGCAAGCAGAAACATACATCAAAGATTACGAGAAACAGGCTGCGAATGTAAAAGGTCTTATTCATGCTAAGATCGGCGACGGGACAGCAATGGCGATTCGTGTAACAGCGAAAGAATTGCGTGTTATGGGAATGAAACGTCCGCTCGGACCGCTTCTTTTCACAGACTTAGGTTTGAAGCCAGCCAAAGGTGTGGAGAAGATCGACAAAGCTTACGAAGCGATTTCGCAGGAAGTTCTTCCTGACTATGATGCCGAAGCCATTTTTGTTATTGTGAACAATGAGGATGGGGCAAAGAAACTCTTTGAGCAGCTGTCTACAAACCCGATTTGGAAAGGGCTTAAAGCGGTAAAAGCGGGTCACATTTACCCGATTGCCGATCAGCCTTGGCTTGATTACTCAGACATTGGTAATAAAATGGCGCTTGATGCAGCAGAAAAGCTTTTCGCTAAATAAAGATTCATAAGGCTATCCTTCCGTCATTCCGATATGGCTGGGGGGATAGTCTTATTTGTGCCCAGATAGAGGACTCCAGTTCCCTCAGTGAAATCGTAGTAGGTGGAATTATCTTCCTAGAATTAAGTTTCATCCAGTGAAACTTTACTGGTGTCCGTGGTTTATACGAAAGCCCTTTCATCTGTTCGACCACAGCGACGAAATAATAAATTTACATTTCATTTACGTTGAAATTGGACTGTATTTTTCCCATAAGAGTTTGCAAAGGTTTAAAAGAAGAAGTGCCGTCACTGCTGAGATGATAGCGTTTTATTGAAAGGAAAATGCACGTTTCGCGCAGAATCTCCCATCCATTTTACCCCAATAATTAACAAAGGAGAGTTCAAACGCTAAACGCTTTCAGGAAAAATATAGAAATTGTGTGGAAATAAGCATCGTTGCTTTTACAATAACTACATGGTTTATTAAGCCGAAAATCATTGAATGTCATATTAATTGACCGTATAGTACCGTTAGGAAAAACCAATTTATTTAGGAGGGAAACTAGTGAAAAAGAGTATTACGTTGACATCTCGTGTGCTTGCAGCCGTCATGATTGTGACCTCGCTGTTCTCAGCAGGTATTGCTCCTGCACAACCAGCGTATGCACAGCCAGATCCCACGAACGTTTTTGCCACAGCAGGAGTTACGGCATCCGCAAATGGGTATATGTCTAACAATGCTGCCCCAGCACATGCGATTGATGGTAATCCGAGCAGCAACTGGGTTTACAAGGGGGATACGAATCAGCCTAATGAGCAAAATCCTTATTGGCTGAAAGTTGATGCGGGCGCAGAAGCTACCGTACATCAGTTTGTTCTTGCGCATGCCGGTTATAGCGGAGAGCCTGATATCTACAATACCCGGGACTATACGATTGAAACCAGCGAAGATGATGTTCACTGGACTCCTGTCGTATCGGTTACAGATAATACTTATGGCCTAACAACCCATAATTTAAGCTCCCCGGTTACTGCAAGGTACTTCAAGCTAAATATTACGGACCCGGGCAGTGCTGATCCAACGACGGGCCAATACGCAGCGAACATTTATGAATTCCAAGCTTTTGGGTTTTTAGAAACTAAACCTCTTGCTCCTTTGGTTACTCCGCTAGCGTCTAGCAGCAATCAGGGATTGCTTGGTGAGTACTATATTGGAAAAAGCGATTTCAGCTTTGGAGATTACAAAGCAACGACGGTAGATCCTCAGATTAATTTTACGAATCTGGATCCCGTACTGCAATCTTGGACTGGTCAACAGGACCATGCCAATGTTCGCTGGACCGGGCAGATCATGCCACCCCAATCCGGAGATTATACCTTTTACATGATGGGTGACAACGGATTCCGCTTGTGGGTTGATGATAAGATTGTGATTGATCACTGGGTGAATGACTGGGATAAGGAGCAAACAGGCAATGTGATCTCCTTGGAAGGTGGAAAGAAATACAATTTCAAAATTGAATATTTTGAAGATTCAGGTGGTTCTAATCTATATCTGCGCTGGTCGACGCCAAATATGGCCAAGATTATCGTACCGAGCAATGTCTTCTACTTGCCGCAAAATTACACAGGACCTATCGCAGGAAATGTTCTAAAAGATGGCTCAAGCGCTTATCTTACGATGTCCTCGGATATGGATAACTTACCAGCTTCTCTTGGGGCTCATCTGTCGGTTATAGCTGATGATCAGCCCATTCAGGTTCAAAGCGTTGAATTAGGCAGTACCCCGTCTATGCTTAAGTTAAATTTAGCGACGAACATTAAACCTAATCAGGTTGTTAAGATTTCGTATGACGGACAAGCAAACTTGCAATTTGCGGATGGAACGGTTGTTGGGAGTTTTATGTACATTCCTGTGAATGATGTGGTCAATTACTCACCAATTGCCATTGCGATGTCCTTCAATGGAAGTCCCAAAACGAACCGTTCATTCGCTTGGTATACAAGCTATGAGAAGCCGGATAATGCACCAGCTAATATAGCGGATAGTATTGTTGAGGTTGTGCCGGCAGATAAAGCTTTTGGTTCAGCTGACGCGAAACGTTTCATTGGAAAACCAGAAGAAACCAAAATCTTAAATCTTAAAATTACAAGCTCGACGAATGGTTCATTTATTAGCCATAAAGCGCTGGCAGAGGGGCTAACGCCAGGAACTGCCTATAAATACCGGGTGGGAAGCGATGGCAACTGGAGCGATACGGGCAGCTTCACAACGGAATCACTCATTGAAAATGATTATGAATTCCTGTACATGACGGATTCGCAGGGTTCTAATTCGCAGGACTATGAAGTTTTTGCGGACACGCTTAAGCAAGGTCTTGAACATTACCCGAATTCAAAGTTTATGGTGATGACAGGTGATGAGGTAGATGCTGGTTCCCTTGAGTCTCAGTGGCTTGATTATTTCGGGAAACCGCAAAATATGTTTTTGAAGCTACCAATTATGGCTGCGGTCGGCAATCACGAAGGGCCTTATAACGACAATTATTATTATCATTTTAATTATCCGAATGATTCTATTCAAAATCCTTTGCCACCAGGCAGCGTGTACTCGTATGACTATGGTGATGCCCATATTATGGTGCTAAATACAATGGATATTGGGTGGGATGATCGCCAGAAAGAATCTTTTAGACAGCAAGTAGAATGGTTGAAAAAAGAAGTAGCTGAAACGGATCGGAAGTGGAAGGTCGTGGCTTTCCATAAGGCGATTTATTCACTCGGCAACCACGCGCTTGATTCAGATATTTTGAGTATGAGACAAATGCTTTATCCCGTCTTTGATGAACTTGGTATCGATGTGGTTTTGCAAGGGCATGACCACACTTTCATGAGGTCCTATCAAATGTACAACAACGCGCCGGTTGCGAATGTGAAAAAGGATCAGAATGGAAATGCCCTCAATCCGGATGGTACCTTGTACATGATTAATAATTCAGCCGGTACGAAGTATTACGAACTCCAAGGTGGCGTAGACCGTTATTATGCGGCGGTATACGATCAACCGCATTTACCGATTTTTTCGGGGATCCGTATGACGGAGAACAGCTTCACGATTGATTCATATAAGTCTGGTCAGGATCAGCCTTTTGATACGTATACGATTGTTAGAAATGACGCGAAGCCAGCGCCAGTTGCACAATTGGCGGCAAGCAAAACGGCAGATGGCAAGGAGCTTCTAACTTGGATCGCACCTCAAGTTGCTAACCCTGAGGAAGATGCGGTCAGAGGTTTTAGAATTTACGAGGTAGACGGCAAATTAGGCATGAACTGGAGCACCTATGTGCCGGCTGTTAAGGACCAAGCGAATTATCAGTATGTTGTGCCTGGTACACAATCAGGGCAATCTTATAAATTTGCGGTCAAAGCCGTCGATAAACGGGACAACTCGGACGCTAGCACAGTTAGCACGGCATTGGCAGCACCAACAACGCCAGTGGTTGACGATGGACGTAACACGTTCGGTTGGACGAATGTGCCTGGTTATGCGAACACGGCTGATTACGAATACTCAGTTGACGCAGGAGTTACATGGCTGCCTGTGACAGCTAATCCACAACCGGTAGGAGATAACGATTATCCTGCGGGTTCAGTACAAGTGCGCATTAAAGCTAATGCCACATCAGGATTAGCGGCTGGTCTATCTCTCGCATCAAATCTGCCGTTCACCATGAACTTCATAGAAGATACGTATAAAATCACGGGTGAACTCAAAAAGGGAGAGCAACTTCAGCTTGATGTGACATTGGAGCCGCTGGCCGATTATAACGGTGACGCTTATATGGTGTTTGAACTTCTGGATGGTGACAAACCGATTCTAATGAACGCCATTCCGATCAAGCAAAACAAGCTAACCTTTAAGCAGTTTTTCAATGTGCAAGGAGCAAATTACAAAGTAAAAGCATTCATTTTTAACCAATATGACAGTGATCTTCGCATACCGCTTCAATTAGCAAGACCTGTGTTGTTTGAATAATGGAATGAAGAGAGGAACTGACGACGGTGAAAAAATATATAGCGGCCATTATGGCGTTGTTGTTCGTGCTCTCACCGGTTTCGGCTCGCGCAGCAGCTTCATTTACACTTGCAATAAGTGTAGATGAAGTGCAGCGTGGCGGCGAAATCCAGCTGTCCGGGACGGTTACGAACAATGCGAAGGATGTTGTGGTTAAAATTATTCGTCCTAATCAAACGATGTTCTATATTAATGCATTAACCCCTGTGGCGGGCAGCTACACTACGAAGGTAACGATACCAGATGACGAGGATTTTGCACCTTTTGGTTTGTACCAAGTAGTTGCAGGTAGTGATAACTTAACGCAAACCAAGACCTTCAAAGTTGTTGATCCGAACGGCGGTGGAACTGATCCGACGGACCCGACGGACCCAACAGATCCCGGGAATCCGACGGATCCAACAGATCCAGGAAATCCCACGGACCCAACAGATCCAGGAAATCCGACGGACCCAACAGATCCGGGAAATCCAACGGACCCAACAGATCCTGGAAATCCGACGGACCCAACAGATCCGGGAAATCCAACTGATCCAGGTGATACTCAGCCTGATGACAGTGACTCTGGATCCGCTCCATCCGACCCGAACACCATCCCGACCAATGCCGGTAAAACCGTCGATGGAATCGTTCAGCCTGAAAAATCGACTGACGGACGTTACCTACTCGGCAGTGAAACATTAAATCAGACTATCCAGCAAGCAAAGGGTGCCGTTACGGTTCAATTGCCAGCAGCAACTGGCGATGCAGGTTCGGCGCTTGAGTTCCCTGCGAAATCATTGCAGGAGTTGAAGGATAAGAATTTGGACCTCATTGTTACATATGAAAATAGCACAGTTCGTTTCCCGGCCAACGCCATTTCGGCTTCGAGCGAAGAACAGTCGCGAATTCGTATTGATCTGAATACAGCTTTCACAACGGATGCTAAAAACTTGTTGAATCAATCTCTTCAGTCCAACCTTGATTACAAGTCAACCGGTGTCATACTTTCTGTTTTGATTAAAATGATTACTGGAGACAACACGGTTGAAATCCATCATTTGGACAAACCTGCCGTGGTTACGATGAAATTAACGGAAGAACAAGAGAAGGCAATTACATCTGATCTTGCTGGCGTTTATCACGTAAATGGCACTAACCTTGAATATGTTGGAGGAACCGTTAGCAAGGGGACCTTCACTTTCACGGCTGAGCACTTTTCTTACTATACAATTCTGGAATATAACAAGACATTTGCAGATATGGCAGGACACTGGGCGGCAAAGTCTGTTCAATCCCTTACAGCCAAACATATCGTTGACGGAGTAGATCCGCAGCATTATGAGCCAAATCGTAGTATAACGCGGGCAGAGTTCGTTACCCTGTTGATGCGTGCACTGAAATGGACCGGCCAAGCTACTCCGCAAGCAGCTTCAAATCCGTTCTCTGACGTTGCAGCTAATGCCTATTACTCCGAACAAGTTATTGGTGCAGCATCCTTAGGCATTGTTTCGGGTTATAACGGAGCATTCCGGCCGAACGATATCATTACTCGTGAAGAAGCGGTGGTCGCGCTTGTACAAGCCGCCAAGTATTTCAGCTTAACGGAGTCAAATAAAGCTGAACCTCTTTTTGCTGATACAAATGAAATTTCGTCATGGGCTGAGGCTTCTGTTAATCAAGCCTGGTCAAAAGGATTAATTGAGGGAGATGGCGCACGTTTCAATCCGAAAAGCTCCGTTACACGGGCTGAAGTTGCTGTCATGATCACTCGGTTGCTGCCGAACGGTTCTTTATAAAACGAAAGCGGGAGGACCCCATCGCAATGTGGAAACGCAAAAAAATAATTTCAGTTGTCATGACAGTATTGTTCTTATATAGCATGCTGGCACCGTTAGCTTTGGAAGTTGTTTCTGCGGCTACGAATCCCTCCATTCAGGAGAGTGAAACCAGAAATGTGGCCTTGAATGCCAAGGTAACAGCTTCGGGACAATGTAATACGAATGAGAGTGCAAGTAGCGCAGTTGACGGCAAAAATGAAACGAAATGGTGCGATAATTCAGGTGTTGCCCAAAAGTGGCTAGCACTCGATTTAGGGAAAGTTTATAACATCAACGAATGGATTGTAAAAAATGCAGGAATTAGTGAGTCGGGGAATTTCCCCTTCTGGAACACGAAGGATTTCCGTTTGCAAAAGAGTAATGACGGACAAACTTGGGAAGATGTCGATGTTGTGAAGAATAATGTGCAGACAATCCTCAACCGGTACGTCCCGGTTTTCTCTGCGCAATACATCAGATTCTATGTGGACAAAGCGGCTTACGACAACAACACAGTTCGTTTGTATGAGCTAGAAGTTTATGGGGTGGATGCCGATCAACTCCCGGCTTACCCTGCAACTAATCTTTCTCCTGTGGATTACGTAGACCCATTTATTAACACGCTTGGCGACAATGGGCAGGCGAATCCAGGTCCAACGACACCATTTGGTCTGGTTTCATTAGGACCGGATAGTGATGGCGGAGCGTTCAGCGGATACTATTACCAGGATAAGTATTTAAAAGGTTTCTCGCATCTGCGTTTTAGCGGCGTTGGCTGCAGCGGTGCTGGCGGTAATATCTTGATGATGCCGGAAACACGATCTTTTACAAAAAATAGTGCTGAGTATAAGCAGTTGTATGACAAAAATAGCGAAAAGGCTTCTCCTGGCTATTATGGCGTGACGCTTGCTTCTGGTATTGGCGTTGAACTTACAGCCTCCCATAATGTTGGTTTCCACCGTTATACGTTCCCAGCGGCTGATACGGGTTCTGTACTGGTTGATCTTTCCAAATCGTATGCGGGTATGGTGGATGCCAATTTGACAGTTGAAAATAACAATGAGATTTCTGGTATGATTCAATCCAAGAATGTGTGCGGACATGGGTATTACACGATGTACTACTCCATTCAATTTGATCATGATTTTGACTCCTACAGTTCTTGGCAGGGAGATGCGGTTGGAACAGAAGCTAAGCGCAGCGGCTCGAACAGTGGCGTATGGGTGAATTTTAATACTAAAGACAATAAAGTGGTTCAAGCGAAGGTTGGTCTATCGACAATCAGTGTAGACCAAGCGAAATATGAACGTACGCATGATATTGCGGATTGGGATTTTGACGCTCAGCATAACCTTTCCAGAAGTAACTGGAGCAAAGAGCTGAACAAGGTTGAGATTACCGATGCCGATGAAACGAACAAACGTGTATTCTATACGCAGTTGTATCACACGTTCCTTCATCCGAATAATGTTACCAGCTCAAACGGGACATTCAAGGCAGCAAGGGACGAGAACACGGTTCGCCAAACCTCCGAGTTTGGTAACGATTTTGACTACTATAATGGTTGGACGACGTGGGATGATTTCCGGAAATATTCATTATTTTCACTGCTAGCACCAAAGAAATATGAAAACATGGTGAAGTCCATGGTTGACGTATATAATACCCGTGGTTCCTATCAGCAGTGGGGTGAAGGATATTGGCCGAGCCCGACGGTAAGAAATGAGTTTAATGGGGCAGTCATTGTCGATGCTTATGCCAAAGGTTTTACAAATTTTGATGTGTATAAAGCGCTCAAAGGTATGGCTGTTGACGCAGACAATTTCTCGATAAGCGACACCGAGATTTCGGGCAAGCTGGAAAAGGCAAACAGCGCTTCATTCCCAATGAAGCTTGCTCAGTTGATCGGAGATCGCGAAACGTACGAGAAGTATAAAAATGTAGCTTTGTCGTATAAAAGCCTGTGGAATGCCACGCAAGTCGATGAAAAAGGCGAGAAACGCGGTTTCTTCACACCGAATGGGCAGACAGTAAATAAGCAAGATATTTTAGCCGTGGACAAATATGCTTATCAAGGCAATCTGTGGTCTTACCGTTGGTCAGTGCCTCAGGATGTAAACGGATTAGCGAGTTTGATGGGCGGCAAAAAAGAAATGGCAGAAGAGCTGCAGCATTTCTTCAAAATCAACGAGTATATGGCAATTAATGAACCAGATTTACATGTTCCTTATTTGTTCAATTACTTGGGATATCCTTATTTGACTCAATATTATGCAAGAGAATATACAACGGAAGTGGTTACGCAAAAATATCATAACCATGGACCTTACACTTTCCCAATGAAATCCCGCGTCTATCGTGATGATCCAGAAGGATATTTGTTATCGATGGATGATGATGCTGGCGGTATGTCTTCGTGGTTTGTTTACAGCAGCATGGGCTTGTTCCCAGGAAATCCGGGGGAAGCGAATTACTTGATAGGTTCGCCTATTTTCTCTGAATTAAAGCTGCATTTGGATAATGGTAAAACCTTTACGATCAAGGCGAACAACGTTTCCAGTCAAAATCGCTTCATTAAGTCAGCACAGCTGAATGGTAAGGATTTCAATCAAGCCTGGATTACTTACGACGATATTATGTCGGGTGGTACTTTGGCTTTTGAAATGGATGCCAAGCCGAATACAAGTTGGGGAGCAGTAGCAAGCGCGGCACCTCCGACGATGGATTATAATGCTGACATTACAAACACATTAAGTCATCAAAAATTGATTGCTGAACAATCTGTTTGGAAGTATCAAGATAAAGGTCAATACGCTGGCGAAGGCTGGATGAACTTGGCTTATGATGACAGCACTTGGGCTTCTGGTCCAGCCATGCTGGGGTATGACAGTTTAGGCAGGGTGAAAACAAAAACAAGTTACGGTCCGGATGCGAACAATAAGTACCCGACGACTTATTTCAGGAAAACGTTTGAGATGTCTGATTTGAACGATATTCTCGAATTGGATGCAAGTCTGATTCGTGATGACGGGGCAGTCGTGTATCTCAACGGACATGAAATTATCCGCACGAATATGCCGACTGGTGAAGTGAGCTACAACACCAAAGCAAATGCAACCGTAGGCGATGAGCGGGATCGGAATGTTTATGTTATAGACCCGTCGTATTTGGTTAAAGGGACTAACATCGTGACCGCAGAAGTTCATCAGGTGAATGCTACGAGCTCGGACATTGCCTTTGAATTTAGTCTCGAAGCGGTGAAGAAGATGACGAAACCGGCAGCACCTACAGCACCAGTTGTGGATGATAAAGCCAACACTTTTGGTTGGACAGCTGTTCCTGGCTTTAGTCAAGCAACAGACTATGAGATCAGCACGGATGGTGGCGCGAAGTGGAAACCAGCAACAGCAAATCCGCAGACCGTAGGGCCGCTCGATTATGCCGCAGGTCAGATTCAGGTTCGCGTTAAAGCGAATGAAAGCTTGAACATAACGTTTGGTCACGAGCTTGTTTCTCCAACTGCGTATACGTCCGACATACAGTGGGATGTTTATGATCTCAAAGCAGATGTGAGCCGGCAAGGAAACATGGCTGTCAATGTCACTGGAACATTGAAAGGTGATTACGGTGATTCGGCTGTTGTTGTCTTCCAGCTCATGGATGAGAATGAGAAGGCCTTAATGTCCAATAGTGTACCCGTTGAAAAAGGAAGCTTCCAGCTTTCGCAGCAATTTAACGTGAACGCAAGCAAATTCCAGATGAACGTTTATCTGGTTGATGCCTACAACGGTAACATCTATGATTCCTTATGGCTGGCGGAACCGATCGTATCGAAGCCTGAGCCTGGCACTCCTTCAGGACCGAAGCCTCCGGTCGTTGTGGACCCTGAGCCGCTTCCTGACCCGCTTCCGTTACCGGATAAAACAGAGGAAGAGGAAGAGCCGCCTACACAAGATGGCTTAACGATACAGTTTGAGAATCGCACCGAATGGTCACCAGATGTTAATACCTTTAACAATGGTCCATTAAAAACAGAAGGTGGTAATAACGGAACGGTTGTATCCAATACGTTTAACGGGGCTTGGCTTGCTTTTGACCGATTTAACTTTGGTACCAAAGGCGCTAATCAAATCACCGTAGAATATGATGCTCCAACGAATAAAGTGCCAGTGGGCAGTCAACTGGAAATTCGATTAGGTGCACTGGATGGTGACCTTGTCGGAACTGTCAACTTGACGAATTCTGGCAATGGTTGGGGAACTTATAAAACGGTGAGCGCTCAATTGAACAAAACGGTAACAGGGCTTCAGAAGGTATACGTGGTCATGAAAGGCAGCACATCAAGTGCGCTTCCATACATTGGAAACTTTGACCGTTTAACTTTTGCGAAAAGCAGAAATGACTTTGCGAAGCTGGAATTGGAAACCTACGATGATTGGTCAACTGACCTGAATCCGGGTAACTCACTACCCATGAAAACGGAGGGTGGAAAAAGCGGGCAGCAAGTTGCTAACACCTTTAATGGTGCATGGCTTGCGTACAAAGGAATGGATTTTGGCACGGAAGGTGTTAACCGCTTGTCCGTTGAGTACGTAGGTAACTCGACGAATACGGCAGCCGATTCAGCTGTTGAAGTTCGATTAGGCGGAGTCAACGGTACGTTAGTCGGGAAACTCTCAGCGCCTCCGACATCAAACGGATGGGGTACCTATAAGACGGTTACTGGCGATTTAACTCAAAAATTAACTGGCATTCAAGATGTGTACTTCGTACTTACAGGAACGACAAGCTCGGCACTCAAATACATCGGTAATTTCGATAATGCCAGCTTTTCGTATGTGAATACAAATCCAAATCCAACTAGAAGCGATTATGCGAAGTTGGAGCTGGAGAAGTATGATGAATGGTCAACTGCTTTAAATGTTTACAACAATAATACTCCTCTCAAAACGGAGAAGCCAAACAACACCACTAGGGAACAGGTTGCCAACACGTTTAACGGCGCCTGGCTTGCGTATAAAGGAATGGATTTTGGCGCGCAAGGTGTTAACCGCTTGTCCATTGAGTACGTAGGTAACACGACGAATACGGCAGCCGATTCAGCTGTCGAGGTTCGATTAGGCGGTATTAACGGTACGTTAGTCGGGAAAATTGCAGTACCACCGACATCAAACGGGTGGGGCACCTATAAGACGGTTTCTGGTGATTTAACTCAAAAGATAACCGGTGTTCAAGATGTGTACTTTGTTCTTACGGGAACGACAAGCGCGACATTCAAATACATCGGAAATTTCGATAACGCGAGCTTTTCGTATGAGCTTCCAATAAGAAGCGATTTTGCCAAGTTGGAGTTGGAAAGCTTCAATGAATGGTCAACTGCTGTAAATGTGTATAACAATAACACACCGCTCAAAACCGAGAAACCAGCCAATACCGATAGGGAACAGGTTGCCAATACCTTCAACGGCGCCTGGCTCGGTTTCAAGAAAATGAACTTCGGCACCGAAGGGGTGGATCGCGTAGCCATTGAATATTCAGGCAACAGTGGAAACTGTGCGACCGATGCAGCCGTAGAGATTCGTTTGGGTGGCGTAGATGGTACGTTGGTAGGGAAACTCCTTACACCTCCGACAGCAAGCGGATGGGGGACTTACCAAACAGTGACGGCTGATTTAACTCAAAAGCTAACTGGGCTTCAAGATGTTTATCTTGTATTTACGGGAACAAACAATTCCACCAAGAAATACATTGGTAATTTCGATAATGCTAGGTTTTCTTTAAACGTTCAGTAACATACAGGCTGCAAGTGAAAAATGATGAGGGCTACCCCAAAGGTCTTATGACCAGAGGGATAGCCCTCTTTATTTTGACCATAAGGCAAAATGAGTCTGGATAATCTTTCCCCGATAGGAAATGATAAATGTAAGTAAACATCAGGAAGAGATCACGCGAATTTACATAAAGGAGTCTACCATATGGAGTCAATCGATATCCCTTTGACATCGTCAGAAATAGGTAACTTGTGGATGACCTATCAAGAAAAAACCATGTTACTTCGATTTTTGGAATATTTCCTTGAACATGCGGAAAGTGAAGAAATTAAACAAATTCTAAAAGCAACGTACGATTTCACGGATCAAATGGTAACGACGATCAAACAAATTTTTGAGCAAGCAGGAGCTGTCATTCCACTTGGCTTTACTGCAAATGACGTAAATAAAGGGGTTCCTAAGTTATTTGATTACCAGTATGAACCAATGTTTTTGCATATGATAAGCAAGATTGAAGTTCCGCTATTTGCGTTTCATTCAACGATGTCGTATCGGAAAGATATAAGACAGCTTTTTAAGCAGTTAACAGCGAATGCACAAGAGATGTACGATCAGTGCATACAATTCCTAGAGGAAAAAGGGATTCTATCGCGGCCGCCTTATATGTCCATGCCCACAGAAGTAACCTTTATTCAGAATGATAATTATTTATCAGGATTCAACTTATTTAAGGATAAAAGGGCTCTAAATGCCATTGAGATTTCGCTCTTGCATCATGCCATTGAAACGAACCTTACAGGGATGCAGCTCATGATCGGTTTCGCTCAAGTTGCTCATGATAAGAAAGTGAAAGAATATTTTGTGAAAGGCATGAAGCTGTCCAAAGAGGTCGAAACGACCTTGGGAGAATTTCTACGCGAGGACTATATTGAGCCGCCTGCCACTCACGCGGGGAAAGCCACCAACTCCACCGTTTCTCCATTCTCTGATAAGTTGATGATGTATCTCACCAATTTATTGGGCTCGTTTGCGGTTGGAAGCCACTCGCTTGGCGGAGCTTTTAGTCTGCGTGGTGATTTACCGCTTGCATTGGCGAAACTTGCTCAAAAAATTATACCCTATGTCAAAGAAGGCGGGGAAATCATGATCGGGCATGGTTGGATGGAAGAGCCGCCACAAGTCGAAGATCGCAGACAGTTAACCAAATCATGATGGCAAGCAAATGGCAAGCAAATGGATACAGACATAGCCACTCCAGTAACTGGAATGGCTTTTTTATATGGCAGAGGCGTCCTTGTTGCGACGCAGCTGGAAACCAAAAATTGCTCTAGCAATTTGTACGAATTTGCAATAAAATATGGATGAAACTATATTTCATCTAATGAAACAAAGGTTTGAAACCCGCTAGTTTGGGGTTGAACGAATGGAGGAATCGTTTTGAGTCAACGCTATCGGCTTACAAGATCTTTGCAAGTAAATGACAGTTCAGAAGCTGTAATCTCTTTGGAAGAATGCAAACAGTATTTTGCTTCCAAATCTGATTTTTCCTATACATCTGTGTTTACGATAACCGGCGCTACGACCATGTCGATAGAAGGTGATTTCTTCATGTGGAGTTATGGCGATAGTAAAATTCCTTTCCGGCATTATCAGGGCGATATTTACGTGTCAGGCACGAATGAAGCCGTGATTCCAAGGATGATGGAGGTTGCCAGCGATTTAAGGGCGGACATCGTAGGAGAATAATTGTCTATTTTCGAAATTTTTAAAAATGTTGTTTACGTTGCAATCGATATCTGATAATATTATCGCAACATTCAAATGCGACGAAGAGAAGAGTAAATAAATGAAATCTTTCACAGAGAGCTCCGTTTGCTGAAAAGGAGTAAAGAATTCTTTATTGAACAAAGACTCAGAGCAGCACATCGGAACCAAGTAAGAAGGGGATGGTGCGCCAGGAGCTCCTGTTACAGAGCTAAAGTATACGCATTACACCGTAATGCCGTACTTGAAGAGGCTAATATGGCGACATATTGGCGAATCTGGGGTGGTACCACGAGGAATCCAAATCTCGTCCCTAAGGCTATAATAGTCTTGGGGGTGGGATTTTTTTGCTTTTATAAAAGAATTGCAGGTCACGCGCTGATTAGGTACACCAATTCAGACTTATTGAATAGTTTATCATACCATTTTGAAAGGATTTGAATATCTCATGTCAGAAAAATTAAAAGTGGGTATTGTCGGAGGAACAGGTATGGTTGGCCAGCGTTTCGTTGAGTTGCTGGATCAACATCCTTGGTTTAAAGTTACAGCGATCGCAGCGAGCAGCAGCTCTGCGGGTAAAACATATGAAGAATCTGTGCAAGGCAGATGGAAGCTGGCTACCCCTATCCCTGAAGGTGTCAAACAAATTGTTGTTCAAGATGCATCGAAAGTGGAAGAAGTAGCTTCTCAGGTTGATTTTATCTTTTGTGCAGTCGATATGAAGAAAAATGAAATTCAGGCATTGGAAGAGGCATATGCCAAAACGGGCACGCCTGTTATTTCCAACAACTCGGCTCACCGCTGGACGCCTGATATCCCGATGGTTATTCCGGAAGTTAATCCGGAACATATTGAAGTGATCGCGGCACAAAGAAAACGTCTCGGAACTTCAACTGGGTTTATTGCCGTTAAGCCTAACTGCTCCATCCAGAGTTATGTGCCGGCGCTTCATGCGTTGCTGGATTTCAAACCAACACAAGTCGTTGCATCCACGTATCAAGCGATTTCCGGAGCGGGCAAAAACTTCACAGACTGGCCTGATATGCTGGATAATGTTATCCCTTATATTGGCGGCGAGGAAGAAAAAAGCGAGCAAGAGCCGCTGCGCATCTGGGGCAGCATCCAAAATAATGCCATTGTTAAAGCGAGCTCACCTTTAATTACAACGCAATGTATTCGCGTTCCTGTAACAGATGGACATTTGGCGACTGTTTTTGCATCGTTCGAGAAAAAACCATCCAAAGAAGAAATTCTTGCTCGTTGGCTGCAGTTCAAAGGACGCCCGCAGGAGCTTGAGCTGCCAAGCGCGCCTAAACAGTTCATCACTTATTTCGAAGAAGAGAACAGACCGCAGACGAAGCTTGATCGTGACATTGAGCGCGGTATGGGCGTCTCCGTAGGTCGATTGCGTGAGGATTCCATCTACGATTTCAAATTCGTAGGATTATCGCATAATACTTTGCGCGGAGCGGCAGGCGGCGCTGTACTGATCGCTGAATTGCTGAAAGCAGAAGGTTATATTCAAGCGAAATAACTTTGAAAAAAACAACAAGAGGCCGTCCGGAAGTCATCCAATGACCGAGGGAGAGCCTCTTACTGTTTGTATGTTAAGACCGTATATTAATAGGCAATATCGAACTTCTCGTCTATTATTTGCGAAATTCGGACGAGATCCCTCCAAATATGGTGACACGACACATGGATACTATTCAGTTCATTCCAGCCTTTATCTATCTCCGCAATCATTTGTTCAATATCACGACTCGTAATTTTTCTTTCCTCGATATTGGCTAGCATTGGAAGCCCTCCATGACAACGTTTCTAAATATATATCATATATTTTCGTTAGGCTGATCCTATATGAGGGTGTTGCATTCAGAGATTGAAAATTCCTCGTGATAACAGCCGTTCCCTAGGGCACATCTCCCAACATAAGATTACTTAGGAGTGTGATCCCATATGACCATGAATAGACGTATACCCTCGTTTCATTTCGCCTACGTTACGAATTATAAGGACAACACCATCTCGGTGATTAATACCCGAACAAGAAAGGTCAACGCAACGATCAAGACTGGAAAAGGTCCCTTTGAGATCGCTGTCACACCCGATGGGAAGTATGCAGTTGTCGTCAATAAAATCGATAACACCGCTCAAGTCATCCAGCGAAGTACGAATAAAGTGATTAGCACGATCCCAGTTGGAAAAAGTCCATCCGATGTTGGAACATCGCAAAGGTACGTGTATGTTACGAATTCGGCCGATAAGACCGTTTCAGTTCTATGTATCAAGAGGAGAAAGGTCATTCAAACGCTAAAGGTTGGTCATAGACCAATAGGTGTAACGGTCACACCTCAGAAGTCAGGCCAAAGAACCTTGGGTTACGTGAGCAATCACGACAGCCATACCATTTCTATTTTTAATGCGAAGTGCAATAAGGTCATAGACACCATTCCCGCTGGAGTAGGTCCGGATCAAATTGCTTTTACCCAAAATCGCAGATTGGCTTATGTGACCACGAATCACAATGTCTTGGTGATCGGTACGCGCAGTAGAAGGATTCTTAGCAAAATTAAAGTCGGTTCAAAGCCTATCGGGGTAGCGATAACGCCAAACGATCAATTTGCTTACGTCGGTAATGAAGGAGATAACACCGTTTCTGTCATTATGCTTAAAAAAAATAAAGTGATAGCTACCGTTCCGGTGGGAAAGAAACCCGGTATAGTCGCTATCACTCAAAATGGCAAATATGCTTATGTGGCTAATTTTGGAGAAAATACTGTCTCTGTTATCAGAGTCCAGGATAATAAGGTCATTGACACCATCAAGGTAGGAAATGCAGCCTCAGGGTTAGCCATTATTCCACTATAAGTCTTGTAAAATAGAACTAGAACATCCTTCTAGCCGTGGCAAAACGCTTTTTCCATTTATCATCAAAGTCTTCGAAATGTACGCCTTGCTCTTTGGAGTAAGTATGAAGAATCCGCCCGTCTCCTGCATAGATGCCTACATGCCCGATATCGAGCCCGCGTGCGTCAAAGAATAGCACATCACCTTTGCGCAGCTCATCTAGAGGGACTTCAGTTCCTTTCAAAGCTTGGTTGTAGGAGACTCGCGGGAGATCGATCGACAATGCTTGCTTGAACACATATTGGACGAATGAAGAGCAGTCGAATGTCTTGGTTTGGCCAGAATCTGCACCGAATTCGTAAGGCGTTCCGAGATATTTTGCTCCGAAAGCGAGCAAATCATCGGCTTTTTTATCCGCTGGAGCCAGGTTGGCGTAATCCGTATACTGCGACCCTGCTGATAGGAAGCCAATGGACTTGTCTTTCGTCTGCACCTCCAGCCAGTTGGTGTCGACTTCTCGGATTACATGAATGTTCTCACTCTTCGGAAGCATTCGAAGGACTTGCGCACTCGTATTTGGAGCATCACGCAGATTGACGCCATATTCAATCTTGGTTTCATACTCATTAGCTGAGGAAATCGTAATCGTTCGAGAATATTCATGCCATTTCACGAGATTGCCTAGCGTTTCACTAATTAACCGAAGCGGAATCATCGTTGATCCGTCAATAATTTTACCTGCAATCGGCATTTCAAGTTGATCCTTATTCTTAAGAGCGGTCCTATCACCAATGCGGTATGTAAATACGATATCATTTTTCGTAGCTGTAACTGTGCGTGTGATTTCATCCCAAGAAACTTTTGCGCCTTCAGCCTCGAAAATAGTACGAAGTGGAACGAGACTGTAGCCATCTTCGATAACGGGAGGAGTCTCAAAGCTGAGCGGATGACCATCCAGATAGACTGGAAGCGACGTGTTCGCGTCTGCATGCGCACTTGCTGCGGGGAGCATGCCCATGAGAAGCAGCATAAGCGCGGCTCCAGTTTGTAAACCAGTTTTTATCTTCATATCATAAACTCCTTAGTTGACTTTAGTAATGTATAGACGCAGAAAAAGGCTTGTTTGTTGCTCGAAATTTTGTGGTAAATTAAGGATGCAGGCAAAAGGAAGAGCATTTGGCGTTAGATGAATCTGGGAGGTATGGATTTGCAAAATGAACTTTCAAGGGCAAACAAGGTGGCTTGGGAAACGAAAGCGTATCAAGCTTGGGTACACAATTTTGGGACACCAGATGAACTTGCCGTAGCATTGAAGCGGGAACATAAGCATCATCTGCGCTATTGGCTGAAATACATAGGTGATCCAAATGGAAAGCGAATCATTAATCTTCTTGGCTCGCACGGCAGAAAAGCAATCTCACTTGCAATGTTAGGTGCGGAGGCAACCGTAGTAGATATTTCGGAAGAAAACCGCTTGTACGCCAAGCAGGTTGCTGATGCCGTCGGTGTGAAGCTCGATTATATTTGTTCTGACGTCTTGCAAATCCCGAATGAAGAGTCACTTGGCCAATTTGACATCGTGCTGATGGAGTTTGGTGTTTTGCATTATTTTACGGATCTTAACGATATCTTTGCGGTGGTCCGTCGCAGACTTGGTAGAAATGGTCGGTTCCTCTTGACCGACTTTCATCCTTTTGCACGTGCTTGGATGAACACAGTCAATCTGACCCAACCAAGTGGCAACTATTTTGAAAAGGGGATAAAAGAAGGGGAAGTGGCATTTGCTAAATTGCTGCCTGAGGAAGAACGCTCTGGTTTGGAGAAGGTTCTCATACGAAGTTGGACACTTGGTGAGATTATCTCGGCAATTGCGGCTTCTGGGCTAGTGATACGCGCATTGGAAGAGATACCAAGTCCTACTGATGCAAGGTTTCCTGAGTTTTACACGTTAGTTGCTGATAATATGGAGTTGGAGTTACCGCCGCTGCAAAATCTAGCGTGAATTCTGCTAGGCTTCCTTAAAGAGAACTAGAGTCCGCTAATTCGAGGAACACGCGACCTCTAGTTCCCTTAGATTTTTTCTCCATAAAGCCTGACGGTTCAAGCTCCGTCAGGCACTAAGTTAGCTACTTTACCAACCTTCCACCATCCTCTCGCACACCCCAATACAGCCAACTTCCACAACATGCCCAATAACAAATCAAAGAAAATGACGGATTTGCGCCTCATGGAGGCAAGACGGTTAATGGGTGAGCAGACCAAACTTTCACTCACGGAAATTGCATATAAAGTTGGCTACAAGAACGAAACGTACTTTAGCAATATGTTCAAGAAACATATAGGACTAGCCCCCGCTGTATATTTGAAAAATAGATCAACTAAAATTGCTGCGTACAGTTGGGTGAATATCGGTCAGTTGCTAGCTCTTCGTACGATTCCCTATGCAGCGCCTATCGATCAGTATTGGACAGACTATTATAGAAATAAATATGCCTTTGATGTGTCTGTACCGCTCAGCCATGACTATGATTTCAACAGAGAAGCTTTGCAAAAAGCGCAGCCTGATTATATTATCGGTGTCGACTCTTGGATCGATGCAGATGAGCAAGCCCGGCTTAAGCAGATAGCCCGTTCCCTGTTTCTGCCGTGGGAAGAAGGCTGGCGTCAACATCATTTGTTGACAGCAGATTTCCTCGACAAGATGAAGGATGCAACGAGATGGCTTCATAGCTACGATCAGAAGGCTGCAGGGATTAGGGAAACTGCCAAGAAAAGGCTGCAAGATGAGACGGTTATTGTTGTCGTGGTCGATAAGATGAGGATGTATGTCTGGGGGCAACACGCAGGAACTGTCCTGTATGATGATCTTCAACTTGCCCCAGCACGCCATATTGATACTATCTTTTGGACGCAAGCAATTGAGATTCACGACCTAGGCGCCTATGATGCAGACCATATTTTCCTGAGCGTGCCCAAAGATGAGATTTCGCAGGCGACATGGCATCGAGTTAACCGATCTCCCGCATGGCTGGAACTGAAAGCTGTGAAAGCGAAGCAAGTGCATGCGACTGGGGGTTACGCAGGCTTACAAGCACCGTGGAACGAGTATAATGCGTTTTGTCATGACCGGTTTCTTGATCACATGTCAAAGCTGCTGGATCACAACGCGTAATCTAAAATAAGTAAAAGCCCTAACGGATAACCTTCTGTTAGGGTTTTTTTAGGCTTAAGTTCGGTTCATATGCAGCAAGCAACCAATATGCTTGAAGCAACTTCGTTAATCGGTCCAGGCGGCCTATTCCCAATGAAACTGAAGCATATCCTGTATTTTTTGCAACCATAGGAAAAAGGTTATCTCAAATGCATAGTGTGACATCCTATCCTCAAGCATAATAGCTAGTAGGTAGGGAAGACATGAAAGAGCACTGAGAGGGAAGGCGGGAGTATCAGATGAAGGAAGATAATCAATGGTCAGTCAAAACAGCGCAAACCATCATGAGGAGCACAAGTGAAAGAGGTTATCACCCGGAACTTGAGCAAAGATGGATGTATGTGAATGGAATGACACTGAAAGCGCTGCTTCACGTTGGTGAACAGACGGGGGATGACACTTACTACGAATACGTCAGAAAACATATGGATTTGTTCGTTCAGGAGGACGGTACAATCCGTACCTATACAATGGAAGATTACAATTTGGATCAAATTAATCAAGGAAAGGTGCTTTTTTCACTTTGGAAAAAGACGTCTGACACGAAATATGCGCAAGCAGCTGCAGGGCTCATCCTTCAAATAAAAGGGCATCCGCGAACGAGCGAGGGGGGCTTGTGGCATAAAAAGATTTACCCGTTCCAAATGTGGTTGGACGGCTTGTATATGGCGACTCCGTTCATTGCGGAGTATGCGAAGCTTTTCGATATCCCGGAGCTATTTGATGAGGCTGCAAGGCAGCTCCTCCTGGTCGAGCGGAACACCCGCGATCGTGAGACAGGTTTGCTGCATCATGGATGGGATGAGAGTGGAGAGCAGCGGTGGTGTGACTCCGCGACAGGGAAATCGCGGCATTTCTGGAGCAGAGGCATGGGCTGGTACGCGATGGCGATCGTTGATGCTTTGGAGCACTTTCCGAAGGATCACCCGCAGCGAGGGACGATTATGGGCGTTTTTGAACGTATGATGCATGCTCTTGCGCGTGTTCAGGACCCGAATACGGGGTTATGGTATCAGGTTTTGGATAGAGGCGGCGAGGGAACAAACTATTTGGAAGCGTCAGGGAGCAGTATGTTCGTGTATGCGGCTGCCAAAGGCGTGCGGTTGAAGTACCTTTCCGGACCTTTTAAGGAAGTAGCCCTGAGAGGTTTCCAAGGCCTATTGAATGAACTTATCGAAGAAGACGTTAGTGGGGTACATGTTAATGGGATATGCCACGGAGCGGGGCTTGGCGGTAATCCTTATCGAGATGGCAGCTTTGAGTACTACTTAGGGGAGAAGATTGTGAAGGATGCCCTGATGGGGATGGCGCCTTTCCTGCTTGCCAGTGTGGAAATTGAGCGATTACAAGGAGGAGAACGGACATGAGCGTCAGTGAAAGTAAAGTTAGGCCAGTATGGTATGCCGACCTAGGAGATGGCACGTATCGCAATCCCATTCTATGCGCGGATTATTCGGATCCTGATGTTATAAGGGTGGGCGAAGACTTCTATATGACGGCTTCCAGCTTCGTCAGTACGCCAGGGTTGCCAATTCTGCATTCCAAGGATTTGGTTAATTGGACGTTAATCGGTCATGCAATTGATCAACTTCCGGGCGGCTACGATGATCGAGTACGGCATGGCGACGGTGTGTGGGCGCCTGCGATTCGATATCACGACGGGAAGTACTGGATTTATTTCAGCGCTCCAGATGAAGGTATTTATATGACGACCGCCGAACATCCGGCAGGTCCATGGACATCTCTTCACATGGTGAAGGAAGTGAAAGGATGGATTGATCCTTGTCCGTTCTGGGATGAAGACGGGCAGGCTTATTTAGTGCATGCCTTTGCCAAAAGCCGCTGCGGCATCAAAAGCAAGCTGCAAATATGCCGGATGTCGCCAGATGGCACATCGCTGCTGGACGACGGCAGGATTATTTTCGATGGGACAGACAATCATCCGACAATCGAGGGGCCGAAGCTGTACAAGCGTGGCGGCTATTACTATGTTTTTGCTCCTGCTGGTGGAGTTGCTGTAGGCTGGCAGACTGTGCTTCGAGCTGAGAACATTTGGGGACCGTATGAGGATAAAATAGTTCTTCATCAAGGCGATTCGCCCATTAACGGACCGCATCAAGGCGGTTATGTGGAGCTGGAATCGGGTGAGTTTTGGTTTCTACATTTTCAGGACCGTGAAGCATACGGCCGTATTGTCCACCTCCAGCCCATGAGCTGGGAGAATGATTGGCCTATCATCGGTCTTGATACGAAAGGTGACGGCATCGGAGAGCCTGTTCTTGTACATAAGAAACCTGATGTAGGACGTGCATGGCCGAGTATAGTACCCGAAACTAGCGATGAGTTCGATCAGCCGGTTCTAGGGTTGCAGTGGCAATGGCAGGCTAACCATCGTCCGCAGTGGTACTCGCTGACCGCGAACCCTAGTCATCTGCGGTTATACGCGCAGCCGCTGCCTGCTGGCGCATCAACCTTGTACAATGCGATGAATATCATTTGCCAAAAGCTCCCTGCTCCAGCATTTACAGCAACGGTGAAGCTGACGTTTATTCCTGGCTTTGGCTCTGGTTTCGGCTCTGGCTTCAGCTCCGATACGCAGGAAGAGTTGGCGGGTTTGACGGTTTTCGGACACGAGTACTGCTATATTGCGCTAAAGTCTACGGAGGAGGGGCTTGAGCTCGTCTTCGCCAAAGGAAGCGGCAGCAAGGAGACATCAAGGGAACAAATAACTGCGCGTGTGCCTGTAGCTGAATTAGCACGAACGATTTATTTGCGAACAATTGCTGTAGAAGAAGCCGTGTTCAGCTTTTATTATAGCTGGGACGACGTGGCCTACCACCGTATTGGAGACGAGTTTGCAGCGGTGCCTGGCGGGTGGGTCGGCGCCAAGCTGGGGCTTTTCTGTTTGCAAGACAAGGCAGACACATCGGCAAGCCAAGGCTTCGTGGATATCGATTGGTTCCGATTCAGCGATGTCAGCCTTGAGAAAGAAGGGATATCCGTATGACAAGCTCACATGTAGAAAACATCGAGGCACATAACGGTTGGACCATGCCAGAGGTGCAGCTGCCGGAAATACCTGATCGCTTGTTCTGGATAACGGATTTTGGCGCTGTCGGTGATGGACATACAGACAACACGCAGGCATTCCAGCAAGCCATTCAGGCTTGCTCCGAAGCTGGCGGCGGGAGGGTAGTCATCCCGGCCGGTTTATGGTTAACGGGGCCGCTCAAGCTTGTCAGCCGATTAGAGCTGCATGCAGAAGCAGGAGCCCTGGTCATGTTCACGAAGGAGTTTGCCCAGTATCCACTCGTCATGTCCAGCTTTGAAGGCATTCCCTCGGTCCGTTGTCAATCGCCGTTAGACGCTGAGGGGTTGGAGCACATAGCCATTACAGGTGAAGGTGTATTTGATGGAAATGGGGAAGCTTGGCGGCCGGTCAAACGCTGGAAGATGACAGTGTTGCAATGGGAAAGCTTGCTGCAATCCGGCGGAGTCACGGATGCTGAAGGCGAGTTCTGGTGGCCGTCGGTTGCTGCTATGAACGGTAGAGCACAGACGGCAAAGCTTGTTCAGGAAGGCATTCAGGACCCATCAGCCTATGAAGTCTATCGCGAATATCTTAGGCCGAATTTACTCAGCTTCCGCAGGTGTAAGCGTATTTTGCTGGATGGTCCTACGTTCCAAAATTCGGCAGCATGGTGCTTGCACCCATGGGCTTCAGAGCATGTCACCATTCGCAATGTGACGATCAGGAATCCATGGTTTGCTCAAAACGGGGACGGGTTGGATTTGGATTCCTGCCGATACGCCGTCATTGACAACTGCAAGTTTGACGTGGGAGATGACGCAATCTGTATGAAGTCAGGCAAGGATGAAGCTGGGCGTAAGTTAGGAATCCCTTGCGAATATGTCACGATTCGGAACTGCATTGTTTATCACGGTCACGGAGGTTTTGTCATCGGCAGCGAGATGTCTGGCGGGGTTCGGAGGATTCGTGTGTCGGACTGCACGTTCATAGGTACCGATATCGGGCTGCGGTTCAAAAGCGCTCGCGGACGCGGAGGCGTTGTCGAAGAGATCGATATCAGCCGAATCCGGATGACCAATATCGCCGGGGAAGCGATCTCCTTCCATCTGTTTTATGAGGGTGTGGAAGGCTCGGGCAGCGCGCAGGAAGATGCTTTTCCTGTTACGGAAGGCACGCCGGTTTTTCGCAAGATTGCGATTGCGAATGTTACCTGTACAGGGGCTCAAACAGCGCTCATTGTGAACGGACTTCCCGAAATGCCCTTGGAAGATGTGCGTATCAGCAACTTTCATGCGACTTCCGAGCGGGGGGTTATCGCACATTACGCGAAAGATATGCAGCTGGATTGTTTGCAATTGCAAACGAGGGTCGGCCCTGTGATCAAGCTGCATCAATGCCAGGATGTGGAGATTACGCAGCTTGGGCAATCCAATTCTGCATCAGGTGAAAGTATGCTGGTTGTAACCGGTTCGGATTCCAAGAACATCCAATATGATCAAAAGAAGTAGCTGCTATGTATATATGCAGTAGATAACTTGTATGCATGAAACAACTTCCTCGCATATCATGGAGGATCTAACTTCGAAAAATCCCTTATCCTGTAAGGGGTTTTTCGTCGTATAACCCAAAAGTTATCTAAACTGCATAGTTTGAAGCTGCATACTCTGATAATGTAAGCGATATCATAAGGCGTTCCTCGCTTGATGGGTTCGTATGATTATGTAATACTAGTAATATTACCAGTTGGAAGGTTGTGTGGATCTTGCATAAATATTTGCTTCGGCTCCTGGGGTTTAGTCTGATCCTAGGTGCGCTTCCTACCGTGTTTATCGGCATCGCTTCCTACTATATAGCCACCAAGGATGTTGAAGCGAAAGTCAATGAAGCGAATATGCAATTGCTTCTGCAAACACAATTGCGCGTGGAGCAGACCGTCAAATCGCTTGAAGTGACCACCTTGCAATTTATTAATTCCGCACTTGTCAAAGAAGTGATGAATGAGTCTCTGACGGGTGAAGATTTTATCCGGGTACGAGATGTGATGACGGGTCTGTACAATTTGCAAGCCAAAGCGGTCATCTCAGAGGCTTATCTCGTGAATTTCGATAAAGGCTGGGCCGTAACTTTAAATAATTTGAAGCAGGTAGATCAGCTCCAGAATAGAAATGAACTGCTGCTGTATGCCAAGCAGCCTGAGAGCTTATTTTGGAATACGCATTTGTTGAATCAAGTTCAGACCACTAGCAGCGAAGACGAAGGGGATAGCCAGTCAGCGAGATCGAGTACTAGAAATACGCTTAGTCTCGTTTATAAAATTCCCATTGTGCCCAAAACGAACACCCCTAAAGGCATGCTGGTCGTGCAAGTTTCGGCTGATGAGATACGTGGTGGACTTACTTCAAACAATCAGCTCGGAACGAATTACGTGCTCGATCAGAAGGGGAACGCCTTCTTATCCAAACCTGAGGATCAAGCCGCTTACCAAGAAATTAACACCATTATTACAGATAAAATTAGCGGTGCCACTAACAAAAGCGGTTTTTTTAAAGCGAAAATCGGGGATAAGCAGGTTGGGGTCACTTATCTGTCCTCGGGGTATAACGCTTGGACTTTTGTATCGGTTGTTTCCATCTCCGAAATGACGCAGGCCAGCAAAAAAATCGGCTTGTTGACGGCAGCAGCTTGTGCGTTAATCCTGCTAATCGTTCTGGCTTTTGCATTTTACGGAAGTAAACGAATGTATTCCCCCATACGTAATTTGCTCGAGGTGACAAGCACATACGAAGTGGAGCCTTCCGTGAATAGTCAGACAGGCCGAAGAGACGAATTGGCTTACATTCAAGAAAAGTTCCAATCGCTGGCCGTATCGCGAGGACGATTGGAGAAGCAGATGCAGGGGCAGTCGGTGCATTTGAAGGAATTTTTCGTGCTAAAGCTGTTCACGGGTCAAATATCAGATGAGGATTTCAAGCATCGCTCGCAAATGTATGGTTTTCCAACAGAATGGAGCACCCTAGGCGTACTGACCTTGCAAGTCGATCAGCTGCAGGAGACACGCTATCAAGAGCAGGATCGTGAATTGCTGCTGTTCGCTATTAACAATATCGTTGGCGAGCTGCTGCCAGCTCCCACCCGGTTCAGTCCGATCCTGATGGGCGAATCGCAGGTCACTTTACTGGCTCTGGACACGATAGATCCACAGGAGCTGAAGCATTTGTTCTACCAAACAGCGGAGCTCATTAAATCAAATGTGAGCAAATTTCTCCAGCTCCAGGTCAGTGTGGGCATCAGCAAGCCGTATCAGAAGCTGTCTGAGACCGTTAAAGCTTACGGTGAAAGTCTTGTGGCCTTGAAATGCCGGATAAGTCTGGGGCCAGACATCATCGTTCATTTTGAAGATATTGAAAGCAGCGAGCGCGCGGAATCGGCGGTATATTCGCATCTGAAGCTTATGGAAGATCAACTGCTGCAAGCGCTCAAGGATGTACAACTCGATAAAGCGATGGAAGTGTTTCAAACCTATTTATCCACGCTGCTGAATAAGGATGGCTTTCTTCATGAACATCACATTCTGCTCCTGCAGCTGATGTCACGGATTTTGACGGTCGTTCAGGATCAAGGTATTTCGGTTAAAAAGGTGCTGGAAGGCGACTCTGCTGTGGAACGTTTACTAAAGCTCCAAACAAGAGAGGAAATCGCTATCTGGTTCCAAACGAGGCTGTTTGCGCCCATTATCGTTATTTTATCGGAGAAGGCGGATTCACAGTATTTGAACATTGCGGACCGTCTGGTTCGGATCATTCATGATCAGTACGATCAAGATATAACGTTAGAGTCCTGCGCAGCGGCACTTTGCTTCCATCCCGTGTATTTAAGCCGTGTTTTCAAAAGGGAAATGGGGATTCCTTTTAGCGATTATTTATCGGACTACCGGATGAATATGGCAAAAGTGATGCTGGAAACGACCACGTTAAAAATTTCCGAAATCGGTGAGAAGCTGCAGTATAAAAATATCAGTGCTTTCATTCGCAATTTCCGCAAAACGTTCGGCATGACACCAGGCAGCTACAGGGAGCTGTTTGAAAGCAATAAATAAAAAGAGCTGTTTCCATGCGTGATGACAATCACCCAAGGGAATAGCTCTTTTCTGGTTTTCTGTGGCATACGCCGAGTTATGCAGGAGGTATTGCCGCAGCGAATAGCCATGAAGCAAGGGGTTATTCTTGCACGGAACACACAAGTTATCTGCTAGGTATATCTATCCATGTGCTCATGGTCAATAATCAAGGCATATCGGTTTCGAGCTGGAAGGAGAAGAGAGCATGAAGGAGACTGCGATAGAAACAACTGCGCCCGTAACCCCAGGGCATAAGCTTCGAAAAAGTGAATGGGTTAGAGACGTAATCAGAGATAAATGGCTCTATTATATGCTGCTTCCCGGTATCGCTTACTTCTTAATATTCAAGTATGTACCTATGTACGGCATCATTATGGCTTTCCAGGACTACAAGCCGCATCTAGGTTATGCGCATAGCCCATGGGTCGGGCTGAAACATTTTCAGCGATTTTTTAGCGAACCCCAGTTTTGGATGCTTTTTCGAAATACAGTGTTATTAGCGATTTACAATTTAGTGTTTTTCTTCCCATTACCCATTGTTTTGGCTTTGATGTTAAACGAGGTTAGAAAAGAGCGCTTCAAGCGGTTCGTGCAGACATTGGTATACATTCCCCATTTTGTTTCATGGGTTGTTGTAGTTGGGATTTTTTACATGCTGCTTACGACTGAAAACGGGATACTGAATGAACTTTTATTCTATTTAACGGGTAAGAAAATTGCCTTTCTGATGGAACCGGAGTGGTTTAGAACGATGATCGTCTCCCAGTCCATCTGGAAAGAGGTCGGTTGGGGTACGATTATTTTCCTGGCGGCGCTATCGGGCGTTGACATGCAGCTATATGAAGCCGCAAGAATGGATGGCGCAGGACGCTGGCGTCAACTCTGGCACATTACGCTGCCTGCTATCTCCAGCACGATCGTTATTCTGCTTATTCTAAGGCTCGGTAACTTCCTGGACGCAGGCTTTGAGCACATCTTCCTTATGTTAGCGCCAACGAATCGGGAAGTTGGAGAGGTCTTCGACACTTATGTGTATATGAAGGGGTTAAGTCAAGGTCAATTCAGCTACAGTGCGGCAGTCGGTCTGTTCAAATCATTGGTCGGACTCATTCTTGTACTAGGCTCAAATTGGATGGCCAAAAAATTCGGTCAAGAAGGCGTTTATTGACGCCGCTTGGGATGGAGGTTGCACGACATGCAATACGATAAAACGCTTGGAAATCGCATTTTTAACGTAGTCAATTACAGTTTGCTGCTCATTATCGCCATCGTCTGCGTACTGCCGTTTGTTTATGTCTTGGCGGTATCCTTCACAAGTCCAGCAGAGGTAGCTAAGGGCGGGTTGATTTTATTCCCAAAAGAGTGGTCTCTATCTGCGTACAAGTACATTTTCTCCACGGACACTTTGCTTCGCAGCCTCGGAGTTTCAATCTATATCACGGTAGTAGGGACGATTATCAATCTGGTTTTTACCGCTTTAATGGCGTATCCGCTCGCTAAGTCCAAGCTAAGAGGGCGTCAAACGATCCTCCTTGCTGTGCTGTTTACGATGCTGTTCAGCGGGGGCATGATTCCTACTTATTTCGTCGTCAAAGGTCTGCACCTCACGAATACGTTGTGGTCCTTGATGATTCCAAGCGCCATAAGCGCCTTCAACCTGATTGTGCTCAAAAACTTCTTTCAGCAGATTCCCGATGGGCTGGAGGATTCCGCCAAAATAGATGGATGTAACGATATGGGGGTGTTATTCCGGATTGTGCTCCCGCTTTCGATGCCAGCTATGGCAACGTTTGCCCTCTTTTATTCCGTTACGCATTGGAATCAATTTTTTAACGCTATTTTGTATATCAATGATAACGGTAAATGGCCGATTCAAGTGTTATTGCGAGAAATCATCATGTTGGCGCAAAGCCGAATTGGCGATTCAGGATTTGACGAAGCAGAGATTCAACCGCTGACCATTCGAATGGCTGTTATCGTGTTTGCAACGCTTCCGATTCTGCTGGTGTATCCGTTCCTGCAAAAGCATTTCACGAAAGGCGTCTTGCTAGGCTCTGTGAAAGGGTAACCTCACAAGCTATTTACGCTCTGCCTGTTTCTTTAAGGAGATAGGCGGAGATTGAAAATAGAGTATAATAAGGGATAACGAAAGGGGAAAGCTCGATGAAAAGAAATCAAGTGGCTCTGATGTTGGGAACGGTATTCATGTTATCTACGGTGCTGTCTGCGTGCGGCGCTGATCCCAGCTCGGATGCTGGAACGAACGGGGCGCAAAGCACGGCGGCAGCGGAGGATAAGACGCCATTTCCACTCACGTTGGTTGTGAATCAAGTTGGCGAAGTCCCGGCGAAAGACAATGAGATTGAGAAGGCGATTAAAGCCTATACGAATACGAATTTACAAATCCAATGGATTCCGGCTTCTGCCTACGATGAAAAGGTTAATGTTATGATCGCCTCTGGCGAGCTTCCTAAACTGATTAAACTGAATTATAGTAATCCAAGTATGATCAGTTCCTTGAAGTCAGATCTATTCTGGGAAATCGGTCCCTATCTCAAGGATTATAAAAACCTTCAGGCGCAGAACAAGCTGTTTTATGACAATATCGCCGTCGATGGCAAAATATATGGTGTTCCGCTGTATCGCGATCTAGGGCGCGCCGTGATCCATTACCGCAAGGATTGGCTTGATGCGTTGAACCTCCAGTCTCCCAAATCATTAGACGATTGGTACAATGTTATTAAAGCGCTTACGCTGAATGACCCGGATAAAAACGGGAAAAACGATACCTACGGCTTGATGCTTGAGAAGAAATACAACCAGGATGTCAGTTCTACTTTGACACGAATTTCAGTCTCACAAGGCGGGCCGTCCAAATGGATGGTTGAGAAGGGCGTTTTTACACCAGAGTTTGTCACTCAGCCTTTCTTCGACACGATGAAACTATTTAAACGCTTGTACGATGAAAAGCTGATCAATCAGGATTTCCCTGTCGTCGACACGACAGAAGTGGACAAAGCGTACGAATCAGGCCGCGCAGGCATTCGGATATCCGGTGGGAATGCGCAAAGCTGGCAGGATAAAATCGTGAAGGTCGTTCCAAGCGCAGTCATTGAAGCTGCTGCAGTGGAAGGACCGAGTGGCCGACGAGTGCCTGGGGAGAGCGGAAATGCCGGCTTCCTGGCGATTCCCAAATCTTCTGTGAAAACAGAAGCGGAGTTCAAGAAGGTGCTCGCTTTCGTTGATAAGCTACTTGATCCACAGATGGCGAATCTGATCGTGAAAGGCATTGAGGGCAAGCATTATGCGGACAAAGGCGAGTTCACAGAACCGCTTGATCGCGATGCGGATTTGAAAGAAGTGAAGCCCTATCGGGATACACTGCCGCAGCGCGGAGAGAGCTATAATGTGGCGAAGGTGATGAAACAGCCGGATCTGTTCCGCAGGAGTCAGAAGATCGGGCAGTCGAATGAACAGTATATCGTGCCGAATCCGGCGCTGACGCTTAATTCGGCAACGTTCTCAGAGCGCGGCAAGGAACTGGAGCAGATGATTACAGACGCTGAAACCAAATTCATTATGGGCAAGATTGATGAAGCGGGTTGGAAAGCGGAAATCGAGAAGTGGAAAACGGCAGGCGGCAACAAAATGATTCAAGAGTATCAAGAATCGTATGCCCAAAGCCAAAAGAAATAAGCTGCGGGAATGTTTCGCGGCTAATGCGATAGCGCCGAAAAGAACCTAGCGGAGATCCGCTAGGTTCTTTGGGTTAACTGGCGTGGGAGTGGCATCGACACTTTATCATTGGATTAAATCCAACGGAAGGATGGAATTGGGGACTAAAAGGTCGATTTCATTGGATGAAATCCAACGAAAGGAGGGAATCGGAGCTCAAAAAGTCGATTTCATTGGATTTCATCCAATGAAGAGCGTGGTTTATGCCTCTGGAAAGACGTCTCATTGGAATTCATCCAATGAAACGTAGTCATGTTCTTGTGAGCCCTTCCATATGCAAACCTCTCTACTACAGGAGGAACTGTGATCCGCTATTTTCGAAGGAACAGGCTATTTGGCAGATGGAGGAGAACTACGGTCCGCTATTTCGGCGCAAGCTGTTAAAATACAGCCTATTGCGGGGAAATAGGACCCTGTAGTTCCGCTCACAGCCAGAAATCAGCCTATTCGCTAAAATAGTGCCCTGTAGTTCCCTATCACATCCACCCAGCGGACTGCATGTGAATAAGAAGTGGGGATCTGTACATGCGTGTTATCCCTCACACGAGCGGCAACAAAAGAAAAAGGCAGTTCCCCAGGGAACTGCCTTCATTTTACAACCTTACGGCTAAGCGCGATTTGCCCGTTTCAGGCGTAAGCACGATACCGTTAGCGGAATCGATCCAATCCGCCCCATCTACGCCAGCGACTTCATGGATGCCTCTGAGCACGATGGTATACGGCTTCGTTGCACCTTCAATGAAGAAGCTTACTTCTTCCTTTTCGCGAACAGCCTTCACAGACACTTCCAGCTCGCCTTGCAAGCTGTAGAGCGATGCTGCAGCGCTGACGCCATCCTGCAGTTCAAACAAATGCAGGGATACGCCATCCGCGTAGTCGTAATCGGGCTTCTGATCGTTCGCTCCGATAGCGAGCAACGAATTCGGCTTAACCAACAATGGAAGTGTCATGTAACCATGGGTTTCTTCGTGCCATTTGCCACCTTCAATGACTTGTCCGCCAAAGAAGTCGGTCCAGCGTCCTTCTGGCACATAATACATCACTTGTCCGCGATCATTGAAGATCGGAGCCACAAGCAGATTATCGCCTAACATGTACTGCGTATCCAAATGATGGGTAGAAGGGTCCGCCGGGAAATCGAGCACCATCGCGCGCATCATCGGAATTCCTATCTCCGTAGATTGGATGGCACTTTCAAACAGATAAGGCATCAACGTGCTTTTGAGCTTCGTGAAATGCCGGAGCACATCGACGGCTTCTTCGTCAAACAGCCACGGAACGCGGTAAGACTCGTTGCCGTGCAGACGGCTGTGTGAAGACAGTAGGCCAAAGGCAACCCAGCGCTTATAAATATCAGGCGGCGCTGTTCTCTCGAAGCCGCTGATGTCGTGGCTCCAGAAGCCAAAGCCGGATAATCCGAGCGAAAGGCCTCCGCGCAGCGACTCCGCCATAGAGTCGTAATTGGCTGAGCAATCGCCGCCCCAATGCACAGGGAATTGCTGGCCACCGGCAGTGGCTGAGCGGGCAAACAGCATCGCTTCATTTTTGCCAAGCTTTTCTTCCAGCACCTCAAATACGGCCTTGTTGTACAGGAAAGTATAATAGTTATGCATTTTCAGCGGATCAGAACCATCATGGTATTTGACATCGGTAGGGATGCGCTCGCCAAAGTCGGTTTTGAAGCAGTCCACACCCATATCGATCAGTCTTCTCAAATGCTCTTTATACCACTCTGTTGCCGCTGGGTTAGTGAAATCGACCAGTCCCATGCCAGCCTGCCAGAGATCCCACTGCCACACGTCATCTTCCAAGGTTTTGACCAAATAGCCTTGCTCCATGCCTTCTTTGAATAGCGGAGACTTCTGGCCGATATAAGAGTTGATCCATACACAAATTTTCAGACCTTTATCTTTTAACCGTTTGAGCATGCCTACCGGATCTGGGAACATATCGGCATCCCACTCAAAGTTGGTCCATTGATATTCCTTCATCCAGAAGCAGTCAAAATGGAAAACATGCAGCGGAAGGTCGCGTTCAAACATACCATCAATGAAACTGTTCACAGTGGCTTCGTCATAGTTGGTTGTGAAAGAAGTGGTTAGCCACAAGCCGAACGACCAAGCGGGCGGCAGAGCGGGCTTTCCAGTCAACTTGGTGTAATTATTCAGCACATCCTTCAGCGTTTGGCCGCCGACAATGAAATACTCCACGTTTTCGCCAGGCACACTGAATTGGACTTTAGACACGACCTCAGAGCCAACTTCAAACGATACATGCTCAGGATGATTGACGAACACGCCGTAGCCTTTGCTCGATAAATAAAAGGGAACATTTTTGTAGGCTTGCTCACTGCTTGTGCCGCCATCTTCGTTCCAGATGTCAACGGCTTGCCCATTTTTCACGAAGGGGGTGAAGCGTTCCCCAAGCCCGTAAATATGTTCGCCAACTCCAAGATCCAGCTGTTCGCGGAAGTATACGTCTTTGTTATCGGTTGTAATATGTCCCGCACCTTTGCTGTTGGAGCCAGTCAAACGTTTGTCCTCATAAAAGAATTCGGTTCCCCAAGTTTCTTGATTATTTATTTTGACACTCAAGTTGCCTGATTTAAGCGTCATATGGTGACTGCTCTCTTCTATAGAAATAAGCGTCTGTGGATTATCAAACAATTCAAAAGCAGGTCCCTTGGTTTGCTTGCCTGCATGATGCGTCCAGCGTACCCGGATGACATCTGGCAGAGGCGAGCTAAATTCACATGTCAGCATCCCGCCATTTAAAGTATCACCTTTTCGCTGAATCTTCCTCGCAGCGGCATAAACCGTAAGATTGCTATCTGTTTGCTCTATATCGCGGACATCAACAGGGTTCAAAACTGTGTATCCTTCTTTTGCCATCCAATAGCCATTAGAAAATTTCATTGCCATCAGCCCTCCATTGTAATTTAATATAAGTATATTGATTTATAAATCGCTTTCCTTTCTCTATATTGCGAGAATATATCAGTATTTTGACATAGGGATTAATTTTGTGAAGGAGGAACGAACGCTATGCAGCAGGCCCATCTCAAAGAAGACCGCGTTCACGGTGACCCGCTATATCCAATTCGTGTGTATGAAATCTGTTGTCAGCCAGGGGAAGAGCTGCTTGACCTCCATTGGCATGATGAATTGGAGTTTCTTATGTTGACGAAGGGAAAGGCCAGATTCCGCGTATCGATGGATGAGTATGAACTGGAGGCGGGAGAAGCCATTTTCGTAAATGGTGGTCAGCTTCACTCGGGTTACATCGCCTCAGACGAAGAATGCTGTTTCACTGCTGTGGTGTTTCACCCGGATATTGTAGGGAACGGGCGGTTTGACCTTGTGGGCGAGAAATATATTACACCGCTCATCCAACAGAAATATGTCATTCCTGCACATATCACGCGTCATTCTACGGAAGAAGAGGAGCTGCTTCACCTGTTGGTGCAAGTGTTCGAGCTGAACCTCAAGGAAGCACCCTTATATGAATTGACGACAAAAGGTTATCTACAAGTGATGATTTCGAAGCTGATGATGTTGGGAGGTCCTGCTTATCGCGAGCTTCCACCCACTGTGAGTCCAACGCATATTGATCGGTTAAAGCTAATTATTGAATATATTCAAATGAATTATAGCGGGACCATTCGCTTGGAGGAGTTAGCGGCGCTCGTGTCCTTCAGCGAGTCGTATTTCTGCCGGTATTTCAAAAATTTCACTGGCAAAAGCCCGCTGGAGTACTTAAATCAGGTGCGATCACAGCGAGCGGCTTACCTGCTGAAGGATACGGATAAGAAAATTACGGAAATTTCGCTGGACGTCGGATTTAATACGCTAAGTTATTTTATCGGTGTGTTCAAAGCGCATTTTGGCTGTACGCCATCCGAATATCGAAGAAGAGCCCATGCATAAGAAATGGAAACAGAATCAGGGGTGAAGTCATTTGTTTGCTAAGCTAAGAGACTTTATGAGGACATGGATGTATGATTATTTAACTTTAAAAAAGCGAATCTTTATCATCTTTCTTTGCAGTACGCTGATACCGTTTATTTGTATCGTTCTTATCTCTTATTACACGATTTACTCGATCCTGACGAATAAGATTCAGAACGGGATTCAAAGTAATTTAAAACAAGTTGAGCTCTCCCTAGAGAGTACGATCAGCAATTTAAATCATGTTTCTCAGCAGCTTGCTTTTGCAGGGAGTGTAGGGAAAAAGCTGGATCAGATGTTATCGCTTTCCCCTAGTCAAACCTATGAACGATCTCAAATGATCAGCAATTTAAGAGACGAATTAAGCTTAGTCACTTTTACGAATCCGAATATTGGTCTAACCTTGTACTATTTCCAAAATGATCATACTTATGATCTCGAAAATGTAGGGGTTAAAGATCAATTCACCCCTGAAAAGCTGCCCTTGCTGGCGGAATACTCAGGAATTTCATATTATGGCCCTCATATTAGCAACAGTCGGTTTGATAATAACTTTGTTTTCTCTGCACTGCGTAAGGTGGATTTGCCGCTGCGCGATGATGTGTATGTCTACATTGAATCAGGGTTTCATCTAACACAGAACATCCTTAATAATGATCAATTTGGCGGCGGTAATTATCATATCTTTCTGGACAATAATGGTCGCATTGCCTATTCGGAGCTGCCGAATTCGTTCGTGAAAGATACCATATTCCCGAATTTCTCTAGTGACAAAACGCACGGCAAACAGAGTGAATTTTATTGGTTTCGACAGGCCAGCAATCAAGGTTGGAGTATCGTATCTGTCATTCCGAAGGCGGATTACAATAGGGAAATGAATCAGTGGTTCCTGCAAATATTATTATTTGCGCTTATTTTTCTAGGGATCAGTCTGCTGATGGCCTGGCTGCTATGGAAAATGGTCTATGTGCCATTGAATGGATTTAACCGAGAAATCAAGCTGATGGCGCAAAATCGTGTGCAAACGGTTAATGTAAAAACCAAAATACCGGAGTTCGACTTCCTATTAAATCAATTTAGGCAAATGAAGGAGCAGATTTGGGAGTTATTCGCCGAGGTTGAACGTAAAGAGAAGCGGCGGGTGGATCTCGAAGTTGAGAAGCTGCTGTATCAAATAAATCCCCATTTTTTGATGAATACGTTGGATACAGTGCATTGGTTAGCCCTTATGAATGGCCAAACTGAGATCGATCGTCTTGTGTCTTCACTGAATAAGCTGCTGCATTATAATCTAGGCAAGTTGGGTGAGGCTTCAACGATTAATGAGGAAATCGAGGCCTTGAAGCAATATTTGACGCTGCAGCAAATTCGTTATGATTTCAAGTTTGATGTCCAGATGCATGTCGATGAAGAAGTATGGAGTATGCCGGTTCCTCGGTTTATCCTCCAACCGCTGGTGGAAAACTCTCTTTATCATGGGTTAAGCGATGATGGATATATTCGAGTCGATGTGAGTTTGACGAATGCCATTCTGATCTCGATTCAGGATAACGGTTCAGGCATGTCGGAAGAAACGATTCATAACCTCCTGCATAATCCGGAAATTGAAAATAAAAAAGTCGGTATGGGGATTGGGTTGAATTACGTGAAGCGGATGCTCGAATCGCAATATGGCGACAAAGCGGAGCTGCGTATTCAGAGTGTGTTCGGCAAAGGGACAACCATATTTGTAACGATACCTATTGTGGAGGGGAACCGCCGTCATGATTAGAGTGATGATTGTCGATGACGATAAATTGGTGCGGAAAGGGATTATTTCCGCGATGCCTTGGGGCGATTTTGATATGGAGATTGTTGGAGAAGCGAGCAATGGCGAGAAGGCTTTGGAATTCATAGCTGACAATGCCGTGGATTTATTGCTAACGGATTTAGCGATGCCCGTCATGTCAGGAATTGAGTTATTGAAAGTTGTACGTAAGCAATACCCGAATATGTATACCGTTGTGCTCACCTTCCACCAGGATTTTGAGTATATCCAAGAGGCGCTGAGGCTTGGAGCTATTGATTATATTGCCAAGGTGCAGCTTGAAAAGGAGCGCTTTGAAGAAGTGCTAGGGAGAATTCATAAACGCATTCTGGAGGAACAGAAGCATGCACCACAAGCACCGGATGCCTTCTATGAGGGGGCTGTCTTCCAGGAAGAAGCGGTTCTCCAAGTGGATAAGACTGTGCCTAATTTAGATCAAGTGAAGGAACAATGGTCGGGGCACGAATGGATGAATCAAGATCAGATATTTGCTGCTCAGGTTAAACAGTTGAAGCATTTGCGTTTGCCGCCAACGAAGTTAATCGGACTATTGTATACGTTAACCGATAAATGGAATCTATTATTCCACCCTGTTCATATGGCCAAAATTGCGCTGCCGGATGCTTTTGAGAGTTGGCAGGAGGTTGAAGCGTGGTTAACGGATACGCGTGACATGATCCGCAAGGCGATGGACAAGCCAGCCTTCTCGCAAGAGGTCGTCGAATGCGTGATGAAAGCTGTTCACATCGTGAATGAAGAGATCCAAGAGCAGATTACCGCGGCAATCATTGCGAAGCGGGTGAATATGAGCAGAAGCTACTTCAGCCAGTGTTTTAAGGAAATTATCGGCACGAATTTTAGCGAATTTTTGCGCAATAATCGGATTGAAAAGGCGAAGGAGTATTTGCTTTATACGAATAAAACAATCCTGTGGATTGCTGAGCATGTAGGCTATATGGATGAAAAGTATTTTAGCCGTACCTTCCGGGAGCAAACGGGATTATTGCCAAGCGAGTATCGGCAGAAGCATGCAGCAGGTAGAGAAATGTCCGAAAGTTAGGGGGTCAAATGCCGGAAATGTCGAAGAATGGATGCGAATGCCAGAAAACATCGGTCAATTTCCCATCTAAAGGTGTAACCGTTTTCCATCCTTGCATGTGGATGGTTCGTGTTATTTTTAACGTGTAGACAAATTCTATGAACGAAAGAAGGGGATTTATATGAGCAAGCCTAAAAAAAGCATGCTGCTTCTACTCGCAGGAATGCTAGTTGTCTTATCTGCCTGTTCGGAGGCCAACACGGCCAAGGAATCACCTAAAGCTTCAACAGGGGCTGCACAAACAGCAGCACAATCAGCGGCAGGTCCTTTCACTAAATCAGAGAAGCCGATTACGATTAAAATTGGTAAAGATGTCGACGCAGCGGATAAGAGCTTGCCTGCCGGAGATTCACCGGAGAGCAACCAATATACGCGCTACATCAAAGAAAACTTGAACATTGATACGAAGATTGTTTGGCAAGCGGCGAGCGGCAAGGATTACGATCAAAAAGTGAACTTATCCATTGCCAGCAATGATTTGCCGGATGCTGTTGTTGTGAAGGACACACAGTTCAGACAAATGGTGAAAAGCGGTCAGCTCGCGGATCTGACAGAGGTCTATAACAAATATGCCTCACCAGCGCTCAAAAGCATCATTGATAGTACGCAAGGTCTTGCGCTTAAATCTGTCACTGTTGATGGAAAAATGTATGCCCTTCCGAACGTAACGACCGAATCAGACATGGTTCATATGATGTGGATTCGCAAGGATTGGCTGGACAAGTTAGGCTTGCAGCCGCCGAAAACAATGGATGACCTGGAGAAGGTAGCCAAAGCCTTTGTCGAGCAAGATCCAGACGGGAATGGCAAAGCGGATACAATCGGGATTTCAGGCCCGCAATTGGGCGGCTTGTTGAATGCAGATTTTATCAATCCTAACAATAATAACTATGGCTTCGATCCGATTTTCGCTTCATTCCATTCCTACCCAGGATTTTGGTTAAAAGGTGCTGACGGCAAAACAACGTACGGCTCCCTTCAACCAGAAACGAAGCAAGCGCTCTCGAAGCTGCGTGATCTGTATGCCAAAGGTTTGATTGACAAGGAAATGACGATCCGTAAGGACGCGCAAGAGTTGATCAAAAATGGAACTTCCGGCATTTACTTCGGCCTATGGTGGGCTGGCGGATACGGTCCATTAGCGGATGCCATCAAAAACAATCCGAAGGCGAACTGGCAAGCCTACACGGCGCCTCTGGACGTGAATGGCGAATTTACGCCACACATGGGGAACCCGTCCAATCAATATCTTGTTGTTCGTAAAGGTTATGAGCATCCAGAAGCTGCTATTCAAATGGAAAACTTGTTGCTGCGTGACGAGTCCAAATTTGATGTTAAAGTGAACATTGGTAATTATCCATTACGTATTGTATTTGCTCCAATGGATGAGATGGACGTTACGTACAAAATGATGAAAGAAGTGCTTGCTGGCACGAAGAAACCGGAAGATTTGGATATCCCGGGCTACAAATTGCTGAAATCAGACGCGGAAAAAGTGAAAAAAGTAAAACTTGAGCCTTATGATAAATACGATATCCAGTACTGGGATCCAAACGCGGATTTAGGAACATGGAAACGGATGTATTCCACACTTGTAGGGATATCTGCGCTCCAGCAGCCGTATAAGAAAACCTACAGCGTAACGTATTCCCAGACGAAAACGATGGAAAGCAGATGGGCTGCGCTGGATAAATTAGAGAAAGAAACTTTCCTCAAAATTATTATGGGTGCTGCTCCGCTAGAATCCTTCGATAAGTTCGTCGAAGACTGGAAAAAGCAGGGTGGAGACCAAATTATTACGGAAATCGATGCAAACTTGAAATAGTCGATAGGAAAATAAGGCGTCAGACTACTCTGGCGCCTTTCACTTAACAACAATGAATGGAAGTGATTGATAGGATGGTTACGAAGGGTTTTGCCAAACATTACTATCTCATGCTTCTTCCTGGCTTTATATGGTTGACGCTGTTTAGTATCGTGCCTATGTTCGGCATTGTCATTGCTTTTCAGGATTTTAATCCAGGTTTAGGCATGTTTCATTCCGAATGGATCGGCTTGGAAAATTTCAAGTACATGTTTTCACTGAACGACAGTAAAACGGTGTTTTTCAATACCTTGTTTATCGCTGTTATGAAAATTATCGCGAATATGATTGTTCCGCTGATCTTCGCGTTACTGTTGAATGAATTGCGCATTGCTGTGTTGAAGAAATGGATTCAGACCATTGTTTATTTACCGCACTTTTTATCATGGGTTATTCTTTCAGGTATTTTGCTTGATATCTTGTCCTATAAAGGACCTGTAAACGGATTGTTGGGTTTCTTCGGGATCAGTCCAACCCTGTTTTTCGGGAAAGCGGAATTGTTCCCCTTTATCATCGTCGGAAGTGATGTTTGGAAGGAATTTGGCTTTAACACCATTATATTTTTGGCGGCTCTAACGGGAATTAACCCTTCCTTGTACGAAGCAGCAGCGATTGATGGCGCTACGCGCTGGCAGCGATTGCTTCATGTCACACTTCCCGGCATCATGACAACGGTCATTTTACTTTCAGTGCTTAGTCTAGGGAATGTCTTAAATGCTGGCTTTGACCAAATTTTCAACCTTTACAATCCTCTTGTGTATTCAAGCGGGGACATTATTGACACTTGGGTCTATCGGACAGGTCTATTGAATCTGCAGTATGGAGTGGCAACAGCAATGGGGCTTTTAAAATCCGTCATTAGTTTTGCGTTAATTACCACTTCCTATGTACTAGCCGCTAAGTTTGCAAATTATCGTATTTTTTAATATAAAGGAGCAGGATTATGGTCAGAGAAACAACAATAGGCTCCAAAGTGTTTGATCTTTTCCTAATCGTGCTGCTGGTTGGCATCGCTCTCTTGTGTGTGCTTCCGCTATGGTACACTTTGGCTGTTTCGTTAAGCGACAATGCAGCAGCGTCATCGGGGCAGGTCAGCTTTTGGCCGGTTGGATTTAACTTGAATTCCTATCATGAAATCATGGGCGACAGTAAATTCTTCAATTCCTTTTGGATTTCGATACAACGTGTAGTTCTGGGATCGAGCCTTAACTTTGTAGTTATCGTGCTGCTTGGTTATCCTTTATCCAAAAATGCAAAGGATTTGCCGTTTCGCAATGTGCTGATGTGGATCTTGGTGTTCACCATGTTATTTAACGGCGGTTTGATTCCTTGGTATCAAACGGTTAAATCTTTAGGGTTGATTAATAATATTTGGGCGCTAGTCCTTGGGAATAGTGTTCCGATCTTCAGTGTTATTCTTGTCATTAACTATTTCCGGAATTTGCCTAAGGAACTAGAGGAGGCAGCACTCGTCGATGGTGCAGGTCCTTGGTATATGCTTGTGAAAATATTCATTCCACTGGCCGTGCCTGTACTGGCGACCGTGACCTTGTTCAGTATCGTTTATCACTGGAATGAGTTCTTTAACGGTCTGGTGTTGATGTCGAATGCGGATCATTATCCGCTGCAGACCTACATTCAGCAGCTGGTCGTCATTGTGGATGCCAATACCATGACAGCCGAGCAAATTCAGAAGATGAGCGAGCTTTCGAATCAGACGTTGAATTCGGCCAAAATCTTTATTGCGATGATCCCGGTGCTTGTCATCTATCCATTCTTGCAGCGCTTTTTCATTCATGGGATTACGCTTGGTTCTGTGAAAGAGTAAGGAATTTGAACTGGCTTTGAGATTTACATAGAAAACGGCTGACTCTGTATAACCAGAGCAGCCGTTTTTGTGTTTCATAGGGGCATTAGCGAAGTTCATGCTGTTTTCGAAATTCTTTCGGTGTAATGCCCTCGATTTTCTTGAATACTTTAATAAAATAGCTGGGGCTTTCGAAGCCAACTTTTTTGGTAATCATCTGGATTTCCCACGCGGGGAATTGCTGAAGAAATTCTTTCGCTTTATGAATTCGAAAGCGGTTGATGTACTCAAATGGTCTTGTGCCGAGTGTTTGCTGAAAGAGGACACACATGTAGTGCGGCGTAACCGATAGGAGATTGGCTAAATCAATCAGTGTAAGCGGCTGGTCATAGGAGTTCTCGATATGGTCAATTACTGGCTTTAAATGCTCATATTGCTCTTGATTGGAGCGGGTATCCGAAGTGGACGTATACCTGAACAGATCGAGCAGCAAGCCGTAGAGGAGCTGAGATCCCTCGTAGCTTGAGCTGTATTTCCGGACGCTGAACATATGATTAATTTCATGGATACGGGACTCGAACACCTCGGGTTTCGTCATAAAAAGTACAGAAGACTCGCGAAATTGCATGGATTGGAGAATTTCCTCTGCGAAGGTGCCATTAAATTCTATCCACTGTACCGTCCAAGGCTCTGCGAGCGGGTAATAACGGTGCGGAACTCCTGGATACAACAGCATGCCTTGCCCTTTGGAAATGGTAAGGGACTTCCCGTCTATTTCTAGTATTCCTTGGCCATTCAGGCATTGAAACCATTGAAATTCCTTGTAGCCATCTTTTCGGAAAACCTGAGGCTGATGAGTCCAACTCCCAGTTGAGACCATATAGAGGGGCAATCGAAAGTCGATATCCGTTAATACGTTCCAGTAAGAAGGTTTCATCTGCACCACTCTCATTAAAATATTAATATTGTTATATTAACATAAATATCATCGGATTGTTGGCTAATAAATTAGAACTTATAATTATTAATAAAATTATATACAACATTAGAGTATAGAGAGAGGTTTAATAATGGATCATTTACAATCTAGGAGTAGAACGTGTTTTGACAGGGACTGGTTTTTCCACAAAGGTGACATAGCAGTGAAGTACGCTATTAAAGCGGGGATGACAGGCGGTATTACGGACTGTGGAAAGCGGGAAGAAGGCGAATGGCTTGAAATCGCTTATGCTGACAAAGAAACAGCCGAAGCGGCATTCCCGGAGAATTGGAGCAGAGTTCATATTCCTCATGATTGGATCGTTGAAGGGGATGTGGTGAACGATCCGGATTTGGGAAGTCGTCCAGCCAGCCATGGTTATCTGCCGATGGGGATCGGGTTTTACAGAAAAATGTTTGCCATACCGTCGCATGACGAAGGGAAAATCATCAGCATTCACTTTGATGGTGTTATGGGTGTAAGTACGGTCTGGTTAAACGGACATCTGCTAGGCACGCATGATAGTGGCTACACCAGCTTTCATTATGATGTTTCAGATGTCCTTCGATACGGAGAAGAAGGCAATAATGTCATCGTCGTAAAGGTGGACGCTACGCGGTGCGAAGGTTGGTGGTATGAAGGCGGCGGTATTTACCGGCATACGTGGCTGCAAAAAACCGACCGGCTGCATGTTGGCCACTGGGGAACATATGTCACTACGCCTGTCATAACAGAACAGACAGCGGAAGTTGTCATACGTACAGTTGTGCACAACCAATATGAGGAAGATCGGGTATGCGAGTTGACATCGACCATTGTGAATGCGGAAGGTGTGATGCTCGCTTCACAATCTGTTCAAGTTAGCGCACCTTGGCTGACTAAGCGGGAGACAGAGCAATCTATTTGGATATCAGATCCTAAGCTTTGGTCGCCTGAGCGTCCTTATCTGTATCGAGTAATTTCGGAAGTGTCCCTGGACGGCAGTCTCATGGATGTCTATGAAACAGTCTTTGGCATTCGCACCATTGAGTTTACGCGAGATGGATTCTTCCTGAACAGCAAGCCAGTGCTCATCAAAGGCACCTGTAATCATCAGGATTTCGCTGGCGTCGGGGTCGCCTTGCCAGATCGGCTAATTGCTTACAAGCTGGGGCTGTTGAAAGAAATGGGCTGCAATGCGTATCGGAGCGCTCATCATCCGCCAACACCGGAATTGCTTGACATGTGTGATCGACTGGGCTTACTGGTTATTGATGAGAATCGCCTCTTGGATAGCACGCTCAAAGGGATTGCTGATCTCGAAAGTTTGATATTACGGGATCGCAACCATCCTTCCATCATCATCTGGTGTATGGAAAACGAAGAGATTCTTGAAGGCAAGCGCATGGGAGCACGCATTCTTCGATCACTGCACAATGTCACTCGAAGACTGGATCCGACCAGGCCAACGCTCGCGGCTATGAATCACGGTTGGAATAACGGGACATACAGCGAGCAGGTAGATATCGTCGGATATAATTATGGTCAGCGCAAAAAACAAGATATATCGGATCATAAGTCCCACCCATCCCGAATCATGATCGGAAGTGAAAGCGCGAGCAGTACAACTACGCGAGGCATCTATGAAATAGATAAGGAAAGAGGATACTGCCCAGCGTATGAAGGGATCTACATGCCCTCATGGTCTTGTACGGTGGAGAAAGCTTGGAAAGATGTGCTTAAACACCGGTTTCTGACCGGCGTGTTCCTCTGGACAGGTTTCGACTATAGAGGGGAACCGACGCCATATAAATGGCCTTGCATCAATTCCCATTTTGGCGTTATGGACACGTGTGGTTTTCCGAAAGATGTTTATTATTATTTAAAATCCGTTTGGACGGAAGAGCCGATTGTTCATGTATTGCCGCATTGGAACTGGGCCGAAAAGGCTGGTAAACCTATTGATGTATGGGTCTATTCCAATGGAGATCATGTTGAGCTTACGCTGAATGGACGTAGTTTAGGTGTTAAGAGCATGGTCGAAGCCGGTCATTTGGCATGGTCAGTGCCTTACGAGTCTGGCGAGCTGATGGCTACGGCTTACAAAGACGGCGGCATATTCGCGGTAAAGCAGGTTCAAACCACGGGCGTCGCAGCCCATATTCATATGGAAGCGGACCGAACAGAGCTTCAAGCAGACGGGACAGACGTAGCTGTTATCTGTGTATCGATCCGCGACGAGCAAGGACGCGTTGTGCCTATCGCAGATAACGAGGTTGTTTTCACGGTGGAAGGGGCTGGAAGCCTACTCGGAGTTGGCAATGGAAACCCGAGCAGCCATGAGTCAGATAAGGCGAATAGACGCAGAGCTTTTAATGGCTATTGCCTGTTATTGGTTCAAAGCGCGGATGTTCCTGGGGAAATCGAAGTAACGGCGACTTCGATAGGCTTGCAAGCTGTGAAGCTCGCTTTGATGTCACGATAGAGAAACGGAGCGCCATTGTTCGCTCGCCATCGATTAGCGGGAAAAACTCCCGTTAATCTAAGGGGCGCTCCCGAAAGTTCAAAAAAACGGCTGTCCCGCGGTCGTCATTGGACGACTTGGATAGCCTCTCTTTTTCAATGCTCATCGTAAAAAAAGACATAGCAGTGGAAGTTCTGACAATGTAAGAGAACCTGATAAATAGTAAAATTTAGGAAGAGTCCATTGCAAATGAATGGTGATGGGGGACGGTCCCTCACGGCTTTCCAATCCAGAGGCACATGCGATCGAATATATTTTGAGGGAAATGTAAGGAGGTATTTCATCGGTATGCCTATCAACTATGCTTTAAAACGACCAGTAATTTGCAGCTCAGAGCACATGAATGGCGAAGGAAGATGTGCTGTGGATGGGGAAGCGGGCACTTGTTGGCAGCCACTAAGTGTCGATAGAAAAGAAGATAATAAGGTGTGGATAACGGTTGATTTGGAAAGTATCGTCACGTTTAACCACATTATTTTACAATTTGCCTCAGGCTTCATAAGTGCTTATCAGATCGTCTATTCAGAGGACAACCTTATTTGGCAAGAGGCTTACCGCAAAGATGCTTCCAAAGAAGAGATTGGGAGCACCAATGCCAGTATCTTTCCACGAGTTACAGCCAGATATGTCAAGCTTGAAGTGGAACTTTTCGACCCTGAACGCGATTTTCAATTACTTGATTTCGGTGTATATGCGATGCCGTTAATTCCGGAAGGACCTTTGTTAGCAAAAGTTTATGTAAGTGATGGTGAGGGAGATTCCTTTGAGCAAGGGAATACATTGTCGCTTGTAAAGGGAGGAAGTAGGCGACTTTCTGTTAAAGGAGTCATGACCGATGGGACGGTGGCAGATCTGACTCAAGCGGAGGTCATCAACACCAGCATGAATCCAGAGGTAGTCGCATGGGAGGAAGAAGGCACTATAACTGTGCTTAAACCAGGTATTGCTCAAGTTAAAAGCCGTGTTACTTTACAGGGGGTAACGCAAGAGATCAGTCTATTCGTTGACGCTCTCGATCCTACCAAACAGATAGCAGAAATATGGCTAACACATCCTTCCCTCGTGATGGAAATAGGCCAACCTGCTCTAATGACAGCGGGCAGTGAATTTCCCGTCCTGCACATCATGGCTAGTGAACGAATGTCTGTGAAGACTACATGGATAGATGACTTAACAGGCGAGACCGTTACCCAATTACCGGAACAAGAAGTTGATGCGCATACGGAGTGTACATTGACATTCCCAGGTTATGTATCTCAAGCGGCGCACTATCAATGGCGTGTTGAGCTTCAAGTGAACGGTAAGGTTGTAGGTTACGATGCTTTTTATTTCACAATTTTAGCTCCTACGGCATCTAAAGAAGGCCAGAGCCAAATCGTTTACCTGAGTGAGACTGGTAAGCTTGCCTACGTGCCTGATTATAAGGGGAATCGAGTCATCGACTTTTCAAACGCTGGTTATGGCGGAGGCGGTGTTCCATTGCCGGATGTGCCGACACTCATCACAATTGAACCTGTCGAAGGCGACAATACGGCGCATATCCAAGATGCGATTGATCGCATCTCGGCGTTGCAGCTTTCTCCGGAAGGCTTCCGAGGGGCTGTTCTTCTGAAGAAAGGCGCGTACCCAGTCGGTGGACAGCTGCATATTCGTGCAAGCGGAGTCGTATTGCGGGGAGAAGGCGCAGACGAAGATGGCACACTGCTGTATGCGACAGGGACGGAGAAGCGGAGTGTGATCGACATTCAGGGGGCAACGGCTCCTGAGCTGTTAACAGAGACGTCAACGACTATAACGGATCTCTACGTACCGTCAGGCTCGCGCAGCATCCATGTCGAGGATGCATCCCGTTTTCGTCCCGGTGATACCGTGAAGGTGCTGCGATACGGAAATGAACGTTGGATTCATGCCATTGGGATGGATTCAATTAGAAAAAGGCCTGTAGCAGGTGGGACCGTGCAGTGGTCGCCTTTTGAACTAGCCTTCGACAGGGTGATCACGTTTATTGAGGGCAATAGTATAACACTCGACGCTCCTATTGCTAATGCCATTGAGAAACAGTGGGGGTCAGGAGCGATCGTCAAATATGAAGATACAGGCCGGATTGAACAGATCGGTGTGGAACATTTGCGAATTGATGTGACCTACGACCCGAGTATCACGGAAACGAGAATTGATGGCAATGAGGGAAGCGCCACCTACTTGGCCGATGAAAATCACGCAATCACAGGTGTTTATATGGACCGCGTTAAGCATGCTTGGGTCCGCGGTATTGTTGGCCTCCATCTACAGCATGCGCTCGTGCAAGTTGAACGCGATACCAAATGGACGACCATTCAAGATTGCACTGTATCCAATTTTATAAGCGTTATAACTGGCGGACGCCGTTATTCGTTTCATCTTGTTGGTGAGTTGACATTGGTTCAACGTGTTTATTCGGAAGCAGCTAGACATGCTTTCACGGTTGATTCGCGTGTGGCGGGTCCGAATGTGTTCCTCGATTGCGAATCCAAACAGGATTATAACACCAGCGAGCCGCATCATCGATGGTCGGTGGGCTGTTTGTATGACAATGTGAATGGCCGCATCCACATTCAAGATCGGGCTTGGTTGGGCAGCGGTCATGGATGGGCCGGGGCTAATTATGTCACTTGGAATACCAGCAATGAGCTTGTTTCCCAACAACCGCCAACTGCGCAAAATTATGCGATTGGACATGTGGGGAAGAGAGGGAAGGCTCTGCTGCCTAATTCCTATGATCCTAGACCACGGAATGAAGCCTATTGGGATAGCTTTGGCACACATGTAACGCCACGCAGCTTATATGTACAACAATTACACGACCGCCTTGGCGCCGAGGCATAGAACTACCGTATCAGGTTTATAAATAAGAGGCTGTCTCTCGGTCATTTCTGACTTATGAGACAGCCTTTTCGTTATCTCATCAACTAGTTAGTCAGTATACAACATAACGGACTCCCCTTGCAGGACATGATGGTCAATCAACGTCTCGGCCGGCACTTCATCATCGTTAATGCGGCGAATTAACAGATCAGCGAGCTTCGTACCGATTTCGTTCACATTATAATCCACCGTCGTCAGGGAGGGATTAATATACTTCAGAAACTCAATATTATCGAAGCCCATCAGGCCGACTTGGTCAGGCACGCGGATTTTACGTGCTTTGAGCCATTTCAGAACCTCCAGAGCGTACACATCGCTGGAGCAGAGGATGGCGCATTTGCTGTCGATTGTATCCATCAATGTTTCTAATTCAGTCAAATATTGCTTGTGTGCGATGACGTTAAACCGCATGTCTGGAATCTCCGCACAGGCTTCGATAAAGCCTTGATAGCGCTGTTCGGGCACGTAAATATTCTCTTTGCCTTTGCGCATTAACGGAGGGCTTAAATAGATAAGATGACGGTAGCCCTGGTCGGCAAGATACGCAACAGAATCACAGATCGCCTGCTTATCGTTAATCCAAATGTAGGGGAACGGACCGGATAGCCGGTTGCCGAACGTTACAATCGGTGTGCGCGAGCGAAGGAGGAAGGACTCGAACTTCTTGTTGTCATTCGCCGGCAGCAGGGCAATCCCATCGACACGTCGATCAAACAAGTTGTTGATGTATTCCATTTCGAGCTCCTTATCCCGATTGGAAAGCACCAGATAAACGATATAACCTCGTTTCCGAGCTTCAGCCTCGAAGGCATGGAAAAGTTGGGAGAAAATTTGGTTGTGAATGTCGAATAACACAATGCCAAGTGTTTTTGTGTGTCCTTTTACAAGACTCTGCGCTAAGAAATGCGGCCGGTAGCCTAGCTCCTCAGCGACGCGCATAATCTTATCTCGCGTATCCGGGTGGATACCGGGACGGTTGTTCAACGCGCGATCGACGGTCCCTCGGGTAACGCCGCACAATTCGGCGATTTGTTTGCTAGTAACGTTCATAGGATGGACCTCCGTGAAAAGGCTCTAGTGGTCTAATCGTAGCTTAACTCAGCGTATAGGTCAATACCCGTGCTCGTGAACGTAAAGGGGATGCGTGATTATAGGCATTAGGAACGAATTTTTATTTAAAGCGTTTACAAAACAAAACTTATTTGTTAAGATGAGTTCGTTCACGTGCACGATGCAGGTGAGTGGAGCTCCAATGCAAGATTAGCCGAAGCGGGGGACGCCTTTTATCGGCACAGTTGCTTTGTTGCAAATTTTTTTAGCCTTAACCGTGCACGTGCACGGAGATGGCATCGGACCATGGCTCACAACGTAGAAAGGCAGCAGGCCGCACCGGGCATGTGATTACGGGAGCGCGGCGTCACATTCTGTTAAGGATGGTGTCTGTATGAAAAAGGTTTGGGTCATCTTATTAATTTTTGCGCTCGGATGGTCACTAGTCGCATGTAGTTCCGATTCTACAACAACCTCTTCGAAATCAAGCAAAGCCGAATTAACGTTAGTTTGGAGTAAAAATGAAGCCTCTGATGAGCAATTAACGAATATTTTAGCTGAATTTAATAAGCAAAACCCCGATATCACCGTCAAAAGGGTGGAGGTAGTCAGCAGCGGTTGGGCAGATTACTTCAATAAGATCCAGACGATGATTGCCGGTGGCAAATCGCCTGACGTCATTCGCGTTGCAATCGAAGGCATTCAAATGTTTGCGAAGCAGGATTTGCTTCTCCCGCTCGATACCTACATGAAAGCGGATCCGGCTGCACTGGATAATTACAGTGATTTGCATCCAAAACTTCAGTCGCCTTTTGTCATCGACAAGAAAACGTATGGCTTTGTATGGGACTGGAACAATGTCGTGATGCATTTTAACACGGATATGCTCAAACAAGCTGGCTTGACTATGCCGAATAAAAGCTGGACGAAGGACGATTTTCTCCAATATGCGCAGAAGTTAACCACGGAAAAAGACGGCAAGAAGCAATACGGATTTGCGATTCCAAATTATTATTTCGGAGCTTCCGCCTGGTTGTTCAACAATAGCGCAAGTGTTCTGAATGACGAGATGACAACGAGTAAATTGGACGATCCGAACGCCATCGAGTTGATGCAATTTTTCCAGGATCTCATTTATAAATATAAAGTTGCGCCAGTTCCAGGGCCGAAGGATGATCAAATTCAGATGCTAATGAATGGTCAGGTGGCTATGATTTCTGCAGGGAAATGGCCATTTGGCACGTATGACAAAAATAAGTTCACGAATATCGATGTGCAGTTCTTACCGACTTTCAAGACGAACAAAGTGATCTTTGGTTCCGGGGCGTTCCCTGTACTCAAATCGACCAAATATCCGGAAGCCGCCTATAAGCTTTCAGCTTTCCTGAGCGGTGTGTACTCACAGAAAACAACGCTTTCCAATACTTCCATTCCTACACGTATTTCTGTCATGAACGAAGTATTGCCGAAAACACCAGCTCAGAATTGGAAGGTGTACGCAGAAAGCGCAGATATCGCGAAAGCGGTAGAAGCGCCTATGCAATATGGTGAAATACAAGGCGTATTCGACCGTCACGTATCGGAGATTCTGTCTAATCAATCCGATGCGGCGACAGCTATGAAAAAAGCGAAACAAGAAATCGACGCTATCCTGAAAAAATGACGCCGAATCGCTGGCAGTCCATCCGGCGATCCGCAGGGGTCGCCTGGCTGCACGGTTCATGAAAGGAGTCTAGCGTGGGAACCTATCGCAAGATGTCTAATACATTTGTCGGCCTGTTATTTCTGGCGCCAGCCTTGCTATTTTTTGTACTTTTTATTGGCGAACCGGTTGTGGCTACTCTTTATTTAAGCTTTACGAAATACAACGTCATTACGCCGGCCAAATGGATCGGTTTTGACAATATCAAACATTTATTCTCAGATGATCGCCTATGGCTAACGTATGGAAATACGCTTAAGTATGTACTGATTTTAACCCCAATGCACGCGATTCTCGGTCTATTGATTGCTCTAGCGGTGAATAGGAATATCGGCAAAGGGTGGAAATATTTGTACCGTACGATTTTCTATTTCCCCGTACTCGCGACTTCTGCTGCGGTTGCGGTCGCCTGGCAGTTCATTTTCAGCAAAGATTTCGGTATATTGAATTACTTGTTAGGTAAATTTGGTGTCAGTCCAATTGCTTGGATGCAATCTCCCCATTGGGTATACGTGGCTGTAGCGATATATAGCTTTTGGAAATTTATCGGCAATGCCTTCCTTTATTACTTAATTGGACTTCAAAGCATACCTGCTGCACTATATGAAGCGGCTGAAATTGATGGAGCGAATAAGACACAACGCTTTTTCTCCATCACGCTGCCAATGCTCTCGCCAACCATTTTCTTTGTCTTAGTGACTACTCTGATTGGTGCGACCCAAATTTTTGATGAGCCGTACCTCATTACGTCTGGTGGACCAGGAGACGCTTCTCGTTCAGTGAATATGTATATTTATGAAGTGGCGTTCCAGCATCATGAGATGGGATACGCGTCTACACTTTCGCTCAGTCTGTTCTTAATCATTCTGTGTGTTACGGTCTTTCAATTTTCCATTAGTAAGAAATGGGTCAACTATGACCGGGATTAAAAGAGGAGTTGATACAAGTGGAGGCTTCCAATCTTCACGCAGCAGGGACTGGGACTAAAACGGGCGCCATGCGGGGATTTAAGCCGGGACGTATTCTATTAGATGGCGTGCTGCTGCTCTTATCTTTTCTCATGCTGACCCCATTCCTATGGATATTCTCCACCTCGCTGCGCTTGCCAAAAGATTCGTTTTCGCTGCCACCTGCCATCTTTCCGACAGCATGGCACATTGGCAATTATGCGGAGGTGTTTGCGAAGGTACCGTTTTTCGATTTTATTTCCAACAGCATGAAAATTTGCTTGATCATCGTGCTCGGGCATATCTTCATCTCCAGCATGGCGGCTTTTGCCTTTTCTCGTATCGCTTTTCCGGGACGCAACGCGCTATTTCTCATTTTTCTTTCCGGACTGATGATTCCGGGACAAGTAACGATCATCCCGCAGTTTATTCTGATGTCGAAGCTGGGTCTCGTTGACACGCATCTAGCACTTATTTTGCCAGGGCTTATTAATCCGTTCGGCATTTTCATGATTCGGCAGACGATGATGTCGATATCTAGCGCTTATGATGAAGCTGCCTATATGGATGGAGCCAGCCGTATCTGGGTGTTTCTTAAGGTCATTCTTCCGATGTCCTATCCAGCCGTGGCCGTCACTTCGGTTATTAGCTTCATTGGGCATTGGAATGATTTCTTCCGGCCGCTGATTTTTCTGAATTCATTTGAGAAAATGACGCTGCCGATTGGTATGACGGCATTAACCGGAGCATTTGGCACCGGGAACCTTTCAGCGATCCTGGCAGGGGTAACATTGTCGCTCATCGTGCCGCTGCTTTTTTACATTTTCGGACAAAAATATTTGCTCGATGGCATTACGGCCGGTGGACTTAAAGTGTAAATGAACACAAGAATTTATGTTTGAAAATCATGAGGAGTTTGAGGAGGCCGTCTTATGAGTACGAATCAGTCAAATGAACAGTTTGGTATGGAGAAAAATTTTGTGTATCAAGGTGCCAAAACGAGTCAAATCTCGTTTCCGCTTGGTGGTATTGGGACGGGCAGCATCGGTCTGGCCGGGAATGGACGGCTGATCGATTGGGAGATTTTCAATCGTCCGAATAAGCTGAGCTTTAACGGATTCTCCTTTTTCGCTGTAAAAGCGGAGCGTCAAGGCGAGGTGATCCTGACCAAAGTATTGAACGGGGATCTGCAGGCTCCTTATACCGGCGAAGGAAAAGGGAAATTTGAAGGCTACGGCTACGGCCCTAGACGTGAGAATATGTCTGGATTCCCACATTTTAAGAATACGTCATTTCGTGGTGAATTTCCGTTCGCGGAGATGACGTTCGATGATCAAGATGATCCCATCCATGTCAAGTTAACAGCCTTCAATCCGTTTATACCGCTGAACGATCGGGATTCGTCGATCCCGTGTGCCATTTTCGAATATGAAGTAACGAACCGCTCTACGGATGAATTAGATCTCAGTGTGGTAGGTAACTTGACGAACCCTCTTCGCAAAGGAGCTATTAACGAAGCTACGGAGGTAGAGGGACGAAGAGCGATTCGGATGTCCTCCCTGCATTACAAAGAAGATGAAGCTGACTTCGGGGATTTGACGCTGCTTGCCGATCATGATGACGTCAGTTATCAATCGTATTGGTTCCGTGGAAGCTGGTTCGATAATTTGACCGTATTCTGGAAAGATTTTGGCCGCCCAGGCCGCTTTCAGGAGCGGAATTATGAAGCGTCCAGTGAGCTGGATCCGAGAAGAGTGCATGAAAAACACCAAGATGTCGGCTTGCTGAGTGGGCACCGTACGGTACCTCCAGGCGGTAAAGCAACGTTTCGTTTCATCCTAACATGGAGTTTTCCGAATTATGTTAACTTCTGGAATCCAGGCGGCGATCAACTACCTTCATGGAAAAATTATTATTCAACGTTATTTCAGGATTCTACTGGTACGGCTAAATACGTGATGACTAACTACGAGCGATTGCATGCGGAGTCGCGAATGTTTAAGGATACGTTATTCGGGTCAACACTGCCTGATACAGTTGTTGATGCCATTAGCAGCAATATTTCTATTTTAAAATCTCCTACTGTGCTGCGTTTAACGGATGGGACCTTGTACGGGTTTGAGGGTGTACATACCAATGAAGGTTCGTGCGAAGGCTCTTGCACACACGTATGGAATTACGAGCAAGCGACGGCTTTCCTGTTCCCGGCTCTAGCACGTTCAATGCGGAAGATCGATTATACCTATGCCCAGTTTGAAAATGGGAAAATGGCGTTCCGCCTCATGCTGCCACCGGAACGGACAACTCGCGATAACAAGTTCAGAGCCGCTGCCGATGGTCAAATGGGCGGTATCATTAAGTCATATCGCGAATGGAAAGTGTCCGGCGATACAGAGTGGCTGCGATCTCTGTGGCCTAACATTCGCAAAGCGCTTGAGTTTGCCTGGGAGCCAACCAACGAAGACCAGTGGGATGCCGACAAGGACGGCGTCATGGAAGGGCGGCAGCACCATACGCTCGATATGGAGCTGTTCGGCCCGAATTCCTGGCTGACTAGCATGTACTTGGCTGCTTTGAAGGCAGCAGCCGAGATGGCTAATGCGCTAGGGGAGCCAGATACAGCGGCAGAGTACGATGCGATCAGGCTTAAAGGTTCGACATGGACGAATGAGCATTTGTTTAATGGGCGTTATTTTCATCAAATGGTTGATCTCAAAGATCGTGCTGTGCTCGAAAAGTATGGTGCGGAAACCGTGTACTGGAATGAAGAGGCCGGAGAGCATAAATACCAAATTGGTGAGGGCTGCGGCATTGATCAGGTGCTCGGGCAGTGGTTTGCTCATCTGGTTGGCATAGGGTACGTACTTGATTCTGAGAAAGTTAAGCGTGCGGTTCAATCCATTTATGAGAACAATTTCATTGAAAATTTAGGCGACCATCCGAATGCTTGCCGTATTTATGGGTTAAATGACGAGTCCGGTCTCGTCATCTGCTCTTGGCCGGATGCGAACTCTCCAATTGTGCCTGTCCCCTACGCGGAAGAGTGCATGAATGGCTTCGAATATCAAGCTGCATGCCATATGATTTATGAGGGATATGTAACGGAAGGGCTGCGTGTGGTGAAGGCGATTCGCGACCGGTATGACGGTGAACGCCGTAATCCGTGGAATGAATTCGAATGCGGCAGCAATTATGCACGCTCGATGGCTTCCTTCGGATTACTGCTTGCGCTAAGCGGTTTTGAGTATGATATGGTCCAAGGACATATTGGCTTTAGTCCGAAATGGCAGGAAGACGAATTCAGCAGTTTCTGGAGCTTAAATGACGGTTGGGGCGAGTTCCGCAGCACGGCGGGACAGCTGGAGCTGGAGGTTAAGATGGGTAAACTCGCGCTATCCAGTTTCGGCAGCGAATTGTTGAAAGGGCGCGAGATTCAAAGCGTCTTGCTTGGAGGAGACGAGGTGGCCGTAGTCTGTTCAGAAGGGAAAGTATTATTTAAAGAAAAGATCACCCTTGAACCGCAAACGACCCTTATCGTAAAGTTTTAGTATCAAGGTGGGTGATTAGTCTATGGAAGCCAATGAAGTCATACAAACGGCTGTAGAGCAGCTACAAAAAGTAGAAGGAATCGCTGCTATTGTATTAGGCGGTTCACGTGCCTGCGGCACCGAAACACCGGAGTCAGATATTGACATCGGCGTGTACTATCGGCCTGAGCAGCCGATCGACCTTGCAGCTTTGGAGAAAGCTGCGGAGTTATTGGATGACCAGCACCGCAGCGGTCTTATCACGACTATAGGCGGTTGGGGGCCGTGGATCAATGGCGGCGGCTGGCTTAGCAGCGGCGGCTTTCCCTTGGATGTGCTGTATCGGGATGCCGCGAGAGTGTCAGGCATCATCGAGGATTGCCGGCAGGGACGGATCGATATCCACTATCAGCCGGGGCATCCGCATGGCTTCTGCACATCGATCTACATGGGAGAAGTCGCGCGCTGCCGGCCGCTCTGGGATCCGGAGGGCCTCGTCGCTGAAATGAAGGCGAATACATCTCCGTATCCGGATGCGCTGCGGCAAGCGACTATCTCGAAATTCATGTGGGAAGCCGATTTCTCTGTAGCTAACGCTAAGAAAGCTTTGGGACGTAATGATGTTTCGTACGCAGCAGGGCATCTATTTCGAACCGCAAGCTGCTTGGTTCAAGTGTTGTTCGCGTGCAATGGGCAGTATTTGCTGAACGAGAAAGGGGCTGTCGCTCAGTGTAGCCATTTTGCAGCGGCCCCTGCTGATTTCGAGAGGCGAATCCAGGAGGGATTCGCTTGCATGACTGCCGATCGAGCGGATTTAACGAGGGCGATTGCTTCTTTTGCGGCGCTTGTTGGTGAGGTTCAGGCGATTGCTGTCTAGGGAGACAGGGCCTGAAGCCCGCGCGATCGTCACCCGAGAAGCCATCGATCGATCGTTCTCCCGCAAGGATAAGTAGTATTGGGGAACTACAGTCCTTTATTTCTTTGACAAGGCACATTTTCTGCCTGCAAGGGGAACTACGGTCCGCTATTTTGCCAAATTTACGTGAAAACTGTGACATGAAGGACGAATAAGGTCCTGTAGATCCCCTCCGCGAGGAGGTAGTTTGTTTTCATCGGAATAGAGGACTCCAGTTCCCTTAGCATCGTCATTGGGCTACGCGGAGCGCCTGCAGCGATGAAAAACATCGCTGGGAGGCAATAGCACGAGCGAGCGCGTGCTTTTCGCAGCCGCAACGATGAAAAACATCGTTGCAGCTGGTATTAGGCTACGCGGAGCGCCCTGCAGCGATGAAAAACATCGCTGGGAGGCAATAGCACGAGCGAGCGCGTGCTTTTCGCAGCCGCAACGATGAAAAGCATCGTTGCAGCTGGTATTAGGCTATGCGGAGCGCCTGCAGCGATGAAAAACATCGCTGGGAGGCAAGAGCGCGAGCGAGCGCGTGCTTTTCGCAGCCGCAACGATGAAAAGCATCGTTGCAGCTGGCACTAGGCTACGCGGAGCGCCTGCAGCGACGTTGCTTTTCAGCCATCGCTCAATCATGGTAAACTCAGTAAAGGATCCTGGAAATTATTCTAGGGTCCTTTTAAATTTCAAGAAGCGGCGGGTGAAGGTTTGGATAACGCTAAATTTAACGAAGATTGGGAAGCGAATGAAATCATTATGAATCTTGCAAAGGAAGCGCTGGCAAAGGGATCACCTCCGCATGAAGTACGCGAGCTTGTGCTTCAGTCGAATGCTTTTAGAGAATGGAATTCCATGGAAAGATGCTTCGCTGTTGAATATCATGAGATATTTATATACACGGATTTACTCGGGGAGATAACGTTCAAACTTTACGATAATAACATTAGGGAAATTGCTACAGCAACAATGACAGGATTAAAAATAAATAAAGAAGCGTACAGTTGGAAGCATGAGTACGACAGATCATTTGATCAAATTGGGGTAAGAATAACGCCGGTCGAATTAGGAGTAAGCATTGGTTTGTTTTGCAAAAATATGAATTTGGCACAACCACTAGGTGTATTGGAATTTCTAGGTTTAATTACGAATAACGCAAGCTCGTTATTAAACTTAGAACTAGAGATTCTGGGGGACTTATCCAGTAAACAAAGTGAAGTCACACAATGGATAGAGGAGTTCATGAATGCACATTTATGAGGAACTGTATAAAGTAACAAATTTTATCGTTCTCATCACAAAAAGGTTTTGACCTTAGGCAAATTCATGTAAAATATAACGTAGAATTAGAGAGTAATCATAAGGAGAGATTCAGAATGACTGTTTTGGACATTAAAATTGATGATTTAACCGGTCCTGAGGTACAAACATTAATCCTTGAACATCTGAAAGGGATGTCAGAGCTTTCACCACCAGAGAGCATGCATGCCCTGAATATTGATGGGCTTAAATCACCGAAAGTCACATTTTGGAGTGCATGGGATCAAGGTCAATTAGCTGGATGCGGCGCAATGAAAGAACTTGACTCCGGACACGGTGAGATAAAATCCATGCGCACTTCGTCAGCCCATCTAAGAAAAGGGGTTGCCAAGCAGCTTCTAGAACACATCATTGGGGAAGCCAAGCAACGTGGCTATCAGCGAATAAGTCTGGAAACAGGCTCCATGGAAGCCTTTGAACCTGCAAGAAGACTTTATGAAAACTTCGGGTTTGAATATTGTCTGCCGTTTTCGGATTACACCGATGACCCGCTTAGTTCATTTATGACATTAAAACTATAAAAAAAAGGCTGCTGGACCAACAGGTCTAGACAGCCCTTTTCTATTTGATCGCCTAAGGCGTTTTCGAATAAACGAAAAATCCGCTTCTTTTTTCCCAACCCGCTGCCGTCCAGAAAGAATGGCCAAGATCATTATTTTCGAGCACAAAAATATGACATTTCTCAATGCCTATTTCTCTTAACTGAGCCAAACTCATCTCTACGAGCCGATGTCCAATCCTTTGTTTGCGGTTTTCCGGATTAACAGCTAGGTGATAGATAAACCCTCTTCTGCCATCATGCCCCGCTAAAATAGTTCCAACGATCCTTTTATCCGCTTCGCAGACGAAACAAAATCCTTTATTTCGATGCAGATAGCTCTCGATATTAGGTTTGGAATCTGCCTCACTTAATACAAGACCTTCAATCTGACTCCACAGTAAAAAGGCTTGTTCATAATCTTCGATTGTCATTTCTCGAATCGTCGACATAGATAAATTCTCCTTAGGATGTACATGTTTTATTCCATCCTATCATACGCATTGAAATCTATGTCATTAATTGTTATGATGAATTCATAGAAGCAACTGTGTGTGACTGGCGGAACATGGGTAACCATGAGGGAGCACATAGATAATCAGCCGTACGCCTGGGCAGAGGTAAGGGGATATCCCCTTACCTCTTTGCGTTTCCAATTTACTCAAAAGGGATGATTAACATGTCAGCAGAAACATTAATCTTGGATGGTAATCGAGTCGCAGACGCCATGAAGGAATCGTTGTTCAGCAGAGTAGAAAATTTGGCCGAAAAAGGAATCGTCCCTTGTTTAGCGACTGTGCTAGTCGGTGATGATCCTGCGTCAGCAACCTACGTACGGATGAAAGGAAATGCTTGCAAGCGACTCGGTATTCAATCTATTCGTGTTGTTCTTCCTGAGGACACGACTACGGAGGAGTTAATTGCGGCAATTAACAAGCTTAATGATGATGATAGCGTGCATGGTATCTTGCTGCAGCACCCAGTCCCGAAACAGATCGATGAAAGGGCAGCTTTTGAGGCGATTCATATTGATAAAGATGTCGATGGAGTGACTACATTGGGATTTGCTCAGAATGCTTTCGGATTTGCTGAGTTCCCTTCCTGCACGCCGGCGGCGATAATTGGAATTTTAGACTATTATAAAATTCCTGTTGAAGGTAAACATGCGGTTGTCATTGGAAGAAGTCCAATCCTCGGCAAACCTGTTTCTTTGATGCTGCTAAATAAGAATGCAACAGTTACGACCTGCCACTCGAAAACAGCGAATTTGGCCGATATCGTACGCTTAGGAGATATTATCGTGGCTGCAGTGGGGAAGCCGCAATTTGTTCAGGGTGATTGGCTGAAACCAGGCGCAATTGTTTTGGATGCAGGCTACAATCCTGGCAACATCGGGGATGTTGACTATGAGGCTTGTAGGAAGGTGGCTTCGGCCATTACACCGGTTCCAGCCGGGGTCGGTCCAGTGACCATAGCAACTTTACTCAAACATACGGTCGATGCTGCTGAGAAATTAGCAAGTAAACGATAAGATAACAGCGGCGTCCCAGACTTTTGTAAACAACATATTTTCGCCAACAACTGGTCATACTAGGGGATCTAGAGTGAAGAGGTGAAAATCATGCTGTTAAACATTATTGTAGGATTTTTAATCCCCTGGGTGTTTGGCATCTATCTGTATAGGAAGTCTCGCATTATTGTTTTTCTTATAAGCCCAATTACGGTCACAATAGCAGGATTAATCAATGATACGGGCTATCATTTGGAATTCTGGGACTTTACTCCATTGATTGAAAATGATGAGACACTTTCGGCTCTTCCGCTTGATTTAGGTCTTTATCCCGTTATGGCGGGTTATATGATTTATTGGATTAGGAAAAATAATCGACATGCGCTCCTGAAAATAGGCTGTTTGTGCCTAGCTACGACTTCGCTGGAATATTTGGCGTTTATTTTTGGCAAAGTAGAATACAGCAATCACTGGAATATAGGTTGGACCTTTGTATCCTATATACTTGCTTATGGCTTAGTTTATTTGTATTACAGGCTTTTGGTAAGATACGGCTATTTCAAATGATAAACTCTTAATTGCTCTTCGGGCCTTTGGTCAGTGTGAGTTGTTAAGAGTTTTTTTGTTGTTATGTATTCAGGAATAATTTGGATCAACATGTTAAAAATACTCCTGTAACAATTGAAGTGGAGGTAACGGATGAAAATAAAAATGATAGTAGTCAGCCTGTTGATTTCAGTTTTATGGTGTAAAGTCGGATTTGCTGAACCCAAGCATTCCATACAAGCTGCGTTTGTACGGGGCGGAGATCTATGGGTCAAAAAAGAGGATAAGGAGCTCCAAGTCACTCTAAATCAACTGGTGAGCGAACCCAAATGGTCGTCTGATGGGAAGTTCATTGCCTACTCTCTTGCCCTCGGAGAACAGAAGCATGAGATATGGGTGTATAGCTTGGAGATGAAAAAACATAACCGTGTGTATCCAGGCGGTGACAATTTTCAGTGGTCTCCCAATAGGAATGATCTTGCTTTTAAAATAGATGGCGTTTTGAATATCGCAAAGGTTAACCGTGATAAAGTGGAACCCTTTAAGAACGTAACACGGGGTGTGGATAACTATTCGTGGCTACCTGATGGCAGTGGATTTCTGGTATCATCACCTGCTCAGCTGCGGCCATCGGGGTGGACGAATGTTGAACTCTATATGGTTCCGACAGACGCCAAAATGGACCCTAATAAGAGCAAACATTTTTATACGCTTCCTACGGAATCACCTAGCTTTTTTGCCGTCGGCACAAGCCTATTCAAGTGGTCGAATGATAAGAAATGGATCTCGTTTACCGCGAATCCAACGGCATCTTTGTCAGCTGACGGCAATGCCTTATGTGTGTTGTCTTCGGATGGCAATCAGTTTCAGCAGATGGATAACATGCTGCATTACCCGCAATGGTTTGCATGGTCACCTACGAAAGCTAGACTTGCTTATATTGCAGGAGAAGGCCGAATGGCCGTGCAGAATAAGCATTTGAAGCTCAAGGATCTCCCTGCTATGAAGCCTGCTTCGTTTACGCCGCAAGGATTCGCCGATCGTGATTTTACATGGGAAAATGACCGAATGATTATTGTTTCAAGGTCTAAGGAGTCCAAAGAGGATGGCGATTGGCCGCTTCCCGCCTTGTATCAGGTGAGCCTTTCAAATAAAGAGCAGAAGCAACTCACTAACCCACCGGAAAAAAACGGAGACTTCGGACCGTACATGCTCAGGAAGAGTAATAAACTGACATGGATCCGGTCCGATGGCAAACATGCGGAAGTGTGGAGATCGAATCCAGATGGGAGTTATGCGGAGATCTGGATCCCTCAGTTGGATGTAGGCGTTCCTTATTATGGATGGAGTAACTGGAGCACGGTTTTGGCCTGGTATGAGCCTCATCGATAGTGTCAAATTACAAGCAGCCCGTTCGCTGACCATGCTTCGGATCTCACAGGTTTGTTGCAGAAGGCGGACGAAGCGATGTATGAGGTAAAGAGGAGTGGGAAGAATGCGATTTCTATCGCGGCTAATTGAGTGTGTTAAATGGAGTAGAATAAAAGAAGGTTGTCTCAAAAGGTAAATACCTTGAGAGCAGCCTTTTTTTATTTTTCCTATTGATTTATGGTGAATAATTGGATTAATTATGGTCTTTCACGGATGAAACTTCATGATGCTGACGAAGTAATAGTTTACATAATTTTTACTTGTTCAACGAGATGTCACAATTACAGTCGTGTAATTTTCTGCATTATGAATTTTTTTTGACTACATGTATATAAAGTTGCGATTTCATATATCTATTGCGGACCTGATCTCGTCGTGATTAGAATTCTTTGTCGTCGCCTATGATAGCGTTTTAAATGAAAATATAAAAGGGCAGTTTCATATCCTAATCATTCATGAAATACCATGTTATGTGCATAAATGTTCTGAAACTGCTTAGTAACGATGTAGTTTCGCACAATTTTTTGTGAGATTCTTGTTCCTTTTTACAAAATCAACATGTTTCCTTTCCTTCGATTGTATTGAATGAAGCCTTATTAAGTCGTATAGTACCGTATTGTAAAAAGTATAGTTAGGAGGGAAAAAGAAGTAGGAAAGCTTATTGCTCTTCCAGATTAAGCGCTACATCTTTATTCATGTTTTTAGTAACCGTCTTACACGATTGAAGGGAGAGTTGTATGAAAAGAATCATTAGAAACAAAAAATGGCCGGCGATGCTGCTGGCACTCGCGACTGTACTGAATGTATCAAGCATTGGCGCTTTGACGGTCAATGCAGCTCCGCCGGGCGACGTTAACGTACTGAGAAGCGAGAAAGTTTCCTCCGGCGTCCACTTTACTACGGAGGAATACAGTAACTACTATAAACCGAACAATCGAGTCGTCGTTAACCGTCTGGATATTAATCCGAAAGATTCGAACACGAAGATCATCACTGCCAAGGCATACGATACCATCAGTGCCGTGGAAACAATCGGCGATCAGGCAAACCGGGAAATTTTGAAAGGCAATCAAGTCATCGCCGGAGTCGACGGTGATTTTTACGATATCGATCCGGTATCCGGAAATCCGCTCGGGTTAATGATGAAGGACGGCGAGCTGATTGTAAGCCAGATGCCAGGCGATAACGATCGTATCAGTTTTTATATGGATACCGCAAATAAGCCCGAAATTAAGGAGGTTCATGCTGAAGGAACATTCTCGGTTACGGGGGCTGTCTACGGCGTAAACCTGCTTAACCGAAACCAGGCTGTCAATAACGCTTTAGTCATCCATACAAGCAAAGTTACGAAAACACGTAAAATGACGCATAACTACGCTACGGACAAAGGCAAGTCCGTGTTCGCGTTGATCCGCGTGGGCAATAATTTCGACGGCGTTCATCCGGGGCAAACTTACACGGGTACCGTCGTTAACGTAACGTCGACAGAAGGCTTCGATATTCCCGACGACTCCGTCGTTCTGGAAGGCGTAGGCACGTCGAAATCAATCGTCCAGGCGTTGCAGACTAACGCCGAGGTTAGCTTTAAATACGATTTATACGCAGGTAATGATGCCGCGAACCAAGATATCTTGAACAATAATATCGTGACTTCAATCACCTCTAACGCTTGGCTTGTACGTGACGGCGTAGCGGTGACGACCGGAGATCCGGCCGCTAACGCGCGTACAGCATTAGGTATGAGGGCAGATGGAAGCCTTGTCGTGGTAACCGTAGACAAACCAAGCACTAGTTATACGGGGAGCGTTGGAACAGGTCTTCCCGATCTTGGGAAATATTTATTAGAAGCGGGAGCCGTCAATGCACTTAATCTGGACGGCGGCGGTTCGACGGAGATGATCGTACGCCAAGCAGGCAGCGATCGTCCGGTAACCATAAGCCACCCTGGCGATGTCAATGGCTCGAGACTCGTTTCCAGCTCCTTGTTATTCGTCAGCACGGCGACGAAAGGCACGACGGTCGGAAACGTGGTCGTCGATAAGAACGTGACGCTTTACACCGGCTCGAAATACGATTTCTCCTATCGTTTGGCGGATGAATTCGGCAATCCGATCTCCAACGGCAACCGTCCCGCAACTTGGGCGTCGACCATTGGGAGCGTCGACCCGAACGGCCATTATATCGCGAATACCGGAATCGGCGCGGGAGAAGTCTCCTCGACAGTCGACAACGTGAAGGGAAGCGCGAAAGTGTCGGTCGTGGATGCCGTGGCTACCCTTGCTTTGACGAGCACCAACGTGGTTATGAACAATAACGCGAAAAAGCAGTTCGGATTTGTGGCTACCGATGCAACTGGAGGGCAGGTTTACATCGACCCTTCCGTGGCAACGTGGAGCCTTTCCGGCAGTATCGGTACCGTGAACGAGAGCGGTTTGGTCACTTCCAACGATAGTAACGGAACAGCAACGCTTACGGTAACGGTTGCGGGTAAGACGTTAACAACACAAGTTACGGTCGGTATCAAAGAGCAGGTCATCGACAATTTCGAGACGTACCCGATCGAAGGTTACCATCTAGGCGGCTACGCTTATGGTAATGTAGATCAATACGCAGGAAGCGCCGGAACGAGCCCTTTCTTGAGCCTATCCACGACGGTCAAACATTCGGGCGACAAAAGCTTCAAAATGAGCTATGACACATCCAAATGGACGAATAGAAGCTTGAACGGAACAATGAACTGGTTACCGCATTGGTCTAGCGTGGCGCAAATGGACGCAACGTACAAGACCGACGTATACCCGAAGAGATTCGGCATGTGGGTATACGGGGACGGCAAAGCTCCTTGGCTGAGGGCGATTTTTAGAGACGGCACTCCCTCGAACAAGACGCTCGACTTGACCACGGAGACGGATGATATAAACTGGGTTGGATGGAAGTATATAGAGGTACCTATCCCTGAGGGCTGGCAGCTGCCGATTCGTCTTAACTATGTATATATGGTTGAGACAATAAAATCGAAGCCAGCATATTCCGGATCGGTCTATTTCGATGATATGAAATTCATCTATACGGACGAGGTTACGGATACTAGCGGTCCGGAGTTTACCGAGACAAGTCCTTCGTCGGATGGCTTGTTCAGCAATACCCTTGATTTCTCGACTACGATTATCGATAGTCTCTCCGGGGTAGACGAGAACAAAATAACGGTTAAAATCAATGACGTGGATTATAAGGATTACACGTACGATAAAGTCACGGGTCGTCTTAGCTTCAAGCTGGAAAATCTAACCCAAGGGGATTACAGAGTATTCGTAGACGCCTACGACAAAGCGTTAACTCCCAACGAATCAGTTCCATATATCGACAAAACGTATCATGTGGATTTGACTCCGGACGAGGAAGCTCCGACGATGACAGACGTAACTCCTACGCATGACGTCAAAGTGAAAATTCCGACGCCGAGGGTCACGTTCAAGCTTTTGGACAGCAAATCTCAAGTGGATCCGGCGAGCATTTCCGTTCGGATGAATAATATCGAATTGCCTGCTTATTACGACGCCAACACGGGTTGGGGATATGCCGAACCGACAAGCGACTTGGCGAATGGCGAGTATGCCTTAAGAATCAATGCTCGGGATAAAGCCGGGAACGCCATGCCGACTTATAAGGATCAATTGTCTCTAGCCTCGATCCCGCAACCGCAAGATGGAGATAACTTCAAAATCTCGCTTATTCCGGATACACAAGGCAACGCGTTTACCGATAAATTGTTCGCTAAGGTTGCAGCGGATGATAGTTCTTTAGTCATGCACATGGGCGATATCGTAGATGACGGTTCCCAACTGCAATACGATCAAGCGTCGGGCTTCGTCAACAAGTATTTCGGGGACCCAGGTTCTAAACCGTTCTTCGTATTGGCAGGTAATCATGAAGCGTTCCAGAACACTTTGGATATCTATTATAAGAAATTCGGTTCTCCGACGATGCATTTCGACTATGGGGATACGCTGTTCATCATGTTGAACTCTGCCTACATCCAAAGTCTTACCTTGTCGGATTCCACCCAGTTCCATTGGTTGGAAGAAGTTTTGAAGAAGAATACGAAGAAAAACATTATCGTTTTTGACCATGTGATTACGCGCGACGCATTCGGCACCAAGCATGAAATGGATCCGAAGGACGCTGCGAAATACGAGTCTATTCTAAGCAATTACAAGCTCGAGCATCCAGATGCGGATATCTACAGCATTTTCGGACATTTGCATTCTCTTCAAACTTGGGATGTCGGCGGAGTCAAATACATCATCACGGGTAACGGCGCCGATAAGACGTACCTTCCGCATAGCGATGGAGATTTGCTGGGCACAGGTAAGATGACGGTTTCGGGCGGCAAAATGAAATACACCTTCGACCCTCTTTTGACGAAGGTTTACATTCATAACGACGCGATTATCTCGGGCAAAATGAACACGGTCATCGGCTCCCAAGTCCAATTGGATTTGTTCGGGGACTTCAGAGAGTATCCTGCTAATTACTTGACTCAAATCAATAACCGCAAATTAGTTGGAATTGACTGGAAGTCCAGCAACGAAGACGTTGCTTCCGTGGATACAAATGGCGTTATAACTTCAAAGTCTTCCGGTACGGCAATCATTACGGCAACATCCGGAGGAAAGAGTAATTCTATTTCGGTCGAGACGGTTAAGCCGGCGGACGTAACACCGGTCAAACTCGATTTGTCCGTTCCTGCGGAAACAGAGGTCGGCGACACATTCATCCCGACGATTAAAGCGACTAACGCTTACGGCGTGGTTTATGCCCTTGACGCGAAGGACGTTACCTTCAGCTTCAAGAACGGAAAGGCACACTTGCAAGATGAGGGAGTTATCATCACAGATGCTGAAGGCGACGAAGAAATTACGGCTACGTTTAGCGGTTTGAATGCGACAGCCATCGCGAAAATCATTGCAAAGCCGATTACGCCTCCAGAGCCAGGCCATGAGGATTCAGGCAATGGCAATCTGGGTAATTCCGGTCCGATCGTGATCGCTCCTCCGACTAAACCGAACGTCGATCTTACCAAGGATAGCGTCGTGAAATCCGATGTATTCGCGGAGCTCGCGAAAGACAAGAACGCGACGATGACGTTCGTGGGCAACGGCTACAAATGGAAAGTCAATGGCTCGGACATCACAAATCCTAACGCTGACGCAGACTTGGGTGTTAACGTCACAAATCAAGCTCCCGCAGGGAAAGTTTCGACCCCTGTTCAAGTCAATAAAAAGAAAGTCGTTATGGGCTTGTCTCTCAACCAAAACGGAGCTCTTCCGGGGAAGATGACGCTTGAAATCCCGACGAGCAAAGAACAAGCAGGCAAAAAGCTGTTCTTCTACGCGGTAAATTCCGCGGATCAAGCTCCTGTACTCGTATCCGAGCTTACTGTGGACGAAAACGGAAACATAGCGATTACTTTCGCTTCCTCGACATCGGCCGAGTACATGCTAACGACGCAAAAGATCTTGGATTTCAAAGATGCTGACGACCACTGGGCGAAATCAGATATCTATTATCTGACTGGCAAAGACATTATCAGCGGAGTAAGCGACAATCAGTTCTCTCCGAATAATGAAATTACGCGTGGCGAATTTGTAAAACTTATCGCAGGTGCCGCTGGTGTGGATGTATCCTCTTATACGAACAGCACATTCGCGGATGTTAAGTCTACCGATTGGTATGCGCCGTACGTTGCATGGGCAGAGAAAAATAAAGTAGTCAATGGAATTGACGCAGAATCTTTTGCACCAAATGCGAAAATCTCCAGGGAGCAAATGGCTGTCATCCTTATCCGATTAACGAATCTCGTTGGATATAAGTTGGAAAGCAACGTAACACCGAATCAGTTTGGGGACGAAGCGAGTATTTCCTCTTATGCTGTTGAAGCGGTGAAATTCGCGCAACAAGCCGGGATTATTAACGGATTGCCGAACAACCAATTTGCACCTGCTAAGAGTGCAACTAGAGCTGAAGCAGCTAAGATGCTAGCGACGTTGCTCAAAGCAATGGAAAAGCAAAATTAAGAAACTCTTGTTTAAATGAAATGATAAAACGATCGCTCTCAAGCATTTACATGCCGAGAGCGATCGTTTTGCATTTGTATTCGATTAATTGCTCGGCCAAACCACGTGGCTGAAATTCCCAGTGGTGAATTTACCTTCTTGAACGCCAATAGCAAACAATCCGGCAGTGAAAGTTAAGGCAGGATCTTTCATATTCTTGGTTCCCTCGCGGTTTTTTTCTGCGTTGCAGAGTTTTGGATTAAACGGAACTATGGTCCGCTATTTCCTTGGAAAATCACGTTTTCCAGGCTAAGGGGGAACTACGTTCCGCTATTTCGCCAATTTTAGCTGAAAAATGCAGCATGTGGGACAAATAAGTCCCTGTAGTTCCGTTAAAAGTGGAAATATCGGGTTTTTCTTAAAATAGGGGACTCCAGTTCCTCTAGTAGGACTCTGGGGTCAATATCTAGCAGAGCTCATGAAGGAAAGGAGAATGAGCATGTATATGATGGAAGGTTACCCTCCAACTTGATAAAGCATACATTTTTTGTTATAGGAAATACTCCCAGTAGAGGGGGTTTTAGTGATGCTTAATGATCTAGAAATGAAGCAATTTTCAATGAAAATTAATGATCGTGAATTTCTCTGTAATCCAACCCAAACGATTCTGGATGTGGCTAAAACCCACGATTATTACATACCTCATATTTGCTTTCACAGCAATTTAGGTCCGATCCAGTCTTGTGATACTTGTATGGTGGAAGTGGATGGAGAACTGAAAAGGGCTTGTGCTACCAAAGCAGAGCCTGACATGCAAGTAGAAAGTAAGTCTATGAAGGCCAAAGAAGCCCAAATGGAAGCTATGCAGCGTATATTGAAAAATCATGAACTGTATTGCACGGTTTGTGATAACAATAATGGCAATTGCATGGTTCACAATACAGCTGAGCATTTGCAAGTTGAGCACTCGAAGTATGAGTTTACGCCAAAACCATATCCGCAGGATACCTCGCACCCGTTCTATCGTTATGAACCGGATCAGTGCATTCTCTGTGGTCGCTGTGTAGAGGCATGTCAAGATCTTCAGGTTAATGAGACCCTAACGATTGACTGGAGTATGGAGAGACCGCGCGTTCTATGGGATAACGGAGCTCCGATCGATCAATCCTCATGCGTGTCATGTGGACATTGTGTAACCGTATGCCCTTGTAATGCTTTGATGGAAAAAACAATGATCGGTGAAGCCGGTTATCTCACTCGTATTCCGAATGATCTTCTGATGCCGATGATTGATCTGACGAAGGAAATTGAGCCTGGTTACCAGGAGATTTTCGCGATTTCGGAAGTTGAAGCAGCGATGAGAAAGTCTAGAATTAAGCGGACGAAAACCGTTTGTACATATTGCGGTGTGGGCTGCAGCTTTGAAGTATGGACGAAGGATCGCAAAATCCTCAAGATCGAGCCGCAGACGGAAGCTCCGGTCAATGGCATTTCGACATGCGTGAAAGGAAAGTTCGGCTGGGACTTCGTGAACAGTGAAGAACGACTGACTAAACCGTTGATTCGAAAAGGGGATACATTCGTCGAAGCATCATGGGAAGAAGCGTTATCTTTGATTGCGGAGAAGCTCCAAGGCATCAAGGATACGCATGGCCCCGATTCGATTGGTTACATTGCTTCCTCCAAATGCAGCAACGAAGAAAATTATCTGTTCCAAAAGTTTGCCCGATCTGTCATGGGGACGAACAATATCGATAATTGCTCACGGTATTGTCAATCTCCTGCCACGGCTGGGTTAATGCGGACGGTTGGAATTGGTGCAGATTCCGGAACCATTCAGGATATTGCGAGCAGCGACTTAGTGATTGTGATTGGGGCAAACCCAGCTGAATCCCACCCCGTATTAGCGACGCGGGTCAAACGTGCTCATAAGCTTCATGGTCAAAAGTTGGTCGTGTTCGATCTAAGAAAACATGAGTTGGCGGAAAGGGCAGATGTGTTCCTTCGTCCTAAACCAAGTACTGATTTAATCTGGCTGAACGCAGTGGCGAAATACATCATCGACCAAGGTTGGGAAGATAAGCCTTTTTTGGACACGAGGGTAAATGGCTACGAGTCTTTCGTTCAGTCGCTTGAGAAATATACGCTCGAGTATGCGGAAGAAATGACAGGACTCACAAAAGAAGAGCTCATTCATTTTGCTACGATGGTTCACGAAGCCAAGTCGGTATGCGCTCTTTGGGCGATGGGAGTCACCCAACATCTCGGAGCGACGGATACAAGCACAGCGATCTCCAATTTATTGTTGGTTACTGGAAATTACGGGCGTCCAGGGACTGGCTCCTATCCATTGAGAGGTCATAACAATGTGCAAGGAGCTTGTGATTTTGGCACGATGCCCTCCTGGTTTCCAGGTTATGAAGCGGTTCAGGATGAGAAGGTACGAGCTCGCTATGAACAGGCGTGGGGAGTTAAACTTCCTGAGAAACCTGGCCTGAATAATCATCAAATGATTGAAGCGATTCATAATGGCAAACTTAAGGCCATGTATTTATTTGGGGAAGATATGGGGCTCGTCGACTCTAATTTGAACCATGTGGATTCCGCTTTTAATAAGCTCGATTTCTTCGTTGTACAAGATATTTTCTTCTCGAAAACCGCTCAGTTCGCGGATGTCGTCTTGCCGGCTTCCCCAAGTTTGGAGAAAGACGGGACATTTACGAACACAGAAAGACGGATCCAGCGGTTTCATCGGGTTTTCGAACCACTAGGCGATTCCAAGCCTGACTGGGAGATCTTCCAAGAAGTTGCCAACCGGCTCGGGGCAAATTGGAACTATACACACCCGAGTGAGCTGATGGCTGAAGCGGCAAGCCTGGCACCACTTTTTGCTGGAGTTAGCTATGAACGGTTGGAAGGGTGGAACAGCTTGTTATGGCCTGTTGCTCCTAACGGGGAAGATACGCATCTATTATTTACAGAGCGGTTCGGATTTCCTGATGGCAAGGCTAAATTGTTCCCGGTAGATTGGACTCCGCCTTATGAGGCGGGCATTGATTTCGACTTGCATTTGAATAATGGACGGCTGCTTGAGCACTTCCATGAAGGGAATATGACGTATAAATCCAAGGGGTTATCGCACAAAGTGCCAAGCGAATGGTTGGAAGTATCACCTGAGCTGGCGGAGGAACGCGGCATTGATAACGGCGCTTTAGTTCGCCTTACTTCGCCCTATGGAAATGTGGAGGTGCGGGTAGAGGTAACTGATCGGGTTAAGGGGAAAGAACTGTATTTAACGATGAATACATCTAACGATCAAGCAGCTGTGAACCGACTGACAAGCAGTTATCACGATAAGGTCACACACACGCCAGCGTATAAAGAAATGAGTGTGAAGATGGAGATTCTGCAGCGTAAAGGCAAGCGCCCCTTACCCGCGGTGAACTACCGATTCGGCAATCGAGTTCCACAAATCGGAATTAGGGTGGAAGAAAAGTGGAAGCGTTCAGACTACATCCCGATACCGGAGATGATTGAAGGAGAGATTTCCGATGGCCAAAGCAATTACACACATTGAAAAGGAAACCCCTGATCCATCGGAAGAAGAGGCGCTCGCGATCAGTCAAATCTTGCAAGCTGCTGTGAATCATCGTGAAGCGTTGCTTGGTTTCATGAACATTTTGGAGGAACTCCAAAAATTAGGGCTTTTGGATGCTATTCAGGGATTGCTGACGAATAGCAAACAAGTTGCATTAATCGGAATGGATCAACTGAATAAACCAGGTGCTCATCGCATTATCAAAAATGGGATGGGGGCTGTTGAATTTCTAAGCCAGATTGACCCTGACAAGCTGCAGACTATGCTCAGAGGCGTGATCACCGGAGTAGACCATGCTATTGATCCGAAGGCGAATCAGAAACAGCCGGGTTTATGGGGGCTCTTCAAAACCATGCGTCAGCCTGAAGCGATGTCGTCTTTAAATATGCTGACGAGATTTCTACAGGGTATGGGTAGGGGATTGAACAAACCTCATTGATTTAAAGAAAGAGGACGGTGCATTATCATGCCGATGAAATGTGAAATATGCGGAAGCGTCGAAGTGCAAGGGGAAGCACCAGATTCTGCTCTATTAAGTGAGCAGGAACACCTCCATATTTGCGCGTCCTGCGTGAAGGATAGGCAATATGAAGGAGATCTTTTTTCGGATGAAAGTGCATGGAGGGAATCAGAGTAACTTCAAAGTGGTACACGAATTCGGTGTCGATCGCAATGATTTGCGCCGAATTCGTGACTTTCTTTTCTGACGGTCAACATCAAATGGGAGGTCGAGTATGACGAATTCCGTGGAGAAATCACGCGAAATAATCCGTTTTAACAACGGCAATATCGTGCGCTTGCAGGATAAGATTGTTACTGAGTACCCTGTTACCATTAAAATTAATGGTGAAGAATTTGCGACGATGGTAAGCTCACCGGAATATATCGAGGATTTGGCAATTGGCTTTCTGGCTTCAGAAGGTGTTATTCAAAGTTACGAGGACATTACGGATATCTGGTTTGAGGAGAAGGCTGGTTTTGTTCATATGAAAGTCAAAAATAAGAACGAATTTTTCCAGAGGTTTCATTCAAAACGCTATATCACCTCCTGCTGTGGAAAAAGTAGACAAGGCTTTTATTTCATGAATGACGCCAAAACGGCTAAAGTGATGAAGGAAACTCATGTTACTTTGACGTTCGAGGATTGCTTTCGTTTGATGACCTTAATGCAAGACTCAGCGAATACGTTCCGAGATACCGGAGGCGTTCACAATGCTGCACTTTGTAATAAAGACGGCATCGTGATATCTAGACTGGATATAGGTCGACATAATGCCTTGGACAAAATTTACGGATTTTGTTTAAAAAACAATATACCATTATCCGATAAAATTATTGTATTAAGCGGACGCATTTCTTCCGAAATCCTGTTAAAGGTTGCGAAGATTGGATGTGAAATCGTCCTCTCCAAATCTGCTCCCACGGAACTTGCTCTTCAATTGGCTGATGAGTTAGGAATCACGACAGTTGGATTTATTCGGAATCATTCTTTAAATGTATACACCCACGCCTCGCGGCTTCAAGGAATGAAAGAATGGATGGAAATTTAATCAGTAGAGGATGTACGCTATTGTGTTGTATGTATCATACAAGTCAATGATTCTTGTATACTTGATTATTTTCAAATAAATTCCTAACCTGATCGCCCATAAATTGCGTGGAATGCGGCATTTGATGGCGAATCCACCACTCCACAATGCCGATAAAAGCAGAGGCCATGAACTGGGCTTTTAACTCATGATCGATATCGGTCTGATTGTCCGGTCTTTCCATTTTCACCATCAAATTGACAGAGATAAAATTCAGCAGTTGTTCCCGGAATAGAAAGACTCTTTGATTGGAAAACATGGCTGAGAAGAAAGGGAAATGATCACGAAAATAATCAAATATCGGTGTGGGGTCCTGCACCATTCCTTGGTCATCCTTATGGGCCTCCCTTTTGGTGCAGAGCGAGATCAATTCGTTGATGTGATCTTCAATGCATTTGTCCAAAAGGTCGTATTTGTCACTGTAATGCAGATAAATGGTGCCGCGGTTAACATTGGCGCGTTCTGCGATCTCGTTGATGGTGATTTGTTCAAAATCTTTTTCCGAAAATAGCTCCAGAAAAGATTTGATAATGGATTGTTTGGATCTGAGAATGCGACGGTCGGTTTTTACTATGGTTTCCATATCTTTCGCTACCTCCTTCCGATAATGAACAATAGTGAGCGTGATGTTGGATATGTAACAAATGCACGCCAATCAACCATTGAGTAATCGGGGCTTCTGTCTATAATATTAATCAACGGCCGTTAAATATTCAACACGCGTTATATAAAAATGAAAACAAAGGAGCGTTTAACGATGGAAAACATACAAGATAAAGTGGTCATTATTACGGGAGCATCCAGTGGAATAGGTGAAGCTACAGCGAAGTTGTTGGCGAAAAATGGGGCAAAGGTGGTATTGGCAGCGAGAAGAGAGGAGCGTCTTCATGCCATTGTTGCTGAAATCAAAGAGGGTGGCGGGGAGGCTGTATCTGTAAAAGCAGACGTCGCTTCAGCGGAAGATATGCAGCAATTGGCCAAGTTTGCACTGAGTGCATATGGCCGAATCGATGTGTTGGTGAACAATGCAGGCGTCATGCCGAGCTCGAGGATGAATGAATTAAGAGTAAGAGAATGGGATCAAATGATCGATGTGAACATCAAAGGCGTTTTATACGGTATCGCGGCAGTACTACCTACTATGAGGGAGCAGCAGGCCGGACATATCATCAATCTGTCCTCCACTTCTGGATATCAAGTGTCACCGACATCAGCTGTTTACGCAGCTACCAAGTTCGCTGTCAGAGCCATCTCGGAAGGACTGCGACTTGAAGAATCTGCGGCTTCGAATATCAGATCAACCGTAATTGCTCCAGGTCTGACGAAGACCGAACTTTTTGATAGCATTACAAGCCCTGAAGTGCAGGCGTTAGCAGGTCAAATAAGCGGCTTAGGGATTGCTCCTAACAGCATTGCCAGAGCCATTGCTTTTGCCATTAATGAACCTGACGACACGCTTATCAGCGAAATCATGGTAAGGCCGACCGCGTTAGCTTAACCATCTCCAAGCAAAAATGAAAGGCTGCCGATAACAAACTATCGGCAGCCTTTTTCTACAATGTGTACATGGTTTCTTGTACGTTGGATACACTTCTAACAAAGGCACTATTTGAAAATATGATAAATAACATCTTGTAGTGTTTTATTTCTAAGCTCATTTTCCATGGCCAATTTAACACTTTCAAAGGTTTTATCTAAGGTTTGTTGAATTTCCCGACCTACTGTACAATTCGGATTGGGATTATCATGGATATTGAAAATCTCTGACTCCAGTTGGACGGATTTATATATATCATATAAGCTGATTTCGCTTGGACTTTTGGTCAATGCAAACCCGGCAACTCCCACTCTTGAAGATAATAAGCCAGACTTTTTCAACATACTCGTAATTCTTCTAATAACAACTGGATTCGTTGAGACGCTTCCTGCGATCATCTCAGACGAAGCCTTAGGGTTCGAATGAACTAAAGACAAAATATGAATAGCAACGGAAAGACGTGTGTTAACCATGAATATCACCCCACAAGGTGTCATAATGAAAGTATGAGGTTTCTTTCTATCCGACACATTTTCCCCATTATAGCAGAAAAATCAGCTTCTAGCTTCTCAACTGTCATGGCGCTGCCACAAGAGGCTATCTCGAAAGGTTCAAAAAGCTTGCTTTACTTTCGTTTGTTCAGAAAAACCTTTTCTTCCAAAAAATAAAAGCAGTTGTACTAGAAAGAAGTATCGAGATCAATATAGCAACCAAGAAGGCATGGGGACCCGTCTGATATGGAATCGGTACGTTCATCCCATAGAAACTTGCAACAATCATTGGCAATGACAATATGATCGTCACAGATGTCAAAAATTTAATCACGACATTTAAATTATTGGAAGTAACGGAAGCGAAAGCATTCATCATGCCGCTTAAAATCGTGCTGTAGGTTTCAGCCACCTCAATGGCTTGCTGATTCTCAAGCATCACATCTTCCAATAGCTGACGATCATCTTCCCCTATTTTCAAAAGGTGATGTCGAAGCATTTTTTGCATAACCATTTGGTTAGATTTCAGTGAAGTCGTAAAGTAAATTAAGCTTTTCTCTAAATTTAGTAATGAGAAAAGCTCTTTATTTTTTTTGGATTGGAGCAATTCATGCTCAATTTCATTCATCATTTTGCTAATTTGCTTCAGATATCTCAAGTAAAGCAGGGTGATTAAATATAGGACTTGAAGTGAAAATCTTGTTTTTTTATTCGTGTAGAATTGCTTCACTTTTTTATGAATAAATTGATTCATGATCGGATGTTCGGTTGAACAGACCATAACAATACAATCGCCGGTTAGAATGATCCCTAAAGGGACAGTCTCATAGATAAGTTGATTTTTCTCGTTTTTGGTGATGTTAGGCATATCAACAATAATTAGCGTATGATTATTTTCTTTTTCAATTCTAGCGCGTTCTTCTTCATCCAATGGAGCTTTAATGAAATCAATTGGAATGCCAAGTGTGCTAGCAACATGAGTCATTTCGTGCCCGCTTGGAGCGACCATATGAACCCAGCACCCATACCCGATCTGATTATTTTTACACAAAATGCCGTTTTCATTATTGGAATAGATGTTGTACATAAGATCGCCTCCTCTGTATGAGGAAGTCATTCATGAACCCATTCGTAGAAGAGTTGATGTTTAACCGTAATCAGTCTCTCATGATTAGACGCGTTCATGACTTCCCCGTGATGATGTTTGGGTTCAGGTTCACTACAACTTCGACTGCTCATTAAACTTTCAACTCCTTTAATGGGATCAATGATGTGCTAATGTACTGAATAATTGTAACGCAGAAACCTATAAAAAAGAGGTAAAAAATCCATATCAAACGTATAAAAAACCAATAAAAATGAAAGTCAGCTGATTTTCAATGCATCAATGTTCGGGTTCAGATTCACTGAAATTTATAAAAAACGGAAGAAAACCAAAGCATTCTCATAGAAAATGAAAGTGTCTACTAATTGGACGCGTTTTCATATGCGAAATACGTCAAAAAGCATGAATAGCGTCCAACCACCGCGTTTTACAAAGATTGCTAGAAAGCGTAACATTCGTTCCAAGAACTTCACATGAAGTTCCAAACGCTGCTTAGAAGCTCGAGAGTAGAGATTCTCTGCTCTTAGGCTTCTTTTTGTTGTTCAAAAATTTGAGGAGTCTCTTCCTAGGGTGGGTCCGCATGAATCAATGGTTAAAGCATTTATTTCATTCGAAAATGGTCGTTAGAGCCCTTGTAGAACCTTTTTTGAAGTTGAATCCAAAAGTAATGATCAAGAATCCAGTCCTATTCGTATTGGAAACAGCTACCTTCGTCATTGGTTTACTCATTCTATTTCCACACTATTTTCACTCCGAGAATCAAACGTCCTATAACATCACGGTATTTTTCATTCTCCTGTTTACGATTTTATTTGCAAATTTTGCTGAGGCATTGGCCGAGGGCAGAGGTAAGGCACACGCGGATAGTTTGATCAAAACAAGAAAGGAATTAAAGGCCAAACGGTTATCCAAAGATGGCCGTATCCAGGTGGTGGCCGGAACGGATTTACGCAAAGGTGATCTTGTACTGGTCGAAATGGGAGATTATATTCCCGGAGACGGTAAGATTGTGGAAGGCATCGCGGCTATCGACGAATCTTCGATTAATGGGGAGTCAGCGGTTGTCATTAAAGAGGCGAATGGTGAACATAGTGCTGTAATTGGCGGGACTACCGTGGTCAGTGATTGGATTAAAGTTGAGATTACCGTAGACCCTGGACACTCCTTTCTGGATCGGATGGTTCAAATGGTAGAAGGGGCCAGGCGGCAGAAATCACCGAACGAAATCGCATTGACGACATTGCTTACGGTATTAACGTTGATCTTCTTAATCGTCGTGGTTACCTTGTATCCATTAGCTGCATTTGTTGGTGTTCATCTGGAGGTGTCTACGTTAATTGTCCTTCTCGTATGTCTAATCCCAACGACAATCGGGGGATTGCTGTCCGCCATTGGCATCTCGGGAATTGACCGTGTCACCCGCATCAACATATTGGCGAAATCGGGGAAAGCCGTTGAGGCGGCTGGTGATATTAACACCGTCATTCTGGACAAGACGGGAACGATCACTTTCGGTAATCGGATGGCTTCCGCCTTTTATCCCGTTGCAGGCGCATCACAGGAGCAGTTAATGGAAGCAGCGGTGCTCACTTCTTTGTTTGATGACACGCAGGAAGGGCGGTCTATCGTAGATCTGGCCAAACGACATCATATAACAGGTGATCTCAGAGCGTATCAGGGGGAAGTAATTTCCTTCGCAGCTGAAGAGCGGATGAGCGGGTTAAATCTGAATGGCAGCTTTTTTCGAAAAGGGGCGGTTAGCGCGATTTGCAGCTATGTTACTGTCAGGGGCGGTTATATTCCTGAGGAGCTGGAGGAGATCAATGCTTTTATTGCGCGAGAAGGTGGGACGCCCCTTGCGGTAAGCAAGGATAATTACATACTGGGGCTTATTTACTTAAAAGATACGATTAAGCCGGGCATTCGCGAACGATTGCAATTTCTGCAGCAAATGGGGATTCGAACGATCATGTGTACAGGGGATAATCCACTGACCGCCGCAACCATTGCGAAAGAGGTTGGCGTCGATACGTATTATGCCGAGAGTAAGCCGGAGGATAAATTACGGATCGTCCGGGAGGAGCAAAGCGAAGGGAAGCTTGTTGCCATGACGGGCGATGGGGTTAACGACGCCCCAGCTTTAGCTCAAGCTGATGTAGGTATTGCGATGAGCAGTGGAACATCAGTCGCCAAAGAGGCAGCCAATATGGTCGATCTGGATTCAGATCCTACGAAGATCCTGGATGTGATTTCGATTGGCAAACAGCTGCTCATTACACGCGGAGCGGTGACTACGTTCAGTATTGCGAATGATTTCTCCAAGTATTTTGCTATTATACCTGCGATGTTTGCGGGGGACCTCCCGGAGCTGCAGGTTTTTAATATTATGCATTTGCAATCGCCAACGAGTGCTGTACTATCCGCGCTCATCTTTAACGCAATTATTATTCCGGTTTTGATTCCGGTTGCCTTGAAAGGTGTTTCCTACAAGCCCATGAGTGCAAATCAACTGCTTAGTCGGAATTTAGCCATCTATGGCGCAGGAGGCATCATTTTACCGTTCCTAGGGATCAAGCTCATCGATTTTCTCCTGCATACTTTTTTCGAACAACTATAAGACTGGAGTACATAAGTATGGATAAGCTACTAGACATCAGAAAAAAAGAAGAAGGGAAAAAGACTTCTTTTCGCATCGTATCTATGTACGTACTGCTCGCTTGTCTGCTGCAAGTTGCCCTTAAGATGGGGGCCTCTTATCTGTCTTTCAGCTTGATGATCATTGTAACAGCCTACCTGCTGTACACGATGATTCAGCGCAATATAGCGAAGGTTAACCAGATAGAGACATTACAGCTGATACGAGAGGAACAGAAAATACGCTCAACCTTGGATAGTATCCAAGATGGCTATTACGAAATAACAATGACTGGCAACTTCCTAGTTTTTAATCATTCTCTCGTAGTGCTGCTAGGTAAGGTGGAGAATGAATTGCTAGGCTGTCAAATCGCGGATTTCATGAGTGCGGAAGATGCGAAAAAACTGAAACAAGCCTATCAATGGGTAGCCCATACCGGAACGGCTGTCAATTGTGTGGAATGGGAGGTCATTCGCGAGGATGGCACACGTAAGTATGTGGAGGCTTCTATTGTCCTTGTTCTAGACGCGCAAGACTCGGCGCCAACAGGCTTCCGGGGTATTATTCGAGACATAACCGACCGCAAAGATTCAGAGAGAATGTTAGAGGAAAGTAGATTCCGGTATAAATCTTTAGTTGATCATAATCCCGATCTTGTCTGTTCATTTGAGTTAAATGGTTTGGTTACAGCCATTAATCCGGCAACGGAGAAAATAACGGGATATTCGGCGAATCAATTAGTTGGCACTTCCTGTACGCATATCCTGAGTGTGCTCCCAAGATCAACTTACTTGAGACCCTTTATGCTTGCTAAAAAAGGGTTATCCGCTAGTTTCGAAATTGCTATCGCTCATAAACGAGGTTTTCCAGTCGATTTGCACATTCGATTTGTTCCGATCATCGTCGACAGCCAAGTGGTCGGTGTATTTGCCATTGGCAAAGATATTACAGAACATAAGCAAGCAGAGGAAACGATCAACCATATGGCTTATCATGATGCGCTGACAGATCTACCGAATCGTCGATTGTTTACGGATCACCTGACGAAAAGCTTGGAGCAAGCGGACCGTGGCAAACATAAGCTTGCTGTGCTGTTTCTGGATTTAAATCGATTCAAATATATCAATGATTCTTTGGGTCATGCCTTTGGTGACACGCTGCTGCAAACGATAGCGAAACGTCTATTAAGCTCGGTTGGTCATCATGGCACGATAGCACGCATGGGCGGGGACGAGTTTACGATTTTATTGCCATTCCTCAAACAGGAGAGCTTTATTCTTTTCATCGTAAAAGAGATTATTGAGGCGATTAATCGTCCGATTCTTATTGAAGGTCTTGAGTGTTCGGTTACAACGAGTATCGGCATTAGTCTTTATCCAAATGATGGGCATGACGCCAAAACGTTGATGATGAATGCAGATTCTGCTATGTATCGAGCTAAGGAAAGTCACCGCAATCAATACGAGTTCTTCACACCAACGATGAGCGTTCAAGCTTCTGAGACGCACACGATTGAGCAGGAGCTCCGTAAAGCATTGGAGCGTAATGAATTGCTGCTGATGTACCAACCTCAACTGCAGTTTGAGACGGGTCAGATTACAGGTGTCGAGGCGCTTGTTAGGTGGCTCCATCCGAAAAGAGGCCTGGTATCGCCGACAGAATTCATTCCGCTCGCAGAGGAAACGGGCATTATTATCCCCCTTGGCGAGTGGGTCCTACGGACAGCTTGCGGACAAAATAAAGCTTGGCAAGATGCGGGATTCCCTCCTATGCGGGTAGCCGTCAACCTCTCTGCATATCAATTCAAACAAGCTAATATTGTCCAGATTGTCGCTGATATCTTGCAAGAAACGGGTCTTCATCCAGCTTATTTGGAGCTAGAGATTACCGAGAGTGTCGCTATGCAGAATGCGAAACAAGTCATAGGGACTTTGGAGGAGCTAAAGAAGCTGGGGATTCAAGTGTCTATCGATGATTTCGGTACAGGCTATTCTTCGCTGAGTTACCTTCGAAGCTTCCCGATTGATCGTCTCAAGATTGATCGATCATTTGTCAATGACATCACTTCTACGCATGGTGAAACTACAATTGCAGCATCGATTATAGCAATGGCTCAAAGCTTGAACCTTGAGGTAATTGCGGAAGGCGTAGAGACGGAAGTGCAGTTTGAGTTTCTAAAAAATAAAGGCTGCCATGAAATGCAAGGTTATTTCTTTAGCAAGCCGCTTCTTAAAGACGACATGACGGGGCGCTTGGCTAGTATTCACGCCTAGTCGGATGAAATTTACAAAAGGAGTGAGACTTCATCGTGGTTATTATTTGTGTATTAACAGTAGCGATGCTGGTGTACCTCGCCTATGTGCTGCTGCACATTGAACAGTTCTAATAGCTGAGAATTCGTAGAGTTTTAGTTCATTGGAGGTTTTTGAAATCATGTTAAATCAAAGAAAGAGTCCTATTATTTATAAAGCACTGCTCGAGGCTGTGTTGAAACTAAATCCGATTATCATGATAAAAAGTCCTGTTATGTTTGTCGTAGAGGCAGGAGCGTTCTTGATCTTGTTAATGATTCTTTTCCCGAGTACTTTTGGTGCTGATGGGAGGCAGATACATAATCTTTTTATCTTTTTTATCCTGCTTTTCACCATTTTGTTTGCTAATTTTGCGGAAGCCTTGGCGGAGGGGCGAGGAAAGGCGCACGCGGATCATTTGAAGAAAACGCAAATGGATACGAAAGCGAAGCGCATTCGAAAAAATGGCGACATGGAAACCGTCAGCTCTACGGAATTACGAAGGGGAGACATGATCCTGATTGAAAATGGTGATCTCGTCCCTGGAGATGGCGAAATCATCGAGGGGACAGCAGCCATCGATGAATCGGCGATCACAGGCGAGTCTGCCCCTGTAGTCAAGCGGGCGAAGAGTGACTTCAGCTCGGTCACCGGAGGAACGAAGGTCATCAGTGATTGGATTAAGGTGAGAATTATGGCTGATCCAGGGGAAACTTTTTTGGATCGGATGATTCTCTTGGTAGAGGGAGCGAAACGGCAGAAATCTCCGAATGAAGTCGCACTGAACACCCTTCTGGTCGTGCTTACCATCATCTTTTTTATTGTTACGATCACAATGATTCCAATGGCTGGTTATTTGGGAGTTGTTATTGAAACCTCAACGCTGGTTGCTTTGCTCATCTGTCTGATCCCTACGACAATTGGTGCTCTTCTGTCGGCTATCGGCATTGCGGGCATTGATCGTGTAACTCGGTTTAACGTACTCGCGATGTCTGGCAAAGCCGTTGAAGCTGCTGGTGATGTGAGCACGATCATATTGGATAAAACGGGTACGATTACTTATGGCAATCGGAAGGCATTTCGCTTTACTCCTGTATATGGGATTTCCGAACAAGAACTGATACATGCTGCGGTAGCAACCTCAATTTTTGATGAAACGCCAGAAGGTCAATCTATATTGGAATTGGCTGCAAGCATGAAAATCACCTGGCGAGAGGATCACTATGGGGCGGGAAAAGTCATTCCTTTTACAGCAGAAAGCCGAATGAGCGGTTTAATCCTTGGCGACGAAACTTATTATAAGGGAGCAGTTGAAGAAATCGTCTCGCACATGGAACAGCAAGGCGGCGTCAGATCTCCAGAGGCGCTGCTTATCAGTGAGGAAATTGCCAAGGAAGGCGGCACACCGCTGGCTGTTAGCAGGGGCAGCCAACTGTTAGGCATTATTTATTTAAAGGATATGATTAAACCGGGATTAAGAGAGAAGTTTGAGGATTTGCGTAAAATGGGTATTAAGACGGTTATGTGTACAGGGGATAATCAGCTAACGGCCCAAACCATTGCGCGAGAAGCCGGGGTGGATACCTATATCGCGGAATGCAAACCAGAAGATAAAATTCGTATCGTCAGGGAAGAACAGGCGCAAGGCAAGCTAGTTGCGATGACAGGAGATGGGACGAATGATGCGCCAGCGCTGGCTCAAGCTGATGTAGGGCTGGCAATGAACAGTGGAACCATTGCGGCGAAGGAAGCGGCGAATATGGTGGATTTGGATTCGGATCCGACGAAGCTGATTCAAGTGATCTTTATCGGCAAGCAGCTGTTGATTACGCGTGGCGCGCTGACTACCTTTAGCATTGCAAACGATTTTGCCAAATATTTTGCGATACTTCCAGCCATTTTATCATCTGAAATTCCGCAGATTGAGGCACTGAATATCATGCGACTGCATTCACCGGAAACAGCCGTGATTTCATCGCTAATTTTTAATGCCATCATTATCCCAATTTTAATTCCACTGGCTGTGAAAGGCGTTAAATATTCGCCAATGAGTGCGGAAAAGCTGCTGTTTCGTAATATTTGGTTATTCGGTGTCGGTGGGATTCTTGTTCCATTCGCCGGGATCAAAGCGATTGATATGATGATGCAAATTTTTTATTAACCATAGTGAGCGCTGGGAGGCATAAAATGAGATATACAATTCAGACCAAGCTGATGATCAGCTTTTCATTGGCTGCTTGTCTACTGGGCGTGACTGGGCAAGTTTGGTACAATTTGGCGCAAAATGTTCAGGCGCAGCACTTGTCAGCAGAGGGCTTTTCCTCTATCGTAAATTTTGCGCTAGGAGTTACTGTGGCTTCTTTTGCTTGCATACTGGGAATAGGATTATGGACCTCGAAAGTTCTGTCGCATCCTGCCGTACAAATCGCAGAAAGGATGGAGCATATGGCATCTGGTCATATCGTGGAAGATGAACTCTCTGTTCAGATTCGTCATCGGGATGAGTTAGGAGATGCTGCCAAAGCCATGAGCCGTATGGCGCGTAATTTACGAAGCTTGATACGGCGAGTATCCGCTTCCTCACAGCAATTAACAACAGGCGTAGAAACACTGAACCTTACAGCCGAACAAACGGTGAAGACAACCAAAGAGATTGGTGACTCTATGAATCATGTCACTATGGGAGCCGAGAGGCAAGTTGACCGTGTTTCTGTCACCATGAATACGCTTAATGAAATGAACAGCGGTCTTCACCGTATTGCTGATTTTTTCGAAACCGTCGATGCCTCTGCGCATAATGCGATGAATGAAGCGGTCGCTGGCAATGAGGTTATCCATAAAAATATGGCGCAAATCAAGTCAATTCAATCTGTCTGTGATGACTCGGCCGAGAACGTCAGGAATTTGAGTGTACATACGCAAGAAATTGGAAATTTTGTGCGAATCATTACTGGGATTTCAGAAACGACGCATTTACTTGCACTGAATGCATCCATTGAAGCGGCTCGCGCAGGGGAGCATGGGCGTGGTTTCTCGGTGGTTGCCAGTGAAGTGAAGAAACTAGCTGACGATTCCAAGAAAGCAGCAGATCATATCTCGAGCGTTGTGAAGTCGATTCAAAATGAAACCCTTCAAGCTTTTTACACTATGCAGCAAAGCAGTAAAGAAGTGAGTACAGGGATGGAACTCATGTCAGAAGCTAGCCTTGCCTTTAAACAAATCTCCGAGGCGGTTAATGAAGTCACTACGCTCAGCGGGCAAATTCGCGAAATCACGCATGATGCGTTCGTTCGTGCTGCGCAAATCACCTCAGCCGTCAATGAGCTGGCATCGATTGCTAAAGAAGCGGTAACAAGCTCAAACCTGGTAGCTTCTTCCTCTCTAGAGCAGACTGCATCCATGGAGGACATCTTTCAAGCCACGGAGGAATTGCAAAAGATGGGGCATGAGCTTAATGACTTGGTTAGAATGTTTAGAGTTTGAAATAAACCTTAGATCCTCAGCACATTGCTGTGGGTCTTTTTTTTGTCGCGCCGCGCCTTGGGAAACAATGGTATAATCAGTTTTGTTGATCATGATCTCATAGAAAGTTGAGGCAGAGAATAGATGATGACAAGAATGATTTATCGAGCAGAATGGCAAGAGGGGCAAGTATCTACGGGTGTAGAGGCGCTAGAACGAAGTGAACAAGCCATACAACGGGTCATGCAGGGAGAGTTGATGACCGCTGCTGCCTATGTGTGGAAGAAAAGTCTATTCCTCTATTATGAGTGCATGGACTGCGAGTTAAGTCCCGATGATATCGCTAGTGCTGCTTTACCTTATCTTAAGGATTGGCCAGGGCATCGGCAGCCCCGCAAATGGATTCGCATGATTGACGTGTTCCACTTTAATGAGCCTGCTAATAACGAACATTGGCTGCGAAAGGAGCGGGTAGAGAAGCGCGTTGGGAGAGTAGCGCATTTGAAGCCTGAAATGATCAGCAGTTATATCTATTATCATTATCAACTTCAGGAAGAGCGATCGTTCACAGGCGACAAATACGAAATCATTGCGATGCACGAGAATCTGCTGTTTGGGTATCAAGAATTTCCTAAGGTAATTGAAGATCCAGTTGTACCGGGTCGTTTGAGAACGAGAGGAACTCCCGAGAATTGGCAGGATTCGCGAATGGATTTGCACTTCCAGCCTTGGGAAGAAGATGGCTATCTATACTTTAAACCGATTGAACCCATTTTCGCCTATTATATTGGTGACTATAAATGAAGTAAGCTGCATGGAGGAATGACAACGTGGAACAACGTTTGGATAAGTCCAAAAAGGTCTACGCCATGCAACTGGCTACGATTTTTCTAGGCTTCATTGTGTTTGGCTTTTCAGAGAATATTAAGGGACCCGCCATCCCGCGCATTCAATTCGATTTTATGCTGAATGAATCGCAGCTTGGCACATTGCTGTCTCTCAACGCGCTGGGTTACCTCATCGCCTGTTCCTTCACGGCTTTTTTAACGCGCCTATGGGGGATTAAAATCGTCAGTATTGCTGCCTTTGGCATGATGATCCTTTCAGGTTTTTGTATCTACTTGTCTAGTAGTTTTCCGATGTTTTCTTCCTCCTACTTTCTCATGTACATCGGCAACGGAATGCTTGAGATTGCGCTCGCTATTCTGGGGGCGAGAATCTTTGTGAGAAATACGGGAACGATGATGAATCTCACGCACGGCTTCTATGGGCTTAGTTCCACGGTTGCCCCGTTGATTGCAACAGGACTTATGACGGTAAGCGTGTTCGGTCATGCGCTTGATTGGCGCGGTATGTATGTGGTGATGCTTTCATTGTCCATTCTTCCTATCCTATTTGCTTTACGCAGTTCGTTTCCTTCCGACGAGATCTCCCATGAGGACCGGGTTCCTTTGAAAACATTAACGCGTGATCCAGTATTGTGGTATATGGTCCTGATTCTTTCCTTTGGCGTAGTATCGGAGCTTGCGGTAGGAGGGTGGTTAGTCAATTTCTTAGAGAAAGCGTACGAATGGGAAGCGGTAAAGGCGTCTGGCATGTTGTCTGCTTTCTTCCTCTGTTTTGCGCTAGCGAGGCTAATTTTGGGTCCTATTACGGATAAAATAGGATTCAATTTGTCCTTGATTATTTTCTCGGGATTTTCTGCGATCTGCACGTTTGGTGCGATTCTGGGAGGGGAACCCCTTGCTTTCCTATTCGCAGCAGCGGGAATCGGCATCGCAATGATTTACCCAACCGTTATGGCGTTTATTGCCAAAAGATACCCGAACGGCAGCGATACGGCAATTACGTTTACAGTTACGCTAATGGGCGTCGGCAGTGTCATTGGGAATTATCTCATTGGCGGTGTTATTGAATGGGTCAAACAATGGGTTGGAGCGGACACCCAAATTGGCTTGATTCGCGGTCTCCAGACCGGATATGGGTTCATTGGGCTGTGCGCTGCGATCTGCGCCATTTGTAGTTTCATTTTATACCGCTACTTAAAAAATCAAAAAGAACTTATCTGAATCTAGCCATTTGTGGTACGATTCTTTCATAGTATGGAGAGGAGATTTGAGGATGAGACCTAAAGTTTTTCTCGCAAAGCGAGTTCCAAGTGAAGTAGAAGCGTACATAGCGCAGTACTGCGATTATCGTAAATGGGACAGGGAAGAAGAAATTCCTCGTCAACAGCTATTAGAGGAGCTGGCTGATGTAGATGGACTGTTACTATCTGGTGGAAGCATTGACGAAGAGTTGCTCAATCATGCACCGAAACTCAAAATTGTGAGTAACGTGTCGGTAGGCTACAACAATTTAGATACGGCTGCTATGAAGGCCAGAGGTGTTATGGGAACGCATACACCGGGCGTACTGGATGAAACGGTGGCGGATACGGTGTTCGGGCTGATTTTGGGCGCAGCAAGGCGAATACCGGAGCTTGACGCTTACGTGAAAGCTGGCCAGTGGAAAAAAGGAAGCGATGATCATATTTTCGGCATCGATGTTCATCATGCTAAGCTCGGGATCATTGGCATGGGGCGTATCGGGGAAGCTATAGCCAGACGGGCAAAGTTTGGTTTTAATATGGAGGTTATGTACTATAACCGCAGTCGCAAAGAGGAAGCTGAGCAGAAGCTAGGCGTGGTTTACCGGTCGCTGCAGGAGCTGCTTCAGGAGTCGGATTTTGTGGTGCTAATGACGCCGCTAACACCTGAGACGACCCGTCTAATCGGCCGCGAAGAGCTGGCGCTCATGAAGAAAACCGCGATCTTTATCAATACCTCCCGCGGGCAAACCGTTGATGAGGAAGCACTGATTGAAGCTTTGGAAAAAGGGCAAATCCGCGGAGCGGGTCTTGATGTTTTTGAGCAAGAACCCGTAGACCCGGATAACAAGCTGTTGAAAATGGCCAATGTCGTCACCTTGCCGCATATCGGATCGGCCACCCATCAGACTCGGTTTGATATGGCGATGCTTGCCGCGAATAACTTGGTGAAGGGTGTTCAGGGTGAAGTTCCGCCGAACCTCGTTGCGGAGTTGAAGTAATTATAGAGAAGCCGGTATGCGGATTTCGCCGCATGCCAGGCTTTTTTTATTTGGCGGGTAACCGACCTCTCATCCATCCAATCACTATAATGCTTAGCGGATAAACAATGCCTATAATGAGGGCAAGAGGAATGTAAGTGTGGTTATCCCATTTCTGTTCAAAGGCTCCATTCGGGTAAACGACAAGAGCTAGGACGATAACGATTAGCCCAAGTGGAGTGCAAAGCGATTTGTAATCACGGAGTTGGAATGTGTGTGCTAACCCTCTAAGTGTTGTTTGAAAATACATCGATGTTTTAAAAAAAATGGAAACCAGCCATAAGAAGGCTACGACAACTTCAATTCGCTGTAAAAAATTCCCGATGCTAATTCTTTGTGCTAAGGCATAACTGGGGAAAGATTCCATGGCGGTAGAATCAGCCCCCAGCACCAGCACACTGGATACCACGAGTAAAAGCATGGCCAGGCCGCTTATAACAACGCCTACGAGGTATCCCTTTCCAGCTCTTTTAACATTTGAAACTTGATGGATAATAGGGCCAATTGTAATAAATAAGGGAATATAGGTAAAGCTGATGATTCGTATCACAGACCGAATGATCGGGATCGCGTTAGCTTCGCCAATCGGCAAGAGATTGTTTGTATCCATATTAGGAATATTCATGGTCATAAATAATGTAAACAATAAGATGAGCCAAGGAAAAAAGATTTCAGCAGTTCTAAGAAAAACAACCAATCCCAGCTTGGCTCCCATCATGACAACCAGCATGAATAGGATGTTAATTGCCTGGATAGGCGTTGAAGGCATAATTTGAGTACTCATAAAATGGCCGACGTAAAAAACGTCCTGAGCGCCAAAAATAAGTGTCAAAAAGGAAATACCCAAGGTTATAATTCGGCCCAGCCACTTGCCAAAAACGAGGTCGTTGATGTCGAAGAGTGAAGAGACCGAATATTTTTTGGCAACTGCTGTATAAAGGAGGGTCAGAATTATGCCCAGACCTATGCTCAGTACAAGTGGTATCCATGCATCCTGTTTGACATCCGCTGCTATCGATGCTGGAATGACCAATATCGCAGTGCCTATGGAATAGAGGATGACGATGATCATGAGTTGCCGCGGTGTTATGGACTCTTTGCCCATGCAAGCACGTCCTTGTTTAGCCGTTTTTAGCTTTTTTTCTGCGCAAGCAGCCAATGATGATTAGTAGACCGGGATGCAGGCAGCCGAAAAATAATCCCAGAGGTACCCAGGTAAATTGATCCCATTCATGCATGTAGGCTACATTGGGGTATACCATTAAAGAAAGCACGATCACAATGAGACCCGTTGGTGTTGCGAGAGACTTATAATTTTGGATTTGAAAAAAGGAGGCAACGGCTCTGAGCGTGACATGAAAATATAGCGTCAGCTTAAAATAAATGGAAATAAACCATAAGAAAGCGACCGTAACCTCAATCCGTTGAAGAAAATTCCCAACGCTAATTTTTTTGGCCAGCGCGTAGGTTGCATAAACATGTCGTGACGATTGGTCTGCCCCCATCACCAGAATGCCTAATAATGTGATGATGATCATCATGATTCCGCTTGTTATGCCCCCATAGAAGAAGGATTTGGCGAACCTCGCAGGGAACTTCGTCTCTTTTGAGATTAAACAGAGCGTAAATACGATTGGAAAAAAGGAGTATACGATCATAAACATGGCAGGTCGAGCAATCGACATGAAGCTTGCTTCGCCAATAGGAAGCAGATTCTTGATGTTGGACTGCGGAGCCACAAAGATCACCAATAAGAAGAACAGCAAGAGAATCCATGGAAAAAAGATCTCCGCGGTTCTCCCTAAGATGATCACACCCAGCTTTGCACCAATGACAGTAAACGTGATCATGAGAATATGAATGGATTGGATCGGTGTCGTTGGCATGATTTGGGTCGTCATGAAGGTGCCAATAAAGAATAGGACCTGCGCGCTTAGGACGAACATGAGATAGATGTAGAGAAGCGTTAATGCTTTGCCAAGCCATTTGCCCAATACATATTCATTCATATCAAAAAGCGTCATTGCCGGATACATCCGGGCTAACTTGACATACATCCAAATGAAGAGTAAACCAACGCTTACTGCCGCTATTCCGGCGATCCAGGCATCCTGTTTGGATTGTGCGGCCAAAATGGAGGGGACGACAAGAATTGTTGTTCCAAGTGAAATCAAGAAAATAAAAATCATAAGCTGCCGAGCTGTTAATGTACTCTCGTTATTCATGCTCTGCCTCCCTATGCCGAGCCCAACTTTACTTATTTGATTAACCCGATCTGCACTAACAGCTTGCTTAATGGGGCCATAAGAAACGTAATTCCATCGGCTGGATTTGGCAGTATTTTTCCCATTCCTTTGAACGTAGCAAGCACATTTCCGATCAGCATGAGTGTAACGTACAACCAAACCGTCTTTTTACATCCTTGCTTCCACAAACGCGGAAGTTCATACCACGCAATCAGGGTGGAAATCACAAGTATACTGATGCCAATTAACATATCGGCTACTCCTTTACATCATTTACAACAGAGTCCCCCATGGTACCTGTACCTCTCACCTTAGCAATCACATTCATGTGAGGCTCCACTTGCTTAAAGACCTGTTCCCAATTATCTTTGACCTTGTTCCAATATGTCGGATCAGCTCGATGAACAGCTTCACCGAATCCATAGATATCTGTCCCTAACTGCTGCGTCTTCTTAATGGTTTTCTCCATATTGGATTTAATGAATTCAACGTACTGTGAATCCAAATAGGCGATCGTTTCTGTTTTGAAAAGATTGATTTTACACTCAACATCAGACACATTGCCTTCCGTCCGTGTGTTGATGAAAATTTCAGGTTTATCGTTGTTAATGACAGCGTGTATCTTGCTTTTGACACGGGCAATATCAATACCAATGTTTCCGCCATCGGGACAGACGAGGTGGATGGAAGAGCGCTTGGATTGATTGGTAATGATCGAGTAAGCGCGGGACTCTTTCTCATTCAGCCATCCAACGAGCTTATCTCTCTTGAAGACGGCATTGCCGGAATATTGCAGCCTCACACGGGGGGCCGTGTAATTAATGTTGTTGTTGCTCGTGCCTGTCGTATGATCACCTACAATTTGTATGCCTGATACAACGGCGCTTTTTCCAGGGGTAACAAGACTGCTCGATAATTGATCGAGTTTAATTGTGACCGCAGAAGTCCATTCCTTTTTGGCAGCTTCGAGAGAATTGAATATATAGTTTGCTGGAACTTTCTCTAGCGGTGTCATGACACTTAATAAGTCCTTGGCTGTGCTGTCTCTGGCAATGACAACGTCAAAATCGGTTCGGAATTCGCTCCCTCTCATGAGATAATCCATCGCTTTCACGATTCCTTTGGAGGCTAGGTCCTCTGAAATGACAAGGATGCGAATATGGGCGAAATAGATGTTTCTCGAAATCGACGAAGTCAATCTTTTGACAGCTTCATTCAGGGTTACGCCTTTGGAAGAATAGACGATAATGGGAACTTCAGAATTCCCATTTGATTTTGTCACACTCCCCGGGTTCACGATTTGAACCGTTAACTCAAACTGACCTCCATCTGAAATATCAATCCCTACACCTTCGGCGATGGCGATGTCGTTCAACTCTCTGCGGCTCCAACAGCCGCTTAATAGGAAAATGATCATCAATAAGCATGCTGTTAGTCGCATCCAGGATATCAATTGAGCCTCGTGCCTCCCTTAAGGTCTGAATGGCTTTCTTTTCGCTTTCTTGACAACGTTATTGGTATGGACGGTACGCACTCGGGAAAATAACGACTGAAAGGGCATCCGAAATAAGGCATCCTTTTGTTTGTCTAATTCCAGCGGAGCAAAAGGGCTTAAGTAAGGCACGCCAAACGATTGTAAACTGTTCAGATGTAAAATCAGCCCAAGCAAACCTGCCAGTATCCCGAAAAATCCGAAGGAAGCCGCTAAAGCCATCAGCGGAAACCGTAAGATGCGAATGGCGTTTGATAAATCATAGGAAGGAAAAACAAAGCTGGAAATCGCCGTGATGGATACGACAATAACCATCGCAGCCGATACAATACCAGCTTCGACCGCTGCTTGCCCGATGACCAGTGTCCCGACGAAGGATAACGCTGATCCGATGCTTCGCGGCATACGCAGGGCGGCCTCCCGCAGTACTTCGAAGGTGATTTCCATCAACAAGGCTTCAATGAAAGCTGGGAAGGGAATGCCTTCTCTCTGCGCGGCTAAGGAAATGAGCAGCTGCGTTGGCAGCATTTCCTGATGAAACGTCGTAATGGCTACGTAGAAGGACGGCGCTAATAAAGCTATGAGAAACCCGGCATATCGGAGTATCCGGACTAAAGTGCTGATATCCACGCGATGATAGTAGTCCTCGGAAGCTTTGAGGAAGGTTTCAAACAAAGCGGGAGCGATGAGCACGAAGGGGGTTCCATCGACAAGAATAGCAACTTTGCCTTGAATGAGTTCAAGAGCGACGACGTCTGGACGTTCAGAGTTGTAGACGGTTGGAAAAGGCGTGATGACTTCATCCTGAATGAGCTCCTCGATATTGCTGCTTTCGAAGATGCCGTCAATTTGAATCTGACTGAGCCGATTGCGGGCTTCGATAATGAGCGAATCCTGGGCGATCCCATGCACATACATCAGCACAACGTCTGTCTGGGTCACTTCACCGACCTGGAAAGTTTCCACCCACAAATTAGGGTCCTTAATCTTTCTGCGGATGAGTGCCGTATTCGTTCGGATCGATTCGGAGAACGATTCACGCGGTCCGCGGACAACGGTTTCAACATTCGTCTCCGTTACACCCCGATCTTTCCAGCCTTTGGTGCTTGCTGCAAGCCCAGTGGTGTAGCCGTTCATCAAGATAACCGAGTCGCCTGATAGGATATGATGAAACAACTTTTTCATATCGGAAACCTTCTGAATTTCGCCAATCGTTAGCGTATGCAATTCTAATACGTCAAAAGGGTTTTGTTTAGGATCAATGTCCAAAGAATCTGTCATCATAGCTCGCATAATGAAGTCATTAATGACATTCCCATCCACAAGGCCATCGGTATACAGGATGGCGACGCCCTCTGTAATTGAGTTATAGGTAAACTCTCGAATCACAATATCCGTGCTGTTTCCGAGAGCTTGCCTGACATAATCTGTATTTTCTTGAATGGTTGAGAATAAAGGCATAGATGCCATCGGTTCTACGATCGTGCTTTGTGTAGGAAGAGTCGGATGTTTTTTGGAGCTCAGCCAACGAGCGAACATATGGTATTTTCTCCAAGCTCTAGGATGTTGTGCTAGTATCTTTTCCTTAAGTTTCCTGCGGTATGCGTGTGAAAAAAAGCTCGTTGGGTGCGAATAGGTTCATCATTAGCATGTTGATTGCGCTGATGGTTTGAAAGAACAGAATTTCGGGTAAGTATGCTTAGGATGCCTAACATTCATGTAACGATCAAAGGAGGAAAAACCTATGTATAACCACATTCTTGTTCCTATCGACGGTTCTCAGCAATCTGATCAAGCATTGGATCATGCGATCAAGCTTGTTAAGCATATATCTCCGAATGCCCGGATTACTGTTATCCATGTGAGTCCTCTATTGATCTTAAACGAACCACCGATAAGTGTTCCGCTTAGTGAAACACTGGCTGAAGAAGGACAGAACATTGTTGAGCCTGCGTCGGCGAAATTGATGGAGAGCAGGATCGCTTTCAAAAGTGTGACGTTGACCGGTGATCCATCAACGACCATCTGTCATCAGGCAGAAATAGATGGCCACGACTTGATCGTGATGGGTTGCCGCGGTGTTGGTCTGATGTCGGAAATCCTCCTCGGCAGCGTGAGTCACGGTGTGATCAAACATGCGAACTGCCCAGTTTTGATCATTAAATGAGGCTTAAATGAATAAATGCTGCACCTTAACGGCTAATGGCCGAAAAGGTGCAGCTTTTTTGTGGTATTGGACTGGCACGTATTTTGAAATCGAGCAACGCAACCAGCATCAATTAACGCTGCTGCGGGGTGGATGAGAGGAATGCCGCTCGACAAAACGGGTATCCACCCTGATTTTGGAGGTGGCCTCGACGCCGTGCTCGATGGATTCGATTAACAAATCGACGGCTAATTGAGCCATGCGTTTTTTCTCGACATGAACGGTGGTCAGCTCCGGTGAAATGATGCGAGACTCCGATATATTGTCAAAACCAACGACAGATACTTGCTCAGGTACCCGAATCCCAAGCTCTGTCAACGTCTTCATAGCGCTAATGGCAATGTAATCACATTCACAAAAAATAGCGGTGGGGAGTTGGCGGCCCGTTTCCATATACGCCTTTATTTGTTTCTTAAGGTCCTCCTGGGACGATAGCATCGTCGGGGCTACAGCAAAGATGTGGTCAGGATGGATCTCGAGCCCTTGTTCATGCAAAGCCTCATAAAAGCCAACTTTACGCTCCTCAAAATTCTGAATCCGAACATTGGAAGCAATATAGCCAATTTCCTTATGTCCGATGCCGCATAGATGTGCGCCCGCTTGATAGGCCCCCATGAAGTTGTTCATGCTCACAAAGTGGACTGGCAGCTTATCGAAGCAATTGTCGAGGACAACAAGGTGAGGCCCCAGCCGATTGGAAATGTCCAGAATTTCCTCAGGACTAAGGTTATTCCCGAGTAAAATGATGCCATCGCTTTGGTTATCCTCCGCAAGCGTTCGAATTTCGCGTTCGAAATACTCCATATCAACAGATGAAAAAAGCAAGGAATAACCTTTGGAGCGGCAGCGATCCTCAATATAATGAATCAGCTCTCTAAAAAAAGGCTGCTGATAATAGGCTTCAAGCACGATTCCCGAGTTGGTAAAAACGAGAAAAGAGAGTGACTTCACGGCGTTTTCGGCAGCAGATACCCGAGGCTTCGGGGAATAACCACTTTCCCTGGCAATTTCAAGCACACGGTCGCGGGTCTCCGAGCTGATTCCCGTTTTACCATTTAGAGCAAGTGATACCGCAGATTTGGAAACTCCGGCCATCTTCGCAATGTCTTCCATTTTCAAGTCGAACAATCCCCATTTACTAAATTAGTTGAGTGAGTTTAGTTTATCCTTATCGCCAATAAAATGCAATGAATCATTTGAAATCAACTAAACAATTTATATAAAATTAACTAAATATAATAATAAACAGCATTGACGTCCTATTATTGACGTGTTAGCATGAGTTTATTCATAAAATTAGCTAAACAAATAGGAAAGTAAATATAATCATTTTAGCAAAAGTTCATCTCAACATTTTATTTGTTTAGCTAAACATATCGGGAGGCACATTCATGAAAAAATTAAAGCTGGGCTACGCACCGACTCGCAGATTCGTTTTTAGCGCTGAGGATGCGTTTAAGTACAAAGTGCTCATTAGGGAAAAAATCCAAAACTTCGGATTGGACATCGATATTGTCGATCTGGAAGGGATCAATTCGGAAGGCCTTCTCTATGACGATAACATCAACGCGGATCTCATCATCAATCGATTCAAACAAGAGGAAGTAGATGCCGTATTTTTCCCGCACTGTAACTTCGGTACGGAAGATACGGTTGCGCGTGTGGGTAAAGCGTTAGGCAAGCCGGTGCTGTTATGGGGGCCTCGCGATGAAGCTCCGCTCGAGGATGGTATGCGGCTTCGAGATACACAGTGCGGTCTATTCGCAACGGGCAAGGTGCTTAGGCGCTTTAATGTACCATTTTCCTATGTGACGAATACGCGTGTGAATGATCCTGTTTTTGAAAGGGGTTTCTCAAATTTCATATCTGCGGCCAATGTTGTTCGCCAATTCCGTTCTCTGCGTATCCTGCAAATCGGGCCGAGACCGTCGTCATTTTGGACGATGATGTGCAATGAAGGGGAATTACTGGAGCGTTTCGGCATTGAGCTGCACCCGATCACACTCGTTGACATTCAGCGCGCTACTAAGCGTATCGAAAATGGCCAATCCTCAGAATTGGCACAAGCGATGGATTACATCAAGGAGAAGCTGGACTGGTCGGAAGTGACGGAAGCGGATGTAAGGCGAATTGCCTCGCTGAAGGTAGCAATGAAGCAGTACGCTCAGCAAACAGGCAGCACGGCAATTGCGATTCAATGTTGGTCATCGCTGCAAGAAGCCATGGGGATTATGCCTTGTTTGGCGAACGCCATTTTGACCGATGAACAAATCCCGGTGACGTGCGAGACTGACATCCATGGTGCGATTACTTCCGTTATGGTTCAAGCTGCAGCGATGAATGAAGCGCCGACTTTTTTTGCCGATTTGACCGTGCGCCATCCGGAGAACGCCAACGGTGAATTGCTTTTCCACTGCGGGAATTTCCCAGTATCCCTATCCGTCGAGAATAAACCAAAGCTGCGTAAACATTTCTTGTTCGATGATCATGCCCCTGGAACTCACGAAGGTGAGATTAAAGGCGGCGGCATGACGCTGGCACGTTTTGACGGTGATCATGGCGATTATCAATTATTTCTTGGGAAAGCCAAGGGAATTCAAGGCCCTTATACACGTGGATCTTATGTATGGGTTGAAGTGAACGACTGGCCGCTATGGGAAGAGAAACTTGTGAAGGGGCCATATGTGCATCATTCTGTGGGCATTCATGCCAATGTCATTCCTGCTTTATATGAAGCATGTTCGTATATCCCTGGACTAACCCCTGACCCCGTGGATCCGACGGAAAGTGAAATTCAGGCTTGGCTGCGAGGCAAAGGCCTGTAAATAAGGAGGACATATGGAAATCAGAGCGCTTCAAGCGAAAGCAACGCAAATCAGGATGGATTTATTGCAAATGATTGCACAAGCACAAACAGGTCACACCGGCGGTTCACTTAGCAATACTGACATTTTAACCGCACTTTATTACCGCGTGATGGATATTGATCCTGCGAGACCAAAGGCGGTAGATCGCGACCGGTTTATTTTGAGTAAGGGGCATTCGGTAGAATCGCTTTGGTCGATCCTTGCGGACCGCGGATTTTTCCCAAAAGAGGAATTGGCGACTTTCAGTAAATTCGGCACGAAGCTCATCGGACATCCGAACAATAAGGTGCCAGGCATTGAGATGAACACAGGCGCACTTGGCCATGGGCTTGCAGTCGCAGTCGGTATGGCGCTTGCTGCGAAAAAAGACGGCGCAGCCTATCGAACTTACTGCCTTATGGGAGATGGTGAGCAAGCGGAAGGCTCGGTATGGGAGGCTGCAATGGCGGGATCTCACTACAAATTAGATAATTTGATTGGCATCATTGACCGCAATCGGTTGCAGATCAGCGGCTCCACGGAAGACGTTATGGGCCTCGATCCGCTCGAGGATAAGTGGACAGCGTTTGGCTGGCATGTTGTTTCCATCGACGGCAACGATATGCAAGCTTTGGTAGAGACTTTCGAAGCCGTACCCGCACACACTGGCAAACCGACGCTTGTCATGGCAAATACGGTTAAGGGCAAAGGGGTTTCTTTTGCAGAAAATGTTCCACACTGGCATCATCACGTGCCTAACCAAGTTGAATTGGAGAAAGCTCTGGCAGAACTAGCTGCCGCATTCGACAACTATGAGCAGAAAGGACAGGTGCGTTAAGATGAACACGATTCCAAATCGTCAGGTCATTTGCGATACATTGCTAGAGAAGGCACAGGATGACCGCTCCATTATGGTGCTTGCCAGCGATTCGCGAGGTTCGGCGGCTATGGGGCCTTTTGCCAAAGCATTCCCAGAGCAATTCGTTGAGGTAGGGATCGCGGAACAAAATATCGTGGGGATTTCCGCAGGACTTGCCCATAGTGGGAAAAAGCCGTTCGTTACGTCGCCGGCCTGTTTCCTCAGCATGCGCAGCATTGAGCAAATCAAGGTAGACGTGGCTTATTCGGCTACGAACGTGAAGCTGGTTGGAATCAGTGGAGGCGTTAGTTATGGCGCGCTTGGCATGTCCCACCACTCTGTTCAGGATGTGGCCGTTATGCGGGCGATACCAGGCATCGCCGTTATGATGCCGGCTGATCGGCATGAAACGAAGCGGATGACGGAAGCGCTTGTTGAGCACGAAGGCGGCGTCTATGTACGGATTGGCCGCAACGCGGTGGAAGATGTGTATGAATCTGACGACTACGAATTCATCATCGGCAAATCCGTGCAAATGCGCGAAGGCAGCGATGTGACGATCATTGCCGCAGGGGAAACGGTTCGTGTCGCATTGGATGCTCATGAAGCCCTGAAGGAAGCAGGGGTAACTTGCCGGGTGATCAATATGCATACGATAAAACCTTTGGACGCAGATGCCATTATTCAGGCGGCGAAGGAAACTGGGCGCATCATCACTGTGGAAGAGCACAGCGTTCATGGCGGACTTGGCGCAGCTGTGTCTGAAGTGGTTGTTCAAAATTGGCCCGTACCCATGCGAATCATCGGTATCCCGGATGAACCGGCGATCGCTGGGAAAACGGCCGAGGTTTTTGGTCATTATGGCATTAGCAGCAGCAATCTTAAGCGTGTGGCGCTTGAAATGCTTGGCAGACAGGAGTAATGATGATGGAAAAGTCCTATCTGCTCGCGATTGATCAAAGCACATCAGGTACGAAAGCGCTTGTTATTGACCGCGCAGGCCAGATAACGGCTCAAAGCGCGACTCCACATCGTCAGTACTATCCGCGTCCAGGTTGGGTCGAGCACGATCCTATGGAAATTTATGCGAATGTGATTCGTTCTGCGCATGAAGCTTTAGCGATTGCCGGAATCGGCCCGGATTCGCTAGCTGCCTTAACGATCACGAACCAGCGGGAGACGGCCGTGTTGTGGGATCAAACGACGGGGCTTCCCGTACATGCCGCGATCGTATGGCAGTGCCAGCGAACGGCAGACGAGTGCGCCGTCTATCAAAGGGCTGGGCACGAGGAGACCGTGCGCAGCAAGACGGGATTGATGCTCGATCCGTATTTCTCCGCTGCGAAATGGGGCTGGATCTTGCAGCACGTAGAGGGAGTGCGCGAAAAGCTGACGGCAGGCAAACTGCTCGCAGGTACGATCGACAGCTGGCTGCTGTGGAAACTGAGCGGGGGTAAGACGCATGCGACGGATTACACGAATGCGAGCCGCACCTCGCTTTTTAATATTCACACATTACAGTGGGATGAGGAGTTGTGTGGTCTCTTTGGCGTGCCGTCGGAGCTGCTTCCCGAAGTTAAAGCTTCGGATGAGATTTATGGCTACACGGAAGATAGAGAATTATTTGGCGATTGTCGTGTTCCCATAACCGGCGTGATCGGCGACTCACAGGGAGCTTTGTTCGGCAATCAGTGCTTCGAGACTGGTATGGCGAAAGCCACTTACGGCACAGGCACTTCGGTGCTGATGAATGTAGGGGATAATCCGATCCCGTCTGGCAACGGACTTGTGAGCGCCATTGCTTGGGGCAGAAAGGGCAAAGTGACCTATGCCGTTGAAGCCGTTATCCGTACCTCGGGTGACAGCTTGACCTGGGTTCGGGATAATTTGGGCTTGTTTCGTACATTTGAAGAGATGGAGCAGATGCTTGAGCATACGCCAGATAGTGAAGGCGTATATTTGGTGCCTGCGTTCGTAGGGCTTGGCGCCCCCTATTGGGACTCTTATGCGAGAGCTTCCATCACGGGGATGAATCGGGGTACCACCAAAGAGCATATTATTCGGGCAGCCATTGAAAGTATTGCTTTCCAGGTGCACGATGCTGTTAAACTAATGGAAAATGAAACCGCTGTTGCGCTCCAAGAGCTTCGGGCAGACGGCGGTGCATCCGATAATGTGAATTTGATGCAGTTTCAGGCTGACTTGTTAGGTAAAATGGTCGTGAAATCGGAGATTGCGGAATTGTCCGCTCTAGGCTCCGCGTATTTGGGCGGCGTCGGTATCGGCTTTTGGCCGTCACTTGAAGCGATAGGTACAAAGCTAGAAGGCTCTATCAAGTATCAGCCGAACATGTTGCCGGAACTGCGCGAAGCCCATTGTTCCGGCTGGAAAAAGGCAGTATCTTCCGTTTTAACACGGAATGTTTAGGTGTAAGAAGAAGCGATTACCGTGATTCAGTGGTCGTTAGCGTTGTAAAACAAGCTTAAATGCCGCGTGGGGCCTCATCCCGCGCTCTTGGCACGCCGTAACGTTGTTTTTTGTCGCTAACGTAGCTGCCATGCGCGAACAGCACTCGTTAGCGATGTAAAACAAGTTTAATTGCCGCGTGGAAGCCGCGCCACCTCCCCCAATCCCATCCGAGAGAGCCTAAAAGGCTGTCTCGTGCCTAAAAGTAGCCACAAACCCGTCAAATCTCCAGCGAGAATGCCAAAAACGCCCTCTCACAACCGCCACCTCCCCCAATCCCATCCGAGAGAGCCTAAAAGGCTGTCTCGTGCCTAAAAGTAGCCACAATCCCGTCAAATCTTCAGCGAGAATGCCAAAAACGCCGTCTCACAACCGCCACCTCCCCCAATCCCAGCCGAGACAGCCCAAAAGGCCGTCTCGTGCCCAAAACTAGCCACAATCCCGCCAAATCTCCAGCGAGAATGCCCAAAACGCCGTCTCACAACCGCCACCTCCTCCAATCCCAGCCGAGAGAGCCCAAAAAGCCGTCTCGTGCCCAAAACTAGCCACAATCTCGCCAAATCTCCAGCGAGAATGCCAAAAACGCCGTCTCACAACCGCCACCTCCCCCAATCCCAGCCGAGACAGCCCAAAAAGCCGTCTCGTACCCCAAAAGTAGCCAGAACCAGTCATCCACCACTTTAGGCATTCGTATTTAAGCACCCACAGTCCCATTAAATTAAGTTTCAGCTTTGATCTATCCCGAACGCTTTGTAATGTGGCACTGGTGGAGGATTTATGAAAACGTTTAATTAAAAATCACTCAAAGCTGATCCTTTGTCAGGCTCATGTTTGATAAACACAATACTTCAAATGTCCATTTATATGATCCCTTCTGCAGCTGAAATGCTTAGGATTTATCTCAATTCTTTGTAATTTAGAAATTACAATTCTACATATATCCAGTTTCATCAAAGCATGGTATGATGTGTGATGTTACAATATTTCGTATACGAATGATTTTTGTATGTAAGAGGGGGGCGCATTTTGGAAGAGGTTAAAGGACTTGTAGCTGAACTTACAAGACTGCATAAAGCACGGGCTTCTTTACTGTATCGAGAACTTCAGCGAGAAGAGCTTACAGGACCTCAGTTATTTATCTTGCGGGAATTGTTCTTGAAGGAACCAAGAAAGCTTGGTGATCTGGCCAAGTCTGTTCAACTCAGTAATAGCACCGTATCTGGTATTGTAGACCGGCTGGAACGTAATGGGATGGTGCAGCGAAATAGAGATGAGCAAGATCGCAGGGTGGTCTGGATTGGTACGACAGATTTCTGCCAACAGATGAAGAAATCGAAGGTTGAGACAATGAACAATGAGTTTTTTGCAGGTCTAGAGAACGTCTTTACACCGGAGCAGATTGCGACTTGCAGAGAAGTGGTTGGTACACTGATTAAACATTTGGAGAAAAAGCTGGAGGGAACGGAATGAAACGTAAATTAATTTTAATTATTATTCTGGCTGTTATTGTAATTAGCGGAGCCTATATCGGCGGTTATTACTGGTATCAGGGCGCTAACTACGTTGCGACGGACAACGCCCGTATCTCTGGGGATATCTATCGTGTCATGCCTCGAATTGCCGGCAAAATTAATACGCTTGGCATTAAAATGGGGGATACGGTTGTGGCGGATCAAATCGTTGGGCAGCAGGATATTACGAACTTATCAAATAGTTTATTAGATCAAGCGTCATTACGCTCTCCAATAAGTGGAACAGTCATTCAAACTTCTGCCAAGGTTGGCGAAGTGGTGGCCCCTGGGCAGTCAGTAGCGATGATTGTGGATAAAAATGCCCTATTCGTATCCGCAGATATTGACGAGACGAAGATCAAAAAAGTTCATGTGGGGCAGCTAGTAACCTTTGATGTCGATACATATGGCAAAACAGAATTCCAAGGAAAAATCTTGGAGATTGGTCAGGCAACAGCTTCTACGTTCTCCTTGCTTCCAACTACAAGTTCAAGCGGAAATTTCACCAAAGTAACACAACGCATGAGTGTAAAGATTTCTATAGACGATCATAAGGGATTGGATCTAGCACCGGGAATGAATGCTGCGATCAAAATCCATATCAAAGGGGAGTAAGGATTGCCCATGAAAAAACATCTTAACGTCGTTATATCTTTAAGTGTTCTAGCCGGTTCCATGATACTTGCGAGCGGCTGCACTTCCTCGTCGACTAGCGCAGCACAATCAACCGTGCCTTCTGTTAAAGTGATTACAATCAACAGTGCAAATGCCGTCGGAGCTAGCGGTAAATTAGCATCGGATCAAACCGTTCAAGTCGTGTCCAAAATCGGTGGTAAAATTGCCACTGTTTCCGTAGAAGAAGGCGCAAAAGTGAAAAAGGGCGATGTGCTTGTGCAGTTAGATACGGAAGATTTGCTCCAGCAGTTGGATCAAGCGCAAGCAGGACTGACGGCTTCGCAAGCCAAACTTGCTGATACAGAAGCGGGTGCCCGTTCGCAGGATGTGCAGGCGGCAGCATCAGGTGTTGAGCAAGCCAAAGCGGCTGTTAATCAAGCCAAAGCTGGTGTATCACAAGCGCAGGCGGCTTATGATCTTGTGACCAAAGGATACAATCATGCGAAGAATTTCTACGATCAAGGCGATGTTACTTCGGACGAATTGGATAAAGTAACGCTTGATTTTGAAAAAGCGAAGGCAGCTAATGATTCCGCTCTTTCACAACAACAAGCAGCGAATGCGCAATTGTCTGCGGCCGAAGCGAAGCTAGGCTTGCTTAGAGAAGGTGCAACGGCAAATACGTTAGAACAATTAAAAGCCGATGTAACCGCCAAACAAGCAGCTCTGAATCTCGTTCAGATCGCTGTGAAAAATGCGGGAGTCGTGTCTCCCATCGATGGCGTCATTGTTAAAAAGAACATCAATGCAGGCGAAATGGCGCAAGCTGGCGCTGCTTTATTGACCGTTGTAAATATGGATAAAGTGAAAGTGGAAGTTAGCGTGCCTGAAGGAATGATTAATTCGATCAAGCAAGGAGCCAAAGGAAACGTTATTGTTCCTAGTGTTCCAGGTAAAACGTTCGAAGGAACAGTTTCCTTTGTAAGCCCGGTTTCTGACACGAATAATAATACATTTCCAGTTAAGCTGACGGTAAACAACCCAGATGGAACCTTACATGCAGGTGCTGTAGCCAGTGTCGACTTCGGAGGCAGCAGCAGTGAAACTCGCGTTGAAGTGCCTAAAGTTGCGCTTATTCAAAAAGACGGCAAATCCGTCGCCTTCAAACTGAGCGGTGACGCTGTCCAATCCGTTGTGCTGCAGACCGAAGATAAGAACCAAGACTGGGTATATCTCAAAGGAGACTCGGCTCTGAAACCGGGAGATAAAATCGTCTTGAACCCAGGTGACAAGCTGACAGACGGAGCCAAGGTTCATGCCGAGTAAAGGAGGCTGCTACAATGTCAACAACAACGGCAGATACAGCTACTCCGGCAGTTGAGCAACAAGAGGAGAAAATTACAGTCTACCAGTGGTTAGCGCTGTTAGTACTCATTCTAGGCACATTTCTAGCCATTTTGGACAATAGTTTAATGAACGTTGCGATACCAAAACTCATGGCTGTATTCGGTTCCACATCTACGGAAATTGAATGGGTTGTCACGGGCTATATGCTCGCTTCAGCGGTTGTTGTTCCTATGGGGGGCTTTCTAGCGGACCGATTTGGTTATAAAACAACGTTTCTATCAACGGTGACAGCTTTTATCATCGGCTCCGTATTATGTGGGATCGCATGGAGCGACACGAGTCTTACTATTTTCCGAATTATTCAAGGACTTGGCGGCGGTTTTATTATGCCAGTCGGTATGGCCATGCTCTACCAGATCATGCCTCGCAGCAAAATCCAAGTTGCCATGGGGATCTGGGGGATTGCAGCGATGGCTGCGCCTGCGATGGGGCCAACCTTAAGCGGATATTTAATTGATAATTTTAGCTGGCGATATTTATTTTACATCAACGTTCCCATTGGTATTATTGCCGTAGGTCTTGGTTTGATTATCCTGAAAGAGACACCGAAACGTGCAGGACTGAAATTCGATTATGTCGGCAGTATCTTGTGTATGATTGTTTTCAGCACACTGCTATTGGCATTAACGGATGGCCAAGTGGAAGGTTGGACTTCTTTCTATATCGTGGGTTTGTTCTTCATCTCTATTTCAAGTTTTATCCTATTAATTTACATCGAGCTTGGTAAAGACAATCCGATTATGGATTTTCGATTGTTCAAAAACTCTGTGTTTACGTTAAGCTTGGCAGCCTCAAGTTTCGTTATGATTTCCATGCAGGGTGGGATCTACATGATGCCGATTTTTCTGCAAAATGTTACAGGGTTGACACCTATGCAAACAGGGCTCGTCATGATGCCGCAATCGATCGCGATGGCTTTCATGATGCCCGTTGCAGGAAAGCTTGTTTCCAAATATGGGGTCGTGCCACTTAGTATCTTAGGTTTGGCTATTATTGGCTTCACAACCTTAGAAATGCATGTGCTTTCCCAGCAAACGTCTACACATTGGATCAGCGGTTTGCTCGTTATCCGAGGAATTGGTATTGGTCTGTGCATGATGCCATTATCTTCGGCTGGGATGAATACGCTGCCTAACCATTTGATTGGCAGGGCTTCCTCCGTATCCAACGTTGTGCGTAACGTCATGGCATCGCTTGGTATTGCCTTGCTGACTAGTATTATGAATAACAAATCAACGCAGTTCGGAGTAAGATTCAATGAATCCATTTCTACGAGTACACCTGCGTTTGCTGATTTTCAGACAAATGTCGTTAATCGTTACTTAGAACTCGGAACGGACGCAAGTTCTGCTTCCGGTGGTGTTATCGGCGTTTTATTCGGGCTCGTACAAAAAGAGGCTTTAACAAGAGCCATAGCTGACACCTTAATGGTATCTGCGGTTCCGGCTTTCATTGCGATCGTTTTGGTCATTTTTATGCGGAAGAGAAAGAAAAGTCAGGCGGCCGAGCAGCAAGCTACCAAAGATTCTGATGCTCAGCACCATGTGATGATTGAAATGTAAAACGCTTAGGAGGAACGAAAAAAAATGAAAATTCAATTCAAACAAGTAGCTATGACGCTCGTTCTGTCATCGGCTTTGCTGATGTCGGGACTTCCAGCGCTAGCAGAAGGAACGGATGCTACGGTTGCTCAAACAGCAGCAGCTCCGGTCTACAAGATAAGCGATAACCTTCAAGTTGCAATCGAAGGTGTCTCTAGCGAGAAAACAGCAAGCGGAGTGCGTCTCGGTTCTGTCATTAGAATCATAAACACGAGTAATCAGACCCTTCGCATTCCCGACTATGAGCTTAAAGTAAAAACGACGGATGGTACCGTGTATACCTTGCGCCCAAGCAGCAGCAATGCACACGGGGTGCAGCCGGAGTCAGAAGTCGAATTGACGTATTTGAAAGTCATTAACCGTCAAACAGAAGTGGATCTAAGCGATCTATCGCTGATTGATGTTAACTATGATGTGTATCCGAAACAGGAAACGATTCTATTTTCTGCTCCAATCGACGGGTTGGTATGGAACGGAAATCGTGGAGGGTTTAAAAAGGCTCCAACGTCCATCAAGTGGGGAGAAACGTTCAGCATCCCAACTGTGGCATCACCCCTGCAGTACAAAACGGTAGATGTAACCAAAAGCAACAGCAATGATGGCGTTGTGTATGTTGTGAAGCTTCTGGTAACCAATCCGAACGATCAATCCGAAACATTGCCAGCAATTGAATTGGATGGCAAGTCCAAAACGAATCTGTATACAGGCAAACAGGTTGAAGCGGATCCTGTTGTGTTAGATGCAGGTCAGAGTAAATATGTACATTATGCGATTAGCGCTGATATGGATACCGTACTGGACAGCATCAATGTCCTTACATCCGAAAGCTTTACGCAAGCTGATGCAGCAGGTAATGTAAAAACCTCTGCATTCACAATCGGGAAGCTGAATGTTGAGATGCCAGGTACTGCAGGTGCCATTGGCAGTTATACTTTCGGAACGCCGATTGCTTTTGAAAAGTGGAATGACGTTATTAATCAGGATCTTGATGTAGCTTTGGTAGAGCTGCATGTGACGGATAACAAAGACCAAGGCAGCAAAGTCGCTTTTGCTAAATTTACATTGACCAACAAGGGGGTAAGTGACATTCCTGTCCCAGCTTTCCAAACGATGTTGTCGAGCTCAACTGGTTATGATTACACAGGTTCCAGACAAAATGATGCTCAGAAGTCTATCGCGCCTGGAACTTCAACGGTTGTCAGTTATGCATTTGTTCTGCCAGTGTCTGAGACAAGTGATAAATTCACGATGAAAGTGCAGAATGAAATCAATGGACAAGCGGACGGAGAAACCAAACCAACGTTCAAGTCAACGATTGCCTCTTATCAGGTAGCTGTACAGGAGCCAGAAGATAGACACGAAATCTCCTTGTATCCCTATAAGGTTAATCTGAAAGACTATATGTTGTCACAAATCACGTCCCCTGGACAAACGATAGCTATCAATTACACCTATAAATTACAGCTGTATATGGATCTCATTCGTGATCCTAAAGTGTTGGTAGACAATAACTTCTCCAAATTGAAATTTGAGTTGGTAGATCGTTCTGGAACTATTTTGGGTTCTAAAATCTTCCCATTCACTGGCACGGATCGTTTAGTTAATGGCAAACAAACGTTAACCTTCAGCAACTTAACGACGGACCAAATTCAAAATAATGTATTAGTTAATGTGTATGAAGTGTTGAACACACCTTCAGGCGAAGTAGATCGACTAATTGCAGAGTTGAAATAAATGATGGGTGACCCTTACTTTTGTAAGGGTCTTTTTTTATTTTTGCGAAATCGCCAATTGTTTTGGAGAAATCATCAATGATCCTACCGAAAATCATCATGCGTTTTCTCATTTTACGCATAGGAACGGACTCCCCCTTCCATTAGGCTTAAGGAAGAGATGCATCTCACCATAACCATAATGGAGGGTCAATGAATGAAGAAAATGTTAGCTTCAACAATGACCGTCATGTTGATGAGCACAATGATCGCCTGCTCTTCTCAGACGGAAACTACGCCGCAGACCAATGAGACGAAATCACCTGGGGCGGCAACTGCCACCACATATCCAATCAAAACGGATAAAACACTTACTTATTGGGGTGAGTTAACAGGTAACCTAACGGGGGTGAAAACATCTCATAATGATGTGCCTTTCTTCCAGGATTGGCAAAAGAAAACAGGCGTACCGCTGAAATTCACGGCGCCACCAACAGGTCAGACGAAAGAGGCGCTTAACGTTATGCTGGCGTCCGGAGATTTGCCGGATATGATCGAGTACAATTTCCTGAGTGATTTCCCAGGTGGGCCTGAGAAAGCGATTAAGGACGGTTACATTCTCAAATTGAATGATTTGATCGATCAATACGCGCCGAATTTGAAGAAATACTTAAAGGAACACCCGGAAATTGACAAAATGGTCAAAACGGATAACGGCAGCTATTATGCGTTTCCTTTCATAAGAGGGGATGAGTATCTCCAAGTTTTCCAAGGTCCGATTATTCGGAAGGACTGGCTGGACGAGCTGGGACTTCCTGTACCGGAAACGATTGATGAATGGACGACGACGCTCAAAGCGTTCAAAGAGAAGAAAGGAGCAGCGGCACCGCTTTCTTTCATTTCCAAGCCGCGTTTCTTCAATGAATCTTATAACGGCGCATTCCTGGGCGCTTTTGGCATTAATCGCGGTTTCTATTTAGAGAATGGCGACATTAAATTCGGACCTGCAGAGAAAGGGTTCAAAGAGTATTTGAGCTTGTTCAATAGTTGGTACAAAGACGGTCTTTTGGATAAAAATATTGCCACGGTTGATACGAAGGCGTTGGATGGCAGCTTCGCTTCAGGCGGAACTGGCGCAAGTATCGGCAACGCAGGCGGCGGGATCGGGAAATGGCAGCCGCTTGTTCAAGGGAAAGATCCGAAGGCGCAATTGGTCGCAGCGCCGTATCCGGTGCTGAAAAAAGGCGATTTGCCGAAATTCGGCCAAAAGGATAGACCTTACTCTTCCGGAGGTATCGTAGCGATTACTTCCAAAGCGAAAGATCCTGAGTTAGCTACAAGGTTGCTGGATTATGGCTACAGCGAGGAAGGCCGCATGTTCTTCAACTTCGGAACGGAAGGCGTAAGTTACAAGATGGAGAGCGGATACCCGAAATATACGGATTTGTTAATGAAAAATCCAGATAAATTAGCTCCTGCGCAGGCGATGTCCATGTACGTACGCGGCAGCTATAATGGTCCATTTATCCAAGATAAACGGTATGCTGAGCAGTTCTTTACGATGCCTACGCAGCGTGAAGCCGTGGACATTTGGAAGAAAACGGACGCTGACAAATACAGCTTGCCGCCGCTGACACCAACACCGGAAGAGAGCTCGGAATACGCGAAAATCATGAACGACATCAACACATTGGTCGATGAGATGACGCTCAAAATCATTTTAGGCAACGAACCCGTTAGTCAGTATGAAAGTTATATTGCCAAAATGAAGTCGCTAAACCTGGATCGCGCAATCGCGATTCAAAAAGCAGCGCTTGAACGCTACAACAAGCGGTAAGCATGGGAATACAGATAGGGAGGGCTTCTAGCAGCCCTCTCTCCTACTTTGAATTGGGGTGAGGATGAAGGTGGAGAATGCCAGACCGCTTGAGAAAGCGCAGCTTGCCAGGAAGAAAGTGGACGTTAACCGTTATGTCCGCGACTTCATTTTAAACAAATATTTATATCTGATGATGGTACCCGTTCTTGCTTATTATCTCATTTTCCACTATGCACCGATGTATGGAGCCTTGATCGCATTTAAAGAATATTCACCAATGAAAGGGATACTGGGTAGTCCCTGGATCGGATTTAAGCATTTCCAAGACTTTTTTGGCAGCTATTATTTCTGGCGTATTTTGAAAAATACGATCGTAATTTCCTTGTACTCCCTAGTGTTTGAATTCCCGGCGCCGATCATTTTGGCTCTGCTTATCAATGAAGTGCGCAGCAGAATGTTTAAGCGGGTAGCCCAAACGATCACGTACATGCCGTATTTTATCTCGATGGTCGTTATTTGCGGGATTATTACCGATTTTACGAATGCAGATGGGGTTATTAATAAAATAATGATGGTGTTCGGTTATGACGGACAAGCGATGCTGCAGAAGCCGGAGTTATTCCGTCCTATCTACATTCTGTCGGAAATTTGGCAGCGAATTGGCTGGGAGTCCATCATTTATATTGCTGCATTAATGGGAATTGACCAGGAGCAATATGAGGCGGCTCGGATGGACGGGGCTAGCAGATGGAAGCAAATTATTTATATTACGCTGCCGGGCATTATGCCGACCATTGCCATTATGTTTATTTTGCGGATGGGGAACTTGCTGAATGTAGGGTTTGAGAAAATTATTCTGCTATATAACCCTGTAACTTATGAAACCGCAGACGTGATCTCGTCTTTCGTCTATCGTAAAGGACTCTTGGAGTTCGGATGGAGCTACAGCTCAGCCGTTGGTTTATTTAACTCGGTCATCAACCTGATCCTCTTGATTACAGCGAATTATATTAGCCGCAAAGTTAACGAAAGCAGTCTATGGTGAGGTGAAGGTTATGACAAAACAATCTAGCATACTTGAGAAATTGTTCGATGCCGTTATTTATTTAATCCTGATCGCGCTAGTCATTGTAACCTTATATCCGCTGCTTTACGTGCTTTTTGCCTCGTTAAGCGATGCGGGGCGATTAGTTGCGCACAAAGGGATTTTGTTCAAATCACTTGGTTTTAGCTTGGAAGCGTACAAAGGTGTCATGAAAAATCCAGGCATTCTTATTGGTTACCGGAATACGTTGTTCATCGTTGTCGCTGGCGTTACGGTGAATTTGCTAATGACAGCGCTTGGAGCATATGTGCTTTCTCGTAAAAATGTCATCTGGAACAAAGCGTTCATGCTCATTATTGTGTTCACGATGTTTTTCCATGGAGGCTTAATTCCCTTATATCTAGTTGTCAAAAATGTGGGTCTGCTTGATTCCCTATGGGCGACAATCATTCCTTTCTCCATCGGTACGTTCAATCTGATCATTATGCGTACAGCATTCATGTCCATCCCGGACAGCTTGGAGGAATCGGCCAAAATCGATGGCGCGAACCATTTTACAATTTTGTTCCGAATCATTATTCCGCTTTCCATGCCAGTCATTGCCGTTATGATCCTGTATTATGCGGTGGATAAATGGAATGGTTGGTTCTACGCTTCGGTGTTTATCAAAAGCCGAGATCTGTTCCCGCTGCAGCTAGTCCTCCGCGAAATTCTGATCGCGAATTCAACGGACGGGATGTCCGTCGGTGCGGATGCAGGCGATCGTCACCAAATTGGAGAAACCATTAAATATGCAACGATTATTGTTGCGACTTTGCCGGTGCTTTGCCTTTATCCATTTGTGCAACGTTTCTTCGTCAAAGGGGTTATGGTTGGTTCTTTGAAGGGATAAAACCGTTAAAATCCGGTCCAAATAGAGCTTTTGTCAATCGAATTTGTCATTTTGGACATTCCTCCTCTTGTATATAAAGGTATAATATAGGGAAGTGGAGACGATCCCTTCAGTCCTGTATCGATCATCCAATGGGAGGAGGTCCATATTGAACATCGGTTTTTTATGGCGAAAACGAAAAAGTATTATTTTTACGTGGATGATCTCCTATAGCGCTGTTTTGTTCATCCCAATGATGATGAGCTTAATCATTTATTCGCAATCCAGCAACGCGTTAAAAAGCGAGATTCACCGGGCCAATGACTCTTTACTCAAACAAGTGCGCTATACCATCGATGCACAGATCGATTTAATGAAACGATTAAATATGGAGATCACATGGAATGCGAAGCTGCAATCCTTGATGTATTCCAACATCCGTCAGAGTGACGATCAATTCCTTGCTTTTCAATTAGTGAAAGAATTTCGGATGTACCAGACCTCCTATGCGATGATTGACGAATTCTATGTGACTTGGGATCAGACGTCCTCGATTCTTCGGCCTGGTAATGTCCGTGATATGAAAACAGCGTTCGATACCATACATAATACAGGCACGCTCAGGTACGAGCAGTGGCTGGATACGATTAACAATGCTGCGAACAATCAGTTTCTCTTGCTGCCGCATACAGATGCGGAAAGTCCGCAAACCTCCATTGCGTATATTGCGCACCTGCCCAAAGACCTGAACGGGAAACAAACGGGGACCGTCGTTGTAATGGCGGATTTGGAGCGATTCCAGAAGGCGATGGAAACGATTTCTGGTTTTAGCGGGGGGCAAATTTTAATACTTAACCATGACAATCAAGTTCTGCTTTCCAATTTACCTGTGTCAGTCAATACGAACCTGATTCTGGAACAAGCGTTAGATCCGGATCATGTGGCGTATTCGCCGGCAAAAAACGGGGATTCAGAACTCTTTTATATGCAATCGGCGGTATCTGATTTAAAATATGTGCTGGTTATTCCCAGTGGAATTTATTGGGAGAAGGCGGAATATGTTCGCAACTTCACCTACGTTAGTATTCTCATTTCGCTCATTGGAGCTGGTGTGTTAACCTGGTTTTTCATGCGCCGCAACTATTCGCCGATTCAACGGCTGGTACAGTCGCTCTCGGACAAGCATTCCACTGAGGAGCGGACAGATGGGAATGAGCTGAGCTTCATTCAGCGAGTTATCTCCGATACCCGCAGTGAAAAGGATCAGATTGAGCTGCAATGGCAATCACACCAATATGTCCTGCGTTCCAATATGATGAACCGGCTTCTGAAAGGGAAGATCGATACCCTTATCTCCTATGAGGAAGCGTTTAAATCTTTTGATATGGAACTTATATCGAATGAATTTGCAGTTATTTTATTTGCTGTTGAAAATAATGATAAACTTTCGTCCAATTTGCCGGGGATGGATATGAATGAAAGGCGGAAGCTGATTCAGTTCATTATTACCAACGTGGTTGAAGAGCTAGTCGGACATCGCCATCATGCCGGTTATGTCGCGGAAGTTGACGATATGATGGTTTGTTTAGTCAATTTTACCGAAAATGAGGCCGCTGAGCGGAAGGAAGATCTGAGCTGGATCGCCTCTGAAGCCCAGAGATTTCTGCTGCGGTTTCACATGGACTTGACCATTTCAATCGGAGGCATTCATTCCACTCTCTTCGGTGTGGCGCAGGCTTATCGTGAAGCACTGGATGCGATGGAATACAAGATGGTGCGAGGGAAAAGTGAGATCATTACGTATGATGAAATCCGGATCGATTCCGCAGATAAGCTTCAACTAGGTTATTATTATCCACTGCAGGTGGAACAGCAAATTATTAATTTGATCAAAATTGGCGATTATGACTCGGCTTCTGCGAGCATGAGCGAGATCATGGAGCGGAATTTCAATAAACCACTTGTGTCGCTGACACTGGCTAGATGTTTAATTTTCAATCTTGTGGGTACGATGGTGAAAGCGATTAATGAACTTGGGGACGGCGATAGTCGATTGCTGGGTGATAATCCATTATGGATGGATTCCATTATTGCATGCGACACGATTCTCGAAATGCAGCAGGAGCTGCTTGCTTTGCTCAAAGAAGTGTGTGCGCATGCTGCGGCAAAAATGGGATCGAACTCAAGCAAAGAACGCGCAGAGACGCTGCGTGAGCTGATTGCGAATGTCACCCGCTATATTGAGGATCATTACCAAGATGCTAATCTGAATGTCAATACAATCGGCGAACGCTTCGAGCTCAAGGGGAGTTACGTATCGAAGTTGTTCAAGGATGGAACCGGCGAAGGTTTGCTGGATTACATTACGAAATTCCGAATTCAACAGGCTAAGCGAATGATTGGCTACAAGCAGGACTCGATCTCCGAGATTGCCAAGAGCGTCGGCTACAATGAAGTGGCGACTTTCATTCGTGTTTTCAAAAAATATGAGGGGATCACGCCTGGGAAATACAAAGAGATGCACTGATCTGCTTGGTAGATCCCAGCTGATGGAGGATGACTAGATGAGAATGCATAGAAAAATACTCTTCCTGAACATGGTGATCAACGCCCTCGTGCTAACGGCCTGTTCAGCGGCGTTTCCCACTGCGACGCCGGGTGGACATACAACACAAGAAGAGGCAGCTCAGGAAGAGGGGCAACCTGATGCGCCTAAGACAACATTAACGTATTGGGCGGAGCTTAACGGCAACGCCGCAAGCGTAAAGCCGAATACGCAGGATATTCCATTTTTCCAAGAATGGCAAAAAAGAACGGAAGTCCGGCTCAAATTTATCCAGCCGCCAGCCAATCAGGCCAAAGAAGCGATGAATGTGCTTCTGGCGTCCGGGGATTTGCCGGACATGATGGAATATGAATGGGATAGCCATCCCGGCGGCCCCGAAAAGGCGATTAGTGATGGATATATAATGAGATTGAACGAACTCATTGATAACTACGCGCCAAATCTCAAGAAATATTTAGCGGAGCATCCGGATGTAGACAAGCAGGTCAAAACCGACAATGGCAGCTATTATGTATTTCCGTTCATTCGTGGAGATGAACTGCTGCGCACGTTTCAAGGTCCGATTATCCGCAAGGATTGGCTCGACGAGCTGGGCCTACAGACCCCGACGACCATCGATGAGTGGTATACGGTGTTGAAGGCTTTTAAAGAGAAGAAAGGCGTCGAGGCTCCCTTAACATTTCTGGGTGTTCCGAATCCGTTATTCGGCATTGAAGGCGGTGCTTTTGTTGGCGCTTTTGGGGTCAAGAAAGGTTTCTACCTGGATCAGGGTCAAGTGAAATTCGGCGCCATGGAGCAAGGGTACAAACAATTTCTCGCAACGTTCCACAAATGGTATGCAGAAGGGTTGCTGGATATCAATATAGCTACCGTGGATACCAAAACGATGGATTCGAATATGATTAGTGGACGAAGCGGCGCAACGGTCTGGAATGCTGGCGCAGGGATCGGAAAATGGCAGCCTATCGTGCAAGAGAAGGAACAAGGTGTCATGTTCGCCGCCGCGCCTTACCCGGTTTTGAAAAAAGGCGACAAACCGGAATTCGGACAGCGCAGTTATGCGTATGTGGGAACAGGCGGAGTAGCGATTTCGAGTAAAAGCAAACACGCAAAAGAGGCCGCCAAGCTTCTTGATTACGGGTACAGCGAGGAAGGACATATGCTGTTTAATTTCGGTATCGAGGGAACCAGCTATACCATGAAAGACGATTATCCGACGTACTCTGATTTCGTTTTGCGCAACGGAGATAAACTGGCTCCGTCTCAGGCGCTAGCGATGTATACGCGGGCCAGCTATTTTGGGCCTTTTGTTCAAGATATTCGGTATATGGAGCAATACTATACCTTACCTCAGCAGAGGACAGCTATTCTGGATTGGTCGAATACGAATGTTGACCAACATATGATGCCGCAAATTCCGAGAACGGAGCTGGAAAGCGCGGAACTTTCCTCCATTATGAACGATGTCACAACGCTAGTTGATGAGATGTCTTTGAAAATTATACTTGGGGTAGAGTCTGTGGAAGCTTTTGATAGTTATGTGAGTAAAATGAAGTCGTCCAAAATAGATCGTGCGATACAGATCCAAAAGCTAGCTATTGATCGATATGAACAGCGTTAAGTAAGAATTGGGGTTAACGCTTACCCTTCCTGTTATTTTTTTAAATACAGATAGGCAAACGATTCGTAAAGCCATATAATTAGAAGGACAATCAAAGTTATTCAGGAGGAAGGGAATCATGTCATTAATCGGAGAAGAACGCAAAGACTATATACTAAACCTGCTTAACCTTGAGGGTAAAGTAAAAACAACAGACTTGGTTGATAATCTGAATGTTTCTTCCGAAACGATTCGCAGATATCTCGAGGAATTGGAAGAAGAAAATAAGTTGAAGCGGGTATATGGCGGTGCCGTCAAAATCAATATCTCCCGTGAGGAACCGTCCCACCTAAAGAGAGAAGTTTTGCATGCAGAAGAAAAACGAATCATTGGTCGTTCAGCGGCTACATTAGTAGAAGATAATGAGGTCATTTTCATCGATGATGGCTCTACGACGCTGCACATTATTGATTATTTGCTAAATAAGAAAAATTTGACAGTACTTACTAATTCAGTTCCTGCTCTTTACTTGCTTATCGATTATAAGAACAAGGAACTGCTCTCTGGAGATATCTTCTTTATCGGAGGGAAAGTAAGCTCATTACAGTCTCGTGTCGTTGGTTCGATGGCTGAAAAAATGATCGAGAACTTTTATGTGGATAAAGCCTTTATTTCGATAGACGGCATTATGCTGGACAAAGGGATCACAGCTTTCGATGAAGATCGCGGGCAATTTGCGAGGAAACTAATTGACCAATCGAAGATTAGCGTTGTGGTAACGGATAGTTCGAAATTTGGACAAGTCCAATTTTATAAAATTGCGGATTTGAACAAGATCGATATTATCGTTAGTAATGTGGACGCTCCGAAAGAGTGGAAGGAACAGTTAGTACAAAAAGATATTACTTGGATTCAAGCGGAATAGAAAATAGGCGATGAAAATCGCTTGGGAAGAGAAGCATCTGAGGGTACGTCCTTAGATGCTTCTTTTTTATCTGCCTCGCGATAAAACCCATTGCTTCACCCATATCCGAGAATCGAGAAAGCCTAAAAGGCCTTTTCAGCGCCGGAAGCGACTCAGATGGCAGCCGAGAAGTCCGAAAAGGCTGTCTCGCGATGAAAACCCATGGCTTCACTCACATCCGAGAATCGAGAATGCCTAAAAGGCCTTTTCAGCGCGGGAAGCGAGTCAGATGACGGCTGAGAAGCCCGAAAAGGCTGTCTCGCGATGAAAACCCATGGCTTCCCCCACATCCGAGAATCAAGAAGGCCTAAAAGGCCTTTTCAGCGCCGGAAGCAACTCAGATGGCAGCTGGCATCCTCATACACCGAATTATCCCCCCCACAATCAATTCTTTCACCCATATATCGGTAATTTTTCGACTTTTTTATGAAAATACTCCACTCTCAATTGAAGCGTTTACAGCTAAGATGAAAACAGTAAACGATATTGAGGTGACTAACAGAAGTGATACATCCACTCGTGCAAATGGCAGGTATTGATAAATATTTCCCAGGGGTACAGGCGCTTTCGAACTGCCAATTTGAATTAACCCCTGGTGAGGTCCATGCCTTGGTTGGTGAGAATGGTGCAGGCAAGTCGACGATGATGAAGATTCTAACCGGCATCTATCAGAAAGACGGCGGACGCCTCCTGTTGAAAGGCAAGGAGGTTCAGATCCCTGATACCAAGACAGCGCAACTACTAGGCATTAGCATCATTCATCAAGAGCTCAATTTAATACCCGATTTGACCATTGCTCAGAATATGTTCATTGGCCGGGAGCCGCGTAAAAAGCTGCGATTTTTATTAGACGAAAAGAAAATGAATGACGACACGAGTGCGCTCCTGGATCAGCTTAACCTAAGCATGGATCCACGTATGAAAATATCGGAGCTTAGTGTGGCCAAACAGCAAATGATTGAGATCGCCAAGGCTTTGTCTTTCAATTCCGAGGTGCTCATCATGGATGAACCAACCGCGGCACTGACGGAAACGGAGATTAACGAATTATTTCGGATGATTGAGAGGCTGCGCCATAACGGTGTAGGCATCGTTTATATTTCCCATCGTATGGAAGAGTTAAGAAGAATAAGCGACCGGATAACGGTCATGCGGGACGGCCATTATATCACCACAGTGAAGACGCAAGATACGTCCATGGATACGATTATTTCGATGATGGTTGGAAGGGAAATCGTTGTTGAGAAACGGCCAAGCCAGCAAACTGGATCGCAGAAAACCGCCTTGCAGGTTAGAAATTTGAGCAGAGGGAGTGCCTTCAAGGATATCAATTTTACCGTGCATGCCGGTGAAATAGTAGGCGTTGCCGGATTGATGGGAGCAGGCCGAACGGAGATGGCACGTGCTATCTTTGGGGCAGACCGTATGGACACTGGCGAAGTCTATGTGGATGGGAAGATAGTGAACATTCGCGGAACCCATGATGCGGTGAAACACGGTATTGGTTATCTCTCCGAAGATCGGAAGCGATATGGGCTTGTTGTGGATATGGAGGTTGGGGCGAACATTGCACTGCCATCCTTGAAGAAATTCCGGAATCGATTCGGATGGATGAAAGACGGGCGCATCGAACAAGTCTCGGGTCAATATGTGGAGTCTTTGAAAATAAAGACGCCAAGTGTTCAGCAGAAAGCTAAGTTTCTGTCAGGAGGTAATCAGCAGAAGGTCGTCATCGGGAAATGGCTGCATCGCGATTGCCAGATTCTCATCTTTGATGAACCGACAAGAGGTATCGATGTGGGGGCCAAATCGGAGATTTATGCGCTGCTCGAGGATTTAGCCAAACAGGGCAAGGCTATTCTGATGATTTCCTCCGAGCTGCCCGAAATTTTGCGTCTAAGCCATCGTGTTCTGGTGATGTGTGAAGGCAGGATAACCGGTGAGCTTCCAGGGGAGCTAGCCACCCAAGAAGAGATTATGAAATTAGCGACAAGCCGCAAGTAAGAAAGGATGGACATCCATGCAATTAAGCAGTTTGAAGTCTTCTAGGCCAATCATTCGAAAAACAGCCGCAACACAGAAGTTGTTAGCTTTCGCCAGCTTAGCGCTATTAGTTGTTATTTTCTCGGTATCTTCCAGCAATTTCTTGCAATTCACGAATATCGTCGGAATTCTCTTATCAACCGCTGTGATCGGTGTCCTGGCGTTAGGCTCAACGTTTGTTATTATTGCTGGCGGCATTGATCTCAGTGTCGGCACGGTCATGACCTTCTCTGCTGTGATGACCGGTGTGTTCATTACGAACTGGCATTTGCCGATTCCCATTGGGATTCTGGCAGGAATTTTAACAGGTATCCTCTGTGGATTGTTCAGCGGATTTGCTGTAGCCAAGATGAATATTCCGCCGTTTATTGCAACGCTGGCTGTCATGATGATGACGAAAGGCCTGTCACTTGTGATTTCGCATGCGAAGCCGATTTATTTCAATGAAACGCCAGCGTTTCGTGAAATCGTGATGGGCACAGCACTGGAGAAAGTGATTCCGGGCTTTGCCGTTCCGAATGCCATTCTGATCTTCTTCGGGCTTGCCATTATTTCAAGCTTGGTGCTGATGAAGACGGTTATTGGACGTTATAACTTTGCATTAGGCAGCAATGAGGAAGCGACGCGATTATCCGGTGTAAACACCCGTTTCTGGAAAATTTCGATCTATGTATTAACTGGTTTGTTTAGCGGAATTGCAGGGGTCATGATCGCCTCGAGATTAGACTCCGCTCAACCGGCGCTTGGCATGGGGTACGAATTGGAAGCCATCGCGGCGGTCGTCATTGGGGGCACTTCGTTAAGCGGCGGCCAGGGATCTATCTTGGGGACTGTAATTGGAGCTTTGATTATGAGTGTGATGACCAATGGTTTAAGGATTTTGTCCGTTCCTCAAGAATGGCAGACGGTAATCGTTGGGATTGTGGTTTTACTTGCGGTGTATGCAGACATTCTGCGTCGGCGTAAGGCGGGGTAATGACCTCCGGTATTCCTTCTTTGTAAGAATTCATATACCAATTTCATGTAAAAGGGAGACGGCAAAATGATAAACAAAATGATAAACAAAATGAGTAAAATGGTCATGACTACCGCTGTATTAACGCTTTCAGTAGCTCTTCTGGCTGCTTGTGGATCAAGCTCAACATCCAGTACAACAACGTCAGCATCTGCCAAACCAGCTTCTTCAAACGCTTCAAAGCCTTACATTCCTGTCATTTCCAAAGGTTTTCAGCACCAGTTCTGGCAAGCAGTGAAGCAAGGAGCAGAGAAGGCTGCCAAGGAATATGACGTGAATATTACTTTCGAAGGTCCGGAAACCGAAGCGCAAGTCGATAAACAGATTGAAATGCTGCAAGCTGCCTTGGATAAAAAGCCTACCGCCATCGCTTTCGCAGCGCTGGACAGCAAAGCGTCCGTCTCGCTGCTGCAGAAAGCGAAATCGGCGAATATCCCGGTTATCGGTTTCGATTCCGGCGTAGACAGTGATATTCCCGTCACGACAGCTGCAACGGATAACAAGAAAGCCGCAGCGCTCGCCGCTGACAAAATGGCGGAGAAGATTGGCGATGCCGGCGAAGTTGCGCTGGTTGTGCATGACCAGACGAGCCGCACCGGCGTTGATCGCCGAGATGGCTTCGTCGATCAAATGAAAGCGAAGCACCCGAACATCAAAATCGTTGATATTCAATACGGCGGCGGCGACCAATTGAAATCAACCGATTTGGCCAAAGCGATCATTCAAGGGCACCCGAACTTGAAAGGTATTTTCGGAGCCAATGAAGGTTCGGCGATTGGTGTCGTCAACGCGGTAACAGAGCTCAAAAACGATAAGCTTGTCATTATCGGCTATGACTCTGGTAAAGCGCAAATTGACGCTATTAAGAGCGGTAAAATGGCTGGAGCAATTACCCAAGATCCGATTGGAATCGGCTATTGGTCCGTCAAAGCGGCGGTCATGGCGAGCAAAGGCGAAAAAGTAGAGAAGACCATAGATACAGGCTTCCATTGGTATGATAAAACGAATATTGACTCCGCTGAAATTAAAGCATTGCTGTATAACTAAGTTTAGATGAGGTTGCTCCTACGCGGGCAGCCTCTTTCTCAAAAAGAAATTCCTCCTCTCAAACAGGAAATGTAAGCGCTATTCTCGAATAGAGTTGAAGTTCAGAGAGAATTTGTTAAACCTGAGGTGGTACGGTGTATTATACCCTAATCATAGTTGATGACGAAGAAGCTGTGCGAGAGAGTATTCGTGAGAAAATAGATTGGGAGGCCTATGGCTTTGAGCTAATTGGTTCATACGGGGATGGGAGAGAGGCTTTGGATTCCCTAGAAGTCCGTCTGCCGGACGTTATGATTACGGATATTTCTATGCCCCATATGGATGGGCTGACTCTTGCTGCTGCAATTGCGGATCGCTACCGGGATATTACCGTCATCATCATGACGGGGTTCGGAGAATTCGAATACGCCAAACAAGCTGTGAAGCTGAAGGTTTATGATTATGTGATGAAACCCGTTAGCCAGGACGAATTTACGGGTATTTTACAACATTTGAGAGATGAGCTGGATGAGAAAAGGATAAGGAATGAAGATGTGTCCAGGCTGCAAAGCCAGCTAAATATGAGCTTGCCTTTATTGCGTGAGCAGTTTCTGGAACGCATGGTAACCAGTGAAGTGAAGAAAGAGGAAATTCTCAATAAATTTGCTCTGTTCCAATTGTCACTGCCCGGGCCGTACTATATGGCGGCAACGTTAGACGTGGAAGAGTTTATGTATCCAATGGCAGCGAAAATAAGCTCGGAGACCGAATTGCTGCGGTTTGCCGTGTATAATATTGTTCACGAAATTTTTGAATTGGAGCAAGGCGGTATTGTCTTTCGAACGCGAGATGAGAGAATCGGCATTATTTTCGCCGGGGAAATGACATATTTGATTCTAGCCGTCCAGAAATATGCGGAGCAAGCCGCGCAGTGCATAGAAAAGTATGTGAGAGTTCGCGTTTCGATCGGGATTGGCAGACCGTATCAAACGATGGAGGAGCTGTCCAAATCCTATGCCGAGGCGGTTTCGGCGCTCGATTATCGATTTATGGTCGGTAAAAACAAGATTATCTCAATTGAAGATATCGTGCATGGCAAGGGCCAGCTGCAGGTGCATCATGCGGAGTGGGAACGTAAGCTGATCGCTGCGCTGAAGACGGGGAATAAGGAGCTTTTCGCTAGACTGCTGAATGACTGGATGCATGAGCTGCGCGCTTCGCAATCATCAGTAGAACGCTGCTACATTTATGTGCAAAGGTTTCTTGTCTCCATCATTCAATTATTTGAGGATTCCGGACATGACACCCTGGAGGCCGCAGATATTCTGGGACAGGTACGAGCTTACAAAACATTAGATGAAATAAAGGTATGGCTGGAGTCGTTATGTTTGCAATTGTTCGAGCAAGTAATGATGAAAATGGCGCAGGATGTAGATTCATTGTTAATTCGGTCTGAAGTGTATATTCTAGAAAACTATCACAATGAGAACTTGTCGCTGAATGATGTTGCCCAACACGTATACATGAGCATGAATTATTTCAGCGGGCTGTTCAAACAAAAGAAAGGCCAGTCCTTCATTGAATATGTCACATGGATACGCCTAGCCAAGGCGAAAGAGCTGTTAACCGAGACGAATTTGAAAGCCTATGAAATTGCCGCGAAGATCGGATATGGCGACCCGCAATATTTCAGCGTGATTTTCAAGCGGCATCATGGGATGACGCCCAAAGAATATAGAGCAGCAAGTAGAGAGGGGATCTCTCTTGAATAAGAGGCGTTTGTTTAGATTTAAAAGCATACACACGAACATAGCTGTCGCTTTCTCTTGTTTGATCATAGGCACTACGCTTATTTTGAGTTATAACACGTATCGCCAGTCGTCGGACTCCGTTACCGAAAACTCCGTGCAGTACACGAATGAACTGATCAATCAGGTCGGAACGACCATTGAGACGTACATTGATAATATGAAAAGTATTTCCTCCCTTCTATATAACAATGGGCAAATCAGACAGTACTTAACGATGGCGGATCCACATTCAGATGTAGGACTAAGCCTGGTAAACGCTATCGAAAGCTCCCTGCACGTGATCGTTCAATCCAGAAATGATATTAGTGCAATTCTTTTCATAGGCTCCAATGGAGCAGTGATCTCGGACAGAGAGCAGGGCGCTCTGAAGAGTTATCCGGAGTTGATTGCACAGGATTGGTATACGAAAGCGAAAAATGGTTCCATCTATATCTCCTCTTCGGAGGTTGAACATGTCTATCGAAACGAATATCCATGGGTCATCTCCATGAGTCAGCAATTTCGAGGTAACGACCGATTAGACAAGACCGGCGTGCTGCTGGTTGATTTGAACTACACGATTATTAATGACCTCTGCAGCCATATTCAACTTGGCAAAAGAGGTTATGTGTTTATTGTCAATTCCGAAGGTGACCTCGTTTATCATCCTCAGCAGCAAATCATACATACGAATTTGAAAAGTGAACCCATTGAAGCGATTCTAGCCTCGGAAGACGGGCAGCTATCTTTGAAAGAGAATCAGCATGAGAAAATATTATCGATCCGAACGACGAATTTCGGTTGGAAAATTGTCGGTGTCACGTATCCCGAAGAGCTAGTTGCCAATAAGAAAAAGATGCAGCTCTCTACGGTTCTATGGGGCAGTGTTTGTTTGATTATCGCGCTGGGTATTTCGATCGTACTTTCTTTTACACTCAGCAGACCGATTAAGAAGCTGGAAGCGAATATGAAACAGGTTGAGCAGGGCAATTTTGACATTCGAGCGGATATCACGCAAGCCGATGAGATCGGGAAGTTAGCGAGAACCTTCAATGTGATGATTGTCAAAATAAAAGACCTCATGAAGCAAATTGTTCATGAACAGGCGCTGCTTCGGACAAGTGAAATCAAAGCGCTGCAATCCCAAATCAATCCCCATTTCTTGTATAACACACTGGAATCTATCATTTGGATGGCGGAAACGAACAAAATGAGAGAAGTCGTGAAGATGACCATGGCACTCTCCAAAATGCTGCGGTACAGTATTGGTAAAGGGGAACAAGAGGTTTCCGTCTCCATGGAAATGGAGCACTTGGCTAACTATCTAACGGTTCAGTCGATGCGATATACGAATAAATTTTCTTATGAGATTGAAGTTGAACAAGAGCTGCAAGGCTGCCGCATTCTAAGAATAGTTCTTCAACCGCTCGTGGAAAATGCGATTTACCACGGCATTAGGCGAATGGAAGAACAGGGGCATATTCGGATTCAAGGCCAGTTGGTTGACGCAGTTATTCAAATTACTGTAAGCGATAACGGTTTAGGTATGGATAAAGCCAAGCTGCTAGGCTTGCTGGGGCCTTCCAAGGATCAGGGGCTCGGCGTTTGGAATGTACATCATCGTATTCAGCTGTTTTATGGTTCAGCGTATGGCTTGTCTTTCGAAAGTGAGCTTGAAGAAGGAACGACGGTCACATTGCGGATTCCTTGCTCGGAGTTGGAGGTGAAAGACGAATGAAGCGCTGGTTATTCTTAATTGTCATCGCGTTTTTGTCCATTGTTGTTTATATGTACGGCTTAAAAACAGCAGGTAAAAATAATCAGCCCATCGTTTTTGTACCCAAGACGATCGATAAGCAAATTGAGTTCTGGCAGGTCGTCGAGCAAGGCGTCAATGCCGCTGCCACAGAGATGGGGAGTGAGGTGAAAGTAGTCGGCACAGAGACCGAACAAGATGTCGATGGTCAAATTCGGCTATTACGCGAAGTAATGGCGATGAAGCCGAAGGCGATTGTCTTGTCGGCTCTAGATTACGAGCGAACGGTGCCTATCGCACACGAAATTGTGAAAGCCGGCATTCCCTTGATTACCGTGGACTCTGGTCTCAGGGGAGGCATTTCTAAGTCCTTTATCGCCACGGATAATGTGGAAGCGGGGAAAAAAGCGGGTGAAGCGCTGATCCAGACACTCCCGAATCGCGGGCAAGTAGCCATTATTAATTTCATTAAAGGGTCGTCTACAGCGATTGAAAGGGAAAACGGTCTTCGTGCTGCCATTCAAAAGGACATGGGATTTCAAATTCTTAATACCTATTACAGCGAGGGGTCTTCGGGCATAGCTTACGACATTACGATGAAGCTTCTGAAGGATTATCCGGATCTGAAGGGGATTGTCGGATTAAATGAGCCTTCAACCCTTGGCGCGGCAAAGGCGCTTCACGACTCGAGGAGGCCTGGGGAGGTCAAGTTGATTGGCTTCGACAGTTCCATGGAAGAAATCGGTTTCCTGGAAGAGGAAATCATTCAGGCGATGGTCGTCCAAAAGCCGTTCAATATGGGTTATGTGGCGCTAAAGACAGCGGTTCAACTGAGTAATGGACAGAAGGTGAAGGGAATGATCGATACGGGTTCGGAGGTTATTTGGAAAACGAACATGTTTACCAAACCGAATCAGAAGCTGCTGTTTCCAATCCTGGATAAGCGCCCTTAGCGGATGCATTCAGGATGGTTTCTTTTCTTGTTTTCCTTGCTGAAACTGACGAATATCGTCGAAAATTCACCTGATGAAATGGTGAGTACGACGGAATTCGACACCAAATTATTCCAAAAAAACTTATTGCATTTTCCAGTAATCCGCTGTACGATACAGGTATTAGTTAAGCGCTTACATTCTAAGTGATCAAGATTAAATCGGTTTAACAAATATCCATACCATACGTTTAATTCCTCTCGGAAGAGGGGGATTACCCTGTGGTTATGTGCTTTGTTAAACCGATTTAATCGGTTATTTGTTGTTCTCTTTGGCGCGATATTAAGAAAGCGCTTTCCTTAGTTCTCATTTTACTTAAACCGGTTTAAGCTTGAATCTATCTAGGGGGTGGAAGGGAACCAATTTCCAGTTCGTGATGAGGAAGATTGAAGTGCCAGATGAATGATGGAGGGGATAGGTTTGAAAATAAACCGCCTATTTTTGGGCTTAATGATGATGATTTTTGCTATTGTTTTTGCTGCCTGCGAGAGTGAAAGTGAAGTTAGTCCCAAGGCGAGCTCTGCCGTAGAGGCAACGACGGCTCCTGTTGCCTCCGCTCCAGCAAAAACAGATGGATTCAAAGAAGCTCCTATGCTTACTAAGCTTGTGAGCGCAGGCACACTAAAGCCAGTGACTGAACGGATGCCTGCCAAGGAAGATATCATGGTAGAAACCGTAACCGAGGAGATCGGCAAATACGGCGGAGATTGGAAGATGCCATGGACCGGACCGAATGACCGTTGGGCAGTAGGTCAGCCTACAGAGGAAGCTCTGTTCCGTTTCAAAAAAGATGGAAGTACGGTTGAACCTAATGTGGCCAAAAGCTATGAGGTGAACAAAGATTCTACCGAATTCACGATCCATTTAAGAAAAGGCATGAAATGGTCAGACGGAGTGCCGTTTACGGCCGATGATGTTCTCTTCTACTGGGAGCACATGCTTACCAAAGAAACGTTCGGCAAAAAAATATATGATGCCTATTACTCTGTTGACCCTGTAACAGGAGAGAAGGCTTTGGCGACAGTTACTAAGGTTGATGACTATACGTTTAAGGTTGTGCACAAGTATCCAAGCGTACAATTTCTGGAACGCGTCGCGATAGACAACAAATGGTTCTTCGCACCAGCGCATTTCCAAAAAACGATTCTTCCTGAATTTGTCGGCCAAGAGAAAGCACTTGAGATTGCGAAAAAATGGGGCTTTGAAGACGTAAAAACGTTCTTAGTCGCAACAGGCTACTACTATTGGGTGAATCCACAAATCCCGACCTTGCGAGCTTGGGTGGCAAAAAATGACCCGAACAGCGATCAGTTTATTATGGAACGCAATCCTTATTACTGGAAAACAGATAAAGAGGGCAATCAGCTTCCGTATATGGATCGCATCGTTGCTACCAAAGTACAGGATCCTGCACAACGTATTCTGGGAACACTGGCTGGTGATTATAATCTGCTTGATTTCGATTTTAAAGATTTCACAGTCCTCAAGGAAAATGAGAAAAAAGCAGGGTTCCGTGTTATGCCTTGGACGACTCCCAATTGGTCAAGTGCTGGCCTGCAGCTGAATCAGACGATTGCAGATCCGAATCTGCGCAAGCTGTTTCAGGATATTCGATTTAGAGAGGCATTGTCTGTTGCCGTCGATCGAAAGGAAATTTCGGAAATTGTTACGAACGGTTTAGGCGCTCCTCAGCAAGCATCGGTTCCTGAAGGGTTGGTTGGTTACCAAGCAGGATGGGCAAATCAATGGAGTAAGTTCGATGTGAATCGGGCTAATCAGCTGCTGGATGAGATTGGTTTGACCAAACGCGACAAGAATAATTTCCGGCTGAATGCAGACGGTTCTGATCTGACGATTACAATCATTGAAGGTAGTACGAATACAGCTAGTTTCCTGGAGCTTGTCAAAAAGTATTATGAAGCAGTAGGCATTAAAGTAGACCTTAAAGTTGTGGATCAAGGAACTCATCAAGAGCTTAAATATGCGAATAAAATTCCCGCGACAACAGAAAATATCTCGCTCGTTAACGTAGCTTTCCGTCCTGATACGCTTGTTCCTCTGAGGGTGTTGACGCCTTGGTATGGACATTATGGATTGTACTCGTCTTCCAATGGCAAAGAAGGTGTCAAACCAGAAGGCGATGTAGCTTTAATTCTCGACTACTGGAATAAAGTTAAAGCATCTACAAGTAAAGAGGAGATCGAGAAGTGGAGTAACGAGATTGTGAAGCTGCATCAGAAAAATCAATGGATTATCGGCTACGCTGGTCCTACACCACGTCTTGTGGTCGCTTCCAATAAAATGGGTAACGTACCCAAAGAATTAGTATATTCTGATGAATTCCGCAGCTTAGGGCACGGACATCCCGCGCAATTTTTTATCAAACCATAAATAAGCTTTGAGCGGCATAGGGGGATTCCAATTCCCCCTGTATCGTTCAGCGGCATTCTTGAATGATACGGAGAGGATAGGGTAGAGATGCTCCACTATATTTTAAAAAGAATCGTCTTGGTTATACCGGTTATTTTCTTTATCTCCATGATTGTCTTCTACATTATTCAGCTTCCACCAGGTGACTATGTGTCTACGTATGCCGCTAAAATGTCGGTTGCAGGCGATGTCATGTCAGAAGCCGATATAGCTGCAATGCGAGCAAGCTTGAAATTGGATCAGCCTTGGTTTATTCAGTATGTAGCTTGGATGAGCAATATGATAACGAACTTCGACTTCGGATATTCCTTCAGCTATAACAAACCGGTTACGACGGTTATCTCGCAATATATGGGGTTAACGATTATCGTCTCTTTGGTGACTATGGCATTCACATACGCAGTAGCGGTTCCGATCGGTATTTACTGCGCTGTAAAGCAATATTCGATTGGTGATTATATTTTTTCGGCTATCGGCTTTCTTGGCATGGCAACGCCGCATTTCTTAATGGCAATTATATTAATGTATTTGTCCTATGTATACTTTGGCGATCCCTTGTTAGGTCTATTTTCAAGTGAATTCGTTAATGCCGGTTGGTCGTTAGATAAGGTAATGGATTTACTCAAGCATATGATCATTCCAGTTATCGTTATTGGTTTGGCGAATACGGCCGAGTTGATTCGAGTTATGAGAGGTCAAATGCTGGACGAACTGAATAAGCCAAATGTGGTGACAGCAAGAGCAAAGGGCTTATCCGAAACGAAAATATTAGTCAAGTATCCGACACGTGCAGCTATGAACCCGATCGTGAGCACAATAGGCTGGTCGCTAACATCCATTTTCACAGGTTCCACCATTACAGCGATTGTTCTCAATCTTCCCATCCAGGGACCTGTTATGTATAACGCTCTCTTAGCTCAGGATATGTATTTGGCGGGTACATGGCTATTGTTTATGGCTGTTTTGACGGTTCTGGGTACATTGATTTCAGATATTTTATTGGCATGGCTCGATCCAAAAATTCGCACTGAGTTCAGAGGTATGTGACCATGAAAACAATACCAATCGTCGGAAGACAGAAGATAGCGCCAATCAAAGATGCCCCCAAAGGTGATCTTTCCCACAGTTCGCAGTGGCGACTGATGTATCGTCGTTTAAAAAAGCATAAATTGGCCCGCATCAGCTTAACTATTCTCGCGTGTTTTTATGTAGCGGCCCTATTTGCACAGTTTCTTGCGCCGTATGGCTTGCAAAGCTATGACAGTAAATATGTCAATGCGCCTCCTGTAAAAGTAAGCTTCAAGGATGCAGAAGGCCAGTTTCATCTGAGGCCATTCGTGAATGAGCTGAAGTCGGGAAGGGACCCTGTGACACTCCGGAAAATATTTGTCCAAGACGAGAACGTTCGTCATCCGGTTCGCTTTTTTGTAAAAGGTGAAACCTATAAGTTTTTAGGTCTATTTTCAACGAGTATCCATCTATTTGGTGTTGATGCTCCGGGACGCATATTTCTGTTCGGTACGGACGGTATGGGCAGAGATTTATTATCCCGTGTTTTCTTAGGAAGTCAAATTTCATTAAGTATCCCCCTTATAGGCGTATCAATTAGCTTTATTTTAGGTTTGTTTATCGGAGGGGTATCCGGTTATTTCGGTGGTTGGCTGGACTCGGTTATACAGCGGAGTATTGAAATCATTCGTTCATTTCCGACGCTGCCGTTATGGATGGCATTGTCAGCTGCAATACCGGCGAGGGTTCCTATTGTCACTATGTATTTGTATATTGTCATCATCTTCGCCTTTATTGGTTGGACGGAATTAGCCAGGGTTGCTAGAGGGAAGTTTATCTCTTTGAAAAATGAGGAGTATGTGTTGGCGGCCAAAATTGCCGGGGTCAGTGACGCGAAAATTATTATTAGACATCTGTTGCCTGGATTTATCTCTTATTTGGTTGTAGCGACGACCTTAGCCATACCTGGTATGATTCTTGGCGAAACAGCCATGAGTTTCCTAGGCCTCGGAATACGCTCGCCTGCTACGAGCTGGGGAGTTCTGCTGCAGGAAGCACAGCAAATCGAGAATGTTGCTTTGTATCCGTGGAAATTGATCCCTTTGGGTTTTGTTATCGTGACGGTTTTAACTTTTAACTTTCTTGGTGATGGATTGCGCGATGCTGCTGATCCGTACAAGAAGTAACTCATTCTAGTCTAAAGCGAGGGGATCCTATGACATCGCAAGCCTCCGTTTCACAATCTGAACGCCCCCTTCTGTCTGTCCAAGATCTTAAGATTCGCATTCAAATGGATAATGGAGAAATGAAGGCCGTTGATGGCGTTGACTTTGACATTAAAAAGGGGAAGACGCTGGGCCTTGTTGGTGAGTCCGGCTGTGGGAAAAGTTTGACTAGCAGAGCGATTATTAGCATTAATCCCAAAGAGTGCGAAACCACTGGAAAGATTGTGTATCACTCCGAATCGGAGAAAGCATTAAATCAGTTGGATTTATTGTCGTTACCTACACGTAGTAAACAAATACGTTCGATTCGTGGCAGAAAAATAGCCATGATCTTTCAAGAGCCGATGACCGCATTTTCACCGATGTACACGATCGGGAACCAGATCATGGAAGCTATTTTAATCCACCGAACCAAGAACAAAAAAGAGGCTAAAAAAATTGCGCTGGATATGCTTAGTAAGGTCGGGATTTCCGATCAAGAGAAGCGTTTTGACCAGTTCCCGCATGAGTTCTCCGGGGGGATGCGTCAGCGGGCGATGATTTCAATGGCCTTGTCCTGCAATCCAGAATTGTTAATTGCCGACGAGCCTACTACAGCGCTGGATGTAACGATTCAAGCGCAAGTACTGGAGCTTATGAAGGAACTTCAACGTGAATTTGGTATGGCTATTTTGCTGGTAACTCATGATCTTGGGATTATTGCAGAAATGTGTGATGAAGTTGCTGTTATGTACTTGGGGAAGATAGTCGAACAATCAACAGTGAAAGAAATTTTCAATAATCCTAAACATCCCTACACCAAAGGGCTGCTCAAATCCATGCCCAAGTTATCTGGAAACAGGCATGCAAGGTTGGAATCCATCGATGGAACAGTGCCAATGGCAACCAATATGCCACCGATGTGCGGTTTCTACGAGCGCTGTTCAGATCGAATCGAAGGTGTATGCAATACGCAAGCTGTTCCGAAAACGCATATCTCCGATAACCACATGGTGAGATGTTTTCTCTACAAGGCTGAGGGCGAGGGAGAATAAGCATGTCTAAACCAATTTTGAAAGTAAATCAGTTGAACAAGGATTTTCAAGTGAAATCCACAAATAAGCTGTTTAGTAAACCTTCCTCCATCCGTGTGCTGAATAATGTTTCTTTTGAACTTTTGGAAGGAGAGACGTTAAGCATTGTCGGAGAGTCAGGCTGCGGTAAAACGACTTTAGGACGATGTATTGTGAGAGGGATGGATGCAACATCGGGGCAAGTTCTCTATCATCCGGAGGGAGAAGGGCAAGTAGACTTTTTGGGATTACGGGGAAAAGCATTCAAGAAATATCGCAAAGATATTCAAATGATTTTTCAGGACCCTTTTTCATCTCTAAGTCCTAGAATGAGCGTGTATGACATTATTTCCGAGCCGCTTTTGGCCAACTTCAAGCTGTCGAAATCACAATTGGATGAGAAAGTGACCTTAATTGCCGAAAAAACGGGCTTAAATGTCAGTTATCTCAAACGGTATCCTCACGCTTTCTCTGGCGGGCAAAGACAGCGAATAGCGATTGCGAGATCTCTCATTTCCCAACCAAGACTGATCGTTTGCGATGAAGCCGTGTCGGCGTTGGATGTCTCGATTAAAGCCCAAATTATTAATTTGCTGAAGGATTTGCAAGAGCAGCTTCAGATCACCTATATTTTCATTTCGCATGATTTATCGATCGTACAGAACATTTCCGATCGGGTCGCGGTCATGCACTTGGGTAAAATCGTAGAGTTGGCGCCTGTTGATTCGTTATTTACCCATCCGATGCACCCGTATACCGAAGCGCTTCTGTCAGCCGTACCAGAGCCAGATCCCAATACGAAGAAGGACCGTATTATTCTGGAAGGAGAAGTTCCTAATCCGGCTAATCCTCCGAGCGGTTGTCATTTTCACCCGAGATGCCGGTATAAAACGGATAAATGTGTTGGGCAAGAACCTGAATTGCAAGCTATAGGCAATGATAATAATCATTTTGCTGCGTGTCACTACGCGAATCAACTAAACCTGAGAGGTGTAACTCATGAGTCATGATAGGACGAATATTTCAGCGCAAAAGAAACTAATTGTTTTCCTGGACTGCGGCGACACCATTATCGATGAAGGCACTGAAATTAGGGATGATCATGATATTGTTATTCAAGCTAATGTGATTCCAGGAGCTGATATCATGGTGAAGACGCTGGCTGAACGGGGGTATACACTTGCAATTGTAGCAGACGGCAATGCCCAATCTTTTAAAAATATTTTGACGCAAAATGGTCTGTACGATTATTTTACGACGATGGTGTATTCGGAGACGGTCAAAGCCTCCAAGCCAAGTCCTCGGATGTTTAAAGCAGCGATTGGCGCTTTAGATCTCAGCGAACAGGACTGTTACCGGATTGTCATGGTCGGCAACAACTTGAGCAGGGACGTCAAAGGGGCCAACCAAATGGGGATCACGAGCATCTTCTTGAGCTGGACGCCACGATATCCGAAACTGCACGCAGACGAAAGTGAAATCCCCCAATATACTATCAGCCATCCGCTGGAGTTAATTGAATTAGTGGAGCAGCTCAATGAAAAATTAGCATAAATGGATGGTTTTCTGAAGGGATGTTTATACAGATATGGCTAAAATAGATGACGTTGCCAAGTTAGCAAAAGTGTCGAAGGGAACCGTTTCCAATGTTTTTAGCCAAAAGAGACCCACAAGCAATGAAGTGAAAGAGCGAGTATTACGTGTTTCCAAGCAGTTGAATTATGTGCCGAATCATATCGCTCGCAGCTTGGTGACGAAGAAAACGATGGCGATCGGGTTAACAATCCCGCATGGCAACTTCTTTTTTAGCGCCTTTCATACACAATTCATCAATGGGGTCATACTCGAAGCCTCCTATTACGGATACCGGGTGCTGCTGGATATGATTCCTTTGCAAAAGGTTCAAACCCCGTTCTTGTCTAGTTACCCAATCGATGGTGCTGTTGTCATGCGTCCAACAACAAATGATGAGCGAATTCATCTAATGGACTCGGAGAACATTCCATTCGTTACGGTTGGCAGGGTCATGAATCCAACGGTTCTTAATGCGTATAGTGTAGATAATGACAACCGAGCAGTAAGTTATCATATTTGTGAATATTTAATTGGAAAAGGTCATCGAAACATTATGTTTTTAAATGCTAACGAGTTAATGACAGTATCCATCGATAGAAAAGAGGGCTTCATCAAAGCAATGGAAGATCATCATCTTCAAGTCGAAGAGCACATGATACACCATAAGCCTGATCTAAGCTCAAATGTATACATGGATTACGGGTACGAGGAAACGATGGCCACTCTCGGGGAACTTAAGAAAGGGGTAACTGCAATCATTGCTGATGATGACCGCACGGCTTTCAGCGTTCTTAATGCAATTAAAGACCTTAATCTCAAAGTCCCTGAAGATGTTTCCGTTTTCGTTATATGCGGAGATTTATCCATGATGGTTCAATCGAATCCATCGCTAACCAGTATGGATTTGCAGCCATCGGAATTAGGTGCTCAATCGGTCAGACTGTTAATGAAACAACTAGGTGTACTATCGGCTGACGTCCAGAGAAATGTCATCATTCAAAGTAAAATAATTGAAAGAAGTTCTTGTTCCACGCTGGGGGAAGCAGAGGGACGAGAGAAAATGTTTTATGGACATTACAACCCTTTAGAGGAAGTTAAGTAGTTAGTCAAGAGAGGCTGTCCCGAAGTCATTATTTGACTGAGGGACAGCCTTTTGTGCGCTTGTGAGAGCACCTCCTTAGATTAACGGGAATAACTACCGCTAAATAATGAAGTAACACGGCTGCAGCATGAATAAAGGGAATTTCTCCTGTTGATGGGGATGATTGAGCTTGGAAGCAGGGTTAAAGAGTAAATTAACGGTAATTTTTCCAGTTATTTTGTTTTCTGAACTAGAACTTGCTTAAATAAAGGGGGTTTTTCCCGCTATTTGAATCGGCTCTATAAAGAGGCTGTCCCATGTCATTATATGACCGAGGGAAAGCCTCTTTTTTGTATTTTTCGATGGTTTCGTGTGATGTTCGCGTTATATTTCATGACGCAATCGGGTTGATATTCCTGTTTTCTATGTTTTTAGGAGTATTTCGAAAATAAATTGCTGTCATGTCACCTATAGTGACATTAAAGTGGTTGACACATTCGAGGAGAAAAGCTTATAATTCCATTATAAAAACAACCAAAAACAATTAAAATCAATTAAATAAGGTTGTTTTTAAGTTTATTACTGAAGGAAAACGATGTGGGGGGGATCTTTGATCGATAGCCGATCAGCGTAAACAACGTTTTGCACCCAGACCTTACAAAATTAAAGTAGAGAGAAGCGTGTGTAGTATCGGAAGGAACAGATTATAACCAGGAGAGGAATCGGAACAATGAAAAAATTAACTAGAAGTTTAGTCGTTGCGGTTACATTGGTTACATTATTATCGGCATGCGGCAAATCTGCAACCATCACTGAGTCGACACCTGGAGCAGTCGCAAGTTCTGCTGGAAAAGGCAATATAGATTCAACCAGTAAGGAATTGACGGTGTATACGGCACTGGAAGATGATGCGATCAAGAGCTATCTAGCTAGTTACAAAAAGAAATATCCCGATATTAAACTTAACATTGTCCGAGATTCGACGGGAGTAATCACAGCTAAGCTGCTGGCCGAGAAAGACAATCCGCAAGCAGATATTGTATGGGGATTAGCGGCAACAAGCTTGTTGGTGCTCGACCAAAGTAATCAGTTAGAACCCTATGCTCCGCAAGGGGTAGATCGCATACTTCCAGAATTTAAAGATAAAAATGTACCGGCACATTGGGTTGGCATCGATGCTTGGGAGACAGCTTTCATCGTCAACAAAACGGAGATGGATAAGCGTAAATTGCCAATTCCTGAATCGTATGCCGATTTAATTAAGCCGGAATATAAAGGGCTTATCACGATGCCTAACCCGTCCTCCTCAGGAACAGGCTTCCTGACCGTATCTGGATTAGTCCAATTGGAGGGGCAAGAAAAGGCTTGGGACTATATGAACAAACTGCATGATAATGTTGCCATGTATGTTCACTCCGGATCGAAGCCCGCTAAGTTGGCTGGCACGGGAGAGTACCCAATCGGTATTTCTTTTGGATATCGCGGTTTGCAGGAGAAAAAGAACGGTTCTCCGGTAGAGGTTGTGTTCCCGAAAGAAGGCTCCGGATGGGACGTAGAAGCTAATGCACTTATTAAGAAAAAAACGATTAAACAAGTGTCCCAACAGTTCCTGGACTGGGCAATTACAGATGAAGCTATGAAAGAATACAACAAAAACTATGCCATCTTGGCTATCAAAACTGACAGTTCAGTACTTCCTGAAGGTTACAAAGTGGACCCGATCAAACAATTAATCAAAAGCGATTTAAACGAAATTGCGAAGAATCGGGCAAGTATTTTGGCTGAATGGGATAAACGATATAACACGAAGAGTGAACCGAAATAACGAAGCCAGTTTATTGAACGGCTGCTGCCTAGACCTGTCTAGGTCAGCAGTCGCTCCCTTCTCAAATCTAAGTTCAAGGAGGCAGCTTATGACAGAAGCATATTTATCTATTCAAGGTGTGAACAAAACATTTGACTCCTTTACAGCGCTCAGAGAAATAAATATTGATATTAAAAAGAATGAATTCATTTGTTTGCTCGGCCCAAGCGGCTGTGGTAAAACAACCTTGCTGCGTATCATCGCCGGTCTTGAGAAACCGACGCGTGGGCGAATAACGGTTGGGGGCAAGGACATCACGAATCTGCCGCCATCCAAACGAAACTTCGGTATGGTCTTTCAATCTTACGCCTTATTTCCAAATTTAACAGCAGCTCAGAATGTGGCTTACGGGCTGCAGGGGAGGAAACTTACGAAGAAGGAAATTAGTGACAAAGTAAGTGAGGCGCTGTCGCTGGTCGATTTACTGCATTTGAAAGAACGCTATCCTTCACAGCTTTCAGGAGGCCAGCAGCAGCGTGTTGCCCTTGCCAGAGCTGTCGTTTTATCGCCTGATTTTCTCCTGTTAGATGAGCCATTGTCGGCCTTAGATGCCAAAGTTCGGACCAAACTGCGTGAAGAAATTTGTAGCCTGCAAGAAAAATTGGGTATTACAACAATCATGGTCACCCATGATCAAGAAGAGGCATTGACCATGGCAGATCGGATTGTCGTTATGAATAATGCTGAAATTATGCAAGTTGGAAGCCCTCAGGATGTGTATGATCAACCGGAATCGCCTTTTGTAGCGGATTTTATAGGATCCATTAACTTCTTGGCCTATGGGCTTCGCAAAGGGAACATACCGCTCACCAATTTTGCCGTCAGACCCGAACATATTCGTATTTCTTCTCCAGGTTCAGGTTACCAGGCTGTCGTTAAGCACATGGAGTTTAGAGGTCCGTTTTATAGATTGCTTTTGCAGCCCATCCGTGAGTTGAAGGAATTGTTAGGGAATCAGATGCTCTCCGTGGATGTCTCTTCCCAGCATGCACAGAAACTGAATTTGATGAAGTTTGCTGAAGTATCTGTTGAGTTTCCGCAAGAAAGAGTCATTACCTTTACACCAGATGACATGGTGATTGCGTGATGGAGAAGCGAAGCGATGCCTGGACACCGCCTGTTCGCCGAAACTGGGGAGAACTCCTCAATTTACAAAACTTCCTTATCGTTGTACTTGTTATCACTTTGACGTTTACGATATTAGTGCCTCTCTGTTTACTGTTCAGTAAAGCTTTTTTCAATACGAATGCAGAGTTCATCGGAATTCAGAATTTTATCAAATATTTTACAACACCATCTTTGGCGCAATCCTTGTGGAATACGGTGTGGGTTTCATTGCTTTCTACAGGTATTGCCGTTACCCTAGCCTTCTTATATGCGTATGGGATAAGCCGGACGGCCATCCGAGGTAAAGCCTATTTGCATTATGTCGCAATGCTGCCGCTTTTTGAACCGACCATGATGCATGGAATTGCTTTAACGTATCTTTTTGGCAATCAAGGAATTCTGACATCTGGTTTTTTTGGAGCATTGCCGAGTGGTATTCATATCCCGATCTATGGTCCTGTGGGCATCGTCATTTCCGAAGTCATTTATTTGTTCCCACAAGCTTTTCTCATATTCATTACTGCTATGTCGATCACAGATCAGCGTTTGTATGAAGCGGCGGAGACATTGGGGGCAGGCAAAGTGAGAACGTTCCTGACGGTTACCTTGCCTTCGGTCAAGTATGGATTAATCAGTGCCATCTTCGTTTGTTTCACGGCTTGCTTTACGGATTTCGGGGCGCCACAAGCAATCGGCGGCAAATTCAACGTATTAGCCACTGATATTTATAAGCAAGTTATTGGTCAGCAAAATATGTCAATGGGCGCTACAGTTGGTATTTTGTTAACCGTTCCAGCGATTATCGCTTTTGTAGTAGACCGAATGGTAGAAAGAAAACAACGCTCCATGCTTTCTTCCAAATCAACACCCTATCGGATTGTTGCGGGGAAAGCTCGCGACACCGTCTATCAACTGTTTGGTGTAATCATTTCTATCCTAATACTCATTCCATTACTTACGATCGCATGTGCTTCGTTGATTAAAGTTTGGCCTTATAACTTGAATTTCAGCTTCAAACATTATGATTTCTCCCATGTTGCAGGGTCAGGACTTGATCCGTTCTGGACCAGTTTGCAGGTATCGTTCTTCACAGCAATTGTCGGGACAATCGTCACGTTTCTGTTTGCCTATCTAATCGAGAAGTCGCGTCATTTGAACGGACTTAGGCAGATTGGCTATTTTCTGTCGGTACTGCCGTTAGCACTGCCGGGGATGGTCATTGGTTTGGCTTACATTTTCTTCTTTAATAATCCGAACAATCCCATGAACTGGATTTATGGATCCATGATTATCCTTGTACTTGCCAATATCACCCACTTCTATGGGGTGCCTTTCATCACAGCAACCACAGCACTGAAGAAGCTGGATAAAGAGTTCGAGCTCGTTTCCGAATCGATGCGCGTACCCTTTTACAAAACACTGCTGAGAGTAACGGTTCCTATGTGTCTGCCGGCGATCATTGAAATTGCGATGTACCTTTTTGTCAACTCGATGGTTACTGTTTCTGCTGTTGTGTTTCTGCGCTCTGCGGATTTGAACTTAGCGGCAGTGGCATTGGTGAGTATGGAGGATGCAGGAGATGTAGCTGCGGCAGCAGCAATGGCGGTGCTCATCGTGATTACGAATATTATCGTAAGACTGCTATACACCCTGCTTTCCAAAAAAGTAAGAAAGAAAACAGAGGCTTGGCAGATCCGAAAGTAGCCGCTACCAATTAACAACGAGGCAGTTGTGTAAGGAGGTTAACGTTCGTGTCACTTATCGGGGAAGAACGCAAGGAGTATATCCTTAATCAAATCAATTCCGAAGGCAAAGTTATTACCAATGAGCTTGTCGAGGTGCTCCAGGTTTCTTCGGAAACCGTGCGCAGGTACTTGGAGGATCTTGAAGAGTCTAACAAGTTGAAGCGGGTCTACGGCGGAGCGGTGAAGGTTAATCATTCCCGAGAAGAGCCTTCCCATTTGAACAGAAAAGTACTGAATGTAGAGGAAAAACGTAAAATAGGCAAAGCAGCTGCTGCCCTTGCCCAGGACAATGAAGTGATCTTTATCGATGATGGCTCGACGACGCTGCAGATGATCGAACATTTGCTTGATAAGGAGAATCTCACGATATTAACAAACTCCATTCCTGCGCTCCATTCGCTCATTGCGTATAAGAACAGGGAGTTGTACTCCGGGGAAATATTTTTCATTGGCGGCAAAGTAAGTTCACTGCAATCCAGGGTTGTCGGCTCATTGGCGGAGAAAATGGTGGAGCATTTTTATGCAGACAAAGCGTTTATCTCCATCGATGGGATGATGATTGACAAAGGGATCACATCTTTTGATGAAAAACGCGGTCAGTTAGCGAAGAAGATGATGGAACAGGCCAAAATGAACATTGTGGTCTCCGACCATTCCAAAATAGGCATGGTGCAATTTTATAAAATGGCGGACTTGCGGGATATCGATGTCATCGTCAGCAATGTTCCTGCACCGGAAGAATGGGAAGCTGAACTAGAACAAATGCATGTAGAGTGGATCACGTCAGAATAAATATAGATTTGCTAACTAGGAGAGGGATGGTAATGATGTCGAGAAATTATGAAGGTCAGATTCAAGCGGTTATTTTTGATTGGGCAGGTACGATGGTTGATTATGGATGTTTTGCACCACTGGACGTATTCTTGCGGATATTTGAGAAGCGGGACATTGCCATAACAGCGGAAGAAGCGCGCGGTCCGATGGGACTTTTGAAATGGGATCATATCCATACGTTATGCGCCATTCCAAGAATCGCACAGCTATGGAAAGATAAATTCGGAGCTTTGCCTACCAATGCGGATGTGGATGATTTGTATGCCGATTTCGAACCTTTGCTTTTTGAAATTTTACCGAATTATACGGATCTGATCCCTGGAGCCCTGGACCTAGTAAAGGAACTGCGAGCTAGAGGACTGAAAATTGGTTCTACGACCGGATATACCGCAGAAATGATGGAAGTTGTGAGCCGGGAAGCGAAATTGAAAGGGTATGAACCGGATTCTTTGGTTACTCCTTCCGAAGTTAAAGCTGGGCGGCCGTATCCGTGGATGTGTTACGCGAATGCCGTGAATCTAGGGGTTTATCCGTTCCAGGCAATTGTCAAAGTAGGCGATACGGTCAGTGATATTCAAGAAGGTGTCCATGCAGGCGCATGGAGCGTAGGGGTTGTAAAAGGAGGAAGCGAGCTCGGTCTTACCGAGGAGGAAGTCCATACACTGCCTGCTGCGGAATTGGCAGCAAAAATGGCCGTTGTGGAAGAACGTTTCCGTCAAGCTGGGGCTGATTACGTGATCCCGACGATCGGCGATCTTGTGAAAGTGATTGATGATATTAACGCCCGTTTATCAATAGGTGGCCAATAGATGAATATACCTAAGGAGGTTTCAACAATGAATATTGATTTGATCGAAGATAACCCCTATTTGCTTTTGACCCCTGGACCCCTATCGACTAGCAAAAGGGTAAAAGCAGCCATGTTGAAAGACTGGTGTACGTGGGATGATGATTATAATCGAATTGTACAGGATATTCGCGCTAAACTTGTCCAATTAGCGACCAAGGAGACTTCGCTTTATACCTCCGTTCTTATGCAAGGCAGCGGCTCATTTTGTGTAGAATCGGTCATCGGAAGCGTTATTCCACAGGATGGCAAAATTCTGGTTATGGCGAATGGTGCTTATGGTCAACGGATGGCTCAAATGGCAAAAATGCTGAACATTCCGCTGGTTCTCTTGGATAACGGGGAGGTTCAACCTCCAGATTTGGATCAATTGGAATATACGCTGCGCAAAGAAACGGATATTACGCACGTGGCTGTTGTTCATTGTGAGACGACGACAGGCATGTTGAATCCGATAGAAGCGGTGGGCCACATAGTTAAGAAATATAACAAAACTTATATCGTAGATGCGATGAGCTCCTTTGGCGGAATTCCGATGGATATCACGGACTTACAGATTGATTTCTTGATCAGCAGCGCTAACAAGTGCATACAGGGTGTCCCAGGATTCGGTTTTATTATCGCCAAGATTGATGAAATGAAAAAGTGTGCCGGATGGGCGCGTTCCCATTCCCTTGATTTGTTTGACCAGTGGGATAAAATGGAGAATTACAATGGCAAATGGCGTTTTACATCACCTACTCACGTCGTACGTGCTTTCTATGAGGCACTGAAAGAGTTGTCAGATGAAGGCGGAGTTATCGCCAGATACAATCGATACAAAACAAGCCAACGGGCACTCGTCAAAGGAATGAAGGTACTCGGATTTGAGACATTACTGCCAGAGGCGTTGCAGTCGCCAATCATTACTTCCTTCCTATATCCGGAAAGTGAAGCGTTCCAGTTCCAAACTTTATATGAGAAATTGAAGCTCAGAGGTTTTGTGATCTATCCGGGTAAAATTACGAATGCCAACACGTTCCGAATTGGCAACATTGGTGAAGTGGAAGCCGCCGATATGATTCGTCTTGTGGATGCCATACAGCAAGAACAATTCTGGATATAGGTGAAGGAGATGTATGAGCATGATTATTGGTGTGCCGAAAGAAATTAAAAACAATGAAAATCGTGTTGGAATTACCCCAGCGGGCGTAGCCTCTTTTAAACATTATGGGCATGAGGTTTGGATTGAAGCTAGTGCTGGTTTGGGCAGCGGCTTCGAGGATAAGGATTATTTGGCGGCAGGAGCAATAATCGTGCCTACGGCTGAGGATGCTTGGTCGGCTGAGATGGTGCTTAAAGTAAAAGAACCGCTTGCTGAGGAATACGGGTATTTCCGCGAAGGCTTAATTCTGTTCACTTACCTGCATCTTGCTGCAGAATCCGAGTTGACCCGGGCGTTAACGGACAAGAAAGTCATCGCCATCGCTTATGAAACCATTCAACTAAATAACGGATCTCTTCCGCTTCTGACACCGATGAGTGAAGTGGCTGGCAGGATGTCCATTCAAATCGGCGCACAATTCTTGGAGAAGTCCAAAGGTGGAAAAGGCATTCTCCTTGGCGGAGTTCCAGGAGTAGCGCCAGCTGAAGTCGTGATCATCGGCGGAGGCGTGGTGGGGACGCAAGCGGCCAAAATGGCTGTTGGTCTTGGAGCGAGCGTGACGCTTCTTGATGTAAATCCAGAGCGGTTGCGCCAATTGGATGACCAGTTCCAAGGACGTCTACGCACGTTGATGTCGCACGGAAGCAATATTGCCGAAGCTGTCAAGAAGGCGGATCTGCTGATCGGCGCCGTATTGATTCCGGGCAGCCGTGCGCCACGACTTGTGACTGAAGCTGTTGTCAAAACGATGAAACCAGGTTCCGTCATTGTGGACGTAGCCATCGATCAAGGCGGCTCGATTGAGACTATCGACCGTATTACAACACACAGTGATCCGACCTATGTGAAGCACGGTGTTGTGCATTATGCTGTTGCTAATATGCCTGGTGCAGTCGCGCAGACATCCACAGTTGCTTTAACGAACGTCACGGTAGGCTATGGATTGCAAATTGCCAATAAGGGCTATCGTGAAGCTGGGTTGCAGCATCAAGATTTAGCGAAAGGTTTTAATACAATTGAAGGTAAAGTTACTTATAAAGCTGTTGCTGAAGCGCAAGGGTATCCCTATGTTGAGATTAATGACATACTAAACGGTCTTTCCGTATCCGTATAACAAGCCTCGTGTTGTAGTCAGATGCAAGTTGAGAGGAGAGACACAGTGTTGATATCTCCCTTTGTTATCAAGTTAGGTATTGCTTTATTTCTTGGAATGTTAATCGGAATTGATCGTCAGCTGAAACATAAGCCGGTAGGCATGAAAACAAACATGGTTATTTCTGTTGCTAGCTGCTTAATCACCATGGTTTCGATCGAATCCGTAAGCCGTTTCTCTATTCCAGGTCATACCAACATGGACCCAATGCGGCTTGCTGCGCAAATCGTCAGCGGCGTCGGTTTCTTAGGCGCAGGCGTCATTTTAAGAAAAAACAATGATGAAATTTCCGGTTTAACGACAGCATCCATGGTGTGGTCAGCATCTGCGCTCGGGATAGCAACTGGTGCTGGGTATTATTTGCAGGCATTTGTAGCCGTCATTTTTATTATTTTCTCTGTCAATTTGTTTCCTGTCATCATTAAATGGATCGGCCCTCGCTCACTCAAGCAAAGATATCTTGAAGTAAGAATCATTTGTCATGAAAGTCAGGATCCCAACCGGATTTTCAAAAGGTTGAAGGAACTAAACATTCAGATTGAACGCGTTAAAGTGAAAGATGTAGAAGGCAGCTCGAGTCAGATGGAAATGAAGTTGTTAACGTATGAAAAAGTGCAAGTAACGGATCTCTATGCTTCGCTCAAATCTGTTGAACATGTTTCTTTTGTGGAAGTAGAAAGCAGATAACTTCGTGGTGGGAATCAAAGCCCCAGTCCTTTTACAGCGGACTGGGGCTTATTTTTATTCTGGTAGGGAGACTCCAGCCCAAGGGATTGGACTACTCTCCGTCGACCTACCGACTGGCATATACATGGCCCCATCAACATCCAGGATTTGTGCGATGACTTGATTTGGCAAGAGATTCCGACCATCAAGCACATAAGGCCGATGCATGAGGTGAAGCAGGTAGGGCCAATCGAGTTCTGCGAACTGCGGCCATTCGGTCATAATCATGACAGCGTCAGCCTGGGCTGCTGCGGCATAAGGGGAATCCATCACCTGAACGGCTTTGGCTCCAACTTGCCTGACGACAGGATCGAAGGCTTGAACCGCAATGCCATGACGCTCACAATGAGCTAATAAGGTTAGAAATGGCGCATCGCGAACATCATTTGTATTTGGCTTGAACGAGATGCCTAATACGCAGAGACGCTTGCCTAAGGGATTGCCCCAAAGAGAGATAAGTTTGGCCATCATTCTTGGAATGCGCTGATCATTGACCTTAGCGACAGCTTCCAAAATTGGAAGCGAGCTGCCGATCAGCTTCCCGGTTGTTAGCAGAGACTGCAGATCCTTGGAGAAACAGGAACCTCCATAGCCAACACCTGCCGACAGGAATTCAGGTCCGATGCGCTGGTCGGCGCCAACTCCGCTCATGACGTGGCGGATATCCGCGCCATAGCCTTCACACACATCGGACATCATATTCGCGAATGAGATTTTCATCGCAAGGAAGGCATTCGAGGCGTATTTAATGAGCTCGGCGCTTCGTCTGTCACAAACATGTATGGGAGCGTCGATTCCTTCATATAACTGGCGAAGCAGCGATTCGGCTTGAGGAGTTTTACAACCGAATACGATGCGACCCGGCTCCATGAAGTCGTTGAAGGCGCTGCCTTGCCTTAGAAATTCAGGATTAAAGGCTACCTCTGTACATAGTCCAGCCGCTAGCAAAGTAGCTTCCAGTTCATCGCAGGTACCAACGGGTACCGTGCTTTTTATGATCACAAGAGGGGGACATGTGCCGGATTGCATCAAGTGAGACAGCACTTCATGGATATGCCCGAGGTCCGTATGACCGTCCGATCGTGTGGGAGTGCCCACAGCAATCATCAAAACATCTGTGTCTGATGAAGCTTCAACAATATCTGTCTCGAAGCGGAGTAAGCCCTTCGCATAGACATCAGCTAACTCTGGCTCCAGTCCAGGCTCCCAGACAGTCAACTTATTTTCCTTCAATCCGCGAATGACGGGCTCGCGGTCAACGGCAATGACTTCGTGCCCCAGCTTCGCAAAGCATACAGAGGCAACCAAGCCTACATACCCTGTTCCGACTAAAGCTAATCGCATGGATGTCCCCTCCTTTAAGCCGTATAGAATCCAAGTTTGCTTCCAAGCTGGCGAGTATCAATAATTTGTTCGTAGTCCTCCAGCAACCTATCAAAGATAGCGTCCCATGAGCGTCCGAGAGCAAAACTTCTTGCTGCGTGCCGGAAATCTACCCAATGTTCCGGTGCATGGACGAAATCGTTAATGGCACGGATGAAAGATTCCGGCTGGCGAGGCTCGCATAAGGTTCCTGTCTGTCCGGGAACGATCATGTCCCGTACGCCTCCGCTATTTGCGGCGATTACCGGAAGGCCGGAAGCCATCGCCTCTTGGACGACATTGCCGAATGTTTCGGTACTGGAAGGGAAGACGAAGAGATCTGATGAGGCATAGATTTCTGCGAGTTCTTCCCCTTGCTTGTAACCGGCAAATGTCACATTATTCGGTGCTTGCTCGCGCAGCTCGTCAAGTTGTGGTCCGTCTCCTACGATGAGCCAGTGAACACGTTCTTTCAGAGAATCAGGCAAAGTGCGCATAATAGCCGATAAAGTATCAATATCCTTTTCAGGCGCAATGCGCCCCACATAGAGGAGGAGGTAAGGGGCTGTAATTCCGTATCGTTCGCGAACCGCGTTCTTGTGCTTATCGGGAGTGTAGAGCGCGCAATCGACACCTCTGGACCAGAGCAGCATGCGGTCGAAGCCTTGTGCATGAAGCTGATGCATGGTATCGGTTGAAGGGACGAAAGTGGCGTCACAGGATTGGTGAAACCATTTCATGTACGTCCAATACAAAGGGACAGCTCTTTTCATCCGGTAGTAGGTCAAATAGCGATCAAAGTGGGTGTGATAGGAGGCTACATGCGAAATTCGGTGCTTGCGGGCGTAGTGGAGACCGCATAAACCGATGTTAAACGGTGTTGCCATATGGAGCAGTTGGGGACGGAAGCGGTCAAGCTCAGAACGCATAGACATAATGTTGGGCAAGGCAATCCGGCATTCGGGGTAGAGGAAAAAAGGGACGGAGGGTACGGGGCGAATCAGTTCGGAGTAAGCCATTTCATCCGTACATTTCGGTGTGAACACAAGATGCTCAACACCACGACGGTTCAAGTAATCCGTAAGACGTCCTAACGTAAGTGCAACGCCATTCATTTGAGGAACATAGGTATCGGTAAACAACGCGAGGCGCATAAGAATCCCTCCTGTAGTTCCTAGATGCGTTTAGCGTAACATCCGATTATTTGTGGAACGTTAACCGCATGTTAATTCTTTTTTAAATAAGCAAGGGCTTGATTACAGGCGTAAATTCCCATTTTGTCGAAAATCAATGGGGAAATGGTTGCAGAAATCGACATACAGCAATGAGAGATTTGGAATATGATAGAGAGGAAGGTAGAGTTCACTCGTAGAAGGGGCTGATCGTTGTGGGCAAAATACAAATATCCTCAAAAGGGATCGAAAAAACTCTTCGTAAATTTGATTATTTGCAGGCGATTTCCGAATATATTTGGAACGGCTTCGACGCGCAAGCTACAGTGGTAGACGTTAAACTTCAATTGAATGTGCTCGGCGGCGTTGACCATATCGTGATCTCGGATAATGGCTACGGCATTGATAGGCGCGAGTTGGAACGGAAATTCACGCCATTTTTTGAGTCGGAGAAGCAGATAGATCCAGAGAAGCGGACTAGAACCACATCGGCGATGCATGGCAAAAATGGGATCGGCCGCTTAACCTTCCATCGCTTTGCTACAGATGCGACATGGAAAACGACCTATGTGGACGGCTTGCTGAAAAATACATATACCATTCAAATTCGCTCAAATTATTTGGATGACTATAAGGTTTCGAGTATCAAATTGACGGATGGAGAGCCAGGCACGAGTGTAACTTTTCACAATATCATGCAGGATTTCATCGTTGAGCATTTATCTGCTTACTTATGCAAAGAATTTGGTTGGTTTCTGGAGCTGCACGCGGACAAAGATTTCGATCTTCGCCTGGATGGCGAATCGCTGGATTATTCGAGTCTGATTGGGGAAAAAGAGTGCTTTGACCTCGTTCATCCTGGCAGCCAAACTCCCTTTCAAGTTAAATTTGTACGTTGGCAGGATCGGATTAACCATGAATATTCCAAGCTATATTTCATAGACTCTCATTTGGAAGAAAAGTATAAACAGCCAACCACCTTTAATAATAAAGGGGACTCCTTTTACCATAGTGTTTACATTCAAAGTAAACTGTTCGACTATTTTGATTTTGAGAGCGATGATCAAAGCGGGCAGTTGGAAGCAGCTTTTGGTGTGAGCAAGAAAAGCGACGCTTTCCAATTTTTGTTGGAAGAAATCAATGCATTTATTAAGCAAAAAAGAAAGCCATATTTAGAAATACTGTCTGACCATGTCATTCAAGAATTTGTGGAAGCGAAAGCTTTCCCGGATTTCACGGACGGTCCTGAGGATACTGTGAGGAAAAACGAGCTGGAATCCGTCATTCGGGAACTGTGCCAGTTGGAACCGCGGGTGTTCGCTAGATTAAACCTGGAACAGAAGAAATTAATGGCGCATCTTATCCATTTGGCGATGGGCTCGGCGGAGCGGCAGCGGTTGTTGGAGGCTTTGTAAGCGGATGTGAATCCCACCTCGGTAGTTGCATACAGAGTAGATCTGTATGTGTCTACCGAAGTGGGATTTTTTCATGGGTGAAAAACGGCCGTAACGCGCTTTGCCCGTACTGCAACGATGTTTTGCATCGTTGCAGTCGTTGAAGGAGCGGCGGGGAGCCATGTAACGATGATTTGCATCGTTACAAGTGAGAAAAACGGCCGCAACGCGCTTTGCCCGTTCTGTAACGATGATTTTCATCGTTGCAGTCGTTAAAGGAGCGGCGGGGAGCCATGTAACGATGATTTGCATCGTTACAAGTGAGACCTTTGCTCGGCCTACGCCATAGTTTAAGACCGCTGCCGATTTCGGTACTCCGAAGGGGAGATGCCATAATACAGCGTGAACTGTTTGCTGAAATGATGAATGGAGGAGTAGCCTAAATCCTCAGCGATGTCCGTGACCGATCGGGCACTTTCTTTTAATGCGGCTGCGGCTTGCTTCATGATGACGGAAGTCCAGTAAGCCTTGGGAGACATGCCCGTGGCTTGTTTGAACAGTTGGTGGAATTGCGTTTTCTTCAGCTTGCTTTGTTTCAGCCAAGATTCATAACTGGAACCCAAGTAGGCTTTTCTGTGAATGTTATCGAGCAGAGGCTTGATTCGGAAATCAATGAAAGGCGTGTAGGTATGCAGCTGTACAATTTTTAGCAGCAAAGCTTGGAGAAGGCTTTTGGCGATAGCATCTGAATAGGGGGCAGAATTCTGATGCTGCTCTACGACTAGGGCGAACAGATCGGTAATTGCGCTTTTATGCTGGAAATGGAGCAGGTTAGGCAAGTTGTCTAAGTCAGGATTCGGTTCGATAGCTGTCAAAATGTGAGGATCGAAGTCGGCTTCTTTCCATACAAGATGCTTGTGCCCAGCGTCTGGGCGCGGTTCCCACAAGTCACAATAAATATTATAGGTGGATAGCGCATGTGCAGCGTCAGAATGAAAAGAGTGCTGCAGTTTAGGCGGAAAATAGAGCAAATCACCTTTGGCTATGGGGAAGGTACCGGAAGCGAGGGTAACAGCTCCTTTGCCGCCAGTCACGAGGTGGAAGGCATAGCAATAGCCTAATCGGAAAGATTCGCTGCCATTTTTCTCATAAGGAAAACGGTAGTGATGGGCGGTTCTTACGGTTGGATTCATCGCTGTCAAAATCGGCATCAGACAGTCTCCCTTTTACGCGCAGGTTTATCATCTAATTGTATGTCATAATGCCTGGGTTGAAAAGAAATAACCGGAAGAATTGATCAATCATTGAACAGCCGGATAAATACGATTTACCTCAAAGATGCTAAATTAATAAGTGTAGATCACCTTTGGGGAGGAATGGTAACAATGAACGTGAGCCAAATCGGCGGAAGTTTGAGCAAAGAGCAAGTTGACTTTTATAATACGGAGGGCTATCTGGTAATTCCTAATCTGCTTCAGGAGGATGATCTCGCGCAGGCAATTGAAGCAATGACGACCAAGGTCTCGGAAATTGCGGAGGAGCTTATGCAGGCGGGTCTCATTCATGATAAATTAGAAGATCGTCCATTTAAATATCGTTTGGCGGAGTTGTTCAAAGATTTAACAGCGGAGCATTTTCTGAAATATGGAAGAAGCTGGAGAGATAGGATTCCCGGTTATTTTCACTTAATGAGCAATCCCAAAATTTTGGATGCGGTTGAATCCTTAATCGGCGGAGAGTTGTTCTCCAATCCGGTATATAATACGCGACCGAAAATACCAAAGGTTGCCGCAGGCGCTGTGCCTTGGCACCAAGATAAATCCTATTGGCCTGATGCCAATTCCAATCCAGTGATCACGGTTTGGATTCCGCTTGTGGACGCAAATGAGATTAACGGTTGTTTGCATATTAAACCGCGCACACACCGTAAGCGCTTACTGAAGTGGCATCAAGAATCAGATACAGGAACAGGGTACACGGCTTTGCGTGAAAACCAATTGGGCAAAACGAAGACAGTAGTTCTTCCGGTTTCTGCAGGAAGCGCGATTCTGTTTAATGACCGTTGTCTGCATATGTCAACGCCTAATTTATCCGATGAGGTGCGTTGGAGTGTAGACCTGCGTTATCAGCCTACAGACCAGGACCCCATGCCGGGCCATGGAGCAGGTTTCCTGGCAAGAAGCTATAAGTATCCAGATCGAATTGCGACCTTGGAGGATTGGCTGGCAAATCGGATGGAACATTCACCCATCTCGTCTGTCTAGTCCATTATAATATGGAAAAATATGGTCGATATTTGGGGGGATACTGTCCCTAAACAAGGAGTAGGCTCTTCCTGAGCCGCTCCTTTTTGTACATTCGACATTATCCATAAAGTGGAAAATTGCTTTTTGCCCTTATTTGGAAAGGAAAATGCAGAAGAACATAGAATTGTTACTAGATAACATGCGTTTATTGATAGGGTGAGGACAAACAACATGGATAATAGGATACAGAGTAAACCAATACCGACAAATTGGATGCAGCAAATTAACCAACTATTCGACCTTTGCTTTCACCATACAAATGCCAGCATTGCGGTTATTGATCTTCAAAATCATATTTTGCAGGTGAACGAAGCGTATGAACAAATGTACGGTTGGACGAATGATGAAGTTTATGAAAAGTGTTTAAAGACGGTTCCCTTATACGAAGTAGATCGCGTAAGAAATATCCATTCACATGTGATTCTTCATGATCAGGCTGAATGTTATGAGACGCATAAACTTCGCAAAAATGGCGATTCTTTTTTTGCTAGTATGACTATTTCCCCGCTAAAGGACAATGAAGGCCGTATTTTTGCGCTAGTCGAAGTGGCTAGAGACATCTCTAATCGTAAAATGGAAGATGTGAAGCTGAAAGAAAGCGAAGAACGCTATCGTAATTTGGTCGAGCACTCACCGGAACCCATTATAGTGTACTGCGATTCGGTTATCGTGTACGCAAACCCTGCTGCATTAAGGCTAGTAGGTGCTGAAAGTGAAAATCAGCTTCGAGGGAAATTAGCTTTAGAATTTATTCATCCGGATGAAAGAAATGAGCTTCAAGCGCAGATCGAACAGTTACTGAAAGCAGAGAAGCCTACAGATATTATTGAAAAGAAATTGGTAAGGCTCGATAATCAACTGATCAATGTCGAAATCAGAGCGGTTCTAGTTGAATATTTGGGCAAACCATCGATCCAATTGCTGTGCAGAGATATTACGCATAAAAAAGTGATGGAATCAATCGTTCGCGAACGAGATGAAGAGTATAGGCGCATGATTAAATTACTCCCTGAGCCGATCGTAGTGCATCAGGAAGGAGTTATCTGTTACATCAACGATATCGGGCTCAGTCTATTAGGGGCATTAACGCCGAATGAAGTTATAGGTAAAAGTGTCACGGAATTCATACACCCCGATTTCCATGAGATTTTTCAAGAGAGAGTCAAGTCCGTTGAGCTAGTTGATAAATATATACCATTTATTGAACTGAATCTGTTAGGTCTGCACGGAGATCGCATTGCTATCGAGGCATCATCTGTCGTTCTACATAACTATTTGGAACGTCCTGTTATCCAGACAGTTCTACGAGATATCACCGAACGCAAGACAGCGGAAGAGATGTTGCTTCAATCGGAGAAGCTCTCCGTTGTCGGACAGTTAGCCGCAGGAATCGCGCATGAAATTCGAAATCCACTGACTTCGCTTGTTGGATTTTTGAAGCTTATTAAGTGTGCTCCTACCAAAAAGATCGTCGAGTACACAGATATTATGCTGGTTGAGTTAAATAGAATCAACAGCATTGTGAACGAGTTCATGCTCATTTCGAAGCCGCAAAGAAGTAAGTTTGAAGATAAAAACATCTGTGACATTATCGATAATGTGGTCTCCCTGCTTCAACCCCAGGCGCTCCTGCATAATGTCGAGATTCAATTCAATAGTAGGAACGATGACGTGTATATGGTTAAAAGCGATGAAGGCCAGTTGAAGCAGGTATTCATTAATCTGTTGAAAAATTCCGTAGAGGCCATGCCCGGTGGGGGCATCATTGATATTGCTATTCAACGTCTTGGAAATAAGAAAATGTCGATTAAGCTCAAAGACAATGGGATTGGAATCGCTGAGGAGCTTATACCTAGACTGGGTGATCCCTTTTTTACGACAAAAGAAGAAGGAACTGGGCTCGGAATGATGGTTTGTTTTCGGATTATAGAAGCGCACCAAGGGAGTATGAAGGTTCAAAGCAAGCTGGGAGTAGGAACTATGATTGATATCGAACTCCCTTTTGTGCTATAAAAAGAGTACTTTCAACGTCTTTTTCATTTGAAATAAAATTTCACAATTTCTTCAAAGCATGTCGACAAAGTTTTACAAACTTCTGAGGAATCTTGATTTATAATAAAGAAACTAACGAAACTGAACAGAAGTGGTGTGAACTGTTGAGATGGAACTATTACTACTGAAAATTGAAGCATTACGCATGAAGATGATAGAGGAAGCCGAACGTCACGGCTGTTTTACCCATGAAAAGGTCGTTGCGATTAGCCAACAATTGGATGAATATATTATCCGGTATTACGTGCTGAAATAAAAAATCAGCAGGTTGACGATGAGACATCGCGGTGATAATATGGGATTAATCCAAGTGAGTAACTTGGTTTAAGTGAAGCAGTTTGACCGACCGTAGAAAACGGAGGCAATCCTTTGATGGATTGTCCTTTTTTTTTTAATAACCAATGGACAGGGAGATGTGGATATGAGTATTGGACAAAGACGACTAGGCAGATCAGGGCTGCGCGTATCAGAGGTAAGTCTAGGCACGATGGCTTTCGGCAGATGGATCGGGGAGAAGGAATCTGCGGAAGTGCTGGATACGGCGCTTGATGCAGGGATTACCCTTATTGATACAGCTGATGTATATGGCTCTGGGATGGACAAGGATAATCCGCTTGAAACAGGCGAGTCCGAAACCATTCTCGGTAACTTGCTTGGTGCTCGCCGTCATGAAATCGTGCTTGCGACCAAAGTTCACGGACGTGTTGGACTAGGTCCGAACGATGCTGGTCAGAGCCGATATCATATCTACCGAGCTGTTGAAAATAGTCTTAAACGGTTGAAAACGGACTATATTGACTTATACCAAGTACATAGATTCGATGAACAAACGCCGCTCGAAGAAACTTTGCGAGCGCTCGACGACCTTGTTCGTCAAGGGAAAGTCCGCTACATTGGCGCCTCGAACTATGCGGCGTGGCAGCTTGCTAAAGCTCATGGCATATCAGCGCTGCAGCGGCTTGAACGCTTCGAAAGCGTCCAGCCCGAATACAGCTTGATTGCACGAGGAATCGAACAGGAGCTGCTGCCGTTCGCCATCTCCGAGGGCGTAGGCGTTATCGTGTACAGCCCGCTGGGACGTGGTCTTCTGACAGGGAAATACGCCTACGGTCAGCAAGCGCCGGCAGGAACTCGCGGTGCTGCGAATGAGAAACGGCTGCAAGCGCTGCTGGAGCAAGAGCGGCACTTCCATCTTGTGGAGCAGCTGAAGCCAATCGCAGCACGCAAAGGCTGGACACTTGCTCAGCTGGCGCTGAGCTGGGTTCTTAGTACGCAGGGTGTCACATCCGCGATTCTCGGTGTATCCAAACCGCATCACATTACGGATATTTTGCCAACGGTTGCTGAGAAGTTGACCCAGGAAGAGCTGAAAGAGCTCGATGCGGTGACGAGAAGCACACAAGCGGATTTGGTTCGAAATTAAGACAGTAAACAGAAAGCTGCTCCTGGAAGATTATCTTCTGAGGGGCGGCTTTTTTTTGTATATAACTTATATGTTTTTGGTGTTTTGAAAAACTACAGTCCGCTATTTCTCTGAAAAGGTATGTTTTTCACAGCAAGGGGAACTACGGTCCGCTATTTTTGCCGATTCACCTGAAAAACGAACCATGGAGGACAAATAAGAGCTTGTAGTTCCGTCAGAAGGAAAAATGCTCGCTTTTCTCCAAATAGCGGACCCCAGTCCTCCCTGAGTGAACCCCAGTCCTCCCTGAGTGAACCCTTAGTCCTTTTTCCGCTTAGGATGACTTCCTCCCTGACGGTTTTTCTTGTACCCACTCTAGGAATAACACAAGTAAACCTAAAAAAAACGCTACAGATACAGGAAAAATTTAACTATAATGAACATTGTTAAGCGCTTACACGGAAATAAACGTTAGTATTCAAACATGAAAGGAGGTCGCGCTTCGCTTTAAACCATCTGTTCACTCTAAGCACGCCTCACGCCTGTTTATCTGAATTAGCAGCAATGCGTACTGCTTCGAACACAAAAGTTAATCATTGACTAGGAGGATTATGATGCGAAAAAAAGTGCTAAAACCGATTCATTACTTAGTTATGCTTTCCTTGTTGTTATCGACTGCGTTAATTTTTAGCAATGTTACCTCGGTGACAGCAGCATCCATTGCGATCACGAACCCTGGCTTCGAAAGCGATGCAACAGGATGGACGAAAGTTGGTTCCGCTGCGATCTCAACAAGCGATCATCACAGTGGCACTCGTTCGGCCAAATCCACAGCTACCGGTGGCGGTTATAAGCAAACAATATCCGGCCTTACAGCAAACACCAGCTATACGCTGAAAGCTTGGATTCTCGGTCAAGGCGCTATTGGCGCTAATACCTTTGGCGGCAGTGAAGTTACGGCAGGCGGCAATACGACAGCTTGGACGCAATTTACCGTCAATTTTACGACAGGTGCGACGAATACTAGCGCCGTGATTTTTGCTAGAGGCACGAGCTCTTCCGACGTGCGTTTTGATGATTTTACCCTTGACAGCGGCACTAGCTCGACACCAACTCCTACCGCAACGCCAACATCCACACCAACACCGACGCCACCTACAACTCCTACACTCCCATCTGATGTCCTATATTTGAAAAATTGGAAAATCACTTTACCGATTCCGAAGCAATCCGGCTCCACAAGCCCACTCGAGGTGTTACAGCCAGCGTTAAATACGTATTCGATTGATCCTTGGTTTAAAGTTGTGCACGATGCGGATGGTTATGCCGTTCAATTCCGAGCTAACCATGGCGCTGTTTCAACGTCCGGGTCCAGCAACCCAAGAAGTGAGCTGCGCGAGATGAAGGATAATTATACGACGGGAGACTCCAGTAATCAGATGGCCTGGGGCAGCAATGACGGGAAAACGCATACGATGTACATTAAGCAAAAAGTGACTCACCTGACAACGGTTAAACCGCAAACGGTCGTTGGCCAAATCCACGATGTCGATGATGATGTGACTGTCTTCCGTGTCGAAGGTAATAATCCTGGCGGCGTTTCCACAACAGCCAAAATTTACATTACAGACGGGGACAACACCCATGGCTATTTGCTCGATAGCAACTATACGCTGGGAACTTTGTTTACGGTTAAAATCATTGTAGCAAACGGTGTTATCTCCTATGAGTACAATGGTCAAACAGTGCCATACACGCAAACGAAAAATGTAACAGGATGTTTCTTCAAAATTGGGAACTACACGCAGTCCAATGACTCAACTGCACCTGGCGAAAGCCCAGATGCCTATGCGGAGAACTGGGTGTACGACTACTCAGTCACACATCAATAAGCTGCTATAAGAGCTACTGATCTGGTGTGTCTTTAAAAAGCGTAGCGCAAAATTGACTAAGACTCATACCTGTTTTCCTTTTAAAAATTTTACCGAAGGCATGGATATTCGTATAGCCGACCTCATTGGCGATTTCGCCGAAGGATTGGCCGGACTGGAGCGCGAGTTCCTTGGCTTTTTCCAATCGAACCCAGACCAAGTATTGCACAGGCGACATGCCGAATGCGCTGCGGAACTGCGTAATGATGTAGTTACGGCTCCAGCCGGTTAGCTTCTCTAGATCTTGATGCGTAAAGCCAACTTGCAAATGGTTGGAGATGTAGTTGCGAATAAGAATGAGCTTCGCTTTGTTAGCATCTTCTTTTTTTGAAGTGCTGACGGCGAGCTCTTTTTTTTGTTGGGACATTTGAAGCAAGACTTGTGTCAGCAGACTTTGGCATAGAAAATGGTCCGTTATCTCCGGCATTCGGTAATGATGCACGAGCTCGGTCAGTTTATGCTCGATCGTGTGATTTTGGTAATTCCCCATGTAATGAGGGCCGATTTCTTTGGAAGCATGAATGACTTGGTGGATGGGAAAACCGGTTTCACCGAAATGAAAAACAATCGAGATGCAGACATAAGGCTCGTTCTGCCGTGTGGTGATGTAATGAGGCTCGTTCGGTCTATGAAACATCAAATCACCGCGTTCTGTCACATAATCGTGCCCGCTAATATGATAGTCTGCGACTCCCTCAACGACATACTGCAGTTGATATTGCTTCAACGAGCGTTGTTTCAATTTCCAGCCGTTAGGGGCATGGAACATGTGGGCAAGCGTAATATACGGTGGGAAATAATATTGCTTTAACTGTTCAAGCGTTTCACTTGGCTCCATAAAATAAAGCTTATTCGTCATCGTTGGCCTCCGCATGATCCGTCCAAATGCATGACTCCATTATACAAATTTATGGAAATCTACAATAGTGTGATTTTGGTAACCATTTTGTTACTTTGGGATAAATACTTCCGTGGGGCTGGTCTGTACAATGAAAGCATATTCATCAAGGAGGGGAGGCACTCAGCGATGTCTTCAGCGAGTGGAAGAAGAGATTACAGCCTTACAGGCAAGGAGAACCAGCGCGCCCAAGATAGGGGGCTCGTAACCACAGAATGGTACACATCGCCCATACCTCGTCAGAGGATGAAGGAGCTAATGAAGCGTAAAGATGGGCCTGCGATACGGGACACGATTATTTTATTCGTGCTTCTTATAACTGCTGGAATCCTTGCGTATTACTCGTGGGGAACTTGGTGGGCTGTTCCAGCATTCTTCATTTATGGCACGTTATATGCATCTCCGGGAGATTCGCGTTGGCATGAATGCGGGCATGGGACGGCTTTCAAGACACCTTGGATGAATGAAGTGGTGTATCAGATTGCTTCCTTCATGGTACTGCGCTCTGCTACACCATGGCGTTGGAGTCACACGCGTCACCATAGTGATACGTATATTGTGGGGCGTGATCCCGAGATATTTATGGAAAGACCACCGATCTGGCGCATTCTCATTATGGAGATTCTTCATCTCTACGGCGGACCAAAGGAAATCAAACGATTTTTTCAGCACTGTCTAGGGAAAGTGGATAGCACGGAAAATGAATACATCCCCCAGTCAGAGCGTCCCAAAGCCTACCTGGAAGCACGTATCTACTTGCTTATTTTAGCATCTGTTATCGCGCTTTCGATTTACCAAATGAGTTTCCTGCCGCTAATGTTTATTGGCCTTCCGACCTTCTACGGTACATTGCTGATGCTGTTATTTGGATTATCGCAGCATTTGGGGCTGCATGAAGATGTGCTGGATCATCGTTTGAATACCCGCACGGTGTATCTGAATCCCGTGTTTAGGTTTCTTTACTGGAATATGAATTATCACGTTGAGCATCACATGTTTCCAATGGTGCCCTATCATGCACTTCCTGCGCTTCATAAGGAGATGCAGGGAGATTGTCCGAAGCCATGCAGTAGTTTGGGCGCTGCGCTGAAAGAAGTGATGATCGCGCTGATCAAACAAGGCAAAGACCCGTCGTATACGATAGTTAAACCCTTGCCCAGTACAGCGCGTCCTTATTACTATGGACCAGCGAAGATGCCCGATGCCAAAGAAGTGAAAAGCACGGAGACTAACCCTGCGATGACCGGAGGAATGACGCATGGTGCCTGATGAGTGGATTGTAGCATGCAGAGCGGACGAAATTGAGCGGGAAGACGTGATCCGTTTCGATTATAGCGATCGTTCCTTCGCTATCTACCGAACGGATAGAAATGACTATTATGCGACGGATGGTTATTGTACACATGGGAAGTTTCATTTGTCAGAAGGGCTTGTCATGGGAAATATAATTGAATGTCCGAAGCATAATGGGAGATTCGATGTGACTACCGGGCAAGCGAAGCGGGCGCCGGTTTGTGTGGATCTGAGAACCTATCCAGTGAAGGTAGAAGCTGGGAAAGTTTTCATTAAGCCTTAGAAGATTTTAAGGAGAATCAGGCCTTAGGGAGGATGAATGTGGGAGATAGGAGTGTCGTGCAAGTTCAGGCAGGAATATATAAAGGATGCAGCTCTCTTACCATTGAAAATGAACAGCTCAAAGTAGAGCTAGTCCCGCAGCTTGGCGGGAAGCTGGTTTCAATGATCTATAAGCCAACTGGCAAGCAGTGGCTGCTTGATTCAGGGACGCGTCCTCTTGAGCAGCCAGCGTTTGGCTCAACCTTCACGGATTGGGATATGAGCGGATGGGACGAATGTTTTCCAACGATCATTGCCTGTCCTTCCGGCGTGGATGAACATATTCTATTGCCGGATCATGGAGAGCTTTGGTCGCTTCCCGGAACCTGCAAGGTCGAAGAGGGGACTGTTGACTGTACAATCGCTAGTCCACAGCTGCCCTACCGATTTTCAAGACGACTATCTTTGGTGGACGCAGACAGAGTTAGGCTAGCGTACCGCGCCGAGAATGATGGCGATAAACCCATTCCCTTCCTATGGGTACCACATCCCCAGTTTGCGATTACAGAACGGACGCGACTTCTTCTCCCTGATGCCATGGAGCGTATGTTGTGTGTTTTTGGAGGTAAAAAGCTTGCGCTTGGCAATTCCTATTCCTGGAAGGAGGTCTCACAGCTTTCACCGAATGTAACTGGAGATGCACGCAAGTTTTATTACGAAGGGAAAGTAACCGCTGGATGGTCGGGTCTGTATGAAGAAGAAAGCAGTAACTATTTCATTATGTCTGTATCGATGGACAAAGTTCCCTATATCGGCATCTGGATCGACGAAGGAATGATCAATGATCGTGTTACCTGTGCGCTTGAGCCGAGCATTGGCTACTATGATTCTCTAGAGAAAGCCATAAACAATGGGACGGCGCAGGTCATTCCGGCAAAAGGTTCTTTCGAATGGGAAATGGAACTTTCACTTGGTGTTGGTGATTGGTCAAAGGGGATTCAACCCATGTAAATGCCTACAGAAGGCTTAAACGTTAGGTGGTTACAACTTTGTTGCGTTAAGCTGTATACTTCACTGGGCCTGTCTAATATAATGGAAATAGATGGAATGATTGTTTGATCTACATAATCTTAAGATTTTGAAAGCGTTTCCCCTATGCAAAAGATGAGGATGGTTCACGGATGTTTGATCGACGAAAGTGACATTTCAAATTTGGGAGGAATTCGAAGATGGCAGGAAACAGAGCAGTCGTGTACAACAAACCAGGGAGTGTAGAAATCCGGGATACGGATTTTCCGGATCTTATTTTACGTGATGGTCCAGGCGTGAATCCATTAAACGTGGGACGTAAATGCGAGCATGGCGTCATTCTAAAAGTTGTCACGACGAACATTTGCGGCAGTGACCAGCACATGGTCAGGGGAAGAACGACGGCGCCGTCGGGCCTTATTTTGGGACATGAAATCACGGGAGAAGTGATTGAAGTTGGACGGGATGTGGAGTTTATCCAAAAAGGGGATCTAGTCTCCGTTCCGTTCAATATTGCCTGTGGACGCTGCCGCAATTGCAAAGAGCGCCATACGAATGTATGTCTGAATGTGAATCCGGATCGTCCCGGATCGGCCTATGGTTATGTCGATATGGGCGGTTGGGTAGGCGGGCAATCCGAATACGTCATGGTGCCGTACGCTGATTTTCAATTGCTGAAATTTCCGGACAAAGCACAAGCGATGGAAAAAATTCTTGATCTAACGATGTTATCCGATATTTTCCCAACGGGATACCACGGTGCAGTTAGCGCTGGTGTACGTCCAGGCTCGACCGTATACGTTGCCGGTGCAGGTCCGGTCGGACTAGCTGCAGCGCATTCTGCGCAACTGCTGGGCGCAGCGGTTGTTATTGTTGGCGATTTGAACGCAGAGCGGCTCGCTCAAGCGAAAAGCTTCGGATGCGAGACCGTCAATTTGCGTGAGCACGCTAATTTGGCGGAGCAGATCGAGCAAATTTTGGGCACGCCGGAAGTGGATTGCGCGATTGACTGCGTCGGCTTCGAAGCTCATGGACATGGAAAGGCGCACGGCGAGGCGCCAGCGACTGTGCTAAACTCCATCATGGAGGTTACGCGTGCTGGCGGCAGTCTGGGTATTCCGGGGCTGTATGTGACCGGCGATCCTGGGGCTGTGGACGAGGATTCCAAAATTGGCACGCTTAAAATTCGGTTCGGGCTCGGCTGGGCCAAATCCCACACGTTCGTCACTGGCCAAACGCCAGTCATGAAATATCATCGCGACTTGATGATGTCGATTCTCAGCGGCAGAGCGCAAATCGCGAAAGCGGTGAACGCGACAAAAATTTCCTTAGAGGAAGCGCCTAATGCTTACCAGGAATTTGATCGCGGTGTGTCGCGGAAATTCGTGATAGATCCGCATGGGCTTGTGAAATAGAGGGTTTTGTTGAAGACATTCTCAGTCCATGGACTGGGGATGTCTTTTTGCGTTGTGCGGCGGTTGTCACGCTGGAATGAATTAGCTCGAGCGCGGAGCGAGTACTGCAACGATGTTTTACATCGCAGGAGCTGCTGTCGCCGAGGTGGTTGGGCGCTGTTACGATGTTTTACATCGTTACAGGTGAAAAAGAGCCGTCTCGAGCGCGGAGCGAGTACTGCAACGATGTTTTACATCGCAGGAGCTGCTGTCGCTGAGGTGGTTGGGCGCTGTTACGATGTTTTACATCGTTACAGGTGAAAGCGCGACCTTTAGAATGTCTGTCAAGCCTGCAGGTTTAAGCATGCCAGCATCGAAGTATTTAACAGATGAAGTTGCATCCAATGGACACGGAGGTAAATAAATGAATACGTTAAAAGAACCACTGACGAACAAAGGCCGCAACGTGAGGAGCATTCTGGAAGTCATCGATATCCAAACAGGTGAGCGAACACAGCTGGCCTATTACGATTACCTAATCGAGGCTCCGAATTGGACGAGTGACGGTAACCGACTCATTTATAATAGTTTGGGCAGTCTCTATTCCTTTGATATTTTGGAAAGTGAAAGCACGCTTATCGATTCGGGGTACGTCAATCACTGTAATAATGATCACGTACTATCGCCCGATCAAACACAAATTGCGGTAAGTCATCACACACAGGAAGACGGCCAGTCCCGCATTTATATCGTCCCGCTCGAAGAGGGGCATCCTGTTCTCGTTACCCCAATGGCGCCGAGTTATCTGCATGGCTGGTCACCAGATGGCAGTGAGCTAGCCTATTGCGCTGAACGGAACGGACAATATGATATTTATACAATCCCGGCAGCCGGAGGTGTAGAGAGACAGCTAACGGATAGTCCTGGTCTGAATGACGGACCTGAATATTCGCCGGATGGCAAGCATATCTGGTTTAATTCCGTGCGAACGGGGCTGATGCAGGTATGGCGCATGAACGTAGATGGCAGCGAGCAAACGCAGATGACTTTTGAGGAGAGTAACAACTGGTTTCCGCATGTGTCCCCAGATGGTGAGCTTGTAGCGTATATTGCTTACAAAAAAGGCGATGTTGAACCCGGTGACCATCCCCCGAACAAGGTTGTGGAAATACGATTGATGCCAAGCGGTGGTGGCGAAGCTAGAACACTGGTTAAACTGTTTGGCGGTCAAGGCACGATTAACGTAAACTCATGGTCGCCAGATAGCAGCAAGCTGGCTTTTGTTAGCTACTCATTGATTTCACCCTGATTCGGTACAACCATAATCCAATGAATCCAGTGATCACCATGCTGAAAATTCCGTCAGGACTAGGCATCATCAGGAAAGAATAGCCAGATCGAATCTCGATAAATTTTTTTAAGATTAAGGTATCAATGAAAGCATTACCCACGGTATGCATAAGTACGGCTGGCCAGACGCTATTCGTCAACAGCCGTATTTCGCCGTATATGATGGACAAGAGGACAACGCCAAGCACCAAACGCGGTAAAAAAGTAACCATGTGTTCTGTCGTATCGATAAAAAGAAATAGGTAAGGGAAATGCCACACGGCCCAAATGAGGCCGATGTAACTATGAGAGAGCAGCTTATTCCAGCCAAGCGCATACACTTTTGGCGCTAAATAACCTCTCCATGCAAACTCTTCACATATATTTTTGATGAAGCTGGGCAGGATCGCAATCCCAAAGGCAGAGAGAAATAGGGGAGTTAAAGGGGTTGTATCAATCAGCCCATCATGACCAATTAGCAGAATCAAGAGCGTGCAGCAGGGTGAGAATAGGGCACTGACCAAGTATAGGTGAACATTTTTTCTAAAATGAAATCGAATACCAAAGTCCTGCCAACCGTCTCCGCCAACCGTACGAAATAACATCATCGCCAGAAGCGGAGTGACAATCCAGATGAGCTGCCCCAGGCTGCCATTGGCATCCCTGCCCACTTGTAAATCGACAAGCCGACCCAACCATCCGCAGCAGACCGCAAGAAATGAAAAAAGTAGGATGTTCCTGAACCGCCTATCGTAGATTAGTTTCATCATCGTTTCCCCTTGCACACAAGATAAGGCTTATCCCCTCAAAATGAACGAATGAAAACCTATTAAACTCGAATACATATATGTAAAAACCTATTTCAGCATTACAAGGAATAGACTTTTTTTTAATCCAAAAATGAGGCTGGAAAATAATTGTTGAAGCATTTGAAATCCTGTAGTAATATCAAATTAAGCGCTTAACCTCATCAGGGATTAAGTGCTTAAAACAAGAGAGATTAAGCGCTTAATCCCTCGGGATAGCAAAGGAGATCGAGATACCTATGAGCACAATCCGCTTAACGATGGCGCAAGCTTTGCTTCGATTTTTGGACAATCAATACATATCAGTTGATGGTAGTGAGCAGAAGTTTGTTGAAGGTGTTTTCGGGATTTTTGGACATGGCAACGTGACGGGCATTGGCGAAGCGTTGGAACGAAGCGCAGGCAGTCTTACTTATAGGCAAGGTAAAAATGAACAAGGTATGGTGCATTCTGCAATCGCTTTCGCCAAACAGCGGAACCGGCAGCAAATTTATGCCTGCACGAGCTCGATTGGCCCAGGTGCATTAAATATGGTCACAGCTGCTGCGACAGCGACGGTTAACCGCATTCCGGTGCTGCTGCTGCCGGGAGACAATTTTGCCTCCAGACAACCAGATCCTGTGCTGCAGCAATTAGAATCAATTCAGGATTATACGATATCGGCCACGGACGCTTTCAAAACGGTAAGCAAGTACTGGGACCGAATCGTCAGACCGGAACAGCTGATGACAGCTGCCGTTCAGGCTATTCGTGTATTAACGGATCCGGCCGAGACCGGAGCAGTAACCTTAGCTCTGCCGCAGGATGTACAGGCAGAGGCCTACGATTATCCTTTAGCTTTCTTCGATAAGAAAGTCCATTATATCGACCGTCGACCAGCCGCAGAAGGCGCGGTCAAACGTGCAGCAGAGCTGCTGAAAGGCAAGCGGAAGCCGCTCATTATCGCCGGCGGCGGCGTGCTGTACGCTTCCGCATCGCAGGAGCTTGCTGCGTTCGCCGAAGCCTTTGGCATTCCCGTGGCCGAAACACAAGCCGGCAAAAGCGCTTTGCCTTGGAACCACCCGCTGCAGGTCGGCGCAATCGGTGTGACAGGGTCGCTGGCAGCCAACCGGCTTGCGCAAGAGGCGGACGTCATTATCGGCGTCGGTACGCGGTACTCCGATTTTACGACAGCGTCGAAGTCGGCTTTTGCTCATCCTGATGTGCAATTCGTAAACATTAACGTCAGCGGATTTGATTCTGCGAAATTAAATGGCGTGGGGATTACCGCAGATGCGAAAGAAGGTCTTAGCGCCTTACGGGAAGCGCTTACGAAGTCGGCTTATAGCACCGCTTATGTAAGCGGGGAAATTGACGGGCTTAGAAAGCAATGGACCGCTGAAGTGGACCGTTTGTACGCAGCCCAGCATGAGGCTGGACTAGCGCAAACTCGTGCATTAGGTGTAATCAACGCAGAGATTGACCCCTCCTCCGTCATCGTTTGCGCTGCTGGCAGCCTGCCAGGTGATCTGCACCGATTATGGCGGCCTGTCGAGCCCAAAACCTATCACATGGAGTACGGCTTCTCCTGTATGGGGTACGAAATTGCCGGAGCATTCGGCGCTGCACTGGCAGAACCGGATCGTGACGTATACGCCATGGTAGGCGACGGCAGTTACTTGATGATGCATTCCGAGATGGTCACCAGCCTACAAGAAGGACGCAAAATTACCGTTTTGCTGTTTGACAACCACGGCTTTCAATGCATTCATAACCTCCAAAGGAGCCAAGGCAGTGATGGCTTCGGGAATGAATTCCGTTACCGTACTGAAGCAACAGGCGGTTTGACGGGAGCCTACATGCCCATTGATTTTGCCACGCATGCTCGCAGTTTGGGTGCTAAGGCTTATAGGGCAAATACGGCTGAAGAGCTTCAGACAGCGCTGCGGCAAGCCAAGCAGGAGAGTGTGACTACACTCATTGAAATTGCCGTCGTTCCAGGCACGAATACCGATGGCTATGAATCCTGGTGGAATGTCGGCGTACCCGAGGTTTCCGTCTCAAGCAAGGTTGTGCAAGCGCACGAAAATATGAAGGCCCGCATTCAGGCGGTCACCATTATTTAGCGAGAGGGGATACGAGGCATGGGAAAACAGCCTTTTAAACTTGGCATACATCCAATTAACTGGGTTGGCGAGGATGTGAAGGAACACGGCGCTGATACCACTTTTGAGCAAATTGTTGACGATATTCGGGCGTTAGGCTTGACCGGTACAGAGATGGGACGCAAATACCCGACCGATCCTGCCGTATTGAAGGCAGAGCTTGCGAAACGTGGCATTGAGCTGGTTTCACAATGGAAATCGGTGCTTTTTTCCGACCCGGCTTATCGGGAGGCAGAGCTTGAAGCTTATCGCAAGCATGTGGAGTTTCTTCATGAAATGGGAAGTACGGTCATCTCTACCTGCGAAGTGGGAGGTTCACTGCACTTTGATCCGCGGCGTACGCCTAACGAGAAGGAAGTACTGCGTTTCGATGAAGCAGCCTGGCGTTCGCTGGCGGATGGCTTGAATGCAGCCGGAGCTATCGCGAAGGAATACGGTCTCAAACTAACGTATCATCATCACGGCGGAACGGCTGTAGAGCAACCGGAAGAAATCGATCGTTTAATGGAACTGACCGATCCTAATCTTGTGTATCTATTGTTTGATACAGGTCATGCCTATTATGGCGGCGCAGATCCGCTTGCGGTTTTGCGTAAGCATTACGACCGTATTGCATATATTCATTTAAAGGATATTCGGCAAGAGATCCTCGACCAAGCGCGCGCTGCGAACGCGGATTTCGTTACTTGCATCCGACAAGGTGTGTTCACGGTACCGGGCGACGGATGTCTGGATTTCGCTCCGATTTTCCATGAGCTGCTGGAACGCAAATACAGCGGGTGGGCAATGCTCGAAGGCGAGCAAGATCCTGCTGAACATCCAGCTTACGAGTATGCGAAGAAATCGCTTGATTTTATCCAAACGCTCATATCCCAAGAAAGCAGGTAGAGAAGCCATGACTTATGTATCTTTTCCTACGAATAAACCGCTTGATTTTGTAGCCATTGGACGCTTATGCATCGACTTGAATGCGAACGAAATTCATCGCCCCATGGAAGAAACGATGACTTTCACCAAATATGTAGGTGGATCGCCTGCGAACATCACGATTGGGATGTCGCGTTTGGGTCTGAATACGGCTTTCATCGGGAAAGTCGCTAACGATCAAATGGGCCGTTTTATTACAGACTATCTACAGCGCAACAAGATCGACACCACTGGTGTTGTGACAGATACAACCGGAGCCGTGACAGGGCTTGCTTTTACAGAGATTAAAAGTCCTACCGATTGCAGCATCCTGATGTACCGTGACAATGCAGCTGATCTTAAGCTGACATCTAACGAGGTTCAAGAAGAGCTGATCGCACAGGCTAAGGTGCTTCTTATTTCCGGGACGGCTCTAGCCAAAAGCCCATCGCGGGAAGCGGTATTCCAAGCGCTTAATTATGCGAAAAAGCACGGCGCAGTCATCGTCTTTGATCTGGATTATCGCCCTTATACATGGACATCCCCGGAGGAGACGGCGGTTTATTATAATCTGGCTGCTGAAAAATGCGACATTATCCTCGGAACGCGTGAAGAGTTTGATATGATGGAGTGTTTCGAAAATAATGAGTCTTCCAATGACAAAGTGACAGCTTCCAAATGGTTTAACCATTCTGCCAAAATCGTCATCATCAAGCATGGAAAAGATGGCTCCATCGCCTATACGCAGGATGATGAGGGTCACCGGGCGAAGAGTTTTCCGGCCAAAGTCGTCAAAACATTCGGGGCAGGAGACTCCTATGCTGCAGGTTTCCTATATGGCGTCATGCAAGGCTGGACGCTTGAGAAGAGCATGGAATTCGGGAGCGCTGCCGCATGTATCGTCATTTCCAGCCATAGCTGCTCGGATGCGATGCCTAGCGTCGACCAAGTAGAAGACTATATTGAGCGCTGCAATCGCAATGAAATTACTGCCTCATAGGCGAAATTCAGAAACCAGGCAACATTGAAGGGGGAAACGACAATGACACAAGTATTGAAAAACTTGATTGGCGGAGCATGGGTAGAATCAACTGCATCGCATAACGAAGCTGTGATGAATCCAGCAACCGAAGAAATAATTGCTTATGTGCCATTTTCAACCAAAGAGGATGTAGATCAAGCCGTTCAAGCGGCCAACGCTGCTTTTAAAACATGGAGCAATACACCTGTTCCGCGCAGAGCCCGCGTTCTGTTCAAATATCAGCAGCTGTTAGTCGATCATTGGGAAGAGCTGGCTCGCCTTGTAACCAAAGAAAATGGAAAAAGTTACACGGAAGCTTACGGTGAAGTCTTGCGCGGTATCGAGTGCGTCGAGTTCGCTGCGGGTGCGCCGAATTTGATGATGGGCAAGCAGCTTCCGGATATCGCAACGGGGCTGGAGTCTGGCATGTATCGCTACCCGGTTGGCGTTGTTGGCGGTATTACGCCTTTCAACTTCCCGATGATGGTGCCTTGCTGGATGTTTCCACTGGCGATTGCTTGCGGGAATACGTTCATTTTGAAACCGTCCGAGCGGACGCCGCTGCTGGCTAATCGTTTGGCCGAGTTGTTCATGGAAGCCGGCTTGCCGGAAGGTGTGCTGAACATCGTTCACGGCGCGCACGACGTGGTTAACGGCATTTTGGAGCATAAGGACATTAAGGCGGTTTCTTTCGTAGGGTCACAGCCAGTCGCAGAATATGTGTATAAAACAGCCTCCGCACACGGGAAACGAGTACAGGCGCTTGCTGGCGCCAAAAACCATTCCATCGTCCTGCCAGACGCTAACCTTGACCTAACAGTCAAAGAAATTATTAATGCTTCCTTCGGTTCCGCGGGAGAACGCTGCATGGCTTGCTCAGTTGTTGTAGCCGTGGGAGATGTAGGCGATAAGCTCGTAGAGAAGTTAGTGGAAGCTGCGGACAAAATTACAATCGGCAATGGGAATGAAGATGGAGTTTTCCTTGGACCTGTCATTCGCGGACCGCATAAAGAGCGCACGCTGCAATACATTCAAACTGGGGAGCAAGAAGGAGCTTTACTGCTGCGCGATGGACGCAAAGATACGGCTGTGAGCGGTGAAGGCTACTTCGTTGGGCCAACGATTTTTGACAACGTGCAATGTGACATGAAAATTTGGAAAGACGAAATTTTTGCCCCTGTGCTCTCTATCGTGCGGGTAGATTCCCTAGAGGATGCTATCGATTTGGCTAATCGTTCGGATTTTGCGAATGGCGCCTGCATCTTCACGGATAGCGGAAGCGCTGTAAGACAATTCCGAGATACGATTGATGCCGGGATGCTGGGTGTCAACCTTGGCGTACCAGCGCCAATGGCATTCTTCCCATTCTCAGGATGGAAGAAGTCTTTCTATGGCGATCTGCATGCGAACGGCACGGATGGCGTTGAATTTTATACACGGAAGAAAATGGTAACAGCTCGCTGGTAATGTAAGTAGAAAACGTGATGGAGATAGAGAAGGAGTGGAAGGCATGGCGCTTGTTTCGATGAAAGATATGCTGCAAAGGGCACTTGAAGAGAAGTACGCCGTAGGGCAGTTTAATTTGAACAACTTGGAATTTACCCAAGCCATTCTGCAAGCGGCACAGGAAGAGAAGGCACCTGTCATTCTCGGTGTCAGCGAGCCTTATATTCCTTATATGGGCGGGCTTCCATGCATTGTAGGAATGGTTAATGCGCTCATTGAACATTACGGAATTACCGTGCCGGTTGCGCTTCACTTAGATCACGGCACAACTTATGAGGTGTGTGTACGGGCGATTCATGCAGGCTTTACCTCTGTGATGATCGACGCCTCGCACCACGGATTGGATGCGAACATTGAGGTGACTCAGCGGGTCACTCAAATGGCTCATGTCCTTGGGGCAACCGTCGAAGCAGAGCTTGGAAGAATCACTGGACGCGAGGATGACTTGGTGGTGGACGAAGCCGAGGGGATGTACGCAGTGCCAGAGGATTGCGTCAAATTGGTGTATGAAACCGGGATAGACTGCTTGGCTCCTGCTTTAGGTTCCGTGCACGGACCTTACCGGGGTCAGCCTAAACTAGGCTTCGACCGGATGGGCGAAATTCAGCGACTGACAGGTCTGCCGCTTGTTCTGCACGGCGGCAGCGGTCTGCCGGAGAGTGAAATCCGGCAAGCGATCGCTTTGGGGACTTGCAAAATTAATGTCAATACAGATAACCAATCAGCCTGTACAGCAGCGATCCGCAGCTATTTACAAGAGCATCCGGAAGCTTACGATCCGCGTAATTATTTGATCCCGGCGAGGGAAGCGATCAAGGCTTCAGTGAAGGCGAAAATTCGTTTGTTCGGCAGTGATGGTAAAGCGGGAGGAAATGTACAATGAAGAAGATCAGAGTTGGCATCATCGGTGCGGGACGAATCGGAAAAATTCATACGGATAATTTGTTGAAATTACCGCAGGTTGAAGTCGTTGCGGTGAGTGATTTATTTGCTGGCGAGGAGCTTACAGCTTGGGCAGCGGAAAGAGGCATCGATCAAGTCGTACAAGACAGCCAAGTGCTAATCGCTAATCCCGACATTGACGCTGTGTTTATTTGCTCGTCGACGGATACGCACGTACCCTTGATTAAGCAAGCGGCGAAAGCGGGCAAACACATTTTCTGTGAGAAACCAGTTTCCATGGACATTACGCAAACCGAAGAGGCGCTGGAAACGGTACGTCAAGCAGGAGTCCAACTGCAAATCGGATTTAATCGCCGATTCGATCATAACTTTAAACGTGTGCGCGACCATGTGCAAAATGGGACCATCGGAGACCCTCATATTGTAAAAATCACATCGCGCGACCCGAATCCTCCCCATCCGGATTACATTAAAGTTTCTGGCGGTATTTTCATGGATATGATGATCCACGACTTTGATATGGCTAGATTCGTAACCGGCAGCGAAGTGGAAGAGGTGTATGCACAGGGGAATGTGCTGATCAATCCGGTTTTCGCTGAGCATGGCGATGTAGATACGGCTATTGTGACGCTTCGCTTCGCAAACGGTGCGCTCGGCGTCATCGATAATAGCCGCCAGGCCGTCTACGGTTACGATCAGCGCGTAGAAGTATTCGGCTCCAAAGGCAGTGTCGCCGTAACCAACGATCATCCAAATACGGCGGAAATCTCCACAGCCGAAGGCATTATGCGGGATAAACCGCTGCATTTCTTCTTGGAACGCTATAATGCAGCGTATATCCTTGAGACTCAAATGTTCATTGACAGTCTAGTGAATGGTCATGCGCTGCCTGTTGAAGGCTTTGACGGGCTGCAAGCAGAACGGATCGCATTGGCTGCGAAGTTCTCTAGAGAGCTGCAGCGTCCAGTGAAAATCAGTGAAATCAGCGAGCTGTTGTCGCAGCAGTCTGTAGCACAATAAAGCTCAATTAGGTGGTAGGGAGGCAGGGATCGTATGTCGGATTCAAATCTGATCGTTAAAGCCCATGAGGCAGATAAAGAGGGTGTCGTCCTTACCGTCACTCCCGAGTCTGCAGGGTGGGAGTATGTCGGGTTTCAAGTCGTCAAGCTTGCAGAAGGCCAAGTTCTGCGTCGTGAAACAGGAAGCAATGAAATCTGCCTGGTCCTTTTAAGCGGGAAGGCGGACGTCTCTACCAAGCTCCAATCATGGCAAGGAATCGGTGAACGGATGAGCGTATTTGAGAAGATTGCACCTTATTCCGTGTATGTGCCGAATGATGATATATACGAAGTTAAGGCCCTTACGGACGTGGAGTTGGCGGTATGCGCCGCTCCAGGTTTTGGCCGATACCCGGCCCGACTGATTGAGCCAGCTCAGGTTAGCATCGAGGCTCGCGGATATGGCAATATCGAGCGCCGGATTCATAATATCCTCCCAGAACAGGAGTCAGCTGACAGCTTACTCGTTGTGGAGGTCTTTACCCCAGATGGGCATTGGTCCAGCTACCCGCCTCATAAGCATGATCGGGATTCGCTTCCTGATGAGTCATTACTGGAGGAAACCTACTACTTCCATGTTCAGCCAGAGCAGGGCTTCGCAATTCAACGTGTGTATACAGACGATCGCTCCCTGGATGAGACGTTAGTCGTCCGTGACGGTCAAACGGTGTTGGTGCCAAAAGGTTATCATCCCGTGTGTGCGCCGCCTGGATACGAAGTGTATTACTTGAATGTGATGGCAGGGCCTACGAGGACGTGGAAGTTCCATAACGATCCCGATCACGCTTGGCTCATGACGAAACCTCGCGAATAGCGGCTGTATGACCGGGTTGCAACTTGGATGCCTTCTGAGCATAATAGAGACTAATGTGGATGAAACAACGATGGGAGAAGCAAATGAAGGCAACCATATATGATGTAGCCCGTGAAGCCGGTGTATCGATAGCGGCCGTTTCGCAGGTAATTAACGGAAAAGGCAAAATCAGCGAAGAACGCCGCAACGAAATTTTTCTCGTTATGCAGCGGTTAAATTATCGACCGAGCGTAATTGCTTCAGCTTTGACAGGCAAAAAAACATACACCCTCGGGCTGCTCGTCCCCGATATTTCTAATCCTTTTTTTGCTGAAATCGCGCATGCGGTTGAAGATCAAGGACATAAGCTCGGTTATAGCATCGTCATCTGCTCTACGCATAACGAAGATGAGCGAATTGAGCGGTACTTGACGCTGCTGCAGCAAAAGAGTGTAGACGGCATGATCATCGGTACCGGAATGGATAATTTGGAGCTTTTGTCTCCCTTGGTAGATAAGTCGATTCCGATTGTTTCCATCGCTCGGGAGATGGCAAGTCCTTATGTGCAAACTGTGCATGTTGGTGACTTCGAAGGGGGCAAACTAGCGGCGCAGCATTTGCTGGAGCTCGGACATACCCGGATTGCTGTGTTGGCCGAGCATCTGAAGGTCAGTTCCTCCCGTGAGCGCATTCGCGGGTTCCGCGAGGCGTTAGCGGGCGCTGGGCTGGAGCTGCCGGAAGACTCAGTGAAGTCAGGCGGCTATGATCTGCTTCGCGACGGCAAACGCCAAACGATGGAGCTGCTCCAGCAGGAGGGGCGCCCTTCGGCGCTCTTTTGCTGTAACGACCTGCTCGCTATTGGTGCGCTGCAAGCCGCCAAAGCTTTGGGTCTACGCGTGCCGGAGGATGTGTCGATCGTCGGCTTCGACGATACGATTCTGGCCTCGGTCACAGACCCGCCTTTGACCACGATCGCCCAGCCCATTGAAGCGATGGGCAAGCTGGCCGTTGATCTTGTGATCGCGCAGCTCGCGAACAAGGCGGAGGCAAAGCCGGAGCAAGTGCTTAAACCGGTGCTAGTTGTACGCAAGTCTACCGGAGTGATAAACAAGTAAACAAGCAGGGACCAGTCGATGATTGTCGAATGGTCCTTTCTTGTTGGCTTGGAAGGTGATATTCTTGTTTTATAAAGTTGTTTTGGCATTCTTTATAAAATGGGGAGGAGATTTTTTTGGAAGCTAATAAGTCCTGTTGTTCAGCAAGTCGAGATTCAGCTACACAAGTTCACTCCGACGCTCCGACACCTGTTCAGGCTCAGACTCAAGAGATCGGTCCTATCGATAGTCAAACTTTGGACAAGTCGAGCATGATCTATTTGGATGGGGGCACGTTCCTGATGGGGACGGACGATCAAGAAGGATTCCCAGCAGATGGTGAAGGACCGGTACGCGAAGTGACAATCAAGCCTTTTTACATAGATCCATGTACAGTGACCAATGCGGAATTTAAGCAATTTATTGATCAAACGGGGTATCGAACCGAAGCGGAATCGTTCGGATGGTCATTTGTGTTTCATCTGTTTGTGTCTGAAGCCACAGCCCAAAAGGTGAAATCCGCAGTGCAGCAAACACCGTGGTGGTGGGTTGTCGAGGGAGCTGATTGGCAGCATCCGGAAGGACCGGACTCGAGTGTGGAAGACAGGTGGGATCATCCGGTGATCCACGTGTCGTATCAGGATGCGCTTGCTTACTGCAAATGGTCTGGCAAACGTCTTCCTACAGAAGCCGAATGGGAGTACGCAGCTCGAGGCGGCTTGGTGCAAAAGCGCTACCCTTGGGGGGATGAGCTGAAGCCGGGCGGCCAGCATAGATGCAACATTTGGCAGGGGAAATTCCCGATCAAGAATAACGCGAGCGATGGCTATGCGGGTACTGCGCCGGTTCGAGCTTTCGAACCTAATGGTTACGGATTGTATAACGTTGCGGGCAACGTTTGGGAGTGGTGTTCGGATTGGTTCAGCCCGGACTACCACATCAAAGCCAAACGAGTGAACCCGTCAGGCCCTCCATCCGGCCAAGCCCGTGTGATGCGCGGAGGGTCATACTTGTGCCACAAATCGTATTGCAATCGGTACCGGGTAGCTGCGCGAAGCAAGAACACACCGGACAGCTCAACAGGGAACATTGGATTCCGCTGCGCAGCGGATGCTGAATAGAGACATTGTTTTCACAATAGGAGGTTCAGCTTACAGTGATCAAGTGTAGACATTGTTCCAAAATGACAGATCTTCAATTGCAGAAATGTACGCACTGCGGAGTAGTTCTGGGTTATTCAGTTGCAGAGAAATTCGATCTACTCGCTGAATCGGTTGAGCATGCACTGAAGAAGGAATTGGAAACGAGAAGAAAGCTGAAGCATTGACGGGAGATAGTCAGAAAAGACATGGAAAGGTCGCTTATAGAGCGGCCTTTTTGAGCATATAAGCATTTATATGTTTTTGGGTAAGTGAAGTTATCCCTTTATTTAACATTATTTAACTAATTCAGGGTTTTGGGAGTGTTTTCCACCCCTGGTTTTTGTTTCAGGTGGGGTCGATGGGTGGCGCCTGGAGAGAGTCAAGCTCATTGCTCATTGGATGAATTCCAACGAACATGCGATTTTTGACGCTTAAATGCCATTCTCGTTGGACTAAATCCAACAAAGAGATGAATTTTGTGAGGGTTCAGCACCATTGTAGCTGCTCTTGTTGGATTTCATCCAACGAAAAGAAGAGTGAACACGTATGCACAGCGTTCTCATTGGATTTCGTCCAATGAGAGCTGGTAGTAAGCTAATTCTAGCGTGTTTAAGTACTGATAAAAGGTGGGGTGCAATAGAGAGGTAAGGTGAGTGGAGAAATTTTCAAGAGGAGTCTAAATGGATTGTCCCCTTGGAACTGGGATGCTGAGAGGATGGATTATTTGTAAGTAACGCCGATTACTCCTGTTATTTTCAAATCGCTAAACAAGCCTGCCCATACTCACTGTATACATGACCGTCCCGACAACTGTTTCCCACAGAACCCAATCCGGTTCGCCTCCCCCGGTTTAAGTTCGCAATTAAGGTCAATTTATTGATATTCAGTCCAATTTAATCTCGAGTCAGACCAAGTATACTTAATTTGTAGACGCTTACAAGTCTGCAAAATAGAGTGACTGGGGTGATATTGATGTACGCAGGTTTCGCGTCACGGACAGCTAGAAGGAAAATGTCGTTCATGATGATCTGGGTGTTATCGGTCATGATGCTTTGGGGGTTGGTCTATACGCCGCCAGCGGCAGAAGCAGCGGTTACCGGTTTCGTCACACGCTCGGGGAACCAGCTTCAACTGGGGGGCCAGCCCTTCCGGTTCAGCTCCGCGAATATTTACTGGCTGGGGCTGGATGAGAACGTGCCGACGAATGGCACGATTGATTTCCCGACGTCATTCCGCGTGGATGACGCGCTCGCAACAGCCAAAGAAATGGGCGCAACGGTTGTTCGTTCCCATGCCATCAACTCTTTTGGTTGTGCCAAATGTCTTATGCCAACGCTCGGTACCTATAACGAAGCCGCTTGGCAAAAGGTTGACTACGCCATTAAAGCAGCAGGCGATCAAGGGATCCGCTTAATTCTGCCGATTGTTGATATGTATAACTACTATCATGGCGGTAAGAAAACGTGGACCAAATGGTATGGGTATCCAGATGATGGCGTCATCTACACAGGGTATGAATTTTTTAGCGACGCCAATATTATTAGCGCATTTAAGCAGCATTTGAGCGTCCTCCTGAATCGGGTTAATACCTACACCGGGGTAGCGTATAAGAACGATCCGACAATTTTGGCTTGGGAGACGGGCAATGAACTTGGATGGTTTGATAATCCGACACAGCTCAAGAATTGGACACAGGACATAGCCAACTACCTGAAGCAGCAAGACCCGAATCATTTGGTGGCCGATGGTAATTATGGCGTTGCAGATGCGCATTTGGCGATTGCCAGTATCGACATGTACTCGGACCATTTTTACACGTGGGGGAATAAAGGGTTGTCGGTACCCATTCTGCAGCAGCAAGCGAATAAAGTCAGAACGGCCGGGAAAGTGATGTTTGTCGGGGAATACGATTGGACGAATGAGCAGTTCGGAACTTTGGCAAATTTCCATACGGCGATCGAAAATGATTCGGTCATCGCAGGTGATATGTACTGGGCACTATTTGGCCACAACGACAACTATGGTTATGTGCAGCATCCTGACGGCTTCACGGTTCATTACCCTGGCGATACCACCTTTATGCGCACACAAGCACAGCAGATGAGAACTCACGCTTATAAAATGAGAGGCATCACCACGCCGCCGGCTCATGGGATTCCGGGAGCACCTCTCATTACGGGTTCGTCGACGTCCGGTGGTAAGTATGTGCTGAACTGGCGCGGTTCGGTGCCATCTGACAAGTACACCGTAGAGCGTTCTACGGCAGGCAGCAGCGGACCTTGGACGGTTGCTTGCAACCAATGCGCAACTGACAATCAAACGCCATGGACGGATGCTGGCTCTACAGCAGGCGCAGCAACTTGGTACAGAGTAAAGGGACATAACTTATCCGGTATTGCCGGCTCTTATTCGAATGTGTACGCGATTACCGGCACGCAGCTGCCTGCACCCGGAAGCTTCACGCAATCGCTGCCAACTAGCGGATCTACGAATGTCAGCGTAACGCCGCAATTCACATGGGGAGCGTCTTCGAATGCTTCTTCCTACACGCTCGTCGCCTCGGATAATACGACTTATACGAATCCTGTTATCAACGTTAGCGGACTCACAAGCACCAACTACACACCTACCAGTCTGCTTACGAACAACAGAACCTATTATTGGAAAGTGACAGCGCTAAACGGCACAGGGTCCACGAATGCCTCCAATGCAGGGCTGTCGTTCACAACGGTTGCGCAATCGGCTCCGACGACGACGGTGGATGATTTCGAAAGCTATGCCTCAGATACGGCGCTGCAATCGGCTTACGTGAGAAACTCCAGCGGGAACACGTTTACAGTGACTCGCGATACGGCGAACAAGGAAGCGGGCAGTTACGGCATGAAAATCGCCTATGCCGTTTCAGCTGCAACGGATTATGCTGGGGCCGTCCATACGCTCGGTAATGCAAATTGGACCGGTAATACCAGCTTAAATCTATGGGTTAAACCTGATGGCTCGAACCGCACACTCACGATTCAGTTCAAAGAATCAAACGGGGAGCTGTGGGAAACGTATTACACGTTAGCGGGGACGACGGCAACAACACTTTCGATACCTTTTACCAGCTTCCAACATCCGGGTTGGTTTAGTGGGGGGAATGGGGTCGTCGATTTGGGTTCCATTTCGGAGAGCAATCTTTATTTGAATAAAGGAGCAGGCGCAGACGGCAGCAGCACGATTTATGTGGACTCCATCAAGCTCGGAAACGGAACAACGCCTCCACCGCCAACTCCTGTGAACATTGACAATTTCGAGGGATATGGCGGTTCTAATGGCAATCTACAAGCAGCTTATGTCCCTAACAGCAGCGGCAATGCAATAACAGCTTCATTGGATTCAGCCAATAAGTCACAAGGCACGTATGGATTGAAGCTTGCGTATACGATGGGTACCCCGGATTATACTGGCGTCATTCACACGATTAGTCAAAATTGGACCAGCAAAACCGGCATCCAATTCTGGCTGAAGCCTGATGGCTCGAACCGCACGTTGACGATTCAGTTTAAGGAATCGAGCGGTGAGCTGTGGGAGAAGGCTTACACGCTCTCAAGCACGACAAGCGGAACAATTACATTGCCTTTTACCACATTCGCGCATCCTTCTTGGTATACGGGCGGGAACGGTACGAGAGATTTAGGTGCAATCGCGGAGTTTAATATTTACGTGAATCAAGGCTCAGGCGGCGCAGGTTCCAGTACGATTTATTTGGATGAAATTCAAGCTTACTAGGCTGTAGCAGGAAATTTTTTTGGAAAATCCGAAGCCGTCATGCGGAAATGTCCGTATGATGGCTTTTGCCTATGTGATAAAATGAAAGACACCAGTAGGAATAATCTGGAATGCCCCAAGGGTGGGATGAATATGGTCCGCATCATTGTCGTCGAAGACGAAAAACCGATTCAATTAGGCATCGTCAGCATGATTGAACGGATGGAGCCTGATTATCACGTGCTGGGCTCGTTTGGAAACGGGCTGGAGGCTTTGCGATTTTTGAACACACAGGCTGTAGACGTTGTTATTACGGATATATCCATGCCAAAAATGGATGGCTTTGAGCTTGCTGAACACGTTCGTAAGCAATACCCCCGAACGCATATTGTCATTCTAAGCGGGTTCAACCAATTTGAGTATGTCCGAAATGCGCTGCGCAAAGGCGTTAGTGATTATTTAGTCAAGCCTGTTAACAAAAAGGAGCTAGCGCAAATGCTACAGCAGGTGAGAGACTGCATGCAGGAAGAGCAGCATCAGAGAGAGCCAGAAACGGAAGCTTATGAGCGAAAAGTCGTCAGTACAGTCAAGAGGATTATTGAGCAGGCTTATCATCGTGAAATTGAGCTTTCCGAGCTCGCAAATCAAGTATATTTGACTGCCAGTTATGTTAGCTTTCTATTTCGCAAGGAAACGGGGATGACAATTACGGACTATATTATGCAGCTGCGCGTAACCAAAGCCAAGGAGCTGCTGCTTCGTCAATTGGAGCTCAAAACGTATGAAGTCGGCCAGGCTGTCGGTTACCCGGATGCGGCGTATTTCAACCGTTTATTCAAAAAGGTCGTCGGCATGACGCCACGGATGTACCGGGAGCAGACGAAGCTGTCTCATTTGCCGAACGGAAGCTAAAAAACTGTATTTGGCAATGCAGTCCAATAAAAAGCCAAGCCAGTACATTTTATCCGCAGAGTGACCCTCCTATAATTGTAGATGATCCAATTTGCAGGATACAGGGGAGGCGAACTTGTGCTAGTGAAGAGCATGTGTGCAAAACTGCTGGTAACATTATTGTTAGTGTCTACGATCTTTGGAGGATGGTTAGGAGCATCAGAATTGAAAGCGGATCCAATTTCGACATTGGATCATTTTATTACCCGTACAGGGGATAGGCTGATGGACGGTACGAGCGAGTACAGGTTTATTGGGGCTAATGCACCTACACTGACAATGGTGGAAGATGGCTACTGGCATGCGCCGACCGAGTGGGAGCAGCGGGATGCGTTCCAAGCGCTTAAGCAGATGGGCGCAACGGCAACAAGAACCTATGTGTTATCGGTTAAAAAGCAAGCGGATTATCCGGGCATGATTCGTCATGTCGAAGGACCGGGGCAGTTTAACGAGGATGCATTTAAAGCGCTTGACCGTGCGCTTGCACTTGCCAACGAATATGGCATTCGCTTAATTATTCCTTTCGTGGATCAATACGAATGGTGGGGCGGGATTGGCGAATATGCCGCCTTTCGAGGCAAAAACAAGGATGATTTCTGGACAGATCCGCAAATTATCGCGGATTTCAAAGCGACCATCTCTTATGCACTTAATCGTGTAAACACGATTACAGGTATCCCCTACAAGAATGACAAGGCGATTCTCGCTTGGGAAACAGGCAATGAGTTGACGCCATCATCCCCGACTTGGACGTCGGATATCGCCACTTTTATTAAGAGCAAGGATGCTAATCATCTAATTGTTGACGGTAAATATGGCATTGATGAGTCCTCGCTTGCGGCTGGCAGTCCAATTGATATCGTGAGCAATCATTACTACCCGAATCACTATGATAACTACGCCAATCAAGTTAGCTTGGATAAGTTGAAAGCCGCAGGCAAGAAAGCCTTTTATGTCGGCGAGTTTGGCTTTATACCAAAAACAAAGTTAACACCGTTCCTTAACAATGTTATTGAAAGCGGTACCAGTGGGGCATTAATTTGGAGCCTGCGCTATCACAGCGAGGATGGCGGCTTCTTCCGTCATACGGAAGGAACCTATGACGGCGTTTTCTATGAAGCTTACAAATGGCCGGGCTTCCCGGCAGGTGACAGCTTCGAAGAAGCAGCGACTCTGGCGTTGCTGCGTGATAGGGCGTATGAAATTCGCGGCATCGACAATGAGCCGGCAATAGATGCGCCAGCTGCGCCGGTTATGCTGCCTGTCGATACGGTGTCCCGTATCGGATGGAAAGGATCAACGGGGGCGGCAGCCTATACCGTGGAACGATCGGTTTACGCTGCTGGACCGTGGCAGGTTATCGGTGCAGAGGTGTATGATGCGGCAACGAGCGATTTGTTCGACGATATGAAATCTGTGACTGGGGCCACTTACTACTATCGAGTGAAGGCTGTAAATGCCACAGGTGAATCTCCCTACTCACAGGTCATGGGTCCTGTCATTGCCAAGCATGCAATCAGCGATGAGCTGATTGATTACAGCAAAATGTACCAGTATGCAACGGATCTCGCCTTTACAACGGATTCACCGGAGCTGTTTGCGGGTGATCATTACCGGCTAAAGCTGCAGCCGAATGCCGTGGATCAATTCGTTACGTATGCTCTGCCTGCGACAGCGAGCCAATCACGTGAAGTGAAAGCTTTATCCTTGCAGGTCACGGCCTTCAGAAGCCCTGAGCATCCAACGAGTGAGTTCACGATTTGGACCTCTGCGGACGGAACCAACTACACGGAGCTTCCAGTGACCAAAGCGGAATCAGGCGGGAGTTGGACGCAGGTAATTTACCGTACAAACAGTTTCCCGACGGATGCGGTTTATTATAAAATCGTTTTTCCGGCAGGAGATTCATTCTCCCAATTGGGTGGTGTGGAGCTTGTTTACAATCATACAAGCGGGGAAGAGCTTATCTATAAAAAGGCCAGCTCAGGCGCGGACTTCGTGACGGGGATATTGACCGATGAGATGAACAATGCGCTCAAAATGGTTGAGCATACGCCGAACTTATCGTTCACCTCGGACAATCCGCAATACTTCGGCAATGACCTTAAGAGGTTGACACGCACAGCGAATGAAGCCGAGTCGTTCGTGTATCGAACGACTGGGAATATGAACTATTTTGTCATGACGAGTTATGCAAGGCAAAATCCAAGCGACTACCGACTAGAGGATTTCACGTTCTCAACCTCAACCGATGGCATCCAGTACACACCTCTGCAAGGGCTCGCTAAAGAGGAAGTGCCTGGCGAGGGCTACTGGAACCGCACGGTGTACACAGCGTATACACTGCCAGCCGACACGAAGTACTTGAAGACTGTGTTCCCGCTAGTTCCTTCGACGCATGCCGACCAGACCTGGAATCCACAAGTGGGACGTATTCAAATCGGCGTCGGCGATGAGAAGCTAGAGCCGCCTAATCATGAAAAAAGTGCGGTTATTGAGAATTTTGAGGATTATAACGGCTCGAATACGACATTGAATCAAACGTACACGAAAAATCAGTGGGGCTCGCCACTGTCAATTTCAATCGATGGCGTTAACAAATCCGAAGGTAATTATGGCATGAAATTGAACTCTTCCCTCAGCGCAGGTTGGGCCGGGATGGAGAAGGGCATTACGAACACCGATTGGTCTGGCAATAGCGGGATTTCCTTCTGGGTGAAACCAACCGGCGGCACAACAGGTATTTCCATCCAATTTAATGAAGGCATGGAAACGAATGGTGAAGTGTGGAAAACGGATCTGCAAGTGTCAGGGGAAGAGGCTCAGCTTATCCAATTGCCTTTCAGTAAATTCTATGTTGCTGATTGGTGGAAAACATCCAACCCGGCAGCAGGAAACAATCAGATTGATCTATCCTCGATTATTACGTTCTCCTTGAATATGGATGGCCAAGGTGAAAGAACGCTTTATTTTGATGATTTTAGATTGTATAAATCACCGGTAGTTGATTTATTTGAAGGCTACGGAGACGACAATAGCAAGCTGCAAGCAGCATATAAGCGGAACACAAGCGGCGATGCAATCACGTTAACGCTAGACACTGACCATAAGCAAGCGGGTAAGTACGGTCTGAAGCTTGACTATGAGATGACAGATATCGGCTATGCAGGCGTTAGCAAAGCGATGAGCGGAGCAGATTGGTCAGGTTATAACGGCTTGCAGCTGTGGGTGAAACCCGGCGAAACAAACCGTGGGTTGACTTTGCAAATCAAGGAATCCAGCGGTGAGTATTGGGAGGCCAAACTACTTACCTCCGATATCGTCGAAGGGCTGCTGAGCCTTCCCTTTGGTGCCTTCCACCAGCCTTCCTGGTCCAGCAAACAGAATGGACTGTTAGATCTGACCTCTGTGGAAGAGTTTTCAATTTATGTCGACAAAGGAGCAGGAGGCAATGGAGCGGGCACTTTATACGTGGATTCCATTGAGGCAGCTCACGTCAAAAGCATAGATAGCTTCGACCTCTATAACCAGTCCGCTGCGGTGCAAGCGGATTATGTGCCAAGTCAGTGGGGCGATACGATTCAAGCTGCATTAGAAAGCGATACAAAGCAACAGGGGAAACATGCCATGAAGCTAAGCTATACGCTGACGGACGGCATTGGTTATGCAGGTGTCACACGTACGCTTGGCCAAGCGAACTGGACGCAAAACGGCAATGCGATTTCCTTCTGGCTGAAGTCTAACACGGCTGGACATGGACTTACCTTGCAATTAAAGGAAAGTGACGGCGACATCTGGGAAGCGCAAACGGCCATTACAGGAACTGAGGCGCGTGTAGTCCAAATTCCATTTGGCGGATTTGCCTTAAATAAACAGTGGTCTACGGGCGATGGCCAATTGAATTTGGCTAGCATTGCCGAGTACTCGATCTATGTGAACAAAGGCTCAGGGCAAGCAGGCGCGAATATGATCTACTTGGATACATTGGAGATTGATCAAGTGCCAGTGATCGACAATTTCGATTACTACGGCGGCGGGGGAGATTTGGTTGCAGGCGGCATCTATACGACCAATGTCTGGGGAGGTCCTGTAACTTTTACGCCGGATGCATCCCAGAAGGAAGCGGGTGCTTTTGGTGGAAAATATACGTATGAGCTGCCAACAGCATCCAAAAATTTCGCTGGGGTTAACAAGAAACTCGATCATATGAACTGGACAACATATGACGGTATTCGCTTGTGGATGAAAAAAGATGCTTCTAATCGGAAGCTGACGATTCAGTTCCTGGAGACTAACGGGGAAGCATGGGAGTCTTATATCACGCTTAGCGATGACGCTGCCGGTGTGATAAAGCTGCCGTTTAGCAAGTTCCAGTTAGCTCCATGGAGTACCAGCGGAGACGGGAAGCTAGACCTAAGCGATATCACGGAATTCTCCCTTTATGTCAATCAGGGGGATGGTGCAATAGGAGCAGGAACTTTATATTTTGATACTATCGAGATTTATCAAGATGGAATAACGTCCCCACCGATTGATGTCTCAGACAGAGGTGGCAGTGGCAGTGTCGGCGGCGGCAGTTCACCAGTGCTTGCTGTTGTTGAGAAAACCAACGAGCTAGAGTTGACAGCTAGCTCGCTAACCGTGCGTACTGTGACTGACAGCAATGGGCAATCCATAAAGCAAGCTGTCATTAAGGAAGATGCTCTCAAGCAGGCTGTTGAACTTTTAGCCAAAAAGCCACCAGGCACGCCAATCATCCTGACATATGATGAGTCGTCCCTCGACGAAGTGCTCATTCCGAGCTCTGCATGGTCGGGATCAGGGATTCTAAAGCTTCAAACGAAGTCAGGGACGTATTCGCTCCCGCCTTCGATTATGGAGAATCCGACAGTTCGGGATATGACTCACGAACTTCAACAACCGATTATGCTTCATGTAGCCATAACACCATTAGCAGCTGACGATGCTGCCAAAGTGCGCGAAGCAGCGCAGAAACAAGGTGCAGCACTAATTGGTCAGCCTGTTGAGTTCCGTCTTGCCATAAGCGGCAGCGATAAACGAGTAGAACTTCAAAACTTCGGCTCGCTTTTCGTGAAGAGAAGTTTGTTCACGAACGCTTCGGAGGATGTAAGCCATGCTTCGGCGGTTACTTACGACGAGCAAGCAGGAACATTTACGTATGTTCCAGCGACCTTTATACAGCAGGACAATGCAGCAGAGGCGGTCATTCGCAGAAATGGCAACAGTGTATATGCGATCGTTAAGCATGATCAAACGTTCAGCGATGTTCCAGCCAACCACTGGGCGCAGTCGGCCATTCAGGAGCTGGCGTCGAAGTTCCTGCTAACCGGCATGACGGAGAACACCTATGCACCTGATCGCTCAGTCACGCGAGCTGAGTTTATAACGATACTGACGAAAGCATTAGGGATTGTACCGATTAGTAAATCATCACCTGTCTTTACTGATGTAGGGGCTAGCGATTGGTTCGCAGGCCCAGTCCATGCTGCCAGAGAAATTGGCTTGATTGAGGGATTCGAAGACCAAAGCTTTAAGCCGAATAGCACGATAACCAGAGAGCAGATGGCCGTTATGCTGCAAAGAGCTCTTGCCTTGGCTGAAATTAAAACGGCTGTGAAATCATCCGCTGAGTTGACGTTCACCGACGAGGCAGCCTTCTCCTCGTGGGCCAAGGATGCGATTTCGCAGGCGGTGGGAGCGGGGCTGTTGAGCGGTTATCCTGACGGCGCTTATCGCCCTCAAGCTGTAGCTACACGCGCCGAAGCAGCGGTTGTTTTCCAACATCTAATAAGCATAATGAAATGACGCGATGAGGGGGCTTCGGCCCCCAAATCTGTTTGCATTTTGTTGTCTAGAGACAACAAAACAGGAAATACAGTACAAGGAAAAACAAATTCGTACCATTTTGTTGTGAAATCGAAAGTCCTATAATAAGGATGTAAGCGCTACATAAACTAGCTAAATGGGGGAAAAACGATGAAAAAGACGATAACAACCTCAACCGCTTTATGCCTGTTAACAGCACTTCTCGCTGCTTGCAGTGGTCAAAGTACAACAACAACCACAACAGCGAGTGCGACACCTGAAGCTAAGGCTTCAACAGCAGCTGTGGCTACAGAAGCACCAAAAGCAGCAAATCCAAATGATGAGATAAAAGGAAAGATCGTATTCGCCACTAACCGGACGGATCTGATAGACACGAAGCTGAAAGAATACCGGGAAGCTTTCAAGAAAAAATTCCCGAATGCGGATGTTGAATTTGAAGCCCTGAAGGATTATGAAGCCGCTATCAAACTGCGATTGGCGACGGCTGAAGTACCCGACGTTGTGCTCATTCCGAACATTCCAAATACACAGCTTCCTGATTATTTTGCTCCACTGGATGATCTCGGGCTCAATGACAAAATCCGGTTCAAGGATTATAAGACAGCTAACGGCGGTACATATGGACTCGTGACTGGCGGTTCGACAACAGGTATTGTTTATAACAAAAAAGCTTTCGCCGATGCGGGTATCACTGCGCCTCCAAAAACGCTGGACGAATTTTATGCCGCCTCCGAGAAATTGAAAGCGAAGGGCATCGTTCCCCTGGCTACGAACTATAAAGACAAATGGCCGCTCTACACATGGCAGCACGTGGCTGTAGCGATGTCAGGCAATCCGAACTTCTGGAATGACCGGATTAAGCAGGAAAACGCGTTCGATCCGAACGGCGCTTTCGCGAAATCGCTGGGGATTCTCAAGACGCTAATCAGTAAAGGTTACGCCGAGAAAGATATCAACTCCACGAACTGGGAGCAGTCCAAGAAAGATGTCGCTTCCGGTAAAATGGCGATGTACCTGCTGCCTAACTGGGTCATCCCGCAAGTGATTGAAAACGGCACAGATTCCGCAAACGTGGGCTTCTTCCCAATGCCTTTCGACAACAGCGGCAAGCTGACAACGTTAATGACACCAGACTATTTCTACGCGGTAAGCAAGAATAGCAAAAACCTTAAAACAGCGAAAGCTTTCGTGAAATGGTTAGTCGAAGAATCGGGCTATGATGACTTTGCTGGCTTCATTCCATCGCTGAAAGATAAGAAATCCTCCGTTACACAGCTATCCGATTTCTTGGCAACGAAGGATCTGAACTTCGTGGAAATTGCTGCTGACAACAGCGATGCTATGGCTATTCAAAATAAAGCGCAAATTGATTTGAACGATATTGCTCAAGAGGTTGCCGTAACGGATGTTGCTAAAGTATTCGATAAGTACAATAAGAAATGGAATGAAGCCAAAAAAGCGCTAGGTAAGTAGTCTACAACCAACACCCGAATAAGGTTGGATACTGGATGTTCTAATTATCCAACCTTGTTCTTCAAATTAAATGGCAATGAGGTATGGAAATGACCTACCAACGACAGAAAATCGGCTTGATTGTAATGTTCCTCTTCGCTCCTTTGCTGCTCCTAATGACGTTCACTTATTATCCCGCTCTCCGGCTGATCTATTTAAGTTTTACTTCGTGGGATGGCGTGAGCCCATTGAAGGCATGGGTGGGCCTGAGAAATTACATGGAAATCATGGAGAATCATGAGGTCTTTTATGTCTTTCTTCATAACATCGCCTACTTTGTTGGCGGCATTTTGCAAAATGTGATCGCCTTTTTCTTTGCTGTACTGCTGAACAGTAAGCTAAAGGGCCGCAATATGTTTCGGACTGTCTTATTTCTGCCCTACATTATGAATGGTGTAGCTGTCGCTTTCATGTTTGGTTACGTTTTTGACACCAATATGGGGTCTCTGAATTATTTCCTTGGCATGTTTGGTTTTGAACCTGTTAGTTGGTTAGGCAAGCCTGGGCTTGTGAACGTATCACTGGCTTCCATATCGGCATGGAAGTTTATGGGTTTCAACATGGTGGTGTATTTGGGGGCGCTGCAGTCGCTTCCGGAGGATATATTTGAGGCGGCAAAAATGGATGGTGCTCGCAGATTACAAGTTTTGCGTTACATCACATTACCTGGTATGCGGAAAATTATCGAGCTTAATCTGTTTCTGACGGTGATCGGGGCCTTGGAAGTGTTTGATTTGCCCTTCGTTCTGACCAAAGGCGGTCCTTTATCCGCCAGCAAAACGTACGTTCAGCAAACAGTGGAGACAGCGTTTCAATATAATAACTTTGGTCTCGCCTCAGCGATGAGCGTTCTGCTCATGATCGTAGTCATTGTCGTCGTATCCGCGCAGCGCAGAATCGTAGGAGGAAAGGAGGACTAAATCTATGCAACCTAGACCGCTAACGGTAACCGTGAAGTACGTTCTCCTGGGTGCGGCAAGTATTATTATTATTTTTCCACTATACATTTTGTTTATTAACGCATTCAAGGGCAGCAAGGAATACGGGATGTCCAGCGCTTTTTCGCTGCCGAATTCGTTCCTCGAGTTTGAGAATTTCCGCCTTGTATTTGAAAGGGGCAATTTGGGGCAGGCTTTTCTCAACACCGTAATCATTATTGCGCTTTCTCTCATCGGCAACATCGTTATGGGAACAATGGTCGCGTATGTGCTCGGCCGGTTTACTTTTCCTGGACGCGGGTTGATCCTCGGCTTATACACGGGGGCAGCTATCATCCCGGCAATCACGACGCAGGTTGCTATTTTCTCGATTATCAAATGGCTTGGGCTGTTTAATACGCATTTTGCGCCCGTACTGCTTTACATTGGAGCTGATGTTGTTCAGATTTACATTCTGCTGCAGTTTATTCGCAACATTCCGTATGAATTGGACGAAAATGCCATGATGGAAGGCCTATCCCTTTACGGCATCTTCTATAGGATTATCGTTCCGCTGCTGACGCCGGCCATTTCAACGGTTATCATTCTTAAATCCATTTCAATTTATAATGATATGTATACGCCCTACCTGTACATGCCTTCTCAGAAACTGGGGGTCGTTTCCACAACTCTAATGAAGTTTACGGGGACAAACAGTGCGGAATGGCAGCTAATCTGTGCGGCGATTCTCATTATTTTGCTTCCGACAGTGCTTCTTTACCTGTTTTTACAGCGCTATATTTTTTCCGGTATTACGAACGGTTCCGTGAAATAAAGGGAAAGCAGGATACGGGACTGTGCAGGTGGAATAGTAACCCAAGACTCTAAAACGGAGTCGTGGGTTTTTCTGTTGTTGGTTAAGAAAGGGCTTTCATTTCACGCGATGAAGCTATCTAAGACTAAACAGGGCTAGGGGGAACCAGATTTGCTGAAAGATATATGGCACTGGATGATCAGATTATCTTTGACGCAGAAGCTTATTACCGTGTTCGTCATCCTGATAACCGTACCTATTGTGACGATTAGTATGATCTCTTACTCCAGTTATTCTAAATCGATAGAAAATAATACAGCAGTCTATGTGAATCAGATTTCTCAGAAAATTCTGGAGCGTGTCGATCAGTATGTCTCGGATATTAAGCGAGTGACGGGCAGCCAAATATACATGCAAGATATCCAAGAGTCGCTCGCTAATCCAACTAAAACACTTGAGGAAACGAACCGGCTGCAAAATTTCGTCAAAGGCTTAAATTCGCTCAAAAATGATACGGAATCTGTCTACATTTTTGACAACTACGGCAATATGTACGATAGCACGAAAAATGATACGATCAGGGCCGATATTCGGCAGCAAGCTGTTGATCTCAGACAGCGAGTAAGAAACGCGCAAGGCTCATCTATCGTCATTTCCACGCAAAAAATAACGACAGGACGCGCGGATAAATACTATTTTTCCATTGCCAGAGAATTGAAGAATACGAACTCGCTTGAAGGGATCGGCATGATTATTTTCGACTCCAGGATTCAAGTGATTGGAGATGCGGTGCGTGAGCTCGACAGTATCACCAAAGGGCGCACCATGGTCATTGACGATCAAAATACCGTGATTTACGACAGTGATCAAAAGTTGATTTCAACGAATGTTGCGCAGAATGATCTCGTGCAGAAAGCCGTCGGTGCGCAGGGCAGTTTTAAAATGAACCTGGAGGGCGTTACCTATTTGACCTCCTATACGACTTCGGAAGTAACGGGCTGGAAGCAGATTGTGTTGATTCCGGTCAATCAGTTGACGCAGGAAACAAGAGTTACACGTGATTTTACGATGGTGCTCGTCTTGTTATCCATTACAGTAGCTCTAATCGCTTCCTCCTTAATCGCTGTCGCTTTAACACGCCCTCTGCGTGATTTAATGCGAACGATGAAACAGGTGAACAAGGATAATCTGGATGTGCAGATACAAGTCAAGTACTCGGACGAGTTCGGCATACTGGCGAAGCATTTTAATAATATGATAAGAAGAATTCATGAGTTAGTGGAAGAGGTCTATCAGACGCAAAACCGGAAACGTGAGGCAGAGCTCCGCTCGCTGCAGCATCAAATCAATCCGCATTTTATTTATAATACACTCGAGGTCATACGGATGACAGCAGAAGTGAAGCGTGATTATGAGATATCAGAAATGACATATAATCTAGGTGAGTTGCTGCGCTACGGTATTTTGCGGGGAACCGAGAAAGTGACGATTGGCAAGGAATTGGATCATTTGGAAAAGTACATTGCTTTACAAAACTTCCGGTTTTCAAAGGATATTCAGATACACCTGGACATTTGTGAGGAACATATGGGCTATCCGGTGATTAAGCTGCTGTTCCAACCGATTGTGGAAAATGCAATTCTGCACGGCTTCGAGACGAAGGAAGATGATTGCCATATTACGATTTCCTCGCAAGAAGAGGGGCAGATGGTTTATTTCAGAGTGACTGACAACGGTTGCGGGATGAATGAGGACCAGCTGGAGGTGATACGCAGTGCCCTTCAAGGGAAGATGGAGGAGAAAAGAACCAATATCGGCATTGCCAATGTGAACGAGCGCATTGTGCTGCAATATGGTTCCCAGTATGGACTTCGCTTAAGTAGTAGAGAGGATGCTGGAACAACGGTTACGATTGTGCTGCCTTTATTAGAAGCAAGAAAGGAGAGCGCTTAACATGATGATGAAAGTTGTGATCGTTGATGATGAGCAGCGAATTCGTCTAGGCCTGCAGGCGATGATTCAATCGATGGAGCTCGCTGTTCATATGACAGGACTCTGCGCAAACGGGATTCAAGCGATGGATAAAATGAGTTCCTGGGAGGAAGGCGACTGTAAGGTCCTTCTTACCGATATCAAAATGCCCATGATGGACGGCATGAAGCTGATCGAAAAAGCGCGGGGAGCTTTCCCGGATGTCCATATTATTTTGCTTAGTGGGTTTAATGAATTTGAATATGCCCGGCAAGCGATTCGTTATGGTGTTGTCGAATATTTATCAAAGCCGGTGAATAAAAAAGAATTGTTTCAAACCCTGAAGCGGATTCAGACCTCCTGGGGCCTTGCGATCCCTGAAGAAGATGCTGAAAAGCCTAGCCAGGAGGACGCAAAGGGACATAAAAAGCAGATCATCGGGGATGTGATTCGGATGCTGGAAGCAGATCTGAATCAATCGGTTGACCTCAATGATTTGTCTACGAAGGTCGGGTTAAACGCCAGCTATCTATGTAAACTGTTCAAAAAAGAAACGAACAAAACGATCACTGATTATGTCACGGATCTCCGCATCATGAAGGCTAAGCATATTTTGGAGGATTATCCGGATGTGAAAATGTATGAAGTGGGCTCTCTTGTCGGCTATGCCGATCCAGTCTACTTCACCAAACTGTTTAAAAAGACGGTGGGCATGACGCCGAAGGAATATCAGAGCGGTCTGCGTTAGAGGGCCACCCAAACCGCAAAATAGTCGTATTTTTGCACAAGATGTGTGTACATTTGGAAAGGGAATATTGGTAAGCTTGAACCAATAAGCTGAAGGAGGAAATAATCATGCTCAAAGTAGCTATTATTGGTGCAGGGGCCATATCGACCGCACATATCGAAGCCTATTTGAAATTCCCGGAGCGCTGCCAAATTGTGGCGATTAGTGATATCTATGTGGACAAGGCGCAGGAGCGAATTGACCATTATGGGCTGAAGGCCAAAGCCGTCAAAGATTATAAAGAACTGCTCACAGGGGAAATTGACCTCGTTTCCATCTGTACACCACCGTATACCCATGCTTCATTGGCTGTTGAATTTATGGAGGCTAACACGCATGTAATGGTGGAAAAGCCGATGGCGTCTTCGCTTGAAGAATGCGATGCAATGAATGAAGCGTCGAAGCGCACAGGCAGGCTGTTGTCCGTTGTAGCTCAAAATCGGTTCAAAACGCCGATGATGAAAATGAAGTCTGTCCTCGAAAGCGGACTCATGGGGAATATCCTGCATGTGCAGGTAGATTCGTTTTGGTGGCGCGGTCATTCGTATTATGATCTATGGTGGCGCGGCACATGGGAAAAAGAAGGCGGTGGCCCGACGCTGAACCACGCCGTGCATCATATTGATGCGTTGCTGTGGATGATGGGCAGCCCGAGTGAAGTGCAGGCATTCATGAGCAATGTTGCCCATGATAATGCCGAAGTGGAAGATCTATCGATCGGCATGCTGCGCTACGCGAACGGATCGCTTGGTCAATTGACCAGCTCTGTCGTTCATCACGGGGAAGAGCAGCAGTTGATTTTCCAAGGCGCTAAAGCGCGTGTCTCAACACCTTGGAAGGTGAAAGCATCGAACTCCAAAGCGAACGGTTTCCCTGAGCCGAATGCAGAACTGGAATCACAGCTGCAAGCTTTCTATGAAGCTCTGCCGGAAGTTGTGCATGAAGGCCATGCAGGCCAGATCGATAATGTGCTTACGTCCATTGAGACAGGTGCACCTCTCCTGATCGATGGAATTAGCGGCAGACAAACGCTTGAATTAATCACGGCTATCTATAAATCGGCAAGCACTGGACAATTGGTGAAATTCCCGATCGGTCCCGAGGATGCTTTTTATACCCGTGAAGGTGTTCAAGCGAATGCCATTCATTTCTATGAAAAAAATAAGTCGATCGAAAATTTTGCAACGACTTCCATTACAACGGGAAGCAGCTACAAATAAGGATGCAGCTTAATTAAGTCAGCGCTGCTTCTGCCATTGCAGGCGGAATTGATGCGGTGTGCTGCCCATTCGGCTTTTAAACATTTTGCAGAAATAGGAACTGTTCGTAATGCCGATGTTTTCAGCGATTTGTGCAATCGACTGCTCGGTTGAGGTTAGCAGCATGACAGCTTGCTGCATTCTACGTGCTGTCACATAGTCGGAAATGCTGCTGCCTGTACACTCTTTGAATAGGTGAGAGAGATGGTAGGGAGACAGGTGAAGCTCGCTGGCCATGTGCTCAAGTCGAAGCGGCTCTGTGTAATGCCCTTCAAGCCAGCCAAGAATGCGCTCAGCCTGATGCTTATGACGGGTATGGCCGGAGTCGAACTGCACATCACTTCGCTCCCATATTTGCCGTAAGGCACGGAAGAAGGCAACCAGGAATAAGGAGAATTCCTCCAGCTCGTCTTTCTTCGCCAACATCGGTATTTTCTCTTCTAGGCTTGGGAAAATGGAAAGCAGCGATTCCGGTTCGCCGATATTGTAAAGGCACGGCGCAGGCAGCTTGCTAGTGTGCATTTGTTTGAAAAATGTAAGCAGCTTCGGCCATCTCTCAAAATAAGTTTCATAGAGATAGGGCTCATAGTGCACAATAGAGCGGATGAAAGGCGTATCGGGACTCACTTGGATATGATGCAGCTGATAGGGCTGGAAAACGCAGAGCATCCCAGCGGTAACTTCATAACTTTGCTGATCCACAATCAGCGTGCCCTGCCCTTCGTGTACAAACAAAATCTCAACACCTTGATGAGCATGAAAGGTGCCATGGAACTGTTCGTTGCCGATCGTCTGGCGGCGATAGGCAAAGTAGAGCGGACTCTCGCTGAAGCTAAGATTCTGAATATACGTCATCTGAAGCACGTCCCTCTGCTGCCGCGGCAGCGTTAAAAGAGCTTAATCCCAGCTTGCTAAGGCTGATGGATTAAGCTTTTTTGTAAGAAATTAAATGACTAAGCGTTTCGGGGAACTACAGGCCGCTAGTTCCATTAGTCAGATGCTGATGTTATTCCGCCGTTACTTTTTGCATTTTGGCAGGGTTGTTAATTTTGTAAGGTACAGGATGCTTGCTGAGCTTCTTGGCTACGATTTTGCACTCAAAGGTGACGGTATCTCCGACTTCGAGCTCTAGTTTTTTGAGCGTGTTGCTGTGACTGGACCACGCTGTGCCAATCTCCATCGCAGGGTCCGTGATGGAAACAGCTTCATAAATAATGACTTCATCATCATTATCAGAGAAATTGTTAGGGACGGTTGTGAATTCCTGGACCGTAGCAATCATTTTCACTTTATCTTCAGGCAGCTCCAGCTTAGGCGCCTTCTCTTTTTTTGCTGCTTTTTCTTTCGGCTGCTTGGTTTTCGGAGCTTTCGCTTCTTCAGCCTCTTGCTCGGCAGGAGCGGAGTCGTCTGCGATGGACTCCACAGCAGCAACGGCCACTTCGATTTCAGGCTCTGCAGCCTCAGCTCCAGCGGTCTCATCTGTCGTTGCCGTTAGTCTTTGGCTGTAATTGGCCGCCTGCATCTCCTTCAGATAGGAGGGATGTATGCAGTGCAGCTGTTTGTTGTCGAATTCAATGACAGCTGTCATTTTATCCACCAAGCCGACGATGTCGCAAGGCAAGTTCATGCCGTTGTTTTTATAGTAAAAAGCTTTCGTTTTGGCTGCTTTCTCAGAGAGCAAGCCCCATTCTTTACACTGCTCCAGTTGTTCGGTTTCATCCTCGAAGGTTGTGTAGGTTTCGGGCTGAATGGTGAATGCAAGTACCATGTTCGGTGCCGCCTTTCTATGTATCTATAAGATAAGGTTCCATTATTGTTCTAATCGGAAGTCGTCCGTTTTCTCGCCATCTTCCCAAATTTCCACAAATAGAGCTTCGCTGTTATCGAAATCAGCTGGCGTGAACGATAGCGCTTTCTCCTCGTCTGTGCCTACATAAACATTTTCCATTTCTTCGCCGTCGAAAGAAAGAATGACGTATATTTTCATGCCAAAATGCCTCCAAATAAGTTGATATGGATTATTATAACACAATCGTCCAAAAGTTCGCATGAAGTGGCATAGTAAACGTGCAGCCTGTTGGCACCGTAAAAGTATCAATAGAAGCTCCAACTGAGTTGCGAATGGTCACATCTACGTGTCTTCCACTTGATGCTGATGGAGAATTGGCCTACACTTTTAAGCTCTGCTGAGCTTGAAGAACTTATTTCTAGGCTTGCGACTGCTCCCAATGTGATTGATTTCGTTTGATTAAGTACAATGCGGACTCTGATTCCGTACGGTTCGTTCCAAATGGAAGGATGCGCCCCGTGTTGAGTGTTCGCCAGTATTGCACGCTTTCGCATTTGCTTTCTTGTGAAATGCTTCCGCAGATTTCATCGGTTACGAGCCGTTTCTGAACTGGAGATGTTTTCTTCTTTCTACAGGTCATCTTTTTAGTTCTGCAAATTTTGCATGATTTTCTAACACGTCTTTTATGACTCGGCAAAGGAACCACCTCCTATACACCAATTTATGGATGAACCCTCGTTTATGGTTGGACGACTTGACTAATGAATCCATCCTTGTTTATGTCTAATGCCCTGTCGCACTGGCTTAAAATCCCGCCAAAGTTCATATACATCAATACAAGCTCGAAGGCCAGAGATGAGCCAAGAGTTTCTCAGCAAACGGCTGCGCGGAATAGGATTGAGGGGGGTTCTAGGATGTTGATTGCGGTTATTTGCGTAATCGGGTGTCTCTGCGGGTTTATGCTTTTTAGAAAAAATGTACTTCGGCCTGATTACATGCCAAGCGCAGATAAAGTGAAGCTGTCCGTCATTATTCCGGCTAGAAATGAAGCGTGCAACTTACCTCATTTGCTCCATGCACTCAACATACAAACCCTGGAACCCTTTGAAATTATCGTTGTAGATGATTTTTCGGAGGATGACACCAAGGAGGTCGCGGAAAGTTATGGCGTTACCGTTATCTCTAATCCCAGCCTTCCAGAGGGCTGGACCGGCAAAAATTGGGCCGTGTGGAATGGCTATTTGCATGCCACTGGAGATATGATCGCCTTTCTTGACGCCGACATCCGGCTGGTACCTCGCGCATTGGAAATGTTAGTCATGGCCAGGCAGCAAGCCGGGGGTGTCATCTCGGTCGTCCCTTACCACTACACGGTGACTTTCGGTGAAAGGTTGGCTCTTATTTTTAATTTCTTAGGGCTTTTTGCTTTCACGTCACCTTTTGAGAAAGACAACCCGAATAAGGGACTGTACGGATCTTGTATTTTAACAACAAGAGATGATTACGAAACCATTAAAGGCCACGAAGGCATTAAGGCGGAGATGCTGGACGACTTGAATCTTGGGGCAGCCTTTCGCAAAGCCGGTATCGAAGTAACGAATTTCATTGGCTACGGTCTTGTTTCCTTCCGCATGTATGCGCAGGGAATGAAAAGCCGAATCCAGGGTTTCGGTAAAGGAGCAGTCCTTGGCACATCCAAGCTGAAGGGCGGAACTATCGCCCTTATTGCTCTATGGGTCGTCGGACTTATTGCTTCAGAAACGTTCTTTTTATTTATAAACACGTCTTGGTGGCTTCCTTTGTTTATGGGTTATTTGATCTATATGTTTCAGCTGTTCTACTTCGTTAGGTATGTAGGGAAGTTTGGCTTCGTCATGCCCATTTTGCATATCTGTTCAACGATATTTATGGTTGTTGTCATGCTGTACTCCGTTTATCAAGTGGTGTTTCTGGGCCATGTAGCGTGGAAAGGAAGAAATGTCAAAGTAGGAAGCAGGCGGGAGCTATGACCCTCGTATGGACGGCTTGCGCTTTTTTATCAGGTTCTCTGATGTTTTCTTATTGGCTTGGACTCATGGCCAGGCACAATCTAAAACACGTTGGAGATGGCAATCCAGGCGCCTTGAATTTGTGGAAAGCAGCGGGGTATCAGATCGGGCTGGGAGGCATTATTCTCGACTTTTTAAAAGGGTACCTGGTGCTGGTTTGGATCTTTGGATTTAATTTGGATAATGCACGTGTTCAAGGCTACGCCCTGATTCCTGTTGCGCTCGCACCAATCGTGGGGCATGCGTTTTCGCCCTTTCTGAAAGGAAAAGGAGGCAAAGCGATTGCTGTTACTTTCGGTGTTTGGAGTGCGCTGACGAAGTTTGAGGCTTCCCTCGCATTAGCGATCATTTTGGCCGTTAGCTTGGCTGTAGCGAAGCTGTCAACAAGAGGAAAGCCCATTTCCTCCTCGGCAGACGGGCTGCAAGTGGTAGTAGGTATGCTGCTTTTAGGCGTGTATTTGTATATAAGCGGCTATGTGGAAGCCATTTTGTGGGTGTGGCTGGGGAATGTTGTGCTAATCGGGTATAAGCATCGAAAGGAACTTGCCTTTTATTTGTCAAAGAAGCAGTCTGAGCCAGGCGGCGAATAAACGCGCTAGGACGCAGCCAACAAGGAAATAGGGGTCACTACGATCTGATTACATACTAGTCCCGACTAAGGGAAAAACTAGGAAACAATCAGAAAGGAGTGACCCCTTCGCATGGATAACAGCCTTCACTTAAAAGAGGAACGCTTAAATGCTTTAAGCCATGGAATCGGCGCGGCGCTTAGCGCTTTCGGCCTCATGCTGCTCCTTCAGCGAGCCGCGATGTTCGAGGATTTTGCTTATACGATTAGCAATGCGATTTATGGCTTATCCTTTTGCATGGTTTATCTGTCCTCCACACTCCTGCATTGCTCTCGTTCGCGCAAATGGGGAGAGCGTTTCGAAATGCTGGATCATGCTGCCATTTTTATCGCTATTGCGGGTTCTTACACACCATTCCTCATGATTACGCTACAGGGGACATTAGGCTACTCCATGCTGCTGCTGATCTGGGTGCTTGCATTTGGCGGTGTGCGTTATATCAAGTTCATCATTCGGCGATTTATCCCATGGGGATTACTCCTGTACTTGCTGATGGCTGGTTTCATGGCTTCGTTGATTTTACCGCTGCAAGAAAGGCTTCCTCTAGTGGCTATCACTTGGATCGTAACCGGCGTGATTCTATACAGTATCGGATTGTTATTCTTTCTATGGCGAAAATTACGCTATCATCATCTCGTTTGGCATATATTCGTCATTGCCGGCAGCGCTTGTCATTTCATTGCGGTGTACACGTTCGTGATGCCTGCCATGCTTTAACTACAAGCTAGGGCCTATCCGCAGAGCTAGGTAGACAACAGTCTCCTCCGGACTTCTGAAGGGGGATAACTCTTATATTTTTTATAAAGTTTTGTAAAATAGTTCGCGTTCCCGCAGCCGATTCTCTCGGCAATCTCGGTGACCGTCCATTCCGTTTCACGCAGTAGACGGTCAGCTTCGTTAATTCGCAGCCAATTAACAAAATCCACGAAAGTTCGCCCAGTCAGCTTTTTAAACGTTTTGCAAAAATGGTAGGGGTTGAGGTTGACCAACCTCGCCGCTTGTTCAACAGAGAGCGGCTCCGCAAGATGAGCCTCAATGTGCTGAATTAACGGCTTGAATGACTCGGAGTGCCGCAGGGGAGCAGGTTTATCCACGAACTTCTCAGGCAGAAACTGCCTGGAAAGTAAGGCGAAAACAAGATGAAAGTTATGCTTAATGACAAGCTCGTAGGCCGCGGCTTGTTGCTCAAACTCATCGGTCGATTCACGAATAAGCCGCCGAAAAGGAGCACCAAGTTCGTCGCTTGCGCTAAGCTTAGCGGGTAGTTCCGCACGTCCATCTAAGAAAGGCAGCATGTACCGCTCGTAGACAGGATCGGGATGCAGCATACGCAGGAGGGAAGCGTTGAAGACAACGGCTACGAATTCCACGTCTTCATCGGATGCGTTATAACCAACATGAAGCGCCCCGGCAGGAACGAACAGCAGGTCGCCGGCGGTTGCCTCATAAGGGCGGCTATTGATATGAAACTGTGCTTTGCCAGCCTGCATATCGATAATTTCGAAGTGCTCATGCCAATGGAGATATAGAATAGTGTCATCCTTTTTGGCCATCCGGGATCGGTTCCGATAAAAGCGGATCGGATAGTTACTGTCCCAGAGAGGTGTTTTCTCCCTTAAATCTTGGGGGTAAGTCATGCGCTGCCTCACTTTCTAGTCATGCGAGAAATAACGGTATTTGAACAAGATCAGATAGGATTATTGGAATTATTGCTGATTATTTGAGATTGTGATTTTATTTTAGAGCAAGATTGGTGTGGTTTTCAATAGGAGATTCATCTTGCTAAAGAAAAGGTGTTTAAGACCATAAAAGAGAATATAGCAATATCAAAAAGTAACATGGGAGGTTTTATGAACTTAATAGAAACGGATGCAAAACCTAATGGCCGATTTGGTCTAAAAGCTATCATATTTGATTTTGACGGTTTGATTATGGATACGGAAACTCCTTGGTACTATGCTTTTAAAGACATTTATCAGGAACACGGACTCGAACTTTCGCTTGAACTTTGGTCCAAAAATGTGGGAACTTCCTTCGATGAGTTTAACCCCTATGTTTATCTGGAAACCTCCATCCAAAAGCCTTTGGATCATGGACATATTAAACAACTGTGTAAAGAGAAGTATGCAGCGTACTTGGGAGAAGCGCAGCTGCTTCCTGGTGTGCATAAGCTTTTGGAAGCAGCCAAGCTAAGAGGTCTGCGTATAGGTTTAGCGTCCAGTTCTACGCGTGATTGGGTGCACAAATACTTGAAGGAGCAAGGCATCTTTGCCTATTTTAATGTGATTCACACAGCTGATGATGTCAAGCGGGTGAAGCCTGACCCTGAGTTATATACATTGACCCTTGACAAACTTGGAGTAGCTGCTACGGAGGCTATCGTTTTTGAAGACTCACCTAATGGGTTGAAGGCCGCTAAGGCAGCGGGAATTCGATGCATTGTCGTACCGAATGAAGTTACACGGAACTTGGAGTTTTTGGCCCATGATTTGATGGTTGCTTCACTAGAAGAAATTGATCTTGGTGTATTTTAGAACGCTTTACCGTAACGGAAATTAGGCGGAATGCAGTCGTAAGAAACCTGTTGGAATAATTCTATCTTAGTTTTGTGCTAGCTCTAATTAAGAATGTCTATTAATTATCTCATTCAACTTTTTTATAATAAGGGTAAGGTTACAGCATTCAATACACGCCAAGGAGGCAGGAACAATGCAGGAGAAACAACCTTTACTATTAACGGATGAGCAAATGAGAGAGTTTATTACAAACGGGTGTCTGATTCTTAAAACAGATTTTTCGCATGCGTTTCACGACAATTTGCTTGAGCAATTAAACACGGTGTACGCCGAAGAGGGTAATCCTGGAAATAACTTGCTGCCGCGTATCCGAGAGCTGCAAAAAGTATTCGACCATCCTGTTGTTACTGGGGCATTAACGAGTGTGTTAGGTCCTAATTATATGATGCATGCACATAGACATGGGCATTTCAATGCGCTGCCAACCGCTGGGGGCTGGCACAAAGACAGTTATTGGGGATATGACCGCGTGCGCAATCATCATCCGAACTGGGCAATGATTATGTATTTCCCGCAGGATACACCAGTAGATTTGGGGCCGACAGGCATTATGCCAGGCACACAAAATCACCAAAAACGGGCATTCGAAGCCAATGAGCATCCAGCTGAAGTTTTGGCAAGTGGAGAGGCTGGCACTTTCGCATTGATCCACTATGATATTTGGCACCGTTCCACGCCGAACATTCTTGGACAGCCGCGTTATATGCTGAAGTTTGAGTTTATGCGCACTGAGCTGCCTAAGCAGCCAAGCTGGAATAATCAAGAACGCGAATGGAAGAAGCCTGCGAACCTGCTTGCGCCGCTTGCTGCGCATGATTTGATGTGGGAAGAGACATGGAACTGGTTATCTGGTGAAATCTGTTCCTTGGCAGGAACGGCTTCATCCGATCCGCAGGAAGTACAGGAACTGGCAGGGAAATTAAGCGGTGAAGAGACGATCGCCATCAATGCCTCTTATGATCTTGCTCGCAGAGGGCAAGCTGGGGTGAATGCTTTGCTGGATGGGCTCCGCAGCGATGATGTTCATGTATCGCGAATCTCCGCGTATGGTTTGGCGGTTGCTGGAAGCGAGGCGGTTGATGGGTTGATCGCAGCACTAAACCACGAGAATGTAAATACGGTAACGCATGCTGTCTTTGCATTGGGAGAATTGAGCGGTTTAGCAGCAAAAGCGGTTCCGGCTCTAACACAGTTGCTAGGTCATCCGGAGGATAAAATCCGCAGCGCTGTTGTTGATGCTCTTGGCTTTATGAGCTCACCTGTAGAGGACGTTGTTGCTAGCCTAACCCGCGGCCTTCAGGATCAGAACGCACAGGTGCGCTTCATGGCCAGCTTATCATTGTCCCGCTTAGGCGCTTCAGCAGAGCCAGCTGTTCCGCAATTGGAAATCGCGCTGGATGACGAGAACAGATATGTTCGTGCGCATGCCGCGGAAACGTTGAACTACATTGGCACGGAGCGGGCGAAAAATTCGCTGATCCGGTTCCTGCTGAACAACCGCTGGTGCTCTACAACAACGAAGGCGAACTCTTTTTATCCGTGAACCACAGTAAACAGCAGTAAATCATAGATGACACGTTGATCTACGAAAGAGGCTCTCTCTCAGCCATCACCATGGCTTGGAGATGGCCTCTTTTGTCCATCTATTGGTTATTTTCAATGGTTTTTGGTCTCAAATCACGGAAAGCCGTAGGTTTAAATCCAGTTTGCTCCCTGAACATACGGGAGAAATACGATAGTTCCATCCCTAACGCGTCAGCAATTTGGGAGACGTTAAGTTCCGTCGTCATCAGCAAATCTTTGGCTTTTTCTGAACGAAGATGATTCATGTATTGAATAGGCGAATAGCCCGTAAATTGTTTGAAAGCATTGATAAAATAATTAGGATGGTAATGCGCAAGGCGAGAGAGCGTATCCACGGATACATTTTCAGCAATATGCTGTTCCATGTAAAGCAGGACTTTGTTCATTTTCTCAAAAGTAGGCGTGGAGGTCAGGTTGAGCTTGACGGATTGATTTTGCTCAATGAAATCGGCAATAAACGTCATCAGAATCGAGTAGGCTCGAAATTCTGAGGTTATGCTATCGCTCTGGCTATGTGCAATCAACTGTTCAAAGGCTTTTGCCTGCTCTTCAGGGTTCTTAACCTTTAAGCAAGGGGAGGTTTGCAAAATTTGAAATAAATCCAAATCCCCGATTTTGGCGGAAAAGTGGCACCAGTATTTCCCGAAGGTGTTGTCGCTAATCGTACCATAAGCTTGGTCACTTCCGGCTGGAAGTAAATATAACTCGCCTGGTTTCGGATAGTAAGTCTGATCCCCAATCCTGACATAACCTTCGCCTTCGCGTATAAAATAAAGTCGGTTAAATGGACAGGCGGGATTCTCATCTGTCCAAGATTTTTGGACTTTGGTATAGGCCGCATAGGATAAATCCAGCTTCGCCTTGGCAAGGTACTTCTTCCAGAACGTGCGTTCACTCGCATTCATTCCGTTCTTCATAGCCTATATTCCTTTCACGAATAAACGGCAAATACCCTCAGTAAATTGCTCCTTGGTATACCCCAGAACTTCCCTGTGATATAAATATTGATCCGGAATGAGGGAGGCCAGAATCGTATTGACGGTTAGTGTCACATCGATAGGTTGAATTTCTCCTTGCTCCACTGCGCGGATTACCAAAGGAGCCATAAGATTATGGAGCCGCACAAAAAGCGGTTTTTTATGCAAACTGAAGCTGCGCTTGTCCGTGTGCATCGAGACGATGGTCGAGAGCAGGGTAGCTTTCTCATCGATAAAATCAATAATTCGAACCACGCACTCGGACAATTGTTTCATCGCGCTTAGATCTGGCTTATTTTCAGCAATTTCGGCCTCAAGTGAAGTAAGGAATTGATTGGTTGTTGAACGCAGCAGATCACTGCAGACATCACCAATATGTGAGTAACGGCGATACAGCGTGCCTTGGCCCACTCCGGCTTCTTTTGCGATTTGATGCATGGTTACGTCTTCAATGTTATGAGTTTGAAAAAGGGTTTTTGCCGTTGAAAGGATGCGTCGGCGATACTCCGAATCGCGTTCCTCACGTCGTCCGCAGATCGGATTTTCTTCTAGTTCTGATTCAAATAATGCTTTTTCTTGATCATCTGTATGCTTCATACATACTCCTCCCGAACAAATGACTCCTCTAAAATAAACGATACATTTGACATTGCGGACAATTGTCCGTAATATGGTGTTGCGGACAGATGTCCGTTATTATTGTAACACGATCTTGTGTTATTGTCGAAGGAGGAGTCAACGATGAGTAAACCATCAGTCCCCGGCGCAGCGGAGCCGGAGTTTAAGATTACAAGCATATTAGTGCCGCTTATTGCCATTATTTCGGGCATTTTCATGGTCATACTTGACTCAACAGCGATGAATGTCGCGCTATCGAAGCTGGTCGTAGATTTCAAAACGGACCTGCCGACCATTCAGTGGACCGTTACGGGTTACATGTTGGCAACGGCTGCGGTGATTCCGCTTTCCGGATGGTTATCCGACCGATTTGGCGCGAAACAGGTATTTTTGACATCCGTTGTCCTATTCACCGTTGCTTCTGTGCTTTGTGCTACGCCAAACAGTGCGGAATGGTTAATTGCTTTCCGAATTCTGCAAGGCTTAGGCGGCGGTTTCGTTATGCCGGTTGCTATGGCGTATGTGTTCCGTTTGAGTCCTCCGAATAAAATCGGTCAAGTGATGGGGATGCTCGGTGTGCCGATTTTGCTTGCCCCAGCTATAGGACCTATTTTGGCAGGTTGGTTAGTTGAGTATCATTCCTGGCATTGGATTTTCCTGATTAATCTGCCAGTTGGTATTTTCAGTCTGATTTTCGGATTATGGAAGCTGCCGTCTACCCCGCGTAAAGAAGTAGCCGGTTTCGATTTGCCGGGGATGATTCTTGGGCCTATCGCTTTTGCTGCTTTGTCTTATGGGATTACACAAGGGGCGGAGAGTTGGTCATCCGCAAAAACGTTAGGCGGAATTATCATTGGCGCTGGTGCATTGATTGCTTTCATCATTGTTGAACTAAAAGCCAAAATTCCTCTGATAGAGCTGCGCGTATTCAAGTCTGTGGATTTCTCCTTTAGTATCTTCGTGCAGTGGGTTCTGCAATTCAGCTTGTTCGGGGCCATTTTCCTGCTGCCGCAATTTCTTCAACAAGCCCGTGGTTTTGGGGCGTTCGATACGGGCTTGACGTTATTCCCTCAAGCCATTGCTTCTGGCATCATGATGCCGATCGGTGGATATCTGTTTGATAAAATCGGTGTCAGGTGGTTGGTTGTCGTCGGACTTACGCTTGTCTCCGGGGCGATTTATCAATATTCGCACGTGGATTTAACGACGGAGAGCTCTGATCTGCTTCTGCCTTTGATTATGGCTGGATCAGGTATGGGACTGATGATGATGCCGCTCAATTCGCATTTAATCAAGAAAGCACCGCAAGATTTGGTGAGCCGGGTGACGTCGTTAACTAGCGCGATGCAGCAGGTCATCAACTCATTTGCAGTAGCTACGCTGGTTACCGTACTTTCCTCGCGTGTCTCCACGCTAATTACGGAGAAGAACATTGTTATTACAGGTCCAGCTGATATGCAAAAAGCGATGTTGGCCGTAGCCCCTGAAGCGTTCGGCTATACGTTCCGCGTCATGCTGTTTATCGCTATTGGCGGTATTTTCCTTGGATTGTTCCTGCGACGCGGTCAGCATCAGCCGACTGGGGAAGGCAGCAAACGTGAAGTTTCGATAGAAGCGCTGCACTAGAATAATTGAAAAGCTACCCGTATCCAATTGGATGACTGGGTAGCTTTTTCACTCATAGGAATGAGATCCTCGTGTACAAATCATTTACTCGTTCGTTAGTTTTAACTTATCCAGCAGCTTGAAAAACAGGCTAAGCACAATAGCAACAATCGTGGCAAGCGCCATGCCCTTCAGTTCAAAATGCCCCAGCTTCAACGTTGCGCCGCTAAGACCGATAACAAGAACCGTCGTTGTCAGAATCAAATTGATGGGTTTGGCATAATCAACCTTCGTCTCCACGAGCATCCGAATACCGGAAGCGGCGATGATGCCGAACAACAGCATGGAAACGCCTCCCATGACAGGCGTAGGAATTGTTTGAATCAAGGCCGAGATTTTCCCAACAAAAGAGAGAACAACCGCCAGGATCGCTGCTCCGCCAATGACCCAAACCGAGTAGACGCGGCTAATCGCCATGACGCCGATGTTCTCACCGTACGTTGTATTAGGCGTGGAACCAACCAAGGAAGACAACATCGTTGAGATCCCGTTTCCAAGCAAGGATCTGCTTAGACCTGGGTCTTTGGACAAATCTTTTCCCACCATATTGCTGGTTACGATCAAGTGGCCAATATGCTCTGCTATGACAACAAGTGCCGCAGGAGCGATGATTAAGATACTTGCCCAATCAAACGTTGGTGAGTAGAAGGTCGGCAGCTTAAGCCACTGAGCCGCGCTTAAGGTTTCTTTAATATGTACTAAACCGAGCAAGGCTGCAAGCAAGTACCCAAGGATGATAGCCACCAGAATAGGGATGACTTTCAATAGCCCACGAAATACGATAGAGCCTACCACACCTATCAAAAAAGTGAAAATAGACACCGTGATCACGGTCATATCGGGAACCCAAGCTTCTTTGGCATCGGCAGGTGCGATAATGCCAGCCATAGAGGCTGCTGTGGGCACTAACTCTAGACCGATGACAGACACAATAGCGCCCATCGCGGCAGGCGGGAAGACAACGTCAATCCACCTTGTTCCCACGAAGCGAATTAGCAGAGCGATGATCGTAAAGATCAGACCGACAACAAGAAATCCGCCTAGTGCCGCACTATAGCCCTTTTGACCGAGGACGACGAAAACAGGCGAAAGGAAGGCGAAGCTAGACCCCAAGAAAGCGGGGATTTTTCCTCTCGTGATGAAAATATAGAGTAGGGTACCAATCCCATTCATCAACAATATCGTAGCAGGATCGACATGAAATAGAATGGGGACAAGCACGGTGGAGCCAAACATCGCAAATAAATGCTGTAAGCTAAGCGGGATGCTTTCGCCTATGGAGGGGCGTTCATCAACTTGAATGATACGAGACACGGTGTAACTCCCTTTCTGTTTCTTCTCGTTCGATATCTTATCATAAAACGTGCTCGCAGGTAACCCTTACCAATCTTTCCGCAGAGCAAATAAATCATGCAGCTCTTCATTAGAGAGCTCAGTAATCCACGCTTCGGAGGTGGAAATAACATTTTCGCTCAGACTCATTTTGCTCTCGAGCATCTCATCGATTTTCTCCTCTAGCGTGCCCAGGGAGATGAATTTATGCACTTGCACGTTCCGTGTCTGTCCCATCCGGTAAGCACGGTCTGTGGCTTGGTTTTCTACAGCTGGATTCCACCAACGGTCAAAATGGAACACGTGGTTTGCGGCGGTCAGATTGAGACCGACACCGCCTGCCTTCAGTGACAGAATAAAAATACCAGGGCCGTCAGCAGCTTGGAACTTGTCAATCATTTTGTCGCGTTCTTGCTTCGGCGTGCTGCCGTTCAGGTACAACACGGGTTCGTCCCGCTGTGCCCGTAAAATATCGACCAGCAGCTTGCCCATGCTGACATACTGCGTGAAGATCAGGCAGGAGTCGCCTTCATCCCGCAGCTCGCCAACCATTGCAGCGAGCCTTTCCAGTTTGGCTGAGCGTGAGATGAAGCCTTCCCGGCTGTCTTCGTCAAGTAAGCTCTCCTCGGAGAGGGGAGCCTCCTTGGTCAGTAGAACCGGATGGTCGCAAAGCTGCTTAAGCTGGGTTAACGCAGAGAGGATTGCGCCTTTGCGCTCCATGCCTTCGAGCTTTTGCATGCGCTCCATGAGGTTTTTGACCGCTTGCTCATAAAGAGCGCCTTGCTCGGCGGTCAAGTTCAAGTAGACCTTCATCTCCTGCTTATCCGGCAAATCAAGCTGGATCGCAGGATCTTTCTTTTTCCGGCGCAGCATAAAAGGTTTGACGAGCTTCTGGAGCTGTATCGTCCGCTCCTCGTCTTGGTGTTTCTCGATCGGATTCGCGAAACGATGCTGAAAGCCACGCTGATTCCCCAAGTATCCGGGATTCAGGAAGTCATAGATCGACCACAGCTCAGACAACCGATTTTCGATCGGTGTGCCTGTCAAGGCGATTCGATGTTTGGCTTTTAGCGAACGAACGGCGGCAGACTGTTTGTTCTGGGCGTTCTTAATATTTTGCGCTTCATCTAGGCAAAGGGAGCTCCATACTGTCTCTTGCAGCGTTTCTTGCTCCATAAGAGCAGTCGTGTAAGAAGTCAGCACGATATCGGTGTCCTTCAAGGCTGCAGAAAGCGCTTCGCCGCTTAAACGGCCTTTGCCATAATACAGCAGGACTCTGAGCTCTGGGGCAAAACGGACCAGCTCCTTCTGCCAATTGCCGAGTACAGAGGTAGGGCAAATCAGCAGAGCAGGCTGCTCGGATTCTGCTTGGTGATGCAGCAAATAAGTGATGAATTGAATGGTTTTCCCAAGTCCCATATCATCGGCAAGGCAGGCGCCAAGCCCGAAATTTCTTAAATAGGTTAACCATGTGAAACCTTCATGTTGATAGCTGCGCAGTTCAGCGCGCAAGCCTGCAGGAACAGGGATCTCCTGCAGCTCTGACGGCTGTGCAAGCTGACGCACAAGCTTCATCAGGTGCGCGTTTAATTCAACTTCCAGTTTGATTCGTTCTTCATTCTCAGCGTCATCTTCAGGCGAGGCACTGCCCTTAGGTGAATTCTCTTTCTCCGACTCATTAAGTAAGTGAAGTTGGAAAATATCAAGCAAAGATAAACCTTCTTGCGGGTCAACGCTGGACATGAGTCTGCGAATTTGCTCAAGCAGAGCAGGGTCTAGATAGACCCACTGGCCGCGGAAGCGTATGAGGCGCTCATTGCGCGAAAGCAGTGCAGCGAATTCGGCTTCGCTTAGATCCGCTTCCCCAATGGCGATCCGCCAGTCGAAGTCGACCAAGGCGTTCAGCCCAAAGAGCGACTGACCTTTGCCTCCAGCCTCGGCGGATACCTTTGCGCGCAGCCGCGGCTTGCGCTTGGAGGCAGCCTCCCACCAGCCAGGGAGCATAACGTTCCAACCGCCGTCTAGTAAGTGCCGGCTGTCTGTCGTTAAGAATGTCCAAGCCGATTCATCGTCTAAAGGATTAGACAAGAGCTCGACACCGCTGCTTCCGCTCGGTAGAGGTTCGGCTAACCTGGCTGCCCAGCCGGAAGACCGTTCCAGCACATAAGGACTCCATGTGCTATCCCAAGTTCCTGCTGCGGTTCCGTCCGCAGTAAGACGAATTGGCGCGAGCAAGGTGCGATCTTGCTTGTCCTGCAGGACAAGACGGAGGCGCCACGTGTCGTCCTCTTCATCTGGCTCGAGCAGCTGCAGCGCAGGGCGGAACGGTGCCGTGTCAGGACGCCATCCTAAGGAAGCGAGCCATTCTTCTTCCGTCAGAGCAACTGGGGAAGCGGACCGTTGGAACAACGCGGGGTAGTCCCGGCGTAGGTCGGAAATCGCCGCTTCGCTTGCGTAGTTCTCCGCGGTGACAACGGCAGAGAACGCTGCGCGCAGCCCGGTTAGACCTTGACCCAAGGCATCAAGGTTTTGAAATGCTGCCCAATCGAACGATTTCAGCGCGTCAGATTCCGCATCCCAGGTCCAACCCAGCTTCCCTGTGCGGAAATCATGCAGGCTAGGTACATAGCGGCCATCTTGCGCTTCTTGATACAGAAGCGGTGCGATCTCGCGCATCGCCTTCATGCCTTCATTGCCATCAACAAAGCGGAGGATGTCCATAAGACCAGGCTTGGTGAAGAAGGGAAGCACCATGTCCGCCGGGAGCACGACGACGGAGATGTCTCCCGCCTGCTGAAGGTCCAAAGCGGTGCCGTAATAGGAGTGTTCATGCCAAGCGAACATTAGATTTCGCAGCTTTTCACCAGGTACATCGCGGTCGTCAAGAAATCCCCAGAATAAAGCATCGCCGCTATCTGTTAATGTCATGCTCACTTGTAAATCATGCAATATTGCGTTCATCCGAGCAGCTTTCCTTTCCTAAGTTCCTCTTGCAGCGCCCGCAGCCTGCTATGACGTTCAACGAAACCGGTAAAAAATGTATCCCAGTGGCCGGGCTGCTTCATTTTTTTGTATACTTTTTCGAGTCTTTTCAAAAGTCTGACGGCTGCCTTATAGTCATGACGGTTTTTCAAACCAACATAATGGTTTACAGCTTGATGGTAATAGGGTAGAAGCAGCTGAGGCGCTTCCTTTTCAATAGGCTGGAGCACACTGACTCTGTGAAAAAGCGGATCGTGGCCCTGAAGAATCTGCATTTCGAGCCAAGCCTTCCATTTGCCTTGTTCGTAGAGAACATTTTCAATGAGAAAGTAAGACCGCGGCAGGAGACTCTCAAATGCTTTCCACATCAGCGCTTCCGCCTCTGGATATTGAGTGACAGCTTTTTGCCAATATTTCGCGTAGGTATCGAGTTCACGGGTTCGCGGATTGTTGAAGAAGACCGCCGTTTTGGTTAGCCAGTCGACAAGTTCCTCCCAGTTGGAGGTATCCTGAAGGTGGTCGAAGAAAGTAACGAAAAGATAGGCCGGCGTGTCTTTGAAGGCTGGACCATCCTTGAGTGCCTCCCAAGCTTTCTTCGATTGTGACTTCAGAAGGTATAAGTAAGCTTTCGCAGCTGAAAGCGATGGCGTGGCGGCAGCGTCATCTGATAGCTCTGTATCGATGGCGTCAACTTCCTTAGGCGCGTAAGATAAAGCCGCAGCGTTTCCTGAGGTCATCCATTCGTTCCAAAGTGCTGCGTATACGCCAAAATCTTGATAACTGTGCCCTTGTTGTTCGGCAATCTGTGTTCTGAGATACGCGAATGTCGTCTCAAGGCGCTCGCTGGACTCGGAGAGAGCTAACTGGGAAGCGTGCTCTTTCAGCCATGTCAGAATATCATCGTAAATCTTGTAGATCGCTGAAGACGTAAAAAAACTCGTCCCGCCCTGCGTGTTCTGCCCTTTTATTTTTCTCAGAAGGAATAACGCTTGATGTAGTTCAAAAAATGCCCGATCCTGGTCCGAAAAAGGAATAGCAACCTGCGTTAGCGTACTTAGATGACTGCGCAACTGCTGAGCGTAAATGCCTTGATCATAGGTCGGTTTTATGGAAACGGTGTACTGATCCAGAAACTGCTGCCAGCCGCTTACCGACAGGGACGGCAATTTCAGGATGGCGGATTCCGAGACTGCTTGCGAAGCCGCGCGTTTGAGCTGCATTTTGGCATTCATAATTTGGGTTGCCGGATATCCGAGGCGGTCAGCCAGCTCCATCATGACAGCGGCTTGGTGCTTGCAAGCGCCATGCACCGGGCATGTGCAGCTGCCATCTTTGAACTTATTTAGATTAAGCGAAACACGATAAGGCTCAGACCCATCGACTTTCGCTTGTACCAAACGAGCGTCAGAAATGCTCAATGAAACAACTTGACCTTGTTTAAAATAGGTAAACCCTCTGGAAAGAGTTACGTCTGTATAGGCTTCAGCCACATATTCGAGCAGCTTCAACCACTCTTCATCATTTAAAACAGTAGAAGTACTCATAGGAAGGCTCCTTGCTAATGAATAGAGTATCTAATAACCTTATTAGTATAAATAGTGAAGCTAATATTGTAAATTTTGTTTCTTGTTTAAATTGTTTTTTTTGAAAAAAAGGAAGGTAGGGTGAATAAATGAGAAAAAGAATAGTCATAATTGGAATAGGACTAATTACACTTTTTCTTCTATTGTATGGGTTATCCAAATGGATGAATGCTAGGAATTTCCAAGTTTTCGGCGGGCTAACCAGTTATGTTGAGACGAATGAAAAAGTTGTGGCATTAACGTTTGATGATGGACCGACGGAACAAACCGCTTCAATTTTATCGCTTTTGGGTAAATATCAAGCAAAGGCTACTTTTTTTCTAATAGGAAGCGAGCTTGAGAAAAATAGAGAAGAAGGGCAGCAGATCGCCAAGGCCGGACATCAGATCGGGAATCATACTTTTTCACATCAACGAATGGTTTTCAAAAAGCCGTCTTTTATCCACGAAGAAATTGAAAAAACAAACCGGCTAATACGAGAGACGGGTTACGAAGGCGAAATTGATTTTCGGCCGCCAAACGGTAAAAAGTTGATTGGATTACCTTATTATTTACATAAGCAGCATATTCAAACGATTATGTGGAATTTGGAGCCGGACACGAATTTCAGCGCAGCAACTGACAAAGTAAATGAAGTCATTCAACACGTTAAGCCGGGCTCTATCATTTTGCTGCACGCTATGTACGATAAGTCGGAGCTTCTTGCGATAGAAGGTATCTTGGATGCTTTGACGAAGGAAGGCTATACCTTTGTGACTGTCAATGACCTACAAAATAGATAATGTTCATTCAGCATGAGCCGCATTGACAAAAGATACTGTAACATTTATAATTACAGTATAGCTAGTGATTACAAAATAACGCTAAAGGCGGTGCTGGATGATGAACTATCAAATCAGTGATTGGGTTACAGCCACTACGAATCAAGATGAAATGTTACATGGGTATGTAGAATCCATGGATGTGCTTGGAGGTTTGACTCGCATTTATGTGATTGCATCCGACCGTGAATCGACGATTGGTAAAGTCATGGAAGTCAGTAACCAAGATGTTAAAAAATTACCGGCAATTTCGCTGGATATAGAAGAACAAGTGAAAAGTTTGATCGATGTTGCCCTCGCCGTGAGAGACGAAATGTGGTTCCTTGAATTGACAGGTAAGCTACTGGCTATTCAACAAAATGAGTCCAAACGTGGTGAGCGCGAATTATTTCCGTCACTTACTTTCAAAAACCGCTTAGGCGTTGATCAGCTATAATGAAAAGCCAATCCAAGACATGTGAACCGTGTCGAGTGGATTGGCTTTTTTTGGTGGGAGTCCCCCGAATTCGTGGGTCCCACCGCTGTAACGATGTTTTTCATCGCTAACGCGTGCTGAACGGGCCAATTGCGCGCTGTAACGATGAAAAACATCGTTAACTACCGAGGGAGTCCCCCGATACCGTGGGTCCCGCCGCTGTAGCGATGTTTTTCATCGCTAAGG
>NZ_JCAUAX010000007.1:0-408686 GCF_059692175.1 Paenibacillus sp. J22R67 | reverse complement strand
AGAAAAACTTTCCAAAAGAATTTTGGAGGGTTATTTGGCATGCTCAGTAATTAGTATAGCACCATCTTCTCGCTTTTCTATTGAAAAATCTTGACAAGTTATTAGCTGGTTTACTTCAACAAAAAAAAGGGACAGCTGCCTGCCATGGCGATCTGTCCCTTTTTTCTGCACTATTGTTCCCCGGTAGTTTAGCGAACTACTCTTTAGGGAATTCACTCCTATTGCCTGAGATCTTCTTTAATTAACAATAATCTTCAGAAGTTCCCTCTCTACATATTTTAGAAATTTTTGGGTTAAAGTAAGAAAACTGGTGTTGATAGGAGGGAAATGTGTGGAGTCAAGTCCGTCGATTGAACTGACAGATCAATACTTCAAGCAGCTTTTTGCGGAACAAGGTGACTTTCAATCGAAACAGTTGTTCATTGGTGGAACGGAGTATAGGCTGTTTTATTTTGACACGTTGATTGATTCCTCCCTCGTTCAAGATTTTATTCTAAAGCCGTTACTTCTTCGTCCATTGGATGCGATCCGTGATGTTGTGTCGATTCTTGACTATACGGAAACTGAGCAATTAGAGGATGCATGTAAGGCTGTTATGTACGGAAAGGCTGTTCTGCATCGCAACGGAGATAGCAAGCTATATTTGCTTGGGGTGGATTTAAAGAAGGAGCGCAGTATTAATATCCCGACGAATGAGCGGGTTTTACGTGGTGCGAACGAAGCCTTCATTGAAAATTTAGATACGAACATCAACCTGATGCGCAAGTTAATTAATTCAACAGAATTCGTTGTAAAATCGTACACCATAGGACGGCTCTCACAGACGAAAGTCGCTGTCATGTATATCAAGTCGATTGCGAACTCGGCGATCATAGAGGAACTGGACAAAAGGCTCAAAAGCATTGACATTGACTATCTCGAGGCACCAGGATTTATCGACGAGCTCATCCAAGAGAAGAAATTCAGCCTATTTCCACAACTCCTTGTTACGGAACGGCCTGACCGCGCACGGGCCTATTTGATGGAGGGGAAGGTCGTCATTGGAACGGCAGGATCACCCGACGCAATTATTCTGCCCGTATCATTCTGGTCTTTTTTCCAAAGCCCTGATGATTACCAAATAAGTTGGCTTTTAGGCTCAACCTTCCGATTGTTGCGTCTCTGCTGTGTTTTCATTACGCTATGCCTGCCCGCGTTTTATGTATCAGTCAGCTCCTTCGATCCGCAGTTGCTACCAATTAATTTCGTCAATACCTTGCAGAGCTCACTGCAACATGTCACATTTCCTCCTGTATTCGAGGCGCTGTCGATGCTATTCATGATTGAGATTTTAAGAGAGGCGACGATTCGGCTGGCAAGCCCCGTGGGCCAAACGATTGGTGTAGTTGGAGGTATTGTCATCGGCACGGTAGTCGTGCAATCAAATTTGGTTTCCAATACCATGGTTATCGTAGCCGCTTTAACAGGACTCTCCTCTTTCACAATCCCTTCATACGAAATGAGGAGCGCAATTCGCCTGCTAAGCTATCCTGCGCTACTTCTTTCCGCGGTATTTGGTCTATTCGGCCTCGCCTTCTTCTTTATGATGATCATTATTTATTTGTGCCAAATGAATACGATGGGACTACCTTACTTTACGCCACCCTTCTCCTTCACTGACATGAAGGATACGCTGTTGCGCACACCGATTTGGAGCTTGCGCAAACGACCAGTAGGAACAGCGCCGAGCAATCGAGTCAGGATATGGAAACCAAGGAGTTGGAAGCGTTGAGAAAGGAAGAAATTATCACAGGAAGACAGCTGATCTCGCTCGTGGTATTGGCGCAGCTCGGAACCGAAGTTTTATCTCTGCCACATGTAGAGGCCGTAGTTTCTGGCCATGATACTTGGCTGGCGGTAATCCTAAGCGGAATTTCCGCACAAATAGGCATCGTCCTGCTATGGTGGCTTGGCAGCCGATATCCGACGCGTAACTTTTATGCTTATATCCCACTTATCGTAGGCAAACCAATAGGAGCATGTATCAATTTATTGTATGGGTGCTATTATGCCCTTTCCGGACTCCTGTTGACCTTACTTTATAGCGATATCTTGAAGAGTTGGCTATTTACCCTCACACCTAGATGGATCATCATTCTATTACTACTTATAGTGTGTGGGTATGCGGCTACTTCTACGCTGAAGAGACTTGCTTATATATCGCAGACCTTCATGGTCTTCTCTTATATCAGTCTTTTCCTTATCGTTTTTAGTGGAATCTATGGACTCGATATAAAAAACTTACTTCCGCTTTTACCCGGTGGCTGGTACCCGATCATGAAAGGTGTCTATACCGCATTTGGTTCATATATCGGGTATGATCTACTTCTATATGCCTACCCTTACATACAAACTACTAGTAAAAAGAAACTGCTTCTTACGATGACGCTGGCAAACAGCGGCACGATCGTGTTCTATGTGGCCGTGTGTCTGATCTGCTCCATGAAGTTCAGCGTGGAACAACTCACCGCTATTCCTGAACCCATCATTTTTATTTTAAAAAACTATCGGATTGAAACGCTGCAGAGTATTGACATCTTATTCCTCATCTTCTATGTGTGCATTGTAGCGGCAACGATCTATGTGTATTTCTTTTTGTCGGCTAAGGCATTTCAGCATCTACGCAGTCAAGGCATGGGGAAGCAGCATGTTTGGGTATGGGCTTTTGTAGCTGTTTGTTTCATAGGAAGTTTCTTCATGACGAAGCGCACTACCCTTCGACAGTTTGCCTCGGCTCAGGACATGGCGTCCATTATTTTGGTCGTTGTTCTGCCTATCGTCCTGCTCATCATTTCAGGGCTGCGAGGAACCAGGAGGAGTCAAATATGAAGAAAGTAATTGCATTGCTAATCATCTGCCTGCTGTTGACAGGATGCTGGGATCAGGATCAGCTGAAAAAAATGCTTTTCGCCGATGTTATCGGGTTAGATTACGAGGGTGATAGTAAGCAGCTCAAGGTTAGCTTTGTTATTGCCTCTCTTAAGAAAGCTTTTCAGGGAGGCGGTACTCCCGAAAACTTATACATCGCATCCAACGGCGAAAACATCTATGACGCCGTAAGTAAGACAAACAAGAATATGCCTGGCATCCTTACGGTATTAGAGACTAGGTTGTTTCTAATTAGTACCCGATTCGCCAAAGATCAGCCGCTCAACTATCTGAATGTCACCGCTCAGTTCACAGCTAATCCATTATATGGTTATCTAGCGGTGTATGACGGCGATATTTCAAAACTGCTCACTAAGAAAAAAATAAAGGGTGATCAGACCACATCGGAATTTCTAGTTGGTTTATTAGATGATGAGAATAAAAGAGGAAACATCCCTTCTAGCAAATTAGTCGAATATATACTTGGGGGATCACATTTTATTAACGACTTCGCGGTCAATCGATTTGAGCCTTATGAAAACGGGGCTCGGCTTGCAGGTACCGGCTTGTTTCGAGACGGGAAGTATACCGGTTACAACATGAATTCTGATGATACCCTGCTACTACATCTGATGTATCAATCAGAAGGCAAAAACCAGCTGATCCATGGTGAAATTAATGGTAAAAAGTATACGGCTTTGGTGAACAAGGCTAAACGAAGTATCCATATTAACACGAAGGATAATAGTCTTCAAAACATTGAGGTTTCGTTGAAACTAGACGTGAAATTAATCGAAGATGGCCTAGCATATAAGAAAAAGACGACCGAATTGCTCACCGAACTGGAAAAGGATATCACAGTCGATATGACAGCCAAGGCATCTAAGATGATTGCGACTTTGCAGAAGGCTAATTGCGATGACTTGCAGCTTGGACATGAAATCGCAGCTTATCATCCAAAGCTGTTCAAAGACAAGATCTGGTGGCGTGAGCAATATCCGAATGTACGAATTAATCCTAGCGTTACCGTTAAAATTCTTAATACTGGTATTTTGGAATAAAATACAAGCCTGCGGCTGATTATGCTGCAGGCTTGTTATCGAGAAGTTGCCTCCTCTTTCGCATATTTTTTTGTTATGTCATTACGTTATTCTGCCCGATCGTATTATGAGGTCACCAGATCTTTCTGGTAGACCTCATATTTGTGTGGTCGTAAGATAGCGGTAGCCGGGGATCGAACGTTTCTGCCCGTGGGAGTTGGATCCCGAGAGCTATACAGTTCATCCCCCCTACTTGTTATACCATGATTAGGCTGGTTGGGACGATGATCCCGAATCACATGCGATAGTGTGGACGATAAGAAGGTTAGGGGTTGCCGGTGAAAATATATAGGGAGTGATTGTGTGAATCCTGTCATTGGTTTGGATGTTTCCAAGGGGGAAAGTCATGCGCAAGCTTTTGCAGACAGAGGAACGCCCTATGGAAAGAGGTCAATATCTGATGAATTTGCGTTACCTGACAAGGCAACACGAGTCTCTAACGGGTATGTACGTTCAAGTAAAGTTACAATTCCAATCGGTACTGGATCAGGTGTTCCCGGAGTATCATGGCGTTTTTGGTGACCTTTATGCAAAAGTTTCCCTTCGGTTCCTGGCTCTATATCCTACGTCTCAAGCGGTGCTAGAGATGTCTGAGAATGACGTTATGACGCAGATTCAGTCTCTAGTGGGATATGTCAATTCAAACGACTGGACGCTGGAAAGCGCACGAAAACTAATGGCTGCTGCAGGGCGTAATCCCTTCAAGGAGACAGCTTTCCCAAGTCATTTAATCTCGTTGGAGCTACTTGTTAATTTACTTCTTCAATACCAAGAGCATCTATCTAAACTTGATCACTCCATAGAGAAGTTGGCTCAAGAATTATTGGAGTATGAATTAATTCAATCGATCCCCGGAATTGGTACTAAACTTGCGGCAACAATTTTAGCCGAAATCGGGGAAATCGATCGTTTCGATCATGCAAAGAAATTCATCGCATTTGCGGGTATTGATCCTAGCGTTTTTTCTTCCGGAAAGTTTACTGCTACTCGAAATCCAATTACTAAACGCGGTTCTAGAAAGCTTCGTACAGCCTTATACCAAGCTGTTCGTTGTGGTCTGCGAAGCTCACGCAATAAAAAATTAAGGGTCTTTTACGATAAGAACCGTGCTGAGGGCAAATTGTTTAAAGTAGCAGTGATCGCTTGTGCAAATAAACTAATCCACTGGATTTATGCGATCTTAACTAAGAAAGAACCCTTCCGCCTCGACTAAATTAGCAAGCCTTAGACATAGAGGAAAACCTTCCCAAATTCTGTTGGACGGCTATTTGTCGTACCCATTTATCAGTATAGCATCCTTCAATTCATTGATTAATTATTAAATATTGACAGCCTATTAGCTGGTATAGCTTAATGAGGCTGCCATCCGATTTCGCGGCGGCAGCCTCATTTTATAGCTTATTGAACTCCCCCGTTGGTTGAACCAGGATAGGACTCACTTCTATTCATCATAGCTTTTCCTTATAACTAAATGGGATACTGTTTCTACTTTATTTAAAAGAAAATCCAATATACCTTCTGGAAACAACTGTTTTTGTTTCAATTGCTCGAAAGTAACCCAAGTCAATATTATTTCTTCTCGCTCGTTATGATTAAAGGTTTCCTGAATTTGAGCATCATTAATTGAACCCCAATGTAAGATAGTGCAATCATGTCTCTTTTTGCCGTCATACTCAACAATGCTTTCATTAAGACACACAAGTGAGCCAATATCCGATTGTAAATCAAACTCTTCAATTAATTCTCTTTTAATAGCTTCTACCGCAGTTTCTCCGAATTCAATGCTTCCACCAGGAAAGCGATAAAATGATTCTTCTTTATCACATTGAACTAATACAGCTAATCCATCATTACGGATTATTATTGCTTCAGCTCGTAGTAGTGGTCGGTTCAAGTTAATCCCCCTTGTAGAATACTCCTTAATACAAATTATTCCATGCTACATTCCGTTATTGTATTGATTCCTTAAAGTGGAATAAGGCACGCCTCTTGTCATTTTACCCCACAATAATGTAATGCTTTGTACAATCACTCAAATTCACTCCTATTTTTCAAATTGCTCCTTCTTGAGTGCGTTGTAGTAAATTACTTTCTCCCTTATCTCAAGGGACCCACAAGGTTGAAATAAAACTTAAGAGCAGCAGCAAGCAAATCATAAATATTAAAAATTTCCATTTTTTATATTTTCTCAAAACAGCTGATATGCCACTCGAAGTGAAGAAAGCAAACATACACTCGATAAACATTGCAAGTAATACGACTTTAATAAAATGGTTAAGAAATAGAGCCATGGCTCACCCCAATTAGCAATTATTATTTGAATGTTTGTTTGAATTTAACGTTCCTCGTTTGCAGAATGATCAACGTCAGTTTCTTGTATTAGTTTAATAATCTCGTTTACACATTGTTCTACATCCTTGTTTAAACAATCGAGGGTTTTATCACTGTACTTAATGTATAAGGGCAGTCTTTCCTCGTAAACGTCTTCTAGACTATTTCCATTCTTGATAACAATGCCTCTAGTCGTAACATTGATTAGTCTTCTTTTAATTTCTTCATATGGAACGTGTAAATAAATGACCGTGCCACCTTGTTAAAGACATTCATGGCTTTTTCTGAATATATAACGCTTCCTCCCGTAGAGATAATGCAATTTTCTAATTGCAGTCCCGATATAGCTTTTTCTTCGATCTTCATAAATCTCTCTATCCCATCGTTATCGATTATCTCTTGTAGTAACTTACCTTCACGTTGTTGAATGACAATATCCGTATCAACAAAATTCATTCCTAAAGCTTTTGCAAGCAATACACCTAAAGTGCTTTTACCAGCACCTGACATACCTACAAGGACTATATTCATTTTCTTCCTCACTTCATATTAATTGTTATTGATTCATTAAATTTTCGGTAATACCCAGAAATATCCTTCATATGATAATATGTTCATCTACCTAGCAACTCTATGATTTACTGGTGATTTGCTCCGTTTCTTCTTTTACTAGGCAGATCTCGCCTTTGCCTGGACTGTCGTTTTTATAGCAAAATAATGTGCGGTGATGGAGAATTGGCCTACACTTTTAATCTCTGCTGAGCTTGAGGAGCTTATTTCTAGGCTTGCGACTGCTCCCAATGTGATTGATTTCGCTTGATTAAGCTCTGTAAGTGTAAACAAGGTGATATCGGAAATCCCATCCCCTGTTGTATCTGCTTTAACCGTTAATGTACAATGCGGACTTTGATTCCGCACGCTAACTGTTCCAAATGGAAGGTTGCGCCCCGTGTTGAGCGTTCGCCAGTATTGCACGCTCTCGCCATTGCTTTCTTGTGAAATGCTGCCGCAGATTTCATCTGTTACAAGTCGTTTCTGAAGTGGCGAAATTTTCCTCTTTCTACTGATCATCTTTTTAGTTCTGCGAATTTTGCATGATTTTTTAACACGTCTTTTATGACACGGCAAAGAAGCCACCTCCTATACACCAATTTATGGATGAACCCTCGTTTATGGTTGGACGACTTGACTAATAAATCCATCCATGTTTATTTCTAATGGCTGTCGAAACGGCTTAAAATCCCGCCAAAGTTCCATATACATCAATACAAGCTTGAACGCCAGAGATGAGCGAAGTGTCTCACAGTAAACGGCTTGCCGAGTTGAAAATCATTCAGTTCGATTGCAATATCAATTATCGGCTTAGCCGATAATTTTTTTATCGCTGTACTCCCAATACAAATTTTTGGTTATATTGATAATGTGCTTGTCCTCCGACAACTGTTCTTCCTCGTATGACAATCATTCATTTTTCAGCGATCTCGATGAAACTGTCTATCACTCGATTTGGATGCTCCTAAGCCCACTTCAACATAATCCCTACAATGATTCACACCCTAACAAGCGACTATAGCTCAATAAAATAATAATGAAAGATTCGCCTATAAAAAGACAAAACCGCGCTGCATCAAGGCTTCGCGGTTTTAGTCTTTTTATCTGTGAATGCACGAACTAACGAACTGTATAGAACGGTCAACTCTTCAGAAGGGCGAATACCTAGCTCCTGATGAAGCAGTCGAACATAATCCGTATACAGTACGGTCAGTCCCTTTTTGTCCCCAGTCATTTCGCGTATCATCATCAAATGGTGGATGACCGACTCATCAAGCGGATTGTGCCCATTAAGTTTAAGCAATAACTTGGAAGCGGCGCCTGTATCTCCCGACGAAATTAGTACGGCGACAAGGCGTTTGACGTATGAAGTGTACATTTGACTATAACGTTCCGTTTCATGAATAGCCCATACATACGCTTTATCACCGAACAAATCACCCGTATAAAGCCGCTCAACCCTTAGGGCATTTTCCACTTGGCTGGCATCGATCTTTTGCAGTTCTTTCACTTGCGATTCGAACTCTACATAATCAATATTTGCGTCCTTCCACTCAAGTGCATAGCCATCGTTCTCTGAACGTATGACTTCGCGCATACCAAGCGGTTCCAGTGACTTGCGCAGTTGGTACACAGTTGTATTCAAATAGCTCTCTGCACCTGCTTGCTCCATGCCGCCAAAAATATCCGTAACCAACTTGGAACGTGGAATACGTCTGCCTCGGTAAAGCAGGAGATAGGCAAATAACTCTGCGCATTTTCGCGAGATCCACTTCACTCGGCCCGTTTCATTGCTTACAACAACGTCTCCGAGCGCTGTAATAACAACCCCTCCTCTATACTGCGCAGGTGGTACTTGGGTCGCTGGCGGATGGAAAGCCCGCCAGTTCTGAAGCGCACGATGTACGGTTCGCTGCAGCCTCTCTTGGGAAACCGGCTTGACCAGATAGTCGATCACCGAAAGTTCATAAGCTTCTAGGGCGAAATCCTTGTGAGAGGTGACGAACACAATTTGAACCGGAGAGCCTGCGTTTCCTAACTTAGCGGCGAATTCCAGCCCATTCTCACCTTTCATGGAGATATCAACGAATGCGAGAACGATATCTGTATTCTCCTGTAAAAAGAAGGCTGCAGATTTCGTATCCGTGAAGGCGCCAACAACTTGAATCTCTGGCAGCTTATGCAACATTTTGCTCAAAATTAAATGCATTGTCGCGTCGTCGTCTACCAAAATAACTTTCAAGCCTCTTCGCCTTCCTTCCAACGGTCAAATACATCCATCCCGCCTCTTGAACTATGTAAAGTAAAGAAAAACGTCGTTCCCACTCCTGGCATGCTGTCAAACCACAGATTTCCTCCATGAATCGCAATAAATTCACGAGTTAACATAAGCCCAAATCTGGCATGCCCTGCTCCTTGTTCAAGGTCCGGCACTTTGATAAAAGTATCGTCACGGCGCAGCATGTCCATTGTTTCTTCGTCCATTCCTTCTCCATTATCTCTTATCGTCACAACAACCCTATCCTTGTCCAAAATAGCTCCAATTTCAATCCATCCACCAATTCTCGTAAACTTTATCGCATTCGATAGCAAGTTCCGCAGAATGAGATCTAGCATCTCTTTATCTGCGCTAACTGTAAACTTCTCGTCAATTTGCTCTCTCAACACAATATGCTTCATTCCTGCCTTCGACTCTGCTAGTAACAGGGCTTGACGAACGACTTGCTGCAAATTCCAACCTAGCGGTCGAAACACGACATTCCCTTTCTGGTTGCGATACCAGTCGAGCAAATTCTCGACAAGATAGAACGTATTCTGTACTTGTCCTTGGAGTACTCCGAACAATTCGGCATGCTCATTGTTATCCGCAGCAAGTTCTTCACCAAGCAATTCAGTTAAACTGACCAAGTGCGCGATCGGATCACGAACGTCGTGTGCCACAACAGTAAACATCTTGTCCTTAAACGAGTTTAATTCCAAAAGCTGGTTCGCACTCTCACGCAGCCTTGCCTCGTTTTCTTTCAACTCTGTGATATCATTAAACAGGATCATTTTTCCAATGGGTGTGCCTGAATCATAGATGAACGAGACACTGCATTGATAATATTTATTTTTTTTGCCATCAGCTTGGGATCTGTAGAACGAGAACCGTTCGTTTCCGTGATGAGAGTCAAGAATGGGATGAATCAATTCAGGATTCGCGGAGAGAACCTCCCCGACATAAGCAGGGTAATGTTTCGTCAAGGTGAGTTCCGGTAAGACGCCTTCGGCCGCTTTGTTGTAACTGACAATTTGATCCTTGTAATCGAGCAGGATAACACCGTCCCGGATGGTGTCGAACACTTGAGTCAGCGCAAGCGGTGTAAATCGGAGCAGATTGAATCGCAGAATTCCCCAGGCATAGACGATTCCAGACACTGCGAACCCGAAAGGCGTCAAATCGACCACCATTCCAAACCACAAGGTTATATTGAATAACAAGGGCACTGCGGCTCCCATGGTCAGTACGATAATTTGTTTGCGAACAATTCTTGAAGACCGCCAATACATCGGGATAAATAGAAAAAATCCACACAATAATACGAAGTAATTATATAGCGTGTGTGCTTTATACCAAGGTCCTTTAACTGTTTTATACAACGGAAATGAAGTAGACTCATTGATAATATATTGCTCATAAAAAAGGTGATGCCACTCATTGGTCAAATGGAATAAAAAGACCCCTACAGGGATAACGAATAGTGCCAGGGCAAGGCGTTTTCGGTAACGCGAAGCCGTCCCAGAGAATTGGATGACCTGGAAGAGCCATAGCGTTGTGACGAATGGAATGCCCACATATTCGATTTGAAGCGAAAGCTTAACTTCGTATAAGTTGCGGCTTAACAACTCGAAAGCATAACCACTTGCGTACCAAGCCGCTCCTATCATAATCAGAATCATCGTTCTAGCGACTGGTAAATGCCGTTGCTGATAGGACAAAAACGCAACGTATATCATGAATCCCGCTGCCAAAAAAAGCAGTAAGGACAACCATTGAACTGTGTTCACTGCTGTGTCTCTCCTCACTATGGAAATGCCATGCGGGTCATTCCTAAGTAAACCCCCTTTTCAATATACATGCATATTCATCGAGTATCTACCCTTCCTCCTTGTTATTCAAGTAAATAAACAGGAACATTTCGTTAACTAGTAGGCTCAAGGACTTGAGGGTATAAAATAAAAAAGCCGCATCACATGCGACTTTTCATGTAACCATATTCTTCTTTTGCCCAACACAGTCTACTGTTGCAAAGTAAAGATTTTGCGTACTTGCTCATTCCTCAACCAAAGACCTCCCCCAAGCTAACACAGCAAGATAACTAAGAAACAGGATCGGCAAGGTCCTTTACATTCATTATACAGTCGTTTCTTAATAATAAATGACATGAGTATCTCGATGAGATTTAGACTGATTTCTTTGTTTGTTTTTAATCGATAAAATGCACGTATTGCAGGAACCTTTTCAGTATTACTGCTGCCTGCGCCCTCGTTGCATACTCTGTCGGGGCAAAACGTCCGTCTTCCATACCTTTCATAATGCCGTCTTCCGATGCTCGGACTACCGCCTCTTGCGACCATGAAGAAATGGATTCTTGATCCGTGAAAGCGTCTGGATGGCTGCCCTTTTGCCTTTGCCCTTCGCTACCAGTTCCATGGCTGATCAAGGTTAAGGCGCTGGCGATCACAACGGCCATTTGTTCGCGGGTAATCGGGTCATTAGGAGCAAAAAGGCCGGCACCGATTCCACTAACCAGGCCGTTAGCCACTGCCGCATTTACTGCAAATGCATACCATGCAGATGCAGGGACATCCGCAAAACGGGCACCGCCCCCGCTCTCCTTTACGGATAGCCCTAGCCCGCGAACAAGCAAAGCTGAGAATTCCGCTCGTGAAATGGTTCCCTCTGGCGCGAAACGGTCGGCCGCCACGCCGTTCACCAGCAACTTGGACGCCAAATACTCCACATCCGCTTTCGCCCAGTGATCGTTTAAGTCGGCGAACGTTCGTGCTTGCACATCTACAACCGTGTACAGGCTGTTATGTGGCACGTTCAAAATCGCTTCTCTTGTGCCATCTGGACCGGTTTCCAGCTGTGCCGGAACAAAAACGACGGTGCCGTTTGCCGGGATATACTGAACGGCAACCAGGTTACGGTTCATGTTCTCTCGGTCTAACTTAATGGTCCGGATCGAGTACGATCCGCCATAGTCATTCACCTCCAACGTTTGCCCGTTTGCTTCCGCCATCACCTTGTAGTCAATGACGTCGGCGAAAACAGCAAAACCTTGGGAAACGCCAATCCGATTCATCTCTTGTCGAACATTCTCGCCGGCCTGCACCTGTATGATGTTCACGGTCAAAGCCGATACTTCCGTGTCGAGAAGCTCCGCTAAGCCGGTCAGATCGATCGCACTTATCCGCAACTGATAGCTGGAATTGTTCAGCCTCACCTCGATAATTGCATTCGGATAAGCTTGGGCCATATCCGCGATCCAGTCAGCCGAGAACTGTGTTTGTACCGCTTTCTCCCGATTTCCAATGTTAATGCTGACAAACGGTTCCTTCGCATCTTTCAGGAGTTCCAGTACCTTCTCCCTCGTCCGTTTGGGGAGGATGACCTGTTCGACCACCATGCCATCCGAACGCGTGATATTTTTGATGTCGGAAGGATCGACAAGAACGGTAATCCCGCCGCTCATATTTATCTTCACAGTCGTCCCCAATGTGATCGGTCTCCCGCCATTATCCGATGAAGACGGGGTTGAGATCCCAGTAACAGTGATGGTTTTCGCTGTTTCATTGCCTGCTTCGTCTAGGGCAAATACGGTATAGTCGCCGTTAGCACTAATCGTGAATTGAGTTGCGGCCAAAATATCGGTTCCTTTTGTTCCACTAACAAAATCAGCCTCGTTAAGGCTTCCAGGCAGCCAGCGGAGCTCCGTCAACGCATTTCCCGCAGCTGCGCCGTACACGCTTGCGGTCACGCTGATCGCTTTACGTGCCGATCCATTCGATGCAGCCGTCAAGGCAACATCGGGCGGTATCGCCACGATACGTATTCCGCTCGCGTCTGGTGCAACGTAAGTCTGCGAAGCCGCAAGTCCGCTAGAGGTGCGAACGATGCTTGCACCGTTCGGCAGCTCCAATGAAGCGGCAACTTTAATTCCGTCAACATCCGCGAGCCCTGCCGGAATTTTGTATTCGAAAGTAAGTTTTCTTAATGCTGTGTCGCGCTCTCCTGTATATGAGGCATATACCATCTGAGTGACAGAATCATCTCCAATCATGATCGGAACGGCGGGTGTCCCCATCACGGTTACTTCGTAGCCGTAAAATACTGTTAAGCGAAGTGTGTCGCTTGTTCCATACAAATTATTAGCAGATGCGGTTAGCACCACCCCCACCCAAGAGGCTTCAAATACCGCCATAGCGTCGTTCAGACGGACAGTGGTTTCATCCAATCGAGTCTGAGATTGATTCTCCGCATCGTCGGCAATAGCCTGCGCTGCATCTATCGCGGTCTGCAGGGCAGCGCGGTCTACTGCTGAAGTCTGTCCTACATCCGTACCTTCTGGATGATCTGTCAACGCCTGCTGCGCCGCCGTAATCGCAGCCCCCAGCGTCGTCGGAATGCCTGCTTGTATAACGGCGGCATTAAACACTTGAACCGCTGAGTTTAACTGGTTAACGGCAGTATCCAGTTGATCCTGCGTGTAATTGCCCATGTTATCGAGTATCTGCTGCGCCGTATCGGACGCCGTCTGCAGTGCGGTGCGCGTTCCCGTTGACGCCTGCCCCACGTTCACCCCTTCTGGATGATCCGTCAACGCCTGCTGCGCCGCCGTAATCGCCGCACCTAGCGCCGTCGGAATGCCCGCTTGTATAACGGCGGCATTAAACATTTGAACCGCTGAGTTTAACTGATTAACGGCAGTATCCAATTGATCCTGTGTGTAATTTCCCGCGTTATCCAGTATCTGCTGTGCTGCATTAGATGTAGTCTGCAGTAAGGTGCGCGATCCCGCTGACGCCTGCCCCACGTTCACCCCTTCTGGATGATCCGTCAACGCCTGCTGCGCAACCATAATCGCCACGCCCAGCGCCATCGGATTACCCGCCTGCATAACGGCGGCATTAAACATTTGAACCGCTGAGTTTAACTGATTAACAGCAGTATCCAATTGATCCTGTGTGTAATTACCCGCGTTATCCAGTATCTGCTGCGCCGCATTAGATGTAGTCTGCAGTGAGGTGCGCGATCCCGGTGACGCCTGCCCTACATCCGTACCTTCTGTATGATCCGTCAACGCTTGTTGCGCCGCCGTGATCGCCGCACCTAGCCCTGTCGGATTGCCCGCCTGTATAACGGCCGCATCAAACACTTGAACCGCTGAGTTTAACTGGTTAACGGCAGTATCCAGCTGATCCTGCGTGTAATTGCTCGCGTTATCGAGTATCTGCTGCGCCGCATTGGACGCTGTCTGCAGTGTGGTGCGCATTTCCGCTGACGCCTGCCCCACGTTCACCCCTTCTGGATGATCCGTCAATGCCTGATGCGCCGCCGTGATCGCCGCACCTAGCGCCGTCGGAATGCCAGCTTGTATAACGGCGGCATTAAACACTTGAACCGCTGAGTTTAACTGGTTAACGGCAGTATCCAATTGATCCTGCGTGTAATTGCCCGCGTTATCGAGTATCTGCTGCGCCGCATTGGACGCTGTCTGCAGTGCGGTGCGCGTTCCCGCTGACGCCTGCCCCACGCTCACCCCTTGCGGATGATCCGTCAACGCCTGCTGCGCCGCCGTGATCGCCACGCGTAGCGCTGTAGGATCGCCGGCTGAGATAATCACATCTTCGAATGTATCTATCGCCGTTTCCAAATGTGCCACAGCCACATCTAATTCATCTTGAAGATATTGGGCGGCTTGATTGAAAATTTGCTGGGCTGCAGTGATCGCGTTTTGCAAAGCGCTGCGATTTGCCGCCGAAGTTTGCCCCACGTTCACCCCTTGCGGATGATTCGTCATCGCCTGCTGTGCCGCCGTGATCGCCGCCACCAACGCTGTGGGATTGCCAGCCTGGATAATTTCCGCATTAAATGCCGCAATTGAAGAAGTCAGCGGTATTGCGGTGTTTGCCAGGTCGGAGGCGATGGTCGCATTCCCGATTCCGTCGATAAAAAGCATAGCTGCGTCGTAGGCTGCAGACAAGTTGTTGTGGGTATTAGCCGGCACTTGTCCTACCCCAGTGCCAGCCAGATGACTTTTTAACAACGACTTGGCGCTAACGACCGCTTGAAACAACACAGTTCCGTCCACAAACGTATGTCCGTTACTTGACGCATAAGCATATACGGGTGAATTCGCCATTCCAAATATTTTCAGATTGCCCGGATTACCCGCAAATACGCCTGACCCAAAGGTTGTTGCATTGCCTAACACAGTTATGCTTGTCAAGTTGTTATTATAAAATGAGCTACTGTCGACTTTCGTTACGCCTGCCGGGATGACTAGTTTCGTAATATGATTACTGTCGAAAGCTCCACCGTTAATCGTCTTCAAATTTTCCGATAATTTAATCGATGTCAAATTATTCATATAAAAAGAGTAGTTGCCGATCATCGTCACACTATCTGGAAATTCGACGGAAGTTAAGGGATTGTTTTCGAATGCGCTGGCGCCAATTGTTAACAAGTTGTCAGGAAGGTCTATGGAAGTCAGGCTAGTATAACGGAATCCATACGTTTGAATTACCTTCACGCTGCTCGGAATCACGACGCTCGTAATTTTAGGTTTGCCCGTACCGTACGTATCAAATGCTGATCTCCCAATCTCGGTTACCGCCGCACCCGTATACGCAGCGGGAATAACCACGTTCAGATCCGTGCCCTTGTAGTCCGTAACCGTCGCGCCATTGGAACCGACTGTAAAAGTAAAATCGTTCTCAGATGCATACACAGGTCGAATCTGAGAAAATGAAGTCCCGAACGCAAGTAATACAATGAATAGGGATAAGACTAATTTTTTCATGGTTTTCTCCTTTACTATAACGCTTGAAGCAAGATGACGATGAGAGTAGAAGCTGATTGGATGAATTGAATACAGACAGGTATCTATGGTTTCTGCAACTAGACGTTCACTATAATTCATAATAAAGAAGTCTAATGAAAGAATAATGAAAGAATCTTACGATTTCGCGTAGGATCAATACTTGTGGATTTTTGGCGAACGAGCGAGGGAAAATCGGAGTCTGGCTGGCAGGGCAAATTAGTGCTTCGACGAGGCGGCGTGAAACATTAGGAAATCGTATTAGGCAAATTATTATAAATCCAATTTGTTTCAGTCAAAAGAATCGATCCACGTGTATTACTTGCCCCACTTTTGATGTAACTTAACCATTCCCGAAGCAATTAGAGCCAGTCATGTAAATAAAAAATAAAAGCAGAGGAATCCTGTGCTGGATTCCTCTGCTCGTTTTATTGCTATGAAAATTTATATTGATGTGATGTTTGAGTTTTCTTTCGATTGGGTTTGTACTATGAGAAAACAAGGGAAAATTCTGGCACTGCAGAATGAAAAACGTGCCTGTAGGTAAGTCGATACTTATAGATTTTTTTGCTTATCTAAGTAATTTTATAGTGAAGAATTTTAAAATTCACTTATACTATTCTCTCATTATGTCGTAATACCCTTTTCTAAAAACGATTACTGCTTCTACGAGTGCTCCAGGTTCCTCGTCTTCATCATAATCAGGTGCATATAGTCCAATACCAAGTTTATTTGATATAATACCCACGTTCTCTTCATCTTCTAATGCATTATCAAATTGTTCCAACCACTTCTTTGCTTCTATAAAAGGAACCTCATTTAATTGTCTTCCATTGAATACTGCTTTTGTTGGCTGACAAAACTCAATAGCTTCACAAATTCCATGTTCTTCTGTGTAGTAAACAAAAACTACTGAATTTCCAAAAAAGTCAGTATATGCTCCCCGAATATCATGCTTATCGTCTGGCTTCTCAGACATTACGCTCCTGACTTGTTCTTTTATCATTCCCAGCGAAATTGGACCAGCACTTTCAAATGGTTTTATAAGAAAATCCATTTAATTCCCCCTACAAGCTACCCTTATTAATATACAATTTGTTACGTTCTACTCCCGTTAACGTAATGAAGCTGCCGATCGTGTCGGATGCTTCGTCATTGAACTGAAATTTGCTTGACTTGGAGTGTACTCCAAGTTGTATCGTAATCTTCAGCAAGTAATTCTATCTCTAGGAGGCGTAGTCATGAACACTTCGAAGACTGTTTTGATAACGGGTGGGAATAAAGGGATCGGGTTAGAGAGTGCCAGACAATTGGGCAAGCTGGGATTCACAATTTTGATCGGTTCAAGAGATCAATCTAAAGGGCAGGAAGCCGCAACTTCGCTGACGAATGAGAACATAAATGCAAAGGCAATTACCCTTGACGTAACAAACTTGGATACAATTCAATCTGCCACGAAACGAATTGAAGATCAATATGGTGCGCTTGATGTGCTGATTAATAACGCTGGCGTGAACTTGGATAGACGTCTTCCTCCGAGTCAACTGGAATTGACAGTTCTCAGGAATACTTATGAGACAAATGTTTTCGGCATGTTTTCTGTCACTAAGGCTATGCTCCCTTTGATTAAAAAATCGCCCGCTGGCAGAATTGTAAACCTTTCAAGTGGCTTGGCTTCCTTGACCTTGAATAATAACCCGGAATCCGATGCCGAAAAATACGGAGTAAATCTTCTCGCCTACATGAGTTCGAAAACGACTGTCAATGCACTGACTGTCTTGTTTGCCAAAGAATTAAAAGATACACCGATCAAGATAAATTCAGCTGATCCAGGCTTCACTGCTACGGATTTAAATGGGCATACGGGTTATCGTACCGTTGAACAAGGCGCTTCTATTGTCGTGAAACTCGCCACCCTTCTGGGCGATGGTCCGACCGGCGGTTTCTTTGATGAAAACGGAGTGATACTATGGTAATACAGTAGGAGGTGCGACTAAGTGATTGACATTCCTGAAACCGTAAGCTCAATTAAACAGGCAGCTGATTTCACAGGTCTGTCAGAAGATACGATCCGCTATTACGAGAGAATTGGCTTGCTTCCGTATGCCGACCGCAAAGCAAGCGGACACAGAACGTACAGTAAATATCAATTGGAAGGCATGGTCTTTCTAACGAGACTCAAAGCAACCGGAATGACACTGGAAGAAATGAAGCATTTCCGTAAGCTTTACGAAGGGGGGTGAAGCCTCACTACCTCAGAGAGTATCCATTCTAATCGAACACAAGAAGAGAATTCAGAACGAGATTGACCGATTACTCGATACACAAAGGATTATCGATTACAAAATTAACAATTATAACCAGTCCCTTGTAAATCCGGACTTAAACAATACAGCCTGTGAGCCCGTAGATTAGTAATGAACAATGAGCTCCGAATCGATTTGAATGGAAATCCCCATTTGTTGATTAGGAGCTTTCTTATTTAACTCTTCTGCCCGTTAGTTCAATCCCAAGGCCATATTAACAAAAATCAAAAACCGGAACCCCTCGGAGTCCCGGTCCTCATCCTATCCAACCTCACTTAACCGCCCATCCCGAAAATACACAACCCGCTTTGCCTGCTGAGCAATCGCCAAATCATGCGTAATCAACACGATCGTCCTGCCCTGCTCATTCAACCGCTTTAAAATCCCCAAAATCTCCACGCTCGTCTTTGAATCCAGCGCTCCCGTAGGCTCATCCGCCAGAATAATCGCCGGGTCTCCAGCTAACGTTCGCGCAATTGCAACCCGCTGCTGCTGCCCGCCGGACAGCTCCGAAGGCAAATGCCGCCTGCGGTCCACGATATCCACCGCTTCCAGCGCTTTCATGACAAGCGGCTCCCGCTCCTTTTTGCTCATCCCCCGATAAATGAGCGGCAGCTCCACATTCTCATATGCATTCAGCCGTGGCAGCAGGTTAAAGCTCTGGAAAACGAATCCGATCTTCCGATTTCGAATCTCAGCCAGCTGCGAATCCTTCATTTGATTAATGGCCTTCCCGTCCAACACATAGTCCCCATGATCCGCTACATCCAAGCAGCCCAAAATGTTCATCAGCGTCGACTTCCCTGACCCCGACGGACCCATGATCGCCACGAACTCGCCGTGATCGATATCTAACGAAACATCGTCCAAAGCACGAATCGTTTCCCCGCCCATCACATAGCTCTTACTCACACGCTCAATCTGGATTAAGGTCATGCACTTCGCCTCCATGATCTGAAACCAAATAAATGAAGTATGCGACTCCTCCGTCTGACCGACCTTACCGCTTCGCCTTATAAAATTCGTGGTACAGCTTCATCAACGCCCGCTTCTCAATCCGCGACACATAGCTGCGGCTAATACCCAGTTCCTTCGCAATCTCTCGCTGCGTTCGCTCTTCCCCGCCAAGCTCCAACCCAAACCGCCCGACAACAACTTCCTTCTCACGGTCATCCAAAATCTCTAAGTTCCGATATATTTTGCTTTTCTCTATCTTCAATTGAACCTTATCCACGACATCGTCCGCTTCCGTTCCGAGGATGTCGATCAACGTGATTTCATTCCCCTCTTTGTCCGTTCCGATGGGATCATGCAAGGACACATCTTTCCTCGTCTTTTTCAACGAGCGCAGATGCATCAGGATCTCGTTCTCGATACAACGCGCCGCAAAAGTCGCGAGCTTCGTACCCTTATTCGGTGAGAAAGACTCGATTGCCTTAATCAATCCGATCGTTCCGATCGAGATCAAATCCTCCAGATCTTCTCCCGTGTTATCGAATTTTTTGACATTGTGGACACGAAGCAACGTAAATTCTAATTTTATTGCAAAATGTGTATTTTTCTCAATCATCTTTCACGGCTCGTTTTCCTATATCGTCCAAAACAATGCTATACCGATTAAACCCTAGTCTCCGTAACAACAAACAAATTCCCTCCCACACCTAGTTGGCATACAAATTCTCATAGTGAAAGCTTTTGTCGGCAATGTCCGCCATTTCCACGGATTCGTTCCAATCCAGAGAAATCGGTTTTTCCATAATGACATGAAGTACCGCTTTCAGCATATCCTCCATGATTATTTTGTGCGTGCTAGGAGGAGTGACCACCACCGCGATATCCGCCGTCGTTTCCTCAAGCGCTTTGTTGTATTCCGTAAAAGCGGGGACAGGTTTACTCCCCAACAAATACCGAGCCTTTTCCAAATTATTCAAGCTTGTGTCCACGATCGCGGCTAATTCGACTTCTTCCATTAATAGGATCGTTGTGATCCAGTGCAATCCGTGCAATCCTGTACCGATTTGACTGATTCTGGTTTTATTCATGTTTTTATGACGACTTGACTATTCGGATTATAAATGAAACAATTATTTATGAATAATCGATACTTATTAAGCGGGGTGATTGTATGGATATCCTATCAATGCATTACGGGAAGCACTGCGTTCCAGAATGGAAATGGCATGTTCCCGTAGGTTGTCATCCAGGGTTTACTTTATGGAGTATTTGGGGTGGAGAAGGTCAAATCATGTTAGGTAAGAACTGTTACAAATTAAGCATCGGTGATGTTTTTTTAATCAATTATCAGAAGGAGGTCGACGCCTACCAAAGTGAACATGTCAGTCTCGATGTACGTTATATAGATTTTACATTGCGATATCCGAATATCTTGTGTAACTTTCCTGAGCATCGCCATTTTGATCAATATCATTTTGTACTAGAGCTTTTCAATCGTTTTCGTTTAGCCGAAGAAACAAATAACTTGACGCACATGGAGATATGGCTGCAAGCACTTATTACAGAATATCAAAACATAACGCCAACATCAGCCGGTGCCTATTCAACAAAAATTGCTGAACTATGCCGCATGTTTCAACAATATCCGCAGCAACAATATGATCTGAGTGAACTTGCTCAGAACTTTTCCCTTACGACAGATCATTTTATTCGTATTTTTAAACAGGAACGCGGTGTTACTCCCTACGCCTATCTGCAGGGGTGCAGACTGGAAACTGCCAAAACTCTGTTGCGAATGTCTACACTCAGTATTACGGACATTGCGAGCAGCTGCGGTTTTTCTGATATCTATAATTTCTCCCGTTTTTTTCAGTCAAAAACAGGAATATCACCAAGCAGATTTCGCAATTGAAATGCTTTATTAATTAATCACTCGAGTCGGACCGGCGTACCACTTTCAGCGCTCAAGTAAACCATATCTAACATTTGAGTGATCTGAAGTCCCTGTTGAGGCGTACACGGTACCTCTTCATCGTTAATAATCGCATCCAGAAACGCCTGCCGAATGTTTGGCATCTTTGAAAACTTCATATCTTCTAAAGGAATGTCATGGACTTCTCCGCCGATTTCCAAAAACACTTTATTGCATGAATCATTCCCATCTCCAACTACTCTATGCAGGACCGCACCGCCCTTGGTGCCATATACCCGTGTTGTAATCACTTCGTTCTCTCGATTGCTGGCCCAGGATGCTTCCAATTCAAGCATAACCCCACCCGTCATACGAAACATAGCTACACCCATGTCATCTAGCTCGAAATTCTGAATGCCTTTGCGCGCAGCCTCTTCCTTGGAGACCTTACAAAACGTGTTTCCTAGTACCCATTCTAGATCTGGATACCCGCAAAACCACATAGCTCGGTCAAGCACGTGCACGCCAAGATCAATGAGAGCTCCACCGCCGCACACTTCTTTTCCAGATGCAAGCGGATACCACCACGGCACCCCACGTCTTCGTTGCCACTGCGTCCGCACATAATAGATATCGCCTATTTTGCCTTCGTCGATCACGGACTTTAACGTTTGACATTCGTGCAGAAAACGCTGATTGAAGTTGATCATCAACTTCCTGTTGTACTTTATAGAGGCATCAAGCATTTTTCTCCCCTCTGCCGCATTTCTTGCCATAGGCTTTTCACACAGTACATGCACGCCCGCTTCCATCGCCTGAATAGAAAACTTCATATGCAAAAAATTAGGAACTGCGAGGCTAATCGCATCCAAATTTTCTTCTTTTAGCATTTTATCGAAATCCGTATATTTTTTTGAAATGTTATATTTATCGCCGATCACTTTCAGTCTTGATTCATCAACGTCGCACAACACAATTTCTTTAACGCTTTCGTTACTGGCGTAGTCTTTAACATGACTTGCTCCTACAGTTAATCCGACAACACCTACTTTAAGTTTTCTGTTACTCAAGCTTATCCCCCCGTTATTTTATTGCAGAAGCATAAATCACAATAATCCTTAAATCCTCGGGACCGTTATTGATAAGACCGTGGCTACCGTTTGCACGGCAAACGCTTATGTCGCCGGGTGACATCTCGTATTGGATGCCATCAAGCTCCATGATTCCGTGACCAGAAATACAGTAGTACCACTCTTCCATAGGAACATCGCTGTTATGCTGGTGATAACCAAAGGTAGAACCTGGCGGGATGATATCATCATGAATGAATTTAATGTACTGCTTATCACTTGCTGACACCGCTTGAATAATATCCCTTAATTGAAAAGGACCTTTGCCGCCATGGCAATTTTGACGAGTCTCATACGCTTGTAACTTATTTTCGATAAAATCCGTTTTTTTCATAAAGTAACTCCTTTTCAACATGCGTTGTTTTTAACACTTTACCTAAATTAATCATAGGCTTGACAAACGGGAATGTAAATGTAAAAAGGCGATTGTAATTTATGAAAAATCGATATAAACATATTTTAACTTTTAATCGTTGTCCCCCTAATATTTCAGCGAGCTGTCCGTAACTGCAAGTTTAAAGGCCATCCTTTGCGGGATGACCCTTTCTTTGCATTGAGAGCATCTACACCATTATAATTGATAAATCCCGTGTTCTATTCGCTGGATGCAATATTCGGCAAACTTGTAGTAATCAAAGTCGTGATGACCTTCTGCCTTAGTAAGTCCACTGTAAAACATTCCCCAAGCAACCTCTCGAACCATCGACACGAATTTCATGTCCTGAAAAATGTGGAATGTTTCCTCCTCGAAATATCCGAAGTAAAACTTTAACCACTCACGCTCATCTGTTACACTGAACTGGTTTGTAAGCGGAATGAGCGTCAATTCAAAAAACACATCTCCGACTCCCGACAACTCCCAATCAATGATTTGCAACTGTTGACCTGTATAAATCATATTGCATAGAAAGGAATCATTGTGACAGAATTTGCTGTTATATTCTTTGTCATCACTCCGATTATGCGCGATTTTCTCTACTCGATTCAAAATTTTGTTTAATCCATCAGGATGCTTGACTTGAAACTGATCTGCGCCTTTCAAATATCCATAAATTAAATCGTAAGGAGTACATGTTCTGCCTTGACCTTCCATACGATGTATTCGTTTGAGGCGATCCATAATCATTCCTTTGATATGATCGTCTTTCAAATCATCTTTCTCAAGCATTCGACCTTCAATAAATTCCGTAACTACAAATTGTTCCGGATGATTACTGGAAATCACTTTCGGAGCAAATCCTTCGCTGTTTGCCTTCTTCATCACTTCTACTTCAGAAAGGCGTGTCAGGTTCAAATACTCATTTTGCCTACTAGTGATGCGAAGAACGTATGTACTCTGTTTGGTTTGTACCTTATAAGTTTGGTTGCATAGCCCTCCACTAAGATGATCAAAACAAAAGAATTCATGACTTAGTTCTGGTACTTCGCAAATAATTTCTTCAACTTTCATGTTCAACAGGATCCCCTCCCACTCAAATCTTCAATCTACCGTAGAAAAAGCGTTTACTTGGATAAATTTGATGTATATGTCTCCCTACTTTACGAGTTCTAAAGAAAAAATACCTCCACTATGATGAATAGTTGGAGGTATCCTGAATTTCCGGTATTTTCTTGGGGTGGTATTTCTAAATATCCAAGGCTTGCTTAGCCAAGGCAAGGGTACCGCAAAGGCCAGCGTTGCCGCCAAGAGCGGGTTGTACAATGTAACTGTCGTTGTGCTCTGAAAAAGCCGGATGCTGTACATAGCCGTTCAACAGTTTACGAACTTGTTCGCGTATAAGCGGGAATAAGTGAGATTGGTTCATAACGCCGCCGCCGATAATGATTTTCTCCGGAGAAAGAATGAGCGCGTAATTGACTATTGCCTGAGCGATATAATAGCTTTCCATTTCCCAAGCAGAATGAGTATCTCCAAGTTCAAAAGCCTTCGTGCCCCAACGATCCTCCAGCGCTGGTCCTGCCGCCAGTCCTTCCAAACAATCTTTGTGAAAGGGGCAGCATCCTTCATAGCTGTCATCCGGATGCCGCCGTACAAAAATGTGTCCCATTTCCGGATGGGTCAAACCATGAACGAGCTTTCCTTCAACGATTGCCCCCGCACCGATCCCGGTTCCGACCGTCATGTACAGGCAGCTGTTCAATCCTGCTGCTGCCCCCCATGTTGCTTCCCCCAAGGCAGCTGCATTCACATCGGTATCAAAACCAATGGGGACATCAAAGTACCGCTTCAAATGCTCTACGATCCGGTAACCGCTCCAGTGCGGCTTTGGAGTTTTTGTTACGGAACCATAAGCCGGGCTCTGCGGATTCACATCGATCGGGCCGAAGGTTCCGATTCCAATTGCTTTGATCTCTTTAGCTGCAAAGAAATCCATCACATTTCCGAGCGTAGCTTCTGGTGTCGTTGTTGGGATAGAGATGCGGTCAAGAATTTCGCCATCTGCCGTCCCAATCCCGCATAAAAATTTTGTCCCGCCGCCTTCGATAGCACCTAATAACAACTCGTCTCCCTCACAATCATCGTCACTTTGTTATACCATTACAACCGAATAGATCGATTTCAATCGATGAAGCGCTAGAGAAATGACCTTGGCCTTTCCATCAAGCACATAGAATTCCAAACCTGTACTGGATGGATCCGGAAAAATTTGATCGGTAATCGCTATCTCCCCGTCATTTGCAAATACTTCAATGGAAGAGTTATCGACAAAAAGGTGCAGCTTTAGCCGTCCGTTTTGAAGCTCCAATCGTACATCATGCTTACAAGCAAATGCATCATGAAATCCGCTTTCACCGGAGTTGCAGCGGTCAACAAACAATGTCTGCATGGCAGTGTTATAGCCGACTACGGTTTCTTCCCGCTCCGAATTCCGAAGCTTAAAACCAACTTCCGATGCGTCACCTAAATCGATTTCACATTCGAGCTCATAGAAATCGCTGAGCACTTCCGAAAGTATGTTTTGACCGGGGCTCACTGTAACCTCTTCCCAAACCTGCCCTTCTAACCGAAGCTTCTGCAAATCCGTCACAGGCTTTTGAACCAAACGTATTCCAGATGCCCCCTTTTTCAGGGTGAGCACCCGTGGCAGCGTCATAGCGCTTCTCCAACTTGTTGTTGGGGTGAGATTTGCATATTTCCAATTGCTCATCCAACCGATAAACAGCTTTCCTTTATCCGTTCTATGAACATCCGACCATGTTACACCAGCATAGTTATCTCTTCCGTGATCCAACCACAATACGGTTTCAGGAGAAGCATCGTTCGTAAATGTACTTCCGTCAAAGCTCCCGACAAAATATTGTGTCCTTGAACCCTCCGCCATCTGTGGATGATCTCCGATGCTGACGATCAGTGTCCATTTCGTTTCTTCAGCATGACCTTCTATCGGCAGTTCTATCAAGTCCGGACATTCCCATACTCCGTCGTGTGAGCCCTCTGCGGCACCAAACTCACTTGCAAAAGTCCATTCCTTTAAATTAGAAGACGTATAGAAATGAACACGGTCACCGACAGCAAGCACCATGATCCACCGTTGCTTTGAAGTATGCCAGAATACTTTAGGATCCCGGAAATCCGTAATTTGCTCGTTGCACAGTACAGGATTTCCGTCATAAATCACCCACGTTCTGCCTTTATCCAAACTATAAGCTAGGCTTTGCCTCTGTCTCGGGCGTTCGGAATCCGGGTAGTGATCCGCGTGGGTGAAAATAGCAACCAGACCAGGCTTTCCGGAGAAAAATCCGCTGGTATCCTCCCAATCCACCACTGCGCTACCAGAGAATATGAAACCATTTTGATCAGGTTTTAACGCAATCGGGCGATGCCCCCAATGGATCAAATCCGTACTGATTGCATGCCCCCAATGCATCGGCCCCCAAGTTGTACCTTCCGGATAATGCTGATAAAACAAGTGATATTCCCCATCGAAATACACCATTCCATTTGGATCGTTCATCCACTTAGTCGGCGGTGTAAAATGAAACTGTGGCCGGTACTTTTCTCTATACATAATAGTTGACATATCTTCCACTCCCTCTATTAAAAACTGGAGCGTGAACTTAATACTCGATCCGCTCCGGCGGTCTTATAACGAACTTATTTTTTTACGTTTCTGTCATAACCTGTTTGTTTGATCTTCAACCAATCTTGTAGCCCCAGACGGTCCAATTCTTTTAAATAACCAGCCCATTCAGCTTCAACTTTCCCATTCTGAATCCACTCGGTCCGTTTTCTCAGTACATAAGCAAACATATCTGTTTCAATCGCAGAAAGTCGATCCAATTCTTCAAGAGAGAAGAACACTTTTGGATAAATATTTTTAGCCTTCATGTCCGGGACCATCACTTTTTTCATTAGGTCTAATCTCCATGCGGCATCGTCTGGCTTCGTCGTAACATTGCCATAGTAAGAATCCAAAATTGCCAATGGTCCGCCAACAAAGGTTTTTTGTCTCAATTCCCAAGGAGACATTCCGTTCAACGATAAATGTTTCAGCATTTTTGTAGATTCATCGAATTCAAAGATATTTTGCTGCGTTTTATCCCCATAAGTACCCCAGTTGTTTTGTACGGATTGGGTTGGATCGTATAGGGAGTCAATCCATTTTGCCGTTGTTTCGATATTTTTATTGTTTTTGGTGATAACCATTCTTCCTCTATCGAAGCCCATTCCGTTCGTTCTCGTTACGTTTTTCCAGCCATTTGGCCCTTCAAGCGCAGGCATAAGGTCATATTTATCATTCATGCCTGTGATATTTCCCTTATCCCATGTAAAATATAGACCATAACGATTTTCTTTTCCTTTAGCAAGATAGGTATTCCAATCCTGCGTAGCCGCTTCAACATCCATTAAACCTTCTTTAAATAATTCATTTAAAAACTTGACGCCTTCCTTAAAGCTATTATCAGCAGATGTGAAAATAACCTTTCCATCATCACTGACAACCGTATGATCCCAGTTTTCACCCAGACCGAAGGAGCCGAATAAGAAAGCCAAGTCTTCTCCTCCGGTTTTATTAACAAAGGACATAGGTATTTCATCCGCTTTTCCATTTCCGTTCGGGTCTTTTGTTTTAAAAGCAATCAAAACTTGCTTTAATTCTTCGGTCGTTTTAGGCATTTTCAAGCCTAACTTATTTAGCCATTCCACGTTAATCCAAGGAAAAGCGTCGACAGAATGGATACTTTCTTTACCCGCGCCCAGCTCCTCAATCCATGGGAATGAATAAACATGGCCATCAGGAGCCGTAATCATCGATTTATATTGCGGCCCTTTCTCCAATACCTTCTTGAAATTTGGCATTTGTTTTTCAATAATATCATCTAGCGGGATAATGGTTCCGTCCTTTGCTAATTTAAGCAAATCGTAGTCACTCAAGGCTGCATCGAAAATCGCATCAGGAAGGTCACCGCTGGCAATCGCTAAGTTTCTCTTCTCCGCAAACGAATCCCACAGATAATTCTCCCAATCAATGTGTATTCCCATCTTTTCTTCTAGACGCTGGAATATCACCTTTTTATTAGGATCTTCGGGAGCTAGCGGTGAGCTTTGTGTCATAAACTTCAAAGCGGTACCTGTGGCGGCACTTGATGCTGCCGGATCGTCTGATTGTTTGTCGCCGCTGCATCCAGTTACTGCCAATAATGCCACCAATGAAATGAATAATGCCTTTTGGGAATGTTTCATATAAATAAACCTCCTCCTTTTTGGAAAACCTATATGCTTGTCGATCCATTATTTTAATGAACCGACCAAAACACCCTTTTCAAAATATTTTTGAAAAAAAGGATACATAACAAGTAACGGCAGACTGGAAATGACAATTGACGAATACTTAATGATCTCAGATAGCCGTTTCAGTTCTGCCATAGCCAATTGGTCCGCAATCATGCCAGGATTTACTTGATTCTGAATTAAGATAGATCTCAAAACCAACTGTAGAGGAAGCAAATTAGCACTCTTCAAATAAATTAATGCGTCGAAATAAGAATTCCATTGACTTACGAAAGCATATAGAGCTAATACGAAAATAATTGGTTTAGATAAAGGTAGAACAATCTTGAAGAAGATACGCACCTCAGATGCACCATCGACCTTGGCTGCCTCGTTCAATTCGTTCGGAATTCCACTAAAGAAAGTCCTTGCCAAAACAATATTCCAAACATTCACAGCCGTTGGTATGATGATCGCCCATACCGTATCTAACATTCCCAAGTTTTTTATCACGAGATAGGTTGGAATTAATCCCCCGCCGAAAAACATGGTGACGACAAACAGGATTGTAAAAAACTTTTTACCTACGAAACCAGCAACCGATAGAGGGTAGCCGGCAAATATGGAGACAACGACCGTAACAAAAGAAAACGCGACAGAGTAAAAAAGAGCATTTACAAATCCCCGGATCATCGCATGATTCAATAAGATGACTTTATACCCTTGAACACTATAATCAGCAAGCTGGAAGGAGATCCCTTTATTTAATAGTGCAGTCGGCTCCATAAACGATGCCACGACTACATAAATCAAGGGAACTACAACGATAATTACAGCAAAGAACAATAGAATGTAATTGATGGTCAGAATAAAACGGTCCAATCTAGTAGGCTTAAAATTCATACGGCATCTCCTTCTCTTTTAATAGAGCCCTTCACCTTCATTTAATTTCTTCACAACAATATTAACGAGGATAAGCAAAACAACATTAATAACGGAGTTAAATAGACCAACCGCAGATGAATAGGCGTAATTCCCTGCTTGCAGACCAATTTTATACACATAGGTTGGAATGATCTCTGAAGTCGGAACATTCATTGCCGTTTGCATTAAATATGCTTTCTCAAATCCAATTGCCATAATGCCGCCGGCAGCTAGAATGAATACGATTGCCATAACCGGTTTAATCGTAGGCAAGTCGATATGTCTAATTCTTTGCAGCAGGTTAGCTCCATCAATGGTTGCAGCATTATGGAGTTCGGGGTCAACGCCGGCTAATGCAGCTACATAAATAATCGAGGACCAGCCCGCTCCCTGCCAAATGCCAGATAAGATGTAAAGCGTACGAAAATAATCCGGATCTGACATAAAATTAATAGGATGGCCAGTAATCAGAGTTAGAATCTTATTAATCGGCCCTACCGGCGATAAGAATACGAATAGCATCCCGACAACAACGACAACGGATATAAAGTTTGGCGCATATAAGACCAATTGAATCCTTTTTTTAACACCAGCTTTACGCAATTGATTCAGCATTAGCGCTAATATGATGGGAACCGGGAAACCAAGTATTAATCCGTAAGCACTAAGTTTCAGCGTGTTCATGAAAATAACTTCAAAATTTGGTGATGTTAAAAACTTCGTAAAATGCTTCAATCCAACCCATTCACTGCCGAAAATCCCTTTGCTCGGACTAAAGTCTTTAAAAGCAATGACCGCCCCGTACATGGGCAAGTACTTAAATATAATCGTCAGGATGAAGGCTGGCGCCATCAGTAAGTACAGAAAAGGATTTTTTCTCATATAATCGATTTTACTTATAAATGCATTGTTTTTCTGTTTAACTGCTCTCATTTCAACTTCTGCTAATTCTCGCAAGACAGTACCCCCTAACTCAATATCCATAGAATTATTGATTTGCACAATACTTTGAATACAAACGTAATTCCGCACATGCAAACCCTTATTGGTAAGGGCTTACAATCTTTGCTTCATCCTTTCGACCACAATTACAATTTACACTCACCATTGGATTTAGTCAACAAAATATTTTATATTTTTGTTCATATGCAAAATAAATAAAGTGCATATTCACACTAAAAATCGATATACCTGCGTATTTTCATATATTTTTTCTCATTCCAAGTAGTAAAACAAAATTAAAAGCGTATTTTTTGACGAATATAAATTCATTTGCACAAAAATAAATGTGCATTTGTTTATTTGAATCACATTACCCAAAGTATTATTGTAACTTTTCAAATGCACCAATTATTAGATTATTATTTGTTCATTTGTAACATTATGAATTGACATTATATTGATATTATTATACATTTACCTTAAACTAATCATCCAATGATCTGCGAACTGTAGCTGTTCGTTAAAGGAGTGCACATGAGTAAAGAAAAAATCACCATACAACATATCGCGGACTCCTTGGGGCTATCCAGGAATACTGTTTCTAAAGCTCTAAACGGGAGTGAAAGTATTCCTGCAGAAACAAGAAATAAGGTATTAAAACGTGCGATTGAGTTAAATTATAAACAGTTTGCTCTTATAGATACGGACACATTAGCCACCAAAAATACAGGCAACATTGCACTTTTAACGTCAAATATGCCGAGCAATTCTCATTTTGGCGCCTCATCACTAAGCGGGCTTGAGAAAAAAATCAGTTCGGATGGTTTTAATTTATCCATTCACATTGTTCGAGAATCGGACATTTCTTCATTAGTACTGCCTAATAATTTCGATACTAAAAAAGTAGACGGAATCGTTTGTATTGAGTTATTTGACAAGAAATACACCCAATTAATCAATACCTTGGGAATCCCAGCCATATTTATAGATTCCACAGCGGATATCTTTTATTCCGAATTGAACTCAGACATTATTCTAATGGAAAATGAACATAGTACGTATTTAATGACAAAGAAATTAATCGATAATAGTTATAAGAACATTGGTTTTATTGGCGATTACAATCATTGTAAAAGCTTTAATGAAAGATGGGTTGGATTTAATAGGGCTTTACTAGAAACACATTTGCAGCTTGACCACCAATTTTGCATCGTTGAAGAAGATCGATATATTGCGGATCCTAGATGGTTAGAGAATCGGTTGGATAACATGGAGAACCTTCCCACTGCGTTTGTTTGTGCGAATGATTTTATTGCCATTAACGTAATGAGGATATTAAAAAATAAAAATGTACAAATACCGGAAGATATAGTTATTTGCGGCTTTGATAACTCTCCCGAGTCGCAAATCGTAGAACCTCATTTAACAACCGTCCATATCTTCCGGGAAGAAATAGGAATTATGGCCGCGGAAATATTGTTATCCAGGGTCAAGTCCCCCCTCAAGCCTCCTCAAATTACTTACGTCCAAACAAAACCGATATTTCGCGAATCTACTGGAAATTTAAACGAATCAAATTTATGAAACCATTAAACAATAAGCCGCTGCAACCTATAAATGGGTGCAGCGGCTTAAGCAGCAACTAAATTTTTCACCTTTTGAGCCGAGCCCAACTACATCGGTACCGTAATTCTATGCTATAATTCTTGTTAAGTTAGACTAGAGGTGAATCAAAATATATTGGACTCCATTATTTGAAAACGATGTACCAGTAGCTCCCGTCTGCTCTTAATGGAGTGAAGGTGACTACTTCTCTCCGTTAGGGGCATTTAGACCTAAAAAAACGGAGGGCATCAAAAAATGAAAAACACCTTATTAGGTTCTATATATTTAGCTGTAGCTTCCAGTATTTGGGGCGGCATGTACGTTGTTGTTAAAATGGTAGTATCGGTCATACCTCCACTGGAACTTGTGTGGATGCGATACTTAGTGGCTATTGTCGCTCTTCTCATTATCGGCTTTATTACACAACAAAAATGGCGGATTGAAAAACGTTATGTCTTAATAATCATAGCCATTGGGGTCATTGGTAATGCCATTTCAATTGTTGCTCAGGAAACAGGTACAATGCTATCCTCGGCACAAATGGGAGCCATTATAACTTCTTCAACACCAGCATTTATGGTTATTTTTGCTCACTTACTCCTTAATGAACGGTTGACGTTAAAAAAGGGACTCTCCATGTGTTTAGCGACAATTGGGGTATTTCTCATTGTTGGAATCGGTCATATGGATTTGTCCAGTAAACTTGGTGGTATATCACTGCTTATTGCGGCTTTAACATGGGCCCTCATGTCTGTACTTGTAAAGCGTATTCCGGGTGATTATTCACAAATTGTGTTAACAACCTATTCTATCTTGGTAGCTCTAATCGTTTTGACCCCTTTTGTTTTGCCACGATTACACGCAATTAATATCTCTCAACTGACTCACCCGACGATTTGGGGAGGACTCTTGTATTTGGGTATTGTCTCAACAGCAGGTGGATTCATACTTTGGAATCGTGGATTACAAATGCTTAACGCCTCAAACGGGGGGATATTTTTCTTCTTTCAACCCGTGGTTGGAACATTACTTGGATGGCTTTTGCTAGGAGAGAACATAGGTTTAATGTTTTGGATAGGCTCTATCTTTATTCTCATAGGTGTTTTATTCGTTATCATCGAGAAAAAATAGGATTTTAAAAAAACCTTCAATGAAATGAAGAAGTTAGAGAAAGTATAGTTAGGGTATCTGGGTGTGGGTCCGGTATTGTACCGGGCTCATGCCCTTTAGTTTTGCCTTAATGAGTTGGTAACTGTACTAATCGATATATTCCTTGGACAATTGCTGAGTTCAATTTGTAGCAATAGTCACTATTTAAAAAGAACGCCCCCCTTAGAATCGGAGTCGATGCGAATCCGTTCTAAGAGGCTTTTTATATGTCATGCAAATTCCTTATTTGCATGATCCGATCCGCCCGTTCGTTTAATTCAATACCGCTATAAGCTCGAGAATGTAAACTACTCATAAAAAAACTAACCGGAACCCCATCGGAGTCCCGGCCTCATCTACCCAACCTCACTCAACTTCCCATCACGAAAAAACACAACCCGCTTCGCCTGCTGCGCAATCACCAGATCATGCGTGATCAACACAATCGTCCGACCTTGCTCATTCAATCTCTTGAAAATCTCCAAAATCTCCACACTCGTCTTCGAGTCCAGCGCACCGGTTGGCTCATCCGCCAGAATGATCGCCGGATCTCCTGCCAAAGTCCGAGCAATCGCAACCCGCTGTTGCTGCCCGCCGGACAGCTCCGAGGGCAAATGCCTTCTGCGGTCCACTAAGTCAACCGCTTCCAATGCCTGCATAACAAGCGGCTCCCTTTCACGCTTACCCATACCTCGATAAATGAGCGGTAGCTCCACATTCTCATATGCATTAAGCCGAGGCAGCAAATTAAAGCTCTGAAAGACGAATCCGATTTTCCGATTCCGAATTTCAGCCAGCTGAGAATCCCTCATCTGATTAATTGCCTTCCCGTCCAGCACATAGTCCCCATGATCAGCAATATCTAAGCACCCAATAATGTTCATCAGCGTCGACTTACCTGAACCTGATGGACCCATAATCGCTACGAACTCACCTTGATCAATCCGTAAGGAAATATCATCCAACGCCCGAATCGTTTCCCCACCCATCACATAGCTCTTACTCACATGCTCAATCTGGATTAAGGTCATCCTCTTAGCCTCCATTATCTGAAGCCAAATAAATGAAGTATGCGACTTCTCCAACTGACCGACCTAACCGCTTACCGCTTCGCCTTATAAAACTCATGATACAGTTTCATCAGCGCCCGCTTCTCAATCCGTGATACATAGCTGCGGCTAATGCCCAGCTCCCTCGCAATCTCCCGCTGCGTTCGCTCTTCCCCGCCAAGCTCCAACCCAAACCGCCCGACAACAACTTCCTTCTCGCGGTCATCCAAAATCTCTAAATTCCGATATATTTTGCTTTTCTCTATCTTCAATTGAACCTTATCCACGACATCGTCCGCTTCCGTTCCGAGGATGTCAATCAAAGTAATTTCATTCCCCTCTTTGTCCGTTCCGATGGGGTCATGCAAGGACACATCTTTCCTCGTCTTTTTCAACGAACGCAGATGCATGAGGATCTCATTCTCGATACAGCGAGCCGCAAAAGTCGCAAGCTTCGTGCCCTTATTCGGCGAGAAAGACTCGATCGCCTTAATCAATCCGATCGTTCCAATCGAGATCAAATCCTCCAGATCTTCTCCGGTGTTGTCGAATTTTTTTACTATATGGGCCACAAGTCTCAAATTGTGTTCAATCAGTTTATTCCTTGAATAGTCATTGCCTTCAGCCATAAGTCTAAGATGTTTTTCTTCTTCTTCCTCAGTTAAAGGTTGTGGAAACGCGTTATTTTTGACGTAGGATACAAGTAATGTTAACTGCTTGATTAAAACAGCAATCGCACTGAAAATCCCAGGCATTCCAGCCACCCCCTTCGATGTTTGCGGATCCTAGCTGTTACGGAAGCCTCCGCTTTCAAGACTAGTATTAGTGTATGTGGGTTTGTGCCTAGAAGTGCATGTACGGATGAACTTGAGGAAATTAGTCTTGTGAACACTACCTGGGAAGGTGCTTGTAATGCTTAGCTGAGATATAAAAAAACTGCCCCTCAGCCGAAAGATCGCTGAATGAGCAGTTCGAAAAAACGTATTATTTCGGTTCGTTCAAAATATAGTCGACCAATTCGTCGAGCGGTACCGTCGCAAGAGCGATCGCTGTGTCAGTAACACCGTAATAAATATATAAAAGTCCGTCTTTCACTACATTGCCCGTCGGGAATATGACGTTTGGAATCTGGAATCCGAACTTCTCGTAATACGTTTCCGGCTCCATGATGAAATTATGGGTTCTGGCAATGATTTTTTCCGGATTCTCCAGGTCGAGCAGCAGTGCCCCGACTCTGTACACCGTATCTTTATCAACACCATGATACAGCGTCAGCCAGCCTTTATCTGTTTTGATCGGAGGTGTGGAGCCGCCGATTTTCTTGAATTCCCAATCGTCGTTTTCCGCTTTGGCGAGCAATTTCGGCTCTTCCCAGTCGATCAGATTGTCGGAATATGTGATCCACATCGCCGCTTTTTCCGTGCCGTACTTCTCACCGATATACTCCTCCGGACGGCGCAGCAGTACATACTTGCCGTTAATTTTCTCAGGGAACAGGATGTTGTCCCGGTCATTAATATCAAGCGGCGTCGTATCGCATAAGTACTCCCAATGAATGAGATCTTTCGACGTCATAATCCCGGAACGGGTCAGCCAATGCTCTGGCTTTTCCCCCCAACCGTCCGGATATGTCGGAACTGATCGTTCCGGAATGCCGGCTCCGGTCGGATAGTAGCTCATCGCGCAAGGACGCAATGCGTAATTCAAGTAAAACGTATCGTCGATTTTCACGACACGCGGGTCCTGTACGCTGCCGTACGGAAATCCGAGCATGTCCGGCGTAACGATCGGTTGATCCACCACATGGCGGAAATTAACGCCGTCATCGCTTTCCAAGAGTCCTAGAAAGTTTTTGCAAGGTGTCAACGATTCTGCCGTACGCTCAATCATGTAGAACTTGTCGTTCTCGATAATGACCGCTGGATTAAAGACCGTCACTTTACGCCAGTCGTATATGCCCGGAACCACGATTGGGTTAGCCGGATGTCTTGTGATTTTCATGGTGGTGCCTCCTGATCATTAATTATCTGTTGTCCATTGTGTCTTGCCGTTCACCTCATTATATAACTGACCAGTGAACGCCTCATATCCGTGAAAGTTTAGAAAACATCCAGATTTTTATGGATGTCATCCGAAAAACTAACGTGTGATGTGAAGCATCGTTTCGGCCTTGTGCAGCGAATCGCTTCCGACCATGATTTTCACATTTCCCGGCTCTACTTTAAATTGCATGTCGGAATCCCAGATGGCCAGTTCCTCGTGACCAAGGCGGAAGATTACGGTCTTCCGCTCACGGGGCGCCAGCTCCACTTTATGGAATCCTTTGCATTCGATGAGACGCCGGGTAACGCTTGCTTCCATGTCTTTGATGTAGAGCTGAACAACTTCAGCTCCCCTCATTGCACCTGTATTTTCGATGTCAATCTCAATCACAACAGAACATTTGTTCTCTAATTCAGTTATAGAGATGTTCGATTGAAGAAGGCGAGGTTGTCCGTAATCGAACGTCGTGTAGCTGAGGCCATAACCGAACGGATACAGCGGGTCCGAGGTCATATCGCGATAAACGCGTTTTCGGCCGGGGTCCTTCTGGTTGTAATATACCGGAAGCTGCGCGGTTGACCGCGGTAGCGATACAGCCAGCCGGCCGCTGGGATTAACATCTCCGAACAATATTTCGCCGATCGCCTGTCCACCTTCCTGGCCCGGATACCATCCGCAAAGAATGGCATCACAAGCATCTACGATGCCGGTTAACGCATGCGGCCGTCCCTGAATCAAGACGGCGATGACCGGCGTTCCCGTCGCGGCAATCTCCTTCACAAGCTGCTCCTGTACGCCTCCAAGCCGCAGATCGGACAGATCGACGCCTTCCCCGCAATCCATCTCGGATGGATTGCCTGCAGTAATAATAGCAGCCCCGTTCGTATCAAACCCCTGATCGAAACGGCGGGCGCTGCTTCCTCCCAATACGAGAACGGCCACATCTGAATCTTTAGCGGCATTGACGGCCTCCGCGAATCCGGTTTTCGACTCGTCGCGGATGCCGCAGCCTTTCGTGTAGACGACCTCCGTACCACGCCCGGCGGCCATCCGGATGCCTTCCAGCACCGTTGTTCCTTTGCCTTCCCGCTGTGTGGACGTATAATCGCCGAGCTGGTTATACAGCTGATGCGCATTCGGCCCAATGACGGCAATGCGTTTCAACGATCTACTTAACGGGAGTTGATTCTGTTCATTTTTGAGTAAAACGACCGATTCCCGGGCAACCTGAAGATTGGTGCGGCGAAACGCTTCGTTGCCAATGACGCGTGCAGCCGTAGTTTCGTCGGTAAAAGGCTGGTCGAACAGACCCAACAAAAATTTAAGCCGAAGCACACGGCGAACGGCCCGATCGATTCGCTCTTCATCCGTTACCCCATTCATAACCGCATTCTCTAATGTAGTGAATGCCGTATCCCACAAGCTGAGATCAACGCCTGCGGCTAACGCGGCGGATGCGGCCGACTCCGAATCGGCCGTCTGTTGGACGAGCCGGTCCACCGCTTCTCCGTCCGCCATGACGATGCCCTGAAAACCCCATTCCTCGCGCAGAATGCCAGTCAGCAGCTTCGCATTCATATGGCACGGCACACCGTCAATTTCGTTGTAAGCGGCCATACACCCCATCGCTCCCGCTTCGACACCGGCCTTCATGCCCTGCAGATGAATTTCCCGCAGCTCCCGTTCCCCGATGTTCGCCGGCCCAGCATTGCGTCCGCCTATGCAAGCGCCTTGCGCACTTAAGTGCTTCAGCAGTGCAACGACTTTATCCGGTCGCGATAACTCTTCCGGCGTCCGGCCTTGCATGCCCCGTACGACGGCTTCGGTCATGCGTGAAGCATGGTACGGATCTTCGCCGTAGCATTCCTCCGACCGTCCCCAGCGTGGTTCATGCAAAATGTCGAGCGCGGATACCAGCGCAAGATGTGCTCCCCGCGCCCTAATTTCTTCTGCCGCATGAGCGTACGCTTGCTCGATCAGCTCAGGATTCCAGGTCGATCCCGCGCCGATATTGACCGGCAGCAACGTTCCGTCCAATGCCTGGTGGCCGTGGGGACACTCTTCCGACAACAGAACAGGAATGCCGAGCCGGGTATTCTCCATGACATAACGCTGCACCTTATTGGCGATGGATGAGCTTTCGCCTGCCGGGATGCCATTCTCATAAGTGACCGCAGACCAAGGATCAGCACGAAACAAACCGTATAATGCGCCCATCCCATCGCCGAAGGCCACCTCACGCTTGAATGCATCCGTCAATTCGATGTCATGTTCCGTTCGGCGGTAGGCATCCCAACCGTACATCTTCTGATTGAGCTGGCCGACCTTCTCCTTTAACGTCATTCGCGACAACAGATCATCCACCCGTTCATCGATGGAAAGCAGCTGGTTTTTATATTTCTCCATCCCCAAATTCACACTCTTTTCTTGTCATAAGTAGCAAGTTGCGAACCGATTCTCAGGTCGTATTTAGATCGCGATATTCTGTCGGCGTCATGCCCGTGTACGATTTAAAGATTGAAACAAAGTATTTGTACTCCTTATAGCCCACTTTGTCAGCGATCTCGTATACCTTGTCATGTGTTTGCAATAGCAGTTGTTTAGCCTGCTCGATACGAAACTGGTTTACGTACTCCGTGAAGCTTTTCCCTGTGCTTTGTTTGAAAATATAGCTGAAATAGCTGGGCGTAATTTTCAGCCAGGCTGCCACATCAGACGCCTTCAAAGCGCTCCGGTTGTGCTCAAAGATATATTTTTTCGCTTTTTCGATAATCCAATAAGGCTTGGAAATTCCGCTCATCTCGATTAACGTAAGGATGGCCGTCAAATCTTCCTTCGCAATTTGACCTATGGCCGCATAAGAGTTAAGTGCATCCAAATCCAATGGGGCTCTATTCAAAGCATCCAAATCTTTGATCCCACTCTCCCTAAGCCGCTGCTGCAGCAGAACGCGGATTTCACCGTACGCGATAGCCGCCTCGTCCAACAGATAACCGCGACTTCGGAAAAATCCGAAGATGTCGGCGATAAGTGTTTCAATCTCTGACAGATCATAACGGAACAGTGCATGCATCAAATTTTGCACCATTTCAGCGCCGGGAAAATGTTCCGGAACCCCATCACGCTTCCGATCAGCCTGATCTTTAAATTCAGCGGTTAGTACGGCTTGCTCATCCAATACATGATAATTCAGCAGGAGTCTGGCCTCTCCACAATGTTCTGCCGTACCGGCGAGCGAGTCATACGCAGCCGAAACGCTGCCGTACAACGATTCTGGCCCATGCCAAGCCTGCAGCATGTTATCTATTGCTTCGTTCCACGCAAGTTCCGTGGCAAGCCTGTTCGATGTATCCACGCATAGTGTAAAAAGTAAATTGGCATGATCGAATACCGATAAACAATGGATCGCATGCTTTTCGAGCGAGAGGTGAATATGGGAAATCCACGCTTCCTGAAGCGATTTATGTTCGGTAGTAGACGTAACCGAAAACCATTGGTAATAACGGTTCATCTGCGTAGCGATCATCCGGAACCGCGCCCCAGAATGAAACGCTGGCATGACGCTCGATAAATCATAAGATGAGGCGACGCCTCGAACGACATTGGAAAGCCACATCATTCTGTTCTCGTTGTCACGATTGACCTGCTCCGCTTCCTTACGCACCTTGGCCACAATGTTCCGAACGAGCCTCAGCAATTCGTCTATATCCACCGGCTTGAGCAAGTAATCGGAAACACCCAGTCGAACCGCCTTTCTGGCATACGCAAAATCCTCGTATCCGCTAATAATAACGATCCGGACGTTAGGCAAGGCTGACTTGAGATGCTCCGCAAGCTCTAGACCGTCCATCCCATCCATGCGGATGTCGGTCAGTACCAAATCCACCTTGTGCTCCTCGGCAAGCCGAAGCGCCTCCGTTCCGTTATACGCCTCCCCGATCACTTGAACGCCAAGCTGCTCCCAAGGGATCGTGTATCTTAAGCCTTCGCAAATAATCGGCTCATCATCGACAATTAACATTTTAACGTTCATGCCATTCACCGCCGTTCTGCGATTCATAAGGAATGATTAAACGAATCCAGGTGCCTTCCACAGAAGCCTCAACAATTTCCAAACCGTATCCCGCTCCGAATATGATAGACAAACGCTCGTGAATATTAGCCATCGCTCCCCGATGATCACTATGGCCTGTTCTTGTGAGCGATTCTCGAATCTCTGCGATCTGCTCGTGGCTGAGTCCTCTGCCGTTATCCTGCACGTCGATCCATATATCCTGATTGACTTGATAACATTTCACTTTAATGAAATTTTGTGGTTGACCACTATCGAGGCCATGTTTCAGGAAGTTTTCCACAAGCGGCTGAATGGTCAGCTTCAAAATAGCCGCATCGGCGATATGTGCTTCCGTTAGCAGTGAGTAACGCAGCTTGCCGCCTAAGCGCTTCTGTTGAAGAAACAAATAAGATTGAACGAATTCCAGCTCCTGCTGAATCGTCGATCTGTCTTGTTCCCGTCCCAAGCTAGAGCGAAAAAACTTGGATAACATCTCGATAAGCTGGCTTGTCCGGGAAGCTTTCTCCAGTCGGGCGGTCCAGCGAATCATATCTAATGTATTGTATAAAAAATGAGGGTCCATCTGTTTTTGCAGCAGCTTCAATTCGGATTCCCGCTGTCGAAGCTCCAGCTTGTACTTATATTCAATGAGTTCTTGGATTGTCATCACCATACCGTTAAACTGCCTGTTCAGCTCGGAAATTTCATCGTGCGACTCAATCGGTACTCTGACCGTAAAGTCGCCCTGCTTCACACGACCCGTTTCCCGCTTTAACCGCAAAATCGGAAGAATGATCGTGTAGTGGAATCCAATCAGCGCCGCTAACCCGAGGATCAGCGTCGCGACGATAATCAACAGCATGATAAATTTTAAACCGGCTGTATTTTCGTTCATTGTAGACTCCGGAACCATAGCGACAACTTGCCAGCCGGTATTTTCCATCGACTGATGAAACGTGAGATAAGAGGCTCCGTCCAGCTCATAAGTGAACGTATCCCCGCCATGCTTGCGCAGCGTATCGAGCAGCGCCTTGTCCGCATCCCGTTCGCCGGTCACCTTATCATCAGAAGTGAGAATCAACTTCCCCTCTTTACCCACAATAAAGATAATTCCGGTTTCCTTGAAAATACCGCTTTTCAGCAAATTCACGATGCTTGACGCGTCAAGACGGATGATGAGTTTACCTAGGGGCTGCGTAATTTCATCGAACGAATTGATAATCCGAAACAAAGAAATGACCTTCGTTCGCCCGTACCAATCGCTCGTAACCGGGTAAGCTTCACTCCAGACCAAACCGCCTTTGCGCTGCGCTGCACGCTGAAGCCATTCGTTTTCATTACCGCTGACCGGCTCCCCCATATGGATCTGATTCTCGTTAATGCCTTGAATCATGATCGACTTGATATAATTTTTGGACATCAGCTGAAACGTAAGAAAACCCTCGATATTCTCTTTATAGAGCTCCGTCTGTTCCCCTGTCATCCATAAATCCGACGGGTGCAAAAAATTGCGGATATCGGGGCTAAATATCATGTAATCCGCGATATCCTCCACCATCTTCGTTTCTTCCGTCAGCTGATTCGTAACGGTATCGAGACTCCTTTTGGTGGATTCAACGAATTGTTGGGTCAAAATGAGGCTGAACTGATGCTGAACGAGAACTCCGACTCCAAATGTAGGCAAAGTAACAAACAGCAAAAATATGAGGAACGCTTTCCGCTTTAAGCTGAAGTTTCCGAACTTCCAAAAACGAGCTCGCATTGTACTTTTCTCCTCATGGCCAAAGTCGGTAGTTACCGTATCTGCACCTGCTTAACCCTTGACCGCGCCTGCCGTCATGCCGTTCACGAGCTGCTTCTGAAGAATCAAATAGAAAATGATGATCGGTATCAGAGCTATCGTGAGCGCAGCCATCTGCAGCGTAAGGCTCGCCGTTTCGATGCCGACGAAATTAGCGAGTCCGAGCGGCAATGTTTTCAATTCGCTGGAATTGATCAACACAAGTGCAAACAAGTATTCATTCCAATTATAAACGAAATTCAAGATGATGACCGTTGCCATGGCAGGTCTCGTAATCGGCAGGATGATGTACCAAAAAATACGAAAAACGCCACATCCGTCCATAACGGCGGATTCTTCCATATCTTTCGGAAAACCTCTCATAAACCCTTCAAGAATAAAGATCGTCAGCGATAAATGAAAAGCGGTATACGGCAAAATGAGCGACAGACTCGTATCGAGCAACTTCAACTTTTGCATAATATGGAAGATCGGAATTAAGGTCGCATGAATCGGAATTAACATGCCGAGCAAGAAAATCCCGTAAGTGATTCCCCGCAGTTTGAACTCAAACCGGGATAAAAAATAAGATGCCAACGCTCCGAGCAAAACCGTGACAATAACCGAGACAGCCGTAATGACGATGCTGTTTTTGTAATACGTTCCCATATTCGCCACTTCCCATGCCTTCGCATAATTGCTGAAGTGCAGCACGGTCGGCAGTGAGAACGGGTTCGCAGCGTAATCCTGCTCACTCTTGAAGGAATCGACCACCATCCAAAAGAGCGGTAATAGATTAATAATGGCAAACAATATTAAAAACGCGTAAATGATGAAATTCTTAAGTTTTCCTGTCCGTTCCATTCGGCTTCAACTCCTCCTTCTTCAGCTCTTTTTTTCCATGCCTAATTTATTCACGACAGTGACCACAATCAGGCTGAATACAAGGATCAGAATGGATACAGCACTTCCGTAACCGAAACGCATGTTTACGAATGCATTGTTATACATGTAGATCGTCATGACTTCTGTATAATGGGCTGGTCCACCGCCGGTCATGACCTGAATCAGGTCGAACACACGGAAGGAACCACTGATGCTGTACACAACAGCGACGACAAGCGTATCCCGAATCATTGGAATCGTGATGAGAAATGTTTTCTTCAGACCAGTAGCCCCGTCCATATGAGCCGCCTCATTGACTTCGGCCGGTATATTTTGCAAAGCGGCAAGCAAGATGACCATATACAAACCGCAGTTTTGCCATATATAAGTAATGCTGATCGATAGCATGGACCACTCGGTGCTTCCAAGCCAGTTCTGCTTCAAGCTGTCCAAACCAAAGAGTCCGAGAACGGAATTGAGCATGCCGTATTCCGTATTATAGATCATTCCCCAAATCAAGGAAACGATTACGGAAGAGATGACGACTGGTAGAAAGCCAACCGTGCGGAAGAAACCTGAACCTTTCAGTTTCTTATTGAGCAGTAGCGCCAGAAGCAACCCGAATGGAATCGTTCCTACGATACCCGCAATCATAATGAAAATATTGTTTTTGAGCGAATTCCAAAAAATCGGATCTTTCATAATTTCGATGAAATTATCGAGTCCGATGAACGTCATGGGCGAGATACCGTCCCAGTTCATGGCCGAGTAATAAACGGACAATCCGATCGGTACGACGGCGATGCCTAAATAAATGACAAGCGCGGGCAGCAGCCCGATAAAAATTGAGAACTTCGTTCCCTTGAGCGTATGCATGACATTTCCTCCTTTTCCCAAATTTGCCCCTTAAAAAGGGAAGAAAACTCGAACAATCGAGTTTTCCTGCCTAACTCATTTACTTTTTAAGATTATCGATCGAACTCTGCAGGTCTTTGGCCAGCTGCTCCGCGGACCCTTTGCCTACCGTGAGAGCCTGTAGGCCGTTTTGCATGACATCGACCACCTGCGCAGGGATCACACTATCGAATACTGGAGCGATTCCTTTACCCGTAAGCGCCATCATCTCTTTTAAATAAGGGCTCGCATCTTGCGGAATTTCGACTTTCGCAGGGACGACGACGCCTTTGCTGATCAGTGTCTTGTACAAATCTTCTCCGACGAAAAATTTCATAAATTCGATGGCTGCCGCTTTCTTTTTCTCATCCAATCCGTTGCTGATGGAGATTCCGTATTGAACGACGCCTGCGCTTTTCTCAGGGTTCCCCTTACCACCAGCAACACTAGGGAACAGGGCGATACCGAATTTATCTCCTTCCTTATTGTTGATACGGACTCTTCCGTCAACCGTAGAAGAAGAAATATGCATAGCCGCTTTGCCTTGGATAAAATAATCTTGCGCCTGAACCGAATCCATATTGTTCATGTCTATGTTGAACGCGGACAGTTTGGTCAATTCTTCAATAACTCCAAGCGCTTTTACGTACTCAGGGTCTGTAAATTTAGCTTGCTTATTCAACACCTGATTCAAGAAATCGCTGCCAACAAAACGATCCCCAATGATTGACATATAAGAAGATTGAAGTGGCCATTTCTCTTTGTTGCCCATTGCAATCGGAGTCATTCCCGCAGCTTTCAGCTTTTTGATCGCATCGATAAAGTTGTCATACGTTTTTGGAAACTCGTTATAACCCACTTTTGCAAACATTTCTTTGTTGTAATAAATAATGTCGACGAATGATTGCTTTGTCGGAATGGCATACTGCTTCCCATCCACTTTCATGCCGGCCAGCGCATCCTCAGGAAGGATGTTTTTCCAGTTGTCCATAATCGAGTCGATCGGCATTAACAGGTTACCGGCGACGAGCGGCGTAATATCTGCTCCCGGCCACACGACATTAATATCGGACAAGTTGTTTCCAGCTGCAAGCGTGCGAAGCTTTGTCTTATACTGGGCAGACGGCACCCCATCTTGTTTGATTTTAATATTCGGGAACTTTTTCTCAAATTCTTCGATTCTCGCCTTATAAGCGTCATTATCGACATTCGGCGACGTCCAAGGATGCATCATCGTCAAGGTCACGGTCTCGCCTGCTGCTGCTGTTGCTGGTGCTCCTCCTGAAGTTGCCGTGCCTTCTTTTTTACCGCAAGCAACGCCTACCGTCGCAAGCATGGCAACCATGCCGATCAATAACGATTTTTTAATCTTACGACTCTCCATATTCAACCCTCATCTCTTTCGTATTTTGACCCATAACATCACTGCAAAATAAATGAGCTTGCCTGTCCATTTACTTTTCCTTTAGATTATAGTTCCTATTAAATGAATCTAATATCCTATGAAATTTTGATAATATCCGAAATATGCCACTAAAATGCGGAGCGCTTTCAAATTCGCACATTCTAACCTTAAATTTGTTCAATTAACAATGTGCCCCTGAGCACGAAGTAATTATACGAACGAATATAAAAGAAAAAGCATGTAAGGCCTTAGCAGGCTCCTACATGCCACCTCTCCTATACTCAGCCAATCTGCCTGAATCATTGGCGAATCCTCCTAGTTCTTACCGAAAATTGCTTCTATACTTATCTTAAAGTGAACGCCAAACCAATACGGAAAGGACGATCGCCATGAATGAACAGCTATTCGGCCAACACCTGGCAGACCGCTGGATTAGTCAGGATCACATTGAATTTTATCAAGAAAACGGATTCGTTCAAGTCAACGATTTGCTGGATGGGGATGAGCTTGCTGCATTACGTGAATATATGGAGGAGTCGATGAGTGCGAAGGAAGGCTTATCGGTGAAAACGGGTAAAGACAACGCGGCCTACGCCAGAGTACTTAATCAGAAGGTGAACACCTGGAGAGATCACGGCGGCATGGCGACCTTCGCCTTTCACCCCCGATTTGCGGAAATCGCCCTGCGTCTGACGGGTGCCAAAGGAATTCGTTTTTTCCACGATCATGCGTTATGGAAAATGCCCGGTGACACGAATGCCACGCCATGGCATCAAGACTCACCGAAGTGGCCAATGAATGAGGACGGCTGCATGAGCATTTGGATTGCTCTCGATGATGTGGATGAGAATAACGGTTGCATGATGTTTGCACCGAAATCTCATAAGGTTGGGAAATTAACGAACATTTCGTTGCATGATCCCGTTAATATTTTCGACTTTGTTCAGGGAACCCCATTAGCTGATCGTAAACCTGTCATGGTACCTTTGAAAGCAGGCAGTTGCACATTTCATGACGGTCTTACTTTTCATTATGCGCATGCGAATAAAACCGACAAGCCTAGACGCGCTTACGCAATCATCTATATGCCGGACGGAACAACGTATAACGGGAAACCTCACATGGTTTCGGATGGGCAGTCATGTACGCCAGAGGAGCCGTTGCGCGGGCCCATGTTCCCGCTGCTTGCCAAAGTCCCTGTTCAAAGATGATTCTTCCGATACTGGCGGGGGGACATGCCGGTCCACTGGCGGAACGTGCGATTGAATAAGCTAACGTCCTCAAAGCCGACCTCTTGGGCAATATCGATCATTTTGAGCTCGGTCTGTACCAACAATCGTTTGGCAGCCATGATTCGCATGTCATTGCGGTACTCCAGAAACGTACGTCCTGTATTCGCTTTAAACTTGGCCTTGAAGGTAGAGATACTCATACCGCAGAGTCGGCTAACCTCGGCCAGCTTAAGCTGCTTTTCCAGATGACGTTCAATGAAGCGGGCGATTTGTTCCATCGCCTGTTTTTCTGATGTACTGGCAAGCCTTACGCTATCGTTGTTCTTTCGGTTGCAGCGGCTTAAAAAAACGAAACATTCCACCAGCTTGGATCGGATCATTGATCGGTACCCATGGTCTTTTACCGTAAATTCCCGAACAATTTCGTCCAGCAGTGACTTCAATTCGCTCTGCTCGACTGGGGTCAGCCACAGCGAGGGCTGATCTTTGACCGATTGACGCATAAAGGGAACGACATAATAAAAATCGAAAAATGAGGAGTCTTCCTGCAACCTTTCCAACTCGTGGAAAATCAAGGACGGATGAAACAAGACATTGTAGACAAGAAGCTGTTCACTCTCCCCTACTCTGTAAGAATGTTCCGTACCGGGTTCAATGACGAACGCATCACCTGTGTGAAGCCTGTGTTCAATGCCTTTATATGTGTGCATGCCACTACCTTCGACGATATAGACGAATTCGACGAATTCATGGCTGTGCGGAGCTACGTACCTTCCTGCCAAAAGTTCGTAGGGGGCCGCATAGAATGGAAATGCATCGCTTTCTAGAAAGCGGTCATTGGTATGATTAACCAAAGGCTTAGCCCCCTCTACTTTTGTCCAGTTTGTCTGGTTTGTCTGGTTTGTCTGGTTTGTCCGGTTTGTCCGCTTACTTTGCTCTTTTGACAGTACTATCTGGCGGAAAGCTTTCGGTCCACACCCCGTTGTTGTAACTGAGCTGAATCTCTCCGGTTGGAACACGTAACTGCAGCGAAAACGACGTCCAAGTTGCCGGAAGTTGTGGACAAAAAGCGATTTCTTGCCAACCCGGCTTAGCAGGCTTTAGGCCGATAATGTCTTCAATCAGCACTGGAACGGGTCCGCTTGCCCAAGGATGGCATAGGCTGGTGTTCCATTTCTGCTCCTTGCCCCACGCCTCGAAGCAGGTAGTTGCTCCTTCTTTCAGCATATTCCCCCAAGAATGCTCATCATCTGATGAAAGCAAATCGTAGATCAATTCATACTCTCCCACCTCCGCAAGTGCCTTCATAACGAAATACGAGAAATAAACGCCGCATGCGAATCGTTTGGTCCGGATCATGTCGACGATAGCAACGACGGATTTCTCAGGGGCGATGCCAAACAGTAGGGGGAGTACATTGGCGTGCAGGGCATGATGCCTACTTTTCTCTGAATCTTTAAACAAGGCGTTCTCCTCATCATAGAAAACCTTCAAGAAGCTTTGCTTCAATTTTGGCAGACGATTCTCATAGTCAACACCCAGCAAACCCCGCATCTCGTTTACAGTACGTACGCAACCGATATATAACGCATTGAGTACATTATGGCAGCCAGGACCTATAGGCTTGGTTAGTTCAAAATCATAGTTATCGCGCAACCCTTGCGGCCAATCGACGAGATTCCATTTGTCCGTAACCCCCAGCAGTAGGCCATCTTCACGCTCAAATTTCTCAAAATGTTGCAGCAAACCTTCCGCATACGGGTACATCTCTTGAAGAAAGGCCTTATCTCCACTGTAATTGAAATACGTCATCACTTGCATAGGCCACTGTAAAGAAAAATCAGCTATTTCCTGCATGAAATGTCCCGGTACTACAGCCATTAGCCCTCCACAGACTAAAGAACTGCGTCCGAATTGCTCAATAGCCTTGCGATACAGCCGTAAATCGCCGCTGAGCAGCATATGCGAATGACCAATGATCGTATTGTCACCCAGATATTGACCTTTCTCTCGGCTAGGACAATCCACGAAGTTTTCCTGCGATCCGTATTGAACACCATTTTTGCAAATATCAAAAATTTGATTCATCCGTTCATCCGAACTGTTAAGTAAACAGCTTTGTTCATCCATAGGATAATGTCTTACCACAGCATGGAAGGATGCTGGGCTCAGTGATTCCTCCGGTCCTTGCACCTCCACATAGCGGAACGCTTTGTAGTCATATGTTTGGAAGGAATCGATGTCACCGGATAATGTCCACTGATCATGATAAAGGCAGTTGCAGCGCATTTCGTAGCGTACCGCCTGATCCCCAGGCATCAGTTCTTCTCCTGACCAGATATGCACGTCTTCTCCCGCTTTTCCATGTGCTGTCATGGCAAACTGGCCCGTCAGCTCTCCACCGAAATCGATCAAATAATGACCAGGTGCTAGCTGACGAACGTACGATGGCTGCTTCCTATAGACGTCAAGCAGCGGAGTCGGCTGCAGAACAAATGTATAATCGATAGTCTCCGTCGTTTCTGCTTGCTGCCAATCTGAATCGTCGTATCCGACTTCTGTCCACCCTCTCTCTGATTGCCTTGCGTCCAAATGCTCGGTGAATTGCGTGTCGTAGCCGAAAGTCACACCACGCCGATTATCCTGTACTTGCTTCGCTTTCCAAGTACGATCTGTTTTAACCAGCAAATTCTCGCCTGCCCACAGTTCTGCCAGCAGACCTTGCCGGTAGTCGGCGCTGTTATAAGCGCGATTCAACAACCCCTGATAGTAGACATGAACGGCAATGACATTTTTCCCTATCTTTAAATGCGGACGAAGATCAATACGATTGTAATAGTAATGGTTCGCATCACTTTGAGCAGGGCCCTGCCCAACGAACTCCCCATTGATATACAGCTTGTAATAATCATCTGCGGTCAGATGAAGCCAGATCTCCTTCTCCTCCATGCTCTTCTCATCCAGTATAAACACGGTTCTTGCATACCAATGGTGATGTTGTAAATCCAATCGATGTGGTTCTACTACGCATTCCTCAAGTTCTTTATGGAAGAAATTAGATTTTGGCAAATGCATAAAAGAACGATCCGTCAACCAACTTGCCTGCCACTTTTTTGACAACTGAACCCTCTCCTCTTCAAAATGGCATACACACCGAGTCCTGGTTTATAGTGTTTTCTCAATGAAGCGCTTCTTCCGGAAATCACTCGGTGGGAACCCCGTTAGTTTCTTAAATGCCCGGTTAAACGAGAAATAATGTTCATAACCAACCAGTCCGGCGATATCCTGTATCGAAGTATCCGTGTCTTCCAAAAGCTGCTTCGAATGAAAGATTCGCAGCGACGTTAAATAATCGATAAAGTTTTCTCCTGTTTCTTCTTTAAATAAGCGGCTGACGTAATTTTTACTTAATGAGAATTGCTCGGCAAGAAGTTGCAAGGACAAGTCTGCATTGGCGTAATGGGTATCAATATAGGCTTTCACATCGTGAATCAACAGCCTGTGATTTTTCGTTTCACGCAGCTGCTTCCACAACTCGGCGACGGTGCTGAGCCGCTCCACAAGTATCTTCTTGATATCTTCCATCATTTCGAAACGGTCAATTGCTTGGGAAATAGGAATAAGCGCCTCCACCCGCCATGACTCGGTATATTCACTCGGAAATTCGGACAATTCACGTGTAAAAGTAAAAGTCATATAGTAAAGCAGGTTCTTTAACTCGTCCCGGGTATACAATTCGCGATTGATGGCTTTGAACAGGAAATCGAACTGGTTATACCATTCATCGTTTCCACTCTTATATAACTGGACAATCGTACGGATTAACTGCAAAATATCAAACAGCTCCGTTTCCGTCTGCCGAGTTATGACCTCATAGTGAATAACGCGATTATTTCCAAATGCGGAGCGGTATTGTACGGCCTTATCAGCCTGCTCATAGGATTCACCGATATCCTCTGAACGCTCCGTCTTTTTCCCTACCCCGATCGTTACGGTGAAGGCAAGATTTGATTCTACCCACGACCGCATACTCTCACAAATCGTACCAATATCACCCATGGATAGTTCGCCGTCTGCCCCAAACAGGATGCTCATTTTATCAACGGAAATCCATTCACTCCAAATACCTATCCCATACTGCTCAGCGGTTTCTTTGAACACGTTCGACAAAACAAATTTCAGGAGCACCTGATCTCGTGTGGAATAGCCTTCTGTAAAATCACTTATTCGATCAATCTCCAACTTGGCTGTCATGAAGGAATGCCAATTACAAGGTAAACCAAAGTTATGCATCTCATCGGTCAACTCATCTTGACTTATCGGACGGTCCCCGCTCATAAGTTCTTGGAAAAAGTATTTTTGACGATAGGGCAAATTTAAATTACTCTCCGACTGATAGCGATCAGCGAAATCAATAATCTTATCTACAGCGGCATCAACAACTGAGATCAATTCTCCACCGGGTTGTCTGACGTTTAAATAGTCCGTTATTCGGCTAATACTCGCATCGATTGGTCTTGCATATCGTTTGGACAAATAAATAATTAAGGCTGAGGCAATCAGAACCATGACAACTCCGATAATAATCCAACTGTAGTAGAGCTCTGAAAAAATCCCATAATGGTACGCTTCTTTGATACCGCTGTTAAACGTCCAACCCGTCTCTTCAAACTTCAAGTTAAGGATATCCTTGTTGGCTTGAACTTTACTTTGCCCGATTAATTGTCCTGCCTGATCTACTAGCGTAATTGAACTAATTGAGTTAGCAGAGATGCTTTGCAGCCAAGAGGCAAGACTCGAAACATCGATATTCACTATGAGGATGCCACTCGGTTCAGTTAGGAAAGGGACTTTTTTTACGAGTGAAACAACTTCAACGTCATAGGGTTGAGAAGGAAGTACTTTGTAGCTTCTTACATTCGTCCAAATGCTAGGAAGCGGCTGCTTCAACTGCTCCTGTACGAAATTGCTATCGCCAAAATCGGCAAGCGGCAGATACATCTCCGTACCCAGCACAGTCTGATCGATGTTGCGGTAAAAATAAATAGATTGAATGAACGGAAAACCAGCCTGAACTTGCCTGAAGAGTTCCGCCACCTTACTGCGCAGCAAATACGGATTGACATCCGAATCGTGAAGCTGAAACATATATTGATTAAACTCTCTATTATTGACGGTTGCCGCATTCACATTCTGATCGATGTTGCCGAGAATCGAGTTAAGCTGAAGCATGGTATATCGCGTAAATGCTTCATTTGCACTCACAGTTTGCGTTTGGGACTGCTTATTCATCGTCATGAAGAAGACAAAAAATAGGACGAAAACAAGCAAATAGACAATGGGCAAATAGGTTGTAACCAAACGGTAAAACCAAGAGTGTTTCTTTAACATGGCATGTTCTCCTCGGGCTTCGAAATGAAAAGGCGAAACCGTCTAATAGGGACGGTACGTACAAGGCTGCCGGCAGAAATCTGCCGACAGCATTCTCCATACTCTTTTAGTTAAAATTCATGGAAAATAAATCGTTCTGAGTCACCATCGTGTCTTTATTCTTCGTGTACCAATCTTGATACCAAGCTTCCAGCTTATTGCCATCCGATTTCTCCCAAATCTTGATCGCATCCTGCTTCGCTTGCGCCGAAGAATACGAGGCTCCGCTAACAATTGCTTTATTCCATAGATCCCCAATTGGGTTACTGGCAGAATCAAGCAAGTTCTTGGAGATGAACTGCATGTCAGCAGGAAGCGTGGGCATGAAACCACCAAGCATGATACTGGCTAACGGGCGGTCCTTGGAAATGTTCAGGCTGAAAATATCTTTACCTAGATCGTAAAACTCTTTCTGAAGCGGATTGTTTTGATCAAAACCCTTCATCGTCGTATCAAACTCGTTATACACATATTGGCCGCCTAACATGCGGAAATCGCCCAACCAGTCAAGCTCTTTCTTATTTTTATCCGCATTAATCGGGACCTCTTTGCCATTGTCAAGCTTGTAATGTGTACCTTCAATGCCACTATAGGTTGTTTTGACCCACTCCGGTGAGCTCAAATAATCAATCACTTTGATTGCAGCTTCAGGATCTTTCGTTTTGGCGTTCAAAACACCTGTCAACTGCACCGGTGGATTGAAATCAGGTGAGAAGCTGCCATACTGGCTGGATGGAAGAGCGATGGCCACAAGCTTGGCATCCGGTACATTTTTACGCAAGGTTTCATATAGAGAGGTGAAAACTTTGTACGAGCCTGCACCTGTATAGATACCAATTTTGCCTGTAACAAAGTCCTGTTCGGCTTTCTTTCCATTCTTATCAGTCAGAAAATCTTTATCGACGATACCTTCATCGAAAAGTTTCTTGCGGAATGCGTTAGCAGCCTCTGCGCGATCCCAATCCTTTACCCACTTGCCATCCTTGATAATCCAGGTTACATTCTGGAACATGGGATCAATTAAGCTGCCGCCTCCGGCCAAATTCATGCCGTATGTATCCTTCTTGCCATTACCATCTGGATCTTGCGTTGCAAACGCTTTCGCAACTTGGAATAATTCATCCGCCGTCTTTGGCGCGGTTAACTTCATTTTATCCAGCCAATCCTGCCTAATTACGGTATAGCTGTACGGCACATAGCCAAGAATGCGGCCAAAGTCATAAATCTTACCGTCATCCCTCGTGCTCAGCTTTTTGAGTAGAGGAAATTTATCTAAAAGTTGCTTGTAAGTTGTGCTATGTTTATCGATCAAGTCTCCGATTGGCATAATCTGCTTTTGTAAATACAGTTGATTGCGGAATCCCACATCGTATTCTAAAATAACATCCGGCGCTGATCCCGACGCGACAAGTGTATTCAGCTTGTTAACGGATTCCGCACGCGGTACGGGTGAAATCTTTAAATTTACGCCGGTTTTTTCCTGGATAAATTTGGTCCAGATATTATTCTCGGCTGTTCCAAGATCAGGAGCAATCGTTCCGCGATCATAAAACGACATCGAGAGGTTCATGGCGCGCGCAGATGCGGATGTAAGAGGTGAAGAAGATGTTTGAGCTTCTCCCGACTTACTATCGGAGCAACCGACCAGTGAAGTTGCCGTAAGCGTCAATGCAACTGTGGAGATGACTAGCGCTTTTTTATTCATATAATAACCCTCCTGTTTAATATTGTATACAAGCATTCTTCTTTTAGGAAGAGCAGACTTGTCAGAGATTCACATGTTCCAGCTATCCTTTAACAGAGCCAATCATGACGCCTTTAACGAAGTACTTTTGCAGAAAGGGATACACGATAAGCATGGGGACAATCATGACAAATACCCCTGCCGCCTTAATCGACTCCGGTGTAACAGATGTAAGATCCTCCGAAGAAGTGTTGGCAATTTCCTGCAGCAGCTGCTGGCTAGAAATCATTTGCTGAATAAGTACAGCGAGCGTATTCTTACTGGAATCGTTGATGTAGATCATGACACTGAAAAAGGAATTCCAATAGCCAACACCATAGAAAAGCGTTAGTGCGGCGAGCACGGGCAATGAAAGCGGCAGGATCATCTGAAGCATCAGTCTAATTTCTCCACAACCATCAATGCGGGCAGCTTCTTCAATCTCCTCTGGAAAGCCGTTAAAGAAGGAACGCATGACCAACATGTTATACACGCTTATTAGTCCAGGCAGCCAAAGTGCGCCATAGGTGTTTACCAATCCAAGTGATTTAATGACCAGATAGGTGGGAATCAACCCTCCATTGAAAACCATGGTAAATACAATAAGCATTGTGAAAAATTTTCGACCGTACATAAACTTCTTTGATAATGGGTATGCCCCTAAAATGGTGAATAACATACTGAGAACCGTTCCAACTAGTGTCACCTCGATGCTATTACGAGCCGCTTGCAATATGCGCGTGCCGGTAAAAAGCTTATGATAAGTCTCGAAATTCCATCCAATAGGCCACAAGCTAACAAATCCGGATACAATGGCATCATTCGTACTGAGCGACAGAGCAAGCATATGCAACAGTGGGAGTAAGCAGCTGACCGCGATAATTCCAAGAAGCACATAATTTATTACATAGAAAAATTTTTCAGGAAACGAGGCTTTTATGAGAATACACTCCCTTCTACCAAAGACTATTGCCTGTTCGTTTGGCGATCACGTTGGCTGCAATGACGAGCACTAATGCGACTACCGACTCGAAAAAACCCATTGCCGTAGCTAGACTAAACTGGCCACCGTTAATGCCCACTCGAAAATTCCAGGTTGAGATGACATCTGAGACTGCGGATACCGCTGAATTCTGCATCACATAAATTTGGTCGAAGCTGACCTCCATAAAATGACCAACCGATAGAACAAACATGATCGCGATGGTCGGTAATATAGCTGGCAATGTAATACTCCATATTTGTCTTAACTTGCCTGCACCATCCATGCTAGCTGCTTCATACAGCGCCGGGTCGACCGCAGCAAGAGCCGCCAAGTAAATGATGGCGTTCCACCCTGCTTCCTTCCAGATCCCACTGCCCACAAATATAGCTATCCAACTATGCTCTTTGTACAAAAAGGGATAAGGTGTTTCTGACCATTGGGTAACAAAATGATTCAGAACCCCTTTCTCCTGGGCAAACACGAGGGCAATAATGCCGCCAATGATGACCCAGTTAAGAAAATGAGGCAAATAAACAAGGGTTTGCACCAGTTTTTTAAACCACAACTTCCTAGCTTCGTTCAAAAGGATGGCTAAGATAATGGGGAAGGGAAACCCGACAACAATTTGTAAAAAACTCAGAATAATCGTGTTGCGGATAATTCGCAGCATTTGGGGTTGCGAGAACAGCATCTCGAAGTTTTTGAAGCCTGCCCAGGGACTTCCGAACACGCCATCCGCAAAATTGTAGTCTTTAAAGGCAATAACAAGACCCCCAATAGGTGCATAACGAAAGATAAGAAAAAAGGCTAACGCCGGTAAAAACATAAGCATAATGGGAACGTTTTGCCGGAAACGCATGCGATCAAATCCCTGTCTCCTATTGAGTTTCCCAGATGCTGAAGTATTGAGTAGCTTCTCTATTTCTCTCACCTTCCTCAAAATTGATTTTCAATAACCCTGAATCGCTTTGCCAAACTCTGGACTTATCTTATCTCGGGATCTACTCCCTCTCAATTCACACATTTCCTGGTAGATCACATTTCTTACATCTTCACTTATCTCACCTTTTTCACTTACCTCAATTATTTCATTATGGGGAAAGCAGCCTGATCCATGATGAAAATAAACACAAAGAACCCTCCAGATGGAGGGTTTTGGGGCCGAGAGAACGCTTCAAGAACGCTACCCGTTCTTGGGAAATCCCCCTGCGTGTTCGATTGTTCTCCGAATTTAGATGGAAAGGGATCTTTAGTACTGCTTGAAGAACGCTTCAAGAACGCTGTCAGTGGCTGCGTACGGCGTCGATGTTTTTCATCGTTACCGCATCCTCCGCGGGCTTCTCTCAAAGCGCAACGATGTTTTTCATTGTTGCAGTAACGCCAGCCCCTACGAGATTTATTGGCATGAGGACTAGTACCTCCATTTTACAAAGGAATGGTCTTTTTCTTTTACCAAATTAAAAAAGAGGTTGCCCCCGCCATTTTCATGGCTTTTGGGACATCCTCTGAAATAAGTGACCATTTCCTTGCAATTACGAAAGAACCTCTTCAGCTGCAGTCTTCCTCGAGGCCAAATGGCGCTCCAACTGCAGCACTTCAATGCCCGCAAGCAACACAATACCGATGCCATGCGTATCATTAATCAGCCAGGAGAGGTCGTCTTTATAGTAGCCAACGCTATACGAGTATCCGGAACCGCGGCACACACCGTACACGTTGCCGAATTTATCGATGGAGATGCGGGCCATCCCGTTCCAGCCCTTGTGAATCGCTGCGATATATTTCTCTGATTCTGTTAGCCAGCCATATCTTACGCCGCGAGCAAAGGCATACAAGAACATCGAGGTGCACGAAGTTTCCTCATACGATGCAGGCTCTGTTAGCACTTGGTGCCACAGGCCATTCTCCCCTTGCAGGCGCAAGTAGCCTTCGCTCAGTTCATTGAAGAATTGCAGCAGCTCGCCTCGCTGCGCATGGTTGTCAGGCAACACAGCCAGTAATTCGGACAAGGAGAAAATTACCCAGCCATTGCCGCGGCCCCATGCAATTTTCGTGGGCTTGTCGATCCCGAAATCATAGACATGAGACATGATTTGCAGCTCAGGGATGTACAATTTTTTCTTAAATTGAATGAATTGATTGGCTGCATCTTCAAGATAACTGATTTCACCGGTCCGCTGGTAGCAGCGGCACATGTACGGCACGCTCATGTACAAGTCGTCACACCACAGCGTCGCGTTCGGGAAATCGACATGCTTCGGCTTACGGTATAGCGATCCATCGGGCAGTCGATCCTGCTTGTTGCTAATATAATCCGCGATCACATCGGCAATCCGCTCAGCGCCTTGAAGGGGCTGATTTTGCAGCGCAAGCAGCATCGTTGCTCCGAACGAGCCACAATCATCCAAGCTGTCCAGTGTAGCCAGCGTGTTCAGCACACCGGAGGCGCCGTATTGGGCTTTATCCCAGCCCGCATAGGTGTAGAGCCGCGTGCACGTTTCGATATGCTTGTAAACATACTGCAGCAAATCATCACGGCCGAGCAGCTTACCGGTCTGAAGCATCCCATACAGCGTCACGCCAAGCGGATAGTTCCACTTACCGAACAACGCATTCTCCGTGAACGGTCGTACCCACGTGTTCGGCTGATCCAGCCGCCAAAACGTTCCGCCCTCCTGCGTCTCCACTAGTGCAAACAGCGAAGCTTCAACATCAGGCATCACATCCTTGGCACCGAACGGCCCAACATATAGCCACTCGTCCTTCGCCCCCTGTACGGGATAAGGCACTACGCGCTCAATGCCTGCCGAAAGCGGGTCCAGACGAAAGCCTGCGCCCCCGTTCGCGCCAAAGCATTGAATGACGAGGTTATGCTCGCCGTACGCTAACTGCAGCACGGCATGGAAAGCGCCTGCTTGATCCATGCTAGCTTGCAGCTCCCCATCCACATAAATCGCAATGCTTCCTTCCGCATGACCGCTCAATTCAACATGCCGCAGTTCAGCCGAAAATGAACAAAGTTTCGTCCACGCCAGGACATACCCGTCGTTTAGTTCGCCGAAGATCCGGGCTACTGGGTTCTTCGCCTGCTCGTTATCACTCCACACCAGCTTCGGATACCAATCGATGTTGTGATCAGCTTCCGTGATTCCCTCTCCAGGGAGCTCACTCCAAACATGATCCTGCGGGGCCGTGTAGATCCATCCCTCGTGGCCGAATCGCTCGGGTGAAGGTGCTAGGAAATGAATCGGATTGCTTTTATAAGAACCTGGCCCAAGAGACCCTCCGCAGCCCGCTTCCGTCTTGGTAAACTGGAACACCAAGTGATTCCAGCCTTTCTTCATCTGAATCGTAACGACTGTTCTTCGTTTTGGATTCAGTTCATCAGCGATATTCGCTTTATAAATGGGTTGCCCATTCGCATACAAAATGAGCGGGCCATAGCAATGCAAGATGAAATTGAGCGGTGTTTCCACGTCACTCCAATATTGTGACCATGCATAGACAATCTGTCCGTTCTGAATCTCGGGAAACCGATTTACAAAATGAAAGTCATAACTATAATCGTGATTCTTTAATATGCCATTGGCACAAAAAGCTCTGTACGCCATCGGATGAGGCGGGTTGTTGCCAACATACCTGTCAGCAACTGTAGCTAATATTTCGCCTACGCGGTCTCCACATTTCGTAAAAATGCTCTCATTGATGTCAATGTAACGCTCAGCCATGGTCTCTTCCTCTCCAACTTGATCTTATTTTGCTGCTGCGCCGCCGCTGCGTTTTTGGTACGCTTCCGTCATTTCTTGGCTCATTTTCGCCAAATCTGCATCTGTTTTGGCTTTTGCAACAAAATCGTCCCATGCGGTAATCGGCTCACGGCCCAAGATGATTTTTGTTTTCAAATCTTGTACTTTTTTCTCAAACTCAGGCAGCAGCTTTTGCGCTGTTGGCGAGTACAGACCGATACTGATATCGGCTACACTAGTTTTGGCACGATCATCTTGAATCTTCATAAACAGATCGTTCGCTTCTTTCGGGAAATATACCTTCGTAGAGCTAGCATATGGATCTGCTACATAGACAATTTGATTAAAGTCAGGACCGTTATCTTTGGCCAGTTGCTCGGTGTTGATCACTTTTTGGCCATCTTTGACCGTGTAATCCACACCTTCAATGCCATATTGCTGAATGGCGAATACATCATCATTCATCCACGTATCGACCATTTTCAAGATGCGTTTCATTTTCGCTTCAGGGACGGATTTCGGGATAGAAATCATACCAGAGAAGCCAGGGCCTTTCGGGTTATATCCATTCATATTGGTCAACGGATAGAAATCAGTTGGCTTCATGTTCGGATCCATTTTTTTCAACAATTCGTAGTGATCGTTCATCGTGCCTGCTTTATCCATAATAATGCCTGCTTTGTTGCCGTTGAACAGATCCGCTGCCTGAGACAGCTTGTAGGATGCGAAATCTTCCGGTAACAGCTTATCTTTGTACATTTTAGTCAAGTACTCAATGGAACTGCGAGTCTCTGGCAGCAGCGCGGTATTCACGATTTTACCGTCAACCAGCTTCCACTTATCGTTTTTCACGTTCGCGCCAGTGAAGCTGTTCTCAATCATCGCGAGCGTTCCCATATCTGCCGGAGGCGTCATGAAGGCAGCAAGTGCCGTTGTATCGTTCTTGCCGTTTTTATCCGGATCTTTCTCCGCAAAGGCTTTCATAACCGTGTACAGCTCGTCGGTTGTTGTTGGCACCTGCATCCCGACATTGTCGAGCCAATCCTTGCGAATAATGAAGAAGGAATCGGCTTCAGCTGGGCGTGGACGCGGAATACCGTAGTTTTTGCCATCCTGCATTTTCGTCAGGTCCCAAGCCGTTTTGGAGACTTTGGAACTCAAGTTCGGATAATCTTTGATGTAAGGGGTCAAATCCCAGAAAGCACCTTGCGCTACTGAATTACGGAAAACCGACGTAAACGGATCGTTAATCGTGATCAAATCGGGAATATCACCGGACGCCAATGTCACATTCAACTTATCCGTATAGTTGTTACCGGACACCCATTGAATTTTCATTTTGGAGTTTGTCGCTTTTTCTATAGCCTGTTTGATTTTGTTATCATCTGCTGCCGGAGACGGCGTAAGCAAAATCGTCATGATGTTAACTTCAAGTGGTGCTTCCGTTCCGCCTGCGGCACTACTTCCTGTATCTGCTTTGTTACCGCATGCAGCCACGACACTAGATAGTGCCAGCATCATTATCATCGAGCCCAGGACAACTTTTTTGTTTTTTCTCACTTTCATTTGAGATCCTCCCTTGTTATGAACTTCTGTGTATCGAACGCCTTAACAGAGCACAAGGTAGACAATAGTACATTCCACTTTGATCGACAATCGGACTTTTTTGTACCCCCATTTCCGCACATTTAGGACTATCTTGCAGCTTGCACATCGATGCATGAAGGCCCGAAACCCCTTATTCCGTGCGGTTTACCTCGCGAAATTGACTTGGTGTAATCCCTTCATACTTTTTGAAAAGCCGATTGAAATAACTGTGTTGATAGCCGATGGCATCGGCAACTTCATTAATCTTCATGTCCGTTTCGATGAGCAAAGACTTGGCGCTACTAATCCGAATATTCGTTAAGAAATCGATAAAATTAATCCCTGTTATCTGCTTGAAAGCCCTGCTTAACGTATATGGACTTGTGCCGAATAAATCCGCGCACGATTCGAGCGATAATGGCGTCATGTACTGCTCACGCAAATGAACGATCACCTGCTCGATGATCTGCTTGAAGTGGTAATCCTGCCGCGAGATCATCTCCTGCACGAAGACCGCAATCACTTTGTGCTGAAACCACTTGAGCATTTGCTCGGGCTCTTTAATTTGCGCAAGCTGCTCGAACAAGTTCACACTGCCGAACAACTGTACGGGATTCATCCCTGATTGCAAAGACGCATACCGAATGCTGCCTAAGAGCTGCAGCATGCCTTGCTGTAGCATGAATTCTGTCGAGCCGTTCGCCGCCAATTCCTTCATAAATTGACCGATCAAATCAACAGCATCTGACTCCTGACCGTTGCGAATTGCATGAATCACTTCTTTATCCAAGGTGAACGGATAGCCGGTTTCCTTAAAGACATTAAGCTTGGAAAGCTGCTCCGTCTTAATAATCTGATTCTCGTCGAGCAGATCTCGATATACCAACGCTTGCTTCACTTCCTCGAACAAATGTGGAATTTGTTTCACGTTGTGAACCCATTTGCTGACCGATATCGTAACCTGCATTTTCAGAATTCGGTTGATCGCTAGGATGATTTCTTGACACACATGCTCCAAATCATCCTCTAACCAGGTAAGCGGATGAGAGATGGGAAAGGATAGCAGGACCCCAATCGAGAAGTTGTGGAAATTCATGATTTCCGCTTGCTCATATTGGCTTTTGAACAACTCATCGATAATGTTGGAGGCCGCGTACGTCACGAGACTTTCATCGCCCTGTGAGAACCTTCCTTCAAGGTTGGCAAAACCCGTCAATTGAACCACAAGCGCTACAAATTGACGTTCCTCTGTTTCCCAGCCATATCGCTTCATCCGTTCCTTCAGGTCACTCTCTTGCAGAGAAATCAAGTAGCCCTGCGCCAGCTGCAGGAAAAAGCCCTCCCGCAGAAGCGGCATTTGCTCTTCAAGTTTGTGCCGCATCTTCTCAGTTTCCTTGGACATATGCTGCCAATGCTTCTCGATCGTGGCAAATTCGTCCTTCACCTCGTCACTCTTTTCACCGGACAGCAGGGTCAGCAGACGCTGTACGGGATGATAGATTCGGCGGGACACGAACCAAGAGAGCAGCAGCGCAATGAGCAGGCTAGAGAAACTAATAACCAATATCCACTTGGAAATGGAGACGACCGGAGCTGTTATTGACGATAGCGGGGCTGCGGAGATATAAACCCACTTTTGGCCCATCCGGTTAAAATGACCATACGAGACAGAGTACGAAACTTTTTGATAATCAAATAACAACGATTCAGGTTTCGCGTCGTTCACCGCAGCTTCTCCTAAGTCCGCTTGGTTCTTCATGTAGGCCTGTTTGAGCGCTTGATCGAGTTCTGCTCCATCCGCCCCGCTGCTGCTCGATAAATTCCAGTTGGCATCCTCATTGAACAGCATCGTAACGCCCTCATCATAAGGAGTTAGCGTTTTCAGCACCTTTAACAAGTTTTCCTGATTGAGTGTGGCAACAAGAGCACCGAAGGGTTCGGTGCTGTCGCCGGGAATTTTATTAACAATCGTAAGTCCCCGTTGGTTCGTTCCTTCGAGCTTCGGAAACGTCCAGAACATCGACCTATCATGCTTAAGAAAGGTCTCGTAACTCTCGATATCTGCACTATCACTAAGAAATTTGTACCGTTCCGTTGTAAAGACCAGCGGACGCGGCTTGTCCAGAAACAGCTCTACTTTCTGCAGAAGTGGATGCGAACTCTCAAGCGACAACAGGGTCCGGTACATATCCTGAACCGTCTCGTAATTATAAGCAAAGTTAAGCGTCTTCAGCTTATCGTCAAACTTGGAGTCGAACGCCCAATGCGATACGGTCATTTCGAGAAAGGCAAGCTGGTCGTCGATATTTGCTGCACGGTTGCTAATCTGATTCTGATGAAGTCCCTGGAGTTCTTCCTTCACGTTGTTCGTGGCAATCCAATAAATACTGAGGCCCGTGATGAGCCCCGGAATACTTGCCATAATGAGAATCATGGCAAGGCTCTTCCAGAAAAACCGATTGTTATATTTATATTTTTGAAAATAGTTGAGTAACGCAGCCAAAATTCCAGTCAAGATGCTCACCTTCCAATAACCGATTTTCTACACGATTCGACATCTTGAGCTGGAATCCCTTCCCTTCTGGCCGTTACCCCTTAACCGAGCCTACCATCGCACCTTTGGCAAAATGCTTTTGCAAGAAAGGATATACCAACAAAATCGGAACCGTCGCTACGATAACCGCAGCCATTTTTAATGTTTCGGACGGAGGCGGGACAGTAGAAACATCCATCCGCAGATCCGTGTTATTCGCATTCAGCAATATGTTTTGCAGCATAACTTGAAGCGGCCATTTGCTTGCATCGTTAATATAAATTAGAGCATTAAAGAACTGATTCCAGTACGCAACCGCATAAAACAGCCCGAATGCAGCCAGCGAAGGAAGCGACAACGGCAAGATAATTCGGAAAAAAGTCGACAAGTCGTTGCACCCGTCCATCGAAGCCGATTCCTCAAGCTCGGCAGGGATACTATCGAAAAAGCCCTTCATCAAGATGACGTTCCAACCGCTTGCAAGTGCCGGTAAAATCAGCGACCACAGGCTATCAATGAGATGCAATTCACGTACCAGCATATAATTCGGGATCATACCAGGATTGAACAATATGGTGATCAGAATCGCGATCAAGGCGAACCGTCTGCCGCGAAGCCTTTTTCTGGATAAAGTATACGCGAGTGAAGCGGTGACTACCAAGCTGAGTGCCGTACCGACAAGGGTCACGTAGGCGCTTACACCAATTGATTTCGGAAAAGCGCCTGTCGCCATCAGAAATTTATACGATTCAAGCGACCACGTCTTTGGAAAGAGCACGAAGCTTTCCTTCAAATATTCCGTGGGATCCGTAAAGGAAACGACAAACACATAATACAGCGGGAAAAAGGTGATGATACCGACCAGACCCAGCAAGATGATGTTACCTATGTTAAACAATCGGTCTCCTAGTCCTACTTTCATATAATTCCCTCCTAAGGACATTGCTATAGCCATGTCTCTCCATAGATATGGACGTTAATAAACCCCTTCTTCGCCCATTTTTTTCGAAATCCAGTTTGCCACTACAACCAACACCAAGCCTACAATCGATTTGAACAAACCAGCGGCCGTACTATAACTAAACTCGCCTTGTTGAATACCGACCCGGTACACATAGGTATCGAATACTTCAGCCACATGGGAAACAGCGCCATTGTACATCAGGAATACTTGCTCAAAGCCAACATCGAGCATATGGCCGAGACGTAAAATGAGCAGTGTGATGATCACGTTGCGGATCGCCGGGAGTGTAATATGCCACATTTGGCGAAGCCGGCCCGCCCCATCAATTTTAGCAGCTTCATATACCCCTGGATCGATGCTTGCCATCGCGGCCAGAAACAGAATAGTTCCCCAACCGCACTCCTTCCAGATCGACTGCAAGGTAAGCATGCCCCAGAACGTATCTGGATTCGTTAGAAAATCAACCCTGGCTAAGCCTATCCCTTCCAGCATTTTGTTAACCAAGCCTTCACCTTTGGCAAACATGAGGAACGTCAAGCCAGAGATGATGACCCATGACAAGAAGTGCGGCATGTAGACAATCGATTGAATGACCCGCTGATACACCACGCTGCGAAGCTCATTCAAGAGCAATGAAAGTACAATGGGCAGCGGGAAAAAGAGCACGAGGTTCAATAGATTAATTGCCATCGTATTACGGAAAAGCAGCATAAAGTCTGGATTGGTAAAAAATCGTTGGAAGTGCTCGAATCCCACCCATTCGCTGCCGGTTATGCCGGCAAACGGCGAAAAGTTCTGAAATGAAATGACCACGCCCCACATCGGAGCAAATTTGAATATTAGAAAAAACAATGCGCCTGGCAGGCCCAGCAAATATAAATATCTGTCGCGCCTTAGATCCTTTAGAATGCCTCTCTTATGCCATTCTCGGGATTTCGCTGATTTGTGAGATGACGTAGATTCTGGTTGTGCGAATGCCATCCTTCCATTCCCCTTTCTAATTTTTTTCTCGTATGATTAACAACTTAGAATAAAACCATGCCGTTTACAATCAGACAATATTGCCCGGGATGAAGGCAATTTTGTCGCAACCGGAACGGAAGCTGAGACTATTTTGCCGGTTGAGACAATCTTGTGCAGAAGAAGGAAAACCGCGCTACAACAGGGATATACACGCTAATATGCGCAAAAAAGGGGCATCCCATGGTCAGTACTGACACTTGGGCCGCCCCTTCTTATTCCTCACTGTCGATAGGAGGATACTTGCCTTTATTCCATCGCCGCAAGCCCATGCCGGTCATAAAAGACCGGGCCTCGGGACCAGACGCTTGCCAGATGCATCAGAAGCTCCCCCGTCATGCGTTCACGGACCTTCGCATAATTCTCATCGGCATACACATTATGCCATTCGTTAGGATCTGCTGCTAGATCATACAGCTCTCCTTGAAACTCGCCGATTCGGCCAATAGCCTCTCCGAGCTTGCCAGGCATATACATGATCAGCTTATAATCCTGCTTTCTCCACATCAAGGCAGGAGCCGAATGATGCGCTTCCGCTCCTTTGCCATGAAATTCACAGAAGGTCCCAAGACGCTGCGTCTCTCCCAGCAGATCAAGCCCGGGCAACTGCGGATTGTCCGGCAATCCCGCTACCTTGGATAAGGTCGGCACGAGATCCACCAGCTCGGCCGGACGGTCGTCCACCGACCCCTGTACCCTTGGCGGCAAATAACTTCCGGCTAGGATCATCGGTACACGGACACTGCTTTCATACAAACAGTATTTGCTGAAGCGGTGTTGTCTCTCTCCTAGCATCTCGCCATGGTCGGAGACGAAGACGATCAAAGCATTGTCTAGCCGCCCTTGCTGCTCCAGCCGCTCCAGCGCCTTGCCCAAGTAATCGTCAAGCCAGGAGCAATTCGCCCAGTAACGAAGCGTTGTCCGCTTGCGCTCCTCCGGCGTCATCGCTTCCCATACATGCCGCTTCTCCCAATAGTTGATCTGGCTGCTCTCATTAACAGCATCGGTCGCGGCCAGATGCGTATCCTGCTCAAGCTCCCAAGGCGGCTGAGTGATATCCGGGATATTGCTAATATCGTATAGATCCTCGAATTCCTTCGGCACATTGAAGCCGGCATGCGGTTTTAGGAAGGAAAGATACAGAAACAGCGGGCGCGACTCGTCCAGCCCCTCATCGATGAACTTCAAACATTGCTCCGCCACCCATCCATCACGGTGCCAATGCGTCGGTACTTGACTCGTACAGCCGAGATAACCTTTGGAATTCTCCTCGCCGCCACCGTAATCTTTCGTTTCTTCATAATAAGCAGCGAGCCCCTCCGGCTCGGCATCCCCCATCATGACAGCGCCATCCTCATAATGTCCGCTGTCGCGGGACAGCCCGACAGCTCGTACTTCGAAGCCGCGTGTAGAGGGAACTGGATTTCTCACCCCGTGATTCCAATGGGTTTTCCCGAAGCCTGCGGTCTGATACCCTGCTTTACGCATTAATTCCGGGAGCGGATCGCTTGGCAGCTTGTCTTCATCGTACAAGCCGCCGTGATTGGTTCGCACTCCGAGCTGCGATGGATAATAGCCGAACATCATCGAGGTGCGGCTAGGCACGCACATCGGCGCCTGACATACCGCCTGGCTATACGTGATTCCCTGCGCCGTCAGTTTATCGATATTCGGTGTATGGATATGCTCGTTGAATGTACCGATACAATCCCAGCGCTGCTGATCTGTCATGAAGAAGATAATGTTCGGTTTGATCGCTGCTTGTTCTGTGTTGTTTGGCATGGACGTCTTACTCTCCTTCCGGGTTCTGGTAAGACCTTACCCGCTCGGCTGTGTAAACTGGCTTCAATTCGTGCTTCGCATAATCAAAATATTTGCCTTCCAGCAAGCCAATTAACGTGTTGGTCACGCGAACTTCGATACGGTTCGTGCCTTCCATCAGCATCGATGTGCGCCCGCTGAAGCGGTACGGCATCCAGGTACGGGCTCCAAGTGACACATTGTTCACCAGCACTTCCGCCACGTCATGGAACTCGCGGTCCAGTCCTTCGAATGTAAGCTCGAAGCTGTCCCCTTGCGGCAATCGGTCCAGCTGAAGCTCACGGCTGAAAGTCATCGTTCCGCCAAAATACGGATAACCCGCATAAGGACTTGCAGCCAGCGGATGCTGCGAAGCGACCGGACGCTTCAAGACGGGGCGCTGCTCGGTGTCAAAGCCAGTTTGGAAGCTCCCTGTTAGATACAGCGCATCGATCAGACCATTCCAATCCTGCTCGACCGTCACCTCAACCGAAATTTCATTGACGCCAGGCCGCAGATACGTTGTAATTTCGCAGCCTACGTTCATGTAGTCATACAAAACGTGTTGCGCAAAATCCAACTTCTGAAGACGATGACCGTTAATCATAATCGAGCCTTCTCCGGAAAGTGCTCCTTGATCCATCACGAGAACCACCTGATCAAGCGGGTTTTCCACGACGATGGTAGTGGAATACCGGGCTTGAAGTGGATAAGCCAAGCTAATGCGCATCGGCGTTCCGAATAACTGGCTCATGTGCACCGGCAACTTCGTCGAAGCAGCCAAGTCTGCACATTGGTCTATGAACGTTTTGACCTGCACCAACGGTGCATCCTCCTCCGCTCCCGATTCTAAGCTGTTAACACCAGGAATCGAGAGATAAAACGCATCCAACCGCACCGCGTTATCGTCATCCGTTTGCGTCGTCCATAAGGTCGACTCGGACGCATCGACCTTAAGCTGCCAAGGTTTGACTGGCAAGGCTTTGGCAGCTAATCTGCGCGTGATACGGAAAAGTCTGGATTCGTAGGCATCCAGTACGACCGGCAACGTCCAGCCGTTGTTAGTGGGTTCAGCCTGGGCAGGCACTTCGTCGCCGCGATCCAAGGATAGCTCTGTAAACAGAGCCTCATTTCCCACATTTCCCTCCCAAAGAGCGGTTGAAATTTGCAAAGACAAATTACGCGCTGGCTCTTCCTGATTGCTCACGAAGACAAGGAAACTATCCGCATCGATTCGGCGAGTCTGCATGAGAATACTGCGTCCGCCGTTTGCCGATTTCAGCTTTACTGCCAGCGGATGAAGCTCTTCAAGCAGATTAGACAGGCTGCCTAGCACGGCAGCCTCATCAGCCGACGCCGCAAATGGCAAGTGATACGCGTTCGCTTCACCTTTGGACCACACCAGAGCAGATTCGGCGCCTTCGTTCCAGAAATGTTCTCCGCTGGGCTGCTGCAAACCGAAGACGCTCGCTGAGGAAGCCGTGTCCCAGCCACTGGTTTCAATCGCTTGATACGGCAATTGCCCCATACTGATAACTGTTCCACCTTGTGCAAGGAACATCTCCAGCTTCGCCCATGCGCCACTCTCCAGATTGGTCATTGGCGGCACAATCACATTCGTATAGCTGGCATTGCCTAGTCTGATCCTACCGTCCTCCACCACCGCTTCCGCGAGCAGTCCTGTATCCAGATGATCGTAATCCCTTCCGCCGTAGGTCAGCTCGTTGCAAATGCGTGTCCACCACGCTTTCAGATCACTAAGCTTGCGCTTCTCATCGACGTTGATACCGCCATAATCAAAATGGTGGAAGGGATTGCCCATGTAGGCCCATAGCGATGTTGTCGGTTGAAGCACCGCTGTTCGAATGTCCGCTTCGCCGCAGCTCATGACATAGCTGATCCGTCCGACATAATCCCCGAGTTGTCTAAAATAGGGCCAATACGGATTTTGCAGAAACTGAGAAGGCGGCGCGTCATGCTTCATCAGTGCATCAAGAGTATAGAAAAAGGCATGGAAGTTAAAAAAGTTCGTGCCTTGCGCGGCCATACGATCAATCATCCACTTCGCATCCTGAAGCGTCATTGACCATCCCACACTATGGAAGCACTCAATTAAGTTACGCTCACGGCCGAACTGACGGGCAATGGAACTGACCATTTTGGCGCTGGAACGAAAGCTTTCCGCCTGATTATTCAAAATCCAATCCAGCGAACGCCCGAGCTTTTCATGCGCGGTATCCCCTCCGGGTACATGACTGTACCGCTGTGTGGTATGCCGTACTGACGGCACTTCGGTCACGTATTGAAGGCCATACTGTTCACACCAATCATGCACCTGCTTATGATAAGCGCTGAGCAGAAGCTCATGAATAGCTTGATAATAATCATAACGAATTCGAGCCGACTGCTCTCCTTCTTCATACAGCAGGGCGTGCAGATGTTCCCGCAGGTCATAGCCATTTTGCTCCATGAAAAATGACGGCAGCTTCGGCGACCATGGTAAGCTTCCCAACAGCCCGATCTCATCGGTAAACATGCCCTTGATCGTACCACCGAAGTATTCACCCAAGTGCTGTGCATACTTATCGTGCGTCAATCGAATAAACGTGGCCATTGCCTCATGATTGCACGGATCGACGAAAGTCCCATAATACTTGAAATCTTCAATTTCCTTCTCCTGCATAATCAGCACTTCCCAATTACCTGGAGGCGGTGTCCACTCCATCTTCTGAATCGTGCGATAGGTAAAGAACCGTTTTTGGTTGTAACTCGTCAAGCCCGCTTTCTGAAAAATCGGCTCCGCTTGGAAATTACCGATGGATGAACGGACATCCACCGCCTCGTTCCAAAGCTTCTCACCTTCGGCGCTAACAGGAATCGCTTTTGCATACAAGATACGCGCCCACGGGAGCTCCATGGACAGATGCTCTCCGCCCTGCACCCGCTCGGCCCGATGCTCGAGTGTATAGTGCTTAGCCTCCGGATGCTCCAGCGTCACCTCGCCGCCAGCAATCCCGCTCGGGTACGGGTACTCGTCGTAGAGCCACACCTGCAAATTGCGGCGCTCGGCCGCTTCGACCGCTACGCGTACTTTACGAAACCAGGCATCGGATAAGTAAGGGATCTGAAGCCCCTGTCTCGCACAGACGAAAAATCCCCCCAAACCCTTGTCTGCCATCTCATCAATCTGATATCGAATCTGCTCATCGTCCATTTCCCCATTCCAAAACCAAAACGGATGAATCCGGTACTCCGCTTCTGGCTGTGCAAAAGACTGCATATTAAACTGGGCCATGCAAGCTCATCTCCTCGGCAAGTGCATATTTAAAATATTGCTTCATCTGTTAAACACTATAAAGGAAGTCACTTTGCCCTAACAATCGCACTATTTTGACGCGCATTATTCTCGCTGCAACTATCTTGCCCGGTTTGCACATCCTTGCGAAATCAGGCCAATATGACGGCCAATTACGTAATAAGGCTGCCAATCGTTCTTGGCAGCCTTGTGGTATTTGTTTATGCAGCTACTACTTCTTTTTCATCTCCTGATATACTTTCTTCTGTTCATCCATGACCTCTTTACCGCCGGTCTTCATGTACTCAGCAACCATATCATCGTATAGCTTATCAAAGTCCGCCGGCTTAGCCGTTACGGTCTTCACATAAATTTCAATGGCTTTATCACCCAAGGTTTGATTGTATTTAATTTGCGCTTCGATGGGTCTGTCAAAACGCGCGGGCAGCTGCCCGTCCTGATCACCAACCTTGATACTGTTCATGGTGAAGTCCTTATACTTGGGATCAGCCGCGTTTGCTTTCAGTGTTTTTTCTTGATCGCCCATATCTTTGCCGTTGATCAGCATGCTGTAGTCCAAATAGTTGTACATCACCTTTTTGGCTTCATCCGAATCCATAATGACCGGAATGCCGTCGTCGCCCTTTTTGTAGGTAACTCCTTCCGTACCGTTTTGCAGATCGAAGATAACGTTATAATCCGACATCCAGTTCAGAAACTTAACAGCTTCTACGGCTCTTTTGCTCGCCTTCGGTACCATGAGGTGAGCAGACAGCGGATGGTAAATCTGCTTCACATGTTTGCCTTCATAGTTCGTGAACGGATCTACGGGCAGCAGCGTGGCACTCGGAACATTCTTCTGCAGGGTGGAATAATACGATTGATAGACAGGTTCGTTTGTATTGGTGATCGCAAATCCGATCAATCCGTTCACTAAATCAGCTTGAAACTTTTTACCATCTTTGTCCAGGGCAAAATCAGGGCTAATTAAGCCTTCGTTATACAGCTTGTTCAAATACTTATAACCTTCTTTATTACCCGGTTTCATCAAATCCGGAAGAGAGTAGTATTCTTCTTCCGTCATTTTCTTCCAGAACGTCCGGACCAGAGGGTCCAGATTGTTGTTATACCGAATGCCATAAGGAATGACCTTTCCGCCCGTATTGCCTGGATCTTTCTCCTTAAAAGCTTTCAACACAGCATAGAACTCATCGGTCGTTGCAGGCGGCTTCATACCCAGCTTGTCAAGCCAGTCCTTGCGGATAATCGGTGTTGAACTGGCGATAATAATTCTTTTCGCGGGAATGGTGTACTGTTTTCCTTCAAAATTGCCATAACTCAAGAGCTTATCTCCGAGATATTTCTTCAAATTCGGACCGTGCTGGTTTATCAAATCGCCAAGCTCGGTCAATCCGCCCTGCTTCACCCAATTCTGTACAGCGGGATCGCTATAAGTAAAAATAATATCAGGCGCCTCATTAGCCGACATCAGCACATTCAGCTTCGGTACTTCCTCTGTTCGCGGAACGGTTACAAACTGCAGCTTGATATTATTGGGGTCGCCAAATTTTTCCTGCATGTATTTGACAAAGTAACTTTCCGTAAGCGGCGGCGCGCCCGGCGGTGTGTTGCCACGGTCGAAAAGCTCTATTTTGAGCGTTACTGGATCTCCCTTGGCCCCACTTCCATTTGCACCACCTGCGCTAGAGCAGGCCGCAACGGTACCTGCCAATAAAATGACCATCAGTGAGCTGCTAACTGTTCGGATAAGCGATTTTTGATTGCGCAAATCATTCAACTCCCTTTTTCATGTAGAATGGGACTCATCTTATGAATCAATCAACCCTTCACTGCGCCAATCATAATCCCGGAAATAAAATATCGCTGAAGCCAAGGATATACGAGCAAAATCGGAATCGTGGCAAACATGATGCTTGCCGCTTTCAGACTCTCGGGAATTGGGGCCATAGCATTCATCCCTTCCGTTGCAGTCGCGTCGCTCATTTGATTACTGATGACTAGTTGGTACAACTTCAGTTGAATCGGGTATAAATCTTGATTTGTAATATAAAAGAGCGCATCCATGAACCCGTTCCACCGACCTACAGCATAGAACAAGCTCAATGTTGCCAGTACCGGCAAAGAAAGCGGCAGCACAATCCGGAATAAAGTTCCGAAATGCGAGCTTCCGTCAATCCGTGCAGACTCTTCGAGCTCCTCTGGAATGGAGGCGAAAAAGGACTTTAAGATAATCAGGTAAAAGGCGTTGATCATGCCAGGCAGTACTAACGCCCAGAGGGTGTTCGTCAGCTTTAACGATTTTACAAGCAAATATTCCGGAATCAGTCCTCCGCTGAAAAACATCGTAAACACGATAATGATCAAAAAGAAGTCCCGGCCTTTCAGTTTTTTCTTCGTAAGCGGGTAAGCTGCACAAATCGTCATGATCATGCACACTACCGTGAATACAGCCACAAGTAAAATCGTGAAAAATAACGAGCTGACCATCTTGGCATCCTTAAATACCGATTGATAAGCCATTGTGCTCCATTCAACCGGGAATACCGTCACCTTATTCGATAAGATTGCCGCATTGGAACTTAACGAGACGGCGACCAAATGAAGAATAGGAACAAGGCAAACAAAGGACGCCACGGTTACTAGCAAAATGATGAAGCTATCGATAACCTTATCGCTTGCACTGACTTTCATTTGACGCCCTCCTTACCAAATTCCTTGGTCGGTCACTTTTTTGGAGATATAGTTCGATGACAACAGGAAGATCAGGCCGACGACAGCCTGGAATAACCCAATGGCCGTAGCGATTGTAAAACGAGCAGAATTGATCCCGACCTTATAAACGAAGGTACTTATAACATCGGACACGTCAGTAACTAGCGGATTCCCCAGCACAAAGGGACGTTCAAATCCGATGCTCGCCATATGCCCAATGTTGATGATTAGCAATATCATTATGGTTGGTTTGATTCCGGGAATCGTGATGTTCCATATTTTACGCAGGCGGCCCGCTCCATCCACTTCCGCGGCCTCATATAGCTCTTTGTTGATTCCCGCTAAAGCCGCCAAATAAATGATGGTACCCCAACCGGCATTCTGCCACACACCTGCTCCCACATAGGTGATAACCCAATAGACGGGTTCAGTTAGAAATGGAATCGCTTTCATTCCTGAGGACTTCAATAATATATTTACCAGACCTGTATTGGTGGATAGAAGCTGATACACCATGCCCCCGATGATGACCCATGAAATAAAGTGAGGCAAATATAGTACGGTTTGCGCACCCTTCTTAAACCATTTGATCCGGATTTCGTTCAATAACACAGCCAAAATAATAGGTGCCGGGAAAGAAACCACCAAATCTAATAGATTGAGCAGCATCGTGTTTCGCAAGACTTTGTAGAAATCCTTCATTAGAAAAATTTCACGAAAGGCATCCAACCCCACCCAAGGACTCTTCCATACTCCCTGGAACATATTAAAATCTTTGAAAGCGATCGTTACCCCATACATCGGAATATACTTGAAGATCAGGAAATACAACATTGGCAAAAATAGCAATGCGTACAACTGCCAATCCTGACCCGCAATAAGTCTCCTGCTTTTTTTTAAGACTGACGAGCGAATGGTATACTGAGCGGCTAGCGTCTTATCCATTGCAGGTTCGTTACTAGGCATATGATTCCTCCTTTTCGTCATTGTATTTCCACAATAATTCAAGCTTGGTCAACATTCAATTAACAAGAATCGCCGCTTATCGAAATGTAAGAAAGTCCCTATTTCTATTACCTAACCTTTTCTCACACCTTAACATTTCCGAATAAAAGGTTGAAAGCGCTTGCTATTTTAATGAGTGAAATTGGCTTATCCGTTGCTATTTACCTCTGTTTTTTTGCGAAAGTCTCCAGGGGGAACGCCCAGCACATTTTTGAAAGCTCGGTGAAAGGAAATGACGTGAACATAGCCAACCCGTTCTGCGATAGTTTGTACCGGCAAATCGGTCTTAAGCAGCAATCTCTGAGCTTCCGCCAAACGAATCCGCAGTAAATAATCAATAAATTTCTCTCCGAACTCCTCTTTAAACAGCTTGCTTAAATAGCGAGGATTCATTTCAAAATGCTCACTAATCCTATTTAAGGATAGATCAGAATCGTAATAATGCGTTTCAATATACACTTTTACCTGGCATATGAGTTCATGATTATTCCTTGCGTAGCGGGCAGCTCGAACACGAGGCTCAAGCTCGGAAAGCAGCATAACCAACCGCTCATGCCATTCTTCCAGTTTTTCAGAGTGCTCCACTAAGGCTTCAAGAACCGGCTTGTATTCCGTGGTCCACAGCTCCTGTGCCTCTCCCGTCATTTCCATCAGTTCTTTATTCAGATGATACATTAAGTAATTGGAAATGTGGTTGATATCGCTTTGTGAGAACCGGCCCTTCTTTAAAGCATGAAAAAGCGAAATCATATGAGTCTGCCATTGCCCATCGTCAGTCCGGAACGATTTCACGATTGTTCGAACCGATTGCAGATGAGGGAAAATCCGACCTTCCGTTTTCGCATGTACATCCCGGCTTCCAATGAGTGAGCCTAATCCAAAGACTGGCTTGTAAGACAAATGTTTTTTTGCATCCGCATAGCTTTGTGGAATGTCTCCAAGAGTGTGGGTCTCTGGCCCGATTCCAACTGACACCGTAAATTCTAGATTTGCTAGAATCCAATCCTGCAGTTTTTTCATGAAATCATATACGGTATTCTCGTCTTGCTCCTGGCTATCATTCAAGTAAAACATAACGGCCATTTGCTGTGGTTCCACCCATTCATTCCACACAAATATCCCTTCGTTTTGGGCAACTTCCTGAAGAACGTTGCTAACAACAAATTTAAGCAAGTACTGATCACGCGAGCTATAGTCACCGATAAAATGAGAGTAACGGTCGATTTCCATCATCGCTACCGCCAACCTGTTGAACTCGGAGGGTAGTTGCAATCTAGCGGTCTCTTGCCTCCACTCCGTTTCAATCATTATCCTATGGCCTTCCAGCCAATCGACCAATACTTGCCTTCTACGAATCAGTAGATCATCTTTATGTAGTTTCTCGTACTGGCTCGTCCTTTCCAATAAGTTATCGATGGCCAATTCTATAAATTTCAGTTCGCCGACCCCCGCATGCTTCACAAGCTCGCTGCTTTTTCGTTTCGTGTAATCATTGATCCTTAGCGCAATGGACTGGATCGGTTTGTAATGCCTGTGAGTAATAAACGTAAACCAAATCAGGCCAATAAGGATAGTCGCTATGCCCACTATTATCCAAAGGTCATTAAATTGCGACATGAAAGATAATTTCCGATCTCTTTGTCCACCCGGCATATACAGCCAGCCCGTATAGTCGGAATGAATCTGCTTCCTTTTTAGCTCTTGTACGGGTGTGGTTTGGCTCTGAAGCGTCAAGTTTCGGTCAAAAGGCTCTAGGTTAGTGGTAAGTAACCGAATGAAACCGGCATCATATCGCGTTAAATCCTTCATAAACCCAACTAATGAACGAACGCGGATGTTTACCACGACAGCCCCCTGTTTGATGCCATCTAATGGGAAAAACTTGACTAATGACACCACTTGTTCCTCACTTGAATCATGAATAAACTCGCGATAATTTCTTGGATTCGTCCACCCTGGGGGCGATGTCTTCGAATGATAGGCAGCAAGAAGGAAGTCACGATCTCCAAACTGATCCAAGTCGGATAAGCCGTTTCTGGATAAAATTTTCCCGGATTGTTCGTTATACATATAAATGGAACTGGAAAAAGGCAGCATGGAAGAGAAATCATCCAGCTTATGTGAAATCACAAAGTAATCAAAAAGCGTTTTATCACCCGCCGAATACGTATAGAAATCTTTTAACTTCTCATCGGTAAAAATTTCTTTGATCGTCATTTGTTCGGAAGCCTTCAGATTAGCATCGACGGCCTGCATGACCTTTGTCGCAATAGAGTCATCCGTCATCGCGATTTGTTTTTGTGCTGAATTATTTAATATCGAGAAAAAAGAAAAGATTAAGACGGAAATGACAACGAAAAATAGGGGGGCGTAAGACAACAGCATGCGATGATACCAGCTCATTTTCATCAAAATCAGTCCTCCTGCACCTATAACTTGATTGACAAATAGCAGAAAAAGATCGTTTCCGCTACCGCTAATTTCCATTTATTCAGCATAGTATATTAGCTTGAAAATTGTTGTCGAATCCTGTTTGAAACAACATGGAGGAGACACAAAAAAACACCGGAAGTTGATCCGATGTCCTTGATTTGATATGGATTGTCCGAATTAATCAAAAATAGTTGAAAACGGTTCCGCTGGCCGGGATATCGTATCGGCATCCATGTAACAAACGCTGAAGGCCCTACGAGATTTGCTGCTGCGATTGCCTTCCGAACCATGAATCGTCCAGTTATGAAGCAAGACGGCTTCGCCGGGCTGAAGCTCCAAATAATCGGCCTCCCTATTTACTGTCAAATCCTCGATCTGCTCCTTGGTCAAAAATCCAGATGGATCATTTGGATTCATAAGATTACGGTGTGTGCCGGGATAAACTTGAACACAGCCGTTTTCACGAGTAGCCGGGTCCAAGGCTGTCCATATCGTCAACAATGGATCACGATCCAAATTGGACCATCGATCCTGATGATAAACCAGACGAGTACCATGATAGGCGGGCTTGTTCATAAACATGGCGCGGAAACTAGCAACCCTAGTGTGGATTCCGTATATTTTTTCCGCAATAGAGCGGAACAGCGGCTTCTTCATATAAGCCAAATACAAGGGATCGAGCTCCAGGTTCTGGATCTTGCGGTAATTAAGCGTTGCTCCCTTAAAACCGAGGGTCTGCGCCGATTGTTCGAAGCCTTCCCCTTCTTCCCGCTGCATCATCAACCGGTTATAATCAATTTCAGCTTTACCTAGCATAATCTCGTCTATCCGGTTGGTAAGCGCTGTCACTTCTTTCTCCGACAAAACTTCTCCCAATCGGAGGTATCCTTGCTCTTCGTAGGTCTGCCACTGCTCGAATGATAACATTTCACCCATGCTGTTCACCCTCCCTTATCTGAATATTCATTGGTAAGTAAAGCTCAACATTCTGCGGAAGTCATCTCGTTAGTAAACATCCGTTTGTATTCCCCGGCTGACATCTTCTCTGCCGATTTCGGCGCATAGTGAAACTGCAGCGACCGGCGGCGCTTGGATGAATGATTATTTGGCGTGCCATGATAAAGCAGCCCATGGAAGAACAGAATTCCGCCCGACTGGAGTGGAACTGCTGCATCCCTCTCTACCGGCACATTCGTGTCGCAGATCTGCCAATCTCGAACAGCGTAGTGAGGTGTAGCACCATCCATGTGGGAACGCGGGATGACGTGCATGCAGCCATTGTCGAGCCCAGCCTCGTCAAGTGCGATCCAAACGCCAACCACCGGCTTGTTCCATGTCAAGTTGTTGTAAGCCATATCCTGGTGCCATGGCTTCTCCGCTCCCCCGAAAGGAGGCTTCAACAAAGCCTGGTCCTGCACGAGATTTACTTCTTCTCCAAGCAAGCGTTCGACAACCGATAGGATAGCCGGATGATAGGCGATCGCTCGCAACGACTCATCGAAATCAACAAAGTTGTAAAGTTTCCTTACTGCAAGCTCTCTTTCCTCATCGGTCTTAAGTTCACTCTGCGGTTTGGTGAATTGCAGCTTAACCTTCGTGTCACGGTTAAAGATATGATTCATAACTGCATCAATCGACTGGCTAACTTCTTCCGCCGTCAGTATTTGCTCTATGGCAATGAATCCCGCGTCCTTGTACTGTTTGATGTTCTCATCTGTAAAATCATTGATTGATACTAATGGCCGATGCACATTGTCGAAGCGATACATACGTGTGTTAATGTCATCTGGATTTTGTACATTTGTACTCATTGTAACCCTCCTTAAAGTTGTTAAATCTACATCTGCTACATTTACAATAACGTTTATCTTTATTAATGGAAATGGATGGAAGAGCGACTTTTTTGTATAAATGTACATATAGATGACATTCACAAACTCGTTGCTAACGGCTGAAGCTTATGATTAAATGGAAACCAAACGTCACTTGAAGGAGTGTTTGCGATGATCACTTTCTTTTATAATGGTTCCGTGGGAAAATCTCGGTGCGAGCCAGGTTGGGAATGGTCACGTTTAAGCCCCATGCCCGATTACGACCTATGGTATGCCATAGAAGGAAGAGGGCAAATGATGATCAACGGCGTAAGCTACCCGATCTCTAAAGGCTCCTGCTTCTTAATCCGGCCGGGTGATCAAGTGAAAGCAACGCAGGAACTCGATCATCGGCTAACCGTCATTTTCATACATTTTACAATCCAACCGGGACTCGAAGTCGATCTTCCCGAGAGACATGTACGGCTAGAGGACGCCACTTTACCGGAAACATGCCTACAGCGAATTGTTGAGCTGCAGCTTCGAGAGGAAGATCGGCAGGAAGAAGAATTCGACCTGCTCGTGCATCTTGTTCTTCTGCATATGCTGCGCCAGCAAAAAAGCAGCTCTCCATCACCGGTCTCTCCTATGCATAAACAACTCATCCACAAAGTTATGGATGAGCTCCGCGACCAAATTGGCGAAAAGGCAATAACCGTAGCAAGCCTCGCCGAAAACGTCAATGTTTCTCCGCGTTATTTGAGCCAACTATTTATGAAATACACCGGTTTTTCGCTAAGGGAGTACATTACGCGAGTCCGCATGGAGCGGGCACGCTTTCTTCTGTCCGAGACCTCGATGAATATTACGGAGGTTTCAAGCGCACTCGGTTTCACGGACGTCTACCATTTCAGCAAAATGTTCAAATCTCACAATGGAGCGCCTCCGTCCAGGTTTCGCTACAAAGGGCGGCCAGCCAAAAGCAATTACGGCGATTCCAAGCCTAAGGAAGATATCGATCCTTTTGAATGGTAACTTGTCGCTATTTTCGAAATTCCGAATTGAATGAACAAAAAAAGAAGCTGCCATGAGGCAAGCTCCTTCACTATAGTTACGGTTGTGTTATTGTGAGATCCGTACCGCCAAATTCAACATTTACATTTCCTGATTTGATTGTTGATCCGGTCCAGTTAAGCAGTGCATAATTATTTGCTTTCAGGGCCTCAATGATTCTATTATCCGCTCCGCCGCCTTTTCCACTTAAAAAGTACATTTTCTGCAGAACTGTACTGTTCAAAGTTTCCTTCAGTGTGCTGGTAGCGTCTGTCAAATCGGCAGAAGTCGGGTTCGTTATAGAATGGTTTTCATAATAAGTATTCACGATATCATTATAGCTGTTAGTAACAATCGCATACTTAGGATTGATGGTGCTAGCGATTGAATCCGGCATGAGACTAAAATAGAAACCATGATGCGCAACCTGATAAACGCTAATATTGCCTACGACTTCTTCTATTTTTTTCCCAACTTCGTAAGAATAATTTTGGTTACTATTCTCACCTACGTCAGCGCCCAAGTATGTTCTGAAATTCGTTCCAGTACTTGTTGTGCACTTTAACAACAAAGTTGCTGCGTTCAAGTTTTCATCCCATTTATTTGATGACAAATCTTCTATGATAGACTCGTGATTCCAGTCGTTTCCATTAAACCATGTCATTGTAAATTTACCAAATGTAATAGTATCATATAGGCCAACGGATACATAACTGCCTTGTGCATTTTTAGTAAACTTCTCAATTTTCGCCTTGAATTTGTTAGCGGATAAACCTCTAAGCTCCGATAAGGATCCAACATCATTGTCGAAAGCTTCATAAGGCTTTATTTTACCGATCGGCATATTTTTAGCTTTCGCTGCAGCTATGATCGCATTAGCTCTGTTGGCAATACTGGCTTCACCGGAATAAGTTGAAGCGGGATCTGCTACGTCCTTTAGATAGAGTGTCGTGTTGGCATCCGCAAAACTAGCGATTGCAGCTTCGGCACCACCTGCATGATCCCCATGCATATGTGAGAAGGCGATAAAAGACAATTTTGTCGATCCAAGTACGGAGGTTAAGTATGGCGCTACATATGTTGTGTAATCTCCACTCGTTCCCGTGTCAACCAACCCATAGCTTGCCGTAGTACCGCTAATTGTTTTTATCAGGGTAGCATTTCCTTTTTCACCAAGGTTGATAAAATAAACGCCCGCTTCAGCAGGAGCAGCTGCAAATGATGTTGTATTTGACATCAGCAAACCCATACAAAATAGTACAACCACTGCAAATTTCATTCTCCATTTTGATTTCATCATAATCCTCTCCTCTGTACTAGATTAACTCGAAATTCTCAGATAAGTGTCTGACACAATCGTACAGCAAATACTCCGACTTCTCGCTGTTATGAATGATCGTAGTGATGGACGTATTGCGCAATTCGTTACCCGTTGACTCGTCCTTCATTAATGCCTTAAAGGTTTGTCCAAGGAAATAACCGTGAGTGACGACAAGCACCTTCCGGCCAGCATAACGCGAAGCTATATCCTGAACAAAGTCGATTCCACGCGCACGCATGGACTCATGGTTTTCTTGGCCCATATCGAGCTCGTTCCAGTTCTCTCCCCATCGTGCAACCCGTTCCTCCTCAGTAGTGTTGGCGATTTTCCCTCTATCCATTTCACGCAGCCGCTCATCGAATAAGTCAACCGGCTTGCCGATGGCGGCAGAAATAATTTCTGCCGTTTCCCGGGCTCTTCTTAAATCACTTGAGATGAAGACATCCCACTGCTCTTCGGAGAGCCGTTTGGCCACTAACGCAGCTTGCGCTCTTCCCGTTTCATTCAGCGGATTTTGCGTATGGCCCTGTGCTCTCTTCTCCACATTGTGATCGGTAATGCCGTGTCTGACGAAGGTAATCGTGGTCATCGTCTTTCCTCTCCCTCTGATATCTTTATTTCCCAAGGATCGAAGCCACCTCCACTGTCTCTCCCTTTTGCGGAAAATACGCGTTAATTCCTCTTGTATTTTGCGACCTTGGATGGCGGCTGTGCAATGTAATAACCGCTTGAGGAGCTATACGCTCGATCATATCGGCGATAGCTTCAGGATGCGCATGCCCACCGTTGCACAACGAATGGCCGGTAATTCCGAAAGTTTTCAAATATTTCGCCACATCAGCATGATCGAGTTTAACGCTATAATCGGATTGGATGAAATGCGAGCCTCCCTGCAAATCACCGAGCGTTTCCAGTTCAATCATATGGGCAAGATCGGGAAATTTATAAAAGTAGACATATTCGTTTTTCCGCTCGGCCATTTTCTCCAAGGAAATCGTCTTGTAAGGCACCTGCATCCTGTCCGTTACTGTCGCGTCGACGATTTGAATATCCGCGCCAAGCGCGGGGTGCCCTTCCAGAATGCGCAGGCACTCTCGATTTGCTCTATGCCAGATGACGGCATGGGAAGCCTCCATGACCACTTTTCGCCCTTTCTCAACGGCAATGGCAATCATGTCGGCCATTCGCTCCAGATCCCGTGGCGACATTTGCAGGTAAATAAGTCCTCCCGCCTCATCCACAATATCGGCATACCGGGACAACAGCTCGACTTCTGTCATTTGGTTGGGCAGATCAGCAGACGGGTCCGCTGTAAGACGCGTTCCTTCCGTAATTAACAGGTCGATCCGCTTATCACGGCAAAGCTCGATGAACCGGTCGATCCGCTCCGGATGCTTGCCTTGTCTCCGCCAATCTCCCGTATAAGCGATTTTGTGGTCGCCACTGTCTATAATAATACCCGCCGACCCCGTAGCATTATGGTCCATCTCGACGATCTGCATCGTAAATTCGCCGAAATCGACAACGCTCAAATCGTCGCACACCGTAATACGTGCCGCAGTATCCGCCGTATGGCCCCCCTCAACCATGCCCCGGTATAGGGAATGAGCATCGTGATTCATATATACCGTAACATCCGGGTTGGCATAAGGAAGAACGGCCATATGATCCGTGTGCATATGTCCGATAAACAAACTGATCTCCTCATAATGAGGAAAATCTCTGTCTCCCCAAGAATGGCGTACCTTCGCCATATCCAGTTTCTCGATATGCTGTGGGTCGTAAAGCTCAGGAAGCGGGGCGGTCATTCCGCCAAGCAAGAACTGCCGCAGTTCACGGCCAGGCGTTGCTCCTACAGGCTCGTACAGCGTCAGCTGTTTGGGGAACAGCAGGCTGCTGTGCTCGACACCGAAATCGAACATAACAGCCTGTTCACCTTTTCCGTAAAGAACCTGTACGCCTCCCGATTCACCTACCCCGCCAAAAAAAGTTAATTGACCATTGTGCATTACACTCGACTCCCATTCTCTTACATCTACTGCGGATTCGCTTGCCACCAGTCTTTAAGCATCTGTTTGGACTTGGAGTCAATATTCCCAATCGTCTTGTCTACATCTTGACTGCCTGAACTGAACCGGATAATTTCATCCTGTACGATGCGATCTACATCCGTGAAGGAAGGAATCCATGGCTCCAAATATTTCTTGTAATTTTTAGAATTTTCGCTAATCTTCTTGATGATATTGAACTGCGGGCTTTTCACCAAAAATTCCTTCGTTTCAGGCAACTCCATAGCCTTGGTATTCATCGGATAGTAGCCTGTGTTCATGAACCATTTCGCCGACACCTCTGGGGTTGCCAGGTATTTCAAGTAATCCCATGCTCCCAGCAAGCTGTCTTTATTCGCCCGGTCAAAAAGATAGACAGCAGAGCCGCCGATACCGGTACCACTCGTGCTCGCCTCGTTAACGCGCGGCAATTCTGCGACCCCTACATCAAACAAGCCGGCGTCGATAATATCCTTCTTAAATCCACCCATCGACGCCGTAGAGGCTGGAATCATGGAATACAACCCGGATTGAAATCCTTTCGTAGGCGCCGGATCCGTAAATTCTGCCCCTCCGGTTGCGAGTACCTTCTGCCATTCGGTCAACAATGTTTTCAACGTGCCATCGCTCGTCATCGTCATTGTAGTAGGCGTACCAGTCCGCCCTTCTTCCTTATCAAATATGTATTTATTCTCGCCCTGCATCGGAATCCACGTCCCGAGCAAGAAGAAGCGCAGTTGTGCACTAATACCGTAACGCGTAATCTTGTCACCGTTTTTCACAGTAAGTGCCTGCACCGCTTTTGCCAGCTCCGCCAGTGTTTTCGGCGGATTCTCCGGGTCCAGTCCTGCGCTGCGGAAATGATCCTTGTTATAGTACAACATGATGGATGAATTCGAGAACGGCAATCCGAGCATTTTGTCATTGTACATGGCATATTGCAACGCATTCGGATTCAAATCGCTTGCGTTCAATCCGGACTTATCCCGATCGATAAACTGCTGGACAGGAACGATATATTTGGAATCCTTCACATCGAAAATCCCTTTGGAGCTGAGCTGCATAATATCCGGTAATTCTTCCTGCGAACCCGATCGAAGAACAGCCGCCAGCTTGGTTGATGCTTCGTCATAGGTACCCTGGAAAACCGGAGTAATCGTGATGCCCTTCTCCTTGCCGACCGTTTCATTATAGGCTTTGGCCGTACTTTCAATATTCGTCGCAGCTGCACCCGTCATTGAGTGCCAAAAAACAACCTTAACAGGAGCGCTCGGCAACATGCTTTCTTGGGACAGAGCACTAGGTGCCGGCGTAGATTCTTGTTCCTGTTTGGTAGAGCATGCTGTAATAACGGAGAAGCATATGGTTAACATTAATAAAACTCTCAACTTGTTATACATGGTTTGATCTCCACTCCTATTTGTTTTCTGTTTAGCTCCTTATTGCGCTTCGGAGCTGCTGTTCGCCAGCGACAATAAATACTGTCCGACCTGGTAAGAGTAACCGGCTGTCAAATCCTTCAATTCCTCCGGCATACCGTTATTCATCTTAATCTCGTAGACGAAATCGCCCTTATACCCAATTTCGTTCCATAGCGGCATAATGGATTTCCAGTCGATATTCCCGAGGAAAGGAAGTAAATGATCATCCGCCAGACCCTGGTTGTCATCAACATGCAACGCGATAATCCGCTTGCCTAACAATCGAATCGGGCGAAGCTGACTTGCATATACTCTGTTAGCGTGTCCGATATCCCAACATACGCCGACTCGAGGGTCATTGTAGGAATCCGCCAATTCGATCAACTCTTCAGCTGTCACTCCAAAACTCCGCCTACCATTGGTGTCGAACATGTTTTCAAATGCCAAATTAACTTTTAACTTCGCAGCTTGCTCCATAATGGGGTCATAAACTTGATGGTTCAGCCGGAGATTGGCTTCCATGCTATGCTCATCCAAGCTCATTTCCGTCAAGGGATGAAAGACTGCCGTCTTCACACCCAGCACGCTGCTTGCAATCAAAGAACGGCGGGTAATCTCGTTAAAGAATGTTTCCTCTTCCGAACCCGCAGGGTAAAGTTTGTTCCCAGGCAAGTAGGGCGGATGCGACTGGCAAAATTCAACGCCAACCTTCTCAGCTGCTTCTTTAATTCGGTAAAGTGCGACTTCCCAATCCGGACCGTTCAGTTCGGTTTTATTGTGAATCATCGCACACATGTTGAGGTCTAGTACGGAGAAACCGGCATTCTTGCATCTTTGGATGGACTCCTCGTATCCGATGTGCCCGTCTCCTTCGCTTCGTTCTCTAAACAAGCTTGTCATTGTTGCCAATCGCATGGACAGACCTCCTAAAGTCTTTTTTTATTTTTGGAACGGTTGAAATTTTTCCGAAAGAATGATTATTTCCGTTCGCTCTTATCCAACTTATCATTATTGCTTGCTGTGAATAAACCGATTTTGGTTAACTGGAAGTAAATAAATTGTGAATTTCACCGCCAAAAAATTACATCTGGCGGTGAATATGTAAATCCCTTACCGAATTGCGCTCAATTAATGTGGGTTCGAGCTTTAAAGAAACTTCTTGGGCATTCTTGTTATGCATACGATTCAGCATCGCAAGGCATGCCGCTTCACCCAGCTGCTTTTTATGTCCGTCAATGATGGTCAACGCAAGTGGTGAATGCGCAGTAATGATTGATTCTTCGTAACCCATAACGGAAATATCTTCAGGTATTCGCACGCCTTGCTTGTACAAATATCGAATCATTCCCATCGTGATCCCATCGCTCCCGCCAAAGACCGCATCAGGCCTGATTCCCTTCTCCCACAACTCACTCATCGCTTCGTAGCCGCCCCTGCCGGTATACGCAGCATGGATAACATGCATTTTTTTCTCTTCTGGATGGCTATCCTCAGTAAAGGCTGCCGTAAAGCCCGCCAGTTTTTCTATGGAATTCACATTATCTTGAGGTCCATTCACAAAAACAATAGTGTTGTGTCCCTTCTCCAGCAAATGCTTGGCGGCAAGATAACCAACCTGGTACGCATTGACGGATACGGAATCGACTCCCTCATAGGTACGCCCGATAATGACGACGTATATATTTTCCTTTCGGAGACACTCAATAAATTGACTGTCGAACAAGCCCCCAATGATGAATACCCCGTCTACACGCTTGTTCTTGACAATGTTCGGCAGCTTGTCATGCATGGAGAAACGTTCTGTAAGTAACGTGTAATCCGTATTTTTCAATCCTTCATTGATGCCATAGCTGACATCGAAAAGCAGTGTTTCGGGAATAGACTCGAATCCGTAAGACAAGTTTTCCTCTCCCGAAGTTACAAAGATCAACCCGAATGTCCCTTTTTTGCTTGTAGTCAGTGCGCGCGCAACCATATTAGGTACATAGCCCAGTTTGTGGATGGCTTGCAGTACCTTGTATCTAGTTTCCAGTTTGACTAAATTGCTCCCGTTAATGACCAATGAAACTGTGCTTTTGGACACGCCAGCCTCCATAGCTATATCCATAATCGTGACACCCATAAAAGCCTCCAATCCAATATCCAGCTATTAATAACTATTTACAATATATACTATCCACTGATGCGAATTGTTAGCTGAAGATTAACTCCATGTTAAATCTCGCCCGCCCAATTGACAACTTTTTTTAGTGTGATGTAAGATTCAAGTGTTGCTAGGCTACTTTGTTTCATGGTCCTTAATCCGTTTTAATCTCAAATTGGTTCAAAATCGGAGCGATGGAAACCACTTTTGGAACGCTCCAAATTTGGTTGGCATTCGACCGCCTATTAAAAATGTTCGGAGGGTACTCGTCTCATGGCCAAATTTGTGTCTTCACCAATTAGCAGTATTCCATCGTTGCTCAACACGGCAACCAGCAAGCGCAAGCGCAGAAAAGATATATGGAAGGCCTATCTGTTCGTCCTGCCTATCATCCCGTTTATCCTCGTATTCGACTATTTTCCATTCTTGCGCACCTTCATCTACAGCTTATCCAGTGTCAATGCACAAGGCAAAATAATCAGGTTCGTCGGATTGGATAATTATATGAACCTGTTCGGCAGGCAGGAATTTGTAAACTCGCTGCTCGTTACGTTGAAATTTACGGCTATGTATGTTCCGTTTGCCATTATCTGTCCTTTGCTGCTTGCACTCATTGCTGCTCCAAAAAATCCGTTTGCCAGAACCAGTCAGCTGTTGTATTGCATTCCAATGGGTGTTTCCATGGCGGTGACTTGTTTAATATTCGAACAATTTTTTGGCCGCACAGGACTCTTGAATTATTTGTTTAACCTATTTGGCTTGTTGCAGAATACAACAGCTATAAATTGGCTGCAGGACCAGACGTGGGCGCTCCCTTTCCTTGTGATTCCCATGGTCTGGACCCATATGGGCTTCGACTTCCTGCTCATGCTGTCTGCGGTTCGCAATGTTCCGCAGGATTTGTTGGAATCGGCCGAAATGGATGGCGCCAGTTATTGGAAGAAAACGTTTCGCATTACGTTACCTATGATATCGCCTACCTTATTTTTTGTTATATGCACGCAGATCATTGTTGGGTTAACCATGGTCGCCCCTGTTATGATCTTAACGAAAGGCGGTCCTCTTGGCGCTACGTCAACTCTGATCTATTATATTTACACATCAGGGTTCCGAAGCATTAATTACTCGCTGGCAAGCACAGCAAGCATTTGCGCTTTTATCCTCACGTTTATCTTCCTGTTGTTCAACTTTCTTTATGAGAAAAAAGGGGTGGTGTACGAATGACGTACAATCGAAATTTGAAACCGTACCTGACAGCTGTCCTCAAACTGCTGCTCGGTTTGATCGTAGCATTTCCAATTTTTTATGCCCTTATGGCCGGATTCAAAACCGAAAGCGAGTTTGGCACATTTCCACCTTCAATCCTGCCGCACAGCTTTGCCTATTTGGACAACTTCCGGACCGTTTTGTTCGAAACTCAAATTTTGCGCTTCATGTGGAATTCATTCTTCATAGCGCTTGTCGTTACTGTCGTACGACTCATCCTATCCAGCTTGGCTGCCTACGCCTTTGCCTTTTTCAAGTTTCCCGGAAGCAGTTTCTTGTTTTTCTTTATTCTTGGCACGATGATGACCCCGTCGGAAGCTTTGCTAATCTCTAACTTCATTACTGTCAGCAAGCTGCACCTATTAAACAGCTACCTTGGCATTATGATTGTGTTCTTTGTATCTGCCACTCAGGTATTCATGTTTCGCCAATACTTCAAAACGGTGTCGGGCACTTTGCGGGAAGCCGCGTTTTTGGACGGCTGCGGCGACTTCCGGTTCTATGCCAGAATCTGTATCCCCGTTTCCTTACCGATTATAACTTCGCTTGGCTTGTCGTCGTTCGTTGGCGTATGGAACACTTACTTATGGCCGTTACTCGTTACTACCAAAGCGGAAATGCGCACTGTACAAGTAGGCATCACGCTGCTGACCGCCCATGAGGGATCGAACGATACCCTTGTATTTGCGGGGATTGCGGTTATTCTGATTCCATCCATTTTGTTTTTCATCTTGTTTCAGCGAAATATGGTGGGCGGCATTTTCAACGGGGCTGTGAAGGGGTAAGAACCCAAGAGCTGAGGTGTATGATTGGGTATATTAACTTCTAGAAGGCGGCTGAAAGAAATGCTTATAAGCGGTCAAATGAAACGATTACTGCTCATGAATGCAGTATCGATCGTTATTTTTAACTACATTGGTATTTTCGTCAATTTATTTATATGGGAAAAGAATAACAGCATCTCCGAGGTGGTCTGGTTCAATCTGGTCATGTTCATCACTTGGACATTTGGGTTTGCAGGTGGTTATAGATTGCTCACCAGTTGTACGACCCGTGTATTGATTCGAATCAATGCGTTCTGCGGTGCAATCGTTTTCCTGCTTTTATCCGTATTGGAGCTGGATAACCGACTTCTATGGATCACTATTATTGCCATTCCAATCGGGATCATGTGGGGATTATATGCCGTAACGCAGAACATTACATTGAGCGTGTATGGGAAAGGGAAGGATTTCGAGCAATATTTCTCCATAGCCAATATTATCAACCAGATCGTCTCCATCGTTAATCCAATAGCCTTTGCTCTTATTATCAAATGGATTGGTTACTCTGGCTCCTTTCTATTATTAATGTTATTTGTTGCTTTATTACTGATAGTTTCCTTCCATATTCCTTCCATTACCCTCGCCGGCGAATCGGAACGACTATTCCGTGCGATTCGATTTCGGCAAGTATTCTCCAGCAATGCACTGCGCTGGATGGTTCCGTCCTTTATGGCAACAGGCATATTTTTGCAATTTCAAGTTTTGTTTGCGTTAGTGTTTACGTTTACCGTATCGGAAGACAAGTTGGTCATCGCGATACTGAATGTACTGAATGCCTGCTTCGCCATGGGGGCTATGTTCATGTATAAGCGTTTGAAAGTCCGTGAAGGGACCTGGCTCGTCATCGGTACGATTTTTGTTTCGGTTGGTATTCTTCTGCCATTGTTACCCAAGGCACCCCTGCTTATCATTTCAAATATTTTAACAACCATCGGCATGTTCTATTTTGGGACGGTCTGGAACACTAGACAATTCAGAATTATTACGAAGCAAACAGCCATTCAACAAGCTCATATTTTTTTATGGCGAGAATGCTTTTTGAATGCTTCAAAAATACTATTGCTTATATTGGCCTTATCGGTAAAGGAGATTAATGGAGCAACGTTTATTGAATTAATTTTGCTAGCGCTCGTCTGCGCTTTAATGGTCCCGTATTTCTCCGGTAAGAGCATCGAGATGTTTGAGAGACAGCCTTAACCCGTAACGAGCCGAAGCCAACTGTGGATAAAATCATTAAGAAACCGGAACCCAAGCGGGTTCCCGGTTCTCATCGCCCCGGTCCGAGCTTTCTGTATAGACCTTCCTTAAGGGAACTAGAGTTCTCTATTTTAAGAAAAACGAGCTGTTTCCTCTCCGAGCGGAACTACAAGACCTTATTCTGCCTCCATGTCACGTTTACTGGGCAAAATTGGGCGAATAGCGCACAGCAGTTCCCTTTATACTTGGAAAATGTTCATATTATTGGAAATAAAGGCCTGTAGTTCCCCTCAGTAAGAGCCGCCGCATGGCTCATGGCGCTTCACTTGTTAAAACCTGACGGATCGAATCCCGTCAGGCTCAGGTGTAGCTACTTTACTACCCATTCACCCTCCACTAACGCTATTCACCATACAGCCAACTTCCACCTCACCTGCCAAAGACAAATGACATAAACGTTTGCAGATATTCCGCAAAGCATAGACCTTTCTTAAGGGAACTAGAGTTCCCTATTTGAAGAAAAACGAGCCGTTTCTCTCTGAGGGGAACTACAGGACCTGACGCCAAGCCAGTATAAGAAGATCAAGGGGCTTCATCGGTAACGTCGCACACGTAGATCCGCCTGTTCTTTATGGCCCATGAAATTTTCAATTTCACACAGCCTGGAGACATATTCGCCAACCAATTTGCTGGCATCCTTCGTACAGCGTTGATAGGTACATGTTTTCAAAAATTTCCCTACCCAAAGCCCGCCCGTATATCTTGCTGCCCCTTTGGTCGGTAACGTGTGATTCGTGCCAATCGCTTTATCACCGTACGCCACATTGGTTTCGGGACCGAGAAATAAAGCTCCGTAATTTGTCATGTTAGTCAGAAAATAGTCCGGCTGTTCCGTCAAAACTTCCACATGTTCATAAGCAAGCTTATCGGCTTCGATAAGCGCTTCCTCTATACTGTCCACCACCAGCACGGTACCGTAATCCCGCCATGCGCTACCTGCGATGTCAGCGGTTGGGAGTACTTGGAGCTGCCTCTCGATCTCAAGCAGGGTCTCCCTGGCTAGTGACTCGGAGGTCGTGATCAAGGCTGCCGGCGATGTAGGGCCGTGTTCCGCCTGTCCAAGTAAATCCACAGCCACCATTTCCGCATCTGCTGTATGGTCTGCGATCACTAGAACTTCTGTCGGTCCCGCAATCAGATCGATGCCAACTTTCCCGAACAGCTGCCGTTTGGCCTCAGCCACGTAGGCATTACCAGGCCCTACAAGCATATCAACGGGACGTATCGTTTCTGTCCCAAGAGCCATGGCCGCCATGGCCTGAATTCCGCCAAGCACGTATATCTCGTCAGCCCCGGCGAACGCCATCGCGCAAATCGTTGCGGCCGGTATTTCCCCTTTAATCGGCGGCGTGCAAGCAATGACTCGCTTGACTCCAGCGACTTTAGCCGTGAGGATACTCATGTGCGCAGAAGCGACCATGGGATAACGACCACCAGGGATATAACAACCTACGCTGGCAACAGGAATATGTTTATGACCCAGAATAACACCGGGCAAAGTTTCGACTTCCAGATCCTGCACAGTTGCTAATTGTTTTTCCGCAAAATTTCGAATCTGCTGCTGCGCGAATCGGATATCCTCTTTCACTTGCTCCGGTACGCTAGTGATAATTTCCCCAATTTGCTCCTCACTCAATCGGAAATGCTCAGGCGACCAACGATCGAATTGTTCCGAGAGTTTACGAACAGCTGCGTCTTTACCGACTCCAATCTCTCGAATAACTTCTTTCACGGTATGGTAGACAGCCTCTTCACTGGAAGCATAAGATGCCTGCACGACATCTCCTTTTTTCAAGTAGGTAGCCACTGTGCTCTCCTCCACGATTCAAATTCAGATGAATTCCATGCTGTCATTTGCCTTCCCACAGGTTAGGCGTAATCACATAATCGGGCACTTGCGCAAATTCCAGCGCCAGCTCGTGCAGTGTCCTTTCACGGATAGCAGGCGTACTCAGAAGCGCAATGTTTGCGCTCACCTGGTCCGGCGTTTCAGCTCCGAAGACAATGCTCGCAATGCCGGGCATATGGTGAATATAAGAAAAAGCAAACTCAGCCACAGACATCCCTTCCTGCTGAGCGAAGGCATGTAAACGAACAAGCCAAGGCTCTGCCGGCTTAAGCCGTTCTTGCAATGCCTCAGGCTTCATGAAGAACAAACCCTGCAAATAAATGCTTCTTGCAAACAGCTTTTTATTCGAGCGTCTAAGTTGTTCGAAGGTCCCGTTCGCAAACATTCGGCGATCCATGACATTCATGGGCACCTGAACAATTTCATAACAATCATCCTGGAGCTCACGCCAATTCTCCGCAAATTCTCGCACATCAAAGGAAAGCAGCGAAGCACCGATGGTGCCGATATTCCCCCGCTTCACCTGCTTGCACAGCAGCTCTGTCACTTGTTTACCGAATTGACCCAGCACGTTCGGTCGATGCAGCAGCACAGCGGGCAGACAATCCGTCTGAAGCCGTTCCATGGAGCGATTCACACTCTCTTCGATTTGCGCTTCCAAGTCGGACAACGTCGTTGCCTGATTCACCTGTAAAGTGAACTTCGTGATGATCGTGGCTGCACGGGCTTGTTGCTGAAAATAACGGCCGAGCACCTGCTCCGCATTCCCGTAGGCGCTTGCTGTATCGAGGCAGGTAATGCCTCCGTTCATAGCAGCATCCAAAATGCGTCCTGCCATTTCTTCATCCGGCTGTCCCAGCTGGTTCGCAATGCCATAGGGCATTCCCAATTGGACGGTTCCCAGCGTCAACGGAGAGATCGCGGATGTCCACTGTTCATTGTCGGTACGAATAAGACTCATCTCGCTTTCTACTAGGCGATCGTTCCTTTTATTCCCGTTTTCGAATACGTTTTGTATAAGCCGGGCGGCCAAAAGCCTCCACAGGCAGTTCTCCCTGAGGGTGGTAGCCGTATTCGTCTTTTCCTTTCATCATATACAGCTGAAAATCAGGATACGTTTGCGGGTCCCATTGCACCATCGTCTTGGAATAGCGAATAACAAAACCGTTGCGCCAGCGATCGGAGGTATTGGGACCGGAACCATGAATGAGCGAATCGACATGCATAGAAATGCCACCGGCTGGAATGATCATCGAGACCGCATCCTTTTCGCTGAATGTCCCTTGATCGAGTTCGAAAGACAAAATCGCGTCATCGCCGGCAACTTTATGCTGGATCACGCCTGCTTTATGCGTCCCAGGGATCACCTTCATAGCGCCATTAGCTTCATCCACATCTGTGAAAGCCAGCCACACCGTGACCGTGTTGTTCAGCGCAGTAGACCAATAATAGGAATCCTGATGCCATGGAACTACTTTGTCTGAATGAGGCGATTTCGTAATAAACTCACTGGCTGCCAAGTAAAAGTCGCTGCCCAGCACACCTTCAACATAACGAATAATTTGCGGATGAGCACAAATGTCATACAGCCACCGGCTCGTCTTATGCCAGCCCATGATGTCCGAAGGATTTTCGTCCCCCTGTAGTAATGCCGTTAGCTGCTCATATCCCTGTTGTAATTCCTTCACTTCTTCGCCTGAAAATATGGCAGGAAGACCCAATAAATACCCATGATCCTCATAGAACTGCTGCTGCTCGGCGGTTAATTGATTCAGACCCATCCGAAACTCTCCCTTCTGCGCCTCTGCTACTCACCCCTTTAAAGCTCCTAAGGTAATACCTTCCGTAAAGTACTTCTGGAAATAGAGAAAAATGATCAGCACCGGAAGCGTAGCGAACATCGCACCCGCCATCGCAATACCATAATTCGTCTCGAGCTCCGATATTTTCTGGGCAACCTTAATACCTACCGGCAAGGTAAACATTTTCTCCCCGTTCAGTACAATGACTTGCCACACATAGTCGTTCCACGTATTCACGAATGTAAAGATAGCAAGCACGCCAATCCCAGGTTTGGCGAGTGGCAAGATGATATGCCAGTACATCTGCCATTCGCCGGCACCGTCGATTTTCGCTGCTTCGTTTAATTCCGTCGGCAGCGAAGCCATGAACTGCTTCAACAAGAACACACCGTATGGCCAGCCTACGACCGGCAGTAAAACCCCCCATCTTGTATTAATGAGGCTAAAATCATTTAACAGCTGAAATAGTGGGATAAAGAGCACCGTGTGCGGAATCGTCATGGCAGCAATCATCACAGTGAACAACCATTTGGAGCCTGTAAATGGAATTTTGGCTAATGCGAAGGCTGACAAAGAGCTGACCGCAATAACAAGCAAAGTAGCGATTAGCGAGATGAACATGCTGTTATAGAACCAGGTGAACACTGGACTGTTCTTGAATAGCGCCGCATAATTTTGGAAAGTAGGATGAACGGGTATCCATTCTGGCGGGATCTGCAAGGCGACCTTCAGATTCTTGAAGGAGCCGCTGACCATCCAATAAAAAGGCCAGAGGAAGAACAAAGTGAGTACCCAGAGGAAAATATGGCCTCCCCATATCGGTGATTTTTTATTCGGCATCTTCGTCTCCCCCTTCCTTAGTATTCAATATCCGATTTAAGAAATTTGAACTGCACAAAGGCAATCAAACTGATAAGGACGCACAGGACGATCCCCATCGCATTCGCAATACCAAAGTTCATGTTAACGAACGCTTGCTGATAAATGAGCATCATAATCGTCGTTGTCCGATAAGCTGGCCCTCCGCCTGTCATGATCAAAATAATCGCAAATACTTGGAAAGCACCGATCGTTCCCGTTACCACGACATATAGCAAGGTCGGCTTTAGCATTGGAAGTGTAATCTGGAGGAACATCTTCCCCGGCTTTGCACCATCCAGTGCAGCAGATTCATAATAATCCTTGGGAATTCCGCCAAGCGCAGCAGAGAATACAACAACCGCTGAACCGACAGAGATCGTAAGCACAATTAAAGATAACGCAAGTGTCGCAGAATGAACTCCCAGCCAATTGACCGACTGTAAACCGACGAGGTCAAGGATGTAATTGCCGAGGCCAAACTGTCCATTATAGATGTACTGCCACACTAAAGTTAGGGAGACAATCGAGGTTACGCCCGGAATATAGAAGGCTGCCTTGAAAAATGATTGCATTTTTTTCGGATACGCATACAAAGTAACCGCTATCATCAGGGCAATAACCGTGATGGATGGAACCAGATACAACACAAATTCCAACGTATTGCGAATCGACTTCCAGAAGAGAGGATCTGTGAAAATCGTGCGGTAATTGTCAAGCCCCGACCAATAGTACTTGGTATAGTCAAAACCATAAAAGCTGCTTTTGATAGCTTTGAGAATGGGATAAACAACAAACAGCAGAAAAAACAACAACATGGGCAGGACGAATAGCCAACCGCTGATTTCTCTGCGCAAACGGATGCTGCTGAATTTACTCTGTTTCATTGGCTGCTCCTTCCTTCTACCGCTAAGAGGATAAGGAAATGACGGCAGGTGACAACAGCCAACCTGCCGCATCGATTACTTATTGTATTTGGCAATGGTGTCGTTAAACTTCTTGGAGATGGTATCTATGGTTTGCTTAGGCGTTGACATACCGATAAACAGCTTTTGGATTTCAGGGAACATCGCGGCTCTCATCTCAGGATAACCTTTGATTCCCCAGCCTGGATCAATAACCGGCCATTCCTTCGTTTTCGTCGCCAGCTTAGCAAGGAACTGAAGCTCAGGGTCGCTTTCGGTCCAAGCTGGCGCTTTGCCAAGCGGGTTGAAGGACTTCATAGCGGTTTGGAAAATCGTATTATCTTTCATCGTCCAATAGAGGAATTTTTTCGCCCATTCTTCTTTGACCGCATCCGCATTTTTGAACACGACTCCGAAACCTACTTCAGACTTTAATGCTGCTTGCCCTGCTGTTGTCGATGGGAAATTGACGTACATGTACTCATGCGGCCCACTGACGCTTCCGTCTTTCAAGCCGTTCTTAATGATATCGGAGTGGGCTGCCGAGGCAACGACCATCCCGTTCTTCCGCTGTTTCCAATAGTCTAATGCGTTCGTAGAGGTCAACGTTTCGGGATGCGGCGTCACAAGACCTTCATCAACCAGCGATTTGAAGAAGGTTAATGCTTTTTCCGTTTCCGGGCTTTCCCCAGCCGTATATTTCGTGTAATCCGCATTAAATAATTTAGCCCCGTAGCCGGAGATTATATTGTTATAAATCTGATCGCCTTGTTCGTTCAGAGCGAACAGCGTCAGTCCGTATACGCCCTTCTCTTTGTTCGCAACGGCTTTCAATGCCGCTTTGAATTGATCCGGCGTCCACGTTCTGTACTCATCTTGCGGAAGCAGATTTTCAGCTCCAGCCTCTTTCCACAAGGATTTATCCAGAATCAATCCGAGCTGCGTCGAGTAGTATGGCATCGTCACAACGTTGCCGCCTACCGAAACCATTTTCATCATATCCGCACTCTTCTTCACTTGAGCCAGATCTTCTGCTGGAATAACATCCTCCAGGGAAGCTAGCGCCCCCATCTGTCCGTATGCCAAAGTACGTCCCGGATAATCCAAAAAGACGTTAGGCGCCGACTTGGAGGCAATCGCTGTCGTGACCTTCTCATTAATGCCGTCGAAAGGGATGAGCTCGATGTTTACCTTAACGTTCGGATGGATTTTGTTCCACTCAGGGAGCAGATCCTCTTTGAACCAGTCACCAGCCTTCTGCCCTGGCTTGTATGTACCATTCGGCGCTGCCCAGACCGTCAGTTCAATCTTCGGATCTTCCTTCGGGGCTTGTGACGCTGCTGCTCCCGGACTCGTACTGCCTGCGGGTGCTGTGGTCGGCGACGGTTTACTGGAACCCTCATCTGTACTGCACCCTACGGTTGTCGCCATGAGAAGCGATACACCTGCTGCTACAAACAATGATTTAAATGAAACATTTTTCATTTTACGGATCATTCCGTCGGCCCCCTTTTCCTATGTAAAGCGAATTGGATTATACGTGGAAAACGAAGTCAAGTAAGGGGAAACATCTCACGAATACTCATCGTCGAATAGGAGAGATGTCTCATTAGCAAATCACTTTTTTGTGCAGCTTCCGTCAAGGGCAAATGCGAATGCGTTTCGTTATAGACGCGGTAAAAGCCTTCTGCGAAATTGACGCCAGCCGCCCGGCCGTATTCGCCGTTGTAGGATTCAAGCAGCTTGCGAGCGAATAAGCCGCTATAGCCTTGGCTTTTGAACTCATCCATCGCTTTGATCTTCTCGCCCACAACGGAGCTAATATCGATAAAAACGTCATTGCGCATCCCATACAAGCTAAGACCATCGATCGGACTAACCGGCAGCGAAGTTAAGAAGATCTGTTTCACTTGATAGTCCTCCTGACCGTCCAGGTTTTTCAAGAAGAGCGAAACCTTGCTTAGTCCGGCAAACGCCATCTGTGTCGCAATCGTATGCGGATTATGGAAGGCCGTATTCATCGGAAAATCGCAAATCACGATATCCGGCCTTTCCTTGGACACCTCTTCCGCAATTCGGTTCACGATCTCTTCATTCACAACCGAATAGTTATCATCATAATCAAGTAAAATGAGCTTGGAAATTCCGATCGTTTGAGCGGCACGCTCCAATTCACGCCTTTTATTCAGCGCAATTTCTTCTAAGCCTGCATGTAGAAGGCTCTCGTCGGGATTGTCTTTTCGCCATTCCTCGGCGTATTTGTTGGGATGCAGCCGTCCTCCATGTGTCAAAATCAGAGCAACGACTTCATCCCCGCGCTTCGCGTGAAGCGCCAGCGTACCTCCGCAATTTGTGATCGTATCAGCGGGGTGCGCATAAATCGTCATCACTTTCATAGAGCCCTCCTTGTGTGATCAGTTTGATGAACCTGTTGAACCCCTCTGCGAATCCATCTGCACAGCGCTGTCAACATCAATAGTGTGATCTACCAACAAGGTAGCATAGGCTCCCTAACATTGCGTAGGTGAAATTCATTAGAAAACCTTTGATTTCGTTAGTCCCACAAGAGAATATAAGGAATTCGACCTGTTTCTTAAAATAACAAAGTCGTATGGTCAGTTAGTGCTCATCCAATTTGCCCTAAAAGCTGCTTGCGATACTGCGAAGGCGACAGCCCCGTGTTGTCCTTGAACCAAATACTGAAATAGTGCGGATTCATAAATCCGACCTGCAGGGCGATATCCTTGATTTTGTTGGCTGGTTCTTCGAGCAGCCGTTTGGCGTGCTCCATGCGCACTTGCCCGACGTAGTCGGTAAACCCGACACCGACTTCTTTTTTGAATAATTGACTGAAGTAGTTGGCGTTTAGGCCGACCTGTTCGACCACTGAATCAATGCCGAGTCCAACATCGCTGTAGTGCTCATTAATAATTTGCAACGACTTGAGAATACTTCTGCTAGGCTTCTTCTCTTCCTGAACACTCGGACTTAAATGTTCTCTTACAAGTGCGATAAACTGCCTTCCGTTCTTCTCCAGTGGCTGCGACAATAATTTTTCCTGCACATCGCCGAACCAGCTTTTGCTCAGGACCGCCGATTGACCTGATTTAATGAGCAGCTTATACAAGTGATTGTAGAGCGAAGCCATTAACGCATACAGCACGTGCGGAACGAGATGGCTGGCTCTGGCATAGACAATCAGCTCTTCCATTACTGCTGCACAGTTGTCGATATCGCGCTGTTCCATGTAATAAAGAAGCTTGTTTTCGTACGCTTCAGGGTACTGTAACTTCCAGGAGTCTCCGACGAAGAAGACATTGGTCTGTTCATCCATTCTTTCGCCAACCAGATAATTCAGCAATGTCTTGGCTTCCTCGAACGAGGTTTTGATCAGATTAACATGCTCATATTGGTTACCGACGAACGCGTACATATGTAGGCCAAGCCTTTCTTTCAACACGGCGATCAGCACATTGATTTTATTAAACACTTCTTCATTGGTGCCGTTAAAAATTAAACAGTACTGTTCACTCGATAAATAAATGCTAATCATCTCATGCCAATTTTCGAATTCATGGATGATCGATTCCGCCCGATCCAGTATCTCTTTCTCGTTACCTCCATGCACATGCAAAAGTACAACTCGAAACGAAGTGCTGCTGAGACGGAAACCAAGCCGCTCCTCGAACATCTGCGCTTCTGTCTCCGTCATGCTCCCTTCTATAAGAGAACGAACCAGCTTCTCCCGCATGAGCGGCTCGCCTTCACGAACTTTATCAATCATATGATTAAACGCACGGCCAAGGTCACCAAGCTCATCTTTATATAAAGGTTGGAATTTCAAATTCAAATTACCCTGCTCGACATGCCGGAGCATGCGAATCATTTTGCGCATCGGCATAGAAATCGTCCTTGAGATGAAGACAGAAACAATCACCATGAGCGCTAGGGACAGCCCTAGAAAAGCGATCCATAAATTGTTTATTTGTTTCAAATCCTTAAGCAGTAAGCTCTCTGGAATCGTATGAACAAACGTCCAGTTCGTCAAAGGGTGCTTGGAATAAGCGACAACATAGTTGTCACGTTCTTCGGTATAATGCCCTTTCGTACCCGTCATTCGGGCAATGTCAATGTGAGGATTCTCTGCTCCGCTCCCGGCGGAAAAAATAAAACCGTTTGAATCGACGATACTGTTCGTACCTTCGTCCAGATTAGATGAGGCCAAATAATTGTTAAGGATCGTTGGAGAAATGGAAATGATGAGATACCCGAGGATTTGTAAATTATTTTTATCGTAAATCGTTTTGAACATGACAATGGAGGTTTGCTTGTCACGCCATTTGATGAATGACCATAACGAATTGCTGCTGTTATTGTTGGCCATTTTGTCGTACCAGCCTTGTTTTACGAACTCATCGCTGACCAAATAACTAGGCGTAAAATTCATCCCGACACCGCTGTCGTAAACATTCTGGTACTTATCCACCAAATAAATCGCTTCGATGCCATAAAACCTGTCAGATAACTGCCTTAATTGATCATAGATATAATTGTAAGCTTGTATACGATTCATTCCATTTAAATTCGCCGCATTGGCGCTTAAGGGCTCTTGAATATTTTCATTGTAGACGAGGAGCTGTGAGGATTTTTCAATACTTTGAATGTAACTATCCATGCTGCCGGTAAAATATTCTATTTTTTGCAGCATCGCATTGCCTTCCCGGTCCGTCATAAATCGTTTGATAAATGTTGAAGAAAGCACGGCAAAGATGATGAGCGCAATAAGCGTAACAAGAGAGAACGATAACCACAGCTTTTTTACCAATTTCAGATCGTGAAAAACCCGGAACCCATTGACAGAGCTTCTCATAACCTTCACCCCCAATAATATCTATTTTTCTAGGCCAAAATTGACATAACCGCGGGTACGCGAAAACGGCACCATGCGTCGATGCCGTTTGTGTATGGATGTTTACTTCGCTGTGTAACCTCCGTCTACCGGAAGGTTCGTGCCGGTTACGTACTGGGAAGCATCGGATGCCAGGAACACGATTGGCCCCCAAATGTCATCCGACTTCGCCATGCGACCTAACATGGTTCTGTCGTTGTAGCGATGAACGAATTCCGGGAGGTTTTTCTCCGTCTGGAAGCCTCCCGGCGAGATGCAGTTGCATCTGACCTGACGTGCCCCATAATAGCTGGCGATGAATCGGGTGAAGTTGACCATACCGCCTTTGTGGAAGAAATAGTCCGGGACTAGGCCGTTTAGCGGAAGCCCCTCATAAAGGGTAGGATCAGGTCCAACCATGCCTTGAATCGAGCCGATGTTAATGATCGACCCCGATCCCTTCTCGGACATCCAATCTCCGATTACGCGCGTGATTTCGAACAACCCTGTCGCATTAACCGCCATGCTGCGCGCGAAGTTCTCGAGTGAGTCATTATAGTGCGACATCGTGCGAGCAACCGCATTATTGATGAGGACATCGCACTTCCCTTCTCGCTCTTCCAGCTTATCACGGATCGCAGCAATCGAGGACAGATTCTCTTGGTCAAACTGGAGGGCGTGCACCGTGTAGCCATCTTGTCTGAACTTTTCCTCAATCGCTTCAAGACGCGATTCATCTCGTGACGTCACATACACGTTGCCTCCGGCCCCAGCGCAAGCGATCGCAATTTGCGTACCATAGAGCCCAGCGCCTCCTGTCAGTAATACCGTCTTGCCGGCTAGCGAGAAACTTTGCATCACATGCGAATTCAATTCGAATTCCTCCTGTCCCTTGTGGAAGCACCGCTTTCCTATCGTTACCAAGCCGTCCATCCGCCGTCCACCATCAGGTTCGATCCGGTCATATAACTGGAGGCATCGGAGGCCAGCATAATGACGGCTCCTGCCATTTCTTCCGGCTTCCCTACCCTACCGAGCATGGTCTTAGCTTGCAGCTGCCCAAGAAATGCCTCATTCTGACCGATGACGGTGTTCGGAAAAGGACCCGGAGATACGCTGTTGCAGCGTATCCCATATTTCGCCAAATGTGCGGCGCAGTAACGGGTCAGTTGGACGACGCCCGCTTTCCCTGTGCCATAATTTGGCGGGTTGTTCGCACCGCTATCGCCATAGATGGAAGGATCGGGCGAAACGATTCCGTACATCGAGGCAAAGTTGATGATCGAGCCGCCGCCGCTTTCTCTTAAGTACGGAATGGCTTCCCGGATACAGCGGAACGTCGTTCCTGCCGTCCCGTCTACGCCTTTTTGCCAAACTTCATCTGTCATGAATTCCAGCTCTGCTCCTTTGCCATAACCTGCCCCATAGGTAGCACAGTTGACCAATACGTTCAAACGTCCGCTGGCTGCGAAGTGTTCCTGCAGCATATTCTGGATCGAAGCCGTATTCGAAACATCACAGACGACACCCCGCAGACGACCTTCCTGAATTGCAGCATCCAGCGTTGTATTTGTACGGAAGCTCAGATCCGCCACCGTGACATCGGCGCCAAAGGCCAGCAGTGCTTCCGTGAGCGCCGAACCGAGATAACCGGAACCTCCCGTGATCACGACACTTTTTTGCTGCAAAGAGAATAGCTCTGTATACATATCCCGGCCTCCTTAACTGCTCTTCGTTGAGCCGTAGACAGAATCCGTGCCAGTTCCAGACACGCGGTTAATACTTGCGGCAATTCCGCTTAAATATTGGCCAAATCCAACGACATCCGCTCCCACACTGACAAATTGGTAGCCCATCGCCGTCAATTCCGACAGGTTGCTAGGACTGCCTACCGTTCCTGCAAATTTGCCGTGCTTTTGCGCCAGACGAGCGACCGCTTGGCGTGTTTCTAGCAGCAGCGGATGGTCCCATTTGCCAGGCGCACCAATGCCCTGACTGAAATCCCCTGGACCGAAGAAGATCATGTCCAGTCCAGGCAGTGCAATCATCTCCTCGAGCTCAGAGAGTGGCTCCGGATCTTCAATCTGCAGCACATTGAAGCGCTGATCATTCGCCTGAGAGATGTAGTCGCCCAGCTCCAAATTGCAGAAAGCGCCATCGGCATTCCCGCCATCGAGCGGGCGGCGGCCGATCGGATGAAACTTCGTATGATGAATAATTTGCTTCGCATCCGCCAGACTCATCACATGTGGAATCATAATTCCCGCTGCATCCATCTCCAGCGGGCGAATCAGATCGCTATAGCTGCCTCTCGCCACGCGCACTAGAACATCCACATCATAAGCTTTTGCTGCCCAGATTTGCCGCTCGATCACAGCCCAATCATTCGGGACATGCTCCATGTCCGTCCAGAGGCAGTCCACACCAGAAATCCTGGCAGCCATTTCCGTAATTCGCGGGTCAGCAAGATTTAACTTCAGTGCAATTGCTGTTTCCCCAGATCTAAGCTTGCGTAAAACTCGACTCGGACGCATATGAAATTGTGTTGTCATCCTTTAGTCCTCCTTCATGTGTATGCCAAAAGCGGATCTAATCCGCAGCGATTTCTTCCAGAGGGACAATTCTTCCCCCTTCTTCCCGGCTTCGAATGCCGGCAATGACCATACGCATTAATTCTTCCGTTTCACTGAACGGAAAAGGACGCTCACCAGTATGTAAATATTCAATAAAAGCTTCAAGCTGGGTTTTGAAGGAATAAAACGTATCTTGGGAACTGACAGTAGCGCTCGCACTCGTGCCGCACAGCTGCAAGAGACCATGCGAACCATATAGATCATCAATCGCAATCACAGCAACATCGCCATGTGTGCGATGCTTAAATAACACGATATTTCGTTCCTTGATTCCTACGTTTTGTGCAGAAAGAAAACCGGGGCCTAGAATGGGGTAAATGGACTCCAAAGCGTGGATGCCGTAGCGCTCCCAGCTTTTGCAAGTCGTGATGCTTGTATAACGAAGTTGTCCTAACGAATGAATCGAAGTGCGATAAGGCATGAATTCTTTGCAATAACGCATGCAGCTGGATGACATAATTCGGGCGCCGTCCCGTACCCATCGCCTAAATTGCCTTAGATCGGGCTCATTGTCGACTAGCGGTTTATCAACAAAAATAGGAATACCCGCTTCAACAAACGGCCGGCAGCGCTCCACATGCTCGTGGCCTTTATCTGTCGTAATCATCACAGCATCTACGTGCCCGATCACGTCCTCCGGCCTGCTCACGATATGAGGGATGAGCGACGTTTTCGCCACGTGTTCCGCATCTTTGGGATCATCGGTCCAGATGTGCGTCACAGACGCGCCTGGAATTTGCAGCTTTTCATTCGGTTCTTTTGCAAGATAAACCGGAATTGCCGGATAGGGGCATTCTGCCATCGCTGCTTTATCATAGTTATTGAACATGGCACTCCAGGAATAAGGATGACCATTCCCATCCACCATCCCGAGAACCGCAATACGCAAGGGTTGCATGAGGAGCTCTCCTCTCATTTATCAATCATAACGATTGGTGCATAGGGGTAACCCAGCTTTCGGGAGATCTGATGCGCAGCCGCCTTAATGCTTTCTGCCATTTCGGGCACAACGTCTGGAGCAAATCGGTGCATCGCCCCGGATAGGCTAACTGCACCCTCGATAGTCCCGTACATATTAAAAATTGGAGCAGCCAAACAACGCGCACCTTCTACAATTTCTTGATCATCCATCGAAAATCCTTGCTGCCTGACCTGAATTAATTCAGCAATTATCGATTCAGGTGAAATAAGCGTATGTTTGGTCATCGCCGGCAGTCCATGACGTGCAATTAGTTCTTTAACTTCGTCCTCAGGCAAGTAAGCGGTCATGGCTTTTCCCATCGCTGTTGCGTGAAAGGGGGATCTGGAACCAACCGTATCCGTCATCCGGAGCGGCTGCGTACTTTCAATGATGGCCACATATAGCACCTCACCGTCCACTAGAACACCTAAATTGATCGTGTCTCCAAAGCGCTCTGAGAGTTTTTTCATTTCATGCATCGCAGAGGCTCTTAGTGTGTTGCGCTCCAACAACCCTCGCGTCAGCATTAATTGCTTGTAGCCGAGGCAATACTTGCCGTTGTCGTCACTTCTACTGATGAATGCCCGATGTTCAAGTGTCAGAATGATGCGGTACGTCGATGATTTGGGTTGATCGAGCAGATCCGTCAGCTCCAGCAAATTCAGGGAACCATGTTCAGCCAGCAGCTCCAGCAAATCCAACGCTTTATCAATCGTTTGGATGGTGTAGCGTTCCTGTTTCTGACTTACATCCATGCTCATAGGTAGGTTCGCTCTCCTTCGTTAAGATAGCTTTATGAGCTGCCCGCCATCCACCACGAGGCAGTGGCCCGTCATATAACGGGAATCGTTCGTTGCCATAAAAAGCGCAGCGTCTGCAATCTCTTCCGGCACCCCGGCACGCCCCATCGGAATTGTTTGCAGATACGGCCCAAAAGCGGTCGGATTATCAATCAGCGGCTTCGTTAGCCGTGTCTCGATGAAGCCCGGACACAGCGCGTTGACGCGAATACCTAAAGGCGCAAGCTCAATGGCCATGGACATGGTGAGCAAGTTGATGCCGCCTTTGGTTGCATTGTAGTGCGCTTGATCCTTCTCCGCTGCGAGGCCGTTCACACTGGACATGTTAATAATCGTGCCGCCTTTGGCTTGCTTGACGAGCACTTTCGCAACGGCCTGCCCCGTCAGGAACGTTCCTTTCAAATTAATCGCCATATGCCGGTCCCATTCCGCTTCCTCGATCTCCAGAAAGGAGGCCGGACTGCATATCCCCGCATTGTTAACCAATACGTCAATCGTGCCCCAATGACTTAGTACCGTATCTACCATCCGGACAACATCCGCTTTGAGCTGCACATCGCCGTCAATCCAAATGACTTGCCCACCTTGTTCGGCAATTTCCTCGGCAGCTGTTTGAAGCGCCGCCTTCTCCCTTCCGGTTATAGCCACCTTGGCTCCTTCAGCGGCAAAACGGACAGCCGTCGCCTTCCCGATGCCGGTTGAACCGCCAGTGATAAGCGCGATCTTATCTGTCATCCTCATCCAGATTCCCCCCTTAATAAGCGAGCCAGCGCCTGATCGACAGCTGCTAACGTCTCTTCAATTTCCTGTGCGCCATGTGCAGCAGAAATGTACCACAGTCCATTGGATCGAACGAGTACACCCTCCTCCAGCATATAACCTGAAAACTCGGTATACTTAGCCGCATCCCGCTTCATAAAGGAAGCAAAATCGTCTACTTTCGGCTCATGCGTAAACATCATATGGAAAACAGGCCCAATATGGTTGATGAGGCCAGGAATCGCGTGTTTCGCGAGTAAGCTGCGAATCCCTTCGACTAGCTTGCTTGCGTTCGTTTCCATTTTCGCAAAAGCCGCCCCCTCCTCCTGCGACAGTTCCGCAATAGTTGCCAAAGCGGCAGCCGTCGCAACGCCATTCCCATTCAGCGTGCCCAGATGGCTGACCGTCCCATTCTCAATAAGCGCCATGATATCCTGCCTGCCAGCGACAGCACTGATTGCGATCCCTCCGCCCAAAGCTTTGCCGATCGTAACCAAATCTGGCTTCAGCCCGAACCTCCCATGCGCGCCGCTAAGACCAAGCCGGAAACCGGTAATCACCTCATCCAGAATCATGACGATGCCCAGCTCCTGGGTCAGCTCCTGCATGCGCTCCAGATAGCCCGGCTTCGGCAGCACACAGCCCGAATTGCACATCACGGGCTCGGAAATGACCGCCGCAATGTCATCCTTATGCTCACGGAGTGCCGCCTCCAGCACCGCAGTGTCATTCCATGGCAGCAAAATAATTTCCTCCAGCGCCTGCTCGCTCTGTCCGCCTGTACCCGGGACAATCCGTTTATCCTCAGCTGCACCAGCTGCTGTACTAGACTTACGCATATCCGAGCTTGGAAATGAGGTGAAAACCGTATCTGACCACCCGTGATAATGACCGTGAAAGCGGACGACTTTGCGCTTGCCCGTGTGCGCCCTAGCTAATCGGAGCGCCAGCATCACGGCTTCTGTACCCGAGCCGCTTAACGCTACCTTATCCGCACATGGTAAGATCTCTGTTAATCGACGGGCTAACGCAATCTCTCCTTCATGCTGAAGTCCGAAGGTAATCCCTCGCTGCATGGCTTCATAGACACGTGAGGCGGTTGCTTCATGCGCATGGCCTAGAATCAAGGGTCCATATCCGAGCAAGTAATCAATAAATTCGTTACCGTCCACATCTCGAATTCTCGAACCTGATCCTCCAGTGGCGAATAAGGGTGTGGGCTTCATTGCGCTTCTTAAGGAGCTTGCCACCCCGCCAGCTAAGTAGGCTTGTGATTCCGTATATTTCATCTTCGAATTCTGGGTCTGCTTCATCGTGAATCCTCCTTATTCCTTGCTTAATCGTACGCTCTGAATCTCGGTATTGGCGCAGGTGTCGCATCTAACGGATAAACAGGGCGCAGGACCCGATGATAGTCAAAATGCGCCAAATTCGCGTTACAGCACCCCGGCGAATCCACGTTAATGACATGCTTGGCGAACGATCCGAAAGCCGTCTGCCATGCGAGCGCTGATTTGGCCACGATGATGTGATAATCAGCCGGCCATAGCCCGACCGAGCGCACATGACCAACGTCCCACGGGGCCACCCGCTTCTCCGTCAAAATAAGCGTCAGCTGTCCGCATTCGACGACGGCCGTTAGTCCCATCTCCGCGCGCTGCCCTGTCATATAAGGCCCAACATGCCGATAATGCCCGTCGAACAGCAGCCGAACTTTCCCCTTGACCTGGACCGGCTTACCGTGGAGCGTATCGCTTTTACCGCCGACCCAGCCTTCGAACACGCCACCGATGCCAACCTGTCTTGCAGCTTCCACTGCTTCCTGATCGCGGATTACAATCAACGCTTTTTGCGGTGAGGTTACCAGCTCCGCTAACATATGGGTCGCATCCGCCGGAGCCCCTCCCCCCACATTGTCTGAGCCTTCTGCGATAATGACGGGACCTTCCGGCTGGGCGAGAGCCTCGGCAACTGCTTCGCGCGGTGTCAGATAGCTGACATTAAACGACGCCTTGAGGTCAATGGCCATCTGCGCAAGTTCCGAAGCACAGCGACTGGCCAGCTCTGCATCTCCATCCGTTGTCACAACAAACGACATGCCTGCATCCGGCACATCACTGTATGGGAAGCCTCCCGCCACTGTCACATTGAGGACGGCAGGAATGCGTTCCATGCTGAACGCAAGCTCCATGAGCTGCTTCATACTGCCCACATCCGTCAGCATGCCTTGCGGTACGACCAGCATCCCCGTATGCGCCAACGCCCGTACCGGGCGAATATTCCTTCGGATTTTCTGGATAAGCAAATTAAAGGCCTCGACAGCCCGTTCATACATATCAACATGCGGGTACGTATCGTAACCGACAATTAAGTCGGCTTGCCGTACCATTTCCTGACTGATATTGCCATGCAGATCAAGTGTCATCGCGATTGGATAATCGGACCCCAGTTTAGCTCGCAGACGCTTGAGACATTCGCCTTCATAATCAGCATATTGCTCGGATACCATGGCGCCGTGCATGATGATGACAAGTCCTGCCGCCCTGCTGTCGATACTTTCCACAAGTTCATCGATCAGCGCGTCCCCTGCAGCCGCCTCCACCATCCCGCTTGGCGTCGCCGCTGCGTACACACCTGGAATCAACTCGACCCCATGACTTGCAGCCGCAGCGATCACTCCGCCCATGGAGGTTCTTGTTCCCGCGTACCGCGAGGTAAATGCCTCCAAGCCCACTGTCCATTGATCGCGAAAATGAGACAGATCTGTTATGCCTGGAGCGAACGTATTCGTCTCATGCAAAATACCGGCTACCGCAATACGCAGCTTACGGTTACTCATTTTCACAGCTTTCTCCGCGACGCGTAGCAGCGTAAGCGATAGCGTCAATCTCCACTAAATAGCTGCCGATGGAGCATCCGATAGACGTCCTAGTAGGAAAAGGCTTCTTCATGACGTTTTCATACGCCTTGTTATAGCCCGGGAAATCCTCCTGTCTGGAAAGGAAGGCATTGATTTTCACGATATGGTCGAGCGAAAGCCCAGCCGCCTCCAGGATGGTTTCAATATTCCGCAAACATTGAACGGTCTGTTCCTCAATCGTTTCGCCAACGACTTCACGCGTAGCGGGATCCACGCCGACTTGGCCTGACACATAGACAAAATCACCGGCTCGGAGCGCCTGCGAAAAAGGAAGCGGGAATTCAGGTGCAAGGTTCGTATGAATGTGCTGTGACATACGTATCATTCTCCTTTATATGGATATCTCCGTGTTCGTTCTTGCTACTTCACTTTGCCTCTAGCATCTACCTTGATGATTCGCTCTAATTGACCATTTCGTACGCCCAGCAGCTGATCATGCAAATTGGTAACGGCGCAGCAATGATTCGGAATTATGGCAAGTGTGTCGCCGATCTGTAATTGAACCCCATCTGGAACGGTCAAAATGCCATGCTCCTCGCTGAGCCTCTCCACGAGGATGCCCGGGAATTCCGTGATCATTCCGAAGCCTTTGCGATGAGCACTGCTGTCATTCGACAGTGTCTTCGAGCCGGCATCGATGATCACGGTGCCCGGTCTCGGCGTGCTGACGACAGTCGCATGGATGCACATTGCGCATTCTTCTTCGCCGATCAGCCCTGTGTACAGCTGGGAGCCGTCGCCAAACACGTATGCTCCCGGACGCATCTCGGTCACTCCGCTGCCGGCGAGTGCGCCAATGAACTTCGACGTCGGGGTTGAACCGACGCTAATGTCCGGCACATCGACGCCTAGTCTCCTGAGCATGCGCTGCGATTCCAACAGCGCTTCCGCCTCGGCCAAGGCGACCTCCAAGCAATCGTCGGCATGGCTTTTACCATACGCTTGGCCCGCATGCGTCATCAGGGCGGCAAGCCGGATGCCGGGCAGCTTCGCTATTTCTACCGCCAGCTCGGCTGTCTCTTCCCCGGGCTCCTTCCCACAGCGGTTCAAGCCGCTGTTGACATCCACATAGAGTGGAACTCGAAGCTTCAGATGTTCACCAAGCTCCGAGAGCCCTTTGGCCACTTCATAGCTATCTACACTGACAGATACCTTGATTTGCTGCAGCAATCGCCCGAGTCGCTCGAGCTTAATGCGGCCGACAATCGGATAGGCGATCAAGATATCGTCTATGCCTCCACTCGCCATAATCTCGGCTTCACCTAACTTTGCTACGGTTATCCCAGAGGCTCCGTGCCGCAGCTGCTCTTGCGCGATCCAAATACTCTTATGCGTCTTCGTATGAGGCCTTAAACGTACGGCTGCGTTGGACGCTAGTGTAGCCGTACGCCTCAGATTGGCATCCAGCCGATCCAGATCAATCACAATTGCCGGCGTATCCATGTTCTCCTCGAATTGCATCCTTTCACCGCCTTTCTTCCTAGAACTTCACAGTTTGGCCGTGTAAAATAACCCGCTGAATTCGGATCTCTTCATCGATAAGGAGAAGATTGGCCCGCTTGCCTTGTGCGATGCTTCCCATTTGATCCTCCATGTGAATGACTTTAGCCGGGTTGAGTGAAGCCATCCGAAAAGCATCCACAATTCCGACGCCCGTGTGAACCATCATATTGCGCACGGCTTTGTCCATCGTCAGTCGGCTTCCGGCCAAGTGGCCAAGATGATTCCAATTCACGTCCGAGGAATCTCCCTTATCGACACTGGCATCCGGCATCGCATCCGTAATAATGATGACACGGTCCGTCCCTTTTGTTTTATGAATCAGCTTCAGCATCAAAGGACGGACATGAATGCCTTCGCGATCTGGGATCACTTCGGCGTAAATATCGTCATGAACAAGAACAGCCTCATCGACACCAACTTCACGCGTTCCTCCATAGCGGGATGGCGAAGGTGTTGCGCCAGAAGCATTTGTGCAGTGACAACCGATTCTCAGACCTTGAGGGACAAAACGGAAGATCTGCTCAGCAGTCGCCTCGGAATGACCGACGGACAAGGAAATATTGTATTTGGCAGCCTCGTTCACAAACATATCCTGGCCACCTAGTTCAGGCGCCATCGTCCAAACCTTGATCCGATCGCCGGCTTCCCTCAATATTTCACCATACTCCTCTGGATCAACTGGACGGATCGGGGATGTGATGGCCCCATATTTTTTATTAATATACGGCCCCTCCATATGAATACCTACGATTGCTTCCACAAATGGCTTGCTCGACTCCATCGTTGACAGAATGGTTCGAAGTCCGTCCCGCACTTGCTCCCGACTCTCGTTGTATGTAAATGTAGGAAGGATCGCTGTCGTCCCATGCTTCAGGTGCGTAAGCGCAAATGCATAAGGCTGCTCCCACGACCACACCCCGCCTCCGCCATGGCAATGAATATCGACGAAGCCTGGAGCGATATAGGCGCCTGCCGCATCCAGCACCTCACTCCCCGTCGGCACTTCCACGCTGCCCGATTCTCCTACACCGACTATCCACCCGTTCTCCATGTGAACGAGTCCATTCGGGATCAACCTGTCCGCTGTCACGATCGTGCCGTTTTGAATCACGATACTGCCTGTTGCTGACATCTAGCCACCCCTCCACTTAAATTGAAACCACAGTTTCACTGATGAGTATAACAACTGGTAAACGGGCCTAAAAGATAAAATAACTCAGATTGACTCCACCTAAGAAAAATGACCATTACTGGCAAGAAAGCGCGTTCAAATAGAACAGGACCAATAAAATTCTACTATGATCCAAGGAATTTAACCTTTTCTGCCCATCTATTCGCATGGTTAACGGGTACGGCTTCTACCGCTACTTACTCCCAGCCGCTAAGCAGCGCAGATTAACGGTGGATTTTCCATCTATTTTCACTGAAACCCCTACTATGATCATCCCCTTGGATCTCGAGAAACCAGCACCCCCGTGCAAATCATCGCTAACGCACATTCCCTTTCAACGCCCCTTCAACAATTGGTAAATCCATCCTCATAAATAGAACTCCTACTCATAAGCTATATACATGCTTGCAGATTGGATGTGACAGGAAATGGATTCCTATATGGCACAAACTGGCGATACTTAAGAAGTATCGCCTATCGTATGCGTCTAGATATACCAAAACTCCTATCTCTCAATCCCCATATTCAGAACCCCGATACTTACATAGCTGGTCAGACCGTGAATTTTAAAAAAATGATTCATATTCCCATCGCTACACCTCAGCCTCCCGAAACACGGCGGGTCATATCATCCATCAATTAACCAAATAAGCCCTGCCGACAATCCCGGCAGGGCCATCATCAAACTTCCGTAGAGCGCCGAACAACCAGCTCTCCTGAAAAGAGAGGCGTCTCAGCCGTCTTCCCTTCTATCGTATCAAGCAGCAATCTCATAGCTGCCTCTCCTATTTGCGGACGAGGATAATGGATGGCCGTAAGCGGCGGATCGGTTTGCGAGGACATCAAAATATCCTCGCAACCAGCGACAGCCAGCTGTTTCGGCACCTGGGCACCAGCCTTTCGGCAAGCGGCGAGGCAGCCAGCTGCCATCAAGTCATTGGCACAGACCAGTGCAGTAAAGTGGGCTGACTGACGAATCAATTCAGCGTGCAATACCCGTTCAGCCGGCTCAAACCTGCCTCCCCCATCCAACAAATCCTCTGAATACCAGGTACAACCTGTTTCCCGCAACGCATGAATAAATGCCTGCAGCCTGACTTCATAATGCTGACCAGCATCACCACTACCCATGAAGCCAATCCGAGTATGGCCTTGCTGCTGCAAATGACGGACCAACTTACTCATCTCGGCTTCCCAATCCAAATCCATATAGGGTACGGAAGCGTCCAAGTCCGAACCCGCCGGCTTCAAAACAGAGACAATCGGCATATCAAGCGTCTGAAAATGCTCCACCACCTGCTGTTTCAGCGCTTGCCCGAGCAGTAAAATACCATCCACTCTACCCATGAACAAGCTCTTGAGCTGATCTTCTTCCTCTTGTTTATAGGTTTGGAAAAACACAAAATACCCTCTGTCTTTCGCATGCTGCTCGATGCTTATTAATAGACCCGCCTCGAAAGGATTCCCGAGATAATTAATCAGCACGGCGATCTGTCGCGACTTTTTCGTTTTCAGGCTTTGTGCTAACAAATTTGGTTGATAGCCAAGCTCGCGAATGGCTTCCAGCACTTTCTGCTTCGTCTCTTCCTTCACAATCTCCCGATTGTTCAATACATAAGAAACGACCGCAGAGGAGACTCCTGCGCGGTCGGCTACATCTTTCCTACTTACCATTCGTTTTCACCCTAACAAACGTAATCAAATTCCAAACGTGTTGCCCCCGTTAACCGAGAGACATTGCCCGGTAACAAAACCTGACTCAGGCGACGCCAGGAACACCACGGCATTCGCAATATCCGCAGGCTCGCCGACTCTCCCTAGCGGTACACCGGCTTGGTAACCTGCCGTGCTGACTCCCTCATGCCGCTCCACAGGTATCCAACCTGGTGCAACCAAATTGACCCGGATACCGTGAGGCCCCAGCTCGCTGGCCCATGATCGCGTCATGCCCACCATGGATGCTTTCGCCGTGACATAGCTGGAGAAGTTAGCATTCCCGATTTGCACGACTTCGCTGCCGATATGAATAATACTTCCTTCTCTCTTCAACTTCATCCCCGGGAGCACCGCTTTCGCAAGCAGTAAAGGCGCTTTCACGAAGAAATCCAGTTGATCCAAGTAGGTCTGCCATGTGCTCTCTTCAATGGATAACATCGGCTGAGGGCCTGTCGCATTGTTAACCAGAATATCAATACTCCTGCCAAAATGCTGCTCCACTCGCTCGATGAGCTCGCTAACTTCTCCCTCGCTTGTGATGTCAGCGCGAAATGCACAAGCGCTGCCTCCTGCTGTGGTAATCAGCCGAACCGTTTCCTCTGCATCCTGCACGCTATATGCATAGTTGACTGCAACATTCGCTCCTGCTGCCGCAAGTGCAGCTGCGATATGACGCCCTAGTCCGCGTGATGCTCCCGTAACAAGCGCAATCTTTCCCTCTAATCTTGTTGATGAACCCAAGATATCCACCTCTTCCAAGTGAGCTTATTTGTAGACGCTTTTGCCAGCATCCTGATTGTACAGCTCCTTTAATGGTACCATAGATTCGGATGGAACATAATATTTAAACGGATTCTCATCAATGACCCCCAGAAGCTGCTTCCGGTATGGAGAGGCATTTTCCAGCAATTGTTCGGATGCCGTGCGGTAGTCAATTGGTCTCATCCAGATCGGGCTATAGCCTAGAAACAATTGCCGGCGTGTAAATTCCGAGCGATTAGGCGCACCGGCATGCCACAGGTTCTGCGGGAATATGAACACATCGCCTGGCTTGCCGCATACTTGCACTTCGCCGTCCACTAGACCATTCACATTCTGACTCTCTGGATGAAACGGCTTGTTATGTGAGCCAGGGATAATTTTGGTATTACCACGATCCGGCTGGGACATATCGCTCAAGATATAGCATGTTTTGATGTAATAGGTCGAGGTGATGCCATCTTGCTTCGGAAACTGTGGATGCGGACCGTCCTGATGCCAGTTAATGAAGCTGTGTGACTCGGTCTTCACATCGTTGGGATTCGGTTTACGTACGGTTAAGTGTGAAATGTGCAGCTGAATGTTATAGCCAAGCAGATTCACCATCAGAGGAAGCAACGCCGGTTCATCGATTAGCGCAGCTATTTCATCATCTCTCTCAATGCTGTTATAAATGTTATAAGCTAATGAGTCCGGTTCTTCAGCGATAATTCGGTCGATGGCAGCGTTCAAGCGGTTAACTTTTTCTTCTGACAAAACGCCTGGCAGTATCAAATAACCGTTTTCGTTAAATTGCTCAATAAGTGCAGGAATATCTAATTTTGTTTGTGTCATATGCATACACTCCTCATTTTTATTATTGATTTATGGTAATTATAACCACAAAATTTACACGTGTAAATAGTTCTTTTAAAAGAAAAGGAAGCCCATTTCTCCTTCCTTTTCCGCACGCTGTTCCCTCAACTTTTCCTTCTATTTTTACTTCACGTAGCCAAGCTCTTTGATCTGTTTGTTAGCTGCATCTAAATAGGCTTTATAATTCATGGAGGTTTCAAGCGTCTTCAGGAAGCTGTCATATTCGCTGAGCGGACGTTTGCCATACAAGAATTTGGAGAATTCTTCTTCAATATAGCGCTTCGCATCTGCATCGTTATAGCCATTCGGCATATCAACGAATCCGGCCAAACCATCAATGTGCGGCTGTTTGCTTGCATATTCCATAAATTTAGCCTGCGGACCGAATTTCACTGTCAAATATTCCATTTCCGGGCGCCCTGCGAATTGGTACAGCCAGAAATAACCGCCTTCTTTGCCCATGAGATCTGTCGGGACAACTTTACTGCCATCGAGGTTGAAATGTTTGCCTTTTACCCCGTATTGCACCAATAAGGAACCATCTTTCGAAGACACATAATTCAGTAAATCGATGACTTTCTGCAGCTTCTCCGGATTCTTCTCAAGGGACTTCGGCACGGCATACAGACCTGCTGCCTTGCCAATATCATAGGCGCTGGCATATTTCCCGCCTGGACCTTTGATCGCATCGACTTGCACCCATTTGGCATTGGGATTCACAGCTTTGATCTGCTCAACAAATTGGTCTTTCGTGACATTCGGCCAATCCAGATAGACGATACCTGCTTGCCCTTTTATCGCTTTTTGCTGATGTTGAAGGCCTGAATTAGCCAAAAGCTCTGGATCTACGGAACCGGAAGCAATCATTTTCTGTACGAAACCGAGGGCGTCCTTCATCCCAGAATCATACAAGGAGTTCACAACTTTATTATCCTTGACATAAAAGGTCGGTAAACCGCCGTCCATACCTACACCATAAGCTCCGAAGACGGTATCAAAAGCACCTAATTTACCGCCAGTGAGGCCATACGTATCTTTTTTGCCATTGCCGTCCGGATCTTTCTCCGTGAACGCTTTAGCCACTTCGAGCAGTTCTTCCGGCGTCGTAGGGACTTTCAAATTCAACTTATCCAGCCAATCCTGACGAATCCAATACGTATTGTAGGGGACCTGCGGTGACTTGGCAATTGCATACGTTTTGCCGTTCATCATCCCTTTCTTCAAACTGTCAGCCCCAATGAACTCTTGTACTGGCTTAAGCTTATCCAAATAAGGTGTGAGATCAAGCAGAAGACCTTGATCGGCAAATTGCTTTAATTGTTGGCGATCTACAGCGAATAAATCAGGGAAGTTCGCCGATGACATACGCACGTTTAATTGATTTTTATAATCATCACCAGAGGCATATACGGTCAAATTAAGATCCGTGCCCAGCGCTTTATCCAGCTCCTGCTTAATAATGTCCTGATCAGGAGAAGGAAGACCGCTGCCCGTTTCGATAATATCAAGCTTAACGGGCTTGGCGTTAGCAGCCGGTTTACCGCTTTCCGCAGCTTTATCAGCAGGCTTATTCGCAGCAGGTGCTCCACCGCAACCGGCAATCAGCGTTCCACCGGCGAAAGTCATGGCGAGAAGAATTGGTACAAGCAATTTCTTTTTCATAGATACCCCTTCTTTCTTTTAAAATAAAAGTTGTTTCTATTGTCGCCGTTACAGAACGAATCAGGCTGCAGTCCTGATGCACTGAGCGGGGTCAACCTTTGACGGAGCCCATCAACATTCCTTTGGTGAAATGCTTTTGAATGAACGGATACACGATAATGATCGGTAAGCTTGCAGCAACAACAGACGCCATTTGCATCGTTTCGGTAGGAAGCATATTTTCGGCATTTTCCAGCGGTTGCTGGGTCAGCATGAGAATTTCGCGAATAACGACCTGCAAGGGGAACAAATCTCGATCCGTCACATACATAATCGCCTGGAAAAATTCATTCCAATGGCCGACCATGTAGAACAACCCAATTGTGAGCATAGACGGCATAGAGAGCGGCAATACGATTTGCCAGAGAATCCGGAATTCCTTCGCTCCATCCATCCGAGCCGATTCAAACAGCTCTTCAGGAAGGCTTTCAAAAAAGCTTTTCATAATCAAAATGTTAAACGCCCAAATCGCATTCGGCAGAATCATCGACCAGACGGAATCCAAGAGCCCTAAGGATTTCACAACTAAATAAGTCGGAATCAGCCCTCCGCTGAACAGCATCGTAAACACAACCATAAGAAGGAAGAAGCTTCTGCCTGGAAGATTGCGACGGCTAAGCGGATAAGCCATCAGCAAAGTCAATATCAGGTTCACAATCGTACCTACAACGGTGATAAAGATTGTCACCCAGAAAGCTTTTGGAATATTCGTTTCCGTGAAAAGCTTGTGATAAGCGCTAAAAGTGATGGACTTAGGAATGAGGATGAATCCACCATTCTTCAGTACCTCGGAGAAAGGTGTGATGGACACGGCAATCACGTACATCAGCGGTATAATCGCCGCCAATGCAGTAAGTCCGAGGATGACAACGACGATCGTATTGACGATCCGGTCTTCCCAGCCTCTTACCATATGCCATCACCCCACTTCTTGGATAAATGATTGGAGCCTAATACCAGGACAAGCCCAATAGCGGATTTGAATAATCCTACGGCGGCCCCCAGTGAGAAGTTGAGCTGCTGCAGCCCTGTCCGGAATACCCAGGTATCCAAGATATCCGCAACTTGATACACTTGAATGTTATACAAAATATAAATTTGATCGAAACCAGCATCCATAATATGTCCCAGCTTTAAAATGAGCAGAAGCACAATGATATTTCGAATGCCTGGCAGCGTAATGTGCCAAATCATTCTCAGACGGCTTGCACCGTCCACACGGGCTGCCTCATATAAGGTTGGATCGATCGCTGTCATCGCAGCCAGGTAGATGATTGCGCCCCAGCCGAGATCCTTCCAAACTTCCGAGCTTACCAGAATGGTCCGGAAGTAATCAATCGAGGTCATGAAGCCAATCGACTGGCCGCCCGCATCTTCGATAAACCGGTTGACGATCCCCGAATTCTGGGAGAGCAGCGCAATGAGGATACCATAAATGATGACCCAAGATAAGAAATGCGGCATATACGTTAGCGTTTGCACAACCGTTTTGAACCATCGCAGCCTGCACTCATTGAGCAGCAAAGCCATGATAATCGGCGGTGCCATGCCAAACAGCAGCTTGTAAATACTAATGACGAACGTGTTGACCATCAGCTGCCCGAAATACGGAGAATTAAAAAACGTCGCAAAATGCTTGTACCACGGATCAGCCCAACCGCTGCCGAGAATGCCATCCAATATTTGAAAATCCTTAAAAGCAATAATCACACCATACATGGGAATATAGCGGAAAATGACGAAATAAATAACGCCAGGTAAAAGCATGAGATAAAAAGCCCGAAAGGCCCAAACCTGCTTCGCAGATAATTTAAGCTTCGCTTCTTTTGTTTTTCTACCCGCCCTTACTTCCTGCTTGACTACGACTTGCTGTTCCATGAGGCCACCTCTTTTCCATCTGATCACTCGCTTCCTAACGGGTTGAGTTAAGTATAGCAAGCGCTTTCTTTGGAAAATATACAGTGATCCTGCGAAAATGTTCGAATTCTTGCAAACGCTTTATTTGTTTTTTTCTGTATATTCATGTTCCATTGCCGGAAGCTCGATTCGGATCAACGTTCCGATTTCGGACAAGGAGAAAATGGATAAACCGTACGCTGCTCCAAAATGGAGACCTATTCGCTCATGGACATTCATAATCCCGATTCCTGTAAATCTATGCTTGCTCGGCGCTTTGTGCCGCTCTTCGAACAGACTATTCAGGACCTCAGAGTTCATTCCGAGCCCGTTGTCCCTAATCGTAATGATCAATTTATCCTTCACACACTTAGCCCGTATACGGATGATTCCCTCACGTTTCAGCGGAACAATTCCATGGAAAATGGCATTTTCCACAAGCGGCTGCAGGGTCAGCTTTAGAATTGTTTTGGATATCGTGGCAGGTGCTGTGTCAATCTCCATCGTGAACTTATCCCCGTAGCGTACCTTCTGAATGTATGCATACATGCGCAGTCCTTCCAGTTCGTCCGCTAAAGTAACGAATTCCGTGCTTTTATCAAAGCTGAAAGACAACAGACCAACAAGGGTCTTGATCGTTTCCCGAACCTCGTAGATTTTGTGCTGTTTGGCCAAAGAACTAATGCAAGCAAGGGTGTTATACAGAAAATGCGGGGCAATTTGACTCTGCAGCATTTTCAGCTCAAAGTGCTTCTTGCGGCGTTCCGCTTCCTTCGTTTCCTGAAGCAGATGATGGATCCGCTCCATCATGGCATTATAACTTCGCGCCAACCGGCCAATTTCATCATTTCCAGTTGCGTGTATGGTGTGAAGCACATCCATATCTCGAACCCGATCCATCTTCGCAACCAATGTGCGTACCGGAAGTGTAATATATCGACTGATCATGTACGTGCTGGCCAATACGAGGAATATCCAGAATACGCCTGCTGTGCTGAAATTCCGGTATAGACTGGCAATATTTTGATAGAAGAAGCTATTCTCATAAAAGGCGATAAAATACCAGCCAAGATTATTCATGCCGGACTTGACCGCAACCAAATCGCCTTCCGGGCCCTCTATCTCCGATGCTCCGAGAGGAAGATCCGATACTTGAGCGACAAACCCTTCATCCAGCTCGGGCGGATACACAGACGTATGATAAGGAAGCAGCCGGTAAGAGCTAAGCGGTAACCCGACATCAAACGAATGGACAACATTCTTTTTGTTCGTGATGATAGCAAAGGTTTGATTCTTCGTATTCATGAATTGGGCGATCATATTCGTTAATTGAACGAGGTCGATTTCCACGACGGCGATCCCTTTTAATGACTTCGTCGAAGATGATTGAATCGGCAGCACGAAGGCGACTGTTTTACCCGACATAGGGGATTGATAAGGCTCGGTGATAAATATTCCGTAGGTTTGCTTGGCTTTCTCAAGCAGCTTTGGGATTTCCGGATTTCCAATAATATCAAAGGTGGTTTGCGAGTCGGAAATGACATGCCCATCTACACCGACCAAATAGAGCGACTTATACAGCGTTCTGTTCATATTCGCATACGAGCGCAGAACATCCGAGGCCTCTTTCTCTTTGCCTTCGTTCAACAAATCTTCACGGGTCGAGATAAGCATAAGAATATTTTGCACATTATCCAGATAAGCATTCATATATAAATTGGTTCGGTCAATAATAATTTGAGCGTCCGTAATAACCTGTCTCCGAAATAACCCCTCCGCTTCACGCAAGTTGATGAAACCAAGCCCTCCCAACAGCACAAGTGTTCCCAGGGACAAAAATAGAAAATGCTTGGCCAACATGCTCCAGCTGCCAAACCACGAGATAAGCGCTTTCATATTGGTATCATCCCTTTTTATAATCTGTAGGTGCTACGCCGGTCCAATTTCGAAAAAGTTGCGAAAAATAACGGTAACTCGGAATGCCTACCTGTTCAGCGACTTCATAAACTTTGAGCTGCGTGTTCTGAAGCAGATTCACAGCTTTCTCCATGCGCAGCCGAGTCACATAATCATTGAAAGATTCCCCGGTTTCTTCCCGAAACAGCCGGCTTAGATAGTATGAGCTGAGCCCAACTTCTTCCGAGACGGAGGTCAGCGTAATTGGCTCACCGAGTTTAGTCTCGATGATCTTCTGGGCAAGCTGGACTTCTTTTCGAATTTTCCGCTCGTCACTTGTCCCTGATTTTGGAGCGTTAGCCAGCTCCCTGCGTATCCGTTCTTGTTCATATTGCTTGAGATCGACTTCACGTCTGATCGCTGCTCTCGCCTTTTCAATCGCCGTCTTCATATCTTCTTCATCAAAAGACAGCTTCGTAAAATAATCCAAAGCTCCTAACTTCAGCGCTTCTTGGGCATAATGAAAATCGCTATGACAGGTTAACAGGACGAATTGGATGTGCGGGAATCTTTTTTTGACGCTGCGGAACAATTCCATTCCGTCCATGATGGGCATCGTAATATCTGAAATAACAAGATCAGGTACCAAAGCTATACAGAGCTCCAAAGCCTCTTCCCCATTCTCGGCCTCTCCAACCAGTTCTGCGCCAAATGTAGACCATGGCATGGATCGGAGCTCTTGTCTTAACGGCAATTCATCATCAATGATCAGCACGCGTACGGGGGCGACAGACACATTGCCCACCACCTTTCCTTTCAACCTTGAAATCGCTATCAATCTTTATATGAATGATATCAATTATATCAGCTTTTGTTTATACAGAAATAATGTAAAAATGTATGAAAAACCAAACTCAAGCGCGCGTTGTGTCGCCGCCACATGGCGGCTGCCAACCCCAGTCAGAGGATACTCACTTGCTGAGGGAACTATGATCCCTTATTCGGCAATAAATCGGTGCCTAGACTGGCTGAGGGGAACTGTGGTCTCTTATTCTTTCATTTTCGATAGAAAATAGCTATTTTTCATTTTACCCAACAATTAGCACTTTTCAGATAGCAGCTAGCATATAGGCCAATCACCGCAAAAAAGAGGTTACCCTCAAGTAGAAGCACTCTACTTGTAAGGTAACCTCTTATAACTCTATGCCCCACTCACAATCCTTGAAGCGCAGCCTTGAGATTAGCCGTCACGTCCGGGTAATCGTCCGCAACATTCCGATTCTCCCACGGATCGCTTCGTATATGATACAGACGATCACCCCGATCCCGCTCAGCAATCAGCTTCCACTCGCCATCCGAAGCGACACGCCACGAGCCAGGATGCTGTGGCCCTTCGTCCAAGCCGGACACTTGAACGTCGCGCAAACTGGACGTCACCTCGCCCCGCACCACGCTTTTCAGCGAAATCGAATCTTCCGCTTCCTCCATGGTGAGATCCGCCAAATCCAGTATCGTGCTTGCCAAATCCTGCAGTTCTACCAACGCTTCGCTGACCTGATCCTTCTGAATGCCAGGCCCGCTAATCACCAGCGGAATGTGCACGGAGCCACGCTCAGGCTTGCATTTTCCGAATTTATCGAAATCCCCCAGCATATCGCCATGGTCCGAGGAATAAATGATCACCGTGTTCTCCAAGTCGCCTCTGCGCTTTACCGCATCAAGAAGCTGACCGATATTGCGGTCGATATTTTCCAGCATGGCGGCATAATTCTGCCGAACAGGGTTCCATGTTTCTTCCGGAACGCTGCTGTTGTTCGGCTCTGCAAATTGCACCTGCTCCCAATCCGCTTTCATCCGGTGCGTGATGTCCCATGGCTCATGCGGGCCAACGAAGTTCACCATGAGAAACCAAGGCTGGTCAGCGGGGAAGTCCTCCAGCATTTGCACGCCATTTCGCGTCAGCCAATTATCGCAATACGCCTCATCCGGCAAATCTGTGGCATCGGTTCGTTGGCCGCGATCCTGCATATCCTGCAGGTGAATGTCAGCTAACCCTTCCTGATACAAGTACTTCATATAGGGATCCTTCGGAGACTCCTTGCCCGAAATAATCGCATCAATTTTGCCAGCATTATCGATGGCATCTGTATAACCAAGCTGGCTTAATTCATCAATCCAGCCATCCAGCCCCCACCAATGGGTGGCTTTGTGCAGGTCGAACTTACCGACGCCGCCAACACGGTAGCCATTATCTTTCAAGACCGAGTAAAACGTTTTGCGTGACAAATCGTAATTGTGATGATTGCCGGTCACCTTCGGCTTATTGTATCGTAATCCCGATGCCAGGCAGGCTCGGGCCGGTGCACACAAGGGAGACGAGGTAATCGCCTTCGTAAAGGTGACGCCTTGCTTCATTAAAGCCTCCATATGAGGCATTCTGATCGGCAGTGACTCCATGCCCAAAGCAGCTAAAGCAGCCGGTGCGTATGGCATCCAATCTCCACGATGCGTATCTGGAAATAGAAACAGAAAGTTGGGACGGCTCATCCTTTTTTCCCCTCACTTACATTTACAATCGGATCGCGCACGCTCTTCTGCCACGCTAACAGCTCACGTTCCAATCGCTCCAGCTGCTCTTGGTTAGCGGAATCCTCCGTCAAATCTTCGGTTTCCCATGGATCATTGTGTAAATCAAACAGCTGCGTCCGATTCGTACCCACTTCGCCCCTGCGGTAGTAGCGGATTAATTTCCAGCGTCCATCACTCACCATGCGCTGAACATTTTTATAGGCGGCAAACACGCTTTTCCTTGACTCTGTTTTCTCACCAGCTATCATTCGAACCATGCTTTTACCCTCAAGCGATTGTGGCAGCGATGTTTCCGTTAGTTCGCACAAAGTCGGGAAAATATCCATTTGACAGCCAAGTCCGCTGGCCACCACTCCCTGCGCCAGTCCGGGCCCCTGCATGATGAGCGGAATATGGATGCTGTGATCATACAAACTTTGCTTGCCCATAAGCCCATGCTGCCCCAAGGCGATGCCATGATCGGCCGTATATACGATGATCGTCTGCTCGCGCTGATTGGTTTCGTTTAGTATCTGCACAATACGGCCGATTTGCTCATCCATATGCGTAATCATGCTGTAATACTCAGCTAGATGCTGGCGAATTTCTTCTGGCCTGCGCGGAAAAGAGGCCAGCTTCTCGTCACGCACATGCATCTCGCCATTATCAAATGGATGCTCTGGCATGAAATTGTCAGGCAGTGGTATTTGCTCATTATCATAAAGATCCAAATAGGCCTGAGGCGGAGTCCGTGGATCATGCGGCGCTGTAAATGCCACGTATAAGACAAACGGCTCCTCTTCCTTATATTGCTGGATGAAATCAATGGCTGTTTCTGCAAAAAGCTCCGTCGAAAACTTCTCGCTTGGAACTGCATGGTCCGCATGATACATACCTGTAGGATCATAATCATGAATGGGCAGGCCAATATGATCACCCATACCGCCAAAGAAAATATTGGCCCCGTCCGAAAAGCTTCGCGCAAAGCTCTCTTTGCCATTGTGCCACTTGCCGATGCCGAAGGTCCGATAGCCCTCTCTACGGTACACTTCTGGCCATGTCAGGAGGGTAGGATTAATCGCCCATAGCTGCTGATTTTCCGTCTCACCAAGCTTAACTTCTTTCTCCGTTACCGTTGCTTGAAAAACATTCGTCCCCGTCAAGAGACAGGCCCGGCTGGGTACGCAGAGTGCAGCCGTTTGCCCTCCCATTGTGTAGATGGATGTAAATCGCACACCCTCAGCTGCAAGGCTATCCAGAACGGGTGTTTGTACCACCTGATTCCCATAAGCGCCGATCCCGTCGAATCGATGATCATCCGCGATTAAAAATACAATATTCGGCTTTTTGTCCCGAGCTTCATGTTCTCTCATTTTAACCTCCAGAATCAGATGTTTATTTGATGGCGCCGCTCGTCAAGCCGCGCTGCATGTACTTTTGACCGAAGATATACAAAATCACGACAGGAATCGTAATTAACACAAGCGCTGCAAACACTTTATGGTAATCAGAGGTATACTCTTTGATGAAAAATTTGGGAGCCATGGTCACCGTCAACATCGTTTCCTTGCTAATGAAAACAAGCGGAAGTACGTACTGATTCCAGGAGTTGAGAAAGGCTAGGATGCCAATGGTTGTCAGCACTGGAATGGCCAGAGGCAGCATCACATGAACGAATCTTCCCCATGCATTGGAACCGTCAATCTCCGCTGCTTCCAAGAGCTCTCCAGGCACTTCGTCGAACGCGTTGCGGGCAAGCAGCAAGGAGAAAGGAATGCTCATCGCGACTTCTGGACCTATCAAGGATAGATACGTATTCATCCAATGAAAGGACTTGATGGTTTGGAATAAAGGAACGAGCATCGCAACAGGCGGGATCATCAGACCAATTAAACAAATGGCAAAAACAGAAGCATCCCCAGGAAATCTCAGCTTGCTGAAGCCAAACGCCGCTAAGGATACAACGATAAGCAGCAGCAGCACGACCGAAGTCGATACAATAAAGCTATTGATTAGAAAATGCGGAAATAAGTCCAAACTTACGACAGCTTGATAATTTCCCCACTGGTCACCCTCGAACGAATACATCACCAGATAAACCATGGGAATCACCCAGATAACAGCGAGGATTAGGAGAAGAAGATTCATCGTGATCTTTTCAGAGCGTTGCATGCGACCGAACATCTTTTTACCTCCTAACCTTGTTATAAACGCGCAGCTGGAAAGCCGTATAACCAAAGGCGATAAGCAGCAGAACAACGGAAACCGCTCCACTGTATCCCGTTCTATATTTGAGAAGAGACTCCCGGAATAAGAAAGTGGAGATGAGCTCCGTCTCTCCTCCCGGACCGCCCTCTGTCATAATCCAGATTAAGTCGAATACTTTGAGCGCATAGATAATGCCTAGAATGAGTAATGTGATGTGGGTACCGCTGAGCATGGGGAAAATAATATGGCGGAATTGCCTCAGCACCCCGGCCCCATCGATGTTTGCGGCTTCGAATATTTCCTGGTCAATGTTTAGCAGACTGGTATAGTAAATCAGCATGTAGAATCCCGTATTGGCAAAAATGTAGACGGCAGCAATCGCATTCAGCGCAGTAGCTGGCTCTGACAACCAGGAATGCGCCCAGCTTTCCGCACCTGCAAACCGCAGCATCGTGTTCAGCAAGCCAAAATTCGGCTCATAAATGCCGGCGAACGTCGTACCTACCGTGACAACAGCAATCACATGCGGCAAAAAGAAAATGGATTTAAATAGCCCATCCGCCACCCAAACGCCGTTAAGCAAGGTTGCTAGCAAGAGTCCAAGCGCCATCGAGAGCGGAATGGTTATAACTAGAAAATAGAGCGTATTGCCAAGTGCTTGATAGAAATTAGGATCATGAAGCAGACTCATATAATTGTCGAGACCAATGAACACTTTGCTGCCAATGCCCGACCACTCAAAAAATCCGATATATACATTATAAAATATGCCGAAAAACGTGAACACCGAGACAAAAAGTAGTAAAGGCAGAGCAAAATATAAGCCGGTGAAGCGTCCTCGCTTTTTCTTTTTCGATTTGGCTGCTGCTGGTTTCGTTGCCGTTAACGCGATATCCACTTGGCTCCTCCTCACAACCTTCACGAGGGAGGGACCTCTGCCTGCCAAGCTGCAGATAACAGAAGCCCGCTTCTTCATGAATGTAAGCTTAATTAATGAAACGCAATGTAGTCCAATTGAGCGAAGTAGTTGTTAGCGTTTCACGGCATCTGAAGCTTTTTGTACGTCAGCCATCGCTTGCTCCGGCGTCACCGTTCCAGTCGCCACCTTTTGTAAATTAGCAAAAAGCGCTTGTTCAATAGAGGCATTGTCCAGGAAGCGAATGCCGCCTACATGATTCGTAAGTGCGTTCAGAACCACATCAACGGATTGCTTCTCAATGTCGGTTTTGAGAGCGGATTTATCCATGGATAGTCCCTCTTTCACAGGAAGGAACTGCAGTGCTTTACTCAGAATCGTCTGATATTCGCCAGTAGCCATGAACTCTACGAATCTCCAGGCAGCCTCTTTATGTTTGGAATCTTTACTTATGCCGAGGGGTACATCACCGTTGATGAGGACACTTGTTTTGCCGCCGGCAATTGTCGGCATCGGCACCAGTCCGAAGGTACGGTCGCCAATTTTCAAGCTATCCTTATTCGCTACGTCTGTCATGATCCATGCCCCAACGAGAATCATTGGAAGCTGTCTCTTCTGCTCATACATATCGCGAAGATCTGGGTCGAATTTGGTTGTCAGGTTGCCGTCTTGGAAGAGATGATCTGTATAAAATTGTTTGAACGCATTCGTCGCTTGAATAAACACCGGATCGGTAAATTTCGCTTTTCCCGCATCCGCCTCATACAATTTGCCTGGTGCAATCTGGTTAACGAGCGTGTAAAAGACATCCGTTACCGTTGCGCTTTTACCGCCAGCGAAGCCTAAACGTGGCACTATGCCCGGCAATTTGGCCTCTTCAAACTTTTTCACGACTTGTTTCAACTCATCATACGTCTTTGGCGGCTCTGCGCCTACTTTCTTAAACAGGTCCACATCATAGGAAAGGAATGGCGTCACCGCGACCCCTGTTGGTATCGTCTTATAATCGTTTTTCTTGGATGATTCCATTGGCGTAGATTTGAAAAGCTTTTGCCAATCCTTACCTAACGATTTCTCTGCCAAAGGCGCTAATGGCTCAAGAATAGGCGAATAGTTTTTGATCATCGGCCCGTTGGAGAATGCCATGACATCCGGAACCTCGCCGCCTTGAATGGCGACTTGAATTTTCTTATCGTAGTCAGCCGATGGTGTACGCACGTAATTCACTTTAATTTTGGGATATTTCTCATTAAAAGCTTTGATTAGGGGTTGCCAGACGTTGTCTTCTGGTGACCAGGACCAGAATGAAATTTCACCTGTGACCTCTTCCGGCTTTTGTGTGGCAGTAGCGGTCGTGGTGGCGGCTTTTGTATCACTAGCTGGGGTTGCCGTAGTGCTTTTAGTCTGAGTGGAGCATGCGGACAGCAGAAGTATGCCTATCAGCAAATAACTCGCGAGTCTCATTCTTTTCATAAACAGAACACTCCCTTTTTAACTTATTTAGTATAAACGTAATACCAAGTAAAATACTGTGCTTAGTTGATATTAATTTAATGTCTATTCGTTAATAAGTCAACAATGAGTTTTGAACAGTTATAAAAATGAATTCTCCCCCCTTATTTAGCCCAAACACCCCCACTTTTATATATAAAACGCTTTCAACTTCTTGGTATTTAGTATATACGTTATACTAATTAAAAGCACGGTAATTTTTGGATACTGCTATATATTTTTTGACACCGTTCATTATTTTGTATATCATTCATACTAAATAACTACCATGCTTGAAGTAAGGTTGTGATTCATTTGCATTCGAACGGACCTATCGGAAATTATGATCTTGTTAAAAAAATAAATATGGAACACGCCATCTCTACGATTTTAAAATACCGACCATTATCTCGTGCAAAAATCGCCTCTCTTACTGGCCTTAACAAAATGACCGTCTCTAGCTGTGTCGACCTCTTCGTACAGAAAGGTTTTGTCGTAGAGCTCGGCACAACCGGAACCTCCAGAGGACGCCCCCCTACGCTGGTCGACTTGAATGAAAAAGCAGGCATCTGTGTTGGGATTGATGTTGAAATCAACCAGTTCACCGTTCTCGTTACGGATCTGCTCGGCAAAAAGCTGGACAGCATGATTATTCCGCTTCAAAGCAAAGATCCCTTCTTTTTCGTAGAGGCGATTTCGGGAATTTTGAAAAAGTTAGAAACGGATCACGCGCATCGCCAATTAGGCATTGTAGGAGTCGGAATTGTCATCCCGGGCTACTACAATATCCGGACTGACGTCGTAGATTATAGCGCCAACCTGCAGGAATGGAACGATTTCCCTCTGCGAGGCGAGCTTGCCAAACGAGTTCCTGGGCTTACCATCCATGTCAATCCAGCTTCTTATGCGGGCGCAATGGGGGAAGTTCATTTTGGCGGGGCCAAAGCAGCGGATCATTTAGTCTATGTAACCAGTTCCTGGGGCTTGTCCGTTGGTGTCTACAGCAAGGGAGAATTGTTCACCGGTACGACGGGTACTGCGGGGCGATTAGGGCATTCCACCATCCATATGAACGGCAAAAAATGCACCTGCGGCAGCAGGGGCTGTTGGGAGATGTATGCTTCCATCAAGGCGCTTTACGAGTTGTTGGAAACAACGCCTCAGGAAATGTCGATTGCAGAGATTGTGGCAGGAATTGAGCGTGGTGATTCTAAAATCACGAGTGCCGTGCACGAGCTTGGCCATTATCAAGGCATCGGCCTGGCAAACGTGATCAATGCGTACAACCCAAGGGTGATCTGCCTTGGAGGACTTCTTGCGCTGCTTGGCCCTACATTGATTAATTCGATCTGGAACACACTGCGTGAAATGATTCCTGAGCGGTTTCTTCTGAATTTGGAAATTTATTGTTCCGATTTAGGCGAGCTGGGCGTTGCCCACGGCGGTGTTTCGATGGTGCTGAGGCAGCTTTCTACGACGATCATCGAGAATTCTTTGTTGGGATGATTTTAGTTGCCCAGTTATACCTAGTCGATTCATTAAGTCGCTGCAGCTGAAATAGCCGGAAAATCTACCGTTAATCTCCACCTGCTCGGCGGCAGGGAAGGCAATAGCGGTAGATACTCCAGCTAAAGCGTGATATCTGCCTAAAATTCCCTAAATTCGGTAATATTAGCGATAGAAATTCCAGTTAATTAGGTAAAAGCAGCATAATTGCAGCAAATAACAGGAGAAATCGGCGTACACTTTCACTTATACACTCCACTTACCCTGCATACCTCGCTATCCCCCTTAAAGTCGCACCGGTTTATGAAGACGAATCGATTCGTAAGCCGCAAGCGCGATAACCGTTGAATTATAGCCATCCTCACCTGTAATAGATACAGATCGATCTTCTTTTAGACATCTGATCCAATCATCGACCAGCAACTCATCTTTATTATCGCCCCAATAACTCCACTCCGCATGCCCAGCCGTTTCGCTGTATATTTCATTCACCTGAGCAAAATAATCAATAGAAATCACGCCATCAGTCCCGATAAACGCCATCGTTAAGTCGCGTTTATATGGAGCTGCATGTTTCCTTGACCAACTTGCATCCAAAGCAGCGATAACTCCGTTGGCAAATTTGACATGCACCATAGCAGCATCATCAATATCGATTTTATGGAATAAACTACCGCCCAGTGCGTACACTTCAACGGCTTTTGATTGAAAAATCCAGTTCAATAAATCCATAACATGCACAGTGTGATCCATGAGAGAGCCCCCGCCGGACAACGAACGGTCATTGAACCAACCGCCAATCATTTCACCTTTGTTCGTCGCCTTGACTGCGATTACCCTGCCAATCTCCCCACGCTCAATGGCACGTTTGGCCTCCACGATCATCGGAATGTAACGATTCGGGAATGAAGTCATCAATTGCACGCCGTTTGCATGACACGCCTCGATCATCTGATTCATTTGTTCGCGGGACACACCCAACGGCTTCTCGCATAGGACATGTTTTTTGTGCTTCGCAGCCTCAATGGTCATCTCAGCGTGCTTGGCGTTTTCCGAGCTAATAATGACAGCCTCGACATCTCCAGCCAGCAGCTCACGGTAATCCGCATAATAGGGCAGCTGATATTTCCTGATAAACGGCTCTACCCGCTCCCAGTTTTCATCAGCAATTCCGACAAGTTCCACATCATCGCGTTGTATCAAAGCTTCCAAATAGCTAACCGCATGCAGATGGGCAAAGCTAATCATGCCTATCTTCCGTTTATTCACTCTCTCCGCCTCCAATCCCAAGCGAAAATGTGTTGTCAATGAGCTCAACCGGCTGCCCCGTCATGATCGAGTGCTCGGCTGCAGCTGTTACCCTCAACGTTTCGAGAGCATCTTCTGCAGTCATTACCGGCTGCAAGCCCTCTTGGATGCAGCTTAACAAATGAACAAGCTCTTCATATTCAGGGTTGCGAAAGGAAGGATTGAATCCGCGCTTCCTTGGACTTGCCGATTTATAAATATGCAAGGCATCTGTTTTCCGATTATCATAGCGAAGCAAACCTTGCGTACCCGCATATTCCACTGCGGATGTGTACGCCTCTGGGTATCCCAAGCACGCTTCGAGGTTGGCAATTGCACCGCTGCGGAACCGTAGTGTTACCAAGGCATAGTCCACGTGACCAGTACCTCTTTGCATGGCGTAGACACTTGTAATGTCCCCAACGATCCAGCGCAGCACTTCGATATCGTACATAGCCAGCCGCTGGACCGCGCTTCCTGATCCATCGTTGCCTTCAGGCGGCGCTGGGCTATAACGCTTGACGTTAATCACCCCGATGCTGCCGATCGTTCCGGCGTCTATCCGCTTTTTGATATCGATATGGTGAGCATAAAAGCGTTCCGGGTTGACGAATAGCAATCGTCCTCCGCTTGACTTGGCAGCGCGCAACATGGCCTGCACATCCAACAAGCGGGAAGCAGCAGGCATTTTAGTTATAACCGTTCTGCCTTTTCCTAATGCGAGCATCACCGTTCTAGTCCAGCCGTTCTGGGGACCGACACATACGAATAAAGTGCTCAAAGGCAGTACATCATTCATATCGGCAAACGAGAGAAAGACTAGGCCACCGTAACTTGCAGCAAGCTCTAATGCCCTATCCTCCTGCTCATCGTACAGGCCGACGATTTCCACCTGTCCCGTTTCCGATAGCAGTTGCGCATACTTTTTCGCCACATCCCCTTCGCCAACTAGGGCTACTTTTATCATCAAATAGGCCTCCCCAACTTTAGAGCGAAACAGCCTTCCCCGTTTCCGAAGAAACATAAATCGCTTCTAAGATTTCCTGCACAACAAGTGCCTGCTCAGGCTTCACAATCGGATCCTGCCCGTTCATCAACGCCTCAATCCATAACCGTGCTTCAAGATCCGCTGGGCTTTCTTCCCGTGTCTCATAGAAAGGGACCCCTGTTTGCTGAAGATGGATTCGAGTCGTATACAATTTCCCATATTTTTCCCCGTTAATGCTTAGACCATCCCACATATCTGCCCCTGCTTCAGTACCACATAACGTCACCTTGCCCGCGCCTTCTCTTGTAATGTTTAACGCCCAGCTCGCCTCAAGTTGGATCGTTGATCCGTTCTCCATCATAATCATCGCCACGGCAGAGTCCTCAACCGTGAATTGATCCGGATCCCACGATCCATACGGATTGGCTGCATTCGCATGCTGCCCTAGCTGATGAAAAGCTTTACCCAGAACCGTTCTGGGTTTATAGTTGTTCATCAGCCACAAGGCTAGATCGAGCGCATGCGTGCCGATATCAAGCAAAGGTCCACCGCCCTGCTTATCCTTATCGAGAAAAGCTCCCCATGTCGGAACACCACGGCGGCGCAGGGCATGCGCTTTGGCCATATAAATGTGTCCCAAATCGCCATTTCGGCACATGTGATACAAATATTGCGAATCCGGGCGGTAGCGATTGTTATAGCTGATCGTCAGTTTCTTATTCGTACGTTTCGCCGTCTCAACCATTTTTCTTGCTTCTGCCGTCGTTTTGGCCATAGGCTTTTCGCACATCACATGTTTACCCGCCTCCAATGCCGCAATTGCAATCTCTGCATGCGAGTCGTTTGAAGTGCAGACATGAACAACATCAATCGTCTTGTCTTCAAGCAAATGGCGATAATCCCCATATACCTTGGCATCCTCCGAACCGAATATTTGAGCTGCCAGTCGTGCCTTATCCTCTGACCGGTTAACGAATGCGGCCAAACTAACCTGAGGCAGTTTGCTCAGACTAGGCATATGTTTGGCATTTGCGATACCGCCGCAGCCAATGATTCCGACTCTCAATTCTTTTGCCATGACGGGATCCTCCTTAAGAAATGATGAATACAGGCGTGATCCAAGCATACTGTTCATTAGTCTGCCTGATTTCCACGTGATAAGCGTCACAATCTCGTTCTTTCACATCGTCTTGCCATTCACCCTGGAAGCAATAAGCGTGTTCAGGAACAGCGCGATGAACGAGGATGGCCTCTGAACTGTATGGCTGCATATGGGCCGAACGGCTTCCTTCAAGGAGCTCACCAATGGTATACACAAATGTCTGGCCATTCACTTCAATCGATAGTTGACTGCTTGTGTCTCCTTCAATCTCGAAAATAAGCGCAGCGGTTTGCGGGTGCCGTGTGGACACATTTTTAAACGTCGTACACGTCCATTCCGCCGTCTGTTCGGACCAAGCAATGAGCTTGTTGCCAAGCAGGTTAATATTCGGATTATCCCGCATCTCCGGCGTCGGCGCGAGCACGCTTTGTCCCCGGAAACATGTCTCCACCGAGACGATCTGGCCCTTGTCTAGACGGGCGTTGCCCTGCCAAACATACCCTGTTTGACTATCTCCCCAACCCATTTCCACACGCACTTTGTACTTGCCTTGTGTAAGCTGCTGCCCGTGGCTGGCATGCTGGCTATATACAACTTTCCATAGTTCACCGTTCTTGTAGACGCTCACTTTGTCAATGAAGTCGCAGCCCGTTACATCCAGTTTAAGCTCTCTGCGTCCATCCACCTTCACCTCGCTGCCGAAGATAGCCCCATTCACCGTAAAGGAACAAGCGATTTTATCGCCGGTAATCGCGTAAGTTCGACGAGCCAGCAGGGCTTCCCATATCGCATCGCGCGTTTTGTCCGTGGCCAGCACAGCCACTCGGCCGTCTCCGTAAGAGCCAGGATATCCGGCATGATGGTCGGTTGATCCAGCGAAGCTGAACTTGCGTCCGCTACGAATCGCCGAAACGACCGTATTGCGCGAGTCGCGAGGGCCCATCGTATGCCAGCAGGGATATGCACTGGAATCAGACATGGAGCAGCCGTGCTTGGAGTATACTTCGACAACAGGGCTGATTTGCTCCGAAAACGCCTCCCAGTTAGCTCCCCGATAGCCAGGCGTGTAACTCACATGATGAGGTACAGCAATGACTGGCAGTGGAGCCAGCGCAGCTACAAGCTCAGACGGTGATCCCGCTTCGATCAGAGGAAGTTCATCAGAAGTTGACAGTACATGATGATCACCAAATTCACTGGAGTGGATCTCATATCCTTGAAAAGTTACAAATTCATGTGGAACATTCCAAGCTTTTACCATTTCACGGACATGCTCCCAATTGCCTCTAAGCTTAGCGAATCCTTTCAAATGGAAATCGACCAGAAATTCCAGTTCCTCCGTCCTCTCCGGCATATCCGGCCACATGGCGTGCCCAATGATCGCGCAGAAGTCCAATTGTTCTTTGGCAACAGACAAAGCGTTTTCCAAACCGCCAAAGCCGTAAGTGATGCCACAATGATTGTGCAGATCTCCCCAAAACAACTTCATTTCCGATCACTCCAATTCATGATTATATCGTTAATCCTTAACGCGAATATTCACCCTCTTACGGGCAAAATGGGTTCCAACTGAGCTTCCACGCAAAATGTATACGTTTTCCGCTCTCCAGGAGTGAGTAACGGCAAGGTTCCTCTCTCACGGTGTATGGCGCGCCCTTCTGTTGTTGCATTGCCTGGCTCAATGCCTAAGACGTAAACTCCTTTGCCAGGATGCTTCCACTGCGTCAAGATAGGGCTTGCTTCTTTATCGTAACGAATCCCCACTATCAACCTTTTCTCTTCACCGTTATGAACAATCTTATTGCTTATTCGAACCTGAACGGCGCCTTCCTCATCATCAGCCTGCACATTTTCGTGCGCCATTACTGTTGGCTGCCCATTCTCCACTGGCGCAGGATATGAGCTCCAGCTATCGGTTGCTCCCTCGCCATTCATCCATCGTTTGGGGCCATCTGGAATGTCGATGACACAGTTTTCGCCAATAAGCGGAAAACCTAAGTTAAAATGATGCATCATTAAATGTGCAACTGGTTGATACGATTCGTTCGTGACGGAATCCGTGATAAATATCCTATTTTCTCCCAACCTAGTAACGATTGTCCGCTCCAACACAAGGTTGTCGCCAGCCGCTGAGCTTTCACGAACTAACCCGCGAAAAATCAGCTCATATTGACCGCTGTCATCCCAGCGTCCCTCGGCCTGCAGCAGCTCCGCAGGTATGGAGGAAATACGCCCGTGCGGACCGTACACTTGCCCTTCATCTACACTCGGTCTACCCATCGTCGTTAAGCCGCAAGTTGCCAGTAAGCCGCCTTCAAAGCTGCGGTTCCAATCATCTCTTTCATAAAAAAATGGAGCGACAGGCCCGTTTTGCGACAGCCAGGCAAGAGGAATGCCATACAGTTCGCACATACTGATATCGAAAGAGCGGCTTACCGCGATTTGAAACTGCAGCCCTGAGCCGTTGCGTACTCGAATCACTTCATTGCCACGGCCTTTGCCTTGCAGCAGCTCCATGCGCTCAAAACCAGCCAATTGGCGAATATCTGACATATGCGCAAGCAAATTCTCTTTTCCTTTTAATTCGTATACATCCGGCATCCTGTCACTCCCTCAGTAAGGTTACTTCTTAGTTCCGTCTATAAGTGCTTGCAAATCTTTCTCCGCACCCTTAAGCGCAACATCCGGCATGACCGTTCCCGTCATAATTCCCGAAAGCGCTGAGTTCATGATTTCATGTTGCTTCAAATAGTACGGCACGAGCGGCTCGTCTTTTGCGACTTTTAACGTTTCCAAGACTGTATCGTAAAATTCACGTGGCTGCAGCGAAGGATCGCTGAGCACAGAGTAACGAATTGGCAACCCGCCTAGTTTGGATTCGCGCATTGCTCCTTCTTTATTGGTCATGAACTCCACGAATTTCGCTGCATCTTCTTTGTTTTTCGCGTTCTTGTTCATAATCAGCGTCCACGATTGGAAGAGCGGCGTACGTAAAATGCTGCCGTCAGCCTGCTTCTCACCAGGGATTAGGCCAACTTTAATTTTATCCTTGTAGGGGCTGTCGCTTTTCTTGAGCTCTGTATAAGCTGCACTCCAAAAAGGTGCGGCCATCGCAATTGTGCCTGTTTTCAAAGCATCGAATACGTTGGAATAGCCCCAGTTTGGCGTATCCTTAGGAATGACTTCGTCCTTCACCAAGGATTGCCAGAGTTCCCCGGCCTTGATCGCTCCAGGTGAACCTACGCCTGCCTTGCCGTCTTTCGCAATCTCTCCACCAAATGACCACATCATCGAATAAAAGACTTTCGGCTGCTCAGAGCCAGACAGCGCCGTCCAGGAAGCGCCGTATGCCGTTGGCGAACTTGGATTTTTCGATTTGGTCCATTTTTTCGCTTCTGCTGCGAATTCCTCCCAGGTTTGTGGCGGATTCGGAATAAGATCTGAGCGGTAGTAGAATAGATGAATGCTTAGGTTATAAGGCATGGCAACGGTTTTATCTTTATACTTGTATTGAAAGGCAACATCTTTCCAGTCATAATTCGGATCAAATTTCTTGATGTAATCATCGAACGGCTCAATTGCGCCTGCTTCTGCCAGCGGGGCTACATACGTATTGTTAGTAGTCGCCAAATCAAATGTGTCCGTGCCTCCAATCAACTGATTGGTCATATTGGTAAAATAATTGCTAGCGCCTTGTTCCGTGATGTTTACTTTGACCCCTGTTAATTTCGTGAACTCTTTGCCTTGCTCTTTGACATAATCACTCGTGTCAGGGCCAGTACGCGTAAATATGGTAATTTCCCGTGCTTTTTGACCCTCCGTTGCCTTGGGACTCTCAGTGTTCCCTTTGTCAGTCGACGAGCATGCACTTACGTATGCGAGACTTGATACCAGCAATACCGTTAACACTGCTCTCTTTTTTAACCGCTTCAGCTTCATGTTCGAACCCTCCATTTTTTGTGGTTTTTTTGCTCTATTTAACTGCTCCCACGGTCAAGCCCTGTACGATGTAACGTTGCAGGAACAAAACCATGATAAAAGCAGGTAATAGAATTAGGCTTCCCGAGCCGAATACCGGCCCCCAGTTAATCGAATACCCGGTAATGAAATCCCCGGTCGCTACAGGCAATGTTTTGCTTTTCTCCGAAAGCGCCAGAGTAAGGCCGAATAAGTATTCATTCCAAACAAACAGGAAGCAAAAAATGCTGGTCGTTATGAGCCCCGAGCGGGCCAAAGGCAGCGATACGCGCCAAAAAGCTTCAAGTCTTGTGCAGCCGTCAATTAAAGCGGCTTCCTCCATATCCTCAGGCAGTTCATCGAAAAATCCGCGCATCGTCCAAATAACAAAAGGAATATTGAACGTAATGTTGGCAATGACGAGCGCCCATACCGTGTTGATTAAGCCAATGCTTTTGAACATCAGGAAAAAGGGAATGATAAGAATCGCAGGCGGCGCCATTTTCGTGAAAATCACCCAGTTTGCAAACGCGCTGCCTCCTGTCCGCCATCGTGCAATACTATAGGCAGCCAGCGTTCCAGCGGTTAGGCATATAAAGGTCGCGCATACAGCGACAATCAAGCTATTAATCAGGTATTGGAAAAAATTTTGAGTTTCAAAAATAAATCTGTAGTTAGCGAGTGTCGGCTTAAACCAAACGATTAGTTTCGGCTCAATGATCGCTTGTGTGGACTTGAAACTGCTCAAAATCATCCAGAAAATCGGTACTGCCCACACCAGTATGACAATTGCGATGAGACAGGTTACGACAATTTTCGCCGTAACGGCTTTGAATGTCCTTTCCATCCGTTATGCCCCCCTTTTGGAAACCCATTTACCGATACTTGAAAAAAGAACGCTGATCGCGATAATGAGCAGCAACACGAGGATGGATAAAGCCGCGCCTTTACTATAATCCTGTCCTGTCAGACCCGTTGAAAAAATATGAATATTCAGAGTGCGCATCGTGACCGAGTCGCCAAACAATGCCCAGATCTGATCGTACACTTTCATAAGATCAATGATCCGAATGAGGAACACTACCCCGATGACAGGCCGCAACAGCGGGAACGTGATGTGCCAATACGTCTGCCAGACATTTGCTCCATCTACCTTCGCCGCTTCATACGGCTCCTTCGGCAATGCGCTTAATCCTGCAAGGAACATTAGATAAACAAAAGGCGTCCACTGCCAGATATTCACGATGATCGCTGCTGCAAATCCGATGTTGGCGTTCAGATAGGTAACCAGAAAGTGACCGATTCCTGGGATATCACTTATCAATGGCAGCGGTTGATTGGTTAGCCAAGGTACCTCGCCGATCCCCACACTTTTTAACGCTAAATTTATGAAGCCGTTATAGCTGCTGTACATGTATTTCCACAGCATCGCTATGACAATTGGACATGTCATCACCGGGATCACCAGGATCGATGAAACGAAGGAGCGACCTCGAAACTCTCGCTGCAACAGAAGTGCAAGGCCCATTCCGATGACCATTTGCAGCCCGAGCACAATAACCATGTATTCGATCGTGCGGATAATTGCCCCGTAGAACAATTTGTCTTTGGTGAGAAAATACGTATAATTGGCAAACCCAACAAACGACCAATCCCCTTTGAAATTTAACAGCGATACATCAAACACACTGAGATATAAAAGAAAAATTGCGGGTACGGACGTTACGAGGAACAAAATCATAAATCCTGGGATCACGAGCGTATAACGAATATGCTTATCTCCGAAAAAAAACAAAGACCATAAGAACACGAAGACAACTGTTACTCCGATCAAGCCGAATTTGGCAGCAGGAGCCATCTCACTTTGGAGTGCGAAGATCGTAGTAACAAGTCCCAAAATGGACAGACATAAAAACAAGTACGCTGGTGCTGAACGGCTCTTCGATTGTTTTATTTGATCCATACACGAATCAATCCCCCATTGATGAAGTCATTGCCAAATCATGCGGTGATACATGTCAGAAAAGAAATGATTGCTGATGATAGCTGCGGCCCCCCTTACTTGAAGGTTCTCAGAATGCTCAGAGAACCGGATCTTGCTGCGCCTTGTGACAGCGGTGACTCTTTGCTGAACAACTTCGATAATTTTCTTTTCCAGCTCTGGGCTTGCTTGCGTGATTTCCCCTTGAATGATAACCTGCTCGGGATTAAATACATTTAATATCGTGGCTATGCCAATCCCCAGCCAATAGCCCGTATAGTTAAGCAAAACATCTGCAATGACCTTATCGCCCTCACGGTATAGGCTTACAATTTCACTGAACTCTAGCTCAGCATACTTTCCATCGCGACGTGACAGCTCTTCGCCCAAGGCCGTGACGGATGCCAGCGCTTCCCAACAACCGCGATTGCCGCAGCGGCAAAGAGGTCCGTCATGATCGATGGTCGCATGAGCCAAGTTTACAGCACCATCGAACGCTCCCCGATATACCTCATTGCCAATTACGACACCCGTTCCGATCCCGATTCCGACGCTGACGCAAACTAGCGTTTCTCTATATTTGCCGTTGCTGTTCAGCATCTCTACATACGTGCCAGCCCTCGCATCATTTTCCAAGAAAATCGGGATGCCCAGACTTTGCCTCATATACGCTCCGATAGGAGCGTCCTCCCATGGCAGCGCCGATGAATAACGCATAATGCCCTGCTTCGTGTCTACCAGCCCGCGAACGGCAATCCCGCATGCCATGACAGGCTGCTGATGACCTTGTTCACGCGCCTCTTGAATCAAATTGCGAATTTCCTGCACGATCAGATCAATTGTTTGTCGGTAGTCCTCATAGATGCTGATTCTCTTTTTCAAATGAAACTTCACGACCCCCAGCAAGTCGACCAGAGCAATTTCGTAATGCTTGTTGTTAAAAGAAACCGCTGCGATCATCGCCACATCCGCTTGGAAGTCAAGTAAGATGGGCTTCTTTCCCCCGGCTTCGGTGGAGTCCCCCCTTCCGGTCTCGTACACTAGGCCTTCCTTGATCAGTTCATCGACAAGCGCGGAAACGGCTGGCTTACTTAGACCAAGCGCTGCTGAAATTTCTGCGCGTGAGCATACTCCGCTTCTGATCGTTTTCAGAATGCTCATCCGGTTTCGTTCTTTCATATCGTTTTTGCTGATCATCTTCATAGATTCCATCCAATCTGTCCTTTAGTCGGCATGAATTGGTCTTACGTATGTTAGTTATAATAACTAACTAACTTTATAACGCAATATTACTGCCTACCAGTTAGAGCTGTCAATACATTTTTTGAGCCCTAAGTTGAGTTGTTGGAGATGAGATTTGCTGAGTTATTTGGCGCTCGATGTTTCACTATTTGGAGGCGTTGGGCAATTTCACTGTAGTCCGTTAAAGCAATCAAATAGCTCCAATTAACCTAAATAGCCTAAATAGCTGCGGTGAGGTCCGTTGGGTGGTTCCTTTCGGGATCATTGGTTGCGACGAGGAGAATCCCCCCTTCCGAACGAAGAGGCTGTCTCGAAGGTCTGATATGACCCAAGAGACAGCCTCTTATTTATAACTTTTAATGCCAAATGGGAGGGAACTACGATCCGCTATTCCTTAGGAATTCATCGATTTCCTGTAGTGGCGGAACTATGATCCTCTATTACCCCTATTTTAACCTCCATGTAAGGTTATTTGGACAAATAGCGCCCTGTAGTTCCGCTTCACCCCTGTTACCATCAGATATCGCACAAATAGCGCCCCCTAGTTCCTATAAACCTTGCATGCCGCTATAATTTGGTAGGGCATTGGCTCTGTAGACAGAAAAATAGACTGTCTCATTGTCAGATTACTTCTACTCTGCTGTAGAGACAGCCTCTCTAGAATGCTACGGACACTCAGCACCGCTATTCACCGCTTCATAGTGCAAACCTCCCGAACTCACCCGTTTCGTTGCTGTAGCGCCATCATTTCCAAATAAGTCGATGATGCGAGTCAGAGAAAAAGTACTGGGAGATAACAGCCGCTGCTCCCCTAACCTGAAGTTTTTCGGAGTGTTCAGAGAAACGAATGACGCTGCGCCTAGTCACTGCAGACTTCACCCTTTGATGGACCACTTCGACAATTTTCCGCTCAAGTTCAGGCCCCACCTGCGTAAGTTCCCCTTGAATGATCAGTTGCTCGGGATTAAATGCCTGCAAGACATTCGCAATACCAACTCCGAGCCAGTACCCGGTATAGTTGAACAAAACATCTGAAATAACCGGATCGCCTTCCTGATACAGGTTTAGAACTTCACTGAATGCTAAATCTGTATATTTTCCATCGCGACGTGCCAGCTCTTCATTTAAAGCAGTGATGGATGCCAAAGCCTCCCAACAGCCGCGATTCCCACAGCGGCAAAGAGGGCCATCATGATCGATGGTCGCATGAGCCAAGTTGACAGCACCGTAGAACGCTCCACGGTACACCTCATGGTTGATCGCAACGCCTGTTCCGATCCCGAGCCCAACGCTGACGCATACAAGCGATTCCCCGTACTCTCCGTTGCTGTTCAGCAACTCAACATACGTGCCAGCTCTCGCGTCATTTTCGAGAAAAATCGGGATGTCCAAGCTTCGCCTCATGTAATCTCCGATGGGAGCATCCTTCCACGGTATCGCCGAGGAATAGAGCATAATACCTTGCTTCGTGTCCACCAACCCGCGAATGGCTACGCCGCATGCAATGACAGGTTGCTGATGGCCCTGCGCACGTGCCATTTGAATTAAAGTGCTGATTTCTTGCACGATCAGATCGATCGTTTGCCGGTAGTCCTCATAGATGCGGATTTCTTTTTTCAAATAAAATTTCACGACACCTACCAAATCCACTAATGCAATTTCGTAATGCTTATTATTAAAGGATACCGCTGCGATCATCGCCACATTCGCCTGAAAGTCAAGCAAGATGGGCTTCTTGCCCCCAGCCTCGGTGGAGTCGCCCCTTCCGGTCTCGTACACCAAGCCCTCCTTGATCAGCTCGTCGACGAGCGCGGAAACGGCTGGCTTACTTAGACCAAGCGATGCTGAAATTTCTGCACGGGAACAAACTCCTCTTTTGATCGTTTTCAGAATGCTCATCCGGTTTCGATCTTTCATATCGTTTTTACTGGTCATCGGCTTATTTCCATCCATTCTATCTACGAAGTTGCACACATGTGTCAATTACAATTGTACGTTAGTGTAAAAAATACCGCTTACATACTGGAATGTCAAGGTATTCTCAGAAAACATGAGGCCACTTCTGTTGCCTAACGGAACATCTCCAAGCATGCCGCATAGCACACACTACACCCTCTCCACTTTCACACATCCAGCTCGCCTACCACTCATACACTCGCAATGGCTCAGCCAAACGAAGTTGTTGCTTGCCATGAAACTGGTCACGCGCATCCGCGAGCACATAATCATCTACATAATGCATGAGCAGCATCTTCTCCTGAATGGATACAGGGAGCGTTAGAAGCTCCTCAAGTGACGTATGCGACGGCAGTTGATCCTCCTGCATATGGCATTCATGGAAGATCGTTTGCACCTCACTGGCAATCTCTGCTAGAAACGTTTCATCTAACCTCGTATCCCCACTAAAATAGAAATATGGCTTACAAAGCAGGCCATAGCTAAGCATGTCCGGCACATGCTGCGTCCGAATAAGCTCGAACCGCTCCCCCGCGATCTCAAAGGCATTTTCCACGCATTCCACGTCAAAATAGTCCTCAAGAACTCGCTTCCCTCTCGTGGTTAACTCCAGCCCATGGCGCAAAACTTGCCATAGATCAGCTAGCAGCCCTGTAGGCACATAAAGCTTCGGCTTGATTTTGCCGGGATACACCCGATGAAACAACGCCAGCTTCGACAACCCATTAATGTGATCCTCATGCAAATGTGTGACGAAAATATGCTCCACCTCATTGAGCTTCATCCCCATTTGATGCAAACTAGCATGATTCGACTCTGGAAAGTCGATGCACAGATGGGTATCTCCAAACGTGAGTAAAGCGCTGTTATGACCTTGCTCGACACTAAAGCCATCACCACAGCCCATAAATGTTAATTTCATCCTACCTGCCTCCGTTTCAGGGTCCTCATAAATTGATACGCTATTGCCAAGGAATTTGTAATATGATAGCTGTAGATAATTGACATTTAGGAGGACAACATGAATTCACCGCACAAACCTAAGCCAAAAATCCAACTGCGTTCCTCGCTCTTTATCCTCATGATTTCGTTAATCATTGTACTACTAACCGACAGTGTATTCTACACATACTCGAAGCGAATGCTGTCATCGGAGCTTGAAACTAAACTGGAGTTAATTGCCGATAACATTGCCATTTCCATTAAACATTCCAAAGCTGGCGAGAAATATGTTGAAAATCTGATTGGACAAAATTTGCGAACGGCCTCATTAGCTTTGCAGTACAAGCTTGATCCGGACATCGAAAAAGTAACCAATGAAGAGCTCGTCGCTCTCAGCAAAGAGCTGATGGTTGATCATATTACACTTATGAAGCGCAGTGGCGATGACATCATTGGCTATAAATCCACGGAGCCGAAAGAAATCAATATGAGCACCAAGAACTGGAGCCGAGACTGGTTCAAAGCTTTTAATCAACTGCTTGATACCAAAGAAACCAATGTCAAAACTGGCCAAGCCTTACCGAATTATTGGTCAGGACCGATGAATACCTCTATGTCAGATCCGCAATATGTGGACAAATGGGGCTATTATTATGATGGCCGAACGAATTACATCCTTGATCCTTATGTTCACGATACATTCTTCCGTGATTATCAACGGGAAACGGGTGTGGATGCCGTTATCAATGAAATCATTCACGGCTATACCGACCATGGTGCCAAAGAAATTGCTGTTTTTAACCCGCCCATTTTCCTTGGACAGCAGGAGCAGTACAAAAAAGAAGGCTATACCTGGTTCACTGACCGGGAAATCTTATTCGGCTCCTACACCATGAAGGATCCGCGCGATCAAGACTTGGTGCAATCGGTCTTACAATCAAAGCAAACCCAGCGGCTGCTCACCAACATTGAGGGTAAAACCTACCTCAAAATGTTCATCCCGCTCCAACTGGATATCCCTGTCGTAATTGGACTTACGGCTGATTATGAGAAAGTACAGAACTCCCTTAATCAGCAGCAAAGAAACCTGCTGCTTCTTATCGCTACTACCGCTATTATTGCTTTCATTCTTGTCATTCTGAGTTTTCGTTTCATCAACCGCAATCGCGAGGCCACCGCGGAGAGCGTTCAAGACGTATACGTTGATCATATCGGATCACTATTCCGCTCCATGAAGGAGCAACGGCACGATTTTAATAACCATGTAGCGACTATTCATTCTCTCGTCCACCTCAAAGAGTTCGAAGAGCTGAGCCGCTACACCGCTGATCTAATCGGTGAAACGACCGCTTTGAACGATATTATCCAAATCAATGTGCCGGCACTATCTGCTATTGTTCAGTCCAAAGTCATTCAAGCCGTTGAGCGCAAAATTACCTTTCAGCATGAGGTTGCCAATCTCAAAGATACTCCGCTTGGGGCCGTAAAGGCAACGGACTTGGTTCGAGTCATTTCCAACCTAATTGATAATGCGTTCGATGCTGTCTCCCAGTCTAATAAAGAAGGGGACAAGCAGGTTCGACTAGTCGGTTATGCAGATGGGCGTTCCCTAATCTTCCATGTCATCAATAATGGTGCGCAGATTCCCAATGATATTCTCGGACGAATTTTTGAGCCTGGTTTCTCGACCAAGAATCCTGATGACCTTCACGCTGGTTTAGGGCTAAGTATCGTCAAGCAACTGGTCGACAAGTATGATGGAAGCGTTCGGGTAAGCTCAACGGAAAGCGAAACAACCTTCACAATTACCATTGAGGTTTAAGTATTTAACGAACATTATCCGATTGACAACATAAAACGTTCGTATTATGATGGTTGTGGCAATAAGAAACTGCCACATACGTCATAATCGTTCGTATATCCTTGAGAATTGGCTTAAGGGTCTCTAGAGGAAGCCATAACTTCCTAGCTACGACGGGTTCTTGCTTTTGCATACCCGTGTGGCTAGGTTTTTTTGCGTCCAAAAATGAATGTTCCAGAGGAGATCGCAATGAACGCTTATGATTTGATCGTAGTTGGTGCAGGACCTGCCGGTATTTTCGCCTGTTATGAAATGACACTGCTTCACCCTGCCGCTAAAGTATTGCTCGTCGACAAAGGCCATGACATTTACCATCGCAGTTGTCCGATTCTGGAAAGCAAAATCAAGCTATGTCCTCCTCCAGCCGGTAAAAAGGAGTTCTCTGGCTGTCTGCCGGCCTGTTCCATTACTGCTGGTTTCGGAGGTGCTGGCGCTTATAGCGACGGCAAGTTCAACATCACCACAGAATTCGGTGGTTGGATGACGGATTTATTACCCCCCAGCCAAGTCATTGATTTGATTCGATATGTGGATCACATTAATCTAGACCATGGCGCTACGGAAAATATCACGGACCCGACCACCGAAGCTGTGAAAGATATTGAGCAGCGTTCATACGCGGCAGGACTTAAGCTGCTTCGCGCGCAGGTCAGGCATCTAGGCACCGAACAGAACTTAATGATTCTGAAATCCATCTACGAATACTTGAAAACACGAATCGACATGCAGTTCAAAGCTGAAGTCGACGACATCATAACGATCAAACGGGAAGACAAACATATCATTCAAGGCATCCGCTTCAAAGATGGCACGGAGATCCATAGTGATCATGTGATGCTAGCTCCAGGACGGGACGGTTCCGCATGGTTAACGCAAGTGCTGAAAAAGCGCCGCTTGAAAATGTACAACAACCAAGTCGATGTTGGCGTGCGTGTAGAAACATCTGATGTCGTGATGCGTGAAATTAACGAGCATTTGTATGAAGGGAAATTCATCTACAATACCTCTGTCGGCACACGGGTACGTACCTTCTGCAGCAACCCATCCGGCCATGTTGTTGTCGAGAATCATAGCGGCGTAATGGCCGCGAACGGTCACTCTTACAAGGATCCGGCCCTTGGATCCAGCAATACGAACTTTGCTCTGCTCGTTTCCCACAAATTCACTGAGCCGTTCGATAAGCCGAACGAATATGCGCGGGAAATTTGCAAACATGCGAACGATTTATCAAGCGGCGGCGTCATTGTACAGAAATTCGGAGACATCATGCGGGGACGCCGCTCCACAGCGGATCGAATTCGCGAGGGCTTCCTTGAGCCTACTTTGGCGGAAGCTGTTCCTGGCGATCTAGGTCTCGTTCTGCCTTACAATACAATGAAAAGCTTAATTGAAATGATTCACGCTCTTGAAAAAGTAACCCCAGGTATTGCGGCTGAACATACCCTCTTTTACGGTGTTGAAGCGAAATTTTACTCCGCTCGTCCGAAGCTCAGCGAAAGCTTTGAGACTGAGATTAAAGGCCTTTTCTGCGGTGGTGACGGTGCCGGGATTACAAGAGGATTAGCGCAGGCCGGCGCGGCTGGCGTATGGGTGGCACGCAACGTGCTTGAACGAATCAAATAAGCATTAATGCTGTTAAATATTTCCTAGGAAATATATGATCGCGGATCTCCATTTTTTAAGATGGAGGTCCGTTTTTTACATGAAAAACACTTTAAAAATCCAAATAAATGCGGTATAATGAAAACGTTCTCAATTGTAAGCGTTATCATTTTAAAGGGGGATAATAAAATGACTGTAGCGCTCGAAACAAGAAACAGCTATGAAAATTTCGTACTGGAGAAAGATATTATGTACTTCCGGGTCGGAGAGCATGGGCTGGTCTCTTTTCATGGGAAAAACTTTCACATTAAAAAACGGATGTCCACAGAGCAGATTATAGAGATCACAACGGGCGGCGCTTTTTTCAAGGTGAATACAGATTGCTATGTGAACACACATAAAATTGTTCAGATTCAAGATGGCAAAGTGTTTTTTGAGGTCAAAGGCGCTGATTCCAAATACACCTCGGTTACCAAACTACGCCAATACCGTTTGAAAGAAATTGTGCAGCAGCACAAAGCGGAAGCAGCGAAGAAGTAATCGCCGCTTGGTAACTACAAAAAAGCTTAGTTAGATCCATGTTGGGGATCTGGCTAAGCTTTTTTGTTAATGAGATATCTGGGCAATGCCGTTGGCGGCCCTGTTGCATCTACCCTTACTTGGCTTCTGGCGCTATGAGGGGAAAGAAATTCGTTGCAACAGCGTTCTATGTTGTATTTTGTACAACCATTTAGCTGCTAATGGGCTTCTGCATGCCTCTATATTGTACTTTATACAACGATTTAAGCGGTAAGCTGTATACATCCCACCTTTTCGGAACAAATGGTTGTATTTTGTGCAATGAGAGACCGAATTGGCAGTCAGATCCCGCTTCTTTGTTGTATATAATACAACATAGGCCATGGACTTCGACCTTGCTGCCTCATCCCCCTAATTTTAGCGGAAAATAGTGCTGCTAATTTGTTCATTTCGGCTAGCTCCGCCAACGCACATAAGAAAAACCTAGCCTCCGCTAGGTCCTCGTCTTATGTCCTGTGTTTTATTTCTCTTACTTACTTCACTTACTACTTCACTTTTTATTTCTCCACACCATCCTTCTCTTATATTCTCCACTCAACTTACCTCTCTACTGCACCCTACCTTTTCTGGGTAGTCAATCATGCTAGAAGTTAGCGTACTTCCAGCTCTTATTGGACAAAATCCAATGAGAACGCCATGCAGACGTGTTCATTCTTCTTTTCGTTGGATGAAATCCAACAAGGGCAGCTAAAATGGCGCTGAACCCCCACAAAATTCATCCCTGCGTTGGATTTCATCCAATGAGAACGCCATTTAAACGTCAAAAATTGCCTGTTCGTTGGAATTCATCCAATGAGCAATGAGCTTGACTCTCCTCAGTCTGCCGCCCCCATCGATCCCACCTGAAACAAAATGTAAAAAAAGAGTCAGCGATCAAATCGCTGACTCCTTTATGTGGTCCTGCTATGAGATTTGGGCGAGTGTCTCTTGTTGATGTTCACGGATCAGAAAACGTATGTATTCCACAGTCGTGTCTTTTACCTTCTTAGCTTCTTCCAAAGTAGCAAAGCTGTACTCCGCATAATCCGTGCTTCCGTACTTCTTCAACTCTTCATAATTCATACCCAGTGTGGAAAAGTTATGAACTAGCTCGTAAGGTGTCTTAGCATCGACATTTTGCACGAAAATATCCTTGGAAAAGAAAGAGCCTTGTTTCTCTACTTTGAAGATGACACGAAAAGGCCTGTCCTTATCCGACACAAAGCACTTGATAACCACGTCAATCTCCATCGTTTTATAATCCACAGCGTTTACAGGATCTTGCTTTGGCATATGTTTAGGTGAATACATCCATCTTTTCAAAAACCCTAGCACAAGATTACCTCCCCAATAACGACATGAATATAAATCATATTGTAATGGAAACGCTTCTAATTGACAATCCAAAATATGGATAAAATGGTTATATGGCCTCAATCGATTTTTTCTCGGCTGTTTTGCGAAATTTCCAGATAATAATTAAACATAAAATACCCGTCAGTAACCCGCATACGACAAAGGCCCCATTCGCTCCAAAACGATCTGCGACATAACCGGCAAATAAGCTGCCAAACGGTGTAGAACCGGCAAATACGAGCGCATAGACACTCATAACCCGCGCGCGATACTCCTCTTTCGCATTCATTTGAAGATTGGAATTGCTATTCGTGGCGAACATAATATTGAAAAATCCTGTTAAAGCCAGCACTCCCCCACACAGCCAAACAGACGTACTAAGCCCATTTAGAATTAGGCAACTAGCAACCACCAGGCTGGCGATTATGCTTATTTTGACCCGTGGGCCTCTCTTACTGCGAAATGACATCGTTAGCGCCCCTGCAAAAGAGCCGATTCCAAGGCATGACATCAGGGTACCGTATGTGGTCTCGCCCAATTGCAAGACATTTCTCGTGAAAACTGGAATGAGGATATTAAAGTTAAAAGCTAAAGTCCCAATCACCGTCACGAGCAGGATCGTCTGAGCTAACACTGGATCTCTTGCGATGTATACGATTCCATCTTTAATCTCTTTGAAAACGCCCTCTCGCGAAGTTTTCTTCCGGACATAAGGCGCTGCTTGAATTTGGAGTATGCCATACAACACAGCTATGAAACTGACTCCGTTAAGCAAGAAACACCAACCTGCTCCAAGCCAAGCCATCATCACTGCGCCAATAGAAGGCCCTACAATCCTTGCCATATTGAACGTCGTGGAATTGAGCGCAATGGCATTCATTAGATCTTCTTTTCCAACGATTTCAATGTTAAAAGCCTGCCTGGTCGGCATATCGAGCGTATTATTAAGCCCCAGTAAGAGAGCGAGTACAATGATATACTCATACCTCACCGTGTCTGTCAAAACAAGCGTTGCCAGCGAAAAAGCAAGAATCATGGAAACCGTCTGCGTGACCAAAAGGATATTCTTCTTTGGAAATTTATCTACGATAATGCCCGCAAATAGTGAAAATAAAAGGATCGGTAAAAATTGGCAAGCGGTGACCAAACCAAGCTTGAGCGGCGAACCTGTAAGCGTTAGAACGAGCCAAGACTGCCCGATATTTTGCATCCATGTCCCGATAAGCGATACACATTGCCCTGTCCAAAGATATCGATAATTACGATGAGTTAAAGCATGGAAATGTCGATCAATAAAAACCGAACCTGCTGCCCTCATATTCATTCTGATTTACGCCTCCTCTGCGAACCTTGCTGCATTATTGCCCATTTTCTCCAAAATGGTTAGTGCCAATTGCTTCTCTTCTTCCGACAGACCATCGGTCAAACGCTCCCGCCAATCCGTTAATACTTTACGCACATCCTCCTTGATCAAAAGAGCCTTTTCAGTCAGATGCACTTCGTTGCATCTTTTATCCTTTTCGCTGACCGTGCGCGTTATGTAGCCTTGCTCTTCTAACTTTTTCAGCGCTTTTGCCGTCGTACCTTTATCGATCTTCAGATAGTCCGCCAGATCTTCTTGCGTGAGGCCATCTTCCTTATAGAGCGCATTGAGAAAAATATGCTGCCCCTTACCGATTTCGTACGCTTTCAGATGCTCACCAATGTACATTTGTCCATACCTGTATAACAAAGAGATCCACCTGGGAATGGTATTTCGGGCATCAATCATAATCCTATCTCCTTCCTTCCTGCAAAAATGGTGGGACTGACCGAATCGTTGCACTTGCCACTAATTCATCATACGCTCGATTAGTTGCATGCGCAACCAATTTTTCAGCTAAAATAGACCCTTTTTAGGGGGCCTTGTTTTATTGTTGCTCACAAATGAGCGGTCATGCCGCTTGTAGAAACAGCTGCTTTCGGCAGCTTTTTACGTGCCATCCAGCGCCTCTGAGCGAGGAATCCGCGGATCGCTTCGTCAAATATCATAGCGATATAAACGCCGTGAAGCAGCCATCCGAATTTTAGACCGAATACGTACGTGCCTCCAACCGCAAAAATCCACATAACGCCAATGCTCACATACATCACAAATTTGGTGTCTCCGACGGCATTAAGGGCATTATTAAGCGGCATATTCCACATTTTGAGCGGCTGCAGAATCAAATTCATGGCCATGACACCAACGACGATCGTGATAATTTGGTTGTTTTCAGTGAATGCCCCTACGATATGTTTGCCTAATAAGAATAATAAGAGCGTATTGGCAACCACGACTAATTCGCCCCAGAATAACGCTTTATAGAGACTGCGATAAGCTTTCTCCATCTGCCCTGCACCGAATAAATGCGCAACCTGAATTTGGACCGCCATCGCAAATGACCAGCCGGCCAGGAATGAGAAAGACTCCATCGTATTTAAATACGTTCTAGCCGTAAGCTGCTCTGCGCCCATGGTGGCGACCATCGAAAAAAGGACGACCTGGGACAACGTCCATGAAGCTGAGCTAACAGCCATCGGGAGGCCAACTTTCGCCACCTCTTTCAATAATCCCCGGTGGAATACGCGCAGGTCACTCCAAGTAATAAGTGAGGTGAAGGTTTTGCGGAAAATATAAAAAAGCACGAATAACGCAATCACGCGACTTCCTACAGTTGATAGGGAAACGCCAAAAAGCCCCCATTTTGGTAACCCCAAAGCACCAAAAATAAACACATAATTGCCGATAATATGGATGATGTTCATACCGATAGCAACAAGCATCGTGCCTTTCGTATTTCCTGTGCTGCGGATAATGGTGCTTAAAGTTAATACGGCGGCCATGACGATCGTTCCACTGCCCACAATTTGAATATACTGCCGTGTCATCTCATGAAGAGAAGTCGGGACATGCAGAAAATAAACGAACAAATCCACACCGAAATAAAGCAGCAATGAAACAACGACACCCAAACCCATCGTTAATGTAAAAGCCATCGAAGCCACTTTCCGCGCTTCTTCCTCTTTGCCTGCTCCAAGTTTCTGTGAGATGACTATGCCCGCTCCACTGGATATAAGAACGAATAGCATAATGACAGCTTGGAAAAATTGATTGCTGATCCCAACGACTGCTACCGCATCATCCGAAATCCGGCTCACCATCAGCGTATCCGCTGTGCCAATCATAAATTGCAGAAATAATTCAATCATTATCGGCCAAACAAGCCCGAATAACGTCATTTTCTTTGCGGTTTCCATAACGGTTTCCTGTTCTTAACATGATTGTGTACACGCGTTCACCATGTACATACAATGATCTATTGTAACAACTGTTCATGAGAAGTCAATGCTTTTTGTTGCATAAGCTAAGGAGGAGTCGCAGAGGGGGCTGGAATGACGTGCTTGGCGGAGCTAGGGTGCATAGAAATGTAAAAATGCAAAAAGTGCATCAAATTTGACGAAATCCTCCATTCAATGGGGAAATCGTATAAATTTGATGCACTAAATACATGATTATCTCCTAGAATCACGATAACACGCTAATTTGCTGCACTTTTTACATGATTGCTAGAGCTAGAGAAACTTCAAGCAAACCGGCCGCGATACCGCCGCCGTTTGCCCGGTTTCCTGCAGCATCCCCGACTCCGCGTCAACGCGGAAAACCGTGATGCTGTCCGAGCCCTGATTCGCCGCAAGCAGGAAGTCTCCCTGCGGCGTCAGGGCAAAGTTCCGCGGCGTCCGCCCCAGCGTCGCCTGCCAACCCACGACGGACAGCGTGCCGCTCTGTCCGTCAACCGCATAAACCGCGATACTGTCGTGTCCGCGGTTCGAGGCATACACATGCCGGCCATCTCTGGAGAGATGGATGTCCGCGCATGTGCTTTCGCCGCTGAAGCCTTCCGGCAGCGTCGAAATGCTTTGGAGCGCGGTCAACGTTCCCGCGCTCGCCTCATAAGCCAGCACAGTCACCGTGCTGTCCAGCTCATTAATCGCGTACACGAAGCGGCTGTCCGCGCTGTACACCAAATGCCGCGGGCCTGCACCCGGCTTCACCGCTGTTTCACCATGCGGCTGAAGCGTGCCTCCCTCCGCGTCAATGCGGCTCACGATCAGCCGATCGAGGCCCAGATCGGCGGAAATCGCATATCGATTGTCTGGCGCCAGCACAATCGAGTGCGCGTGCGGACGCTCCTGGCGATCCGTCCGCGGCCCTAAAGTACCTTCATGCTTGACCAACTGCGTAGGCTCGCTCAGCCCTCCACCCTCTTCAATCTTATAAGAAGTGACACTTCCGCTTGAATAATTGGCCACGAAAACAGCACTGTTCGTCTGATCAACGCTAATATAACAAGGAGCAGTCCCGCCGGTAGCCTGCTGGTTCAATTTCGTCAGCTTCCAAGTCCCAGCTTCGATAGCATATGCCGCGGCTGAGCCTCCGAAGCCGCCAAGATAAGTATCTGTCTCACTGACTGCGTATAAGACAGTCCGGTCAGCGTTCAGCGCAAGGAACGAAGCGTTAGGCAAATCGGTATACGTGTCGAGCAGTGTAATTGCTCCAGTTTGCCTATCGAGTCTAAATAACGTAATCCCCGTCTTATGCTCGTCGTTCGTATAAGAACCTACATAACCAAACATTTCTTTCTGTCCTTCAACTGACACCAGCAACCAGCCTCCACATTTGTGAAATATATTTCTCGAACTACCGCACTGCTCTTCAAACTTCTCTTCACACTACTCCTCAAACCACTTTCGCCTACGACCCAAAACTGCCGTCATCACCATCGCTATAACAGACCCATAGAGCGCTAGCGCCATGTCGTGATGCGTATCCCACTGATCTCCTTGCGTTCCAAGAAATAACGTACCAATTTCCGGAGCAACAAGCAAAGCTACCCACATTTCTATAAGCTCATAAAAGGCTCCTAGCGCCAATATAATAACGCAGGTCATCACATAAGGCCATCTACGGCTTAGCTGCGTCCACGCACTCATAACTTCCCTCAACGGGTAGGCGAGCAGCAGCCCAAAACTGAAGTGCACCAAGCGATCATAATTATCACGTTCCGTATGCATAATCAGCTTCAGCCAAACATCCACGATGTTCTCGTTATACGAATAATGAGCTCCTACAGTATGCAGTGCCAGAAACAAGCCAATTAACGCATAAGAAAAATTGGAGAATGTTATAAGCTTATAAGTGCTGATGAGGGCAATAAGCGCGGCCCAAATCAACAGATTTTCCAATACCCAATCGAACCTGCTGTAAGGAGCAACCGCCATCCATATCCACAATCCGGCATAAATGACGATCATCGCGTGCAAAGGCCAATTCGCTCCAAAGGTTCTTGCCTGATTCCGCCCTATGTTTTCCTTCTCTTTCATGGCTGAGCCCCCTAGTTTAGCTTATAAACTTAGGTTATCTCGCCACAGTCTTTTCCAAAAGTACTAACTTTATGTAGTACTGAGCCTAATCTAAGGACGAAGCTGGTAAAGTTTTGGTGTTAGTTCTGAGCCTTCAAAAGCTTGCAGAATCTGATTCGGATAAGCTTCAAGCTCGGACAACGTTGCGATCAGGAATGCAGGCGCAGTCTTTCCGGACGCCTCTGACAATACCCTTGTCTGCGCTAATGTCTTATAAGAAAAACGCCCCCAAGGAGCCGTATTAGCCTCTACAGCCGGATCGATCCAATAGGGAATATGTATGCCGTGAAACCAAGCAGCCTTAAGCACCTGCTCTGCAAATGCACCCGTTCCATACAACATTAAAGAGTGAATACCGTCTTTTTTAACCCGTTGAAGGGTATCGAAAATCATAGCCTGACTGCCAAATCCATCCGCCAGCTGCACATAATAATGATACAAATAGTATGGAAACCTTCTGGTTGCCATACCCTGCGGCCAATTCACATTCAAGACTGTCGGCGCATAATTGCAGCTATTCAGAAATGCCTCCGGGCCTGCCAGGTACCATTCTTCGGCCACAGCTCCACAAATCGGGGCAATGAACGCCGTGCAGAAATTGTCCTGATGCGTCAAATCGCCCAAAACTCTCGCCTCTTCTGGCTTCGGCATAGTTAGCACGCGGTGCAGCGGCTTGCTCCACTCTTCCGGATGCGTGGACGCTCGTGTTAGTCGTCCATTTTTTTGTTGAAGCAGGTACGCATAGTAGCCTTGGAACGCAAGCGCTCCTTTTTGACAGGCTTGTTTTCCTGCGTATTCTTCCTCCGTTCTGTGCAGTTCTGCTTGCACCGGGCTTATTGCGCCAGACTCGTCTGCAGCATAACGCAGCGTTGAGCCGAAACCGCCCATCATGAGCTCCTCCAAAAAAGCCGGCGTCCTCGCGATCCGCCTCCCCATCTCGCTTCCACCACTGCCTGAGCGCAGCATGCTGCGAATATCCATGCCTTGAAGACGGAGCTCATCCAGCCGATTCGTGCCAACGGCAAGCAAATGTTTCATTTCCGGCTGCTTTCCCGCGAGTCTCACAATCTTTTCTAAAGCTCCTTGAATCGTTCCCTGAAACCCGATATCAACCGTCACTAACCGCTGCGGAGAACCAAACTCCTGTGCCAGGTAGCCTACCAAGAGCTGCCTATGGCGTTCAATCGACGCTAAGAGCTTACTTTGCCCAGATTCACTTAGTAGATAATTGCACAGGAAATCATAAATAGTTAAACCATTATCGTCAGTTATGTACTTGCATGCTTCAATTGATTCTTTCATGTAGGCTTCGAAATGTCCATCTTCCAAACCAACATCCAATACGTCGAAAAGCTCTCCCACTTTCAAACCTTGAATACCTAACAAATACGCAAGCTCATCTTCCCCAAAATGCTCCAGTCCCGCCATAAAAGTAGCTTGTCTTGACACATATATCGGCTTCACTTGAAGCTCCACGCCTCTCAAATACGCAGCTTGTTCAAGCATCGGAGCTAACAAATAGGCTTCCCTCATCAGCGGGTTCACACAAGTGATGCCCTCTTGGACGCAAATATCAAGCACCCACTCACACAATGTGTGCAGGAAAGGCCCGATCACATCCGTGCCAAATTGGTATAAACTCCGATCCTTTTCTTCGCTTCCAGCCGCCATATCCGAAGCTGCAGCTAGCTTCCGCAATGACTTCCATTCCGGCAGCACATCCCCATGTCTGATAAATTCCCAATGATGGATGCTTTCAAAATGCTCCAGAATAACAGGATAGTGCAGCCCTCTGATCCCTGCTTTGGCTGCTCCCTCCACATCTGCTGCCACATTGTCGCCAATATGTACGATAGAATGATCATCGATTTGCGGATAAAATTGTTTGAGCCTAGCAAACAGATGCCCTGACGACTTCCCTTCGTGCTCCTCCGACGAGACGAGCAGCGTATCCACCTGAGACAGATCAAGACCTGCTGATGCAAGAATTCGCCGAAGCTGCTCTGACGACAAATACATATCCGATAAGAGCGCTACAGGAATCTGCTCTTTTTTACAGGCATGCAGCAAGGAGGTTATGTGCGGGTTCACATAACAAACTTCCGCTTCGACTTCCACTTCCAGCCTGGCAAGTTCGTCTCTACAGCAAATCGCGTCCGGTATTTCCTCATAAATAAGCTCCAACGTCACTTCACCGAAGCCTGTTCGAGCAGTTTGCTTTGCACGCGCTTTGTGCTCGGCACGAATACGTATTTCTTTGAATGCTTCCGGGGATACATGCGTTTTCAGTGAACCGTTATGATGGGCTTGCATGGCAATTTTCGAAAATATATCAGCTGGATTCGCGCAAGAACGAAATAGCAGCGTGTCAAAAATATCCAGACTTAACAGCCGAATATCCTGTAGTTGTCCAATTAAGACGCTCAAATAACGATCTTTTTCCCATAAAAACAGATCAGTCGGGCTTACCCGTGTATACGGTTCCTTTGGCATCTAGAGCCTCCTTCGCGTTTGGCACAAGCAGCAACTTGCACAAATGTATTTGAGAAGTATGACGAATTTGAGGTAAGCTTAATCTATGATAAATCGGAGGTGCTTCTTGTTGTCTGATCAACCCTTGGTGTCCATTATTATCCCGACGTATAATCGTCGAATTGAGCTTGCTGAGCTCGCAGAATCATTATACCGCCAAACGTACAAAAACCTGCAAATCATTGTCGTCAATGATGCCGGTCCTTCGGTAGATTTCATTCAGGAGCTATACCCGGAGCTCGCCATTCAAATTGTTAATATGCCGCAAAACCTCAAGCACGTTCACGCTCGAAATCGCGGCCTGCAAGAGGTGAAAGGCGATTACATCATGCTCTGCGATGATGACGATCTGCTGCTCCCCATGCATATTGAACGTATGCTGCAAGAAATTGAAGGTTATGATCTTGTCTACCCGGATGTCGAAATCTTCGATTATATCTATGAAAACAACGCCCGCTCGATCACGAACCGATTCGTTTTCGCTTATGAATTTGATGTGCCGGCGATGCGCAGATTTTCAACCTTTTTCTCATCAGGCTGTATTTTCCGTCCTGAATTGATTGAAGCCTTGGGACCTTTTGACACGGAGGTGTTCCATTACTGGGACTGGGATTTCTTCTTAAGAGCAGCTGAGAAATTCCGTGTGAAGCGCGCGCCCATTGCCAGCGTCCTCTACGCTTTTGCCCAGCAGGGCACCAGCAACATGTCAGGTCAGCTTGATAATATGCGCCCCTTTTTGGACATGCTCTCTGTCAAACACGGGCTTGGCGATCTGCCTACCAAAAATTTCTTCCTCCTGCTTGAAGAACCGGAAGTCAAGGAACGTCAAGCCGAGACCGAAATCGTTTGGGATGGAGAACCTATTCGCTCTCGCTTATTCAAATAAACCTTTGCCGTACAAGCTTCGAAATTCGCTCGGTGTCATCCCTTCTTGCTCCTGAAAGCGCTGGTTAAAATAACTGGCGCTGGCATAACCGGCTTGAATCGCGATCTCTTTGATCGCTAAGCTTTCCTTCTCGATCAAACGCTGCTTTGCAAATTGAATGCGGCATAGGGTAATGAAGGAGAGCGGTGTCATCGAGGTCGCTTTGCGAAACAATTTGCAGAAATAATAAGTACTTACGCCTGTGAGCTCCGCCCATTCTTCGAGAATGAACGGTTCGCAGGCTTTTTGCTGCATGGTAGGAAGTATAGCCAGAATCCGGTCCACGGACTCTATCCCTCGGTTGCTCGTTAACGGGGCCGCATAGCTCATGAATTCACTCAGAATCTTATAGGATAACGTCGAGAGATTCGTCGGCTTCAGAATGCTATTCGACTCCGCTTCTAACAAGAGCTCGTGAAACGCCTCCTCCAGCTCACTCCATCTTTTGAGTGTCCATAACGTACGCAAAAAGCCTTTTTCCAACATAAATTCCTTCAGATGGCTCCCGTAAAAATGAACCCAACGAACGTCCCACGGATCTTCCTTGGAGGAATAATAACGCTGCTCTTGAAATGGAAAATAAAGAAAAGCATCGCCTTTTTGAAGCACGTGCTGCTCCCCTTCAATCTCCACATATCCTTTCCCTGAAAGAATAAAATGAATGCTGTATGAATCATAATAACCTTCCTGCCTATAAATCGAATGGTCGGGAAAATCCTGATACCAGCCAACCGATTCTGGAAAAATAAAATAGGGGCATTGCTGCAGCCTCGGCAGCATGACTTGCCTTCTCATCACTCGCGCCCTCCTCTACCAATGACAATATTCCGATATCTGATGCAATATATTATCATATTCATTTTAAATAACTCGTTTTATAATAACAATATAACGCTATTAAATATTTTTTTCAAAGGAGATCATAACGTCATGACAAAGCTTCGTTGGGGAATTCTAGGCTGTGCGGGTATTGCAATTAGGGCGTGTATTCCCGGAATTGTGCAGTCACAAACTGGTGTTGTAAGCGCTATAGCGAGTCGCGATTTGCAGAAATCACAAGAAGTTGCGGAGAAGCTTAATATTCCAAAAGCTTACGGCAGTTATGAGGAATTAATTGCCGATCCCGATATTGATGCTTTGTATATACCTCTGCCGAACCATCTTCATAAAGAGTGGACGATTCGTGCTGCTGAGGCAGGGAAGCATGTGCTATGCGAAAAGCCCGCTTCACTTACTGCTGCTGATGCGGAAGAAATGGTTGCGGCTTGTGAGAAGGCCGGCGTACAGTTTGCCGAAGCGTTCATGTACCGCCATCATCCGCGTTACACGCGAATTAAAGAGATCATTGATTCCGGAGAAATCGGCGATATTCGCGGCATTCATGGCGCGTTCACTTTCAGCAATCCGAACGACAGCAAAAATGTCCGTTACAAACGCGAGTGGGGCGGCGGTTCATTATATGACGTTGGCTGCTATCCAATCAGCGCAGCAAGAATGATTCTAGGCCGAGAGCCTGAAGCGGTTACGACGCACGCCTTCTTCTCCCCTGAGCATGATGATGTCGATATGATGATGTCTGGACTTGTAGAATTCAGCGGCAATGTTGCGCTAACCTTTGACTGCGGCATGTGGGCTGGTTTCCGTAATACGATTGAAATCGTCGGAGCGACAGGCCGTATTGAAGTCCCTTCTGCCTTTGTCACCCCTACAGATGAATCCGGTCAATTCATTGTCCATGTCGGCAATGAACGCCGGGTAGAAACCGTTCCATTCCTGAACCAATATGCGTTAGAAGTTGACGACTTGGCGTATGCCGCTTGGGGCGAGAAACAGCCGAATTATCCTGCTAATGACGCCATTCTTAACATGAAAGTACTTGACGCTTGTCTGGAATCAGCAAGAAAACGTTCCCGCATTGTTTTGTAACCTATCTATAATTACTTATCATACGAAAGGTTGGGATGATTGCGATGAAGCACATTCAAATTAAAGGCTTAGATAAACCTGTTTCCAAACTGATTATGGGCTCTGACTTTTTCCGTCTGGACAACCGTCAGGAAGTCAGTGACGTTCTTGGACATTATTTAGCGATTGGCGGCAATACCATTGACTCCGCCTTTATTTACTGCGGGGGCCAGAGCGAGCAAGCGCTTGGCATTTGGATGGATGAACTGGGCAACCGCGATGATATCAACATCTTCACAAAAGGTGCGCATCATGATCAGAACGGTCCACGTGTGAACGCAGATGCGATTCGCAGCGACCTGTTCACATCACTCGAGCGACTTCGCACCGACTACATCGACCTCTATGCGCTGCATCGCGATGACCCAGCCGTACCGGTCGGAGTGATCCTGGAAGCGCTGAACGAGCATGTAGAAGCTGGACGCATTCGCGCATTCGGCGGCTCCAACTGGACGCACGCACGTCTGCAAGAAGCGAACGACTATGCGGCGAAGAACGGCCTTGTCGGCTTCAGCTTCAGCTCTCCGAACCTCAGCCTCGCGAAAGCGAAAGAGCCTTTCTGGAGTGGCTGCGTCTCCGTCGACGAGGAAGCTCTGCGCTGGCACGAATCTACACAGCTGCCGCTGCTGTCCTGGTCTTCGCAGGCGCGCGGATTTTTCACGGGCCGGTACTCGCCGGACGTGCTCGATAACGCTGATCTCGTTCGCGTGTTCTACAGCGACGAGAACTGGACGCGGCTGCACCGCGCGGAACAACTGGCACAGGAAAAAGGCGTAACCGCGATTCAGATCGCGCTCGCCTACGTGCTGAGCCAGCCGTTCCCGGCTTGCGCGCTCATCGGACCGCGCAACGAGGCCGAAATGCTCTCATGCCGCGACGGCGCGGAGCTTGTGCTCACTCCGCAGGAGTTGGCATGGCTTGATTTGACTGCAGCTACGGTGTAGCTGCATGATGTTAGCCCCGGCGGGTATTGCCGGGGCTTTTTCACGTTGTTTGTCACCGTGTCATCAACAGACGCGGTGATTCTTCTACCTTGCCTCTTATCCAACGCTATTCATCACTCCTCCCACCTAAGCTACTCTCCACCGCTATTACGTTGCTCCACCTCCACACACGCTTCACTTCCCCCAGGGTATCCCAGTGCTAGGGAGAAGAACCGATTGAAGTATTTTCGATGGATTAGATGGAAAAACTGGCGTTAATCTGCGCTGCAGGGTGATAGGGAACGGAATAGTCGGGAGAAACTCCATCTAAATCGTCGGCAGCTGTCCGAAATTACCTTGATTTGCCAATATTAGCTGGAGAAATTCCAGTTATTATCCAAAATCAGCATCATTTGTAGCAAATAACAGGAGTAATCGGCGTTAAGTGAATGAAATGCATCAACTCAGACGCCCAGTACCAAGGGGACGTCCGATTGAGATGCCTAATCTGCTCTACTGAGTGGCAAGGAATGAAATAGAGGTCTACAGTTCCCTCTCGCCGAAACAGTTGGGAGATACGGATACTGGCTGCCTCATACCCACCCACTCTAATTAAGGAGTTGTCCAAATGAAGTATTTTATTATTACCGGTACATCCCGCGGTCTTGGAGAAGCGATGGCGCTTAAGCTCATCTCTCCTAATCATCACTTGATCTGCATTTCTAGGACAAGGAACGATAACCTAATAGCTGCTAGTAGTCACCTAGAGTACTACGAATATGATTTGAGAAACGACAACGAAATCGAAGCTCTGATGGAGCAAGTGTTCCAGAAAATCGATCTTACAAATGCCGAAGGAATCTACCTCATCAATAATGCGGCCATCCTCTCGCCTTTTTCCCGAATCGAGCAGGCTAACTCACAGGAATTAATGGACAACCTACATGTCAATCTACTCGCCCCGATCGTGCTTACCTCCTGTTTTATTCGCCTAACCCAGCACCTGCCGCTAGAAAAACGCATATTGAACATTTCCTCGGCCTCTGCCAAACAGTTACTTCCAGGTATGAGTGCATATTCGACCGCCAAAGCTGGTCTCGATATTTTTTCAACATGCGTGGGATTGGAACAGGGTACGGAATCAACGGCTGTCAAGATCGTTTCGGTTTACCCGGGGATGATCGATACAAGTCTACAAGAACAGGCAAGGAACACAAGCAACGAGGCGTTGACCACACCTGATATTTTTAAAATGGTAAAAGATCGCGGTATGCTGGCATCCCCTCATGCAACAGCCGACAAGTTGATCAGCTTGTTGCTCGGCCCCTCCTTCCATCAAGGCACAGTCATAGAAGAGCTCCTCATGTAGCCACAGACTCGAGCACCCCTGCCTGTTCCTAACCCTCCACCTAATGGACGGCTTATCCATCCACATGATAAGATAGAAGCTAGCACTACTTACATCGTTAGCTAGTTTTCCACGAGGAAAGCTTTTTAGGAGGTTCCATGGGAAAGACAGATATTCGCCGAGATGCCATTATGCAAGCCATCAAAGATAAAGGCTCCATCGCCTTGATCGATATCGTTCAGCAATTTGGCGTATCGGAAGCAACAGCCAGGCGGGATCTTGAGATTCTGGAGCAAGAGAAACGCTGCATCCGCACCTTCGGAGGCGCCGTGCTGGAAAGCTTAAAGGTGGAAGTCCCCTTTTTCAACAAAATGGACCTTTATACAGAAGAAAAAAAAGAAATCGCCGACAAAGCGCTTAACTTCATCGAAGACGGCGATATTATCGGCTTAACCGGTGGGACGACCACGACGTTCATCGCCAAAAAGCTAAACCAATTCAAGAACCTCACCGTCATCACGAATGCGGTGAATATCGCCTACGAGCTGATTGGCACACAAGGGCTGCAGCTCATTCTGACCGGCGGCGTGATTCGCACGCAAACGTTTGAGTTATCGGGACCACTCGCCAATGCGACACTCGATAATCTCAGCATCCGCAAAACCTTCATGGGCGTAGACGGCATTTCCTTAACTCGCGGCATGATGATCTACAATGAGCTGGAAGCCGAAACGAATCGCCGCATGATGAAGCAATCCATGGAGACGTACCTCGTGGCGGACCATTCCAAGTTCAGTCGCAGCTCCCTATTTGTTATCGGTGAAGTGCAGGAAACGACCGGAATTATTAGCGATTCCAAAATAACGCCAGAAATGAAGGAAGCCTTCAAAGACGCCGGCGCCCCTTTCCTTTAAAAAGAAAAACTCGACCTCTCGGCTTATCACCGGGGATCGAGTTTTTTTCATCTTAACAGCACCTATTAATTTTGCCGCTTTCATAACGCTCATGAAGAGACTGCATGTAGAATTCTTTTTCCGTCAAAATGGGATGATCCGGATGATGTTCCTGCTGATGCCTCACATATTTGTCATAGTCCGGGATGTTGAAAATGACTTTGATCGTCTTATTAAACTTGTGCGAAAAACTTGTGATCTTTCTCACGGGATCACCCTCCAAATGTGGATTGGACGAACGGCGATTCTTGTAGCTGAGGCTTTTGTTTTTGGATGATAATGTTGAACCACAAACGTATTGAAATGATGATTATCAGAAGGACTACGATCCCAAAGAAGATTGTTAACCCCGCATCGATATAGTTATTCGTTACGATTTGGTGCATAACGTCCATGTTTTTGGCGGGTGCTATGACTTGGCCTTTATCAATTCCCTCTTGATATTTTCTGGCAGCGGATAGAAATCCGATCGTTGGATTCGGTGAAAAAGCTTTTTGGTAGCCAGCGGTCAACGTCGTCACGGCCAGGAATACGAATGGGATCATGCCTACCCACGCATAGCGGGCTTTGCCCATTTTGATCATAATCGTAACCGCTACGGCTAAAGCGATGGCAGCCAGCATTTGGTTGGCAATACCGAATAGCGCCCAAAGGGAGTTAATTCCCCCAAACGGATCGACAGCTCCTTGATACAGGAAGTACCCCCAAGCCAAGCAAACGATCAGAGAAGCGATGAAATTGTATTTAAAATCTTTGGTTTGGCCAAAAGGTTTGTAGAAGTTGCCGACTAAATCTTGCAGCATAAACCGGCCGACACGTGTCCCCGCATCAACGGCAGTCAGAATAAAGACCGCTTCGAACAAGATAGCGAAATGATACCAGAACGCTTTGGCCCCATTTAAAAAAGAAGAGAAAATCTCAGCCATACCTACGGCAAGCGTTGGTGCTCCACCCGTTCGGGAGAGGATGGTTTTCTCGCCGATTTCTTTGGCCGTGCCCGTAATTTGATCAGGCGTCAAAGTGAAGCCCCAGGATGAAATTTTGGCAGCGACAGCAACAGGATCGGTTCCAATAACAGCCGGAGAGGAATTCATCGCGAAGTACAGACCAGGCTCCAAGGAGCAAGCCGCAATCAATGCCATAACGGCAACGAAAGATTCAGCGGCCATACCGGCAAAGCCGATGAACGGCGCATGGCTTTCTCTATCAATCATTTTCGGCGTCGTACCCGAGGAAATCAATGCGTGAAACCCGGAGACCGCGCCACACGCAATCGTAATGAACAAGAACGGGAACAAATTGCCGGAGAATACGGGTCCAGTACCGTCAATGAACTTCGTTACGGCAGGCATTTTTAGTTCAGGTAAAATCACCATAATACCGCCAGCGAGCAGAAGGATGACCCCGATTTTCAAAAATGAACTTAAATAATCCCGTGGAGCAAGCAGCACCCAAACTGGCAAAATGGAAGCAATAAGACCGTAGATCACCATCAAAACCGCAATTTGCGGGGCGGTGAACGTAAACATGCTAGCTAAAGCCGGACTCTCTGCAACAAACTGACCTGACCACAAAACGATCATTAACAAAACGAAACCAATAATCGAGCCCTCGATTACTTTGCCTGGACGAATATAGCGCATATAGAAGCCCATAAAGATAGCAATCGGCATCGTCATCGCAATGGTGAACATGCCCCATGGGGATTCTGCTAACGCTTTCACAACAACAAGCCCAAGAACAGCGACAATAATAATTAGAATGGCAAGCGTTGCAATAGAGGCTAAAGTACCGCTGAATGGGCCCACCTCATCCTTGGCCATCTGCCCGAGCGACTTACCGCCACGGCGCATGGAGCCTACCAGGGTCACAAAGTCCTGCACGCACCCCGCAAGAACCGCTCCGATAATAATCCAGAGAATGCTCGGTAAGTACCCCATTTGAGCTGCCAAGATCGGACCAACCAGCGGACCCGCCCCTGCGATCGCAGCAAAATGGTGACCAAAGAGGACATACTTGTTTGTGGGCACAAAGTCTTTGCCGTCGTTTTGAACGTGAGCCGGTGTTGCACGCTTGTCGTTAAGCTCATAAATCTTGCGAGCGATAAAACGACTATAGAATCGGTAACCGAACGAATACGTACAAATGGCGGCAATAATTAACCAAATCGCTGAAATACTTTCGCCTCTCGAAAGTGCGAGCATCGCGAAGCCTGACGCGCCAAGTAGGGCAATGACCGCCCAGATCACGTAGGAAGCAAATTTGTTTTTTAATAGTGACATATCTATGATCACCCTCCAGATAACATGATTGTTAGCGCTTACAAGGAGTATAGCTTGTTTGGGGAACAAGCGGAATACCTGTAGCGCAACATGCCATTTTCGAGACCCATGATGTTAAATTTCCAGTTTCAAACGCAGCTGTTTCACATAATTTCGGCTGACAGGTATGGTGCTTCGCCCAGCATCCTCCATAAGTAGATTGTACGCACCATTCACCCAGGTCTTCATTTCTGAGATCGCTGCGAGGTTAACGAGATAGCTTTTGTGACAGCGGAAAAATCCGTACGGCTCCAGCTTCTGCTCCAGCTCCGATAAGGTATACGAAACAATATAGGCCTTATCATGAAGGTGAACTTGAACATTCTTAACCTCCTTGCTGATATACATAATATCCTTCGGAGAGACATATCTGATCCCTTCGTCTAATTCTAATGCGAGCTTTACGCTCGTCTTAATCGATGCCGACGTGCTTAGGGGCGCAGCCGCTGTGCTGTTCTGAGGCTGTATTTTACGCAGCTCCCTGAACACAATCGCGATATCCTCCTCATCGTACGGCTTAAGCATATAATGAAAAGCACGCAGCTTAAACGCGTGAACGGCATATTGATCGTAGGCTGTGGAAAAAACAATTTTCACCTGCGGGTTCATTTCTCCTACGATTTCGGCAACCTGCAGGCCATTAAGGTCCGGCATATCCATATCAAGAAATAGCACATCCGGCGCCAATTCTTTGACCTTCTTAATGGCATCCATTCCGCCGACTGCCGCGGTGACCTTGTCCACCTCTTCGCTGCTTTCCAACAGATAAATCAATTCTTCTCTAGCCGGCTCTTCGTCATCCGCAATGACAATATTCCAACCCACCCGCCATCACCTCACCCAAAATTTAATAGTTGTGCCTTCCCCTGGCTTGCTTTCAATCTCCAAAGGATGCTCTTTACCGTAATGATAACTTAGACGCTGCTCGATATTCCGCAAAGCCAGCCCGGCGTGTTCCAACTGACTTTCGGTTCCAGCGGTTTCAAGACCTACTCCGTTGTCCTGTACAGTAATACGCGCATGGAGCTTCCCCTCGTCGTCGGGCTCCTCCTTCACCGAAAGTCGAATGACACCGATACCCGATTTGTTTTTGATACCATGAACAATGGCATTCTCGATCAGCGGCTGAATCGTAAATGGAGGAATAGCATGATCCAGCAGCCTTTCGTCAATCTCAGCGTAAAATTCCATCTGTTCGCCCAGACGGGATTTAATTAAGCTCAGATAAGACATAACCAGCTCATATTCATCACGTATGGTGATAAGGCGCTGGTTGCCGTGACTCATATTTTTGCGCAAAAACTTAGACAAATGCATCACCATCTGACGGGCTTCTTCCGGTTTCGTGCGGATAAAAGATTTGACTGTGTTCAGCACATTAAACAGGAAGTGGGGGTTCATCTGCGCTTGCAGCGAGCGAATCTCCGCATCAGCCAAAAGCTGTGTTTGCCGATCCGACTCGACGAACGCGTACTGCTGGGAAAGCAGCTCTGCCAGAGAGGAAAGCATGCGTCTACGGGACGGATTGTCGTCCTGCTCCCGCTCGAAATACAGCCGAAACTGCCCAACCTGGGGCCGATTCGGAACACGGATGATGAGATCGTTCCAGTGCTGCGTTTTTCTCCCCTCTGCAATCCATGACACGCCATCCTTGCTGAAAAATGCGCCTACCGACTTCATTTCCTCATTTAACACCTTCGAAATTTCCGCTACCGCCTTATCGAAATCCAACCGCCAAAGCGGCATCGTCATATCCGCAATTTGCAGCGCTTGATGCGCATGTTCCGCGCCAATTCTGGCCTCTTCACGCTCCATCGTGTTGTATAACACGAAATATAGAGCAACGCCAACGCTATTCGCAAGCGTCTGGGGCAAACCAATAAGCGAAACCAAGTTGAACGCATCATCCCAAGGCTTGGCCAAGGCAAGAATAAGAATCATCTGCAGCGCTTCAGCCATGAATCCAACGAGAAATGCGAGCTGTACAGAAGCTATCTTCCGGAAGCGTTTCTTGAACGCATTACGACACAGCCCTGCCAATATGCCCTGCAGAATAGGAGCAATCATACAGGCAACAGCTACAAATCCACCTAAGCTGTAGCGATGCACGCCGGCTACGATGCCGACGATAAAGCCGCTTTTGACACCTCCAAGCAGCCCCGCAATGACAACACCAACGGTACGCGCATTCGCAATCGCCGCAGTTGGAGAAACCTCGCCAATCCAAGGCGCCGGCCTGTAGGTGTAGTCAGAAACCGTCACACCCGAATAAGTGGCAAGAATCGCATACGCGGAGAAAAAGAACAGAAAGCGCCATTGATACGTCCTGTCACCTTGATAGCTCATATAGCTGCGCATCCAGCGGCTGCGGGAAAACGCAAACGCAAGCGCTATCAGAAAACCGACCCGTTCCATCATATCAACGAACAATTGAATCAATTGAAGCATGACTCACACACCTTTTGCATTCTCATACCGTTATCCTAACAGAAATCGCTTTGGCTTGCAGTAGAGTCGTTGTAATGGGTGGGAGTCGGCGTTAGCGGCGGGCGTGGGCAGTCTTGGACGGGGACTAGGGCGATGAGATACGTTGAAAAACAACGTCTCAGCTTCCACATTCGGGGTTTACATCCTGCCCCTTATCTTTAAGCTTGTTTTACAACGCTAACTTCTACCTTCTGCTCTCTACGCCTACTTTAGCGTTGAAAAACATCGTTGCAGGGCGTGCCGCCGCAATGGCCGGGGTTGTAACGATGTAAATCATCGTTACAGGCCACACGCAGCACGGATGCGAGGGGTTTTCGCTCATGCAGCGTTGAAAAACATCAGTACAGGGCACACGTGCCGCCGCATTCGGGACTGGAGCGATGTAAAACATCGTTACAGCAAAACAGCTTAGTCGATGGTACTCATTCCAGAACGCACTATCCGATCTGCCACCTTCAACAAAAAAAGGACTCCCTAAGAAGTCAGACAAACCTTCTCAGAAAATCCCCTTTTTTAACAAAGCCTAACCAGCTTTAACTTCCTCGCTGCTCGGCTTAGGTGCAGCACTTGCTTTGTACTTCAACGTAGGCAGCATAATAAACACACCAATCAGGAAGAGTACGGCGGAAGTGACATAAATGGACTCCAACGTGAAGGAAGCTTTAATTCTACCTGCCAAACTCATTGTGAGAACCATGGCACCCATGAACAACGGATTCAAAATTCCATTCACACGACCAACGAAAGATTCCTCCGTGTTACCGAGGATCAATGTGGAGATCCCAATTTGAATCGCAGGCATCACTAGACCAGAGAAAAATTGCATCAAGAGAGCCAGCCATACCAAATGAGTCAATCCCAAGACGGCAAAAGTCACGACACTTACAGTCATTCCGATAATTAGCAGTGCTTGCGAGGACACTTTTTTGGAGAAGCCCATAGTCGCTCCGCCGCCTACGATCATCGCTATCCCGTTCGCGGCCATAAACCATTGCAGATCTTCCTTCGGCAAGCCAAGATTCTCAGTTACAAGAAAGATGCCAAGCGGAGATATCAAACCGATTGCCAGACCTGCTACTGCAAAACAGCCGCCTAAGGTGACAAGCATTTTATTACCCATGACATACTTAAAACCTTGACCCATTTCGGCAAAAATATGTGTGGATGGTTTTTCTGTTCCTTCTTCATTTTTACGGTCTGCTGGAAGAAATGTAAGCACAAGCGCAGAAAGCACAAAGCAAACACCCATGATGGCAATCGCCACTTCAATTCCAAAATGATAGTAAACAAATGTCCCCATAATAGGACCAAGGATCATAAAAATCGCCATCATCGATTGAAACATCGACATGCCCATTTGCATCTGGGATTCAGGGACATGAACTTTGAACAACTTCATCCCGGACGGCTGCGAGAACTGAGACAAGATTGACGAGACTAACGTGGCGAAAAAGATCGCTTTCCAAGAGCCGTAAAATAGTGTCACCATAATGGCAAACACAGACGCAGCACTGAGAATATCACACCAGACCATCGTCAATTTGGGTCTCCAACGATCCGCAAAGGCACCTCCGATAAACGAGAAAATAAAAATTGGTGCAAACTCGGCCACCGAAATTAAAGAAACCGAGTAAGGATCATTATTAGTCATGTCTGTGACATAGAGAAGAATCGCAAAGTTACGAACCCAAATTCCGATTTGTAAGAAAAGACCGGACAGCATGATGGATTGCACGAAACGATTGGCAAAAAACGAGCGCATCGTCGGCGTATCCGAAGCTATTGCTTGAGACAAAGAAAACACCCCTTCATTAATAAGATAGTCTTATAAAACAGGACCTTCTTCTTACGTACTAAGAAGAAACAAAGTTTCATAAACCTTTTCTACTTTAACGAAAAAGGTGCCTATCGTCTAGTGACATAGGTCATATGACCAGTAATAACCTAATTACCTCAGCGTGACTGAGACATGAGCAGCGCGGCCCCAACGGCTCCTGCGGAGGACCCGAGCGCAGATGCTGCGAACCGGACCGGTCCGCGAATCGAAGGCAAGCAGCGCTCCTCGATGATTTCGCGCATCGGCCCAAGCAGAGGCTCGCCGATATGCGACGCGCCGCCGCCAAGAATGACCACCTGCGGATTCAGCAGGTGGAGGATGCTCACGAGCCCGATGCCGAGGGCTCGGCCCGCTTCGCGCAGGATGCCGCTAGCTGCGGCATCCCCTTCCGCGGCTGCGGCGGCGACCAACCGCGCATCCACGCGGTCCGGGTCGCCTCCCGCGAGCCGCACGAGGGCGCCCGCTGCGCCCTCGCCAGCCCGGCGCACGTGATCGGCGCCGCGGCGGCCAATGGCAGTGCCTGACGCGTATAGCTCCAGGCACCCCACATTCCCGCAGGGGCAGAGCGGCCCATTTCCATCAATGGAAATGTGACCGAGCTCCCCTGCGTTATGATTCGTTCCGGCGATCAGCTGCCCGCCGGATATGATCCCCCCGCCGATCCCCGTGGAGATCGTCACGAACACACAGTCCGGCGCGCCTTCACCCGCGCCGGCCAGCCATTCACCGACCGCCGCTGCGGTGGCGTCGTTCTCTAGCCTGACCGCGCAAGCGAAGCGGTCCGTCAGCACGGCGGCGACGGCTACGTCGCGCCAGCCGAGATTGGTGGCGAAGGTGACGACACCGTTCGCCGTATCCAGCGTGCCCGCGGTGGCGACGCCAATCCCGCGGAGTACGCCGCGACCGCCGGGCGCGGTCGCGAGCAGCCCCTCGATCAGGCTACTGAGCCGATCGAGTACAGCCGCCGCACCCTGCTGCGCCAGGGTGGGGATTTCTTCCTTGGCGATGATGCTGCCATCGCCGCTAATGAGCGCGGCCAACATCTTCGTGCCGCCCAGGTCCACCCCAACAAAGTACTCCCGCAGGAACACGTCTTGTGTTATTACTTCCTCCGTCCTTTTCATCTCCTCACTCATACTCCCTGCCTCCATCCAATCGCGTATTGTTCCGACAACGTAACAGGCAGCCGCCCAACTGGCTTGTCACGCCCCAGGAGCACATTCGCCAGAGATACCATCGCCAGCGGACGATTCTCATAACAAGCCAAATACGTCTTCACCTCAGGAAACTCAAGTAAATCATAAGGATTCCTTCCTGCAGCCACGATAAGATGCAGATCATCTTTCTTAACCAAACCCTTTACCAGCTGAGTCTGTCCTTGCGAGAAAGTAGCATTATAAGTCACCATAACCACCTGCTTCTTGCCTTCGGCAGACTGCAGTGTCGCAGTAATCTCCGACTCAGAAGGAGATAATCCTAAATATACCTCTTGAACATGTATTCCCGTGAGTTCCGACAGTGTGCTGCCCAGTGTCCCCTGCCGCTCGACAACCTCATCGATTTCCGTTCCCGTCTGCACTTCCGTCCAGATCACAAGCAGCGACTCGTTCATATCCAGAAACTTGCCTACTTCGTCCTTCACTAGCGTAATGCTTTTGCGGCTCAGCTCCTTAGCCAAAATTTGATGTTCAGGCGTTGAAATAGGTCCCTCAGGAACCGGAGCCAGCTTGTCAAACTGGATAGCTCGTTTATATTTGTGGGTCATTACTCGAAGAACAGACTCATCAATGCGAGTCTCCGGAATACGTCCGCTTTCGACGGCTGCAATTACGGCTTCCATGGCGGATACTTGGCGATCCAGCGTATGACTGACCAGAATGAGATCCGACCCGGCCTCAATGGCACGAACCGCTCCTTCAGCTACTCCAATTCCTTCAGAAATCGCCTTCATTTCCAAACAGTCCGTCACAATGAGACCTTTGAAGCCCAGTTCCTCCCGCAGCAGCTCTGTTAAAATCCGATACGATAACGTTGAGGGTACACCGTTTTGTTCCAATGCCGCAAACACGACATGCGCGGTCATAATGGCGTCTACGCCGCCTTCAATCGCTTTGATAAAAGGTGCAAGCTCAAGCTCCATCAGCCTCTCCATGCTATGCGGAACAATCGGCAGATCATGATGCGAATCCTCCGTGGTATCCCCATGACCCGGAAAATGTTTGACCGTCGCAATAACACCCATGTCCTGCAAACCTTTCACAGCATGCGTACCCATATCACCGACGATTGCCGCGGTCTCCCCATAGGAGCGTACGCCGATAACTGGATTCAAGCGATTATTGTTAATATCCAGGCATGGAGCAAAGTTCATGTTCACGCCCATTAGACGCAGTTCCTTGCCCATGATTTTGGAGCTTGCGTACACGCCCGCCGGTGCAAAAGCAGCCCCAAGCGCCATATTCCCTGGCAGCAAAGTGGCTCCTTTTTCAATTCGGGACACCATACCGCCTTCTTGATCCACCGCGATAAATAACGGTTGTCCCCCGCTGTGCAGGCTCATCGCTTGCAAGTCTGCGGACAAATGAGCCAATTGGTGCGCATCTTTCACGTTGCGCCGGAAGTAGATAACGCCGCCAAGCCCATACTCCTCAATTAGCTGCGTAATAGCTGGATTGGGCTCCAGAGCATCAAAGCCGCAAATAAACATTTGACCAACTTTTTGCCGCAAAGTTAATGGTTTATGCGGGTTGCTGGATGTGGATGACATAGTGGACACGCTCCTTGGATAAGTGGTTAAGCTTTCATGCAGGCAATAATTCGTTTCTGCAAAAGGACATACATCAGAAGGGCAGGGATAAGGCTGAACATGATAGCTGCGCAAAGCGAGCCATAGTTCATATTCAGCTGGTCATAGAAGGCCACCATGCTCACAGGCAGCGTGCGAAATTTCTCTTTTGTCAGGAACAGGTTCGCCATCATAAACTCATTCCAATTGCTAAGGAAATTGAGCATAAACACGGGAATAAGCGTCGGTACGGTAATCGGAACAATGACGCGCCACAGCAGTCCATAGATGGATAACCCATCCATTGTGCCAGCTTCCTCCAGCTCACTCGGGATCGACTTAAAAAATGCGCTAATCATGAAAACCGTGAGCGGTAGTCCGAGCGTTATGTAAGGTAAAATCAAAGCGAGAGGCGTATTGTACAGATGCATGCTTCTCAGCAGCATATACAGAGGGACGAGCAAAGAGCCAGCTGGCACAAGTAAAGCTACCATCAGAACTCGATTGATGACCTTGCTTAGTCCAGGATGCTTCATTCGTGTCAAGGCAAAGGAGGTGCTTGTACCGAGGAGTAACGTCATCACGGCCGATATAACCGAAATCACGAGACTGTTCGTAAAATAGTGCGAGACATGCGCGCCTGTCCACGCGTTCCAATAATTGGACAGCAGCCACTCCTTCGGAAAAGACCAAGGGAATGCGATGATTTCTTTATTCGTTTTAAAAGAAGAACCCAGCACCCAGCCCAGAGGGAACAGGATGATTCCTATGTATGCCATAAGTACGGCATGCGGGATGGTGCCGCGGAGGGAGATTGCTTTTCGCTTGATCCAAATCTTCAAAACCGCACCTCCTCTTGCTTCGCCGTCAACCAGCCAAACACAGAAGTCAGCATACCCGTGAATAGAAGAATGAGCAGCGCGATGGCATTCGCATAGCCATACTCGCCGATCCGGTACGCCTTTTTATACATATAAGTGGCCATTACTTCCGTTATCCCGTATGGATTCCCACCTGTCATCACAAAGACGATATCCAGAGCTTTCATCGCCCCAATAATCGAAAGTAGAATCATTACGATGATCACGGGACGTAAGAGTGGCAGCGTGATCGACCATGCTTGACGAGCGCTCGACGCGCCGTCCATTTCGGCTGCCTCCAGGATGGTTTTGGGGATCGCATAAATCGCAGACAACACGAGAATCACATAAAAGCCAACCCACTGCCAGGCATTCGTGACGAGTACAGAAATCATGGCTGTCGATTCGTCAGCTAACCATGTATGCTTCCAAGCCCCTAAGCCCACAGCTTCCAGCAATTGATTCAGCAAGCCCGCTTCAGGGTGATAAATGAATCCCCACAACACACCGACAACAGCTGTCGACAGAATCGTGGGAAGGAATATCATGGTTTTATAAAAGCCCGTCCACCGCCGGATTTTGCTCACCACCAGAGCTAAAATAACAATGAACGGGATCTGTACGCCAATAGAAAAAGCAATAAAATACAAGTTGTTTCGCATTGCGATCCAGAAATATTTGTCCAGAAAAGCTTGCGTGAAGTTGTCCAGACCGTTCCACTTGGCAGGTAGGATCCCGTTCCATGCTGTAAAACCGTAACGCATCGCCATCAGCATGGGATAATAGAAAAAAATAACCAGCAAAAGCAGTGCAGGTATTGTAAAAATGGCGTAAGCGAGTGGGTTTCTTCCTACTTTGTTCATGGTTCATCCTACTAATTCGTATGAGTTTCTTCCTTATTTGAAGCGTTCTGCTGCTTCTGTATGTCCGTCATCAGCGTGACCGGATCCGTTCTTCCGCCGACTAATTCCTGCATGCCGCGTTCCAATTTCTCACGCACCTTGGTTTGAATGCGCGAGTCGAATGCAGGGAATTGCCCTTTGCTGGTTGCAAACACATCCAAGATTTGCGTAATCAACGGATTCACATTGCTCGTATCCTGCAGCTTCATAGCAGGCGGCATGCCTTCTTCGACCAGCTGTCTTTTTTGCATCGACTCATTGTACATCTGTCTAATAAATTCCTTAATGGCATCAAGCTGCGCTGGAGTAACTTTCTTCGAGAAACCATAGGCGTTCGACCACCCGCCGTTGATGAAGCCGTCCCCAGGGCCGCCCATGTCTGGGAAGCTCATGAACCCTACATCCTTCACAATGGCAGACTTCTCCGGATCAAGTAGCGGCGTATTGGCCCAACTACCGTCAAACATGAACGCTGCCTCTCCGCTGCTGAATTTGTTTTGCTGCTCGGCATACGAAAGTGCTAAGCTGCCCTCTTGGAAATACCCTTTTTTCACGAGGGAATCATACTTCTCAAAAGCATCCACGACATCCGGGTCTGTCCAATGCTTGCTTCCATCCAGAAAGCCTTCAACGGAATCGGGCCCAGCCGTGCGCACCCACATGGTGTTGCTCATCATATTGATGACCCACGAGTCTTTGGCTGCCAGCGCGAATGGCGTTATCTTCTGGGCTTTCAGCTTGGCCGCAGCGTCAAGCAGCTCATCCCATGTCTGAGGAGGTTTAATTTGATGCTCTGATAAAATCTTTTTATTATAATACAAGCCCTCCACATATCCGGCCATCGGGATTCCATATATCTTACCGTCGACTGTAAACTCTTCAAAGCTGTAGAACTTGTTCGTTAAACCCAATTCACTCAAGATCGGCGTCAGATCCAGCAATCTATTCGCTTTGACATAATCCTTCGTATCCGTCCCGCCGAACAAGTCGAAAATCTCCGGTGGATTCCCGGCAGCCATCTCGGCTCTCAGCTTTTCAAATCGATTCACCTTGTCCTCTACGCCATCCAGTGTAATCGACAGGCCTGGCACCTTCGCCTCCGTAGACTTCACTACCTCCTGAAGCATCGCCAAACGCTTTTTCTGTGTATCTTTCACTTGCGTGTGACGGATCGTCAGCAGGATGGGTTCGCTTTTTGCCCCTGGGGTAGGCGCTTCGTTGTTTGGGCTGGATAGGTTTAAGCTGCTGCAAGCGGACAGGATGAACGATACGGCTACAACCCCTGTCACCGGTAACAACGTTCTTATTTTCATCTTTCTTGATCTCCCTTAGGCTTGCATGTTAAGTATAAAATAATGATGGGTCGTCCTAAAGACCGATAAATTCCTTATATAGGGACAAAATTCTCTACTTCGGCTCCATGCGCTTCTCCCGATACTCTGAAGGAATTTCACCCGTAAACTTCTGAAATACTTTTGTAAAATAACGACGTTCCATATAACCAACGGATCGTCCGATATCGGTAATATTTTTATCGCTGTGCAGCAGCATGGATTTCGCCAGCTCCATCCGGTGTTTCGTTACATATTCAACGAAAGTTTCCCCGAAATGCTGCTTAAATAATAGGCTAAAATAACTCGAAGAGATGCCGAGGGAGCTCGCTATATCTTCAATGCCGAAATCATTCGAATAATGGGTTCGAATATATTCCTTCGCCGCCGTCATCAGAAGCTCGCTGTTCTTCTTCTTATTCGTCCCTTCCAGTCCGATAGCTGCGAGCTGCACCATCACTTGAAGCAGGTGCTGAATGCTCTCGCTTTTATCCAGTTGACGCCAAACCTGCTCTTCTTCCTGTGCATCGAGTGAATTCATCTCGCGCAATTCGCGAAGCACATGCAGGATCAGGAAATGCAGCATTTGATACGCTCTGGCAAAAGAACTATTCGGCAGCCCCTCCAGCAAGAGTTTCAGCCGATCCAGAGCGTCCTCCGTTTTCGTACGATTCAACTGTTTGAGACCGGTCACAATCTCCTCAACCAAATACCATAAGGAGCTGTTTGCGTCCGTCGGCTCTTTGGAATCCTTATAGAACAGCACAGACTCCTGTTTATCCAGATTTAACTGCATGAACCGCTGCAGCTTCCGATATGTATCAGAGAGCAAACGCAAGCCAACAGCACTAGGATAAAAGCCTACACTAATGCCAAGTTTGACGGATTCGCGGACATCTCTTTGCAATTTTATCGCCACTTCGTACAAATTAGCCTGCATCTGCGCTTCCTCTGTTTGGGTTCCATTGTCCTCTTCCCCGTAACTGTCCCATTGAATAAGCAGGCACCATTCGCCTTCACGCATCTGCAGAACGGAATACTCCGCTTTGTAATTGGCCAATGAATCTTGCATAACATTCCGGACGGCGAAATTCCACAGCCTTCGCTCTTCCTCTGACCAAGGAAGCGACTTTTGCGAATAATCATCCACATCGATCATCATGAACGAATACTTCATGGTTTCCAGATCCTTATTATCTATCGGAAGCAGGGTATGAGTTGAAATTTCCGTATAGTTCATGAGGACATCCTGCAGGATCTTCTCATAGGCCAAATTTTTCATTTTTCCCCACTTTTGCTGCTCCTCTTGCTTGATAGCCTTGTTTTCCCTGACTTCACCAGCCAGCTTACGGATGCAGTTTTCTAACTCTTCATAGTTAATCGGCTTTAAGATGTAATCACTGACACCAACCCGCATGAGCGAGCGCGCATACTCGAAATCCTGATAGCCTGTCACCATCAGCACTTTACATGCCTCGTTGATTTCACGGAGCTTTTGGACGAAAGTAATTCCATCCATCAAAGGCATCCGAATATCGCTCATCACCAAATCCGGTCCATGCAGGCTGGATAGCTCCAGCGCCTCAACCCCGTTCTTGGCTGTCCCTACAATATCAATTTCCAGCTCAGCCCACGGAATAACCGCCTGTAAATTACGTAAAATGTTAGGTTCATCATCCGCCAGAATCGCTTTTAGTCTCACAGGCCTGCCCCCTTTGTTTTGGGAATTACAATCTTCATCGTCGTCCCATGTCCTTCCATGCTGCAAATAAACATGCCGTAATGCAGGCCGTACTGGATACGTATGCGGTCAGCCACATTACTGACACCTAGACCTCTGCGCTCTTCATTGACATTTGCATCTAAAATTTCGTGAAAAGGCGTTTCCAGCTCTGTTTTATAATGAAATTTAGCTAATTTCTCATTGGAGATGCCTATCCCGTTATCTGTGACATACAGCCCGATCTGCTCCCCTTCATCGAGGATTTTGATCGAGATCACTCCCATGTAATCAATCGGCTCAAAGCCATGCTGCAGAGCGTTTTCTACGAGCGGTTGAAGCGTAAGCTTCAGAATGCTGTAATCCAAAATCTCTGGGTCTGCTTCAATTTCATAGCGGAATTGGTCTTCAAAGCGGAATTCCTGAATTTCGAGGTAACTCTTGAGATGATCAAGTTCTTGTTTAAGCGAAATCTCTTCCCTGCTCTCCATGCCGATCCGCAGCAAATTGCCTAGTCGATACACCATTTGACTGACTTTCTTCCCTTGGTTTTGAATCGCGAGCACATTGATAGACTCCAGCGTATTAAAAAGAAAATGCGGCTTAATTTGCGCTTGCAGCAGCATGAGCTCAGCTTTATTCTTACGATCCTGTTGGCGTTTGACTTCTTCCAGCAGGTCCTCGACCCTCACAACGAGACTATTAAAACCTCTGGCGAGCGCCGTAGTTTCATCCTTGCCGCTTTCCTCCATGCGGGTCGTTAGATCACCGCGTTCTACTTTTTTCATGGAATTGAGCATGCGCAGAATTAACTGAACAATGCGGCGAACAAACACGAGATTATAGACCAGGGCAAAAAATAAACAAACAAACGTAATCCCCGCGACCAGCTTCATGATCGTTTCGATTTCTCCCGCCACGTACTTCCATGACGTAATCGATACGACGCTCCAGTCCTGCACACCCATTTGATTAATATTTAAGTGATAGAGAGAAACTAGACTTCTTTCATTTTGAAAATTAGCTTGAAAGCTTCGGTTGCTTTGCCGCAGATCCAGCTTGCCTTGCAGCAGTTGAAGCACATTGGCGCCTTCCAATTGCTGCTTATTGTCATAGAAAATAAGTCCGCTCTTATTTACGAGCAAGTAACGCTTCGAGCTATCTTCATTCGTATTAAAAGATTTGAAAATTTGATCGAGCTCATTAAACTTAAATTTCAGGAGCATGTAGCCAAGATTGTCCATCGTCCAGAAATCCTTAACCAACCTCGCTTGATAAAACTCCCCGCGGCCAGCCCCCAGCTCCTTATATTCAGAGGGTCCCATCCACATGGGACTCCCATTCAGTTCCTTTATCTGTTCAAATGCCGTGCTGCTCGACAGCGTTTTCCATGGCAGCGTATTTCCGCTCGTTCTCCCCGCGCTGAAGGATTTGCCGGCATTGTTATAAATGACAACCGACTGGATCGGTGAGTAGGTCAAAATTGAGCCGCGCAGCAAGGTATCAAACGTATTCAAATCATAGGACGACGGAGCTTCTTCGTTCGGCCTGACCTCATCGATCGTTCGATAGATGCCCTGTATGCTGTCTTTAACCATCCAAAAGTCTGAGAAATAATTTGCTTCTTTGAACATGTAATAGATATTACGAGAAATCGCCTGCAGCGTAACTTCGGTTAAGTCACCGTATTTCTTCTCAATTAGCTGTTGGGATACGGTATAGACAGCCGTGCCCAGCACGAACAAAGGGATAATGATAAAAAATAAAAATCCGATAAACACCTTTTTGTTCAAATTCATCGACGTTTGGCTGACCCCTTCTAACCCGAATCAGGCACCATCCTTGTGCTGGTGCCTATTACCTGCTTTTTGACACTATAATTGACCCATCTTATCGTCGGATCTAATTTCGGGTTCCACCGTGACTTCCACGTTGCCTTTAAGTGCTTTACTGATCATACATGCCTGTTCAGCCCGATAGGCTGCTCTGTTTATTTTATCCAGTTGATCTGGGGAAGTATGAGCGGGAACAGAAATGACCGGGCGGTGTATGATGCGATTCACTTTCATCGCTGGACTGTTCTCAACGTAAATCTCCGATTTCAGTTCAAGCGAGTGAATACCCTGGCGCTTCACCAGCATGCCGAGCGTTATGAGATAGCAGGTTGCTGCTGCACCAAGCAAGAGTTCTTCAGGATTCGTGCCGATGCCAGGACCATCTAGCTGGCTTGGCACCGAAATCGATGCAGCCAGGTTGCCTGCTCGAATGTGGCCTGTGCCGTCCAAACCGCCGGTCCACTCTGCTTTCAAATCAAATCGATGCTCACTCATCGGTCTCACTCCTTTTTTAATGTTGCCGCGGATGGCTCTAGAGGCTTGCTGGACTGCTGCGCTTGCGCTTCATCTCCGCCACTTATATGCAGCCCGATTACTCCTAAAATGATAAGCACAATGGAGATTACTTTCAGCGTGGAAATGGACTCATTGAACCACCATATGCCGATGATCGTAATCAGCGCCGTCCCTACCCCGGACCATATGGCATAGGCCAAAGAAACTTCAAGCTGCTTCAAAGCCAGCGTAAACAACGTGAAACATATGATGTAACAAATCCCCATCACTACTGCGGGACCAACTTTTGTAAAACCAAATGACATCTTCATTGCCGTCGTGCCTATCGTTTCAAATAGGATAGCAAGCAGCAGAAATGTCCAATTCATATTCCAAACCATTTCATCCATCCTCTACACTGATCTTATTGCTCTCATTGTAAAGGAATGGAAGGCGTTTCACCAGTTCGTTCATAGGCAAAATCAATTAAAAAACCGCCCCCACCCTGTGATCAGGGCAAGAACGGTCTTATTAGCGCAATGGATGAAGGCTGCTCACTTCGTGTGATAGGCTCTTCTAAAGGATTGCGAATATTGATTTCTATGAAAATGCATAATCCATGTGTTGGAATCAAAACAATGAAAGCCCTACCTCTCTTCCATCCTTGCGGCTCCAATGACCGCGCCAGTACGAATTGCTTTACAAACACCTGCTGCCGAAACACGATGACACTGCCTCGGGTTTACCATAAAATGAGCTGATTTTACTGCGTCATTGGGAGAAATAACAAACAAGGAGAGGGGGTTACTTTCTACTCGCTAATCGTCCGTATGGGGGTAAATGAGGTTTAGCCTAAAGTGTTCATATTGTTCACTTCAATCAATCTATCTAATATACACGAATGTTATGAAAATGTCAAGACGACTACTCCCATTAAACTAGTTATGCTATTATGGAAATAATTTCAATCGGCTGTGAAGCACACGCCGCTTTTCTTGATCCAGCATGGACTGCTGCTGAATCTAGGGAGGCGGCTTATTTTATTCATTTTTATTGGGGGTACTAGCATGAATGAGCAATTACGTAATGCATTAGAGAATTTCCTAACCGAGCATCTCGCGAAAAGGGAGGGAGAGCGATATCGCAGACTCAAAGAGGGCCATGGCCATGCAGAACAATTGTTTCTTCAGCAGGTATGGTGGCCTGCCTTCGGCAACTTCTCGGCTTTACACCCTGAGTATGAGGTGAAAGACTTTCGGGATGGGACTCGATTTCTTGACTTTGCTTTTCTGCGGCACTCCCTGAAGTTAGCCATCGAAATAGATGGTTACGGGCCTCACGCCTCCCAAATCAGCCGCACCCAATTTGCCGACCAATGGATTCGCCAAAATCATCTCATCATCGACGGCTGGAAAATCCTCCGTTTTTCCTATGATGATGTCAAAACCCGCCCCCGTATGTGCGAACAAATTCTGCAGCAATTCATGGGACGATTTCTGGGCCGCGATGCTTCAAAGGATGTTACGGTGAGTTTTGTGGAGAAAGAGGTTCTTCGTTTTGCACTCAACATTGGAAGAGCTTTAAAACCAAACGATGTATGCGCTTTGCTTGACATTGGTTCACGTAAGTCCTACCAGATTCTAAAGGCAATGACTGATAAATCATTACTTAAACCTGCCGGCGACGGTAGAAAGTGCATTCGTAGTTACAATTTGCATGAACAAGCATACACAATCTGGGAGAAAAACAATCACTAAACCTCCAGCAAATCCGGTGAATCCAGTCTATTCGGCTCTCTCGCGTTTAATCGGCACACGGACGACTAACCAGAACTGCTGAGGCGGCCTTTTCGGACGGCTCGCACTTCATTTCCTCCGCTACACCTCCGGAGACGGCATTTTAGGCTCTCTCGGGCAGCCTTAGGCAGCTATCCGACTGCCAAACACTCCTGAGGCGGCCTTTTCGGACGGCTCGCTCATCATTTCCTCCGCTACACCTCCGGAGACGGCATTTTAGGCTCTCTCGGGCAGCCTTAGGCACCTGCCCGACTGGCAAACGCTGCTGAGGCGGCCTTTTCGGACGGCTCGCTCATCATTTCCTCCGCTCCACCTCCGGATCCGGCATTTTAGGCTCTCTCGGGCAGCCTTAGGCACTTGCCCGAATGGCAAACACTACTGAGGCGGCCTTTTCGGACGGCTCGTGCTTCATTTCCTCCGCTACACCTCCGGAGAAGGCATTTTAGGCTCTCTCGGGCAGCCTTAGGCACCTGCCCGACTGGCAAACACTGCTGAGGCGGCCTTTTCGGACGGCTCGCTCATCATTTCCTACGCCATAGCTCCAGAGACGGCCTTTTCAGCTCTCTCGGGGAACCGCGTAGCCCTCAGCCCAACCAACAAAAAAACCGCGAGCCTAAGCCCGCGGTCCCAAACTACACCGTAAATTTCTGCAGCGAAATTTGCAGTTCCTCAGCTAGTCCTGCCAGCGACTTAGCCGAATTCTCGATTTCCTCCGTCGTGGACATCTGCTGCTGGCTGGCAGCGGACGTCTCCTGACTGACGGAAATGCCTGTTTCCGAGACGCTGCTGACAATGCCCATCACGCGCTCAATGCGCACATTGGCATCCACCAGCTGGTGAATGTTCTGATTCACATTCTCCACCTTCGCGTTGACTTCATCAACGGAAGTCTCGATGTGAATGAACGATTCTTGCGCCTCGCCGGAAATCGTTAATCCGGCTTGCACTTTGCCCGCTCCATCTTGCATGGAGCTTACCGCGTGATTGATCTGTCTCTGAATCGTAGAGACCAGATTCGTAATATTGCGCGCTGACGAAGCAGATTGCTCCGCAAGCTTACGCACTTCACCAGCAACAACCGCGAAGCCGCGGCCCGCTTCACCCGCACGTGCAGCTTCAATCGCCGCGTTTAGCGACAGCAAATTGGTTTGCGTGGAAATCTCATTGATGACATTCACAATCTCGCCAATTTTATGAGCATTTTTCCCTAATGCTTCAATGACGCTATTCACTTCTTGAACCGCTTCCGAAATCTCGCCCATCTGGCCTGCGATCGATACGACAGAACGTTTACCGTTCTGGGCGGCAGCCGTAGCTTGTCCAACAAGTTTGGCTACTTCTTGCGCAGATTCATCAATCAACTTCGTGCTTGTAAGCATTTGTTGCACAGCCTCATTCGCTTGATTCACACCCGCAAACTGCTTCTCAAAATCTTCCGACAGCTGCTGGCTCGATGACGCGACCTGTTTGGCAGCTTGCGAACTTTGCTCCGAGCTCGCTAGAAGCTCTTCCGAGCTTGCCGAAAGTGTCAGTGCGTTGTCAGCGATTTGCGACACCAAGCTACGAAGGCTCCCAGTCATAACGTTAAAGGAGCCCGTTAATTTACCGACTTCATCTTCATAGGGGTAATCCCCTTTGACGGAGAGATCTCCGCTGGCTGCTTTCTCCATATGCTCCTGCAATTTACGAATCGGAGTCGTAATAATCATATTGAGTGCCATTGCGTTCACAGTCATCACAACAATGGCGATAATTACCGTGAGAATGATGACCCAATGGGATGTTTTAGAATCGCTGCTGCTTGTTTTCTGGAAATTTTCAGCCGCAGTCTCCTTCAGCTTCACCAATTTATCGAGTGCTACAATGGTCTTGTCACCATGCGGAGAGACCTCATTGTTATAAACCTGATAGGCAACTTGATTATTCTTCGTAGCATGTTCGATCGTCATTGTGACGATTTCGCGGTACTTCTTATTCAGCTCTTCAAAATCCTTGAAAGCAGCCGTCTCTTCCTCCGTTAACCGGATTCCTGACAGTTTCGTAACAAGTTCCTGGTTCATAGCGCTGTTTTCATCAAGTTTAGCCTTCAGCTTACCTTTATATTTCACATCTACGGATAACATCATTTCGAGCAAATTCGATTCCGTTTCATTAAAATTCGTTTTTAGTTGATTAATCCATTTGACAGATAACAGACTTTCCTCGTACATTCTAGTAGAATTACCAGACATCTTATCCATGAAGTAATAACCCGTAATACCTACAATCAGAAGGAATAAAATAGCAATAGCGTTCATGAAAAGTAGTTTGTAACGTAGTTTAAGATTGCGAAGGACGGACAGATTGGCTTTCACATTTCTTGTGTTCTTTAGCTGATTCACATTCAAACTCATGTTGAATTTCAAAGTCCAGTTCTCCCCCCGACATGTAGATCCTCTAATAATGTTAGATTACCTTACATGGAAAATATTAATTTACCTATGGTTTATTTTACAAACATGTGCACGTTATGTAAAGACAAAATTCGCCAAAATACGTTTATTTATAGAACTTTTCTCCTAGTCAATTACTACCACTTTCATCTGTAGATCGGGGATATTCTTATGGAATTAATAGGCTTTATTGTGAATCCGCTTTCGGGTAATGGCAGAGGAGCTAACATCTGGAAGGAGATTGAAACGCATCTACAGATGAACCAAATTCCCTATGTCGCTAAAATAACGAAAAAAGCTGGCGAAGCCAAAGAGCTCACCATCTCTATCATTCCAGAACATTCGGTTAAGAAACTCATCATAATCGGAGGGGATGGAACGATCCATGAGGCCACCTGCGGGCTAGCACATTTGCAAAAAGAAGGAATTCACTGCAGCCTTGCCGTCATTCCAGCGGGAACTGGCAATGATTTTGCCAAAGCTTACTGCATTCCCAAAGAGCCGATTCAAGCACTGGGTATAGCCTTATCAGAGAAAAAGAAGGTGCAAATCGACCTCCTCCGCGGGCTTAATGAGCTCGTTGCCGTCAATAGCATAGGAGCCGGATTCGACGGCATGGTAGCCAAGCTAACGAATGAGTCCAGCTACAAAAAATATTTGAATCGCCTCGGACTTGGCAAACTGTCTTACTTTCTGACGATTCTTCGTGTATTCGCCACCTATCAACCTTGCACTGTCTGGTTAGAAGTGGATGGTGCCGTTCATGAGCTGCCTCATACGTGGCTGGCTGCAGTAGCCAATATTCCCTTTTATGGTGGCGCTATTCAAATATGCCCATCTGCCTCGCCTCACGACGGCATTGCTAATATCGTCATTATTCAAAGCAGAGGGCGCTTCCGGCTGTTACCTGTTCTGTTCACCGTGTATCAAGGCAAACACACGAATCATCCCGCTGTTTCATTTTATAAAGGGACATCGATTTCACTTCGCACACAAATACCTTTGCTTATTCAAGCGGATGGCGAGTACGCGGGGGCTACACCTCTGCAAATCAGCTTGGAGCCGGCATCTATCACCGTCATTTGCTAAACGGATAGTTTCAACCGCTCACGCTGTACAATCAAGTACACGACGAAACCAGCGAGGATACACGCAATCCCTGTAATCGACAGGTCCGGTGAAATCCCATCTTTGGATATTTGTGTATAGAGACCAACTCCGGCAAGCATCATCGCATTTTCCAGAAAATTTTGAACAGCAATCGTTTTCCCTGCGCCCACCATTCCCTGGCCTCGATCTTGCAGGACGGCATTCATAGGTACAATAAACACGCCGCCGCTGAATCCTACAAGAAGGAGCAGCCCTATTGTTATATACAAATTGGTGATAAGCGGGAACAGCAGAATACAGATGATCATGAGAATACCGAATATAAATGAATTATAATACCGTCTGGCTGGAACTAGCTTCGGCGTCATCAGTGCCCCAATCATGATTCCTACGCCAGTTACAGCAACAAGCATAGAGATCTGATCGATGGACTCGATGCCAAGATGAGCCGGCACCCACGCGATGATCGCCAACCGAACAACCGAAGACGTCATCCAGAATGAGCCAGTGCCAACAAGCGAGAAACGGGTGGCGCGGTCTTTCAACAAAGCACTCATGTCAGAAAGGAATGTTCTCGCTGCCTTCCCATAGCGAATCGTCCTATCTCCTTGCATCTTCGGCATTTGCAATGTTAATTGCAAAGATAACAAGTACAAGGCGAGGCAGGCGATCATCGAACCTGATAGCGATATTTTAGCCAAAATACCACCACAAACAGAACCAAGCAAAATCGCCATGATCGTATAACCTTCCATGCGCGCATTGGCTCGGAGCAGCTCATGATCGGAATGCGTAAGCGCAGGCAGAATACCATATTTGGCCGGTGAATACACTGCGGCGCCTATGCCGACGATCCCATAACTGACAGCTGGGTCCACATGAAGGAACATCGCGATAATACCGATGCTTTTGATGGCATTTCCGACGAGAAGAATGCGGGATTTGGAGTTTTTATCAGCTAGAGCACCGACAAAAGGCGCCAACAGGACGAAAGCAACTAGAAATGATGCTTGAACAACTCCGATGTAATAGTCGGGAAAAGCATTTTGTTTGATGATAGCCAGCGTAATGAAGAGAATCATATTATCGGCAAAAGCGGAAAGAAATTGGGTCAAGTTGAGCGTCTGAAGCGGTTTCATTTTCATATCATTTCTCTCCCTTAAGATGCATGATGCTCCTCTAGCGCAATTCGCTTAATGGTGACATAGTCTACTTTCCCGCTGCCGAGTAGCGGCAATTTCTCCACGTAGCGCAGCTCGGAAGGCATATAAATCCCCGGATGCCCTTTCTCTTTCATCGATTCTCTAAGAAGCTGAATCTGAGTACCTGCACTATTGTGGTACACCACAATCCGCTCTCCCTTTCGCGCATCTGGAACAGCAACGGCTGCGCACACCGTTTGAGCCGGCAAGCTGGACGCTACGAGCTCCTCGACCATCGGCAGCGATACCTTTTCCCCGCCAATCTTGGCAAAAGACTGCATCCTTCCTTGGATCGACAAATAACCTTCTTCATCGATTTGTACAATATCACCGCAGCTGTACCATTCCGGGCAAGGAACAAATCCCTGTCCATGGATCAAATATCCTTTCATCACATTAGGACCTTTGACAAGCAAATTACCCCCAAGCTCGATGCCGTCCACCTTCTCAATCCTCACCTGAATACCTGGCAACACACGGCCTACGGTTCCCTTTTTAACATACATAGGTGTGTTGAGCGAAATAACTGGCGCTGTCTCCGTCGTGCCGTAGCCTTCCAAAATTCGGATGCCAAATTTATCGGCCCAGGTTTGACGAACTTCCTCTTTCAGCTTCTCGGCGCCAGCCACGACATATTTCAACGAACAGGCGAAATCATAAGCATGCGCCGTTCTCGCGTAAGCAGATAGAAACGTTGACGTACCGAACAAGATCGTAATATTCCGATCGTACACAATCTCTGGAATCACTTTATAATGCAGAGGATTGGGATACATGACCACCTTCATGCCAGAAAGAACCGGCAGCATCGTGCCTGCTGTTAAACCGAACGAATGAAACATGGGCATCGCCCCAAGAAGAATATCCGCAGCATTGAAAGCAATCACAGCCTTGGCCTGCTGAATATTAGCAAAAATATTTCGATGGGTCAGAACAACCCCCTTTGGTTTACTCTCACTCCCTGACGTGAAGAGAACAACCTCATTTTCCCCATCCCCGACTGGCCCTTGCGCTTTCGTCAAGAAATGACGGATTCCTGCCCATTTATGTTTCAAAGCAATACTCTCTTTCACCTCTTCCAGATAGATAACCGAATAAACTCCGCTTGCACTATGGATAAAATCGGTTAACCCCGCCTTCTCGATAAAAGCTCGTGACGTGATAATCGTTTCCGCAGATACGGTTTCGCACGCGTCCAGCATGGCGTTTTTTCCTGCGGTATAATTCAAAATCGCCGGTGTAATGCCTAAGCGGAATAATGAAAATAAAGTGACGACATGCGCCGCCGCATTCGGCAGTAAGACAGCTGCGCGCTTCTGATTACCAAGCAGCTCCTTCAATCGCTCCGCCATCGTATAGGTTGTTAACAGCAGCTTGCGGTAGCTTATTGACGTATCCGATATCATGTCTTCACAAATAACTTTTGAAACTCCGTGCTGTTTGGCAGCAATGAGCAGCTCATTGAATAAATTAAGCTCCGGCTTCATTCGACTGTCCACCAAATGACTCTGCATTCGGCAGCCGATGAGATCTGTTGCCCGCTCCTTCTGAACTCTTCTCGTAAGTGTCTCATTCACAGGCACTTGAAAAGATTCCCCAATCGTGATGGTCACAGCCGGAAACCAAATCTGTTTCATTTTACCGCGAAGATACGAGAATTTGGAATGCTCCAGCCCGCTAATCGCGATCGGCACCATATGAGCTTGAGATCTCGATGCAATGTAACCGATGCCGCCATACACCTTCATCATGCTGCCTGTGGTCGATATACGCCCCTCCGGAAAAATGACTAGCGGCGTACCGCTCTGCACCGTTTTTAGCATTTTCCGTACGGAGTATGGGTTGAGTGGATCTACTGGAATATGTGTACGAAAATGGAGCGGCCACGCAAAACGTTTGGCCATTCGTGTATTCACGACAAAGGCCACTTCCTCGGGCAGGATCAACGCTAGCAGAACAGCGTCCAGCAAAGAAACATGGTTAGGTATGAGCACTGTTTTATCTGTAAAATTAAGCCGCTGCATCCCTTTCACTTTTACACGATAACAAGCTAGTATGACAGGACGCAGCAGTGGAAGCAGAAGCCTTAACAATACAATAAACAACCATTTGATCATGGTGACTCCTCCTAAGCGTTCGCATGACAAAGCTGAGAAAACCTTGGTAAAACCTATTAAGAATCCATTCCTTTATTGGGCTTCTCTTAATACCAGGTCATAATCCCATTGTATGCATTTGGTGCGATTCTGATAGTACTAACTTTCCCTAGTACTACTCACCAATCACTCGCTGGATTCGCGCTGCTGCAACCTTTGTTGCCCTCCTCTCCCCTTTAAATCTTATGAAAAAAAGGACCACAGCATCCGAATGCAGTGGTCCTTCTTGCGACTTATTCATTTCGTAACTTCGCTCGTTAATGCTAGTGTATTCCCCTCGGAGTCCCGGAAGAACGCCATCCAAACATCCATACTGCCCATTTTTGCAACAACATGAGGTTCGCTAATAAATGCAACACCTCGTTCGATGAAAGTTTCATACACCCGCTTAATGTCTTCCACCCTATAATAGATGACCGATCCAGGATGATTAAATTCTGGTTTTTCAGGAAGGCTGAGCATCAACCGAATACCATTGCAATCAAAAAAAGCCATTTGCCCTGCTTGAAACATAAATTTCATGCCTAAGGTGTCGCGATAAAAAACAACTGCCCTTTCAATATCCACAGCATTAACCGAAATTTGCCCTATTTGAGCTAAGATGTTCTCGTTCATACGATTCCCCTTCCAAACCGATATCCCCATATTCTACCATATTAATCTAAGGTGCAATAGAATATCCATCAGAATAGTGAATCGTAGCACTCGCGAGCGTCTACCGCTTACTCGCTTTTTAATAACTCCTTAAGCTTGGCTGGAAAGTCCGTAATAATGCCAGTAACGCCAGCATCGATCATCTTCTTAAAATCTCTCGTAACGTTCACAGTATAAGGATACGTGGCAAGTCCAGCCTCTGCCGCCGATACACCATCTTCTTTTTCAAAATGGTGATAATGAGGGTGCAAGGAATGCACCTCGACCCCGATTTGCTGTGCATAAGCAGCATGGTCAATCAGGTTGGCCGCATACAGCAGCCCTACTTTTACCTCAGGCTCAGCCAGCTTGATCCGCTTAATCACTTTGTGATCAAAGGAGGAAATCACCACGTCTTCCATTCTGCCGCTTTCACGCAAAAAGGCGAGCAGCGCCTTCTCCATCAGTCCTTCATACGCGTGCTTCACTTCCACATTGATGAGGGAACCACGTGGGACCATCTCAAAAACCTCCCGTAGAAGAGGCACTCTTTCCCCAATGAACGCATCGGAAAACCATGAGCCAGCATCGAGTTCTTTGATTTCATCCCAGTTTTTTTCGCAAATAAGGCCAGTACCATTCGTCGTGCGATCAAGTGTAGTATCATGACAAACGACAATTTCGCCGTCTTTCGTGAGGTGTACATCCAATTCAATACCTTCTGCCCCTTGCTCGAAAGCAAGTGCAAAAGATCTTAACGTATTTTCCGGTGCTTCCCCGGCTGCTCCTCTATGTCCTATTACAATCGGTTGATTTGTGCTCATTATACATAACACGCTCCTCACATCATTAACAGCTTATCCTCAAATTATAGTAGAGTAGGTCCGTTTTTGCCCAGTAGTTATTCGTAAATATTATGTAAACAAGCAGGTAAAATTCACAAATCATTTATACCTATTTAACATTGGTCAAATAACAGGGCGTTAAGCTAATAGAGATCGAACTAGTCTAATAATTTTGTGGAGGGCAATAAATGAGTACGCTGGATTCAACTGCTCCAAAAAAAATAACAACACGCACCGAGTTTCCTACCCGTTCCATCTTTTTATCGAAATGGTCGGAGACGCTACTTGGTTATATTTTCTTATTCCCGTCCCTGCTGATCTTTGGCATTTTCCTGTTTTATCCTTTGATTCAAACCTTTTATCTCAGCATGCACGAAACTGACCCTAGAGGCAGGGTAGCTTCCTTTGTAGGCTTTGATAACTTTACGGCTATTTTCACGTCAGAGAAGTTTTATAAAAGCTTAGAGGTCACAGGCTTATTCACCATTCTGACGGTACCAACCAGCATCGCCCTTGCGCTTCTGCTCGCAGCTCTCACACACAATCATCTAAAAGGGATGCGTTTCTTCCAATTCATATTCTCGCTCCCTGTCGTTCTGTCGGTAGGGACCTCCTCTGTCATATGGATGATGCTTTTTCATCCAAGTGTTGGCATGCTTAACTACCTGCTGCAACTTGTGGGCCTAGAGCCTGTTGCTTGGCTTACAGATCCACGATGGGCGCTGCTTTCCGTGTCCATGATGACCGTATGGATGAATCTCGGCTTCAATTACATCGTCCTGTTCAGCGGCCTGCAAGGTATTCCTGATGAAATCTACGATAGCGCAAAAATCGACGGATCCGGTCCAATTCGTACGTTTGTGCAAATTATTATGCCACTGCTTTCACCAACAGTGTTCTTCGTCACGATTGTATCGATCATCGGTGCTTTCCAGTCCTTCGGACAGATTCATATTCTTACCAAAGGCGGACCAATCAACTCCACCGATGTGCTCGTTTATAACTTGTATCAAGATGCTTTCATTAACTTCCGATTTGGGACTGGAAGCGCGCAGGCCCTTGTTCTGTTCACAATCATCCTGATTTTCACCTTTGTGCAATTCAAAGTGTTCGAAAGGAATGTGCATTATCAATGAACCGTCCCTTACAAAAAATTACCGTTTATATCCTGTTGGCCATTGCTGCCGCACTTGTGCTTTATCCGATCTTTTACACGTTTTCAGCCACTTTCATGACGCCTGATGAAGCTTCGGCTTATCCGCCGCGCTTCTTACCGAGCGGGTTCTATGTGGGAAGTATTCTAGCCGTCTTTCAACTCGTCCCCATCGGCACATTTATTACAAACAGCTTCATCGTCTCGCTGCTCATCATGATCGGGCAGTTGATGACCTCTTCGATGGCGGCATACGCTTTTGCCAATATCCGGTTTAAAGGAAAAGCGTTCATATTCTCATTGTTCATGGCGACGATGATGATTCCTTGGGAAGTCACGATCATTCCAAACTATTTAACGGTCAAAAAGTGGGACTGGCTAGATAGCTTGCAGGGCCTAACGGTTCCTTTCCTAGCGACAGCATTCGGTACCTTCCTGCTGCGCCAATTTTTCCTGCAGCTGCCCAAAGAATTATTCGAAGCAGCCCGTATCGACGGTTGTGGTCATATCCGCATCTTTTTCCGCATCGTTCTGCCTTTGGGAAGACCCGCGCTTGCTACACTAGCTGTCTATGCTTTCCTGAACGCATGGAACATGTACCTCTGGCCGCTGCTCATTACGAACAGTGAAGAAATGCGGACTGCACAAATCGGCATCGCCATGCTGCAATTTGAAGAATTAACCGTGTGGAACCTCGTTTTGGCAGGCGTAACCATCGTCCTTTTGCCATCGCTAATTCTGCTCATCCTTGGTTTAAAGCAGCTCGTTCGCGGACTCACCGCTGGGGCTGTGAAAGGGTAATCTTGTTGGCTGCTCTGCGCAGCTATTCAGCTGTGTCAGATTTCCATAAATAAAAATAAAGTTAAAAAAGGGAGAGAAACAAATCAATGAAATCCGTAAACATAAGAGTCACTGCACTAACAGCGACAGCAATCATGATGATGCTGGCAAGTGCATGCGGCAAAGCAGAAGTAACGCCAGCTAGCAGCACTGCACCAGCAAGTTCAGCAGCTGCTTCAACAGCACCAACGAAAGCCGCAGAACCTGTCAAAGTTATCTGGTGGCACTCCATGAGTGGCGAACTTGGCCAAGCAGTAGACAAACTAGTGGCAGATTTCAATGCTTCCCAGAAAGATGTACAAGTTGAGGCTGTCTTCCAAGGTACTTACGATGAAAGCTTGAACAAAATGAAAGCTTCCATGGATACCAAAAGCGGTCCATCCCTCATTCAAGTCTACGAAATCGGTTCCCGTTTCATGATCGATTCCAAGGCCATTACACCGGTTCAAAAATTCGTTGATGCCGATAAATTCGATCTTTCTCAGCTCGAAGAAAACATTTTGAATTACTACAAAGTTGACGGTAAATTGAATTCCATGCCTTTTAATACATCAAACCCAATTCTTTACTACAACAAAGACATGTTCAAAGCTGCTGGATTAGATCCAGAGAAGCCGCCAACAACGTACGAAGAAGTAGCAAAAGCCGCGCAAGCGTTAAGCAAAGACGGTAAAGCTGGCGGGTCCTTCGCCATTTACGGTTGGTTCATGGAGCAATTCTTCGCTGGACAAGGTACAGATTTCTTGAACAATGGAAATGGACGTACAGCAGCAGCTACGGAAACTCTTCTCAACAATGAAGCAGGCGTCAAAACGTTGACTTGGTGGAAGGGAATGGTCGATAACAAGTCCCTCATGAATCTTGGTCGCAAAACCGATGATACGAAAAAGGCTTTCCTCGCCGGTCAAGTTGCGATGACACTTGATTCTACAGCATCTTTACGTGGTATTGTTACAGGTGCGGAAGGCAAATTCCAAGTTGGAACAAGCGTTATGCCTAAACCTGCTGATGCCAAAGACGGCGGTGTCGTTGTTGGGGGCGCAAGTCTCTATATCCTGAACAACAAATCCGAAGCTGAACAAAAAGGCGCTTGGGAGTTCATCAAATTCTTGACGACTCCAAAAACGCAAGCTTGGTGGAACGTTAACACGGGGTACTTCCCAATTACGAAAAAAGCTTATGATGAGCAACTTATCAAAGATAACTTAGCGAAATACCCGCAATTCCAAACGGCAATCGACCAACTTCACAACACGAAAGCAAACACAGCAACGCAAGGTGCGGTCATGGGTGTTTTCCCTGAAGCTCGTCAACTCGTTGAAACTGCCATTGAAGAAGCGCTCACTGGTAAAAAATCACCAAAAGATGCCTTGGATGCAGCTTCAAAAAGCATCGCTGAGAAGCTTGCCGCTTATAACAAAACAGTAAAATAAAGCATTGACCTTTTCAATCTAGAAGCATATACTTTTATTCAACTTCTATATTCGATCGTGCCTATGATGAGAATCCAACTCGGAGGCGTTATCGCCAAGTATGCTCCTAGCTTAGGGTCATGCTAAGTTAACCGGCACCGCCCGTTACCGCGGAACCAAGTGGAGAAGCATTCACGTAATGTTTCTTAAATTGGGTGGCACCGCGAGCAAACGCTCCTCGTCCCAATCGGATGAGGAGCGTTTTTTTGTTGGCCAAAAATCGGTTACGGGAGGAAACACACATGAACTTAACAAAACGCAGGTACAATTTTAATCCAGGTCCAGCTGCACTTCCTTTAGACGTTCTAGAAGAAGCTCAGCAGCAATTTATCGATTACGATGGCAAAGGAATTTCGCTGCTCGAAATGTCGCATAGAAGCCGGACAGTTGAGGAAATAAATCACGAAACTCAGCTCCTCCTGCTCTCACTGCTGGATTTACCTAATGGATATGAAGTACTTTTCATGGGCGGTGGGGCAAGCACGCAGTTCGCTCTCCTTCCGATGAATTTCTTACAGCTTCATCTTTCAGCTAATTATGTTTTAACTGGCAGCTTTGCTGAAAAAGCTTATAAAGAAGCTGCCTATCTAGGTCGCACCCACGTCGCGGCAAGCTCCAAAGAGCAAGCTTGGCGCGGCATTCCTGTCTGGGATACAAAGGATCTCAGCCCAGACGCTGCCTACGTGCATATCACCATGAACAATACCATCGAAGGATCGCGTTATGCCGAGATTCCCGAAGTCGGCGATATCCCTTTGGTTGGCGATATGACTAGCGAAATCCTCAGCCGCAAACTGGATCTTCAGAAGTTCTCGATGATTTATGCCGGTGCTCAGAAGAATCTTGGACCTGCTGGTGTCACGGTTGTCATTATCCGCGAAAGCTGGCTGGAGCAGGCTTCCAAGGAGATTCCGGAAATCATGCGCTACAGCACATTTGCCAAAAATAAATCCCTGTTCAACACGCCTCCGGTCCACGCCATTTATATGACTAATCTCGTGCTCAAATGGGCGCAAAAGCAAGGTGGCGTGGAACAATTAGAACGCCATAATCTTGTAAAAGCCGGTCTCATTTATGAGGTTATTGATAAGAGCGGCGGTTTCTATCAAGGGATTATTGATGCAAAAGACCGTTCTCCCATGAATATCACTTGGCGTATGGCAAATGAAGAGCTTGAACGCCGTTTTATCTTGGAATCCGAGACTCACGGCTTCGAGGGTTTGGCTGGTCACCGCAGCGTCGGCGGTCTCCGCGCTTCCGCCTATAATGCGGTCCCTTATGAAGCTTGCCAAGCTTTAGCTGAGTTCATGCATGATTTTGCCCGCAGGAACGGTTAAAACAAATAAAAGAGTCCCGTAGAGCGGCTTGCGCCATGCTCTCGGGACTTTTTATCTAAAGGTATTGGAAACCGCTCTAATGAAGCTTATTTACCTAGTTGGTGAATGGGGTGTCCAAGCGCGCCTTCAGCTGCATCCATGATCATTTCTGTCAATGTTGGATGTGCGTGAATCGTAAGCGCGATATCTTCCAGGTTAGCACCCATCTCAACAGCAAGAGCAAGCTCGCCAATTAAGTTTGATGCTTCTGGACCAACAATTTGACCACCAAGCAATTGGCCTGTTTCTTTGTCGCCTACAAGCTTCACGAAACCTTGTCCTGCGTTCAAAGAGTTAGCGCGGCCATTAGCTGCGTAAGGGAACTTACCGATCGTAACGTTGATGCCTTTTTCTTTTGCTTCTGTTTCGCTCAAACCAACACCAGCAATTTCTGGATCGGAGAACACAACAGCAGGGATCGCTTTGTAGTCAACGATGCTAGGGTGACCTGCGATAGCTTCAGCTGCCACTTTTGCTTCATAAGAAGCTTTGTGAGCTAGAGAAAGACCAGGTACCACGTCACCAATCGCAAAGATATGCGGGATGCTTGTTCTACCTTGGTTATCCACTTCGATCAAACCACGGTCCGTCAATTTCATGTTAATCAGATCAAGACCAAGCTCGCCATCTGTGTTTGGACGACGGCCAACTGTTACAAGTACGTAATCAGCTGTTACTTGTTTCTCTTCGCCTTTAACAGTGAAAGTTACGGTTACGTCGTTCTCTGTTTTTGTGCAGGATTGTGCTAGCGCTTCTGTATGAACCTCAACGCCAACTTTCTCCAGGTTGCGTGCTACAAGCTTCGTCAGTTCTTTCTCGAAGCCTGGCAGTACGTGATCTGATCCTTCCAAAACAGTTACTTTGGTACCGAACTTCGCGTAAGTTTGACCAAGCTCGATTCCGATGTAGCCGCCGCCGATAACGATCATGCTTTTCGGAACTTCAGGCAAGTTCAAAGCTTCCGTGGAAGAAATAATTCTTCCGCCGTAAGGGAATGCTTTCAGCTCAATCGGACGGGAACCCGTCGCGATAATACAGTGCTTAAAGCGGTAGCGCGGAGCTTCTGCATCATTGAACACACGTGCTTCGTGCTCGTTGATGAACATAACTTCGCCTTGGAACGTTTGAATTTTGTTGCCTTTGAGCAGCGCGCCAACGCCGCCCGTTTGTTTAGCAACAATGCTGTTTTTCCAAGCTTGTACCTTTGCAAAGTCCACTTTCACGTTCTCTACAGAGATACCCATACTGTCAGCGTGCTGCGCATGCTCATAGGTATGAGCAGCGGAGATCAACGCTTTGGAAGGGATACAGCCGCGGTTCAAGCAGACGCCGCCCCACTCCGATTTATCTACAATAAGTACACTTTGACCAAGTTGAGCTGCGCGAATGGCAGCAACGTAACCACCTGGTCCTGCACCTATGACTAGCAAGTCAATATCAAGAGAAGCATCTCCCACTACCATGTTGTTACACCTCCAAGACGAGAAGCTCTGGATCAGCCAGAAGCTGTTTGATGTAGTTCAAGAAGCTTTGCGCTGTCGCTCCGTCTACGATACGGTGATCGAAACTTAAGGAAAGAGCCATAACCGATGCTGCAACGATTTGACCGTTTTTCACGACAGGTTTTTCAGTAATACGGCCAGCACCCAGGATCGCAACTTCAGGGAAGTTGATAACCGGCGTGAAGAACATACCGCCTACAGAACCAATGTTCGTAATGGAGATCGTGCCGCCCTTCATCTCGTTCGGAGACAATTTGCCATCGCGTCCGCGAGTAGCCAAGTCTTTGATGGAAGAAGCGATCGACCATACATTTTTGCGGTCTGCATCATGGATAACAGGTACGAGCAAGCCGTTGTCTGTATCTGTTGCGATACCGATGTTGTAGTACTTTTTGTAGACAATTTCTTGTTTCTCTTCGTCGATCATCGCGTTCAACGCTGGGAATTGACGGCAAGCCGCTACCAATGCTTTCACAATGAAAGGAAGGTAAGTCAACTTCACGCCTTTTTTCTCAGCAAGAGGCTTCGTGCGCTCACGCAAAGCAACTAATGCGCTCACGTCGATTTCGTCCATCAGTGTCACGTGCGGTGCCGTGTACACGGATTTCACCATCGCGTTCGCGATCACTTTCCGGATTCCTTTGAACGGAACCCGCTCTTCTACGCGATCGCCCACAGCAACCTGCGTGCTAGCCGCAGGTGCTGCGCTGCCAGCTGCTTCCGCTGCAGCTGGCTCTGTTGCTGCCGGAGTTGCGGCGTTGCCGGCTCCGTTAAACCCAAGCACGTCCTCGCGTGTTACGCGGCCGTGCTTGCCAGTAGGCTTCACCTCTGCGAGTGTGATGCCTTTTTCTCTTGCTAGCTTGCGCACGCTAGGCGTCGCAAGCACTTCAAGGCCGCCGCCAGCGCTTGGCGCGGCTGGTGCCGGTGTTGCAGCAACTGCTGCAGGCGCTGCTGCAGGAGCCTCTGCTACGGCTACCGCTGTAGCAGCAGGTGTCGCTGCGGCAGCAGGCGCAGCGTTGTTGGAGCTGCCGTGATGCATGGACTCAGCCGGCATCTCGCCTGTTACTTCGATTGTCATCACGAGCTCGCCAATCGTACAGGTTTGTCCGTCTTTTACAGCGACGCTAACGACTTTACCTTCTACTGGACAAGGAACTTCAACAACTGCTTTGTCGTTCTGTACTTCCATAAGAATTGTTTCGTCTGTTACGGTGTCACCCGCTTTTACGAGCATCTTAACGATTTCGCCTTCATGTATGCCTTCTCCAAGCTCTGGGAACTTGTATTCAAACAATGCCACGTGTACTACCTCCTGTTACCTTCGACTGTGAATTAGAATTCGAGTACTTGTTTAATACCGGCAATAACACTTGCAGGGCTAGGCAACCAAGCATCTTCGATTTGTGCGAACGGATAAACGGTATCCGGAGGCGCAATACGCAGAACTGGAGCTTCCAAGTGAAGAATTGCTTTTTCATTAATTTGAGCAATAACCTCTGCGGCTACTCCAGAAGTTTTTTGCGCTTCTTGTACGATAATTGCACGGTTCGTTTTCTTGATTGAAGTGACAATCGTGTCGATATCAAGCGGAAGCAGGGTACGAAGGTCGATAACTTCAACTTTCACGCCTTGCGTTTTCTCGATCTCTTCTGCGGCTTTCACAGATGTGTGAACCATTGCGCCGTAAGTGATGATCGTTACGTCAGAACCTTCACGAACAACGTTCGCTTTACCAAGCTCAATCGTGTATTCACCTTCTGGTACTTCTGCGCGGAATGCGCGGTATAAGTTCAGATGCTCCATGAAGAAGACAGGGTCATTATCGCGAATCGCAGAAATGAGCAAGCCCTTCGCATCATAAGGGTTGGAAGGAACAACAACTTTAATCCCCGGAGTTTGCACCAATAGACCTTCAAGTGCATCCGTGTGAAGCTCAGCCGCTTTAACTCCGCCGCCGTAAGGTGTACGGAATACGATAGGTGCGTTGTAACGACCGCCGGAGCGGTAACGCATACGAGCTGCTTGCACGCAAATTTGGTCAAGCGCTTCGTAAATAAAACCTACGAATTGAATCTCAGCGATTGGACGGAAGCCTTGAACGCCAAGACCTACAGCAAGTCCGCCGATTGCAGACTCAGCAAGAGGCGTATCAAATACGCGCTCTTCGCCGAATTCTTTTTGTAAACCTTCTGTAGCACGGAATACGCCACCAACATGGCCAACGTCTTCGCCGAACAAAATTACATTTGGATCTCTTTCCAGTTCAACGCGCATTGCGTCTTTAATCGCTTGAATCATCGTCATTTGTGCCATGACTTCTCCGTGCCTCCTAAGAGTTTTTGCCAGATTTTATTTATACGCTTGTTTCTGTTCTTCGAGATGGGAAGGTGTAACTTCGAACATGGAATCGATTAAGCCCGGAACTGTCATTTTCTCAGTTTCCTCAGCTTTTTTAATGTGCTCAGCAACAGTTGCTTTTGCTTCTTCTTTCACTTTAGCCTCTTCTTCTTCGCTCCATAGACCTTTTTTGGTCAGGAAAATACGCATACGCGTAAGCGGATCTTTAGGCTCCCAATCGGATTCCTCATCTTTGGTACGGTATTTCGTCGTATCATCGGCTAAGGAATGCGGACGGTAACGGTATGTCAAAGCCTCAATCAATGTAGCGCCTTCGCCTTTGCGGCCTCTTTCAGCAGCTTCGGACACAGCTTGAACAACAGCCAGAACGTCCATTCCATCTACTTGCACGCCTTTGATACCTGCTGCAAGTGCTTTATGAGCAACAGAAAGTGCTCCAGTTTGCTTGGAGTAAGGCGTTGTGATCGCATAACCATTGTTTTGTACAAAATAAATGGCAGGCAGCTTGAATGCTCCTGCAAAGTTCATTCCTTCGTAGAAATCTCCTTCGGAGCTTCCTCCGTCCCCTGTGTACGTAATCGCTACACGCGGTTGGTTACGTTTCTTGAACGCCATAGCAACACCAGTTGCGTGCAGAATTTGTGCACCAATGATGATTTGCGGCATAAGAACGTGAACATCTTGCGGAATTTGTCCGCCATGTTGATGTCCGCGGGAGTATAGGAATGCTTGGTAAAGCGGAAGTCCGTGCCATACGAGCTGCGGCATATCGCGGTAACCCGGGCAAATAAAGTCATCTTTATTTAATGCAAATTCACTACCGATCATGGAAGCTTCTTGTCCGGATACCGGCGCATAGAAACCAAGACGTCCTTGACGACCGAGATTTACAGCTCTTTCGTCCCAAACACGTGTGAATACCATTCTTCTCATTAACTCTCTTAATTGGTCATCGCTAAGTTTAGGCATTTTGTCGGGATTTACAATTGTGCCGTCTGGAGCCAGTACTTGTAAAGGCTCAACCTTCTCTGTGGTCACTTCGTAATTTACTTGGCTGACAAGTGGCTTACTCATACCATTTCACCTCTTATATGATTTTGATGCCTGCTAGCTACACTTCTGTTATAGTATTATTATAAACCTGTTTTTGTGAATTGTACACCGCTATCCTTATGATATATGACCTTTTTTCGCGGAAGCGAATAGTACAGTTTAGGAAAATATATAATACAGTTAACATGAAATTAACAACTGATATAATACACCTTACCCAGATCTTTTCCAATTCACGCTTCACATACCACTTTTCCCCATTAGGATACAAAGGAGAATACGCGATGTCTGATGACGCTCGTTACTACCAAAGAACCATTGTGAAAGATGAACTCACCTCTGTCCTGCTTCAAGAAACACGCCCGCTTCGCATTTATTTGCCTCCCGGTTATAACGAGCTGCTCTCCTACCCAGTTATTTATTGCCAAGATGGCGAGCAATTCTTTAATTTCGGGCGCATTGCCACAACGATTACCCGCTGCATTTTGGATGAAGACCTGGAGCCAGCCATTGTGGTAGGTGTGGATGTGAACGCGGCTAATCGCACGTCCGAATATGCGCCGGAAGGTGAGCGTCATGACGCTTACTGCCGCTTTTTCGCGGAGGAGCTGCTCCCTTATGTGGAAAGCCGCTATCCTGTACGTACGGAGCGCAGTGAACGCATTGTCGCAGGTGATTCCCTCGGTGGGACCGTTTCCTTGCATCTCGCCTTAGATTATCCTAGCCTTTTTTGCCGCGTTATATCCTTATCTGGCGCATTTTTCGACATTACCCGCGAACGCCTTAAAGCGGAAGACGATTTATCTTGGCTTGAAATGTATATGTTGATTGGCTTGGATGAAACGGATGTCAAAACAGAACGAGGAACCTTTGACTTCGTCAGAGAAAATCGTTTGGCCAAAGAGGATCTGGAAAGAAAAAATGCGGTGCTTCATTATATCGAGAAACCTGGCAAGCATTTGTGGGGATTCTGGCAAGGGGAACTGAGCGCGGCGCTGCATTATTTTCTGGGGTAAAGTTGAGCGAGCCATCCCATCCTCCGCCGCCGTATTAGACAAAAAACGGCCCTGCTTGCGTCAGATGACGAAGTCAGACCGTTTTTTTAATTTTTGATCGCGTATCGCTCTTTCATCAGGTTCACCATGTCGCCAATCTGGCCATCCGTCGGATACCCTGGAATTGCTTCGGGACTCAACACTTGCAGCCCTCTGGCAACCATGACTTCAACTAAGTTCGCAGTAAATTGCTCTGCTGTTAACGGAATGTTCAAGCAATCTGCTAGACTTGCCATGCTCCCTGGTGCCACGTCAGGATACTGGCCTGGATCAGCAGATACAGCCGCGCGCTCGTAGAAGCCCCTAGCCAGCGCTGCCCTAGCCTCGCCATCACCATCGACGATAATAAACGCTTGGACTGATATAGCAAGCCGCTGTCTGCGCTGTGCGATCCCACAGAACTTACGACCGCCTACACTTAAGTCGAACTCTCCCGGACAAAAGGACCCCATCACCTCGCCTTGATCGATATGATCGGTAAGTTTGCTCATCACGTCGCGGATCAGGGTAACCATCGCTTCAAAATCCTTGCGATGCTCCATATCCCCCGCCTCTTTGGGCAGCAGTAAAGAGACATTTACAACACTCAGATCCAGCGGAACCGCTGCGCCCCCTGAATTTCTTACAGCCGTATCGTACCCTTGATCGAGTAACCATTGGTTAGCCAGTGCCGCTTCCGGGAGCCTACTATCTCTAAGTCCCATGACAAAAGCTCGCGGGTGCCGCCAAATGTGGAGGATCGGAGGTGCCATTTTACCAATGGATCGGCACAAAAGTTCTTCCAGCGCAAAAGCATATAGAATAGATCTTTCGTTCGTTTCCTGGGTTCGGTCAAGAATGACCATGGAAGAGGAAAGTGGTGTATTCGTCATTAAAATATTCTCCTGAGCCTGCTATTTAAGTCCGTCTTCCGAATTGTAAGCGAATCTAGCGTAAGCCGCAATGTAAAAAATCGGTGTATTTCGCCAAAAAACATCAAAATTTAGGATACAATTCGAAGGAATTCCAAGTTTTGTGTCGAATAAAAAGTGGAACATCAAATTATTATTAAGTAGGCGAGATCTTTGAACATATTTGACGATTTACTCCTTAATATCCTTGTGTTAACCGTCCCCATTGTTTTAACTCACATCTTTTGGCTCGAAAAACCCGGCTCATTAGACAATTATGATAAGTACCGTCAGGTATTTCTCCTATTCATCTGCTCATTAGCCGCCATTTTTTGCATGACCCATCCTTTTTTTAAACCCATAGGCAATCATTTCGATCTTCATATTATTCCCGTACTCATAGCTTTCCTATATGGCGGCATACGCTCAGGACTAGCGGTTTCTGGATTCATACTCGCCTATGTGTACATCATGAATGGCCCGAATTTCGTGTGGATCGTCACCTTATTAGCTCTTCTCGTCCCCTTCATCCTGGCTTTCATTGCACTAAGCAATTGGAAGCACCTAACCCCCAAAGTGATGTTTCCCACCCTGCTTGCTTTCATCAGTGCTCTAGCAACTTTCTGCATCACTCTGCTTTATAGAGTCGGTTCTTTTGTCGCGGTAGATCGTACTTTTTTGGTATACGGTATCTTGTATTGTCTCGTTCACTTATTTACGATGTGGCTGCTCACGTATTTAATTGCCCGAATCCGCGAAAATATCACATTGCGCCAAGAAATCCAGCGCTCTGAGAAGCTGAATGTCCTTAGTGAATTGGCAGCTTCTGTCGCCCATGAAATTCGCAACCCTATGACGGTAGCCAGGGGATTTATGCAACTCCTCAGTCAATCTCAAGTCACTGAAGAGAAGAAACATGTCTACACATCCATGGTCATCGAAGAAATTGACCGCGCCCAAAGCATCATTACCGACTACTTGTCTTTTGCCAAACCCGAGGCTGAGAAACTTGAACCGCTGAACCTATCTGACTTGTCGTCCAAATTAAGCAATCTGATTCTTCCATATGCGGCTATACGCGGGGTTGATATTCAAATCGACTTGAAATCCCCCCTGGTCATTCAAGCTAATGAAGAGAAAATTATGCAATGCCTGCTCAACTTAACAAAAAACGGTATTGAGGCTATGACGAACGGAGGAGCATTACAAATCATAGGCTTCAAAAAGGGCTCCAACGTTATCCTCCAAATTACAGATACTGGCGTCGGTATGACAGCTGAACAGATCAATCGACTTGGAACCCCTTTTTATTCCACCAAAAATAAAAGCACTGGTCTCAGCATGATGGTCTCTTACCGGATCATCCGCACCTTCGGAGGACTCATTGAAGTAACGAGCGAGCCCAATCAAGGCACCTGCTTTACGATCTCACTACCTGCTGTTTGATTCACTTGCCAGAATATCCATGATCCCTTTGAATAAAGGTATGGCCTTGTTGCTTTCGGCTGGGTCCGTGTTCTTGATAACAACGGATACCGCATACTTGGGAGAAGCTGCTGGGCCATATCCGATAAACCACTGGTTCACCTTTTCCTGTTTGCCAACCATCGTTTGTGCCGTACCGGATTTCCCTGCGAGCTGCCACTTCGCATCCTTCAACCCTTGGCCTGTCCCTTCGGTCACGACTTCTCTCATCCAGCTCAAAAGCGTTCGGCTGGTCGAGGCAGACACGTACCCTTCTTTGTCCTTTAATGTTTGCGGTTCAAACTTCTCCATCACGCGATCGGTTTGGTAGCGGATTTCTTGGACCACTCTTGGCGAATAGCCTTTTCCATTGTGCAGCAAAGTTACAATCATATTAGACGCCTGCAAAGGGGTCATCATGACGTCTCTTTGACCGATGGCTGTCTGCATAAGCACCCCCTCATCATCATGCGGGGTATGGGCGCCAAAGAGCTGTCCAGTCTCCTCGCTGTCTAATTGATGGAGAAGGATCTTCGTATCTGTTTTCCCTGTCCAACCGACCTCATCAAGCACGCCAAGCTTATGCGCGAAGCTTTCTAGTTGAGCAGCAGTTAAGCGCTGCATGACTTTGGCAAACACGATGTTGCAAGACTGTGCGAACCCTTGCTCCAAGGTTAAGGGCCCATGTCCCTCTTTCCTCCAGCATGTAAAACCGTACTTGCCAAGAGCTCCTTCACAAGTGAAAGTCTCTTTGGGATTAACTACACCTAAATCTAGAGCAGCGGCTGCCACAATGGTTTTGAAAATAGAGCCGGGAGCCGTCGCCTTAAGCGCATAGTTGCTCCAGCTATTACTGGCAAGATCCACGGACGTGGGATCATAGTTGGGCCTGCTCGCCATGGCGACGATGTCCCCTTGTTCGACTTCCTGAACGACGGCTGCTCCATCGCGTATTTTCAGTTTATCCATCAATGTCTCGATTTGCTGCTGCACGCTTACATCAAGAGTCGTAACTAACTTAACAGGATAAAAAGCATTATTCGGCGCAATCATACGCGCATCCAGTCCCGTCAGAGGCCTTTTCCCAGCATCCATAAAATAAGAGATTGATGTCTCTCCGATGCCGCGAAGCCAGAGATCGAACGTCTTCTCAAGGCCTGCTCCGCCAATCTTCGATGTCAGTGCGACCTTGCCTTTCTCCAAATCCGCGCCGTATAGGTTCATCACGCGATCCGGATTTTGCCCGATGAAGCCAATCAGCTGCCGCGCAGTCATCCCGCTCGGGTAGCGATCCTCCATCTGCACCACCTTCACATTCGGCAAATTAAGTGCTTCAATCTGATCTTCCTGTTCATCTGTTAATTCGACCGGCTTGCCCCCGCCAGCAGCGCTCCACACTTGCGGCTCTTTTAGATCTTTGGTGAATACGCGCCAAGACTCCGCATTCGTCTTCAAAATCTGAACAAGCTGTTTCACTTGCAGCGGCTTTGCTTGCAGTTCGCTATGAATGGGAAACACAACCAGGGACTTCACAATCTTCCCTGTCATCGGTTGCAGATCGCGATCCAGGATTTCTCCTCTTCCGCTTTCCAGCACAAGTGCGCGCTGCCTTTGAACGACTGAGTTTTTAAGCAAATTAACACCGTGTGAGCTGTAGTTTTCCGTTGCTGCGATCTGTATCCAGAATAGCTTACCCGCTATACCAATAAACAGGAGTACGATGGTTAGGAGAATAATAAAAATACGACGTTTTTCAAGTGAAGATAACTGTTTGACCCTCATACACCTAACTCCTTACGATGTCATTCATCATAATCTCAGATGTATTCAGTATCGTCATTCCTGCACGTAGACAAACCGTCCATACACCCTCTCTGAAACAAAAAAAAGCCCACCCTCTTAAACAGAGAGTGGACTTCGAACTGTATACGACTAGACTTCGAATTTGGATAGGGTGTCTGTAAGTGATTTGGAAAGCAGATCCAGTTTATCCGACAATTTCACTAATCCATCGCTAATGCTGAGCTGCTCAGAGCTCAAGGAAGCAACTTCCTCTGAAGTAGCAAGAGATTCCTCCGCTACCGCACTTACATTCGTCATGGCATCCGAAAGAACGACCTGCGATTGTTCCAATGTTGAGATCGAATCGCTCACTGTGCTCAATTGCTCAATGAAACCGCCCATATGGTTCGTTACTTGTTTGAAAATAATATCGGCTTCTTTCACCGCTAGAATCTGTTCTTTGAAAATCGGCGTAGCTGTTGAAAGCACTTTGACCGTCTCATCGATTTCTTTCTGGATCGTTTCTGTAATTTGACCTACGACATCAATCGATTGACGGGATTGGTCAGCCAGCTTCCGAATCTCATCCGCAACAACCATGAAGCCTTTGCCCGCAGCTCCGGCACGTGCAGCTTCAATTGTCGCATTCAAGGACAAAATATTCGTTTGCTTCGTCATATTATTCAAAACATCCAAGATTTTGCGAATCGAACGCGTGCTGTCTTTCAAGTTGTCGACTTTATCAACCATTGAACGAATCATTTCTTCCGTCAAATTCGTCTTCGAAATGAGCTCGGACATGTATTTCGTTCCTTGCTCACTGGAGCTCTGCACATCTGCTGCAGCTGTCCCCATCTCCAGGTTTGCTTCGATAACCTGCTTCATCTGAATACCGATATGATGCGTCAGCTCATTTCCTCGTTCGGACTCCGTCGCCAAGCCTCCGGCACCATTGGAGATTTCATCCGTAGCTACAGCAATTTCTCTAGCCGCAGTAGCAGTCACCTTGGAGGAATTCGTCAACTCTTGCGCTGTTTCAAAAACAGCTTGAGCAGAGGTACTAGTTTGTTGGACCAACGTGGTAATCTGCTGCATCATAACATCGAAACTTGCGCCCAACTGACCAATTTCATCCTGTGTTGTATAGTTTGCACGCACCGTTAACTTACCTTTGGCGCCTTGCTGCATCAAGTTGCGAAGATTAATCAGCGGTCGTCCAATCATTCTGGCAACGAATAATCCGATTAATACGGCCGCAATAGCCGCAAATAAAGCGATTAGAAGCGTGAGGTTGAAGATTTTCTTAGCATCTTTTACAAGTGAGCTAACCGGGATATCCCCAACTAGATTCCAACCTGATAAAGATGATTTGTAGTAGGCTACCAAATGATCGTCTTTCGTTACAAAAGAGCCATGTTCTTCATCCCTTTGCTCTTTCGTTAATTGAATGGCTGCATCTTTTTCGAGCTCTGCAGTTTCTGCAACTGCAACGTTCTTATTCTCTGCATTCGTAATAACGACCTTACTGTCATCTCCTAAAGACATACCCGTAATTTCTTTATTCAAGAGATCAGTGCTAAGTTCCAACATTAACACGGCAGTCGTGCTGTTCGTAAGCGTATTTCTCATAAGACGGCCAATGGCAAATGTATTCGTGGAAGAGCTGGAATATCCTTTGACTTTACTATCCAACCACGCTACTTTTCCCCCATTCTCCACAATCTTCTTAAACCAATCGCTCGTTCCGGAATTTTCACTTAACGTACTTCCACCGGAACCAGTAATGACAATAAGCTTGCCGTCTGGCCGATAAAGATGAAGCGTTTTAATTGACTTGTTAGCGAAGGTCACCACATTTAATTTATCCGTTAATTGGCGAATAACCTCCAGCGATTCGTACGAAGCAGGATCTAATGTAGGAACTTTCTCAAGAAGGTCCTGCAGCTCTTTGTTCAGCATAATTTGTAAAGATGTGTCTTCAAAGGTCTGATAAAGGAAATCCAACTTTTGACCTGCTTGTGTGACGGTTTGCAAGGAGGATTCTGCGACTTTGTTCTTAATGACACTTTTGGACACGCTGTAAGAAATCATCCCTACGATGAGAACGAAGAACAAAATGCTGATAAAAAACATTAAAAACAGCTTCATGCCTACGGATTTCACTGGATTTTCCAATTTAACCTGCCTCATTTCTTTAAAAGCGACTGTGCCCATTTCCTTGGATGTCTTGCCTGCCGCCCCCGCCATACGACCCCATGGAACATTTCGGATTGTTTGAGCGACAGCTTTGTTTACAAATGCGAGAATACTTTGGAGTCTCTTCTTCATCTTCTTCACCGCCATTAGTTTCTGTTCATTGTCCCCCGTACTTTCGTCCTAAAATGAAAAGGGTTACAACTCGTGTTTTTTATTCATTTCGACAACATGTAACAATTTCCTTTAATATTCGCTCTAAAAGAAAATAAAAAAAAGAAACTTTCTCCAATATAACCCAGTCTGGAGAAAGCTTCCATGGTACTATTTTCCTGTTTTCTTACGCATCATATCCCATTTTTTAACAGGTAATTCCGTTTTAAGTTTAATCACTTGAAGTGGATGCCTTGCTGCATCCAGCTCCTGCCCCTCTTCATTCCAGATCACGCCAACCTTTTGTTTAAATTGCGTTCCTTCTGGTCCGAAGAATTCAATTTCCTGCCCTGGCTTGAAATGATTTCTTTGCTGAATTAACGCGGTCCCCGTTGCCTCGTCATAGGACAGTACTAGACCGACAAAATCAAAACCAACTACTTTATCCTCTGGCTCGAAAATGTGATCTTCAGGGCCTGGAGCCTCGTAGAAGAAGCCCTCATTCAAAGGTCGATTGGCCGCTTTATGGATCTCCTCCTGCCAAACAGGATTGAGCTGGAAATGTTCCGGATCCTCAAAATAAGCATCAATCGCTTGACGGTAGGCATTAACAACCGTCGCCACATAATGAATACTCTTCATTCTTCCTTCAATTTTGAAGCTGTCTACACCGGACTCAATCATATCGGCAATATGTTCGATCATGCTGAGATCCTTCGATCCCATCGTAAAGGCATCATCTTCATCCCCAAACAAAGGCAAATCCGTCGCAAGTGGCGCTGATTCAGGCTGATCTTTGGCAAACAGATCATATTTCCAACGGCATGATTGCGAGCAGCCTCCGCGATTGGAGTCGCGATCCGTAAAATGATTGGAAAGCACACATCTGCCGGAGTACGAGCTGCACATCGCGCCATGAATGAAAGCTTCAATCTCGACATCGACATGAGCTTTAATCTGATCAATTTCCTCCATGCTCACTTCGCGGGCCAGAACCACACGTTCAATGCCTTGATCTTTCCAGAACTTCACGGTTTGCCAGTTCATCACTGACTGCTGCGTGCTCACATGAACTTCCAGCTTAGGCGCCACTCTTCGGCACGTTTCCATAATCAGCGGATCTGCTGCAATAATGGCTGAGATGCCTACCTCTTGCAGTCCCCGTAAATACTCATCCAGCCCTTCAATGTCCTCGTTGTGCGCATAAATGTTCGTTGCAACGAACACTTTGGCCCCGTACCCGTTCGCAAACTCAACCGCTTCACGCATTTCCTCGAGCGAAAAGTTGTCTGCGCTAGAGCGGAGACCATATTTCTGTCCGCCAATATATACCGCATCAGCACCGTAGTGGATGGCGAATTTCAATTTTTCCAAATTGCCCGCAGGGGCAAGTAATTCCGGCTTATGCAGTCTAACACGCTTCCCTCTCGCTCGTGCTTCTAATGCTGTCGTCATCTCGAAAACGCACCTTCTTCCATCTATCAATATACCTGTTCTTTATAGAAAAACCCGAAAGACAACTCACGCTCTGGGTCTTGCAATTCTGTTATAGCATCCAGCCACTCTTGCTGGAACTCAAATGCTTCAGGATCAGCGGCATAAGCGTCAATGACAGCACGATAGCTACGAACAACCGTTTCGTTATACGCAGTTGATTTCAAAAGACCTTCGATTTTGAAGCTATCAATCCCGCCATCCATAAGCTCAGGCAAATTTTCTAGCATGCAAAAATCCTCAGAACTCATGATGTGCGTGCCGTTACCATCCTCATACACAGGATAACGCTGATCGCGGCGTTCATGCTCAATTAGGAACAGTCCGCGTTCAATGGAGCGATCCTCTGTGGATGCATCTTTCCCTTGGTGTTCGATATAATTTTTCACTAACTCTCGCTTTGAGTGATAAATATTCGTGATACCGTGTACTTGAACTTCAACGGCTAGCTCCGTGTTCTCTTTAAAAGCCAATACCTGTTCCATATTCAGCTCTCTAGCCAGCACAACCCGGGTTGCCCCCTGTCTGCCCCAATAATTCGCTGTCGCGAAATTGGTTGAAGTCATCTCGGCATTCCAATGCAGCGCAAGCGGCTTTGGCAACGTACGAGCAGCCATGAGGACTGCGGGATCACCGAAAATAACGCCATCCACGTTATATGCTTGCAGCTTGCTTAAATACTCTGACAGCCCCTCCAAGGAGCCATTGTCAAAAATTTTGTTCACAGACACATACACCTTCGCCTGTTTCTCATGAGCCCAAGCTACTGATTCTCTTATCTCCTCCAGCTTCACGTCTCCAGGCAGACGCATAGCATAGCGCTCTTCCCCAATAATCACACTGTCTGCGCCGACTTCAATCATTCTTTTCAATTCAGCGACTGTGCCGCAGCTTATTACTAACTCTGGTTTTTTCACTTGCTTACCCTACCTTCTGTCAGCTTCCTAACGTGGTATTAATTCGCGGCCTTTTTACTATCCGCAATATTTTTTTTGTGCTCCTCAAATGTCTCCGCGAACAAATGCCCTTTGGTTCCGTCCTTCTTCGTTACATAAAACAAATACTTCGTTTCTTGCGGATAAATCGCAGCCTTCATCGAGGCAAGACTCGGACTGGCAATTGGCCCCGGAGGCAGCCCAGTATTTAAGTACGTATTATAAGGGCTTTGTATTTGCAAATCCTTTTCCAACAACCGCTCCTTGGACTTATCAAATAAATATTGCACCGTAGCATCAATTTGCAGAGGCATATTCTTATTCAACCTATTTTGGATAACGCCGGAAACAAGAGCCCTTTCTTCGTCCTGAACAACTTCTCGCTCAATTAAAGATGCTATAGTCAGCATCTGATGGACGCTAAGTCCGCGCTCCTTGAGCTTGTCCTTCCAGTCTGGCGGCAGCGTGGCAAGCATTTTGTCCAGTTGCTGCAGTGTTCGCTCAATAAACTCCTGTTCCGTTGAACCCTTTTTAAACTCATAGGTTTCCGGGAACAAATACCCTTCAAGCCGATGCTTCAGATTCTTGTTGTCCGGAATGCCGCTCGCGGCGTTCTCTTCTGTCAGGCCTGCAGGCGCATCTGCCAGCTTCAGAAAAACATCTTTGTTCCACGGCGTCTGTTCACTTAATTTAGAAGCAATTTGATCAACGGTGTACCCTTCAGGAATCGTTATACGAATAACCTCTTCCTTAACGGTATCCCCTTTATTCAGCTTTTCTATCATCTCTTCGAATGTTAAACCGGGCTTCATCTCATATTCACCAGCTTGAAACCTGGAGCCCTGCTTTTTTACTTTTAAATAATACGTAAAAACGGATGAATTCTTAATAAGTCCCTTTGTTTCAAGCTCCTTAGCGATTTGTACAGATCCGGCGCCTTGGGGAATGGATACCCTCACTGCTTCTTCAGAAGCTGCAACTGGCTGCAGTGCATTCACAATATATAATCCAATACCGCTTGCTGTCCCGATAATAATGAGCAGAAACAGACCCACAATTAGAAGAGTTAGCTTCAGTTTCTTTCGTTTCGTCGTACTCCCTGCATTCTCTTGATCAAGCATGTTGTTCACGATGATCCTCCTAAACGTTTTGCAGCAGCAGAACTCTGCTATCGCAAGTCTCCAAGCAAACAAAAACGAGCGGATGCGCTCCGCTCGGTTGTTTACTTCTTACAAGTCATCCTGATTTGGAAATACCATCTCGTCGTAGAGTTCCGAAACCGTTTCGTATTCGTCGTCATCTTCGATGGTTTCCAGCTCGTATTCGCCGTCCACATTCTGCGTCACTCGGAAAACAGCAACCTCGTCTTCCTTCTTGAGTTCATCGGATTGCAAAACAGCATACGTTCTATTGTCATAAACGAATTCTTTAAGAAGATGATACACCGTTGATTCATTTTGCTCATCAAACAAAATAATATCATCCCCGTAAGCTTTACGCAATACGTCAGAAAGCGTCGTACTCATGCTTCTTCTTCCTCATCGAATTCTGCCATTAATGTGTTAAATGTTTCTTCCACGATATTCCACTCTTCTTCATCATCAATGGTGAACAGCTTCAAATCTTCGCCGTCATCATCTTCTTCATAACGGAATGCATACACTTCGTCGGATTCTTCGTCTCCTCCGTCAGTAGGCACTACCATCATGTACTTCTTGTCAGAACCGTCCACTTCGAATTTCATGATAACCTCGAACTCTTCTTCGTTGCCTTCATCGTCCGGGATGTAAATGATTTCTGGTTCCTCTTCACGCAATTCTTCTTTGGACATGTTCATTCACCTCTTCATATTGGCATCCATATACCCTTGCAGGATGATCTGCGCGGCCATTTTATCAATGACCTGCTTCCGTTTCTTCCGGCTCACATCTGCTTCAAGCAGTGTGCGAGTGGCCGCAACGGTCGTTAAGCGCTCATCCCACAAGTGTACAGGTACACTTAATTTTTGTTCTAATTCTTTCGAGAACTGGATGGCCAATTCGCCACGAGGACCAATCGTGTTGTTCATATTTTTGGGTAAGCCAACGATAATTTGCGTGACACCATACTGCTCGACAATAGCTGCCAGCCGGTCAATGTCTTCTCCTGGCTTACGACGATGTATAACCTCGAGCGCTTGCGCGGTCCATCCTAGTTCATCGCTCATCGCTACACCAATCGTTTTATCCCCGTAATCCAAGCCTATCCATCTCATGCGGTTCTCATTTCCTTCTATTTGTGTTGACCCAGATAAGCACGAACCAACTCTTCAATCAGTTCGTCGCGTTCCCGTTTACGAATGAGGCTACGCGCATTATTATGCCGTGGAATATAAGCAGGATCTCCGGAAAGCAAGTACCCGACAATCTGGTTGATCGGATTATACCCTTTTTCCTGAAGAGCATCGTAAACCGCTAATAACACATCTTTGGGCGATGTCTCAATCTCTTCTGCTTTCACGTTGAATTTCATCGTTTTATCCATGGAACTCATCAGGAGCACCTCACTTTCCTTGTGATACCATTTGTAAATATTTGAAAACTGTTCCGTGTATACTGGTTTATATTCTCTATGGGTTTAAAAATTCCTGTCCCCCAAAAAAATAATTATGCAAATTGTGACAGAAGTCCCTCAACGCCGGAAAGTGCAGCTTGCAACTTGGAAGCGTCTTTACCGCCTGCTTGCGCCATATCTGGTCGGCCGCCACCACTACCGCCAACTGCTGTAGCTACTTCTTTAATAATTTTGCCGGCATGGAAGCCTTTCGCTACAAGATCCGGTGTAACAGCTGCAACCAAATTGACTTTGTCGTCAGCCACTGCACCTAGAACGATAACAGCGGAGCCTAATTTTGACTTCATTTCATCGACAATGTTACGAAGGGAATCCATATCTGCTGCGTTTACTTGGGCAGCCAGCATTGAAACGCCAGCTACTTGCTTCACTTGATCCGTTAGCGATCCCGCTTCAATACGGCCCAGCTTGCCGCGCAGCGATTCGTTTTCACGTGCCAGCTCCTTCACTTGCTGCAGAGCCGCTTCTACACGTTTAGGAACGTCCTGAACGTTCGTCTTGAGCATGCCTGCTGCTTCTTTCAACAATTGCAGCTGCTCGTCAAGGTAAACGTATGCGCTGCGGCCAGAAACAGCTTCGATCCGACGTACGCCAGATCCGATGCCGGACTCGCTTACGATCTTGAACAGACCGATTTGACCCGTGTTCTGAACGTGACAGCCACCGCACAGCTCTAAGCTGTAATCGCCGACTTGCACGACACGCACGATATCGCCATATTTCTCGCCGAACAATGCCATAGCTCCCATCGCTTTTGCATCAGCAATTGGTTTCAATGAAATATCAACATTGATGTTATTCCAAATTTGACGGTTCACGCGCTGTTCAACATCCTGCAATTCTTCGCTGCTAATGCTGCCGAAATGCGAGAAGTCGAAGCGTAAACGATCCGGTTCTACCAGGGACCCTGCTTGGTTAACATGCGAGCCCAGCACTTCCTTCAGTGCTTTATGCAGCAAATGTGTAGCCGTATGATTCTTGATGATATCTCCACGCTCAGCAGATGCTACGATAGCTTCTACCGTGTCACCTTTGCGTAGAACACCAGACTCCACTACAACTTTGTGAACATGCTGTCCATGAGGTGCTTTAATGACATCTTCTACCTTCAGCGTAACTTGACCATTACGGATTGTTCCGAAGTCGCTCACCTGACCGCCGCTTTCTGCATAGAAAGGTGTGCGGTCCAGAATTACCTGGCAGGTCTCGCCTACACCTACGATGTCGACAAGTTCATTTTCATGCACGATTGCTTCAATAATAGCAGTAACTACCAATTCATTATAACCAACAAATTCGCTTTTAACCGTCAAATCAGACAGCGGGCCGCCTTGTACCTTCATTCCGCCTTCTTTTTGACTAGCTGCTCTTGCGCGGTCACGCTGTTCCTGCATGGAGGTGTCGAATCCTGCACGGTCAACCGTCAAACCTTTTTCCGAAGCAAAATCCTCCGTCAAATCGAACGGGAAACCATACGTATCATATAATTTAAAGGCATCTGGTCCACTGATTTGATTCGTACCCGCTTGGCGCGTCTTTTCAACCATCTCCGCAAGGATGACCAAACCATCGCTTAACGTTTCATGGAACCGCTCTTCTTCGGTACGGATGACCTTCTCGATAAACTCGCGTTTGTCTACAACCTCTGTGTAGTAAACGCCCATGATTTCAGCGACAGTAGCAACCAGTTTGTACAGGAACGGTTTATCTTGACCAAGCACTTTCCCATAACGTACAGCACGGCGCAGCAAACGGCGGATGACATAGCCACGTCCTTCATTAGAAGGAAGTACACCGTCGCCTACGGAGAAGGCAACCGTACGAATGTGGTCGGCGATTACTTTAAGCGCCACATCGTGATCATCGTTCATATGATACGTTACACCTGTAAGTTCACAGGTCTTATCGATAATCGGTTTGAACAGATCCGTGTCGAAGTTGGAGTCGACATCTTGCAGAATCGAAGCAAAGCGCTCCAGTCCTGCGCCAGTATCAATATTTTTGTTAGGAAGCGGTGTGTAACTGCCGTCCTTATTATGGTTAAATTGTGTAAATACAAGGTTCCATACTTCCAGGAAGCGCTCGTTTTCTCCGCCTGGCCAGCACTCTGGATCGGATAAATCGCCATATTTGTCGCCACGGTCATAGAAAATTTCCGTACACGGACCACATGGGCCTTCTCCGATGTCCCAGAAATTATCTTCTTTGAGCTTGTAGATTCGCTCTTCCGGGATACCGATTTGGTTATGCCAAATCTCAAAAGCTTCTTCATCATCTTCGTGCACAGTAACGGAAATACGATTCGGATCAAAGCCGATCCACTGTGGATCCGTCAAAAATTCCCATGCCCATGGAATGACTTCTTTCTTAAAGTAATCTCCGATAGAGAAGTTCCCTAACATTTCGAAGAAGGTATGGTGACGGCGCGTTTTCCCGACATTCTCAATGTCGTTCGTACGAATACATTTCTGAGCATTGGTAATACGCGGATTCTCAGGGATTTCCCGTCCGTCCAAATAAGGCTTTAAAGGCGCAATACCGGCGTTAATCCACAGCAAAGACGGATCATTATGCGGAACAAGCGAAGAGCTGGGCTCTACTTTATGCCCTTTACTTGCGAAGAACTGCAACCACTTGGAACGAATTTCACTTGCCTTCATCTCTCTCAAGCCTCCATATTTAAAATGTTTGAAAACAAACAAAAAACGCCCCTGTAACATACAGGGACGAATCATCGCGGTACCACCCTGGTTATTGCGTTTCCCTCCCACCTAGCGTGCGGTAGAGGAAATCAAGCAATCTCCTTGTGCGGATCTGTAACGGGTCCATCCGGTGGAGTTCATCCACACTCCGAAATTAGCGTTCAGCCATCCTAGCACCGAGAGGTTCTTCCAGCCGGATTCGCGATAAAAGCTGCATTCCGGAACCTCATCTCTGACAGTGGACTATGACTTACTTCAATTTCATCAACGCTTTTGCAGTAGATCTAGATAAGGCAAATTATAACTTTATGCCTGAACCGTGTCAATATTCATAAATGTTCATGGAACCAGTTTGGTGTGGGCATCGTAAGTACAATATAAGATCGTCCCAACAAATTAGCGAGGAAGTGATGCTATGGATCTCTCAGCACTTACATTGTTAGGGTTAATTACACCTGTTTTTGTACTCGTGATCTATATCATGGCCAAAACACTAATTAAGAAGGAGATTCCGGATAGCCGTTATAATCCTTTCGATTATATAACAGGTCAGTCCCGCATTGAATTTCAAGAACAAAAGCAGGAAAAAGAAGAAAAAGATGATCAAGGAGACGACAAGGACAAAGGTTTAAAAACGTAGTTGACAATCGTTCTCAATGTCGATATACTAAATTCATTGATAATGATTTTCATTATCGAACAGAGCAACATAAGAATCAACGTATAATTCATTCCGTAGCCCATTCGATGGTTTACGTACGCCACACCCTTTAATATCCTCAACCCTCGTGCAAAACCCCTGTGTACCATGATCCCGCAAGTCATGATGCACGGGGGTTTTGTGCGTCTATTTGTGCTTCTACATTGGATCAGCTAAGTCGTAGGCCTATGAACATAATGCAAGAAGACGTGCTGAATAATTACTTTCATGACCGCGAAGAAGGGTACCGCTAATATTAATCCGACTATACCCGCTACTTCCCCACCTACCAATAAGGCAAAGATAATCATCAACGGATGCATATGCAGCTTTTTACCCACCACCTGCGGCGAAATGACATTCCCCTCAAGGATTTGGACGGTTAGGTTCACGAGCGCGACGAACAGCACCATTTTTAGCGAAATCGTTGAAGCCATAATGATCGCTGGCGCGGCTCCAAAAAACGGCCCAAGGTAGGGAATGATATTGAAAACCGCCACAACGCTAGCGAGCAAGAGCGCGTACGGCATATCAATGAGCCAATACCCCAAATAGGCGAGCCCTCCAATAATGACACAAACCAGCAGCTGTCCACGAATATAATTCCCAAGCGCAGTATCGATATCGATGAGAAGCTTCACTGTTTTCTTACGATGATCCTTCGGTACGATAGCAAGCGCCGTCTTCTCTATGATTTGAAAGTCCTTCATCATATAAAAGGCAACGAACGGCACGATAAATGCGACAAACAACATGCTGATCGTGCTTCCAATTTGATTCATGTAGTTCGATATGGCCATGGAAATGCTATTTTCCAACTTCGTCAATGAGTGATTAAAGCCTGTTCGCACACTGTCAGGCAGCAGCCGATTTTGGTTGAAACCATCCACAATGGATTGCGCGCGAATTTCCATCTGCGGCATGTGCTCATTCAACTCCGCGACTTGAGTCATAAATACGGGGGTCATATTCATGATAATGACAGTGAGAGATGAAATAAAGACACAATAAATCAGCAGTACGGCAATCGTTCTCGGCACTTTGCGCTGGTTCAGCATGTTCACTATCGGGTTCAATATGTAGGAAATAATCACCGCGATGAAAAATGGCGCTAATATCGCTTTCAAAAAAGCAAATAAGCTTAGCAAAATAGGTTTAATAAGCAGCAGCATATACACACATGCCAGTGCCAGAAGCAGGTACACCAACCCTACAAACCATCGATTTCTCCAAAAACGATCCATCCCGTTCACCTCAGTGATTCTAAATATGTCTACGCTCATACAGTATATGTACATGCTGGTCAAATTAACCTTGTGGCCAAAAACAAAGAAACGCTACTTATCAAGCACAGATTGTGCCGAAAAGTAACGTCTCTCGTTTGCTATTATGATTAATTCGCATGTTCTTCGATCAATGGCATTTCTTCTTCAAAAAATAAATCATCCAGAGAACTTAGCGTACCGTCTTCCTCTACTTGATACACGGACATTTTCTCTCCGTTGACGCTGAGTTCGATAAAGCAACCCCAGCAATAAAATTGATGGGAACCGATCTTTCCAATATCTTTGGAATTACAGTTTGGACAACGCATCTTGCTCACCCTATTCTTCTTTGGATACGAAGAGTTCTTCTACTTCCTGAGAGCAATGTACAGGCACTATAATGGCATCTTCACCTTTGGTTGCCGAATCCGGCATGGGAAGCCATTTACGCCCTTCCTTTAAATCAGAAATAAACCCTTCGGACAATTCATAACCTACTATTTGTTTACCCCAATCTTGGGTTAAATAAACATCTTCTACCACGCCTAATTTGTCTCCGCCGACTGTAACGACTGGAAGACCTTTAATTGGGTGGCTTCCTTCCAGAAAAGCATAGCATTCATCTGCCTGCTCAAACTCGACTATGACATTTGCGTTCGGTATGGTAACGGCATCTTCGCCTGCAGCGACAACTCCATCCCACGGTACGTACCGTAAGGAGGAAAACCACATCTTTGCTTCTAGAATAATGCCTCGTATGTTCCATTCAGGGTCAATCATCAAATCTTTCACTTGGCCAATTTGTTTACCGGAATCTACCGTCAGAACGGGAAGTCCGATCAAATCATGCGCTCTGCGCAAGGTGTTTTCCTCCTAGAACCACCCGGTACTAATTATTACGCAGCCGTTTGATAATGGTTGCAATTTTCTGGGCAGCTGTTTCAATTTGATCTTTAGAATTCCCCATTCCAAAGCTAAATCGAACGGCAGAGGCTGTAACATTTTCTGGGAGTTTCATCGCTTGTAGAACGTGAGACACTTCAAGTGAACCTGATGTGCAGGCAGAACCGCTGGCTGCAGCCACATCTTCAAGGTCAAGATTCATAAGCAGCGTCTCTGTGGATACGCCAGGAAAGCTGATGTTCAGAATATGCGGAACTTGTTGTTCGGCATGTCCATTTATCGTAAATTGATCACGGCCTAGTTGCTTCTCCAAGCTAGTAATCATGCACTGCCTAAGCTCTACAGCTTGCTCATAAAGAGCATCCGTCATAGGGAGAATCATCTCAATTGCCTTGGCAAACCCTGCTATGGCAGCTACATTCTCTGTTCCCGCGCGGCGCTTTCTTTCTTGTGCGCCACCATACACATGAGGAACCAACTTCGTGTTCTTGGACACATACAATGCGCCCACACCATTAGGACCATATATTTTATGTGCAGATAAGCTTAGCAAATCAACCGGCAATTCATGTAAATTCAGCGGTAATTTACCTAAAGCTTGAACGGCATCAACATGAAAAGGAATGTTTCGACTTTGTGCTAACCGACCTACTTCTACAATCGGTTGAATCGTGCCTATTTCATTATTCACATACATGATAGAGATGAGAGCCGTATCGGGACGAATAGCCGACTCCACATCTTCGACTTGAATAAGACCAGTCGGACCTACTGGAAGGTAAGTGACCTCGTAACCGAGGTCCTCCAGCCGCTCACAGGGATGCAGAACGGCATGGTGCTCAATCTCTGTCGTAATGATATGTTTCTTGCCATTATTGTTCGCATGGATGATCCCAAAGATCGCCATATTGTTGCTCTCAGTCCCGCCGCTCGTATAAATAAGCTCGCCAGGCAGACAGCCAAGTGACTTCGCCATAGCGTCACGAAACCGGTTAAGTGCGGTTCTCGTCGCTCTACCGAAGCTATGCGTGCTGGAAGGATTGCCAAAATAGGCTGTATAAAAAGGAAGCATAGCTTCCATAACGTCGGGATGCACCGGCGTGGTCGCCGCGTGATCAAGATAAATAGGGTTCATAAATCACCTTTAAATATAAAACATGTAGTTGTCGTGCTGGCCTGCGTCTTCAAAAGAGATCAGGTTCGCAAGCGTTGTAGAATCAAGCACTTCCGCAATGCTGTCGCGGATACGAATCCATAAGTCGCGCTTCGCCGGATCATCTTCCTCCGTAAAGTCGACAGGACTAATAGGCCCTTCCAACACGCGAATCACTTCACCAGCTGTTACTTGATCAGCAGCTTTGGAGAGAATATATCCACCGTACGCTCCACGAATGCTTTTGACCAATCCCGCGTTACGCAAAGGAGCAACAAGCTGCTCGAGATAATGCTCGGAGAGCTGATGCTTTTCGGCAATACTTTTGAGCGAAGTCGGGCCTTCACCAACTCGATTGGCCAGCTCCATCATGATCGTTAAACCATAGCGGCCTTTTGTGGAAATTTTCAAAATTACACCTCATTCAACATTTATGCCATCAAGGGGGCTAATTGATATTACGAGAAATTGTGAGTTGTTTACCTTATGCTTTGTCTACGTTCAGACATCATGCTCGTCCCTATCTAGGTAAACAGCGTTTCCATTTTTAACAAAAACATTCCTAAACATCCGTATATCGTATCTATGTTATCATAATTCCTTGTTCTGTGGGGGAAAAACAATGACATTCTCATGAAATATTTTAATTTTTAACTAGAGAGATGTATAATAGTAAGAGTTTCGAGGATAAACGACTTCGCCGTCCTTTTTGGACGAGCGCGTTTGTCAAGGTAGAGCGAAGCAAAAGTAAAAAACGTACTTTCTTATCTACTAAAAAAGTCTCACAGGATGGAAAAGAGGAACACAAGCCATGAATAAAAAAACACGTGTCATTCTGGGTATGTCCGGGGGTGTCGATTCTTCTGTGGCCGCACTGCTCTTGAAAGAGCAAGGTTATGAGGTCATCGGCATTTTCATGAAAAACTGGGACGATACAGATGAGTTTGGCCATTGCACAGCCGAAGAAGATGCAGAGGATGTCCGCAGAGTATGCGATCAGCTCGGCATCCCTTTTTATACAGTTAATTTTGAAAAACAGTACTACGACAAGGTATTTGCCTATTTCTTGGACGAGTACACCAAAGGTCGCACACCGAATCCGGATGTTATGTGCAATAGAGAGATCAAATTCGGCGAATTGCTCCAGAAAGTCATAGATTTAGGCGGCGATTATATCGCAACTGGCCACTATGCCCAAGTGAAAGAACAAGATGGCGAGTACGTGCTCCTGCGGGGCAATGATCCAGGCAAGGATCAAACTTACTTCCTCAACGTGCTTACACAGCAGCAGCTGTCGAAAGCGATGTTCCCGATCGGTCATCTACCGAAACCTGAGGTTCGTAAAATTGCCGAAGCAGCTGGTCTTGCAACTGCAAAGAAAAAAGACAGCACAGGTATTTGCTTCATCGGCGAACGCGATTTCAAAGAATTCCTCAGCCAGTACTTGCCTGCTAAACCCGGCAATATGGTTGATATTCGAAATGGCGAGGTAAAAGGACGTCATGACGGTCTCATGTACTATACGCTAGGCCAAAGACAAGGTCTTGGCATTGGCGGTTCAGGTTCTGGCGAACCCTGGTTTGTCTTGGATAAAAATTTGGAAACCAATGAGCTTCTGGTCGTTCAAGGGGAACAGTACCCAGGAATTTACTCTAAGGGGCTTACAGCGACAGATGTAAACTGGATCTCTCCGAAGAGACCTCAAGGCTCTTTCACCTGCACAGCCAAGTTCCGCTATCGTCAGCCTGACCAAGGTGTTGTTCTGACTTTTATGGAAGATGGAACGATTGAGGTCGTATTTGATAGCCCGCAGAAGGCTGTAACGCCTGGACAATCCGTTGTTTTCTATGACGGTGACGTTTGTTTAGGCGGCGGTGTAATTGATAAAGTTCATAAATAATATCAGGTAAAATTGATGGTTCAAGAAGGAAGGATGATCCGTTTGGTCAAAATGAATGAAGTGACTCTGCAGGCAGCTACGTACGAGGATGTTACAAAAATCGTGAAAGAGGTCGGCCTTCTGCCTCTCTCATCTTTCATACCGGATCATCCTTCACTTGAATCCATAACAACACAAGAACAATGGCATACGGGCTTAGAGACGGATCCTTGGCTTTGGCGGGATCGCCTGCCTGGTGACGGACTTGCTGCTTATGGTCGTTTTTTTGCAAAGAAACCCCTGTTAATTTCAGCGGACCTCTTCCCGTTAGTGAAAAATTTGTTGGAAGAACCTTATTCCGTGGAAGAACGTTATGAAGACGGGCAGCTTCCCAAATCAGCCGTCGAGCTGTTCCAAGCTATTGAAGCGAATGAGGGCATCGATGTCAAAGAGCTTCGGGCTGTTACTGGATTGAAAGCCAAGGAGTCCAAAAGTGAATTCGACCGTGCGCTCATTGAACTGCAAAGCAAAACGGATATTGTGATTGCGGGCATCAGCGAGCGCTTGAATGCCAATGGGACCAAAAACGGCTGGAACAGCACCTGCTACATGACCGCACTGCATTGGATGGAGCTTCACGGCCAAGCGGTGAACGCTGCCCCCACTCCTGAAGCGAAAAGCCAGTTCAGAGCCTATATTCAGGAGCGTTATAGCTCAAAAGCTGTTCAGTACCTTGGGAAGATTTTTAAGTTATAGGGATTTGGCAAACCAAACAGAGGGCCTCTTATGAGGCTCTTTTTTTGTCTCCTCAATCTGCAAAAAGTGCCCATATTTACCTCAGTGCCAGCAAGTATGCAGCCTCGCGCCTACGCCAACCATAAAGTCGAAAGGTGTGAGCGAATGAGGAAAATCTCAGCCGTGCTTCTCCTACTTGGACTAAGTTGGTGCAGCACAGCACAAGCGAGCATGGAAACAGACATCCTAGAAGCTATAGCCCATCAACCAACTCCGTCTCAAAAACCTGACCTAAGCTATGCCAAATGGAGCCGAGTCGCTTTTCATGAGGCCGGCAAAGTATACCTACTACTAGATTACAAGTATTTGGGACATTCCCGTGTAGCTCCAGGGGTGGATCAGCAGCAATTTCGCTTCTGGGTCAGACATCAAGGTGTCGAATTTCCGCTAATCGTATCCATACGGTATGATCCCGTGTCGGAAAAGCTTTTTACCATTGAAATGGAACAAGAAAGAAGAGGGAACTTACAGATCCTATAGATCTGCAGGCTTCCCTCTTCTTTTGTGCTGATTCTGCCTCATCTTATCTTCTGTTCCCTGCTCACTGGCCGCAAAGATGATTTCACGTTTAATTTCGTCCGGTAAATACTGCTGTTGCACATAATGTCCAGGATAATCATGCGGGTACATATAGCCTTTGTGCCCTAGCTTTTCCGCTCCTTTATAGTGCGTATCACGCAAATGAAGCGGCACGTCAGCAGACTTTACATGGTCCATTAACTGTTCCGCTCGAGAAATAGCGATTGGGATCGAATTCGATTTGGGACTCTCTACAGCGAATAAAATTGCCTGGGAAATGACGTACTTCGATTCCGGCCAGCCAATCTTGTGGTACGCGTCCATGGCTGTCACAGACTGCACCATGGCCTGCGGGTTGGCCAGGCCGATATCTTCGCTGCTGGCGACGATAAGCCGCCGCAGGAACGTCATAGGATCCATGCCGAGCTTCTCGACGGCATACAAGAACCAGAACAGGGCGGCATCGCTGGAGCCGCGCACGCTCTTGTGAAAGGCGGACAAAACGTCGTACTGTGTCGACTCGTCCGCTTTCACGATGGGGCGGCGTATTGACTCCTCCGCCACTTCAAGCGTGATCCGAACCGTACCATCCGGTTCGGGTGAGGTCGTTAGCGCTGCCAGCTCCAGCGCGTTCAAAGAGCGGCGGATGTCGCCAACGGCCATCTGCGCAATATGCTCCAGCGCCTCCTCGTCCACGTGGAGGTGCATGAAGCCGAGCCCCTTATCGGGATCGGCGATGGCTCTTCGCATGGCGATGAGCGCATGCTCCGCCGTGAGGGGCTCGAGCTGAAACAGCGTCGAGCGCGACAGCAGAGCCCCGTTCACATGGTGAAACGGGTTCTCTGTGGTCGCCCCGATGAAGATGAGGATGCCCTGCTCTACGGCAGGCAGCAGCGCATCCTGCCGCGAGGTGTTGAAGCGATGCACCTCGTCCAGGAACAGGATCGTCTTGCGGCCGTACATCGCTTTGTTGGTCTTAGCGAGCTCAATAATCTCTCGCACATCCTTGACCGAGGCATCGACAGCGTTCAGCTTCATGAACTCTCCCTTTGTCTTGTTCGCGATGATGTTAGCCAGGGTGGTTTTCCCTGTGCCCGGTGGACCATAGAGCAGGATAGAGCTCACCTGATCGGCTTCAATGGCTCTGCGCAGCAGCTTGCCTTTGCCGACAATCTGCTCCTGGCCGATATACTCATCCAGCGTAGTAGGTCGCATTCGGTCGGCGAGCAGCTTGCCAGTCGGTTCTTGCGATGAGGCATATGTAAACAAGTCCATATTGGTTATTCCTTTGCTTTGGGTTTAAATAGACATTTTCCATTATACCCCTCATGGAGTAGACTGTCATGTCTTGTAAGTTGATGGCTGTTTGGCATGGGCACGATTGGAAACTGTATTTTGTACAGTAAGTTTGATGCGAAAAGGATATTTCGAGATAGGTTACTGTATTTTCTACAGTAATTAATTGCAAATTGTTTGGAATCGAGAAATCTCTTTGGAATTTGCTGCATATTTTGCAGGATCTGAGCGGTTTAGGGTCGGATTACACATATTTGATGTACAAAATGCAACAAATAGTGGCGGGCGAGGTGGCGGGCGAGGTTGCGGGGTCGGGGTCGGGCTGCGGTTGCGAGTGCGATTGCAGTTCCGGTTGTGATTGCGGGGTCGGACTGCGGGTGCGGGTGCGGGGTCAGGTTAAAGGGAACTGCAGGACGTTATTTCCGCTAAATTAACTATTTCCAGCTCCTGACGGAACTACAGGGTCTTATATCCGCTCCAAGCACCGAATTTCAACAAAATCAGCGATATAGCGGACCACAGTTCCCTACAAGTGGAATAACACCAAATTCCAGCGTAAATAGCGCCCTATAGTTCCCATTATCCCTCCTACGACGCAAAAAGGGCCACCACAAAAGATCATTCCTGATCTTCTGCGACAGCCCCTAGGCCGTTCATCCTTATTTCTTCAAACCAATCTCCAGTAGATCTTTCACGGCCTCGCCCACCATGATCAATCCTGCCACCGGTGGAACGAAAGCGTTGCTCGCCGGAGGCTGCTTCGCTTTACGAATTTCTGGTGCATTCGCTGGTACGATTTGTTGCGTAACGTCTTCACGCGGTTTCATCGGCTCTTCGGTTGAGAAGACGACTTTAACGCCTTTTTTGATGCCTTCTTTGCGCAGTTTCTGGCGCACGACCCGAGCAACAGGATCCATGCTCGTTTTGGAGATATCTGCCACTCTAAACTGCGAAGGGTCCATTTTGTTAGCGGCGCCCATGCTGGAGATGATCGGAATTTTCCGCTCCAGGCATTGCTTGATCAGATGAATTTTATAGGAAATGGTGTCACTTGCATCAACCACGTAATCGATGTGATGAGCGAACACTTCCTCATAGGTTTCCTCTGTATAAAACATCCGCATCGAGATAACATCGCATTCCGGATTAATCAATTTGATGCGGTCGCGCATCAGATCAGCTTTAGGCTGCCCTACGGTCGTTGTAAGGGCATGGATCTGACGGTTAATATTCGTGATGTCGACAACGTCCTTGTCGATCAGAATAAGCCGTCCGATCCCTGTACGAGCCAACGCTTCAGCAGCAATTGCGCCCACACCGCCGATACCTAGAACGACAACGGTGCTGTTTTTCATAACGTCTAGGCCCTCAGGGCCAATGGCTAGTTCAGTCCGCGAAAATTGGTGAAGCATAGAAACACGTCCTCTTTCAATGTTCTTAGGCTTTAGCAGGCTGCTTAAGCGCTAAACGAATCGACAGCTGATCAAGCTGTTTGTCATCTACAGTTCCCGGTGCATCCATTAACAGGTCAGTTGCGCTCGCTGTTTTCGGGAATGCAATTGTTTCTCTCAAGTTCGTACGGCCTGTAATCAACATCACCAAACGGTCGAAGCCGAATGCGAAACCACCGTGTGGAGGCGTTCCATATTCGAACGCTTCTAGCAAGAAGCCGAATTTCTCTGTTGCTTCTTCTTTGGAGAAACCAAGTGCTCCGAACATTTTTTCTTGCACGTCACGTTGGTAAATACGCATGGAACCGCCGCCTACTTCATAACCGTTCAAAACTAAGTCATACGCTTGAGCGCGAATTTGACCTGGGTCCGTGTCAAAGAAATGAATGTCGTCTTCATTAGGACGCGTGAACGGATGATGTTCTGCGACATAACGTTTCGCTTCTTCGTCGTATCCAAGCAGCGGGAAATCTACAACCCATGCGTACTTGAACTTGGAATCGTCGATAAGTCCAAGTTGACGACCGATTTTCAGGCGAAGGTTGCCTAGAACGTCGGCGACGACTTTCTTTTTATCCGCGGAGAAAAGAAGTAGATCTCCCTCTTCAGCACCAAGACGCTCTGTTAAAGCAGCAATTTCAGCTTCGTTAAAGAATTTCACGATAGGCCCTTTGAATTCGCCGTCTTTCACTTGAATCCAAGCTAAACCTTTGGCCCCGTAACGCGCCGCGAATGGCAGCAGGTCGTCGATCTCTTTACGACTCCAAGTACCGCAACCTTTGGCATTCAGCGCTTTAACTTGGCCTCCGCCTTTAACTACATTCGCAAATACTTGAACGCCGGAAGTTTGAACGATATCCGATACATCTTCAAGCTCTAGGCCGAAACGCAGATCCGGTTTGTCTGAACCATATTTCGCCATCGCATCCGCATGCGTAATACGTTGGAAAGGACGCGGAATTTCGACTTGTGCAGTTTCTCTCATCAAGTTAACGACAAGTTCTTCCAAAATATCGAGCAGCTGATCTTGTGCTAAGAATGAAGTCTCAATGTCGACTTGTGTAAATTCCGGTTGACGGTCTGCACGAAGGTCTTCATCGCGGAAACAACGTGCGATTTGGTAGTAACGCTCCAAACCACTAACCATCAACAGCTGTTTGAAAATTTGTGGAGATTGCGGCAGCGCGAAAAATTCACCTGGGTGAACACGGCTTGGCACCAAGTAATCGCGAGCGCCTTCCGGTGTGCTTTTCGTCAAAATCGGTGTTTCCACTTCCACAAATCCTTGGTCATCCAAGAAATTACGGAAAATTTTGGACGCTTTCGAGCGAAGCATTAACGTTCTTTGCATTTCTGGACGACGAAGGTCCAAATAGCGGTATTTCAAACGAACGGCTTCATCCACATCTACACCGTCTTCAATGAAGAAAGGAGGTGTTTTGGCTGCGTTCATGATTTCGATTTCCGTTACTTGAATTTCGATCTCACCAGTTGGGATGTTTTTATTAATTGTTTCCGCATCACGTTCTACGATTTTCCCTTTTACTGCAAGCACATATTCGTTGCGTGCACGGTCAGCAATAGCTAGAGCGTCCCCTGAGAAATCCGGGTTAAATACAGTCTGTACAAGCCCGCTGCGGTCACGAAGATCAATAAATAGAACGCCGCCTAAGTCACGTCTTCTTTGTACCCACCCGTTTAATATTACAGTCTGTCCTACCTGGGCTTTCGTAAGCTGCCCGCAATGATGTGTTTTGAGCATCATAATGTTGTTGCCTCCTCATGAGTAGTTGAATAATTCAAAGCTATCTATTCGAATAGTGTCTTTGCAGCATTTGAGGCAAGATCCACTAGACTTACAATGACTTGAGAACCTGTTTCCATTTGCTTCAGCGTAATTTCGCCGCGGGCCAATTCATCGTCTCCGAGAATCGCTACATACTTCGCTTGAAAACGGTCAGCTGATTTCATTTGCGCCTTCATTTTGCGCCCTTGGTAGTCTTTCTCAGCTTTGAGGCCTTGAACCCTTAACTGGTGCAGCAGCTTCGTGACTTCCTTCTCAGCAGGCTCGCCTAACCCGATTAGGTATACATCAAGCGGCTCTGGTTTCGGGATCTCAACGCCTTGCGCCTGCAGCACAAGCAGAATACGCTCCAACCCTAACCCGAGGCCTACACCAGGCTGATCCGTGCCATGACCGCCAATTTGCTCAACGAGACCGTTGTAACGGCCACCGCCGCCAATCGTATCGATAGCTCCAATGCCAGCTGCTTTGTATTCAAAAGCGGTGTGCGTGTAATAATCAAGCCCGCGCACTAGGCGAGGATTAACTCGATAGGGAATGTCCATAGCGGTTAAGTGCTCTCGAACCAACGCGAAGTGCGTGGAACATTCTTCGTCCAAATAATCCAAAATCTCAGGAGCGCCTTCCCCGTACTTCTGATCGGTTTTGCAATCAAGAATCCGCATAGGGTTGCGGTCATAACGGGACTGACAATCTTTGCAAAGCAAATGTTTCACTGGTGCAAAAAATTCCTGCAGCTTCTCGCGGTAAACCGTTCTAACAGAAGGTGTCCCGACGGAGTTAATTTCAACGGTTACTTCTCTTAAGCCAATTTCCTTGTAAAAAGTGTACCCCAGCGCAATGACCTCTGCATCGATGCTTGGATCAACGGATCCGAAAGCTTCAATCCCGAACTGGTGGAACTGACGGTATCTTCCTGCTTGCGGCTGTTCATAGCGAAACATCGGTCCCACATAGAACAACTTTGTCAAATCTGGCACTCCATATAGCTTATTTTCTACATAAGCCCTAACAACGCCGGCAGTCCCTTCTGGACGCAAGGTCATACTACGATCGCCTTTATCCACAAATGTGTACATTTCTTTCTCGACAATATCCGTCGTTTCTCCGACACCTCTGGAGAAAAGCTCCGTACTTTCGAAAATTGGCGAACGGATTTCTTTGTAGTTAAATCGTTGACATAAGTCTCTTGCTTTACTTTCCAGGTACTGCCACTTCTCCACTTCGCCAGGAAGCAGGTCCTGCGTGCCTTTTGGCTTTTGAATGCTCATGTATTCAACCTCCCTTTATCTGTCGATCTTGGTTATATAACAAAAAAATCCCCCACCCCCGACGTTTGTCAGGGACGAGAGATTTGATTAACAAATTCACCCGTGGTACCACCCACATTCAGATCGTCTGTTCTCGCACCATAGGTACATTTAACAGAAATCTGCTCTTTACGGTTAACGCCCGCGAATACGCACTAGCCGCTACTAGACGGTCGATATAAGTCGACATGTCGTTCCCAGCAGGTCCTCGGGGAGGTCTTTTCGTTCGCTCATCATAGGAAGCTCGCAGCCTGGACTTCCTTCTCTGATAATGTGGGGGCGAAATACTTTATCCCTTCAACGGATCACAAAGGTATTGAATTATTGTTTATTGTAAACATTGGCAGAAGTAAAGTCAAGAGATATACGTCCACTTGACTTAGAACTGCCTTCATTTAATTAATGAGAGTCCGCCCATTTTTGCAACTCGTCCATAACAGGCTTAAGCCCTTTTCCTTTAGCTGTCAATTCGTATTCAATACGAACCGGAGTTTCCGGGTACACGTGTCGGACAATGATCTCTGCAGCCTCAAGTTCTTTAAATCTCTCCGAAAGCATGCGATCGCTCATACTTGGGATAAGCACGGATATGTCTTTAAACCGCTTCGGTCCAGTCAATAAGACATGTACGATGAGCCCCGTCCAACGCTTTCCCAGAAGTTCAAATGCATTTTCGAATTTCGGGCACAGTTGATAGTCTTCCATATAAATCATCTCCTTATAAACAATTTTAGCATAGTCGCTTGACAAAAGTAAGTGCTGCGTAATAATATACTAACATAAAGTAAGTAATTAAATAAAATTTATTTAAAGAGGAGTAGTTAGTCATGGCTTTAGGTCTTCTTATTATTCGTTTGGTGTTAGGTTTAACAATTGCCGCTCATGGCACACAGAAAGTATTTGGATGGTTTGGCGGTTATGGACCAAAAGGCACCGGAGGATTTTTCGATTCCATTGGTATTAAGCCCGGTGTTCTGATGGCCGTTGTTGCTGGTTTGTCGGAAATTGCAGGTGGCTTGCTCTTTGCTGCAGGACTTTGGACACCACTTGCTGCTGCACTTATTATCATTACTATGCTTGTTGCTATTGTAAAGGTTCACTATAAAAGCTATTGGTCGACTTCCAATGGGTTCGAGTACAACTTGCTTTTGATTGCAGCAGCATTAGGCGTCACGCTTATCGGTGCAGGTGATTATTCTCTGGATGCTTTATTCTAAAAAATAAAGAAAAGGGCTATCTCCTTAAGTCAAATGACTTGATGGATGATAGCCCTTTTCTATTTCCATGGCGATGCAAGGATGAATCTTACAAAGAAAATAGCCTGCAGCACGAGTGGCGGCAGGCCTCTAGACAATATATAAATTAAAGGGGGTCGAGTTTTATTATACCCGCGGTTAATTAACGCCATATCAAATTTAAATTACAATTTCATTACAAGTGTTTTCCCTGTATTTTCAATCATTTTCATTTTGCTACTGTCGTATAATCAAACTTTTTTCCACATATACATTACAACAAGGCAAATGGCCTTGAATTTATCACCAGGAGGCTGTAACAATGACAACACAAAACGAGTTTCAAGAGGAACGGCAGGATCTAGTGGTGCTCTTCTCTGAGGAATCCGAAACCGAAGCTGAAGTAGAAGATGAAGTAGCCGAAGAAGCAGAAGCAGCCGAAGAAGAGGCCATTGAAGATTCGGATGAAGCGGATGAAGCTGAAGAAGCAGCTGATGAAGAAGAAGTCGAAGCGGAAGAAGAAGCGGAAGTTGATGCCGACGAGGATGCTGAAGTAGATAGTGATGATTCTGCCGAAGAAGAAGCGGAAGAATCTGCGGAAGCCGAAGAGGATGCTTCAGAAGCTGACTGAAATTTGTAAGCGCAGTCATAAAAACTTCCATTGGCTTCGAAAAAAAGGATAAGAGCCTTATCGCCACATGCAACTACGGCGTAATAAGGCTCTTATTTGTTATTTATTAAGGCTTGCCTGTTAAGCCAACCTTTAGATCTTTGATGAGCAAGTACGTGTCCGCATTCGTTAACTTTTGCTTGTCTGCTATTAGCTTCAGTGAAGCGTCAGTCAGCAGCTTGCTCTCCATTAACTTTGCTTGCGCCTCTTGGGATGAAGCCGTCAGTCCCAAAGCTTGTGTTATCGTATAAGCAGCCTGCTCAAGAGATAACGGAACTTTATCGGCATTTTCCAGCTTCGCTATCGCCTGGGATACATCGCCTTTGAAGGCATCCGGCTTCATTTTCTTCGCGCCGCTCACGAGATTAACCATCCGCTTCGGATTCGCTGGGTCATCCAAGTGAAAATTATTGTCGTACGCACCGGAAGCCAATCCAAGCATAAGTGCGGATTTCAGACCCTCATAAGCTTTGTGCTCCATAAAAGGCTGCGGCTTGAGTGTCATCGGATGAATCTCCATGCCTTGTTTGTTCAGCTGCTCCTGTAGCTTCGCAATCACTTCTTTGGACGCCGACACCTGACGGAACGTCATCTTCTCCTGCTTCGCGAGCATCGCTGCAGCTCCTGCAGCCTCCCCTTCGGCCATGCCCGTAGGCATTACGCGGGCGCTTCCGTGCGGCAGTGTATCGTAACTGGCTGCTCTACCTACTACAAGCAGTCCATCCACTTTCTGCGGCACTAGGCTGCGAAATGGAATTGCGTATTGCTTCGGTTTACAAACAACGTTGCCGGAATCCGTCGGAGAGATCCTTTGGATATCCACGGGATAAGAACCGAATCCAATGCGGTCCCATTGATCATTGTTCGTACAGACGTCAACAATATTCAGTCTGTATTCCCCCTGCATATGACGCGTTTCCCGAACATACAGCTCTGGTGCAGATCCGTCGAGCTCAAGGCTTGCGAATTCAGGGAATGTTTTTTGCATATAAGTTAAAATATTAGGCAGTTCTTTTTTCCCAATGTCAAAAGCTTCCTGAACAGATTTCGGATCAAGGGTATCTACACCGAAAATTTGCAAGGCATTGATGAGGACGGTATCATTATTTTCCCTACCCATATTAAGCCCTCTCATCTTGGCTCTTTCTTTGTTAAGAGGCGGGTATTTACTCATTTCACCATAACCAAATACGCTTACTTCATTTACACCTGTATCCGGATTATTATCGCCGTTCAACCTTTTGGCCATCAGGTTCCAAACTTCCGGTGTTACGTTTTTCAGACGAAACGCAAGCGTCACGGCCATTTTGGAATTCGGGTCCCCGATATCCTCATGCCCGATCGTAAACGGTACTCCTGCTGCCGCCGCGAAATCACCATCCTGCGTCGCATCAATGACAGAGGCAGCCTTCACGACTTGCGTGCTCCCATTTTCGAGGGTGATCGTAGCCCCCTGCACAGCTTTTTTATCTTGGGAAAGGAGCGGATCGATCTTCTTCGTTTTGAGCAGCAGATCGATTTTAGATTCATTTTTAACCAAATCATAGAACGCATTAGCGGCTGTATTCACATCGAAGGAATCCCCTTCAATTTTGGCATACCACTCGGAGAAGAAGCCTTTGTTAAACACATCATCTTTCCCTAAAAGGTTCTTGTTTGGCGAATAATTCATATCAATGGAGTTAATCCAGCCGAGTGTCATTAGCCCTCCCAGAATCTCACGATTCCGTCCATCGACCAGCAGGGTAGTCAATCCATTACGCGCAGCTGAAACAGCCGCAGCAACCCCCTCAGGGTCGGTACCAACAACAATGATGTCATACGCCTCTTTTGTTTTCTTCACAGATTTCACTTCTTCAATTTCTTGCTTTGCCTGACTTTTTCCACCGCTTATGTGGTGTTTATATTGATAATACAAAGATGCTGCAGCTGCCAGCACCGCGAGCAGAATCAAGATCCCCATCAACCAAAGCCATCCTTTGGAAGCGGAATTGTTACGATTCGGATTTGCCATTAAAACAAAAGCACCCACCTTGTCCCCTGCTTTTCATACAGCTTACCGGTTAAAGGTTTGATAAGCTTTCTTGAGCAGTCGATTAATTTGTCAGCCAAAAACATCACTTGTTAGTTTACCACATTTTAAAGTCTTAGAGAAATCTTGCTATTGGAACAAATAAAGCCTCGCATTGCTGATGAGGCAGTGCGAGGCTTTACGATTAACGATATGATTTCTTGGGAATGCTTTTCATTTTCTCCTGCTCAGATGTGAACTCTGCACTAATTTCAACGTCCGCTAGCGCTGGTGCCTGACTCATCCGCTCAGCAAGTGTTGTATGCAGCAGCTGCTGCTCTGGGGCCGTCATGGCTTTATGCTTGATCGATTGACGCATCTGGATGCTCCTAACTGCAAGAATATACAGTTTTAGTATATCCAGGCTGGTCGCATCTTATCCTTTGCGCAAGACGTAACCGCATCTAATCTATTTGCTATCGATAACTAATGTGACAGGTCCCCAGTTCGTAAACGAAACATCCATCATTTCGCCAAATGCACCCGTTTCTACTTGCAAGCCCTGACCGCGAAGCAGCTCATTGAACTTGTCATACAGCGGCTGAGCAATCTCGGGTCTAGCTGCCGCCATGAAGTTGGGACGTTTCCCTTTGCGGCAATCTCCATACAAAGTAAACTGGGAAACGGATAAAATCTGACCGCCTGTCTCCAGCACGGAAAGATTCATTTTACCGGTCTCATCTTCAAAAATACGCAGTCCGGATACTTTGTCCGCGATATATTTCGCATCCTGCTCGGTATCCTCATGAGTAATGCCTACTAACAGCATTAGACCATGCTCGATCTGTCCGACAGATGCTCCATTCACAGTTACTTCGGCGCGTTTGCACCGCTGAACGACTACTCTCATGCTTCTCTATATCCCCTCGCGTGTGTTCGCAGCCGCAAGCTTAGCTTTGCATAATGCGCTGAACGGAATAAACGTCTTTCACCCGTTTAATTTTCTCGACAACCGACTGCAAGTGATCGATATTTTTAATCAAAATCGTCATGTGAATCGTTGCCATTTTATTTTTATCGGAACGGCCTGATACGGCCGAAATCATCGTTTTGCTCTCGGAAACGGCCTGAAGCACCTCGTTTAAGAAACCACGGCGGTCATGCCCTGTAATTTCAATTTCCACATTGAAATTAGATTCGACGGCTTCAGCCCAGTCGACCTCAATCACCCGTTCTTCTTCGCCCATGCTCGTTGGGATATTCGTACAATCCGAACGGTGCACGGACACGCCTCGTCCTCTAGTGATATAGCCAATAATCAAATCACCTGGTACTGGATTACAGCAACGCGCAAAACGTACTAAGAGGTTGTCTACTCCTTTTACCCGCACGCCGTTAGTTGGCCGGCTTTTGCGCTCTGTCGCGGATTGCGACTTAACTTCTTTGACCTCCGTAGAAAGCTGAAGCACCTGTGCTTCTTCCGCTTCCCTACGCAGCTTCTCTGTCAGCTTCGTGCAAATTTGTGCAGCTGTTATTCCGCCAAAGCCAACTGCCGACAGCATATCTTCAATATCGTTGAAATTGAACTTCTTCGCCGCTTCGATCATCTTATCGTCACTCATCAATGTCGGCGGATCTATAGCCAAACGCTTGAGCTCGCGCTCAATCATGTCTTTTCCTTTTTCGACGTTCTCTTCGCGCTTCTCTTTCTTGAACCACTGCTTAATTTTACTGCGAGCATGGGATGATTGCGCGAGTTTGATCCAATCCTGACTAGGTCCGTAGGAGTGTTTGGACGTCAAAATTTCAATGATATCCCCTGTTTTCAACTTGTGATCCAATGGGACAATGCGGGAATTGACTTTGGCGCCAATAGTCCGATTACCGACCTCCGTATGAATGCGGTAAGCAAAATCCAAAGGCACAGAACCAGCTGGGAGTTCAATGACTTCCCCTTTTGGCGTAAATACAAATACAAGATCAGAGAAGAAGTCCATCTTCATGGATTCCATAAATTCCGAAGCATCATTCGTTTCATGCTGAAGCTCCAAAATTTCACGGAACCAGCTCATCTTGTCTTCAAAAGTGCCTGATGGAACAACAGAGCCGCCTTCTTTGTAGGCCCAGTGTGCAGCAATACCGAACTCGGACGTTCTGTGCATTTCCCAAGTGCGAATCTGAACCTCTAAAGGCTCTCCCTTGGGACCTATCACCGTTGTATGAAGAGACTGGTACATATTCGGTTTCGGCATGGCGATATAATCTTTGAACCGTCCAGGCATCGGTTTCCACAATGTATGAATAATGCCCAAAGAAGCATAACAATCTTTGATGCCATCGACAATTACGCGCAGCGCCATGAGATCATAAATCTCATTGAACTGTTTGCCGCGGGAGCTCATTTTTTTATAAATACTGTAGAGATGTTTGGGTCTTCCGGAAATGTCTCCTTGAATTCCCATTTCATCCAGCTTCTCTTTGATGCTATGAATGACATCTTCAATATATTGCTCACGCTCAGTCCGCTTCTTCTGCATCAGATTCACGATCCGGTAATACTGCTGGGGATTCAAATAACGAAGGGCAATATCCTCCATTTCCCATTTGATCGTGGAAATCCCGAGTCGATGTGCAATGGGACAGAAAATCTCCAGCGTTTCCTCCGCTATGCGGCGCTGGCTTTCCTCCGATTGGTATTTCAATGTGCGCATGTTATGCAGCCGATCCGCCAGTTTAATCAGAATAACGCGAATATCCTGTGCCATGGCGACAAACATTTTGCGGTAATTCTCATTCTGCTGCTCTTCCTTGGACTTGAACTTAATCCGTTCGAGCTTCGTCAAGCCATCTACAAGCATTGCGCAAGTTTTCCCGAATTTATCTAGAACAGTTTCAAGTGAAACTGTTGTATCTTCAACGACATCATGCAGAAGCGCCGCAATCACGGATGTGACGTCCATCTGCATGTTCACCAGTATATCTGCAACAGCGAGTGGATGCAGAATATAGGGCTCCCCCGATTTGCGCACTTGGCCATGATGGGCTTCATCCGCGAACTCATAGGCCTCCCGTATCCTCTGCAAATCATTCTCTTTCAGATAGGTGGCTGCCTTCTCTAACAGCTGCTCTATACCCATGCATCTACCCATTCCCTTTAGAGGTTTAAAAAACGAACTTTTTAAACGCTCATCTTTAGTCGATTTTTATTCATTATGCCTGCAAGGCAGGCTCCGCGTCAACTATGCCATGCTAACCTTTCGACAAAAAACATCATTTTGCCTCATATCCCTTGAAATATTCCTTCCTAACGCCCTATACCTAAGTACAAAAAAGAATCGAATAAACATTCGATTCTTCGCTTTATTTTAATATTGAACTAAGGAAACAACATCTATACCACTAAACTTATTTCTGCCTTCCAAATAGGAAAGTTCGATGAGGAACGCAGCCCCTACAATATCTCCGCCAAGCTGCTCAATCAAATCAATTGAGGATTGAATCGTTCCGCCAGTTGCCAGCAGGTCATCGGCAATCAGAACTTTTTGACCAGGTTTGATGGCGTCCTTGTGCATCGCTAATTTATCTTTGCCATATTCCAAGGCATAATCCACTTCAATGGTCTCGCCAGGCAATTTACCGCTTTTGCGAATCGGAATAAATCCTACGCCAAGTGCATACGCAAGCGGAGCGCCGATTACGAAGCCGCGAGCCTCTGGTCCCGCAATGACATCAATTTCTTTCTCTTTTACCATTTCTTTCAATTGATCAATTGCTTCTTTATAGACCGTACCGTTCTGAAGCAGCGTTGTGATATCTTTGAAACGAATTCCTGGTTGCGGAAAGTCTGGGATGACGCGAATGTACTCTTTGAAATTCATATAATTTCCTCCAATATGTGGTTTTCTTTATGGATATGTTGGGCAATCCACTGCTCTAATTCTTTGGCTGAAGAATACATCACGATGGATTCGACTTCCTGACGATTCATTCTATGCTGATAAATGCGGGATGCCGTAAGATCTTTCTTGGCTGGTGCTGCGTGAAGCTTAACGAAAGCCCCTTGTCTTTCAATAAATGCTAATTCCTCGAACACGGATAAAATGAATTGAATCATAGCTGGCGACAAGCCCGATCTTTTGCTAAATGAAGTCATTAGACGGACATCCTGCACATTCAATGAGCCCTCTTTTTGCAAAGTACCGTACATCATCTTGAACATATCGCGAGAAGGCAGTGTGCTTCCGCTGTCAGGACCTAACTCTGCGAATACAGGATAACAGCGCATCATGCCAAGGGCTTGCTGTATCACGCCTTGTAAGCTAGCTAAACTCCTTGGGATCGTGTAGAGGATGATATCCTTCATTTGAGCAAAATCCAGCTGATTGGCTGTTTCATTACCTGGCCGTAACAACCCGCTGTCTTGAACGACCCAGTAAGGGATAGAGTCGCCAATTTGGAACGAGGTGGCAGCAAAAGTTTTCACGTCAGTTTCGTCAAAGAGCACAACACCAGGTACTTGATTCTTCGCGTTGCTTGTAGTCAGGTTATTTTGAAGCATATTCAGTTTGGCGCTTAATTGCCCCGCTCCACGCCAATCAAAGAGCTGCATATGCGTTATCTTCAAATCCTGCATAACAATTTGCGGCTTGCGGACGCCATTCCACTCATTGATGGACAGCTCGCCTAGCACATCAACCTTGGCTGCTTGCGTGATAAGTCCTGCCAGACTGCCTTTACCGAATCCAACGGCTTCCACCGAGCAGCTTATTTCATCTTTGGCCTGCGAGAGCGCAAGCTTCAGATGCTGCTTCTCTTTGCCCATGGTCCGGATATCGTCGAGCGACAAATCGGTGAACATGAACCTCGGCGCCGGGTTGCCCATGCCAAAGGGAGCAAGCTTCTCCAATCCCTCAATGCTGGCAATCGGAACATCAGGCAAGCTGCACACTGCATCAGCCTTCAATAGCGGGATAAAATCCTGCTCCGTCAGAGTCGCAGCTGCAAGCTCATTCAGCTTCTGTGTGAAAGCCTCCAAATGGCTGCTCTTTAAGCTCATTCCTGCTGCCGCTTGATGGCCACCGTAGTGGTCCAACCACTCTTCACAGACTGTCAGAGCCTTGTGTAAATCAAAGCCAGCAATGGAACGCGCTGAACCTTTGGCGATGCCTGTCTGTGGATCTATGCTAAGAACTAAGGTTGGCCGGTAAAATCTCTCCACGATTTTGGAGGCTACAATGCCGACTACGCCAACATTCCAGCCTTCTTTCGCAACGACGATCACTTTGTCCAGACCTTTGGCCTGCTGCTCCTCAGCCAGAACAAAGGCTTCTTTCACCATGTCTTCAACGATAAGCTGACGTTCTTTATTCAGCATATCCAATTCAAAAGCAATTTGCTCCGCTTCGGTTTCACTCTGCGTCGTCAATAGCTTAACCGCAATATCTGCGGCTTCCAACCTTCCGCTGGCATTGATTCTTGGCGCGAGCGAGAAGCCGATGTGCCCTGCTGTCACTTCTTTGCGCTCAATGCCCGAGACGCTAATGAGAGAACGGAATCCTGCGTAAGCCGAATCCTGCATGCGCTGCAGACCTTGTTTGACGATTAATCGGTTCTCGCCGTTCAGCGGCATTAAATCCGCCACTGTGCCAAGCGCCGCAAATTCCAGCAGTTCCTCTGGCAGCCTATCCAGCAAAGCATGTGCCAGCTTGAAAGCCACGCCAACACCTGCAAGGTGTTTATAGGGATAAGGACAGCCTGGCTTCTTAGGATTGATGATGGACAAAGCTTGCGGCAGGTGCTCTGGAGGCTCATGGTGATCCGTTACGATTACATCTATGCCTAGCTCTTGACAGTAGGCGATTTCTTGAACGGCACTAATGCCCGTGTCCACGGTAATTAATAGATCTACACCTTGCTCTTTGGCTAAGGCCATCGCTGAACGATTCAGACCATAGCCTTCACGAATGCGATGCGGGATATACGTATCGAACCGGGCGCCTAAACCTTTTAACAAATGATACATCAGCGAAGTGCTGCTTACGCCGTCCGCATCATAGTCCCCATATATACGAATAAATTCATTGTTCTGAAGGGCTTGCCGGATACGTTCAACAGCTGGAAGCATGCCGTCGAGCAAATATGGATCATGATAATACTGAACCCCGCCATGTATGAATTGTTCGGCTTCAGGTACCGTCCGAATGTCTCGGAGAACAAGCAGTCGGGCCACAAGCGGGTCGATCTGCAGCTCGCGCACAAAAGTTTCTATGAGCATCTCATCCGCATTGCCAATGCTCCATCTTGCCTTTGGTGCTAGCACTTGTGTGTCCTCCTCAGAGTTTTGCGTTTGCAAAACTTTCTTCGTAAGCAATAGCTTCGCGCTTTGCTCTTTACAACATTAGTGAATAACAGATGGGAGCTCACTGAGCTCAGAATCCGTTGAATGTTTATAGGGATAGCCAGCATCATAAGGGGCTACATGAACAAATACATCCGAAACATGATGGAATCTTTTCATCAACTGCTGTTTGACCCTTTTGGAAACTTCGTGACCTTCCCAAACCGATACCCTCGGATTCACGCTGATTTTGACTGAAACCACCACATAATGTCCATGTTCTCTGGCCCTTAAGTCATCTACGGTAATTACACCTTTAATCAATTGCACAACGGCAATCAGATCGTCAGCATCCTCCTGCTGTAGAACGTACTCTTGCTTCCTATGTAAAGCTTCCTTAACGAGCGAATACCCCATTTTCAAAATCAAAAGAGAAACAATGATTCCTGTTAGCGGATCCAAATAGGAAAGGAATGATACATTGAAAAGGTTGGCCAGCGATGCGCCGAATACTCCGATAAGAGCCACAATAGTAGAGTATATATCGGAACGATGCCCTCTGCTATTAGCAATTAATTCCTGAGAGCCTATTCGTTTGCCCATTCGGTTCACGTATTGATACATGATTTCTTTGACGACTAGCGAAAGTCCAAGCGCAGCGAGCGCGTAATTCTTGTCAGTATGTTCCTCGGCGGACCCTAAGGCATTTATCGCTGAAATCCCCATCTCGACTCCAATAATAAGAACGACGATAGCTAACAGAATGCTTGCGACAGAAATATTCTTTTCTGAACCTTGAGCATCCAGATCCTCTGGAGGCTGTTGATCCGATCTCAACCGAATTCGTGCAGCAGATAAAGCTATTGCTCTCGATGCCGAATGTGCAGCATCTGCTAACAAGGCTGAGCTCTGCGCCATAATCCCAACAATACCTTTCAGACACGCAAGAGCTGCATTACCGGTGATGCCGCTCCATACTGCGAGCTCCGTTTTTTGAAAACGCTCGTCTTTCACGCTGACACTCCCCCTGAACGGATACAAAGGCCGCGCAACATTCACGCGGCCGGTTATTATGGTTATTACGCTGCAGCTTTCTTTTTAGAACTACGTAGCGATTTTCTTTTCAAGAGATACCATAGCGAACAAGCAATTACGATCGAGGAGTAAGCACCGCTCGTTAATCCGACTAGCTTTGCAAGTGCGAACAACTTGATGGACTCGCTTCCGAAAATGTACAAACTGCCAGCAGCAATCAATACCACGAGAACGGTATTAATATTACGCGCCATCGTCTGCCAAATACTATCGTTCACCAAAGCAATGAGATCTTCGTCGGTTTTAAGCTTAGCGAATCTGAGATTTTCACGGATACGGTCAAAAATAACGATTTTATCATTAATGGAATAACCGATTGTCGTCAAAACCGCCGCCAGAAACGGAAGATTCACTTCCAGGCGGAAAATCGCAAAAACTGCGATAACCATGAATGCATCGTGTAGAATGGCAATAATGGCAGCAATCGCAAAACGCCACTCGAAACGGATACTGACATAAACACAAATCAATACGCTGGCAATTGCTACCGCATAGACGGCTTTTAACAGCAATTCCTTGGCTAATTGAGGGTCAACGGTATTGATCTCTTTGGAAACTTCAACACCGTATGTTGTTGCAAATGCTTTTTGAATTTTGTTAACCGCGTCATCGTTAAGCACGTCATCGAAGCGGATCGAGACACGATCACTGTTGTTCCCGCCGATTGTCGGGTCCGCATGGTGCGATTTCACGTCACCGCTCGTTGCAAGACCATCCAAAATCTCATCGACTTTGGCTTTATCGAGCTGCTTGCCTACGACTAGATCGATATTCGTCCCTGCTTTGAAATCGACCCCGAAGTTCATCCCCGAGAACAGCATGACAGCTAATCCTATGACAAGAAGAGCAATCGAAATACCAAAAAATCTGTTGCGTGATCTTACAAAATCAAACTTGTTCTTAGAGTCCACGGATTTCTGCCTCCTTCACGCCGAAATAACTTGGCTTTTTCAGCAAGTTGCCTCGTATGATCAGATGGAGCAGCCATCTGGAGAAAAGAACGTTTGTTAAGATACTGATAATAATACTTAACATTGTGATGACCGCGAATCCTCGAATTGCGCCGTTCCCTACATAGTAAAGAACAATACCGGCAATTAAGTTAGTAACGTTGGCATCCATAATTGTACGGAAGGAATGCTTGGAGCCTGCTTTCAAAGAGGAAAGAATGCTCTTGCCTGCGCGAATTTCTTCACGAATTCTTTCGTATGTAATAATGTTCGCATCAACTGCCATACCTGCTCCCAATACAAGGGCTGCAATACCTGGCAACGTTAAGGTTGCATTCATAAAGTCGAAGACCGCGAGAAGAACCCAAACGTACGTAATTAGTGTGAAAGCCGCAACAAGTCCCGGTGCACGATAATACAGGACCATGAAGAGGAAAATCAAGATCGATGCAATCAGTCCAGCTCGCGCTGTTTGATGCAAGGATGCTTGTCCTAGCGTTGCATCAACACGTTGAATATATTTTTCCGTTAACTTTAGCGGCATTGCCCCCAAGTTAATCATTTTCGCTACTTTAGTCGCTTCCGTTACACTTGTTTGTGTAATGATAGCGGAATCACTGTCGATCGGGAAATTAACAGATGCCGTCGATTGCACTTGATCATCCAAATAGATGGACAATGTGCTGCCTACTAGCTTAGTCGTAACTTCCTTGAATTTCTCTCTGCTTTTCATTTTGATCTCTACAATCGGCTGCTTCGTGTTGGGATCGTAGCTTAATTTCGCTGCGTTTTCCACGAAATCAGTACCATTCATGTAAACTGTTCCATCCGGGCCTCTGAAGGTAAGAACAGATGGCTTGGACATCAAGGATCTAACTTCTTCTTCATTCTCTACGCCTGCGAGGCGTACACGAATTCGATCTGACCCTTCAGTATTGACTTCAGGCTCTGCTACACCAAGGCTGTCAGCCCGTTTGGCAAGACTTTCCGCCGCTTGCGTAAGCGTTTCCTTCGTTAAAGGCTGCCCAGCAGATAGAGGCTCCGCGGTGTACAAAATTTCAAATCCACCTTTTAAATCTAATCCAAGCTTGATTCGCTCTACAAGTCTAGGGCTTGTTGCTCCGACTGCGCCGAGAACAATAACAACCGTTAGAAAAAAGAACGATATTCTTTTCCAATCCAGCATCTCTTGCTTGTCTCCCTTCGATACTCAATATGCCTATTATATACAGGTCTGAAAATCGAGTCAATTTAAGTCGTTACATGAAAAAATAAGCCCTATTCTTAGAATTGGGCCCCTTTATACATGCTTATCGTCATCCAGTTCATAAACTGGGTCGATTTCAGTGATAAAATGTCATTCACGATTTGATGTAGAGAAGGGACACCCGTTTTACGGTATTTGTCACTCACACAATCCCAGATCTCTTTTCCAGTGACATGTTCATAGCCAAGTAGTACAAATTCTTCCACTTTGCTCAAACATAGATTCTCGATAATCTCATTCAGTTCAAGATCAGAAAGGACAACTTCAGCTTCCTCCTCGCTTGCATTAGGGGGGGCTGACTCACTTTCCTCGTGCTCTGTATTCGCCTTGTCCTCAGGATGATGAGGAACTTGATCATTATCTTCTCCATTCATAGAGAGATCCTCCTAAGGTCATTTATCATGGTTAACTTGTCATCTTATTCGATATTCACCTGCCCATTTCCTGCCTAGCTTTGACCTGTCCATAAAATGTTAGCATGAGCTTGACCAACTCTCGCATATTCATAGGGTAAGACAAGTATCGGAAGAGGGTATGGCATGACCAAGCAGTCATTTATCAGGGGCACGATGATTCTTTTGGCCGCAGGCATATTGAACCGTATTCTCGGCTTCATACCTAGAATTACTTTGCCGCGTGTCATCGGCGCAGAAGGCATTGGCATTTATCATATGGGTTGGCCTTTCCTTTCCGTCATCTTGACGATCATAACAGGAGGAATCCCTGTAGCGATTGCCAAGCTGATTGCTGAGGCCGAAACCGAGCATAATGAATCGAGAATTCGCAGTATTCTTCGCATATCTTTAGCGATTACAGTTGGCCTGAGCATCGTATTTACAATTGCTTGCGTCGCGGGAGCCTCTTGGATCACTTCCCATCTGTTAACCGATTCACGCGTTTATTACACATTCTTATGTATGAGCCCGATGATCCCGATCATCGGAGTCTCCGCTGTTTATCGCGGGTACTTTCAAGGCAGACAGAATATGATTCCCACGGCCACGTCACAGATCATGGAAACGCTGATTCGCATTGTGATGGTACTTGTTTGCTCCTATGTAATGATCCCTTACGGGATCGAATATGCCGCCGCTGGCGCCATGGTAGGCGTTCTTGCCGGAGAAATTGGGGGTCTAGCCGTCCTGGCCATCCACTTCAAGTATGATAAGAAATCATCCCCCAAAGTACCTGTCGCACACATCGGCACAACGAAAACGAATGGCCGGCTGGCTAATTTCCGGCGAATTATGCGTATCTCCATCCCGATTACAGGCAGTAAATTAATTGGTGCAAGCTCTTATTTGTTCGAATCTATTCTAATTGCACAAAGTCTAGCTATCGCAGGTATTGCCACTTCGCTGGCAACAGCTCAGTATGGCGCCTTGCAAGGTATGATCATCCCCATTATCCTGCTGCCTAGTGCTCTGACAATGTCTTTATCGGTCTCGCTTGTCCCTTCCTTAAGTGAAGCTGCTGCTCGCAAAGATATGAAAACCATCCATGCGCGCCTGCACCAATCCTTAAAACTGGCTTTGGTTACGGGTGCTCCGTTCGCTGTCATCATGTTCGTGCTGGCAGAGCCCATCTGTAGGTATATGTACAATCAACCTGATGTAGGTATCATGCTGAAAATGATGGCTCCTATTGCCATATTCATCTATTTCCAAGCACCCCTGCAGTCGACTCTGCAAGCTTTGAACAAACCCGGATCCGCTTTGATCAATACATTGATAGGCTCTACAGTCAAACTTATTCTCATTTATTGGCTAGCAAGCAAGCCGGAGCTCGGTATTCAAGGAGCTGTTTTTGCGATCAATGTAAATATTGTGCTGGTAACTCTCCTGCATTGGAACAGTGTTGTGCGTTTACTGAAGTTTCGTATGGAAGGCAGTGATTTCGGGAAAATTGGAGCGGCTATGGCCCTCTCTGGTCTAGGCTGTTACTTCATCATGTATATCCCGTGGACTTCCGTTGAATGGCTTCGTTTTGTAACTTCTTCAGTCGTAGGATTTGTCATTTATATGTTTGCCATTACGGTTTTCCGATTGATTAGTTTGAAGGATTTGACCCGCATTATGAACATGGGCAAAAAAATGATCCGTTAGTTTATCTCTTACGGTCGAGAAACATTCTGCCTCTGTGATCAATGGAGCAGTAAAACACTTCTTTGAAATCGCGCGCACCTTTGAATTGAAGCTGGTTTTTTAGCCAAAACCTCGTTTTTCCTATTTTCTCCAAATTATCATCCTGTACTTTGCCATCCATAATGAGGGGCAGCGGAAGACCTTCATATCGAATCGTGCCTTTTAGGCCTTGTTCGTCAATCGCTGTCTCTGTCTCTTTCGCTTTCAAGCTTTTCTCCACGACGCTTAACTTCCCCGAAGGCTCAAGAACTGCAAACTCCACGTCCGCGACATTCATGATCTTATTCTGCCTTAACTGCTGCATCAAATCATCCAGATTATAACGGTGTTTCTTCATTTCCTCACGGTCGATTAGCCCTTGTTTGATAATCACGCTAGGTTTCCCGTCAAATAGAATCCGGAGATTTCTATTTTTTAAAGTTACATAGGCGATAATGATTTGGATGAGCACCAACGTCGCCATCGGGATAATCCCATCCATGACAGGCTTCTCTACATCTTCAAGCACGAAAACAGCAATTTCCGCAATCATAATCGAAATAACCAGATCAAACAGCGATAACTTCCCGATTTCTCGTTTCCCCATGAGCCGGAGCATCAGAAAAACGACAAAGTAGATCAGCACGGTACGTAAAAAAATGGTCAGAATATCCATCGATAGCCTCCCTGATCTAAGCTTCTTGCTTGTTCTCGGAGTTCACTGGTATTCTGACCGCTGATGCACTTCATCATGCAGATTTTACGTATTCAATTGTTGGGAATTAGAGCAGAAATAACTTGAAATAGATTGTGGCTACGATGAATAAAACCAAAGAGACCGGCCCTGCAATCATGAAATAATTGCGAGAATTCAGCCCTCCTCCTTCTTGTTCGGTGAGCGCTGCCGCATACATGTTCGAAATCGAGCCAAAGAGTGTGACCCCGCTTCCAATCGCGGTCCCTACAATGATTGACCACCACAGCGGTTGGATGGATGCTTGTGAAAAACTCTGTATTTCCGTCCCTAAATGTTCGATCACCGGAATCATAGCCGCGGTATAAGGAACATAATCCACAACCGATGATCCAAAGCCTGTTAGCCATAACAAAAGGATAGACAAGAACGAAATAGAACCTTGACTCAGTTCTAATCCTCTAACAGCGATGAATCCCGATATCCCGGCATACGTTAATCCACCAACCATGATAAACAAACCTAGGAAAAACAACCCTTGCGTTTCGAGAACGCCATTCCAGACGGAACGATAGTCTCTCTTTTTGAAAAGCTGGACTAAGTCATTGTAGTTGAGCGCGAGCAGCGCTACTGCACCACCTGCAGCAATATAGGAGGCTTGCCAGCCCAAAACACCTTGCAATAAAAAAGCCAGCAGCGTTGCTCCAGAAATGACACAACCACCAAGAAACTGTACACGATCTTCCGCTAAGTAGGCATCTGGCTGTAAGCTAAGAACCTCACGCTTGTACGTTTCAGGAATAATCATTTTCCTTCCATAGAGAAACCAAATCGTGAAGTACACGATGGCTAACATGAGAATAACAAGCGGTCCGATCTTCATAAGGATTTGTCCTGTTGTAATATGCTCTGATGCACCAATCATTCTATTGGACCAATTGCCCATAAGAGTTGCTGCACCACCTAGATTCGCTGATAAAAGCACCGATATCAGAAAAGGAACAGGCGACAATTTCATCATTTTCGTCGTTTTGAGCAGGATCGGAACGATAATAGCAACCGCGAGCAAAGCGTTTAATAAGGCTGAAGTTACAGCAGCTATTATCGACAAACTTACTAGAATCGTAAAGGGCTGTAAGCGAAACACACGTATGATTTTGCTAGCCGTAAAAGCGATAAGTCCTGTTTTCTGAAAAAGGCTGGCTATCACAAATAGACTAATAAGAAAGATAAGAACATGCCAACTGGCATAAGTCGTAAGTGCTTTCCCAATCGGAACAGTGCCCAGCAGAAGCATCAGTACAGCTCCCCCAAGCGCTGTGTACGTACGATCCCACTTCTCAATCAACATACAAACATAGGCTGCAAAAAAAATAATAAGAGCTGCAATAGCCTGCCATAGAGCGGGTCCTTGAGAAAATTCCGTCATAATTATTCACCTTCCCTTTGAACAGTCTGTACTAATTCTATGTGCTTGGCCATACAATGATGATAATGAAAAGAACGAATATACGAAAGGATTGGTGCCTGTGAACCCCATGAAAACGGTCAGTCAGGTTCGAATAACATCTCCTTTATTTTCCGGACTTGCCTATTCATTAAGCATGATGACAATTGGGACAATAGTAACATCGTTATTTTTGCTGCTAACTAGCACACAAGAGAGTTCCTTGCATACGTTAACTACGATTATCCATGCTGCTGCGCTGTTTATCGGAGGCTGGGTTTCAGGCAAAAGAGCCGGTAACCGCGGCTGGTACCACGGGGGACTCGTCGGATTCGTCTATTTTATCCTTATTTTCTTGGTTGGCTTTCTAGCTTTTGACGCTGGACTTAATCTTCAATCCCTGCAATTGCTCGGTATTTTATTCGCAGCAGGAGCACTTGGGGGCATCCTTGGCGTTAACACAACGAAATAAGACGTTTCCGTGAAAATATCACTATCCCCCTTTGATTGTGGTATAATATCATAGTTATATTCGCAATAATTTCCAATATTAGGGGGAAATCACCATGAGCCCGTTTCAGTCTATGACACATGCAACGGTCTATATAGTTATAACAGTCATTGTCTTTCTAATTGCCGCCACACGAAAAAACCCGTTCGTCATCGCCGGAAGTTTCGTACAAGAAATATTCACGTCCCGCAAATATCTCCTTCATTTCGTTGCACTCATCACGATTCTCTTCTTCAATAAGATTGAGATGTGGGTCGAAAAAAGAATTGATTATAAAGCTGATTTTACCAAATCTATCTACGGCATTGAAGGAAACTTTGTTTCAGCTATTCAACATTTCTTCCATAATGATATATTGACCGTGGTAAGCAGTTATTTCTATGTGGTTGTCTTTCCGTCCGTCATGATTGCATCTATTGCCCTTTATACGTTCAAGAAAAATTATAAGCTGTTCTACGCAATTTGTTACGCACTCATGTTCAACTATATGATAGCCATTCCGTTTTATCTGTTTTTTCCAGTTAACGAAGTATGGTCGTTTCATCCAAGTGTTAAGCTGCTCATTCTTGATGTATTCCCAACCTTCGAGCAGGACTATCGCCCGCTGTCAGGTCTGGATAATTGCTTCCCTAGCCTGCATACGTCGATCTCCGTATCGATGGCTGTCATTGCCGTGAAGAGCCGCAATACATTCTGGAAAATTTTCGTACCGATTTCTTCCGCTTTTATCATTTTCACAATTTTTTATCTGGGTATTCACTGGTTATCCGATATGTGTGCCGGTGTCGTGCTCGGTGTTGTAGCCGCAAGACTGGGACTGCGCATTTCCGAAGGACGCCTGATTCTTGGCGAGCAAGCGCTGCTTAAACGTTCTTTGAAAAATAATGAGCTTTAAAGCCAAACAAAAAGCGAGAGCCTGATGAAGGTTCTCGCTTTTTTATTTTATTCCTTTGCTGTTGATTGTGAAACAGCATTGATGGCAGAACGATCAAAAGTCATTTTCGTTGCATCGTTGACGCGAAGCACACAAATGTCGTCTGTGATCTCCATAATCGTGCCGTGAAGACCGCCAATCGTAACGACCTTATCTCCTTTTTTCAAAGAACCAAGCATTGAACTACGTGTTTTCTGTCTTTTTTGCTGTGGACGAATAAGTAAGAAATAGAGAACTACAAACATGAGCACTAACGGCCCGTATGTATACAAATATCCTACCGCGCCAGTATTCGCAGTTGTAGTTTCAGCCAATAGAAACATAGGTATCCTCCTCTCTTAAAATCCTCTTTCATTATCATTCAGCCCATAAGAAGCAAAGAATTCATCACGGAAATCGAGCAAGCGATCTTCCATAATGGCCCCCCTTACGTCACGCATAAGCTGTAGTAGAAAGTGAAGGTTATGAATCGTTGTCAATCTGATTCCAAAGGTTTCATCCGCTTTAATTAAATGACGAATATAAGCTCTGCTGTAATTTGTGCAGGTATAACACGAACATTTGGGATCCAATGGGCCAAAGTCAGTCGCATGCTTCGCATTCCGAATCACAAGACGGCCTTCGCTCGTCATGCAAGTCCCATTTCTGGCAATCCTCGTAGGCAGTACACAGTCGAACATATCGATCCCGCGGATAGCGCCTTCAATTAATGCATCGGGAGAACCCACACCCATCAGATAACGTGGTTTGTTAGCCGGCATCAAAGGTGTTGTATAGTCAAGTACTTCATACATCAAATGCTTAGGCTCTCCAACGCTCAGTCCACCAATAGCATACCCCGGGAAATCCATGGAAGTCAACTGCTCCGCGCTCATTCTGCGCAGGTCTTCATGCATCCCGCCCTGGATAATTGCGAACAGACCTTGGTCTTCTGGTCGGCCATGGCTTTTCAAGCAGCGTTCTGCCCAACGTGTCGTACGTTCCAATGATTTCTTAACATAATCGTACTCTGCCGGGAATGGAGGGCACTCATCAAAAGCCATCATAATGTCAGAACCAAGTGCGTTTTGTATTTCCATTGCTACTTCAGGGGAGAGAAAAAGCTTGTCACCGTTCAGATGCGATTTAAATGTAACACCCTCTTCGGTGATTTTGCGCATGTTGCTCAGGCTAAAAACTTGAAACCCGCCGCTATCTGTTAAAATAGGGCGATCCCAGTTCATGAATTTGTGCAATCCGCCCGCGGCTTTTACGATCTCATGTCCAGGACGAATGAATAGATGATACGTATTACTCAAAATAATTTGAGCATCCATCGTTTTCAACTCTTCTGGGCTCATCGTTTTCACGGTCGCTTGCGTCCCTACCGGCATGAAAGCTGGTGTTTCAACTACACCATGCGGCGTGTGAACCCGACCCAGACGGGCACCGGATTGTTTACAAGTTTTAATCGGTTCGTACGTTACTGCTGCTGCCATTACATCCACTTCCTATTCTAAGCTTCCTCTAGTCTTTGTTACTATTAGTAAATGAGCATTGCGTCCCCAAAGCTGAAAAAGCGATACTGTTCTCGAACAGCTTCCTCATAAGCCTGCATCACATTCGTCCTGCCAGCCAGAGCACTAATCAGCATAAGCAGAGTTGATTTCGGCAAATGAAAATTCGTTAAAAGTGCATCTACGACCCCAAAGGTATAACCTGGGTAAATAAAAATACTTGTCCATCCTTGGGAAGGCTGGATCATTAATTGCTCCCCAGCCTCAGCTCCTGCTTGCTCACGGCTGAGACCTGCAGCCGTTTCCAACGTTCGTGCAGAAGTCGTTCCTACAGCAACAACGCGGCTATCCTTCGCTTTGGTTTCATTGATCGCTGCTGCTGTTTCAGGGGAAAGCACATAATATTCCGCGTGCATTTGATGCTCTTCAATCGTGTCTACGGATACAGGACGGAATGTTCCTAATCCAACATGCAGAGTGACGAACGCGAGACGTACTCCCTTCGCTTTCAGCTTATCCAAGTAAGCCTCCGTGAAATGAAGTCCTGCCGTCGGTGCCGCGGCTGAACCCTCGTGCTTCGCGTACACAGTTTGATAACGTTCCCTCTCAGGCAGCTGCTCCTTAATGTAAGGAGGGAGGGGCATTTCTCCTAATCGATCCAAAATTTCATTGAAAATGCCCTTATAGCTGAATTGAAGCACCCGTGCTCCCATGTCACCAACTTCAACGACTTCCGCCGTCAATAGCGGCTCTTCATCTTGCGCGCCATCTTGGTTGATGCCAAAAACGGCTACAGCTCCAAGCTGCATGCGCTTCCCTGGCTTTACTAGTGCCTCCCAGCGATCCTCACCGAGCTGTTTCAATAGCAAAAGTTCAACCTTAGCTCCCGTGTCTTTCTTCACGCCAAAGAGCCGTGCTGGAATGACTCGTGTATCATTCATCACGAGCAAATCCCCGGCTTCTAGATAATCAATAAGCTGCTCAAAAGTCTGATGACCAATTGCTCCGGTCTGTTTATTCAGTGTAAGCAGTCTAGACGCCGTGCGATCAAGCAGCGGCGTCTGGGCAATCAAAGATTCAGGTAATTCAAAGTCAAATGCTTGTACATCCATGAGTGTGTATTCATTCCTTAGTTATGTTGACTCCAGCATAATATGTCTGAAGTATTTTTTTATAATCATAGCCTTGTTCAGCAAAACCTCTTGCTCCCCATTGGGACATTCCTAAGCCATGACCGTAGCCTGTGCCACGGAATACGAATTGTTTGCTGCCTTGTGTTGGTGTAACAGAAGGTGTGCCTGGAGTTCCTGGTGTACCTGGCTTATCCGTTGGTTTAGCCAATCCTGTGGTGCCTAATGCAGTCAAATCTGTTTTGTTTAGTACGGTAGGCTGGGCTTGATTACCGGATAGCACATAGACGGAGTCAGCGCTGATAGTACCTGTTTGGGCACTTCCTCCCCCCACGATCGCCAGATTCGTTCCTTGCGGGGTATTACCAGTATAACTTCCTGCTCCTTCAATTTCAAACAGGGTGCTAGGCAAGCCGCCAAGTACAGTGCGCAGAGCGTCAGGATATGGCACTTTCACCACAACGCCATTCGCTTTGAGCTCTGTAACCCTTCCAGAAGGACCGCGTGCAGATATCTCTAATGAGGTTAGTTCCCCGTTAACCGTTACCCCTGCCGCAGCTAATTTACTTTTCATCTCGCTCGGCGTATAAGGCCCTCTCATCCATGAGTAGGCATTGGACTCTTTTTCCTGACCTACGACTAGCACTCTTTCCTTGGCCGCAAGCTGATCAATTGAGGGATTCGCTGTATTGTCCACGTATGGCGCCAAACGAACATTTACGTTTTGATCGGTAGACTCATAGTAGGGAGTGCCGTTCTTGTCCTTCTGGCCGCTATCCTTCAAATACTCAGCTGATACATAGCCCATCCGGCCATCCGTTAATTGAATGCGATACCAGGTCGCTTTGCCTTTTTCGGCCCCTTGGTCAGGACTAACCACACTGCGTAAATAACCCACAGGATTTCCCCAAACCTCAGATGGATCTGCTGTCTTCCCACCTGAATTCGATGAGAACACAGGAGAAATCAATCCGCTTTTATCTGAAATGACTTCATCCTTCGTGGCATCAACCGCTTGATTGCCAGCTGCGAATTCTTTTTGCATACCGTAATAAGCTTGATCTAGCGTCGTATCCGTCACTTGAGCAATTTCATATTTATTCCCCTGTTTAATAGCAAACGTGCGGGCTGCGACCGCTTGGGCTTTCAACGCCTCTACTGGCCATCCAGAACTAAGCTCCGCTCCTAACACGCCATATAAGTAGGACTCCATCGGCACTTCATTCACCAATGCTAATTTATTCTGATATGTACTTATTTCCATGTTGCCACGGTACTTGCGGTCTGCTTTTTCTTTCACAGTGATCGCTTCACTTTTGGAGTGAATCAACGTTCTTTGCTGACCTGCTCCTGCTGCGAAATGCGGGACAGGCGTGGTTCCATTCGGCGATGCTGTTACGTCTGATTTGCGAATGAGATAGGATGCTTTGGTGTTGGCGGCTTGCAAAGGAATTGTAGGAACTAAACGCATTGCGGCCTGCTTCACCACTTCTAACTGGGCCGGAGTCGCTTCATTACCAATCCATACACTATAAGCTGGCTTGCCTGCTGCATCTTCCTGCAAGGCCAAGTCCGCTTGAATTCCAGCTCCGGTATACACAGCTACTTGCTGCAAAGCAGCAGCCTCTGACGCAAACGTACCTGCACTTAAGTGCAGCGGACCTGTTACCACAGGAGGAGCTTGCTTCGTGAATGCAGCTACAGTCGCATCCCTTAGCGCTTGGACTGAAGCGCTTTCTGCTGCTTCCATCGTAGGGAAGCTGCCGTAAAATACCTGAAATACCGTTTTCCCTTGCTTCACTCGGCTTAGCACGTAACCATCTGCCGACATCGTAGCAAGCTTTGCGCTTAAACCCTTAGCAGCAGTAAAGTCCGCCGTTTCCAGCATCATGACACTATACTGATCTAGCGACGTGCGGATGGTACTCTCTTGCACGGAAAGCCATAGCTGTTCGGACACACCGGCTGAACTGCGTACGCTTATATCCATTCCGCCTGTTGAACTGAGCGTGGTAACCGGTTCGATTAATTTATATTTGGCCGAATCTATGAATAGGGCAACACGCACTTCATCCAAATGCGATAATCCCGCTGCATGCGCAGGGATAGCCAGCACTTGAACTGTTCCAAAAGTTAAAGCAGCCGTCGTAATCAAAGCCAGTGTCCTAGGGGCTAACAGCTTTTTTGTTCGTTTCATTCGACAATATTTCCTTTCTTTTGCAGCATTCTACTAAGTTAGACTCTAGTAAAGCGCAGAAGTTTTGTTTCATAGAAGAATAAAAGGTACAGGTGTGGAAAAGGTCATGAATCGCACCAATCGTAACTCAGCCGTTAGCAGCCCCATCCCGCCAAAAGCTGCTCAGCCGCCAGTCCCCCACACCAACAACAACTTATCCCCCACCGCCCGTGTAGCCAGCCACTGTTCTGTTACGGACTCAATAGCCGTTATTTTGGCAAATTCGCTGGAATTGAGATCCTATCGGACCGAGGTGCCGTTATTCATGGAATTTGTCGCTGTTTTGGGCAAGATCATACTCAATAACGGCTTGTGAGTCCGTTAGATATTAAGCCTAGCCCAAAAGTGGCAAATAGGGTTATCTCAGTCCGTTAGCCAGCGGTTCGTGCTCCCAAGGGGTAAGCAAGTAGCTGGCGCACGCAAGGAGTGAACAGTAGCTGATACCCAAAGGGGGAAGGAAGCTTGCGGGCGAAATAAACTTAACTGTCGAAGGAAAAACATCACCAATAGTAGCCAGCTAGTTAAAGTGCCATAAATCCCACCAGTAAGCGCATAGCCGACAGCATCTAGTACGAGAGAGCGGTGTGAGTGTAGACTGGAAGTTGGACGAGTGAACGAGCGGTGCAGGTGTAGAAACTGGAAGTAGTCTGGCTCAGGTGTAAACACAGATACGAGGACACGGAGACGAGGCAACAAGGGACGAAAAAAAGGAGCCTCTCGGCTCCTTCTAATATCCTTATGACCGTTGTTCCGGCACGGGCAAGCCCAGATGATGATAGGCCTGCGGTGTAACAGTCCGCCCTCTCGGGGTACGCTGCAAAAAACCGATCTGCAGCAAGTATGGCTCATAGACGTCTTCGATCGTCTGACTCTCTTCACCGATGGTGGCAGCGATCGTCTCCAGCCCTACAGGGCCGCCCTGGAAGCTTTGAATGATCGCCCTAAGCATCTTATGGTCGATCTCATCCAGACCCAGGTCATCGATCTGGATACGCTTCAGCGCCTCTTTGGCGATGTCCAGCGTGATGATGCCATCGCCCTTCACCTGCGCGAAGTCGCGAACCCGCTTCAGCAAGCGGTTCGCAATACGCGGTGTTCCGCGCGAGCGCATGCCGATCTCGCGCGCAGCCTCACCGACGATGCCGACCTGCAGGATGTCGGCCGTGCGGGAGACGATGTAGGTGAGCTCCTCCACCGTATAAAACTCCAGCCGACTGACGACCCCGAAACGGTCGCGCAGCGGCGCAGACAACAAACCGACGCGCGTCGTCGCGCCGATCAGCGTAAACGCCGGCAAGTCCAGCCGCACCGAGCGCGCGCTCGGCCCCTTGCCGATAATAATATCAAGGGCAAAATCCTCCATCGCCGGATACAACACCTCTTCCACCGTACGGTGGAGGCGGTGGATCTCGTCGATGAACAGCACGTCGCCCTCCTGCAAATTGGTCAGGATGGCAGCCAAATCGCCCGGCCGCTCAATAGCGGGACCCGAGGTCGTTCGAATGCTCACGCCAAGCTCGTTCGCGATGATATTGGACAGGGTGGTCTTCCCTAGTCCTGGTGGTCCATAAAGCAGCACATGATCGAGCGCTTCCTTGCGCATCTTGGCGGCTTCAATATAAATCTTGAGGTTCTCCTTAGCCTGCTTCTGGCCGATATATTCAGCCAAATAACGGGGACGCAGACTGTACTCTATGACATTGTCCTCCATCATCAAATTAGCTGATATAATCCGGTCATTATCCATGGTGATCCTCCTAAGAGCTTTCCTTTCCCTAGGAAAGCTTTCTTCATTGATAGGAAAGCATTAGCTCAGGTAAGCTAATACTTGCTACATCGTATACAAGGCTTGCAAAGCAAGCTTCATCAAAACATCGACAGAATCCGAAGGGTTTGCTTTGGGCTTCACTTGCAGCCATGCGCGATCCGTTTCTGCTTCCGTGTAACCAAGCGTCATCAAAGCTTCTTTCGCTTCCGTCCAAACTTGACCGCCCTCTGTAATTTGCGCTGAGCCCACTACGCTTAAAGCAACAGCTGCTTCAGGACTTGAGAACGTGACTGAACCTAATTTGTCCTTGAGGTCCAAAATAATCCGCTGCGCCGTCTTTTTGCCGATACCAGGCAGCTTAGTTAGGAAAGCCAAGTTTTCTTGGCTAATCGCCAAAATGACAGCCTCTGGTCTTCCGCCTGCGGCAAGAATACCCAAAGCTACCTTAGGACCAATCCCCGTTACATCCAGCAGTAAACGGAATAAAGCTTGCTCATCTCGGGACATAAAACCGAACAACAAATGAGCATCTTCCCTTACGTGATAATGGATGAACATCGTAACGTCCTCATTATCCTTATGCGAAAGCGCATAGGGATTAGGACAAAATACTCGATAACCTACACCGTTCACATCCAGTACAGCATACTCACTCTCGCGCAGTGCAACTTTTCCTCGTAAGAAATCTATCATCTTTTCCTGACCTCATTTATTCTAGATTGCAAAGCAGAAGAATGGGCATGGCAAATAGCGATCGCCAGAGCATCCGCTACATCATCAGGCTTGGGCACCTGCGATAGTTTGAGTAGTATTTTGACCATTTCCTGGACTTGACGTTTCTCCGCATTTCCGTAGCCGACAACGGACTGCTTCACTTGCAGTGGCGTATACTCCGCAATCGGCAGACCTGCCTGAACACCGGCTAATATCATGACACCACGTGCTTGCCCTACGGTAAAGGCCGTCGTTACATTTCGGTTAAAAAAAAGCTTCTCTATGGACATAGCGTCCGGTTTATACTTTTCTATCAATTGCGTTGTAGCGTCATAGACATCCTTCAGTCTCAGACCTGGATCGGTATGTGCTTCCGTCTGAATTGAACCGTATTGCACAGGAACAAGCTTGCTGCCAATCTTATCAATAAAACCAAAACCTACAATCGCGATACCCGGATCAATCCCCAGAATACGCACAGCATTTCTCTCCCATCCAAAAAAAGCGAACATATGTAGTCATTTCTCATTATAGCAGATAACAAAAAAAAGAGATAGACATGGGATTTCCCCTCATCTACCTCAATTTATTTGCTCATTTATGGCCTTGTCATCGCTTTTTCTGTTTCTTCCACGGCATAATCGCTGAAGGTTGATAATACGCTATTATACTCCTCCATATCAGAGATGCGAATGCCCTCGCGCAGCTTCTCCACCGTATCTGGGGGTAGGCTGCTCTCCAAATGCTTGATGTTTAATTGAAAAAATGTCCGTATGACATTATCTTTCGCAGGCGTTCCGTTAAACAACGAGAGATTGCTGCTGCCATCGATACCGAATACCGCTTTCTCCTTGCAAGCCGGAGACAAATCTTCGATGTTTTCGGTAAATGTAACCTCACCGTTTGGACTGACACTGAGCAGCCAGTTCGGATGTTTCATTTGCATATTAAGCAGTTGCTCGGAGGTTTGCTGACCTAGTGTACTCTTCTCTTCTCCGCAAACGTACGACTTAAGCAAGTAGCTTTCTCTGGTATCTGTAATCCGCTTCAGCGTCGCTTCCGCTTCTTTCAGTCGTTCATCATCTTCCGGCGTTAATTGAGCCATCGTAGCCTGAGTCGGAGAATGACTTGAACCCGACAAATCGCCTTTTGCATATCCGATCCAACACACCGTACCTACAAGGAAGATCATCCCTAATGTCAACCAACTGCGTTTCCAACGCAGCCTTCTTTTCCAATGCTTCAAAAAACGTTGTACATTCACTGGTATCCCCTTCTATTCTCTTTTTCCGTATTGTTTCCATTTGCATGAGACACTATACATCATTTACCATAGAGAGAGCAGCATCAAACCAATCAAGACGGACGGTGAAGCTCTATCATGAAAGGTAAAAGAAAAATTAAGCGTACAACTCTTCTGATTATTGGGGTTGTCCTATTGTGGGGAGCCGTGGCCATTTGGAATGAAGTACTCAAAATTGAAAAAACCGTGCCAACACCACGTTCAACTTCAGCCTCATATCCGACCACAGACATGAAAAGTAACCAAACTTCCATAATTCCGGCAACAAATGGAAATATACTGAGTATAAAATAGCTATAAAATTTGACTGTAGCCACAGAAATGATATAGTCAGAAGTAGATGAAATATTCTCATACTTATCCATGGAAAACGATATATATTTGAAAAAGGCTGCCAGCCGGTTTTCTTTAAGAAAACGCTAAGCCTAATCTTTCGAAGACAGTTTTCTTACGAAAACTCTAAGGAGGGGAAACACCATGAATGTGGCAGAACTTCAATTAATTCAATTATCCAGACGAGGCGATCGCAACGCTTTCGTTGAATTAGTCGAGTTATACCGTAACAAAATACAAAAGCTTGCTTTCCGTATGCTTCATAACAGGCCTGATTCGGAGGATATCGTTCAAGAGACATTTATTCGCGTTTACTTGAATTTGAATCACTACGACGAGAGCCAGAACTTCTCTACTTGGATTTATCGGATCGGCAAGAATGTCGCCATTGATTTGCTACGCAAGAAACGGCCTGTTCAATCCTTAGATGCTGAGCTTAACGATCACGACGATGATTACAGCTATTACAGCAAGCTCGCAAGCCAGGATCAGTCACCTGAACACGCTGTTCTGCAAACAGAAATCCAAGATCACATGCACACTTCCATCAATAAACTGGCCGACAAATATAAAAGTGTCATTACGCTTTACTATCTGGAAGAGCTTTCACTTCAAGAAATTAGTACGAAGCTTAACTTGCCTATTACAACGGTCAAAACGCGTCTGCATCGCGGGCGGGAGCTGCTCCGCAAGAAATGGGGCATGAATTTCGTTGTTGGCCTCATGGTCTTCTTCACCATTGGGATGATTGCTTAAATTTTCTGGCAATTAAAATAATAAAAAGCCTCCAAATCCACAGACTGTGGATTCAGGAGGCTTCTTTTTTGTTCAGAAATTAATCCAAGGAACGTTTGGTCTAGATTCCTGCGAATCAAAAGGCGCTCTTTGCTGACGTCTTACGAACGCATTAAGTGCGTCTGTTCCAGTTGATTTCACTCTTTTGGAAGAGCTGCTGCTGTTTTTGGATTTCACTGACTTATTCGTGCGAATATCGATTTCTACGACTTCATCCTTGTCGCTTTCTTTCGTAAATTCATGCGTATGAACCTGCGGCATCATAGGCGACTCGAAAGGAGCTTGATAGTGACCCCCGGCATAAGGGATTCCATATGGACCCGGTTGAAAAGCAAACGGATTATGCCCAGCCTGCCCCATGTCAAAAGGAGTGCCTTGCGGATATAAGTCTGGCATGTAAGGCATGTTCGGCATAGCCGGCATGGTGTGCATGTCTGGCATGTTCGGCATATTTGACATCGTGTGCATATCAGGCATGTTAGGCATGCTATGGTGGTAGCCATGGTGGTAGCCATGCTGGTAACCATCCCATGGATTTCCTACAGGACCAGTCGGAAACCCTTCAGGAGCTGTCATCCATGGTTGTTCCATCATGGAAGGACCTCCACAGCCGCAACCCTCGTTGCTCACGGGGAACGTGTTCATCTGTGCATGATGAGGAGCCTGTTCCCAAGGCTGCTGTTGATATGGCGTAAATGCCGGATACGCTGCTGTTTCTTGCTGGTTAGCCTCTGGATAGGCGAATACTTCCGTCGCTTGAATATGGAACTGCTTGAAGGGATGAACGGCAGGCTGTTCATATGGTTCTTGCAGCGCAATAACCCCTGGCTCCACTCCTGGCATTTCAGGCATCAAAGTCTGCTCTGGCGCAGGTGCAGGAACAGTAGGCATTTGTTCCATTGGCATCGGTATATATGGCGGCGGGCTTGCGTCGCTCGGCATCATTGGCTGCGCCTCTGGCATCGTATCTTCCGGAACTGGGATATATGGCGGCGGGCTTGCATCGCTCGGAGCCATTGGTTGCGCCTCTGGCATATGATCGAAAGGCATCGTCGACGCTTTTGAATGCGAATGCGAGTTCATGCCATTAGTTTCATGATGCATTTTGGGAACAAATACAACTTCCCCTGTCATAAGTACGTTGGGATTCTTCAGCTGCGGATTAGCCCCAATCATCGCCTGAAGAGGTACATCCCAGGCTTTTCCAAGCTTCCATAAGCTGTCTCCCTGCTGAACAATATGCTTGTAAACGAACTCTGACGCAGGCGGATCGACCGGCTTCGGTTTCGAAGGTATTTTCACCTTCATGCCGATGTCTAGCACATTTGGATCTGCAATTTGTGGGTTGATTGCAATGATCTGATCCAATGTACTATGATATTTTTTTGCAAGCTCGTACAGGGTATCTCCCTTTTTGACAATATGGATTTTCAACACCTTACCTCCTTTTTTCGTTAGAAAAAACTGGCTTCGGAAGCTTATTCACAAGCAAATTCTCATGATAACCTGCTAGCTAAGCCGCCTACTTATTCACAATGATATTACATCTTATGCGCGTTTCTAGGCTTTTGCCCCTCTCGGACAAAAAAAATCCCCCGCGCTGGATAGCCGGAGGATCTTTGAATTAATTCGTATATGAATAGCTAGGATAACAGCCTAATATGCGGACCTGACACCCAATCGCTTCAATTTCCTGAATCGCCGATGGGAGCAGAACGGAGTCCAATGAGCCCGCAATATCAATATAAAAATAATAAGTACCCAATTTCTTCTTCGTTGGCTTGGACTCAATTTTGGAAAGATTGATTCTTCGCCATGCGAAAGCTGAGAGCACCTGATGAAGAGCACCTGGGTAATCTTCCGGCAGCGTGACTAGTATCGTCGTCTTCATGTCTTCCGAGGGTTTCAGCTCTGAAGCTTCCTTGCCGACCAGCAAGAAGCGTGTCATGTTGTCTTTGTGGTCCTGTATTTCTTTTTGCAGCATAGGGACGCCATAGTTTGTAGAAGCAATGGCCGTTCCAATGGCAGCAACCGACGGATCCTGCAGAGAAGAAACAATGCGCACTCCTTCTGCCGTAGAACTGACTTGTTCAAATTCTGCCCCGCTTAAGAATTGCTTCATGAAACGGCTACACTGTGCAGGTACGACGTGATGAGACAGCACCTTGCGAATATAACCGAAAGGGTTGGAATCATCCCTTTGCCCCTCAGGACTCGCGTATCCGATGAGATTCATATCGATGGGAAATACCCATTCCGCCCGAATCGGAAGATCCACTTCATGAACGAGCCAATCCACATGCAGATGGACTGAACCTTCTAGTGTATTTTCGATGGGGATAACACCCAAATCCGTTTCACCCGACGATGTCGCGTTGAATACTTCAGAAATTAACTTATAAGAGACGTATGAGAAATCTTCGCCCAAAAAATGGCGGGTAGCCTCTTCCGAAAAGGTGCTGGGTCCAAGAATCGCAACTCGCTTCATGCAAGAACCTCCTTTTCTACGAAGGACTGGAGATCCCCGTCACTTTCCTGCAGCGCAGTCGTTGTTACACCTTCACGGCTTGGCTTTAACCACAACGTCTGCGCCTCGATGCCTTCCTTAGCCAGCGTCTCTTTCAAAAATCCTTCCAGCTCCGCCTTGCGGCCGCTTCGCTGGTCCACTAGCGCAAGCATGGTTGGCCCTGCTCCGCTAAGTGCAACCCCAAGCGCGCCGTGATTCTCGGCTTGCTCAAGCAGCGTCTTCATGCCAGGAATAAGCGCCGCGCGATAGGGCTGATGCAGCACGTCCTTCATGGCATGACGGATCATCCCCAGATTGCCTGTGATTAACGCGGCAACTAGCAGAGATGAATGGCTGAGGTTGAACACCGCATCCTTCATCGGTACCATCTTCGGCATAACGCCTCTCGCCTTCTCTGTAGCAAGCTGGAAGGCTGGGATTGCCACCAGCACTTCCAAGTTCGGGTCCGGCTCGATCCGAATGGATTCCGCCTTCTCTCCGTCCCAGAACGCCACCACAATGCCGCCAAAAAGGCTTGCCCCTACGTTGTCAGGGTGCTTCTCTAAGCGGCTTGCGATTTGGAACAGCTCATATTCTGTGAACTTGTTACCAATCAGGGCGTTGGCGCCAGCCAAAGCGCCAACAATCGCTGACGCGCTGCTGCCCAATCCGCGAGTTAGCGGAATATCGCTGTACATCGAGATGTACAGTTCTGGGTGGGAGACGCCCGCTTCTTGAAATACCATTTGTGCGACTTTATAAATGAGATTCGTCTTGTCCGTTGGAATCCCGTGCATTTGATCACCGATCAAATCAATCGTTGTTTGCTCCGAGATGGCCATATCAATCCACGCATATAAGTTCAAGGCCATCCCCAGTGAGTCAAAGCCAGGACCTAAGTTTGCCGTACTTGCCGGCACTTTCACTCTTACCTTTTGCACTGCCTTATAACTCATTTCGAAATTGCGCCTCTTTTCAATAGATTAGCCTTCAACGCGGTAGACGCTTTTGATGGCGTGAATAACGTCCATGGATTCAAACTGTTTCAGCACATTTTTCATGCTGGCTTGGTTCGCGTCATGCGTAATGATGATGATCTCAGCTTTGGGATTGTGCTTATTGGGATGTTGGAAGACGGATTCCAAGCTAACTTCATGCTCCGCAAAAATTTGCGTAATTTGTGCAAGCACGCCTGCTTTATCTTCAACGTGTAAAAGAATGAAGTTTTTGCAAGCAATTTGCTCATCCGTTTTCAGCTTCTTCTCCTTGTACGGAGCAAGAACTCTGCGTCCATTCACCCCAAGCTTCAGGTTCCGCCCAACGGCAACCAAATCAGCTACAACAGATGTTGCTGTAGGCAGCTCGCCTGCGCCAGCCCCGTAGAACATCGTCTCGCCAACCGCTTCGCCAGTCACGTACACAGCATTGAAAACGCCGTTTACCGATGCAAGCGGGTGGGAGCTCTTCACCATCGTAGGCTGAACGCTCACCGAGATATGCCCGTCATGATTTTCAGCGATACCAAGCAATTTCACTTCATACCCTAATTTCTTCCCGTATTGAATGTCCTCTTTCGTTACGTTAGAAATTCCTTTTGCTTCAACATCACTTAAAGCAACATTGGCATGGAAGCCAAGTGTGGAAAGAATCGTCATTTTGCGGGCAGCGTCAAGACCTTCAACGTCGGAAGTCGGATCAGCCTCAGCATAACCAAGCGCTTGAGCTTCCTTCAGCACATCAGCGTAAGCAGCCCCTTCTTGGCTCATTTTGGTTAAAATATAGTTCGTTGTTCCGTTAACAATCCCCATGATCTTCGTAATACGGTCAGAGGAGAAGCCCTCTACAAGTGCACGAATGATCGGAATACCGCCAGCAACGCTTGCTTCATAGAAAACGTCACAGCCGTGCTCAGCTGCTTTCGCCAAAATTTCAGCACCATGCATCGCCATAAGATCCTTATTCGCCGTAACAATGTGCTTCCCATTACCCAGAGCGGTTAGAATGTGATCTTTCGTAGCAGCAACGCCGCCCATTACTTCAACAACGACATCAATTTCGCTATCGCTGATTACATCCCAAACGTTCTCCGTTAGCTTGTCTGCGTCAACAGAAATATTACGAAGCTTTGATTTATCTTGCACCAGAATTTTGGAAATTTCGATCGCTGAGCCTGTTTGACGTTGTAAATCCTCTTGATGTCCTTCAATAATACGTACAACACCAGTTCCTACTGTTCCTAGTCCAAGTAATCCAACTTTGATCGGTTTCATTTCGTTTGTCCTCCCGATTAATATTATGCTATCTTAACTGCCCTGACCTATAATCATGGCACGCTTAACTCCTTCTTGCGACTGAAGCCGGTCCAAAATTTGACGAATCTCTTCCCCCATCGTTGAGGTTTCAACAGAAATGACAACGTTGGCCATCCCTTGCAGTGGAATCGTCTGGTGAATCGTAAGGACATTACCTTCCAAATTAGCGATAAGTGCTAGAACGCGGGACAAAATCCCTGAACGATGTTCCAAATCCATCGAAATCGTTACGATACGCTCTCTTTCCAGCTTATTTAGAGAATGAATACCATCCTTGTACTTATAAAAAGCGCTTCGGCTAAGCCCAACCTGTTCAACGGCATCATGAATCGTCTTCACTTCACCCCGAGCCAGCAGCTCTTTGGCCTGTACCGTCTTCAGTACACCTTCTGGCAAAATATCTTCCCGGACTAAGTAGTACCTCTCAGGACCGGTGTGCTTGATCGTTTGTAAAAACTCTTTGTTTTCCGGCACGACCTTACCGTCCTCTCTAGAAAGACTATTGTATACCTATAGAGGACATTATATCGAATCATGGAGACTGAAGCAATAGGCAAATTACTCTTAAACTAGCTTCTTTGCAGGAGCTAGTTTACTTGTGCTAAGCTGAGTGTACTAGAAAAAGAAAGGGATCGCCACCATGATTACATTGCGTCTGATGTCTACCGCTCTCCTATGGAATAGCCGAAATGAATTACTAATGATGAAACGCTCTTTAACGCGCACACTGTCCCCAGGACTGTGGGCCGCTATCGGAGGCCATTTGGAACCAGATGAACTGAACAACCCTCGTGCCGCCTGCTTACGTGAAATATGGGAGGAAACTGGCATTGAGCATGATGAAATTCAAGGACTTCGCTTACAGTACATTTTACTGCGATTAAATGGACAAGAAGTGCGGCAGCAATTTTTCTACGTCGGCTCCACCGATGTGAATCCACGCATCACCACCCCTGAAGGTGAGCTCCACTGGGTCCCCAAAGATCTTGTTCTTGAGCGTCCTCTTCCATTTATTTTCCGCAATTTACTGGAACATCATTTAGTTGCTGGACCTACTACAACCCCGTGGATCGGCTCTGCCGGCGTAAATGAACAAAATCATTTACCCACCATTCATTGGCATCCATTTGTTGATCCTATGGAAGTATAAAAAAAGCAGACTTCGATTTCTCGAAGTCTGCTTTTTGGTCTTTAAAGGGCACTTCCGCCATATAAAAAACGGTACTCCCAGTGACGGTTTTCAAAGGAATCAATGCGAACTCCGCCACTTTCTTTGGAATACGTCGATAAAATCTGTCCATTGCCTAAGTAAATGGCCACATGTGAGATCGTTTGAGTCGATTTATTGATACCGCTGTAATTCGACTTGCTTGTCCCTTTGTAATCCATGAAAAACATGAGATCACCAGGTTTCAAGTCATGCCAATCGGTTTTGGCGTTACCGAGTGACTTCACATAACTCCCTTGCCCTCTGGAGTCGCTTGGCAACTTTAAGCCAATACCATCCAAGAAGGCTTGACGAACGAAGTCAGAGCAGTCAAACGTGTTGGTATTATCACGACTAGAGCCATATTCATAAGGCGTTCCTAAATATTTTTTACCAGCCGCAATCACTTTTTGCGCTTGTTCACTAGCTGATCCGCCGCTTGTCCCACCGTTATTGTTTGAATCTCCCGGCGATGTCACGCCTGAAGTCTTTATGTATTTGGAAGCGGTACTTATATAACCTTCTTGACCATCGGATGCTCTTACTTTGTACCAATAACTGTTCACTTTGGACAAGATGGTCACTTTCTCGCCTGCCTTCAAGTAACGAATACGTGCAGCATCCGTACTTGCCCCTTGGCGTAAACTGACGGAGCTTACGATTTGTCCGGTTGTCGTTGACCCGCTGTTAGAGCCACCGTTATTGTTCGAATCTCCTGGCGATGTCTCGCCTGAAGTTGTTATGTATTTGGTATCCGTGCTTATATAACCTTCCCGACCGTCGGATGCTCTTACTTTGTACCACCAATTGTTCACTTTGGACAAGATGGTCACTTTCTCACCTGGTTTTAAATAACGAATACGTGCGGCATCCACATCTGCACCTTGACGTAAACTGACGGAACTTATAATTTGCCCGGTTGAAGTAGCAGCCGAAGCCTCCTTGGGTAATGGGACGGTAATTGCGCCAAAAATAAGTGCTGGAACTAGCGCTAGGGTGAGTATTTGTTTCTTCATGTTGTATGCCTCCATAGCGTTCTGCTTTTCACGTAGTGCACCGACTTTCGTGATCTTGCTTATGCCAGGCTATCCGACACCGAAAGGCGCTGCCTGTCATATAAATTCGCATGAGGAGGCATGTTTCAGAGGGTACTAACAAAAAAAGACCATCTTTGCCGGATTAACAGCAACAGAATGGTCTTTCTAACCAATTTTAGCAGATGAATCATTGTGAGGATAATCTTGCAATGTGAAGCGGTGACTCTGATCCACCCATTTTTGCATCACCTTCTGAGCTTCTCTCCTTTGCAGCAACGATTCCGCTAATTGAAAACCTTCTTCGTAACTTCCCACTTTATCGAACCACGTCAACCGCAGTCCCGCATTAAAAATGACATGATCGCGCTCCCGCTTTAGCTCCTCCGAATTCTCACCGCCAATAATACGACGCAGCAGCGAAAGTTGTTCAGCCTTGTCCATGGGCTGCAAGGGTCCGCTCAGAAAGCCGAATTTCTGCGGTTCCACCACGCGTGACTCGTCTCCCCAAGGGGTGACAATGCGGATTGTGCTGTTTTGGTAAATGGGCAAATCTTCAGAACCTTCGATACCGTTCACCAGATATATACTCTGTACACCGGATCTCATAGAAATGGGAATGAGCGACTCCATCGTTTTCCGCTGATTGACACCGATAATCATATTCATGGACTGTACAGGATTCATCACTTTCTCAATCATATCAATAACCGTGCGCAGCCCTATCTGCTCACGAACCTGTTTCAGCTTCCCAAGCGGTGGACAGAGTTGATCGGTATGCAGAAAGCCAATGTGCAAGTGAAACAGCATAGTTTCCCATGCTTTTGCTGATAAATCCATGGCAACGCCGAAGCTTTCCAGAATCTCTTGCATAGCTGTCCCCTGTTTGGAAGGGATGGAATCACCTCCGTGCAGCACTTGAGAGAAACCAACCGAGGCAAGCAAGAGACTGACGGGTAGTGTAATAGGAAAAAATTGGCGACCTTCCGTAGGACCTGCACAATTGAGTGAATCCGCGAATGCATGATAATTTAAGGAGTAACTGCGGAAAACGTCAATAAATGCCCTCATCTCTTCATCAGCTTCACCTTTCATGCAAAGCGCCATCAAGAAAGCGGCACATTGCGCATCTGTAGAGTCTCCTCTAGCCATTTCATGCGCTGCTTCCAAAGCTTCTTCGTAGGTTAGATCACGCGTGTTCCCCTGCTGGCCCGAGCCAATGGCTTGAATCCATCTTTTCATCGATCACCCTCCTTCCTTATTGAACTCCGGTCATTTAATGAATGTTACATTTAATAACACGTTAAATATTTATATAAGGAAATCGTAATACTTTCCAGTTTATATGTCAAGTATTGTGACATAGATCGGGACTTCTATAACGTAAATGGTAGTTAATTCCTATTACATAAGCCACATTGACATCAAAGCTTACCCGACTTTTCGCAAGGATGCCTTTAAACAACAAAAACACCCATCCCAAAGGATGAGTGTTCCCATTAACTCTTTTCATCAAATTCGAAATCAAAATCACCAATCTGAATCGTCTGTCCGTGCACAGCACCACGGCTGCGCAAATCTTGATCGATCCCCATGTTCCGCAAAATACGAGCAAATCGCGCGACGCCATCCTGCGTGCTGAAGTTCGTACGTTTGATCAACTTCTCAATCGAAGGACTTTCAATCACGAAGACATCGTTTACGCGACGAATCGTGTAATCATTCTCTTCTTGTTTCTCGAAGCGATACACTTTACGCTCTTCTTTCTCTGCTACGCCTTCCACTTCAGGAGCATGCGGAATGCTCTCTACGATGTCAGAAATCTTATAGAGAAGCTCCTGCACACCGCCACGGGTCAATGCCGAGATTGGATACACCTCGAGCTCTCTGCCACTTTCGGCAAGCTGCTCCTTGAACAAGGCAAGGTTATCCTCGGACTCCGGCATGTCCATTTTATTAGCAACAACGATTTGTGGACGCTGTTCCAATTTAGCGTTATATAGCTTGATTTCCTCATTGATCATCAGGAAATCTTGATAAGGATCGCGTCCGTCTGCTGCGGACATGTCTACAACATGCACGATTACTCGCGTCCGTTCAACGTGTCGTAGAAACTCATGACCAAGACCCACGCCTTCGTGTGCGCCTTCGATCAAACCAGGAAGGTCCGCCATGACGAAGCTGCGTCCATCACCAACATCGACAACCCCAAGATTCGGGGTAAGGGTTGTAAAGTGGTACGCTGCGATTTTGGGCTTTGCCGCAGAAACAACCGATAGCAGCGTAGATTTCCCTACGCTAGGGAAGCCGACTAAGCCGACGTCGGCCATCACTTTCATCTCCAGCACAACCCAGCGCTCTACACCTTCCTCGCCGTTCTCGGCAATCTCAGGCGCTGTAATGCGCTGTGTGACGAACCGCGTGTTGCCCCGACCGCCGCGGCCGCCTTTGGCAATAACGACTTCCTGGCCGTGACGCGTCAAGTCCGCGATGATTTCTTGCGTATCATCGTCAATAACGGTTGTGCCCGGCGGAATACGAACGATCATGTCCTCCGCATTAGCACCGTGCATCGATTTATTGCGACCCTTTTCACCGCGATCAGCCTTAAAATGCTTCTGATAGCGGAAATCCATTAGCGTACGCAAACCCTCGTCGACACGAAAAATCACATTGCCGCCATTGCCTCCGTCACCACCGGCTGGACCGCCTTCCGGTACATACTTCTCGCGCCTGAAGGCAACTAAACCATCGCCGCCGTCGCCGCCTTTTACAAAAACCTTCGCTTTATCTACAAACATTTCTACACCTCAACTAAGATGAGACTTTGGTCTATAAAGTCCAAAATCCCTCTGTTATGTAAGAAACGGCAGTCGTACTGTAATAACCGCCTCTTCCTCTTGCCAATCGCTATCTTCGAGTGAAGATGAATGTGCATGAGAGCGCAACATTTCCTTCACTGCGTTTTCTAGCCGGTCCTTATGGTAGGGACCTTGATATACGAAATCAAGCAGTAAGCCATCTTCTTGAAGTTCAAATTCCAAGCTTAGTTTGCCGCTCTCATCGTCACCTGTTGCCGCATGCGCTTGTACGCATTCAGCCGTTTGCTTTACCAATCTTTCAATCAGTCCACTTCGCAAAGGAAGCTGTCCCAAATTGATCTCTTCGTCTAAGGCAACTTCGAGTTCTAAGGACTTAGACTGGACTCGGAACAACAGTAAGTAAGCAATTAAAGAGGGGATACCCAGCTTGGAGAGATTGCTTTCCTGCTGCATTGTCATTTTTATTTTTTCCATATAAGGCTGTAAATTATCAAACTTCTTCAACTGAATATAACCAAATAAAATCTGGGTATCGTTCATCCAATCATGACGCAATCTGTTGATGACCTGTATTAAATTTTTCTGAGCAAGCTCTTCCTGCTCCTGAAGCTCTTGGTTCCGTTTCTCTTGAACGCTGCTTTCCTGCAATTTAAAAGCCGCGTAACCGCAAATGACGATGATTAGGAGTAATGCCACCCTGACAATCCAGGGGTCTACAAATAACATTCCCGTTAATCCAATGAGCACAAGTACCAATAAATAAACCTGTGCGCTGCTCACTCGTTTCATCCCTCGTCCGCTCCGTTCTCCCTGCTTTGTAACCGTTTATCCAGTATAGCATGGCCATCTTGCAAACGTCACCAAACAAATGAGAAAACCTCTGCCCTTGGCCATCCCACAATGAGTGACCGCGTTTAGAGGTTTGCTTCATACTAGGAAAAAATCCCTGACGGGCTTATCGCTCGCCAGGGATTCTCATTACGCTTCTAGTGCTGCAGCCACAGGAGCTACATCAACTGGGTATACACTCACTTTTTTGCGATCGCGGCCAAAACGCTCGAATTTCACTACGCCTTGTACCAAAGCGAAAAGTGTATCATCCGAACCAATACCTACGTTCGTTCCTGGGTGAATTTTCGTACCGCGTTGGCGATAGAGAATGCTTCCTGCAGTAACAGTTTGACCGTCTGCACGTTTAGCGCCAAGGCGCTTAGAGTGGGAGTCACGTCCGTTCTTTGTGGAACCTACACCCTTCTTGGAAGCGAAAAACTGGAGATCCAATTTCAACATGATGTTATCCTCCTTTGTTATAGATTGTTTCAATCGTTATATAGTCACCGTAATTGTCTGCAATGGTTTGTAGCATGACGACCATCGATTCCAAAATCACTTGGATTTGGTTCCATTTCTCCGGTACAGCTCGAGCGCTATCTGGTATCGTAATATCCATAAAGCCTCGTTCCATCTCGTGAATAGGAATGACACCCGTTAAGGATTCAATCGAATTATATGTACCGAACGTTACCGCCGATACTGCAGCACAGACTAAGTCTTTGCCTGGTACGTCAAATTCAGCATGGCCTTCCACTACAAAAGATACAATTTGAGGTGAATCCGGTACTAGACGCTTTATGGTCACGTAGATCATAAGCTCGCCTCTTACGCTTGGATTTTCTCAACTACAACTCTTGTGTATGGTTGACGATGACCTTGCTTTTTGTGGTAGTTCTTTTTCGGTTTGTACTTATACACGATAACTTTCGCGCCTTTGCCGTGTTTCTCCACTTTCGCGGAAACTGCAGCACCGGATACCAATGGAGCACCTACAACTACGCCGCTCTCTTTGGATACCATAAGCACACGATCAAAAGAAACAACTTCACCTTCAGCTGCGTTCAATTTCTCGATGTAAAGAACATCGCCCTCTTGAACTTTGTACTGTTTACCACCAGTTTCAATAATTGCGTACATTTTCATGACCTCCTCATGTCTCAGACTCGCCTTGTCCAGGTGACGGCCAGGATGAATATCCAAACACCGTACTTCAACCCGTTTCGCGCGGTTACAGCATGCCTAAACAACACACTCCGAGTATTATATCACAGAAACATTTTGATATGCAATGTTTTATTTGCGTTTTCGCGTCATTTCCAGCAAGCCTAGCTTCGTCCATCCAACGATTATTGTTTTGGAACGATCCTTACGCACAGCCTGCGTAATGTTCTCCATAACCGCGGCACGGTTCACTTCCGAAATCATATCAATAAAATCAACGATAATAATGCCTCTAATATTCCGTAGGCGCAAAAGCCTTGGAATCTCACTTGCTGCTTCACGATTAATATCTGTGACCGTCTGCTCCAAATTAATGGATCCGGTATATCTGCCTGTGTTCACATCAATAACGGTCAACGCTTCGGTCTGATCAATGATTAAGTATCCGCCGCTTGGCAGCCAAATCTTCCGTCTAAAGCTTACATTCAGTTCTTCCGTTACGCCAAAATGATCGAACAGCGGAGTCTTCCGGTCGTAGAAGGCGATTCGCCCCCGCCAACTCGGGTGCTGCTTGCGAAGCAGTTGTCTCATCTCTTCGAACACTTTGGAATCATTGAGCCAAACTTCGTTCACTTCCGAAGTAATAACATCGCGGGCTAATCGGGGCAGGAGATCAAGATCTTGATAAAGCTGCGCGGGAGCCTCTGCTCCCTGTGCTTTGGATTGAATCATCTGCCACAATTCCCGCAAATTTTGCAAATCATCACGGATTGCTTCTTCACTTTGACCGAGTGAGCCCGTACGCAGGATAACACCTTCACCAGGAAGCAAGTTTCCTTCTGCCAGCTGCTTGAGTCGCTGTCTTTCGGCTTCTAAATCAATTTTGCGGGAGATTGCAATGTAATCGGCACCTGGCATGTACACAATCCAGCGCCCAGGAATAGAAACATGTGTCGTGACTCTTGCACCTTTGGTGCCTTGCGGATCTTTGGACACTTGTACCATAAGTGTCTGGCCTACTTCAGCAAGCTCCGTTATCGAAGGTTTAATCTTAGGTTGCTTGTCCAAATGGACAGGGAGGAGATCGTCTATATAAAGAAAGGCATTTTTCGCAAGTCCAATATCGACAAATGCCGCCTGCATGCCGGGAAGTACATTGACGATGCGACCCATGTAGATGCTGCCTGCTCTTTGGGAATCAAGCGGATACTGCGAATCATACTCAACAAGGCGACCTTCTTCCAGCAATGCCGCTTGTGTAAGCTCCGGTGCGCAGTGAATTATAAGTTGCTTCATACACGTTCACCTCACCAGTTATTTTACATGAAAAGATCGGAAACTGCACTCCCCGGTTTTTTTCCATCCAAATAACCGCTCACCAGCTGCTGTTCAGGCAATATAGCTTGAATGCGTCCTGCCTCGTTGACAATGTAAATTAAATGGTATTTTTCCCGCATAAAAAGCTTCAAAGTATCGGCCATTGTCCGATGCTTCGTAATGACGATCGGCTGCGCCAAAGTGCCGCGGCTCAGCAGCAGGCTTACCCGGCTCCCGCGGCCAATCAGAAAGCGGAAAAAGTGATACGGCAGCTGCCGGTACGCATACCAATTTGACACTAGCAGAAAGATGCCGATCACTAATATGTTCAGCGGAAGCTGCCCGCTAATCAGCTGTAAGATGGCCATAACAATGATGCCTAAGCTTAAGAACATGGATATCCAAACCGAATATAAAATCGTGTTGTGGTATGACAATAAATACCCTAATAAGGACTGCATCACTTTACCGCCATCCAGCGGCATGACCGGAAGGAGATTGAATAACCCGATCATGATGTTAGCTTCGATAAAATAATCCCACCAACTTGCTGTTCCAACCTCCAGCCATTTCATAAGAAGCGCCAGAGCAATCAGCCATACATGCTGCAGTGGACCTGCTAAAGCAACCACGAGCTCTTCCCTGGTTGGTACACTTCCTAGCTCATCTACAACAAGCACCCCGCCGAAGGGGAGCAGTTGGACCTCACGCACCCGCCAGCCAAAGCCGCTCGCAGCCGCCAAATGACCGAGTTCATGAACGAGTACGATACCGAATAAGGTAATGGCCTCAAGAAAATAACCCGTAAGAGCAGATCCAATTAAAACTAGCGTAAATAAAGGGTGAAACCGATATGTCGTTCCGGCCAATTTAATCAAAGGAGATCACATCCGTCGGGTTAACAGGGCGTCCATCTCTCGTAAAAGCAACATAAAGCGTGCCTTTAGCCGGATCTTTCTTGGAGGTTTTGCCGAGGGGTTCACCCACCTTCATCCAATCTCCCACCTCTACGCTAACCTCGCTTAACCCTCCGTACAGGGACTGCATCCCTCCTGGATGGCGTATGATAACCGTTGTACCTGTTTCAGCCGAAACCCCGGAGAAAACGACTTGTCCCGTGTCTAGCGCATAAACAGGTGCATACTCCGCTGTATTAAGCGTGACGCCCAGTTGATTAGTCCCATCGAACGGCTTGATGATACTTCCTTTTACAGGAACATAAAGGGTCCGTTTTGAAGTACTTACCTTTACAGCTTCATCCCCTACACGATTAAAACTCGGAATAAAGGAAGGCGAGCCCCCGAATTGATTCGCATACCAAGCCGATACCGCGGTGAAATCATAAGACTGCGTTAGCGAAGCGGCAACAAACTGCTTGCCTTTATTCGCCCATGGCTGATTGATCTGAAACATGCCGTACAGGGAGGCGAACAGCACACAGCTCACCAACAGCTTGACCGCTATTTTGCGTGGTGAAGGAGGGGCAAACAGCCCTCTCTCTCCATCACCCGGTGGGCCGCCGCCGCTAAGCGTCTTGTCCATTAATATTTTCTGCTGCCAAGCGTATTCAGGATCTTCCATACGCCGTTTCCAGTCCGCGTCTACATAAAGCGGCAGCTCTACATGCTGCTGCCTTGGCGGCACAGGCACATGCTCCATCAATCTGTTTGCTCTTGCTGGGCTCCCGTTGACGTTCGAATTCTCAGATGCTTCACGCAAATGGCGAAGTCGTTCTAATCGCCGTTGTTTCACTTTATCTTTGACTTCCATGGAAGCCCCTCCCAAACGTTTTCCTTCAGGAAAACAATCTTCATATCGTCGTACTAGCTAATCTCGCATAGTACAGCCTATGAGAAGAAGGACAAGATTATGTGATAATCCGCAATGAATCGCCTCCGAACGGACAGAAAAAAAGCCCTTGACCGATGGCCAGGTGCTTATCATTTTCAGAACAATTCCGGTTCACGTTCTTGATGCAGTTTAACGCTCATGACTAGACCAAGGGAAAGCATATTGATCAAGAGCGAGGTCCCCCCATAACTAACGAATGGAAGGGTAATTCCCGTTAAAGGCATAATGCCGATCATCATGCCAACATTTTCAAAAATTTGAAAGACGAACATGGAGACAACACCAACCACGATATACGCTCCGCTAAGCTGAGTGCTTTGAATCGAGATCAGAATCATGCGGTAGATAAGCAAGAAATAGATAAGCAATAGAACAGCTGAACCCCTAAAGCCGAATTCTTCCCCTACCACAACAAAAATGGAGTCCGAATAAGCAAAAGGAATGAAGTTACTGTGGACAGAAGTCCCCTTAAGAAAGCCTTCGCCTTCGAGACCGCCTGAACCGATTGCTCTAATCGCATTTTTCACTTGATAACTGTCATCTTCTGTTACATCTTGCGGATAGAGATAGGTGTCGATACGGTCCATCCAGTGGCTGAAGCCGTACCCTTTGAGAACCTCGAACAAACTCTCGTGAAACGTCTTATAAAGGGTGAGGAGCAGGAAACCTAAGCCTGCTAATATGACTATGCTCAGTAAGACATGCGTGTATTTGATATTACCGATCCAAAGCATACCGAGCAGGATAATCACAAAAATAATCGCATTCCCCAAGTCCGGCTGAATCAAAACGAGAATAAAAGGTAACAGAACAGCCGCGCAGACAGGGATCAGATCGTTCTTGATTTGCAGCAGATCACCGCCGCGTTTGGCCAGAAGTGCTGTCACGCAGATGATCAGAATCAGCTTCACAAGCTCAGCAGGCTGGAAGGTCAAGCCTCCCGGAAGTTCAAACCAACCGCGTGCGCCATGAATTTTTTTGCCAAAAAAATAGACAGCAATCAAGGATACAATGCCTATACCATACAAAAATGGGGCAATCCGGATAAGCACCCGATAATCAAAAAGGCTGCAGGCTAGAAATGCAATTAATCCCACGGCATAGAGAATAAGAATTTTGGAAATCGAGATGACAATGGATGGATGGTCTACGGACGCACTATAGACCGTCATCGTACTGATAACCATGAAGGCGAACAAAATGACAACAATAGGAATATCAATGTTTTTCAGTTTTGCGAGCACAGCAAGATCATCCTATTCCGATAAACTTTTTCATACGTTTGACCCATCCAGTCTTGTCTTCGAGCTGCATGAGAGGCACCGTGTCGCCTAAGATCCGGCGTGCCACGTTACGATAAGCAATCGCAGCGCGGGACGATGGGTTCATCACGGTCGGCTCACCTGCGTTGGCCGCTTTAATGACATGTTCATCATCTGGCACGATCCCGAGCAGATCGATGGCAAGCACCGAGCAGATTTCGTCAATATCCAGCATCTCGCCTTTCTTCATCATCATTGGACGAATCCGGTTAATGATGAGCTTCGGCGAAGAAATTTTCTCATTCTCCAGTAGCCCGATAATGCGATCCGCATCACGTACAGCAGCGTTCTCTGGGGTAGTTACAACGATTGCTTTGTCTGCGCCCGCTACCGCATTTTTGAAGCCTTGCTCAATGCCTGCCGGACAGTCAATGATGACGAATTCGAAATCTTTTTTTAGCTCAAGAATAATATCTCGCACTTGCTCCGGCGATACCGCATGCTTGTCTTTCGTCTGAGCAGCAGGCAATAGATACAGCTCATCGAAGCGCTTATCTTTGATTAAGGCTTGTGGTAAACGGCAGCGTCCTTCCGCGACATCCACAAGGTCATAAATGATCCGATTCTCGAGTCCCATGACAACGTCCAAATTGCGCAGGCCAATGTCGGTGTCTACCATGCATACTTTCTTCCCTAAAAGCGCCAATGCTGTTCCAAGATTTGCTGAAGTCGTTGTTTTGCCAACGCCGCCTTTTCCCGAAGTAACAACGATTGCCTCTCCCATATGTTCTCACCCCACGCGCTATTTTCTATAACGTATATAAGTCTATAATTTCAAATTCGAATCAGGCCAAATCCGATGAAGCTGATGCAGCTTATCGATTTCCATTTTACCATCTTTCACATAAGCAAACTCCATAAAAGCCTCTTCAATTCCCCATTCATCCGGAGAACGGCTTATAATTCCAGCGATCCGAAGTTGGGTCGGACGCATATGAGAAGCAGCAATAATCGCTTTATCATCGCCGTCAATCCCGGCATGCGCCATCCCGCGAAGCGAGCCCATAATATAAATGTTCCCGGTAGAGGTAATTGTTCCGCCTGGATTAACATCGCCTAAAAATAGTAAATCCCCCTCATGATGGAGGGTTTGTCCCGAACGAATCATGCCTTTAAGAGTTGACATTCTTGCAGCAGGCTCTATAACAGCTTCCTTGCGGGGCTCACTTTCGATCGATTGAATGAGCAGATTGCCCTTTTGCTTAATGACAGATCTGATCTCTTCTTTCTGCTCCTCAGTCGCTTCCCTGCTGCCTAATTTAACGTGCACATGAATAATCGGTCCGGTCAGTATTTGCTGATGCGTTTTCTCCAGCTTATGCTGCAGCTCTTTCAGCAAATCTTGCCAATCGCATGCATCGTTTAGTAAAAAAACAAGGCCATCTTTGACCCCTTTTATCATCACATGGTGCTTAGCTACAGACATAATTGAATGCCGACCTCCCAACCTATACATTTCGGCTCTTGTCGTGGATTCTCCTGCTAACCGCCTGGAAAATTAATCTTCGGTATTCGCAGGTACGATCCGCTTTCCTTCAAGCAGCTTGCGAATCGGTACGTAGCAAATTAAGGCGAAAAGCAAATTAAACAGCACACTTGGGAGCATGTAATGGGTGAGAGCAAATTTCAACTCAATATCAATGAGCTTAAACAAGCGGTTAATGCCATAATCGATGAACTCAAACAACAGCAGACCGACGCCAGTAATGAGCAGATTATAAAAGATGAGGTTAGGCTGCCTGCGCTGCGCCAGTCCTGCCAAATACGCGGTGAGTCCCATCCCGAAGGAATATACGCCGAGCATCGACCCATAATAGTTAAAATCATGCAGGAGACCGAACAAAAGCCCATAGATCAGTGCAGAATGTCGATGATGGAAAAGTCCAATAAACAAGATAAAGACCAGTGTAAAATGGGGGGTAACATGCACGCTAGCTTGCCACGCGGATGGGATCAGCCAAACCACAATGGTGCCTTGCAGGATAAACAAGCCTAATAGAATGAGCCACAGCAAATGTCGAGTCACGTAACGGCTCACCTCATTTCACTTCCGGAACTTCGACTACGAATACTTCACGAATACGGTTAAACGAAGCTTTAGGCTTCACCATAACTTTGTAGGTGATTCCGAATTCCCCTGGGCCGATGGAAGAGATTGTCCCTACTTCAATCCCCTTAGGGAATACTTGCCCCAAACCTGATGTAATAATCGTATCCCCGACTTTCATGTCGTCCGCATGTTCCACCTTGTTCATCACGAGTTCCCCGGTATTGCTGTCATAAGACTCAATCATCCCGAATGGTTGACTCTCATTGCCTTTCACGGTGACCGCTATCGCTTTGGAGTTGTTGTCGGAATCCGTGATCTCTTTCAACAGTTGCACATTGGAATGGAAGCCGAACACTTTACTCACTCTGCCAACTAATCCGTCAACAGTCATAACCGCCATATTCTCTTTGATGCCGTCCTTGTCGCCTAAATTAATCGTAACCGTGCTATTGTACGGATCGTTATCCACTGTAACAACCTCGGCAATCCGATACGTGTACACATTGGCTTGACGCTGTCGTTCTGTAAAGCCCAATGACTCCATCAGGCGCTTGTTTTGTGATTCCAGCTCATTCAGACGCTGCGTATCTCGCGCATACTGTGTCAAGGTCAGTTTCAGAGTTTTATTTTCTTCATAGATGACTCTAAGCTGCCGAATGTCTTCAAAGAAACCCGCTACCTGCGCAGCGGGCTTGTAGAAGAGTCCTTGCGTCCACGATACCGAGTCTTTGACGAATTTCTCCGGCCATGTCATCGGTCCCCGGTTTCCCAGCGTTAATCCCATCAATATAAAGAAGCAGACTAGCCCGAACATCAGGAAAATCAGCCTCTTGTTTCCCATGAATTTGAACAAAATGAGCACCTTCTAACGAATTCTGACGAATATTATCGCTTATAGCGCGAACCTGAACCTGATTTATTTTTAAATAAATGAATATTCTCCAAGGCGCGGCCAGTCCCAATCGCCACGCAATCAAGCGGATTCTCTGCAACTAGAACAGGCATGCCAGTTTCTCTAGCAAGCAAGCGATCCAGGTTGCGCAATAAACCGCCACCGCCGGTTAACACAATCCCGCGGTCCATAATATCCGCTGACAATTCGGGCGGACACTTCTCTAGCGTGACTTTCACCGCTTCAACAATCGCATTAACCGTATCTGTTAATGATTCTGTAATCTCATCCGAGGTTACACTCATTGTCTTCGGCAGACCAGAAACAAGGTCACGTCCACGGATCTCCAGTGTCTCTGGCTGCTCCATCGGAAGTGCAGAACCGATCTCCATCTTGAGTGTCTCTGATGTGCGTTCCCCAATCATCAGATTGTATGTACGTTTAATGTATTGAATGATGGCCTCGTCCATTTCATCCCCGGCAATACGGATGGAACGGCTCGTAACAATGCCTCCAAGCGAGATAACTGCTACCTCTGTGGTGCCCCCTCCGATATCGACAACCATGCTTCCGGTTGGTTCCCAAACCGGGAGATCTGCGCCGATCGCTGCCGCAAACGGCTCTTCAATCGTATAAGCTTCACGCGCCCCTGCTTGTTTCGTTGCGTCTTCCACCGCTCGTTTCTCAACGGCAGTGATGCCAGAAGGTACACATACCATCACATTAGGGTGCCGTTGGAATAACCAGCGCTGTTTTTGAGCCTGTCTCAAAAAGTAGCGAATCATCGTTGCCGTTGTTTCAAAATCAGCAATAACGCCATCTTTCATGGGGCGAATCGCACGAATGTTGCCTGGTGTGCGGCCGATCATTTTTTTGGCTGCGTCTCCGACAGCCTCGATTGTTTTCGTATCCGTACGTAGAGCAACCACCGATGGTTCTCTAACGATTATTCCTCTGCCTTTTACATAAACCAGTGTATTCGCTGTTCCTAAGTCAATCCCTAGATCTTTCGTAAAGCCTCCAAACATGGCAGTTACTCCTTTCCTATTGCCAACCTATTATATTACATAAAGCCTTCTTCCTTCAAACTTATGAATCTCTGATCACCTATGATAACATGATCCAACACTTCAATACCAATAATAGTTCCTGCTTCCACCAAACGGTGAGTTAGCTGTATATCTTCCGGACTTGGGGTGGGATCTCCACTAGGATGATTATGCACACAAACAATGGACGCGCTGCTTCTTTTTATTGCTGCACGGAAAACTTCGCGGGGATGGACGATGGACGCGTTCAAGCTGCCCATGGAGAGTGTTTCTTGCGCAAGCACATGATTTTTCGTATTCAAAAATAAACAAACAAAATGCTCCTTCTGTAAATAACGAAGCTCCTCACTCATTAAGTTAGCGATATCCTTCGGTGAACGAATCGTAATCCGTTCCGAGAATGTACTCTTGGCAATTCGCCGCCCGAGCTCGATACCGGCCAAAATTTGCAGTGCTTTGGCATCACCAATACCTTTGATTTGTGTAAGCTGATCTTTGCTCATGTCCACAAGGCTGCGCAAGCCTCCAGACTCGCTTAAGATGCGGCTTGCCAGACGAACCGCTGACTCCGAGACCGTTCCTGTTCGAAGAATGATCGCCAAAAGTTCGGCATGGCTTAGCGCCCCTGCTCCATATTGGAGCATCCTCTCTCTAGGTCTTTCCTCCGTCGGCACTTCGCGCAGCATTAAACTTGTAACTTCCATCAATTCCCCTCTTTCCATCTGTAGGTTGTGTTACTTATCCGTATCCCATTCGCGATAAGGGTCCTAAAACGACACAAAACCCCCGGATTATAAGATCCGAGGGCTTCTAGGATAACTGCTCATTATTCGATTCTGGGCATCCATAAGCTTTGATTCGTTCTAGCATACCGCCGATGGTGTAACCATCGAAGTACAATTCCATCTGCTTTTCGGCGTCATTGAAAACGTTGCCCATCAACTTATCCATCTTGGATGAGATGATGCAATCGTTATTCTTCTCATCGCCGGAGCACCAGCTTGGCTTCAAAGATCCATGACAGGTTAAGCGGTAAATTTCACCGAGTGTCACATCATCCGGGTTACGGCAGAAAATGAATCCGCCTCCGATGCCTTCTTTGGTAGTAACGTAACCTGCTTTTCGCAGAAAGCCCATAACTTTGCGTATACGAGCAGAGTGTGTAGATACATTCGTAGCAATTTCTTCACTCGTTGCCATATGATCAGGCAAATTTGCAAGAAATACGAGACTGTGGACGGCTATTGTAAATTCGCTGTTCATGGCCAATCCTCCCTGAAGAATGCGATGTCATGTTGCTTACTGTCATTGTAACCGTTACAGATTGCACAGTCAATGTGTGAACGATTGGAAAGGAGAGATTACAGGACTTGAATATCGAAGTTTAGCAGCAAATCACTAAGCAAGGAAAGCGGTAAGCCGACAACTGTAAAGTAGTCCCCTTCAATCGATTCGACGATTGTAGCGCCAATCCCTTGAATCGCATATGAGCCGGCTTTATCCTTAGGCTCCCCTGTTGCGATATATCGACGAATTTGCTCATCAGACATAGCTTTCATCTTCACATTCGTTACACTATGCGAAACAACATGTTTCCCAGTAGCTGCGTCGATGCAGGCCACTCCGCTGTAAACCTGATGCGTCGTGCCTTGCAGACCTTTCAACATCCGGAAGGAATCCTCTTCATCCACAGGTTTTCCAAGGACCTCATTTTGAAGAACAACGACCGTATCAGAACCAATGATAATCCCGTGTTTTTCACTGGACTCCAGCATCTCACGAACGGTTGACGCTTTGCGAATGGATAGAACTTCTACTAGTTCTGAAGGAGTTATTTTTCCTTCTACGGTCTCATCCGCGTCGCTCACCCGAATGATATAGGGTAGTCCAAGTCCTTGAATCAGCTCCTGCCTCCGCGGCGAGGATGAAGCAAGAATTAATCGTTGCTCGTGGTTTGGTAATTTACTCAAAAGAAACAACTCCTAGTTTATGATAATGTCCGAATAGGATTCAATGCCGATTACAACTTGCGATACAGGAGGAAAGCCCCTACTAATCCAAGAATACTGCACAAATTTAGTCTCACCAGAAGATGCAGCTCATATTTCACAACTTGCAGATCTGCCTTTGGATCCCAAGTAATCGAGGCCGATTTGGTCAAAAAAGATAGAGCAGGCACAGGAGCCAGCAGCTGGCCGACTATAATCCCGGTTATCAATCCGATGATTAAAAATATGACTAATGTAAACGTGTTTTTTTTCATCGCTGTCATCCTCTCTTCTATGTACAAGCCTATTATACGGGCACACTCTAATTTTTTCCATGAAAAATGTAGCCAGATGGTGATTCTTACCTGCTTACATCCTTAGCTGATCCTAGTAAGATAGATTATCGGAGGTACTTCAACTATGACTTTACTTAAAAGACTTGTTCTACTCACCTTTATACTTACGATAGCGTTTCCTTATCAAGCTTTTGCCTACAAAATTGTTCTCGATGCCGGACATGGCGGGAGCGACCCTGGTGCCTCCGGCGTGAATGGTTTGAAGGAAAAAGATGTCAACCTCGACATCACGCAAAAGCTGCGGGACGAGCTAACGAAGCGAGGTTACGAGGTCGTCATGACAAGAACCGATGACACGTATTGGTCACTCGCTCAGCGCGTGAATTTCACAAATGCCCTGCAAGCGGATTTATTCGTATCCGTCCACGCCAATTCGCATCCGAACGGAGCTGTCAAAGGCAGCATGGTGCTTTACTACGACAATGACTACCCCCAAGAAGATTATCCCGCAAGCGACAAAATGAAACAATTGACACCATACAGCAAAGATTTGGCCCAGCATGTATTGGATTCCTTGGTTTCCGCAGCTGGCACCAAAAATTTGGGCTTAGTCCCAAGCGCGGTTTACGTAGCTAGAATGGGCAGCATTCCAAGTATTCTTGTGGAAACAGCTTTCCTAAGCCAATCTAGCGATGCAGCTTTGCTTGCGAGTGACGCCATCCGAGCGAAAATGGCCGTTGGCATTGCCAATGGTATTACGGCTTATACGCCTCCTTTATTCATAGATTCCCTAGGGCACTGGGCAAGAGAATCCATTCTTCGCATGAAAAATAAAGGCATCATTGATGGAATTGCTAATCGCTATGAACCAGATCGCGCTTTGAAAAGAGCGGAATTCCTCACTCTAATGGATCGCGTATTTTCATTCGACAAACTAGAAACAGCTTGTACGCCAAGTGGAACCGTCACATCAGCGGTATACAGCTGCCAGACGGCTGATCGAACATACAAAGACCTGCCCGATTCTTACTGGGCAAGCCCTGTGTTCGCCAAGGCGGAAAAATTAAATCTGCTTCAGGGTTATGCCGATGGGACGATTCGCCCTGAACAGCCCATCACCCGTGGCGAAGTCGCTTATCTCTTCGACCGCCTCATCCAACTGTCAACAAAAAGCGGTGGGCAAAGCCCAGCTCCTAAAGTAACATTTGACGATGTACCAACGAACTTATGGAGCGCCAAAGCCATTTATGCGCTGAAGCAGAAAGGCATTATTAACGGCAGCACGGATACTTCGTTCAAACCGGAGCAAACGATGACACGCGCAGAGATTGCTGCCCTGTTAGATCGTTATTACACAAAATAAAAAGCAGTGTGTCTCCCAAGCTCCGATGAGCTATGGAGGCACCTGCTTTTTTTAGGTTAAGATACGCTTATTTTCTTGAGTAAGTCTTTCTGTGCAAGGATGTACTGCATCATGGAAGTTTGAGCTTGCCAGAGCATCGCCGTGGAAGGACTTTTCTTGTACTCATCCATCGATTGCACAGCGCTGTTCAAGGAGGATGTCATCTTCTGGACAATAGGCTTGGAGTCATCGCTTAAGCCTTCATTTATTGCCGTAGATAGCGTCGTCAACGATTGATGAGAAGCGTGAATCGATTGCAGAGAACTATCTGAAAGCGCGCTTGGCGTCGTTTCAGCTAGATGAATAAGAGCTAATTCATTAATCGTATTCACAAGCTTATTTCCTTCAGCTATGAAAGCAGGCACCGAATCGGGTTTTTGACCGCCCCAACGGATTCCTGTTGCTGCCGGGATGTCTAAACTTTTGATATACACTTCAATTGTTTTATCCACGGTTTGGACTTGTTGTCTAAGGGTTGTGGCGTCGTCTTTGTTATTGGCAAAGCCTACAAACACCGTGAGCTTATCCGAACTGTCCAGTGCGGATGCCAAGCCTTTCTTCTTCAGCGTATCCTGGATGGCTTGAGCCCCCTGCAAAGAGCTAAACACCCCATTTTGCAGGAATGTGAAAGATTTAGCCGGAATTTGAACAGGTGTTACAGCAGCAGCCGTTGCAGGAAGGCCAGCAGCTTGATCTGTTCCTGTTTTCGTAGCCCCGCCCGGCGCTTTTGATGGAACAGCCGCTACATTTGCCGAAGGAACAGCGATTGTATTTTTGCCGGATGCTGAATCAGTCGGCGTACGGTCCGATGGTGAAAACATTGAGAGAACAAAAAATCCGAAAGCGACTCCCGTCACGACAGCTCCTGCTACTGAGGTTGCAATACGAATCCATGGAGCACCACTTGATTTTGCATATCTAGCGCCTGTTTCCGGTTCTATATAAGGCCCTTTTTGCGTCCAGCTTGACCATTCATCGCGATTTTGCTCCTTAATCGGCTCAGGTCTTTGGGCAGGAACTTCTCTGCTCGCTTGCTGTTCCCGGATGGCCTGAGACTCGCGAATAATTCGTTCGACTCTTTCACCTTCCGTCTCAATCTGGCTATGCCAATTGCCGAAGTCCGTGGTAAACGTATTCAGCGCATGCGGTTCAAATAGGCTTTCTACTTGCTCTCTCTCAGCTTGTTGATAGGGTGTTATCTCTTCTGAGTTTTGCCCATCATTGGGAGAATTCGGTACTACCTTATATTCTTCCTGATAGAGTGGAATCACCTTCTCTTCAGGACCCGGAACTCGCGAGGCTTTACGGGTGGATTCTGCCGGCTCCTTGGAGTCGAAACGATACGTGATTCTTGCTTTACTCATTCAATTCACTCCTCATAAAATGTATTTGGAAACGGACCCGCCGTCATCTTGTCCAAATCTTCTGTTACTAGATTATGATTGAGAGAATTGAAATATGTTTGGTTAAACAAAAAAGCTTAGTTAGATCCATATTGGGGATCCAGCTAAGTTTGTTTGTTATCGAGATGTCCTGGCGTTGCCGTCAGGTGCCTTGTTACATCAGCCAATCGGGTAAGAGAATATTGCATTAGCGTTCTATGTTGTATTTTGTGCAACCATTTAGCTGTAATTAGGCCTAAGCACGCCCTACATTGTACTTTATACAGTGATTTAAGCAGGAAACTACTACAAATGACTTTTTCGCAACAAATGGTTGTATTTTATACAACGAAAGATCCCTTCCGTAGTCAGAGCATGTCATTATGTTGTATTAAATGCAATGTAGGCTCTCGACCTTACTGCTGCCAACCGTCCTGTGCCACCTAAATTGCCGTTATATCGCCAACGAACAAGAAAAAAGGCCGCTTACCCCTAAACATATAATGCTTAATGTCAAAAAAAGACCGCCTCCAGCCAATTGGCTTACAGCGATCTTTCCTCTAACCGTTCGTCTCGTATTTCTTGCGCAGTGACTTCGCTAAACCGTCAGCCGCTTTCCAGATATCCCCTGCACCCATGGTTAGCACCAAATCTCCTGGCTGCACATGATCGATTAAATATCCAAGAACTTCTTCCCTTGTAGCAATGTGCTGAACATTAGGATTGCTATTGCTCTTGATCAATTCAACTAGTTTAGCTGAATCTACTCCCTCTATCCGTTTCTCGCCCGCAGGAGAATAAATGTCGGTAATGATAACCTCATCCGCCTCATCAAAAGAGCGGCTAAATTGCTCAAATAGATAATAGGTACGCGTATAGCGTTGAGGTTGGAAGACAGCAATGATTCGTTTGCCTGTTGCTTTGGCAGCAGAAATCGTTGCTTGAATCTCAGTCGGATGATGCGCATAGTCATCAATGACTAGGATGTTTTCTACTTCTCCAAGTACCTGGAATCTACGCTTCGCACCCCGGAACTCTTGAATAGCCTCAGCAATCTTCTCAAAAGGCAGTCCTGCTTCCAAGCATGTGATTAATGTCGCTAATGCGTTATATACATTGTGCTTCCCTGGGACAGACAAGCTAACCTGCCCAAGCAGCGCACCTTTGCTGTGAACGTTAAACGTAACCTTACGGTCGCCTAACGAAATATCGCTGGCTACGTAGTCAGCATTATTATCTATTCCATACGTGATGACTTCGCTTTGAATGGACGGAATCATTTCACGTAAGAACATATCATCCTGACAAACAATCGCTTTTCCACCAGGTCTCACTTGGCTGAGGAATTGCTTGTAAGCTTGCTTTAAGTTCTCGAAATCACCGTTATAGTTCTCTAAATGATCTGCTTCAATGTTATTTACCAGCGCAAGCGTGGGATGATATTGAAGGAAAGTACCATCGCTTTCATCGGCTTCCGCTACAACGAATTCACCTTTGCCTGCTTTGGCATTGCTGCCCACATTCATGATTTCGCCGCCGATAATATAAGTCGGATCTATACCGCAAATTTCCATAACCAAAGCGATCATTGAGGAGGTCGTCGTTTTGCCGTGAGCTCCTGCAACGGCTATGCCTTTGCGTTCATTCATCAGTCTTGCCAGCATCTGTGAGCGGTGAATAACAGGAATATTTAATTCTTCCGCCGCTTGCATCTCCACATTATCTTTGGATAAGGCTGTCGAGTAAACGACCAAATCAGCACCTGATACATTGCGAGCTTCATGCCCTATGAAAACTTGCGCACCCTTCGCTTTTAGCTTTTCCGTTAACTCTTGGTGTGCTAGGTCGGAACCGGAAATCCGGTAACCCATTTCAAGCATGACTTTGGCAATTGCACTCATGCCGTATCCGCCGATGCCAATAAAATGTACGTGTTCTGCTTGACTCACGCCGTTCTCACCATCCTTTTTCAGAATCGGTTTGATAGGTAATCCAAGAACGAACATCGGAGATTAAATACAGCGTGCCGGATACGACCGCCAGATCATCCTGCTCAGTTCTGCTTGTAAGGATTTCTAATGCCCGCTTCCATTCGCGTTCAACCACGATATCCACCTGAAGATTCATATCATGAAGAAGTTCACGTGCTAGCTCGGCGAGCATTTCGGCATCCCCTTTTTTATGAAAATCAGGTTCCGTAATGATAAGTGTATCCACCAATGGTAGTATATGCCTGAGATAGCCCGTATGATTCTTTGTCGAAAGCATTCCCATCATCAGATTCAGCTTTCGGTAACTATAGACGGTTTGGAGTGCAGCCGCAAGTGTCGCAGCACCTTCAGGATTATGTGCACCATCCAGCAAAATACGAGGCTCGTTCGAAATCATCTCAAGCCGGCCAGGCCAGCGAGTCTCTCTCAGCCCTTTGTACAAGTCTTCATCATCTACGATGCATGCATAGTACTGACGAAGCACTTCCAGCGTCATCACGGCCACAGCGGCATTCTTCAGCTGATGTTCACCATTCAGCGAAATTGGCACGCCAGGGATTGGCCGGAATGGCCCCTTGAAATCAAAAGTCTGAAGATCCAATTGACTCGTCACATTCGCGATATCGAATTGATCTCCAAGCGAGTAAAGCGTCGCTTTCTTGGCTTTCGCCGTTTCTTCTATAACGCTCCAGCCTTCATGGGGCTGGGCTGCTGTAATCACTGGAACACCGGCTTTAATAATGCCGGCTTTCTCCGCGGCTACTTTTTCGATGGTATCTCCAAGGATGTCCATATGGTCATGACCAACATTGGTTATGACCGTTACGACCGGATTCACGATATTCGTGCTATCCAGCCTTCCCCCTAGGCCCGTTTCCCATACTACATAATCGGGATAAGCCACCTTGCCGAAGTACATAATAGCGAGCGCCGTAGAAATTTCAAACATCGACGGAGCGCCGAGTTCTGTTTCGGCAATCTCGTCAATAACAGGCAACATGTCATTCACTAGTCTCAGCAAATCAGCTTCTGGAATGTCCTCACCGTTCACTTGGATACGATTCGTATACTTTTCCAAATACGGGGACGTGAACGTCCCCACATCATAACCGCATGCTCGTAAGACCGAAGTTAAATAAGCGCATGTGGAGCCCTTGCCATTCGTTCCCGCTACATGAATGAATTTCAATCTGCGTTCGGGGTGACCGAGTTTCTCCATCAACATCTGCATCCGCTTCAGTCCCGGTTTGATACCGAGTTTCTCCATCCGTCCAACAATCCAAGCGATCGCTTCTTGCGCACTTTGGAAAGCTGCCGGATGGTTGTCTTTGAATTCGTTCATCGATCTCATCCTCATTTACTATATGAATCACCTTGTATACGTAACTAGGCAATCGTTGGTTTTATTGAAATTATCCCTTTAATTCCGCTAAACGAGCAATCACTTTATCCCGCTTATCCGCATAGTCAGCAAGCTTAGCCTTCTCTTCCTCGATTACCTTCGCAGGCGCCTTGGCCACAAAGCCTTCATTGCCCAGCTTTTTCTCAATACGTTCAACTTCCCCATGCAGGGATTGCAGTTCTTTATCCAAACGCACGAGTTCTTGGGCAATATCAATCAGCCCTGCCAGCGGCAAGAATAACTCCGCTCCTGTGATGATCGCTGTCATCGCTTTCTCTGGCGCAGCCATTTCAGCGTCGATTTGCAGCAAAGATGTGTTGCAGAAACGCTTCAGGTACTCTTCGTTCCTCTGAAGAATGTTTTGCGTTTCACTGCTAGCCGGTTTGATCAGCAGCTCAACCTTTTTGCTCATCGGAACATTAACCTCGGAGCGGATGTTACGAACGGAGCGGATTGCATCCATCAGCAGCTCCATCTCACGAACAGCATCTGGCGATTCGAACGCCGGGTTCTCTGCCGGCCAAGAAGCAAGCGTAATCGTTTCACCTTCATGCGGCAAATGCTGCCAAATCTCTTCGGAAATGAACGGCATGAACGGATGAATCAAACGTTGTGTGCGATCAAGCACGTAAGCCAGTACCGATTGCGTCTTCTTCTTCGCAGCTGCATCCGTGCCGTATAAGCTCAATTTACTAAACTCAATGTACCAATCACACAGGTCATCCCAGATGAAATTATACAGCAAGCGGCCGGTTTCACCGAATTCATAGCTGTCGATTAGGCGAGTTACATCGCGAACGGTTTCGTTCAAACGATGCAGAATCCAGCGGTCTGCTGTGCCGAGATGGCCTGTCAGATCGATATCTTCGGCTTTAACGCCTTCGAGGTTCATGAGTGCAAAGCGGGATGCATTCCAGATCTTATTGGCAAAATTCCGAGCTTGTTCCACACGCTCCCAACGGAAGCGGAGATCCTGCCCCGGCGTGCTGCTCGTAGATATCATATAGCGCATAGCATCTGCGCCATATTTCTCAATCACTTCTAACGGATCTACACCGTTACCAAGTGATTTGGACATTTTACGACCTTCGGAGTCGCGTACAAGACCGTGCATCAACACGTCTTTGAACGGAATTTGCTCCGTGAATTCAAGGGCAGTGAAGATCATTCTGGCTACCCAGAAATAGATAATATCATAACCCGTTACTAGAACATTCGTAGGGTAGTAGCGTTTAAGGTCTTCCGTATCATTCGGCCAGCCCAATGTGGAGAACGGCCATAGAGCGGAGCTGAACCAAGTATCAAGAACGTCGTTATCTTGTTTGAGATTCGTGCTTTGGCAATGTGTGCAAGCAGAAGCGTCCTCACGGGATACCGTAATTTGGCCGCAATCCGCGCAGTGCCAAGCTGGAATGCGGTGCCCCCACCAGAGCTGACGGGAAATACACCAGTCACGAACATTTTCAATCCAGTTCAAATAAATCTTTTCAAAACGATCTGGTACAAAATTAACACCTTTGCCTGATTTCTGCGCATCGATCGCTTGATCGGCAAGCGGCTGCATTTTTACGAACCACTGTGTGGACAAATAAGGCTCGATTACAGCACCGCTGCGCTCACTGTGACCTACTTGGTGAACGTGCTCTTCAATTTTGATCAGAACGCCTTGTTCTTTCAGGTCAGCAACGATTTGCTTGCGGCATTCGAAGCGATCTTTGCCTTGGTACGGGCCGCTATTTGCATTCATCGTGCCGGTTTCATCCATCACAAGAATTTGTGGCAGATCATGACGCTTCCCTACTTCGAAATCGTTCGGATCGTGAGCAGGGGTAATTTTGACCGCGCCGCTTCCGAATTCTTTCTCAACATACTCGTCTGCAATAACCGGAATCTCGCGGTTTACAATTGGCAGCAGTAATTTCTTGCCGATCAAATGCTTGTAACGCTCATCCTTCGGATGTACAGCAACCGCCGTATCTCCAAGCATCGTCTCAGGACGCGTTGTAGCGACAACGATGGAATCCAGGCCGTCTGTCGTTTTGTAAGACAAATGATAAAGCGCGCCTTGAACCTCTTTATATTCAACTTCAATGTCCGATAGCGCTGTGCGAGCCGCTGGATCCCAGTTAATAATATAGTTTCCGCGGTAAATAAGTCCTTTTTCATACAAACTAACGAAAACTTCACGAACGGCTTGTGACAACCCCTCATCAAGCGTAAAGCGCTCACGTGAATAGTCTAAGGAAAAGCCCATTTTCGCCCACTGCTCGCGAATTGTGTTCGCATATTGCTCTTTCCATTCCCATACTTTCTCAAGGAATTTCTCGCGTCCCAGATCATAGCGGGATTGGCCATCCTCGCGGAGCTTCTGTTCAACTTTGGTTTGTGTCGCAATGCCCGCATGGTCAGAGCCAGGCAGCCAAAGCGTGTCAAAGCCCTGCATCCGCTTCGTACGAACCAAAATATCTTGCAGTGTAAAATCAAGCGCATGCCCGATATGCAGCATACCTGTAACGTTAGGAGGCGGAATCACAATCGTGTAAGTTTCCGCATCTGGACGACCGCCTGCTTTGAAAAACTCATTTTTAATCCAGTAATCGTACCACTTTCGCTCCGCTTCTTTGGGGTCGTACGTGGTAGGCATTTGCAGCTGCTCTTTGGTTTCATTCGCTTCAGTCATAAGATTACCTCCATTACTTTTATCTCTGTTAAATAGGCTTATGAGGCCTGTAATTAAGCTCATTTACTTGGTTAAATCAAACAAAAAAAGCCCTCCGCCCGCAAAGGACGAAAGGCTTGCTTCCGTGGTACCACCTTTATTCCGCGCAGCTTCAAATAGGAAGCGCGTGGCTCTCAAACAGATAACGGCTGCGGCCGGCAAATGCTAAGTGAGCTAAACCGCGGACCGCGGGCGCTTACCGTCACATTCACAACTCCAGGGCGACTTCGTTCGGTTGCTTCCTATGGAACCTTTCAGCGCTGCAGTTCCACTCTCTGAAGGGCATTCCGCCTACTACTCCCTATCAACGTTTCCAATATTACTCAAAAAGGTTTACATCATATGATAACGAACATTTGAAATAGAGTCAATATATCATTCAAGTATTACCGTTTATAAGTAAAATATGCCGCTTTCAAAAAAGATGTTCCGGAATAGATTAAGAGCCCCCAGCCGTGAAAATGGCCAGAGGCTCTTGCCTATGTATCCAGTTAATTATCTGGGAAGATAAATAACCTGCCCTGCTGAAATCTCCTGATCGCCGAGTCTGTTCAATAGCTGCAGCTCACGAGGATTGAGCTGATAACGCTTGGCAATCGTCTCTAGCGTTTCTTCTTTTTGAACGATGCACATTTTCAGCTTTCTAAATTCTTGGGAATTTGTTTGGTTTTGAAGAAACAGACGTTTCCATTCAACGGCATCTATCCGCGACTCCTCGGCAAGAGCAGCTTGCGCTTCTTCCTCAGCCCGCCTTTTGTCCGTAAGGTAAGAGCCCGCTTTCGAGAGTAATGACTTGAGGCCATACGGGTTGAGGTCGACAGCCTCATTGGCCTTCTTACCGAACGCAACTTTGAGATCTTTTTTCTCTTCCGTAACCACCGTGTTGTCCGAATGGGGGGTCACCTTCAATTCAGTTTGCTCAATTTCTACGACTGCTGAGCCGCCGTCATCCCAGTCGTCTTCTTGTATAGACGATGGTGATGGCTGCAAAGAAGGCGCAGGTGCGGGCTTTTCATCCATTTGCATTGGCATTGGTGTAGGCATTTGCATTTGTGTAGGCATTTGTGTCATCGGCGTAGGCATTGGAGTCGGCATCGGTTGAACCATTGGCTGCTGAAACTGGGGAGTCGGCTGCATATAGGGCATTGGAATCGGTTGAATCGACGGATTCTCTTGAATCGGCTGAATCGGATAGGTTGCAGGCGGCTCGTACCGCGGGAAATTAAGCTCATGCACGAACGTAACTTCCTCTTCCTCCCGCCAGCTCTCGACCGGAGCCGAAACAATTTCGACGCCCTGCAGAGATAACACGCCGGTTACATTCAAACTTCTCGCTGATAATAAATCAATGTCAAAATTCTCAATATCCACTTGAATGTCTTCTACGCGATGAATCCGGTTCAGCGGCAATGTAATCTCTACTGGAATCAAATGCTCAAGTAGTCTTGGGGCTCCCCCTTCTTCGCTGGCATAATTGCCAGTAAGGAGCAAATTCCCTTTAAGTATCGCCTGATCATCCAAAGTAAGCACTTGAATGTGAGGAACCAATTCTACATCATTTAACTCCTGTATCCCCGCCAAATCCTCCTGCAAATGAACACGCTCATAGATATCGAATCTCAGACCTGGTTGTTGTTCAGACACCGGATTAATCCTCCCTTCCATCAAACCCGGATGCCGAAGGCATTCTCGGATTGCTGGTCCATTTACTTGTTTGTCTTTCTAAGTATATGGGTGGCAGGGGCGAGGCATGACTACATTTTTGTTGTCGCCTCTACTTTGTCCAGCAATTGCTGGAAATCAAGTGGCAACGGTGCATGAACCTCAATGAGTTCGTGTGTAACAGGATGCTCGAACGTAAGTCTCTCCCCATGTAGAGCCTGGCGACGAAACAAACGGGCAGAACCCCCGTACAAGACGTCGCCTATAAGCGGATGCCCTAAGTGGCTTAAGTGTACCCGAATCTGATGTGTGCGGCCTGTTTCCAGCTCCAGCTCCACAAGGGCAGCATGCTTCAATTGGCGAAGCACACGATAGTGTGTCATAGCTTGATCGCCGCCAACTGTTACTCTGCGCTTACCAGAATGATGGCGGTCTTTGCCGATAGGCGCATCTATGGTTCCTTGCTTTGCTTTGAATACTCCTTCTGCTAGAGCAACATAACGACGATCAATCCGCTTATCCCGCATGGCTTCATCAAGCAGCACATGTGCCCATTCATTTTTGGCGTATAAAACAGCACCAGTCGTATCTTGATCTAAACGATGGATATGCCGCACGGCGCAGGCTTGACCGGTCGATTCATAATAATAAGCGACGGCAGAAGCCAGCGTACCGCCTTGACCTGCTTCCGAAGGATGTACGGACATGCCTGCCGGTTTATTGACGACAAGGCAGAAATCGTCCTCATACAAGACATCAACGTCTTGGCGTTCAGCTTTGAATGCAGCCTCTTCGTTCGGAAACACATGAAGCCTTACCAGATTGTCTTGTACGCGGATACGCCCTTGGGAGGCTAAACGCAGAAAGTACTTGCGTGGAACCGGCAGCAAAGCTGCAATTTCATCTACAGCGCCGGGCTTCAAAGGTTTCCATGTCTCACTCGGAAGAGGAAGTTCCAGCCATTCCCCGCTGCGTTTCCACACGCTCATGAACGTGTCCCTCTATGAAAAGAAAATACGATCGCAAGTAAGATAAGCAGGAAAATGAGAGTCAAGGCCATTAAATCTATGGGAAAATCAAAAAAGTAGTAGCGTTTCATGAATCAATAACTCCTTAAGAATATTGGATGACGTACATTTTATTTTAACAATTACCAATATCAATTGCATGCAAAAATATGATAATATAAGTCTAGTATTGATTTTTTTCGACATTGAATCATCAAATAGAATACTAGAGCAGGAGAGGAACAACTTGGGTAGCTCAATATTAGAACATTTTCGCAACTACAGTTGGTTAAAGCGTATTTTACTTGTTATAGCTGTATGTACATTCCTTAGTTCAAGCTTTTTATTTCTGACGCCACCTGGGACATTTATTCGTGAATATTTAGCCAAGACGGTCATCACCACGCAGCATCGGGATTGGGCCTGGATTTTCGTAGGCGCACAGCGTAGAGACCAGATGGTCCTTGAAATGCAAAATTTAACTGAGGTCAACTCGGTAGAAAAACAAGATTTGCAAGCCGTTCAGTTTAATACGAATCGTTCCATTGAAAGTCTAGTGAAAGTCGAAGATATCTCCGGTCAGTTCTGGAAAGGTAAAAAGATGTATGTTTACGATCCGCGCACGATTCGTGTCGTCGTTCCTGCTAAGCAAGGCGAAGGCGAGAGAATCACCTCGATGGTTCAGCGCACAGGCGCTGTCGCAGGCGTCAACGGCGGCGGATTTAACGATCCGGACGGCTTAGGAAACGGATTTGCCCCAATTGGAGCTATTATGTCCGGCGGAGAAATTCTTTATACCGACCAAGAAGGCAGCATTCCTCAGCATATTGTTGGGTTTACCAAAGAAGGTACGCTCATTATCGGAAAATATACGATTGATGATCTATTGAAACTCGGCGTTACAGATGCAGTTTCTTTCTATCCGCGTGTTATCGCGAACGGTAAACCACTCATTACAAGCGGTGATGGCGGTTGGGGACGTGCTCCTCGTACAGCTGTAGGCCAAAAAGCGGACGGTACCGTTATTTTCATCGTCATCGACGGCCGCCAAACGCAAAGTGTGGGTGCAACACTGAAGGAAGTACAGGATATGTTCCTGGCAGATGGCGTTATTAATGCAGGTTTCTTGGATGGCGGAGCATCCTCCGAGATGGTTTACAACGACGAGTTGATTACGAAACCTTCCAGCCGTTATGGTGAGCGGCGCTTGCCGTCAGCTTTCCTTGTTTTCGATCATCCAGATGAAGTAAAAGTGAACAACGTTTGGGCAGGACTTACAAACATCGATCCAGGCGGTGCTTATGATCACCCTGATTTCTTGAGAGAACAAGCTGAGATCAAAGCCAAGCCGCCAAAAGCAACACCGAAACCAACAGCAACTCCAACACCGTCCCAAAAACCTGAATCCAGCAGTGATCCAGTCAAGAATGGCGGGACAACACAGAACCCTTCCGTATCAGATAACGGTTCTGGCAAACCAAGCTCGACGGGGAAACCACAAACTTCACCGACGACATCACCAACATCAACGACAACGACAACGCCAACACCAACGCCGACCCCACCAGCGTCATCGGCAACCCCGACTCCTACACCGGGAACAGACGGCGGCACAACAGGTTCCGGAGGCTCCTCAACAGGAGCTTCCGCAACACCAAAACCGAGCGCGACACCAACGCCGAGCTCGAACACTACACAAGGCCAGCAGGGTAATAGTAATGGTGCAATTCCTTCTCAGCCCGTGACTAGCCCTCCAGTGAAATAAGCTAGACTAGGTTACATAGGACCCAAAAGAGGCTGTATCCGAAGTCATCGATCGTAGATGACTCAGATACAGCCTCTTTTGTCGTACTTGCCTAGCCTTACAATCTCTTCAACGCCTCGCGATGAGCATCAATTGTAGCCGCGATATCTTCATCCGTATGAGCCGTGGATACGAACATCCCTTCAAACTGCGAAGGCGCAACTGAAACACCTAAATCAAGTAAATGACCAAAGTATGCATTAAATTTAGCTAAATCCGACGTTTTAGCCGTTTCATAATTCGTAACCTTCGTTTCAGTAAAGAACGGGCAAATCATCGATCCTACGCGATTAATCGTGCTTGCTACACCGAATTCAGCCGCATTGCGTGTGAATCCTGCTTCTAGCATCGCGGATTTGCGCTCCAGCTCCTCATAGACATTCGGCTCGCCTAATAACGACAATGTGGCATAACCTGCTGCCATGGCCAGTGGATTCCCGGACAAAGTCCCCGCTTGGTAGATCGGACCAGCCGGAGCCATTTGCTCCATAATGTCCAGACGGCCTCCATAAGCGCCTACAGGAAGTCCGCCGCCGATTACTTTACCCAGACATGTTAAGTCCGGTGTAACGCCGTACAGGCCTTGTGCGCAGTTCTTGTGCACGCGGAAACCTGTCATAACTTCATCAAAGATAAGCAAAGATCCATATTGCTTTGTAATTTCACGTAGTCCTTCCAAGAACCCCGTAGCAGGAGGAACAACACCCATGTTCCCAGCGATCGGTTCAACGATCAGTGCGGCGATTTCTTCACCGAACTTCTCAAATACGAGCTGTACAGAAGCCAAATCGTTATACGGCACTGTGATCGTATTGCTAGCCACACTGCTAGGGACTCCTGGACTATCAGGCAACCCCAACGTAGCCACACCGGAACCGGCTTTGATCAGCAACGCATCCGCATGCCCATGGTAACTTCCTTCGAACTTGACGATCTTGTCGCGCTTCGTATAGCCACGAGCCAATCGCAATGCGCTCATCGTCGCTTCTGTGCCTGAGTTCACCATCCGAACCATGTCGATAGACGGCACTCGGTCAATGACCAGCTGCGCCATTTGCGTCTCCAAAAGCGTCGGAGCACCAAAGCTCGTCCCCTTCTCGGCAGTCGCTTTAATAGCTTCTAGCACGGCAGGATGTGCATGTCCTACGATAAGCGGCCCCCAAGAGCCTACATAATCAATAAACGTGTTGCCGTCAATATCCGTAACGCGGGATCCAAAACCTTTGTCCATAAACAACGGAGTGAGTCCAACCGATTTAAAGGCGCGAACAGGACTGTTGACGCCACCGGGAATGACCTTCTTGGATTCTTGAAAAGCGGCTGAAGAACGCGTGTCGATTCTGCTCGAATTTTCCATAATTTAATACCCCCCGTTAAACTTTCTGTGCTAGAATGTTGACATAATACCTTTAAAAGGCGGTACCTACCATGCTTGATTATATTAAAAAAGTCCCTTTATTCGCTCGGTTAAATGAAAATCAGCAGCATGCACTGGCACAGATTTGCATAAGACGCTCTTATAAGGGGAATACCGTCCTTTTTTCCGAAAAAGAAATCGGCAACGTTTTTTATATGGTTGTTAGCGGATCCGTTAAGATCTTCACAACTGGCAGCTCCGGCGAGGAGAAAATACTGTCCATCTGCAAATCGGGCGAGAGCTTTGGCGAGTTGTCTCTGATCGATGGCAAGCCGCGCTCAGCTTCGGCGCAAACCTTGGAAAGCTGTGTGCTGCTCTCTATGACAGCGCAAAACTTTCTCGAGCTGCTGCGCAATCATTTTGACATTACTTTAGTCATTATGCAAGAACTTAGCAACCGGCTGCGCGATACGAATCAGCAGGTGTATGATTTGACCTTTTTAGATGCTAGAACGCGGGTCATCAAAAGCTTAATTACAATGGCTAATAAGCATGGCATTCGCTCAGAGAATAAGATCATCATCAAACTCGTGCTCAATTTCGATGAAATTTCACAGCTTGCCGGTGTGCAGAAAGTGATCCTCATGCAAGTCATTCGCGATTTAGAGGAGAAACAAATCTTGGCCATCTCCCCTTCCGACTTCAAGTTGGATCTGGCCAAGCTGCGCTAGACGGAGGCTGTTGTTACAGCTGGCTCCTCAGCGGATATGATACGGTCTGCAAGCTGCCAGGCAACCTCTTTGCCCTGCCTAATGCAGTCAGGTAGGCCAACGCCATGGAACCCTGCGCCCGTTACCAAAACCTGCGGCATAGCGGCATCCAGCTCTTCGCGGAAGCGTGCAATCTGCTCTAGATGGCCTACCGGATATTGGGGCATCGAATGGTTAAGGCGCGTTACCTCTGTAAACAGCGGCTCCGCCGTTAAACCGAGCAAGTTGCGCAGATCATGACGTGCTTTACTGATCAGCTGCTCATCTGACCACGCAGGCCACTCCTGCTCGCCGGAACGGCCGATATAGCAGCGCAGCAGCACCTTGCCTTCTGGCGCCGTGTGCAGCCATTTGGCAGAGGTTAGCGTGCACGCTGTAATCGTGCTGCCCTCATTCCTCGGAACTAGAAAACCCGAGGCATCCAGTTCAAACGGAATATCTTTCCGGTCAAACGCCATGATGACATTCGCGACAGAAATATAATCAATCTTCTTCAATTCGCTAGCTGCAGGGAAGTGCGCCAATATTTGGGCAGCCTGATAGGTCGGCGACGTTAGAATCACGCCATCGACGATTTCGCTGCTGCCATCTTCAAATATGACTTCTGCCTGCTGCCCCGCCTGACGAACAGAAGCAACTCCTACCCCCGAGCGTAGATCTGCTGAATCTAGTGCTGCCACAAGGCCAGTCACAAGCGTCTGCAGTCCTTTCTTGAACGTTACGAAGACTGAATTACGAATTGCTGCAGGTAAGTGCGCTGTTTCTTCGGGAACGTTTTTGCGGCTTGCCATCATCCCCAGGATCAAGCTTCGATGTTTCTGCTCCATCATTCGGAATTGAGGGAACGTTGATTTCAAACTAAGATTGAAAGTATCTCCCGCATAAATCCCCGCTAACAGCGGTTCCACAATACGCTCCAATACCTCTTTGCCTAATCGGCGTTCCAAAAAGTGTCCTAAGGACTCATCGTTCGTGATTTCACGCTTTGGTAAGACCAGATCTAAGGCTGCCCGTATTTTGCCTAGCGGAGAGATAAGGCCTGTCTTCATAAACGGTGTCATTTGTGTAGGAATACCAAGCACTAAACCCGGAGGCATGCGATGCAGCTTCCCTTGACGTACAATATAAGTCTTTTTGGCCTTAGGGTTCGTGCCCGTAAGCTCCTGCTCAAGTCCGAGATCATACGCTAGATCAATAATAGGCCGCTTCCGAGCAAGAAAGGAGTCAGGCCCCTTTTCAATGACGAAGCCCTCTTTCTCGATCGTGCGGATTTTCCCGCCAAACGCCTGTGATTTCTCCACCACAGAAATACGAAATGGAACACCCTCTGCTTCCAACCGTTTCTTTAAATAAAAAGCAGCGCTAAGCCCAGTTATCCCCCCGCCAACGATCATGTAGTGAGGTGTATGGGTGCTCATGACTGTCTACTTACTTCCTGCCATTCGGTGTAGACAACATCGCTTAATGTTTGCATATATAAAGGATCCGTATTGAGTGAGTCCGTTCTTTCTAAATGCAGGCCCAGCTCTTTAGCCAAAGCTTGTGCTTCAATATCTATATCGTAAAGAACTTCCAAATGATCGGAAACAAATCCGATTGGGCAGAGCAGAACGTTCTTCACGCCTTCTTCTTTATGAATTTGCTTAAGAACTTCCAAGATGTCAGGCCCAAGCCATGGCATTGCCGTTTGACCCGCACTCTGCCAGCCGAATTGCCAATTCGTCAACCCTACGCGTTCAGCAATCACCTTGGATGTCGCGAGCAATTGATCCGGATAAGGATCTTTCATTTCTAGAATTTTCTCAGGTAAACTGTGCGCCGTAAAAATAACACGGACGTCACTCTGTTCTACATCAGCGAACTTCGTGAGCGCCTTATCTACCCGAGTGCTTAAAGCATCGATCAATTTGGCATGAAGGTGGTAATTCAGTACGAAGCTCATGCTAAGTCCTAGCGCCTCGGCCTTATCCTTCGCTCTTTTCACATAGCCGCCGACGCTCATTGTCGAGTAGTGAGGCGCCAGAACGACACCTACAGCCTCTGTGATCCCATCCTTGACCATTTGCTCTACACCATCTTCTACATAGGGCTGAGCGTGCTTCAGGCCTTGATAGCACACAAACTCAACTTCCGGATGCTCGGCGCGTAAAGTGTCCTCGAGACCTTTTACCTGCTTATTCGTATTTTCACGCAGCGGAAAGAACCCGCCTACAATCGCTTCATACCGCGCAGTTAATTCGTGTAGCTGCTCAGGTGTAGGCGGATGCCCGCGTCTAATATGCGTGTAATACGCTTCCACCTGATCAAGGCTTTCTGGCGTCCCATAGGACATAACTAATACACCAACGCGACGTTTGGTCATCCTAAACACCACTCTTTTCTGCTTGTTGAGTTAACACGGAATGCGAATACGCATGAATGAATGCCGTCAAATCTTTGAGTTTTTCCAGCGACGCCTCCGGGAATAACCCATGTCCAAGATTGAAAATATAACCGGGCTTCTTCATTCCATCATCCATGATGGCTTTCGCCTGCTGCTCAATTACGTGCATAGGCGCCGTTAAAATATATGGATCCAAGTTACCTTGCACCGCAAAGCGTTCACCTACACGCTCACGTCCTACCGAGATCGGAATACGCCAATCCAAACCAATGACATCCGCTTGCAGATTATGCAAATAAGGAAGTAATTCGCCTGAACTTACGCCAGGGAAATAGATTTTTGGTTCCTTCAAGTGGGAAAACTCTTTGAAAATCCGCTCCATAGTAGGCAGTACATACAATTGGAAATCTGCAGGAGATAGCGCGCCTACCCAGCTATCAAATACTTGAACAGCTTTCGCACCTGCGGCAATGTGGGATTTCAAATAAGTAATCACCATGTCACCCAGTTTGTCCATCAAAGCAAACCAAACGGCAGGTTCGGAATACATAAGCTGCTTCGTACGAATATAGCTCTTAGAGGGTTTCCCTTCAATCAAGTAGCTGGCAATCGTAAACGGCGCACCTGCGAATGAAATAAGGGGAACTTCAAGCTCTTTGTCCAAAATGCGGATTGTCTCAATGATATGGGACAAGTCCTTGTCCACATCAATCGGACGCAAACGTTCAACATCCTGCGCTGTCCGGACCGGTGTATGGATGACAGGACCAACATCTTTGACGATATCAAAATCAATCCCAAGCGAAGCAACGGGATTCATAATGTCTGAATATAGAATTGCCGCATCAACACCAAGCTTCTTAATAGGCAGCATCGTAACTTCTGCAGCAAGCTCCGGCTGTTTACAAATCTCGAGCAAGGTAAACTTTTCTTTAATTTTCCGATAATCCGGATCGTAACGACCGGCTTGACGCATATACCATACCGGCAGTGTATCTACCTGTTCTTTCCGGCACGCTTTAATAAAATTGTCGTTGTAGCTCATGAGGCACCTTCCTCTGGTTTCCATCTATTCTCATTCATTATGCCCTAATTATACCCCTGTCACAACCGACGTAAGCTTACGTTTTGCGACAAATGTATGACAAAAGAACCATCCGCGTCTAGATGTGGCAGCCGTCCAATTTCCTCGGGAAACTGCTCAGATGCGCCTTCTAGGGTGAATGGTTCTGACTTTTAAAATTAGCTGTTTTTCAAATAGCGGGCAATATCTTTGGCAAAGTACGTCAGGATAATGTCAGCACCAGCGCGCTTGAAGCTTAGCATGGTTTCCATAACAATCGCCTCTTCATTAACCCATCCTTGTAAGGCAGCGGCTTTAATCATGGAGTATTCGGCACTCACATTATAAGCCACGACCGGCAGGTCGAAATTATCTTTGAGCATACGGATGACGTCCATGTAAGCAAGAGCCGGCTTAACCATTAAGAAATCTGCTCCTTCTACAACATCGCTTTCCGCTTCGCGCAGTGCTTCTCTTCCATTGGCAGGATCCATCTGATACGTCTTACGATCGCCGAATTGCGGCGTGGAATGCGCAGCATCCCGGAATGGGCCGTAATAAGCGGATGCATATTTCACTGAGTACGCCATGATTGGCGTGTTCTCGTAGCCTGCTTCATCTAGACCAGAACGAATAGCATGAACATAACCATCCATCATATTCGATGGGGCGATAATATCCGCGCCAGCTTTCGCTTGGGAAACTGCTGTTTTCACTAAAAGCTCAAGAGATGCATCATTCGCTACGTCAGCTGCGCCTGTAATTGGGTGATGATGAATGACACCGCAGTGGCCTGTATCCGTAAACTGGCACAGACAAGTATCCGCAATAATGAGTAAGTTCGGGCTCAATTCTTTGATAAAACGAGCAGCTTGCTGCACGATACCTTCGTCCATGTAAGCAGATGTACCTTTTGCATCCTTGTAATCCGGGACTCCGAATAGGAGAATGGCTTGGATACCAAGCGATGTAATTTCATCAATTTCAGCTTTTAGCATGTCTAGCGACAGATGATAAACACCAGGCATGGAAGCAATCTCGGACTTGACGTTGGTGCCATGGGTTACAAAAATAGGCTGAACCAAGTCATTAACTGTCACTTGATTTTCACGAACTAAATTACGAATAGCTGCATTACCGCGTAAGCGGCGATTACGAACAATGGGGAAACTCATGAGGATTCCGCCTCCTTATTTAATGCCATTATTTAGGTTGAATCATACTTTGAACAAGTGAAGTAACAGTGGCCTCTTCGGCCATATACGTAATCGGCAGCCCATATTGACGTACCGTTTCTGCCGTTTTGGGTCCGATACAAGCAATTTCAACACCTTGCAGCAGGGATAAAGGTTCTTCAATTCCGAGCTGCCTCAAGGCTTCAATCAAATTCGTAACCGTGGATGAGCTCGTAAAAGTAATAATATGAATGCTATGATTTTGAAGCAAATGAATGACTTCGTCCCCGTCGTCTGTGGTGAGCACATTCTCGTACACATCAACTTCGGTAACTTGCAAACCAAGCTCCCGCAGCTTAGCGGGTAAATAATCACGAGCCAAATCAGCTGTTGGCAAAAGGACCTTCTGGCCCGCTATCAGATCGCCTTGAATGGCTTCCAGCATGCCTTCACCTTGATATTTGCTCGGGAGTACATCGGCGATAATACCTCGCTCAGCAAGCGCCTCAGCCGTCTTGGGGCCAACTGCAGCAATTCGGGCATTACCCATTCTGCGAACATCAATTCCTCGCTGGCGCAAACGGTTGAAGAAAAACTCGACTCCATTCACACTAGTCAATAAAATCCAATCGAAAGTAGGCAGTTTATCTAATGCTTCATCCAAAGCTTGCTGGGCTTCCGGCCGACTTGGCGGCTGCAACCGGATAACAGGGAACTCGACAGCTTCTCCGCCAAAGTCATCGATCAGATCGACCAGCTCACTCGCTTGGCTTCTAGCGCGGGTCACCAAAATTCGGCGGCCAAACAGCGGCTTCTTCTCGACCCAAGCCAGCTTCTCGCGCAGCTTTACAACCTCACCGACAATAATGACAGCCGGTGATTTGAATTCGGCTTCTCTCACCTTCTCTGTGATGTCGGAGAGCGTTCCTGTGATGGTTGCCTGGTCTGCCCAAGTCCCCCACCTAACCAAGGCTACAGGCGTTTCCGGGGATTTGCCGCAGCGTATTAATTCGCGGCTGATTTGTTCGATATTGGCAACACCCATTAAGAAGACCATCGTGCCGATTGCTTTGGCCAGATGCTCCCAGTCTAGACCGGAATACGTTTTATTGGGATACTCGTGACCTGTAATAATCGCGAAAGACGACGTGAAATTACGATGTGTTACCGGAATTCCCGCATAAGCCGGAACGGCAATCGATGACGTAATGCCCGGAATGATGTCGAAAGTCACATCGTGCTCTGCGAGCAGTTCCGCTTCCTCGCCTACACGTCCGAAGACACTGGGATCGCCGCCCTTTAGACGCGTTACGATTTTGCCTTGCAAAGCCAAATCTACGAGTAAATGATTGATTTCTTCTTGCTTTAAAATATGTTTGTCCGGAAGCTTACCGACAAAGATCAACTCAGCCTCCGGTCTGCGATGCTTTAGTAAACGAGGATTCGCCAGACGATCATAGACAATGACATCTGCTTTCTGTATAGCTTCCAAACCACGAACTGAGATCAGCTTTGGGTCACCAGGACCTGCGCCGACGAGATAAACTCTTCCCTTGTTCAAGTGGCTCACTCCCTTACCTCAGCTAGGATACGTTCAGCACCTTGTTCAATGAGCTTGTTGGCAATAAGCTCGCCAAGCGCTTCCGGATCACGCCCGGAAGCCGTTTCCTTCAGCATGGTCACGCCATCCGGCGTTCCGACCATGCCTGTCAGTGTAAGCAGCAGCGCATCAGATCCGCTGCCTTCTTCGCTTACGCTCGCATAAGCGCCGAGCGGCACTTGGCAGCCTCCGTTGAGTCTGCCAAGGAAAGCCCGCTCTGCTCGCACCGCGAGCGCAGTAGGCTCATGCTGGAACTTGCCCAGCAGGTCCAGCATGAAGGCATCGCCGCCCCGGCACTCGATGCAGAGCGCCCCCTGCCCTACGGCAGGGAGGCACTCTTCGGGCGGCAAGTACGCGCTGATGCGATCCTGCCAGCCGATCCGGTGCAAACCGGCTGCGGCCAACATGATCGCATCAAAGTTCTCTTCATCGAGCTTGCGCAGCCTCGAATCAATGTTTCCGCGGACCGACTCGATGCGGAGGTCCGGGCGGAGATGCTGCAGCTGGCTGGCACGGCGCAGCGAGCTGGTACCCACAAGCGCGCCCTGCGGCAGCTCTTGGAGGGAGCCATATCCGCGTGTGATGAGCGCATCGCGCGGGTCCTCACGCTTCGGTATCGCTCCAACTACGAGCCCTTCAGGAAGTTCGAAGGGCATATCCTTCATGCTGTGGACGGCCATGTCGATATCGCCGTCCACCAGTGCTTGCTCGATCTCCTTGACGAACAACCCTTTGCCGCCTACCTTGGATAAGGTTACGTCTAGAATACGGTCGCCCTTCGTCACAATTTTCTTAATTTCAAATTGGCAGTCAATCCCGTGCTCCGCAGCTAGCTGCTTTAAGAATTCTACCGCTTGCCCCGTTTGTGTTAAGGCTAATGCGCTTTGTCTGGTACCTACTGTAATGGTTCTCATCTCTACCCGCCTCCTAAACTCGCTGTCCGAAATCTGTAATCGCTGACCATGAAGGCCGGTCTGTTTCCACTTGACCTGCTAGTCCTGTCCGCCAAGGTCCTCTCTCTATAGCCAAGTAAAGCTTGTCCTTCCAACTATCGAACGAACCATCGCGTATCTTGTCCAGCACATCCCAATCCAGCATTTCTTTGAACATCCGCTGTCTAGCTTGTTTATCTGTTATTTTACTTTGCACGAGATGACGCACTTCACTAAGGAAATCTAGATAAATAGCGTATTCCTCACCATAATTGTTATCAATCTCCCGAGCGATTTTACGCGCTGCAGAAGGACTTGCCCCCCCGGTTGATACAGCAATAACCAATTTCCCTCTTCTTACAACAGAAGGCTGTATATAGGAGCTAAGTTCTGGTTGATCAACCACGTTGACTAATTTTCCCTGAGCGGTTGCGAACTCATAGACCTGTGCGTTAACCTCAGCGCTATTCGTTGCTGCTACAACCAGGGTGAAAGGTATTAATTCGTCCACCGTCATCATAGACGGATGAAACGTCTGCCTGTGCAGGACTACTTCCGAGTTATTCGCTAATTCAGCTATTCCCTCTGTGAATTCCATGCTGATGAGTGTCACGCGAGCTCCCGCTTCGAGCAGCGAGAACACCTTACGCTCAGCGACTGGCCCGCCGCCAATGACCAAACATTGTCTGCCCGCGAGATTCACCATAATCGGATAAGGATACTTCATGTTCGTTAGCTCCATATTAGCTCCATATCCAGTCATGAAAACCCGAGAAGAAGTTGGAAACAACAAAGTTAAGCACGACAATGAAAAAAGCTGCAAGGTTCCAAGCCGCTAATTTGTAGCCGGATATCCGCATCGACTTCTGTTGAAATAAATAGAACGCATAGGCGGCCAATACAAAAAACGAATTGATAACCTTCGGATCATAAAGCAAATTGTGATTCCCCTCTAGGACAACCCAGACCACGCCGAGACTTAACGCCATTAGAAGCAAAGGAGCCCCAATAATGACGGAAAAATACGTATAATGCTCGATCTTCTCAAGCGAGGGCAATCGCATAACCGTTTGGGAAAACTTCTTAGCCTTTAACATATTGTGTAAAAACACATACATACAAGAGAAGATAGCTGCAATGGAAAATGCCGCGTAACTGCCAATCGCCAGGGTAATATGTATAAATAATAGCTCATCGTTGATGTCCCAACCGGCTTTAATTGGCATTACGTGCGGGTTTCCAAATATGTTTAAAGCGAGAATGGCAAAACCAAGAACGTTCACAAAAAACACGAACAATTCGATTCGGAAAAATCGGTTGACCAGCAAGGAAATCGTCACAATCAACCATGAAAACATAAACAAGACGTCTGACCGGGCAAAGGCCCATTCTGTCAAATGGCCATATAAGTTAATGCCTAAGTATGCGGTCTGCAGAACCCATACAAATAAAAGGAGCCCCGTCCCCATCCGTTTCGCGCTTCGGTTCGCATTCGCAAAGTCCGAAAAGTAAAACAATAGGCTCAGGGCATACATATAAATCATCGCATCAAACAACCAGCTACGAGTTACCATGGCACCTCTCCTAGGCGATTAGCGCCTTTATTCTCAAGATTTTGCCAGAATATCCGCGGTTTGTAAGCCGCGTACGGACAGTTTATCTTCCAGAAGCTGTTTCGCTTCCTGTGCTTTCTGTCCAGCTTCTAGCTCTTGTGCTAACTGATTGGCTTGCTCTTGTTGTTCTAATGTCTCTTCTAGGGCAAATAATTTCGTGAAGAGGTCGAGCGCTTCTTCCCCATGGCGTTCTCCCGCCATTTCCTTAATGCGTAGAATCGGGTCGCGCAACACTTGGTTCACGATACTTTTGGTTAATTTACGGATCACTTTTATTTCACGTTCATCGAGATCAGGCAGCTTATTCAGCATGCTTTCCATCGTCTCTTCATGAATCTGACTCGCTTTAGCTTGGAGAGCGTTAATAACAGGACTTACGCCAAGTGTCTTTGTCCATTGTTCAAACACACCGATTTCCGATTCAATCATCGTCTCAATCTTAGCGGCTTCTCGCTTTCTCTCCTGCAAATGCTTATCCACGATATGCTCTAGATCATCGATATCATAAAGGAACACATTCGGCAGTTCGCTAATTTGCGGATCCAAATCACGAGGCACGGCAATATCCATCATGAACAGCGGACGCGATTTTCTTTTTTGAACATAAGACTGAATATCATTTTTGGTCAGGACATAGCCCGGAGCACCTGTCGAGCTGATAATAATATCCACCTCTGGCAAATACGAAGCCATTTTGTCCATGGTGCATGGAATGCCGTTGAATTTATCAGCTAATTCCGCTGCGCGCTCAAACGTGCGGTTAACAACGATAACTTTGTTAGCCCCGTTCGCATACAAATGCTTAACTGTTAGCTCACTCATCTTCCCAGCACCGATGATCATAACTGTCTTATTATTATATGTACCAAAAATTCGCTTACCGAGTTCCACAGCCGCATAGGAAACAGAAACCGGATTATTGCTAATGCCCGTTTCGGAATGCGCCTTTTTGGCAAGTGTGACGGACTGCTTAAACAGCGTGTTGAAATAAGAACCCGTCGCTTTCATTTTTTGAGACGATAAAAAAGCTTCCTTAACCTGTCCTAGAATTTGGGTTTCCCCTATCACCATAGAATCCAAACCGCTTGTTACACGGAATAGATGCTCAATCGCCTTCTCATTTTCATGCATATATAAATGTTTCTGAAACTGAGCCTTGGGAACTTGGAACCACCGCTCAATAAAATGTGTTAAATAATGATTGCACATCTGTGGTCGATCCACAACGGCGTAAATTTCCGTGCGATTGCAGGTGGCGACAATTACACACTCTAAGATGCTTTTTGTTTCTTTCAATTCAGCCAATGCGATCGGCAAATCTTGTTCAGAAAAAGCAAATTTCTCGCGAATTTCAACTGGAGCTGTTCGATAATTTAGACCAACTGTTACAATATGCAAATGTACCACCTGCCTTTCTTTCATTTTCTATGAACATTATAGCACAGCAAACTATTCAATCCGACAAAATATTTGAATAAATTATGAATGCTTCGCTATGCTCGTTAGTTTTAACAGCATTCGGCTCGCCTATACCTGAATTGGCAAGAAGCCCTTTTATTGAAGCAGTTTTTTGCGAAGAAAAGCCGTTAAATTGCTATCAAGCTCTGCCAGTTTCGTGTTCTGGGAAGAAACAATGTCCCCATTGGATGCCATGATTTTCTCATATACCTCATACATACTTTTATATTGCAGCCCAGCTTCCTTCAGGGTTTGAAGTTCATCGGGTTTTAGTGCCCGCTCGCCGCCGATTTGAAGACGCTGCAGGTACTGGGATAACTGCATCATACTGGACATTGGAGTGAGATAATCCGATCCTCCTGCCGCCAGTACAAGACGTTCATGTGTATAGCCTGCGGAATATAAAGCTTGCTGGCTGCCGTCCAGCTCATCTGTCGTTTTGCTTTGCGCGGCTTCTTCTAGGTAGCTCATTAGTAGTTCCATTTGGAATAACGAAACTTGATACAGCAGATGGGATGCATCGTGTTCTTCTTTATGATGGCCAAGCATTTGAGACAGCTGATAGATGGGCCAGATTATGAGAAAAAGAACAAGACTGTACAGGATTGCTTTTCTGGTTATTTTTCGTCTCACTGTGTAAATCCCCGCTTCCCTTATTGGACATGTACCGCATGTGTCGCAATAACATTGTATGGGAACAAGGACAAACAAATAACCACGGATTTCTCCGTGGTCATCGTTATTGTTATGTGCAGAACCCTACTTCACAAGCTCTGCTAGCTTAATTTCAGGAGTTTCTACTTGCAATTCACCCATTCCACGAATTAACTTCTTCGCATGGAATGTTTCTGGTTTCAATACGGATACCATAAAATCAATTGCTAATTGAGGGTCCACTGTCTCACCGCATGTATAACAGTCAAGCGCGGCAAAACCTCTCTCAGGATAAGTGTGAATGGAGAGATGACTCTCGGACAACATAACAAGTACAGTTGCTCCTTGTGGTTCAAATTGCTTGGATTGTACAGATAGTACGGTTGCTCCGCATACCTCGGCAGCTTCTACCATCTGAGCTTGCAGCCAATCTGCATTGTTCAGAAGTTCGAAATCTACCCCCCAAGTATCTACAGCAACGTGTCTTCCGAAAGTTGAGTATTCTGTTTCCATCTTTCGGTTCCCCCTTCCTAGGAATAAAATGTCTGAAAAAAATTTCATCCGCTAGGACCTACGTCATTCACTTCCCGAGGGTATTATCTCTCGCAACATTCAATGTCCTGAGTGAATCCTGGTTCCTATATTGTTTCAACGAGAATAAAAATAACATCTATCGACGAGAATTGCAATAGTTTTTTTTGCCAAAGGCCTTCTCATCCAAGCAAGCAATAACTAATCTATGTAGAAGGCGATTAACTTGTTCATTCTACTCAAAAAGTCGTAATTTAGACACAAAAAAGACCCTTGCGGGTCTTCCATTTGCATGTATATGTGGTTGTTAAGCCTCCAGAATAAACAAACGATGTGTGAGCTCATTGAGGCGAGTGTCGATCTGCTGATGTTCTCCTTGATCCTGCACCATGTTGCGCAAGTCCAGAAGATGATTAATTTGGTCGTAGATCATTTCGATCTCTTGTTCGACTTCTCTCTTTTGGAACATTTCCTGCATGAGGCCAATAGTATCTCTGAACTCATAAATGACCGTTATTAATTGCCCTTTAACTTCCTCGATCTTCACAACAGTGCCGCGCTCGTAGTAGTAAACCATTGTATAGCTAGAGTAAATTCGGTTTACCGTTGCGCTTCCTTTGAACTCTGATACAGCTTTTCGCATTAAATTAGCCAGTAAAGTATTACTTAATCTGCAGGATCCTGTACATTCATATAGGCCCGATTTCTTCTCAAATGAAAGGACGATTTCTTGACCTGCACCATCTTGAAAAACAACCTCTTGATTGCCATTTTCCAAAACCTTCACTTGCAAAGTCACTTGATGGTCCACGAACATTTGAAAAAATCTGAACATCTCGGCTTCTGTTAACTGGAGGCAGGTCTTGACATATTCAGTCGCTAACCTTTGTGCCATAAAAATCCCTCGATTCTTTGTTTTCAAGCAATGAACAATTACCTTGTTTATTATTATACTACAAGCGGCATTAATATTCCTGCGTGCATTTCATGATAATCCGCCAAATATTCTGAAAAAACCAAGGAATTACGGAATGCCAGTAAATTTTCCCTAGGAAACCTCACTTTCCCGTGTACTTCTTCTTGATTTCCTCTCTCTTATGCCATCTTGCTCTTAAATACACAAAAAACCGCCCTTTGAATCAGGACGGCTCTCTTTCGCTTGTTGCTTCATTTGTTTCACTTGTATCAGGCAGGGTTTCAGCTGCATCTGCTTCCGGTTCTCCATAGGCCATAGCTTGCTCCAGGATCCCCCACAGCTCGTCCTTCCCAAGCCCAAGCTCGGAAGAGAACATCAATGGCTGCACACCCTTATCCATCCCTAGTGTTTCTCGCACGATTTTAAGATGTTTGGCCCATTGGCTTTTTGGAATCTTATCAGCCTTCGTTGCAACCACGAGAACAGGCACATCATTATGTCTTAGCCACTCGTACATCGCTTGGTCATCCTTGGATGGCGGATGTCTTAAATCCACCAGTTGCATAACGAGGCGCAACGTTTCACGGTTCATTAAGTAACTCTCAATGAATTTTCCCCATTGCTCCCGTTTTGTTTTGGATACTTTCGCGTAGCCATAACCGGGAAGATCTACAAAATATAAGTCCTGATTCACTTTATAATAGTTCAGTGTTTGGGTTTTACCCGGTTGGGAGCTGGTTCTAGCCAAATTCTTGCGGGAGATCAAACAGTTAATGAGTGAGGATTTCCCGACATTAGAACGCCCTGCCAGAGCAATCTCCGGCAAGGCATCCTCTGGATATTGGCTAGGTCCAACCGCACTGATAACAAACTCAGCTTGATTGACTTTCAAGAATGTTCAACTACTTTCTATGGTTATCCGACGTGAGCTGGCGGCCTATTCTTCACAAGTGCATGTTCGAGCACTTGATCCATATGGCTGACCGGTATAAAGGTCATCTCATCGCGGACACTTTCTGGAATTTCGACGATATCTTTCTCATTGTCCTGAGGCAGCAGGATGGTACGAATACCAGCACGATGTGCAGCGAGCGCCTTTTCTTTCAGTCCTCCGATTGGCAGTACGCGGCCGCGAAGCGTGATCTCGCCTGTCATCGCTACCGAACGGGAAACCGGGATATTCGTCAAAGCCGAAATCAAGGCCGTTGCCATCGTTATTCCAGCGGAAGGACCGTCTTTTGGTATCGCACCTTCTGGAATGTGGATATGGATGTCATTCTTCTCGTGGAAATCAGGAGCAATCCCCAGCACATCAGCACGTGTTCGAGTGTAGCTGAACGCTGCTTGTGCAGATTCCTTCATGACATCACCGAGCTTACCTGTTAGTGTCAGCTTGCCTGTGCCTTGCATCACTGTCACTTCAATGACCAGCGTATCTCCACCGACTTCCGTCCAGGCAAGCCCTGTGACCGCCCCGATCTGATCCTTCTCCTCCGCTACATTGTACCGGAACTTAATAGGACCCAGGTAGTCCTTCAAGTTCTCTTCCGTTACATGCACCGGTGTGGATGGGTCGGAAACGATTTTTTTGGCCGCTTTTCGATTCATACCAGCAACTTGCTGCTCTAAATTACGAACGCCGGCTTCTCGTGTGTAATCACGCACGATTTTCATCAAAGCGGAGTCATCAACTACGAGCTGCTCTTCCTCTAAACCATGATCTCGCTTTTGCTTAGGCAGCAAATATTTCTTGGCTATCTGCATTTTCTCAATTTCCGTATAGCCAGGGATGTAAAGAACCTCCATCCGATCTAGCAAAGGACGCGGAATATTGTGAACGGCATTAGCTGTTGTGACGAACATGACATTGGACAAGTCAAACGGAACTTCAATGAAATGATCACTAAAAGTGCTATTTTGCTCGGGATCCAGAACTTCCAGCAGAGCCGACGCGGGATCGCCGCGGAAATCCATGGCCATTTTATCGATTTCGTCTAACAAGAAAACGGGATTATTGGCTCCGGCATTTTTCATCCCTTGGATGATCCTGCCAGGCATAGCGCCGACATACGTGCGGCGATGGCCGCGGATCTCAGCCTCATCCCTCACACCGCCGAGCGAGATGCGGATAAACTGTCTGCCCATGGATCTTGCGATCGAACGGGCGATGGACGTTTTACCGACCCCTGGCGGACCTACAAGACAAAGAATAGGACCTTTCAGCTTCTTAACCAGCTTCTGTACCGCTAAGTACTCCAGCACGCGTTCCTTCGGTTTCTCAAGTCCGAAATGATCTTCGTTGAGGATGTCTTCAGCGATGTTCAAATCAAGATCATCCTCGGTCGATTTGGACCAAGGCAGTCCAAGCAGCCAATCGATGTAGTTGCGAATGACACCACCCTCAGCAGAAGTTGCCGGCATTTTCTCCAGACGATCGATTTCTTTCTCGACCTTCTCACGCACCTTGTCAGGCAGCTCAGCTTCCGCTAGCTGACTCCGCAGCTCATCAACTTCACCTGCACGGCCTTCCTTATCGCCAAGCTCCTTCTGGATCGCTTTCATCTGCTCGCGAAGATAATATTCCTTCTGCGTCTTTTCCATCTGCTTTTTGACACGTTGGCTGATCTTGCGCTCCAGCTCAAGAACTTCTCGCTCATTATTGAGAATGTTAAGCATTTTCTCGAGCCGTTCACGTACATCAACGGTCTCCAAAATATCCTGCTTATCTTTGATTTTGAGCGACAAATGACTACAAATGACATCAGCTAAACGTCCAGGCTCATCGATATCCGATACAGCCGCGAGCGTCTCCGGTGTCACCTTTTTGGACAAATTGATATAATGCTCGAATTGATTCAGGACGGTACGCATCAGCGCATCAATCTCTGGATCCGTTATTTCTTGCTCAGGCAGCTCTCTCGCCGTAACTTCATAGTATTCATCATTCACGAGGTACTCTACAATCTCAGCACGCAACACGCCTTCTACTAAAACACGAATGGTTCCATTCGGCAGTTTCAGCATTTGCCGCACCTTAGCAATCGTCCCGATGCGATAAATATCTTCTTTGGAAGGCTCTTCGATGTTGATCTCAGATTGAGAGCAGAGGAGTATCATGCTGTCATCCACCATTGCCCGCTCTAATGCTTTAACCGACTTTTCCCGCCCTACATCTAGATGTAGAACCATGCTCGGATAAACCAGCAGTCCCCTTAGAGGCAATAGCGGCAATCTGCGCACCTTGATTTTTCCGGGTCCCATCCTCTGCACCTCCATATATAGGGAGCTTTGAGTCTTGCTCAAAGTCTCTCATTATTGTATTCATCCGTTGCCCTTTACATTTTATCAAAACTGCACAGAAAACACCAATTGACATCTAACGCAGCATGTAAGGTAATCGCAACTTGGAATTAGGAATCAATCGTATGCTGTGAATTCGCATGCAGAATCGGCAAAGTCGTTGAAGCAATTGTTCTTTCTGCGGCAAAGGGCAAAGGAATAACATTGTCATGAAGCTCAATCCCCAGGGAGACGCTCAATACTTCCTCAATAGACTCCGCGGCAACTACTTCTACACCAGGTAAATCGGCGAACATCTCCTGCCAATTTTCTTTTGGGATGATGACTTTAGTCGCTCCAGCTTGGAACGCTGCTTCAACTTTCGCGACTACGCCGCCTACTGGTTTGACTTTCCCATGTATGCTCATTTCACCCGTCATGGCCAGTTTGTTATCGACTGGAATCCTATGTATCGCAGACGCGATAGCTGTTGCCATTGAAATGCCAGCAGAAGGTCCATCGATCGGCACACCACCAGGAAAATTAATATGCAGATCATAATCGGATGTGTTAAATCCGAGCTTGCGAAGCACTGTCAGCACATTTTCCACCGAGCCGCGAGCCATACTTTTTCGACGAATCGTCCGTGATCCTCCTCCCATTTCTTCTTCATCCACAACACCTGTGATGTTGAATTTCCCTGTACCTGCGACAGCAATCGGAATGGCCGATACTTCAATTTCAAGTAGGGTGCCCAAATTAGGGCCATAAACGGCTAACCCATTAACAAATCCAATTTGCGGTTGGGCAGGGACTTTTCGTTCAGGTCTGGGAGGAATTTGTGATGAATTTACAACCCATTCTATGTCGGAGGCCGTAATTTCATCTCTTTTATCCGATAAAGCGATACCAGCAGCAAGTTGAATAACATTCACGGCTTCCCTACCATTCGTTGCATATCTCATGACAACCGCAACGGCAGCTTCGCATTTTTTAAAACCAATCTTATCCAAAGCCTTACGAGCAATCTCTCCCACTTCTTCGGGTAAAAGAGGGCGGAAAAAGATTTCTAAGCACCGTGAGCGAATAGCTGGTGGAATCTCGCTTGGCGTACGGGTTGTAGCCCCTACCAAACGGAAATCCGCAGGAAGGCCATTCTGAAATATATCATGAATATAGCCTGGAATATTCGTATCCTCGGAGCTGTAATACGCACTCTCAAGAAATACTTTACGATCTTCCAGCACTTTTAATAATTTGTTCATTTGCGTTGGGTGCAATTCACCGATTTCATCGATGAACAGAATGCCCCCATGCGCCTTGGTCACAGCGCCTGGCTTCGGCTGAGGAATCCCCGCAACTCCCATTGCGCCTGCACCTTGATAAATGGGATCGTGAACAGAACCGATCAGCGGATCGGCAATCCCTCTCTCATCGAAACGAGCTGTTGTTGCATCGATCTCCGTGAACTTGGAATCTGGGCGGAAAGGAGATTCTTGATTTTTCTTAGCTTCCTCCAGTACGACGCGGGCAGCAGCGGTTTTTCCGACACCCGGAGGGCCATAAATTAGAACATGTTGAGGATTAGCGCCACACAGAGCAGCCTTCAGAGCTTTCAAGCCTTCAACCTGACCTACAATATCCTGCATGGAGGAAGGTCTCGTTTTCTCCGATAACGGCTTTGTCAGTGAAATGGATCTAAGCTTTCTGAGCTTCTCCAATTCTTTTCTGGATTCTCTATCGACAGCAGAACGATTCGTCTGTTGGTTGCGCAGTAAATTCCAGAAATACAGCCCGATAACAACCGCAAAAAACACTTGAATTACCATTAAAATAATACTTAGACTCATTTGTCATACCTCCTTAGAGTTTTGCCTTTTGCAAAACGGCATCCGTAAGTTCATCTTTGCTTTGGCAAAACGTTCGTAACGTTCGTAAACCTTAGCGATAACTTCCATTATTCCCGTGTAAAAGAAGGTTAATCCAATCCATGCAAACTTTTGAATGACGTATGTAAGCTCCCTTAATGAAGAAGGATAAGAGATGACCTTTCATGCAAAAGGATGTGGCATTTTGAAGCGCTTATTGACAATCGTCCTACTTTTTCTTTGCCTTCTTGCAGCAGCCGGCTCTGATGCCTATGCTTTTGCAGGAAACCCCCTGCTCCCTTATGCCGATATTATTATTGATGTAGGACATGGCGGCGTTGACTCTGGAGCTAAACACGGCAAATACCAAGAAAAAGATATGAACTTAGAAATCTCTAAGAAAACGTACAAGCTACTTCAGAAAAAAGGCTACCGTGTCATTATCAATCGAACCGATGATTATGCCTTAAGCCAAGATAATAAATGGTCCTTTGGAGGAAGACATCGCAAAGATTTGGCACAGAGATCCGGAATAGCCAACACGATTAAGCCGAAGTTGATGCTAAGCATGCATATTAACTGGTCGGGCAAGCCAGATCGACGAGGACCACTTGTTTTTCACCAAAATCGATCCGAAAGTATCCTGCTTGCCAATCTGCTGCAAACCTCACTTAATCGTGTGTATGGCTCAGAGGAACTCCCTATTCTCGGAAAAAAATATTATGTGCTCAGGAATACCAAATGCCCATCTGTTATCGTGGAGTTCGGCTTTATTTCCAATAAATCCGACCGCAAGCTGCTGAATAACGCTCACCATCAAGCCAAACTCGCAGATGCCGTGGCCCGTGCTGTGGATCAATACTTTGGGATGGTGCATCCCCCTACTTCACATTAAGGTTCACCGTTTGCGAAAGTGGAACAAAGTTTGCTTCTCTTTGAATCGTTGGAATAGCTTCTTTGATGACTTGGGCTGTTTTCTTGCCAGGCGGGCCTACATGTCCAATTGCAATGACAAGATCTCTGTCTTTCACAAACTTCTTAAACTTAACCATCTGCTTACTAATGTGGCTGTAGGTATAGAGGTCATCAAAAAAGAGCTGATTTTCCGAAAATGGGACACCCTTTTGGCCCGCCAATTTCCCGATCAAGCTATGCGGCGTCGTACGGCTGTCCAGGAGTATAAGATTCTTCTCTTTGCAGATATCAACGAGAATAGTCATGACTCTCTCATCGGCTGTCGCTTTAGAGCCCATATGATTATTGATGCCTATCGCATAAGGGACATCCTCGATCGCGGCCACGATTCGCTTATGAATCTCCTCGCTCGATAAGTCCGTTGTAATGGCTCCCGGGCCAAGCCAACTCTTCTTACCACGCACAGGCTCCATAGGCAGGTGTAAAATAACCTCGTGGCCTTTGTCATGGGCCAGTTGAGCGTCCTGCTTAGTTGAAGGCAGAAAAGGCATCACAGCCACTGTGAAAGGGATAGGTAAATTCAACATTTCTGTTGTGCCGTCCATATTGTTGCCGAAGTCATCAATGACAATGGCTACCTTCTTCGTCTTTGACTCGACAACAGGCTGATTGGGAATCAGACTGTCAGCAGCGCCAGAATGTACGGGCAGTAGGAGCAGCGAAATCCCCATCGTAACCGTGAGGGAAATTTGACGCGTTGCGGAGCTCTTTTTTAACAAAATCATGGTCATTCTCCTTCATCCATAGTAAAACTTACACGATTTGAGCAAGCTTTCCAGTTCTCTCATTATGCTTCTCTTGAGCCGCAAATATGCGTGCGCTGAATAACAAAAAGCCGCTAAGATACCCTGATGGGGTTCCTAACGGCTTTGCTATGTTAAAGGAAAATTAGTGCTTACGACCAGGAATAACGCCTGTTTCTTCATAGGCTTTGACAATGATATCAATTTCTTTTTTCAGCTCATTGAGAAGCTCAGCTTCCGGCACTTTACGGATCATTTCTCCGTAGCGGAACAGCATGCCTTCACCACGAGCACCCGCAATACCAATATCCGCCTCACGAGCCTCTCCAGGTCCGTTAACCGCACAACCTAAGACAGACACTTTGATTGGCACCTTGATCTTGGCAATGTAGTCCTCCACCTCATTAGCGATTGAGAACAGGTCAATGTCAAGGCGCCCACAAGTTGGGCAGGATACGAGCGTTGCTGCGTTCGTAATTAACCCGAACGTTTTGAGAAGTTCACGCGCAACCTTAATCTCTTCAACTGGATCCGCGCTAAGCGAAATACGAAGCGTGTTCCCGATTCCCTTGTTGAGAAGAGTTCCAATACCCGCGGCACTTTTCACTGCGCCCGTAAAGAGCGTTCCCGCTTCGGTAATCCCAAGATGAAGAGGGTAGTTAAATGCTTTCGCAGCTTGTGAATAGGCGGCAATCGCCATCGGTACATCAGAAGCTTTGAGGGAGACGATAATATCATGAAAATCTAATTCTTCTAGAATGTTGATATGAAATAAGGCACTTTCCACCATAGCTTCCGGCGTCGGGTAACCATATTTCTCAAGAAGATGGTTCTCAAGCGAACCTGCATTAACACCGATTCGAATAGGAATCCCGCGTTCTTTACAAGCCTTAACAACCGCTACTACCTTCTCGCGGCGGCCGATATTGCCTGGATTAATCCGCACTTTATCGATCCCATTCTCAATCGCAGCAAGCGCTAGACGATGGTCAAAATGGATATCGGAAACTAGCGGAATATGGATCTGTTTCTTAATTTCTTTAATCGCTTCAGCAGCTTCCTTGTTGTTCACGGTTACGCGAACCAATTGACAGCCCGCTTCTTCCAGACGAAGAATTTCAGCAACGGTGGCTTTTACATCGGCTGTTTTCGTCGTACACATGCTTTGCATGATGACTTCATTGCTGCCGCCGATCGTCAAATCGCCTACTCGAACCGGCCGCGTGTCTTTTCTATGGAACATTATGGTTTCTCTCCCCATGACACCAAACATCCTCCGCTCCAATTTCCTGCATAAGGAAACCGGATTGGAGGCTGTGTGTTCGTTAATGAAATTATGGGTTACGCACTTTCTTCTTTTTTCTTGCCTGCCGCTTGTGAGCCGTCTTTCGTTGTCAGCACAGGCGTGATCTTGTTCTGTACAGTCTCCTTGGAGACAACACAAGTGGAAACATCGGTTCTTGATGGGACTTCAAACATCACGTCAAGCATAATGCTTTCAATGATTGCTCTCAGACCACGCGCGCCGGTATTCCGTTTGATCGCCTCTTTCGCAATGGCGTCAAGCGCCTCTGCGTCGAATTCGAGTGAAACGTTATCCATCTCGAGCATCTTCTGGTATTGTTTCACAAGCGCATTTTTCGGCTCGGAAAGAATACGAACTAGCGCTGCTTCATCCAGCGGCTCTAGAGTAGAGATGACCGGCAGACGGCCTACGAATTCCGGAATCAATCCGAATCTAAGCAGATCTTCTGGAAGTACCATGGACAGGTACTCACCTGGTTTCAAATCTACTTTAGCTCCGTCTGTGCTGAAGCCAATTACTTTTTTACCGATTCTGCGTTTGATAATTTGCTCTAGACCATCGAAAGCCCCGCCGCAAATAAACAGAATGTTGGTTGTGTCGATTTGAATAAACTCTTGATGCGGGTGTTTACGTCCGCCTTGCGGAGGAACCGATGCAACCGTACCTTCAAGAATTTTGAGCAAAGCTTGCTGAACGCCTTCACCAGAAACGTCTCTTGTAATCGACGGGTTCTCGGATTTGCGTGCTACTTTATCGATCTCATCGATGTAGATAATGCCGCGTTCTGCTTTTTCCACATCGTAATCTGCAGCTTGAATAAGTTTGAGCAAAATGTTCTCAACGTCTTCACCTACATAACCCGCTTCAGTCAATGAAGTTGCATCCGCGATTGCGAATGGAACATTCAGGATTTTGGCAAGCGTTTGGGCAAGAAGTGTTTTACCGCTTCCTGTTGGTCCTAGAAGAACGATATTACTCTTTTGAAGTTCAACATCTTCTAGTTTGTTTTGCGAATTGATACGCTTGTAGTGGTTATACACCGCTACGGCAAGCGATTTCTTCGCTTGTTCCTGCCCGATGACGTACTGGTCCAAAATGTTGCGGATTTCCTTTGGTTTCGGAACATCCTTCAGATCCAGTTCTTCCTCGTGACCTAGTTCTTCTTCCACAATCTCCGTGCAAAGCTCTATACATTCATCACAAATGTAAACTCCCGGACCTGCAACAAGTTTGCGAACTTGGTCTTGGGATTTTCCACAAAAGGAACATTTGAGTTGGCCTTTTTCATCGTTAAATTTAAACATGGGATCACTCCTTTATTTCAAGTCGTTTCGAGTGATAACCTCGTCGATTAACCCGTATGCCTTCGCTTCATCAGCGCTCATAAAGTTATCCCGGTCGGTGTCTCTTTCGATCTTTTCAAGCGGCTGTCCCGTACGATCCACATAAATCTGGTTGAGTTTTTGTTTCGTTTTGATAATCCAATCCGCGTGAATCTTAATATCGGTCGCTTGACCTCTTACACCGCCGAGCGGTTGGTGAATCATAACTTCTGCATTCGGCAGCGCGTATCGCTTGCCTTTGGCGCCTGCTGTTAACAGCAAAGACCCCATGCTTGCGGCCATACCTACACAAATCGTAGATACATCCGGTTTAATAAATTGCATGGTATCGAAGATACCCATTCCAGCTGTTACAGATCCACCTGGTGAGTTGATATATAAGTGGATATCCTTTTCGGGATCCTGAGCAGATAAAAAAAGCAGCTGGGCAATGACCAAATTAGCCACATCATCATCAATGGCAGTCCCGATGAAGATAATGCGGTCCTTAAGTAGACGCGAGTAGATGTCGTAAGAGCGTTCCCCACGTGCCTCTTGTTCAACAACCATAGGAATAAGACTCATTGTACCAACTCCTTTTGTGGCCAAAGCCATGTTCTCCAAATTGGGATTCAGTAACAGTTTAACATGTTTGAGCAGCAAAGTCATTTTTTCAGAAGACTGCTATGTATTCAATGAAATTCTTATGTTTTTAGGCAGTTTGTGGCAAAAATAGGGTAAAAGAAAGGCACGTTGCTTACGTACGTGCCTTTACTTACCTTATTTATACTGCTGCGGAAACATGCTTGCTATTTTCAAGCAAGAAGTCAACCGTTTTTCTAATCACAAGATCATTGCTCAGACCATCTAGACTGCCGTTAGAAGCAAACAGCTCACGAAGTTCTGCCGTTGTTTTTTGGTAGGATGGTGCATATTTCTCAAGTTCCGCGTCAACTTCTTCGTCGGATACTGTGATGTTTTCTGCAGCTGCAATGGCTTCAAGAACAAGGTTGTTACGAACACGCTTTTCAGCATCTTCTCTCATCTGATCTTTCAGCACGCTCTCGTTTTGACCGGAGAACTGGAAGTAAATCTCAAGCGTCATGCCTTGGGAGCGAAGACGTCTTTCGAATTCTTTCACCATTACATCAAGTTCTGCTTCTACCATGGATGCTGGGATTTCAACATCTGCGTTAGCAGCAGCCTTATCAACAACAGCTGTTTCCAGAGCAGCTTCTGAATCTTTTGTTTTGCTCTCTTGAAGACGCTTTTTCAATTCTTCTTTGTACTCTACAAGCGTATCGTACTCGCTCACGTCTTTAGCAAACTCATCATCAAGTTCTGGCAAGTTTTTGCGTTTAATGTCGTGAATTTTCACTTTAAACACAGCCGCTTTGCCTTTCAGATCTTCGGAGTGGTAGTTCTCAGGGAAAGAAACGTTAACTTCTTTCTCTTCACCTTTACCAAGTCCTACAAGCTGCTCTTCGAACCCTGGAATGAAGGAGTTGGAGCCAAGCTCAAGGGAGTACTTCTCTGCTTTTCCACCTTCGAATGCTTCGCCATCAACGAAACCTTCGAAATCAAGAACAACTACATCGCCGTTAGCTGCTTGTCCTTCTTCAAGAACAACCAGTTCAGCGTGACGTTGTTGCAGACGGGAAAGCTCGCTGTCTAGTTCTTCGTCCGTTACATTAGCATCTACAGCTTCAACTTCGATGCCTTTGTAATCGCCAAGCGTTACTTCTGGTTTAACAGTAACCTTCGCTTTGAATTTCAGAACTTGTCCTTTGCCGAATTGCTCTACGTCTACTTCTGGACGATCAACAGGCTCGATTTTAACCTCTTCAATCGCTTGTACGTAAACTTCTGGCAAAATGATGTCTAGTGCATCTTGGTATAAGCTTTCTACACCAAATTTAGCTTCAAAGATTGAACGTGGCACTTTCCCTTTACGGAATCCTGGAACATTTACTTTCGCGGATACTTTTTTGAAAGCTTTATCCAATGCATCTGCGACGCGCTCTGCGCCAACTTCCACTTCAAGAACGCCTACGTTCTTCTCTATTTTTTCCCAACTTGCTTTCATTTTATGCTTTCCCCTTCCAAAAATGTACGATGACATATTTTCACGTTACGCTCATTATAACCATTCTATTATAACATATAACAAATTCATTTCAAGGCGGCCTTTCGCCCTTAAAAAGGATCGGGGTTAAACTGCTTCACAAACGCTTGCAGCACCAGATGTGCCCGCTTCCATTGCAGCGTCATCGACCCTACAATCCCGTAGTTATCTAGCAATTCCTCTCGATTAACGGTACCGAATAAACGCTCTTGCAAAATGGCGTGCAAAGCGGATGCCCATACGTCAACGGCGCCTTCTTCCACTTTCAGCAAATCTGTATAGATGGAGGTCCCATAGGCATAGGCCAAAAATTCCTGCCAAGTTTGCTTGGCAAAATAGACAAAATCCGGTTGGCTTATTTCACTAATATCCCCGACTCTGCGAATCATATCACGAATTTGGGATGGAAAATCCTCCGGGCATAGCGGCGTCTCCTCGATCTGGACGGCGATCATTTTCCCGTTTTTCGGATACTCAATGAATCCCTGCTCCCCCATTTGCTTAAGCGCTTGCAGTGCCTTGAACTGAATATGCGGATGCCGCGGCTTCTCACTAAGCCATTCCTTGATAGATGTGCTTACACCTGGTTGATCGATAAAGCCCAATTGTTCCAAACTACTTACTTGCTGCTCTAAGGTGCCTTCTTTAAGTAAGTCCAGCAGCTTCAAAGCATACGCGCCATCATCTGACGACTTTTCGTTTATGTACTGCCTTAATAAATCTTCTTCTCCCTCTAGATCCTCTTCCGATGGACTTGGCATAGGGAATAATTCTTCTGGAAACATGGTTTGCAGCCAAATCCGCAGTGCTTCCCACTGCTCGATCTTATCCGATTGGGCTGCTGGAAATTGAAGCAGGAAAGTTAGCAGTTGAAGAGCATCACTATACTGTTCGTTTCGCAGAAACCGGGTAAGTTCCTCTTCGTAATATTGCTCTGTTTTCGGAAAAAGAATAACATTGTTCATCGACAGCTCGGTTATGTGGATCACCTCAGAAATCTTGGTCTCGCTGGTGACAGTTTACTTGATTGTTCGGGTGATTGCAAAATAATTTTTAAACAAGTGTTGACTTCTCTTAAAAAGATATGATAATATAACTCTTGCTTCGCCAAACAGCTACACGCTGCTAGGTAAGAAGAGGTCTATGTCTCAGTAGCTCAGCTGGATAGAGCACACGCCTTCTAAGCGTGCGGTCGGGGGTTCGAATCCCTCCTGGGACGTTCTGCAAGGAGAGAAGGCCGCGAGAAATCGCGGTCTTTTTTGTTTTTCCAGCCGGAAGACACATAAAGTTCAAACAGAAAAAGCCGCCAACCCATGGCTGCGGCTTTCTGAAAGCATTATTTTATCATGCAAAATGCAAAAAATTCCCGTTCTTACACAGAAGGCCGATTAGGCTGATGGTGGCCAGGCTCTGTTGAATCCAAATTAGACTGCACGCGTGAAGATTGCTTCGAATGATCAATCGTGCTCTGCTCTCTTTGTTTCATGCTCTTTTTCTTGCCCATGATGAATTCCCTCCTATAAGGTAAGGTGAGCCCGTAGAGTGTACCTCTACAGGCTCTTGTTGGTGCCATTAGACTTTAGTGCTTCTTGTGAGGCAAGTTACTGCCTGGCTGACCGTCACCTTGTGTCCTGAAATTCTTCGCGGCTTTCCTCTGCTTGTCGTGCAGCTTGCTAATGAAATGACTATCCATGAGCATTCGCCTCCTGAAGAAAGAATGGCACTACCCCTTTAGAATGTCACACAAGCTCAAGATTTAAACGCATGGCTAAATTTAGAAGAGCGCCTCTAGCTTCTGCATCTGTTTTGACTTTTTCATAGAGTTCCTCGAAATTACTGCGATTTTCAATAAATTCAGGCTCAGTCTTAATGGCGACTTGCGTCCAATTGATCAACAAATTCTCCGCTTGTGTCAGTTCATTATAGGCACGGTGCAGGCCAACGCGTTCAATGATTTCTTCCAGTTCAGCCTGTCCGACTTCTTTGCCTGCCTCTTTCAAATCGGCAATCCGTTTATCCGCTTGATTACTAATTTGCAAAAAATGCTCTCTGGAGGCTAGATAATCGATTTGTGCTTTGGAATGTTTCTTTTTCATTGCCATCACCTTTACTGTTTAGTAAGTAATAATTAATTAATAATAACAGGCTTATAATTAAAACACAAAAACTGACTGATGACCGCCACGGCAACCTGGGACAGACATTATATATTCCCATTTTGCATACCCTTTATCATCATGCTCTCTTCATAAAGAAAGGAAGGAACGTCTATGTGCGGAATAACGGGTTGGATAGATTGGCGGAAAGACTTGACCGGGTACCCGTCCATTCTAGAAAATATGACGGAAACGCTCCATTTGCGTGGACCAGATGCTTCTGGCACTTGGATCTCACAGCACTGTGCCCTCGGCCATCGACGTCTTAGTGTAATGGATCCGGAAAACGGCGCTCAGCCTATGATCCGGAAACAAGGAGACTACACCTATACGATCGTATATAATGGCGAACTTTACAATGCCCCCGAGCTGAAAAAAGAGCTCGAACTGCGCGGACATCATTTCCGAACAACCTGCGATACCGAGGTGCTGCTTGTTGCCTTCATCGAATGGGGGCGGGCTTGTGTAGACCGTCTGAATGGTATCTTCGCCTTCGCAGCCTGGAACGATCAGGAGCAATCCCTCTACTTGGTCAGAGACCGGCTTGGCGTAAAGCCGCTTTTTTATTCTCATCAGAACAGTGTCCTTCTATTCGGTTCTGAACCAAAAGCTATTCTCGCTCACCCCGACTTTCAGGCAGAAGTCGGCGCGGAAGGCTTGGCAGAAATCTTCGCAGTAGGTCCTGCGCGCACACCTGGACATGGCATCTACCGCAATATGTCAGAGCTGAAGCCGGGACAATGTGCTGTTTTTGACCGCAATGGCTTATCCATCAGAACCTACTGGAAGCTGGAAAGCCATCCTCATCCCGATGATGTTGCGGCCACGGCGCTCCAGGTTCAGCAACTGCTGAGCGACACAGCCCAGCGGCAGCTAGTCTCCGATGTACCTATATGTACATTGCTTTCTGGAGGCCTTGACTCCAGTGCATTAACTTCTCTGGCCGCGGAGCATTACAAGGAAAGCGGTAAAGGCGCTCTGCACACTTTTTCTGTCGATTACAAAGATAACGATAAGCACTTCAAAGCCAACCTATTTCAACCAAACTCGGATGCGCCTTGGATTAAGCGGATGACCGAGCATCTTGGTACTGAGCACCATTATATCGAGTTCGACACTCCTGAACTAGTGGAATCCCTGAAAACAGCCGTTTACGCTCGGGATACGCCGGGGATGGCTGATGTTGACGGATCCCTTTATTTGTTTTGCCGTGAAATCAAAAAGGAAGCCACGGTCGCCATCTCGGGTGAAGCTGCGGATGAGATCTTTGGCGGGTATCCTTGGTTCCACAACGAAGAAGCCCTCTCGGCAAACACGTTCCCTTGGTCGCTTAAATTGCCTAATCGAGTCGATCTGCTGGCACCTGATTTGGTCGATTGGATTAAGCCAGTTGAATATGTCAGCAATCGGTATCAGCAAGCCTTAAGCGAAGTACCGCGGCTAGCAGGAGAAACACAGCAGCAGAATCGTATGCGGGAAATGTCCTACCTCAACATCACCCGCTTCATGCCGACTCTTCTCGATCGCAAAGACCGCATGAGTATGGCCGTTGGACTTGAGGTGCGTGTTCCTTTCTGCGACCACCGTCTCGTTGAGTATGTGTGGAATATTCCATGGGAAATAAAAACATCGGGAGATCGGGAAAAAGGCATTTTACGAAAAGCACTGAAAGGTGTTCTGCCTGATGATGTCTTAACCCGTAAGAAAAGCCCGTATCCAAAAACACACAACCCTAATTATTTGGCGGCTGTTCGTAAATGGGTGCTGGAAATTTTGGATGACCCCAGCTCACCTCTGCTGCCCTTCATTGATGTGAAAAAAATACGCGCGCTCGCTAGCTCCGACACGAACGACTTCGATCTCCCTTGGTTCGGCCAATTGATGACGGGACCTCAGCTGTTCGCCTATTTGGCCCAAGTGGATATGTGGTTACGACACTATAAAATATCCATCCGTTAATATAAAAAGGCCTGCTTTCCACCGCGATGGGGAAGCAGGACTTTTTTATTAGGATTCGTTTTGATCAGGAAGCCTATCCAAGAACAATCGTAACGCTTTAGCGCGATGGCTGATTTCATTTTTTTCTTCCACCGTAAGCTCCGCCATGGTTCTGCCTAGAGCGGGAATGTAAAACAGCGGGTCGTAGCCGAAGCCACTCTCTCCGCGCGGTTCCCCTATAATGTAACCCGGGCAAGAATCCTCGGCCTCAATGGTTTCATTCGCAACGGGGTCAATAAGCGTAAGCGCACAAACAAACGAAGCCTCGCTCAAAAACTTCGGATGTCCCGTTTCCATTGACAAGTCATTAGCTGGCGCTGAATCGCTCAAAGCTTGAAGCAGCTTGTTATTGTTGGCTGCATCCGTTGCGTTTTCTCCGGCATATCTGGCCGAGTAAACACCAGGATCACCGCCAAGCGCCTTCACGCACAAGCCTGAGTCATCTGCAAGCACCGGTACATGGAGATGCGCCGAAATAATTTGCGCTTTGATTCGCGCATTCTCCGCAAACGTCTTTCCGCTTTCGACGATTTCGGGAAGATCCGTATAATCAGCCAAACTGCGGACTTTGTACCCTTTTGCGCCAAAAAGACATTCAAACTCCTTAACTTTCCCTTCATTGCGTGTTGCAATTACAACGATATTACTTCGTAGCCGCATGTTGTACACCCCGAATACGATCCGCTATAGGGCCTAGCACTTTAGACTGCTCTTCAATCATGGTATGAATCCCTATCTCTGCAAGAGCAAGCAGCTCATCCAATTCCTTGCGTGAAAAAGGAGAATCCTCGCCGGTTCCCTGGATTTCTACAAATTGGCCCTGCCCCGTCATCACAACGTTCATATCCACCTTAGCCTGTGAATCCTCTTCATAGTTGAGATCCAGACGCGGTGTTTGGCCGATAACGCCAACAGAAACAGAAGCCAAAAAGTCGTTAATCGGAAACTTGGCCAAGTTTTTATCTGTGGCAAGCTTGTTAATCGCAAAAGCCATGGCTACGAATGCACCGGTAATCGAAGTGGTACGAGTACCTCCATCTGCTTGGATAACATCACAGTCTAATGTAATGGATCTCTCACCTAAAGCTTCTAAGTTAACTACAGAACGAAGCGCCCGACCGATCAAACGCTGGATCTCCATCGTCCGCCCGCCTAGCTTGCCTTTGGCAGCTTCACGTTGATTTCTAACTTGCGTGGCACGAGGCAGCATGGAATATTCCGCGGTTACCCAGCCTTTGCCTTGTCCTTTCATAAAAGGCGGGACACGCTCTTCCACCGTTGCTGTGCAAATCACTTTCGTATCCCCGACCTCAATTAGCACGGAGCCTTCTGCATGTTTTATATAATGGGGGGTTATTTTCATTGGGCGTAATTCTTCATTTGTTCTTCCGCCAATTCGCATAAATCGTGTTCTCCTCCTGTCGCTTCCAAGGGAAGCTGAATACTCTCGCCCCATTGTAACAAAGTAGCCGGAGAAAAGCACCCTTATCACGACAATGATGCCCGGCTGATCAAAAGAAAGAGAAAACCTCTATGCAAGAATTCTTTGCATAGAGGTCTATGGAGCGACGCAAGCTGATTATAACTTAGTCGGATTAATATGAGCTGGTCTCGCTACAGGCTTCGTATAGTTCTGAGTACTATCCGAAGATGTAAATTTCACTGCGCCATCTACTTTGATTTGAACTTCCTTAAAGCCGGTATTCTCCGTCAAGGAAAGAATTACCGATTTCAGAGCATCTTCTGGCGCTTTCTGATCGGCGCCAAGCAGCTTATTCGAGAAGTCAACCGTAATCAAAGCGTCAGCCGGATTAATGCTTTTCACTTCCGTTGCGGCGTTCAGAACGCTAGCCAGCCCTTTCTTCTGATCAGGCCCTTTTATCAGCTGGTCAACTACGGCTTTAGCGACATTATCCGTTCTTTTGACGAGCCTTGTCACAGGTACATAATATTTATAGTTTTGATCGTTTTGATTAAGGAAGTAGAGCGTGACCGGCGTGGATTGACCGAATTCCGCATCCTCTGCCTTCTCAAGGTTAATCCCCATTGAACGAGCCAACGGAGCATCTAGTGGGGTTTTGCCTTTTGGCATTTCCTTGAGGTCCTTACCATCAACACGCAGCTGTACTTTCTCTACCGTTGGGAAGTTTGTCAAATTCCAAGTGATAGCTTCTAATATTTTTCTTTCATTTTGCTGATCATACGTGAGAAACTCTTTTGAGAAATCAACGATCGCGCGTTTGTCTGATGTGACATTTAAACTAATGACTTTCGTTCCTTTCGGCAGCAAGGCCTCGAATCCAGATGGGAGCAAGCTTGCGACCGGACCGCCGTCCACCATGTACTCAAGCGTCGTCTTCGCAACCGACACCGATTTCGGTAATCCCAGACTGAGCGGAGCGACGAAACCTTTGGCATCCTTCACATACACCGTCATCTGAGATGAATTATCGTCGATCATATCGATCGTGACCGCGGCTGATGTCGTCTTAACGTCAGCTTCCGCACCCGTGGTCGGAGGTGCATCAATGTCAGCTTTCTTCCCAGTGCCCAGGACCGAACATCCTGTGGTCAGCAAGGCAATCACCCCCGCGATAGCGGCTGAACGAATCCAATGTTGATGTTTCATTTGCTTATTTCCTCCTTCGAGTTTTCGCAGAAGCCTCTTCTGAAGCGTCTGCCGCATATTTACTTTTCGGCATGGCCTGTACATTGCTTTTTCGTATTATTATGTATACGAGGCTTTGTCCGATTTATAACTACTTTTTGTCCACCTGCTCAAAAAAGTAGTTAAAGAGAATTCTCCACTCTTTTTCTGATGAATCCCTGCCTTTTTCGGCATCTTACCTTAATATGCTATACTTGTAAAAATAGACAGATTTGATCTAACTGGAGGCGCACAGATGAGAACATTCCTCAAAGATAAAACGCTCATTTTCAACGAATTCCGGGACGAAGTTTTCAGTCACTATCCGCAAGCCGTCATCGAAGAGGCTGTTGCCCGCCTGCTTGTGGAAATCAAAGGCACCAAAAAAATCCCTTATGACATGATCACCACGACTTTATTAGGAGTTTTGAGCAAAACAGAGACTTATAATGTGATGACTACACTCATGGAGCTGCAAAAAAAGGTCAAACATGATTCCGAGCTGCTAGCAAGTATGAAAGATCCTGCCTACAATGTGCACCGCACCATCGCCATGTCCATCTGTGGCTTGTATGGCAGCGGCGCAGCCTCCCTTTTTGGCTTCTTGGATTGTAAATTCCGCTTTTTCTTTCCGACAAAACGTCCTAAATCGTTTATTTCAAAAGGGATTTGCGCGATTGTCGCCTCAACAGCAAGTGTCATCATTTCGGAGAATGTAAAAGTCGATTATTCGCAGCGTAATCTCGCACTGCTTGCTGAGAGAGGCGTCCAGCTTGAGGATATGGTGGAGATTCTAGATCAACTTCAGCGTCCCTACAATCCGGACATGGAGCGGAGCCTATGTGAAGAACATATTGTCGCCGTGCTGCGCAAACAGATGACCTTCCACGCGCTGCAGCTGGCGATCAAAATAGATACCGCCGTCGAAGCCGGAGAATTCAATCCGCAATATAATCATATTGTCGGGCAAGACGAAGGGCTTTTCGGGGTAGATGAAAGCATCGCAACCGCTGTTCCGCTGATGTATGGAACGATTGCGCTTACGAATTTCGGTTACTTGGACAAAGAGAAAATCGGGATCATTAAAGAGCTGGACAGCGATCACTCCGAGGGGAAATGCAATACGTTTATTGACGATATGGTTTGCGGCATTGTGGCGGCGGCCTGCGGTCGGTTAGCGCATAATAATATTCCTACTTATAGCAAGCCTTTGAAATAAGGTGGGGTTGGTGCCAGTATGGAGCGGTTAGCTCCGCCATGAGATGTAAAAAGTACATCAAATTTCGCTTAGCGCTGAGGTTATGGACGGTTTTGATGTAATTGATACATCAAAAATTGTGATATTGTCCATTATCGCGATTAGCTGGCGAATTTGATGTACTTTTTGCTTGATTTGAGTTGTATTCGTGGATAAAGGCTGGATTTGATGTATGTTTTACATCAAATGGGCAGGTGCGGCCCATGAGCTGAGCTCATGGGCTAAGCGCAAGTGCTAAGAACCTACGCATCGCGGGTGGTGGCTACGTAGCGAACAAGCTCCGCGGCAGGATCGACCTGCTGGACGCGGCCCTCCGCTTCCAACAGGATGAGGTGAGCGATCGTCTCCGACAACGCGAACCTCATCTGATGCACGCTAAGCCGGTCGCCGAAGGTCGCGCGGCACACCTCATAAGCGCTAAGCGGCGCGCTTAGCTGACCCTCCATGAGCGCAAGCCGCTCATGATGATGGCGCACCAGCTCCTCTGTGCGTGCGCCAAAGCCAGACCAAGGCTCCCGGTGCCCCGGGTAAGCCATCTTGACCTGCAGCTTGCCGATCTCCTGCAGGCTGCGCAGGTACTCGCCGAGCGGGTTTTCTTCCACCTGCGGGAGGAAGGAAACGTTCGGCGATATTTGCGGCAGGACGTGGTCGCCGCAAAAAATCACCTCCGCCTCAGCGTCGTAGAAGACCAGGTGACCCGCGGCATGGCCGGGGGTCTCAATGGCTTCGTACACGCGGTTCCCGAGGCGCACAGGGCCTTCTCGCAGCAGCGTAACCTGCGGCTGCGGGGAAACCAAATCGACGAAGCTCACCATGTGCTTCGTCATCTCGACCAGCCCGGCTTCCGGGAAGCCATGCCGGGCAAAAAGCGTCAGCAACCGCTCCGACATCGGCTGCTCAGGTCCCCACAGGAGCTGCACTTGCGCAAGTCCGGTCTCCGAGAGGAGGACCGGCGCGCCCGTGCGCTCCTGGAACCAACCTGCCATCCCGTAGTGATCCGGATGGTGGTGGGTGAGCACGATTTGCTCGACGTGCTCGAAGCCGATTCCACGCTCCTGCAGCACCTGCAGCCAGAGCGCCTCTGCATCCGGGGTATGCAGTCCCGGATCAATGACGGTGTAGCCTTTGCTGCCGCGGATTAGGTAAGCATTCACCCATCGAAGCGGAAAAGGCAGCGGCACCTTCACTTGAGTAATTTCATCTGTATGTTCGGTTACGATGTTCATCTGCTAGTAGTCATCCTTCCTTATGCCCTACAAAAATCATCCGGCACGATACATCAGCCTCATAAGAATGACCGTCATAACTGCCATATACGTGATCAATATGTAAACCTGCTTTTTGCAGCATTGCCTCGAACGCCGTTCGGTCGTATAATTTCACCTGTTCCAGATACTGCCGTTCAGGAGTGCCCTGCTGCGATATCACAATTCGCTTACGCACGCAGCCATCTTCAATGGCTCTCGTTTCGAGAATTTGAATGTCTCCCTCCACCCGCTGCGATTGCGGAACAAGATGGGCTTGAACATAAATCGGATTCAGGAAATCGATAATAAAACGACCGTCCTCTTTTAAAAGACGATTCATCTCATAAAACACCTTGGCATTCTGGTCTTCCTCGTCAAAATATCCAAACGAAGTAAACAAGTTCACAACCGCATCAAACTGACGCCCCAGGGGAACTTCCCGCATATCACCGCGCACCCAAGTCACACGTTTCTGCTTATCCAGTTGTACAGCTTCATTCAAAAGCACTTCAGACAAGTCAACACCCGTAATTTCGTATCCAAAATCAGCCAGAGCGAGCGAGTGACGCCCCATCCCGCAGCACAAATCCAATACTTCGGCCCCTTGCTTCAGGTCAAGCCAATCAATCATTTTTTTCACTTCATGATAAGCGCCTTGCATATCCCGATGCTTATAAACTAATAAATAATCATTTCCAAAGCTTTCCTGATACCAAGCCATTTTATCACCTGCAATTTCTATTTATAATCGTTAGGAATTTCAAAAGAGTCCAATTTCCGCTGTACCTGTCGCAAGCTATCGGCGGCTTCTTCCTGACTAAAGTTGCCAGCTTCGAGCAAACCTTCTTCCTTATCTAACAATGTTTCATAAAATGCAACACCTTGCCACAGGAACTCCGATTGGTCCGGATGGTCCTCCATATAATGAAACAGCACGTCCTCGGCCTTCGCGTAATCGCCTTGTTTGTCATAATGGGAAAAAAGCAACCTCTTCATATCCTCCGGAACCATCCATGTCCTAAGTCGGTCCAGACTGGTTTGTATGCGAGCAGCTATCTCTACATTCTCATCATCCTTGGGATTAACCTCAGGAGACAGAGACAAGTGGAGCAGTAAATCAAGAGATTTTACATACGCACGATAGGCCTCATCCGTTTGATCATGCTGCTTCAGCAGATCTCCGTGGCCAACGAACATATCCCCAATGACCATTGCTTTTGCCGTATCCAAATTTCCGTTATAAGAGAGCAGTTCTAGGATATCCTTGCTTGATAAAGCCTGTAATGAACGAACATTGAGCCCGAGTAAATGCCGGCTAGCTTCATCCAGCTGCTGCTGGGCATCTGCCAGTGGAACATGTTCCTTATTAAAAAGAATCCGATGCAGTACCTGAGTCATCTGCTCAATCTGCCGCATAAAATAGTCACGTTTGAACATTAGAACATCCTCCTTTGCCCAAATGATATACCTCGTTTCAGCTTACCATGCCTCGGATAGAAACTCAAAAGCGGATATCGCCTATTTTTGCACATTGCCGCACCATTGGCAGCAGCCCTTCATAAACTAATTTTGACTGTATCCCTTAACCTTGTATTTCCCAATACCCGAGCAAGGAGGGGTGACACACATCCATGGGCAGCGACCACAAAAACAAATTTCTACTTACGAACCGCGAACGCGAAGTATTCGAACTATTAGTGCAGGACAAAACGACGAAAGATATCGCACAGCAGCTTTTTATCAGTGAAAAAACTGTGAGAAATCATATTTCCAATGTCATGCAAAAGCTGAACGTAAAGGGTCGTTCACAAGCGGTTGTAGAACTGATCAAGCTTGGGGAATTAAAGATCTGATTCCGTCAGCAAAGGGATCCATGTAAGCCTTCGAGGCCTCCTATTGGAGGATTCGAGGGCTTTTATGTTGCTACTGGCAGCCGTGAAAAAGTGAACGTTTTGTTAACCCAACGTTTCGACAGTATATGATCCTATGCATGTACTATGATAATAACAAACAAGTACATCACACCTTTAGGGGGCTATTTCAATCCATGATCGAAATGATTACCGAGCAAAAAAATGTGTTTTCCTTGTCAGAACTCCTGAATGTGGAACCGGGCATTCTTTTTCGTCTCTGCCAGTATATTGAGTCAAGGGGCCATCATTTCACGAAATCAGAGGAAGGCGCCTTCCAATTCAATGATAATGATATTGCTGTGATATTAGCCCATTATTAATGGGCTTTTTTGTTGCTCGGCGGTAAGTCAGGAGGGGTGGGGACGGTGCCTTTTTCGACCGCTCGCAGCATTGCCTCCGTTTTCGATGAAAATAATCTTCAATGTCAGCAAGAGCTAAATCTAAGAAGCGGAAAATGGTCAGTTTGTGCGTCACGTCAGTGAGACGTCCATTTTGGACTTCTCACAATAATGCTACGTCTTAGTGACGGAGTGAGAATGCCCTTTCTGACTGCTCACGCAAGCATGCCCCCTGTTTCCGAGGAAAAGTGCAGTTGAGGCAGCCTTTTCGGACGTTTCACGGCCTACACGACTTCTACTTCACTTGAGAAGGCCTTTTCGACATTCTCGAGTTACTGATCTACCCGGCTGGGGCAAACTAGGGTGACACACATCCATGAGCAGTGACCACTCGCGAATCGCTACAGCTTCCCTTGCGCCCAAATATGGGCCTTCCGCTAGAGTTAAGCTTGTTTTACAACGCTAAAGCGGCCAGTTTGCGCGTCGAGCATGCGATAGCGTCGAAAAACAGCGTTATAGAGTCACTTTGCGCCCAGGAGGGGCTCGCTGCGAGAGTTAAGCTTGTTTTTCAACGCTAAAACGGGCAGTTTGCTCGTCGAGCATGCGGTAGCGTCGAAAAACAGCGTTATAGAGTCACTTTGCGCCCAGGAGGGGCTCCCCGCGAGAGTTAAGTTGGTTTTACAAGCTAAAATGGGCAGTTTGCGTGTCGGTGAGACATTCGTTAGATACAGGGATAGCTCGGGTGGAGTTAGAGCCAGTGACAAAAGAAAAACCTGACGAATCAAACTCCGTCAAATTTTAGTGCTAGCTACTTTACTAACCCCCACCATCCAATCACGTGATTCACCAAACCGCAAACTTCCACTCAACTGCCAATAACAAATTCAAAAAAACCTAGCGCGGAATCCGGCTAAGACTTCTCAAGGCATTTCTCAGGGAACTAGACTCCTCTATTCGGAGAAAACCGAGCTGTTTCCTCCCTGAGCAGAACTACAGGGTCATTCGACCCGCATGGCGAGTTCAACAGGTAAAATCAGCAAAATAGCGCACCCCAGTTCCCACAAAAAAAAGAAGCCCCATCCAGGGCTCCTTCTTCTCTCTTTTTCTACCTTTTTCCCTATCTCCCCGAGTCCAGCACTATCACTTAACTGTTATAGAAGTCACGACCTTATTCGCGCCCTTCAACTGAACAAGCCGACCTTCCTTAAACAATGCCAAGTTGCCCGAAACGGTCACACTAGAAGCAACTTGATACACGGTCGTCTGATCCTTGCCATTAATGGATTGCACGATAGTAATCGTGGCAAGACCGCCTTGGGCATTGAGCGTGGTTCCTTTTAATTTCCCTTGCAGATCAAATGGCAAATTCTCGTCGACCATTTTCGTTACTTCAATGTAGATAACTTTATTGTCGGAGGTGCGGATATCAACTTCGTCGCCTACTTTAAGGTCAATGGCTCTAACCTTCACGCCGCCACGATAGACGATGACATCCGGATGCAAAGCAAAAGCCGTCGCTACACCCGACTTCGTTAGCTTCAATTCATTGTTGCTGACTGCGGCGCTAACCGTGCCGTTGTTCGTGATAGGCTGCACCATTTTGGTAACTTCAATATAAATGACTTTGTTCTCCGAGGTGCGAACGTTGACTTCATCGCCAATTTGAAGTGCAGCTAGCGCCACTTTCAGGCCATTGCGATAAACGACAACATCCGGGTGCAGCGCTATTTCAAAATTGAAGTTATCCTGCTTGAGTTTAAGTACATTATTCGTCACAGCCGCCGTGATCGTTCCGCTATTCGTAATCGCTTGCGCCGTTTGTGTTACTTCAATAAAGATAACTTTATTGTCCGAAGTCCGAACGTTCACCACATCGCCAACCTGTAGGGCAGAAGCAGCAACTTTTACCCCATTGCGATAAATAACGACTTCTGGATGCAGCGTATAGTCTGTTGTAACTCCTGATTTGATAAGCTTCAGCACATTACTGCTAACGACAGCAGAGACTGTACCGTTGCTGGATATTGGAACAACCGATTTGGTCACCTCAACATAGATGACTTTGTTATCCGAGGTGCGGATGTTGATTTCATCCCCAATTTTCAGCTCATACGGATTAATTCTCACACCATTACGATAAGCGACAACATCAGGGTGGAACTGTAAGGACGACGTAACACCCGATTTGGTAAGCGTTAGTGTATTGTTGGCAACCACTGCACTAACGGTACCGCTGTTGATGATCGTTTGCATGGGTTTGGTGACTTCAATATAAATAATTTGACTGTTAAAAGTCCGCACACTCACTTCGTCTCCAGCTTGCAGAGCAGAAGGACTGATTTTCACTCCGTTCTTGTAAACGTAAACTTCCGGATGCAAGGAAAAGGTGGATGTCGTGCCTGAAGTAGTCATCACTAATGCGTTCCCATTAACAACGCTGTTTACAGTTCCCGTCAGTGTGTTATTCCCTTGATCCGGCAATTGACCGCCTGTACGATCAAGCAATGCCGCAAGCTGAGCTCGAGTAACCGGCTGATTAGGCCTGAACGTGTTATCTTCGAAGCCATCTACTAGGCCTTTTTCAATAGCCACAGCAATATAACCAACTGATCCTGCTGGGATTTGCTTCGCATCCTTGAACGGCAGGGTCGTATTCATCTTTGCTTTGGCCTGAGCGTCCAGCTTCAGAGCTTTGACCAAAAGCGTTGTCGCCCATAACCGATCGCCTTCTTTCTGAGGCTGAACGGAGTCGTCATTTTCAGAAAACAAGTCGTTTTCTAATGCAACAGCTACATACCCTACCGCCCAAGCAGGAACTTGATTAGCATCTTTAAAATTGAGGTGAGTACTCATTTCGGTTGAAGATTCTGCTTGGCTGCGAAGCCCCATAAGACGAACAGCTGCCGTAATAGCTTCAATGCGTGAAACGGTGTTTTGCGGTTTAAATGTACCATCCTCATACCCCTCAAATACACGCTTCGACGCTAAACTTGCGATATAGCGTATGGCCCATTCCGCGGTTTTTAAATCGTTAAAAGTGAGATGGATTTCGACTTTTCCGTCATCTTTCCGATTTCCATTGCCATTGTCTTTGGCTAAAACGGCTGTGCTGCTCCCCATGATCGTTACAAAAGCAAGACCCGTCGCGATTACTTTTTTGAACATCAAGCTTCACTCACACTCCTTCACCTTAAATAATTACATGTATCAGATCAATTCGTCGAATTGGTTATTTTTAGGAGGGTGGACTTTTATTTTCCTTTCACTATTTCACGCAATAGACCCTAACGGACACCTAATTGGCGAAAGCGCCTACATTATGCTATGTTGGAAGAAATTACGAGCAAGGGAGCGAACGAAATGAAGGCACATGCAGAGGGACCTCTATCTCATTTTCACCCAATTCTGACAGAGTGGTTCCATTCACGCTTTGGCGAGCCCACCGACGTACAGAAGATGGCGTGGAAAGAGATTAACGCCAGAAAGCATACCCTCATCTCTTCCCCTACGGGTTCAGGTAAAACATTAGCAGCCTTACTGCCTTGTATGGACGGTGTTGTGAAAAAGAAACAGGCTGGCGGCGAGCCTTACGCACCTGGTGTTCGCGTGCTGGTGGTTACGCCGCTAAAAGCGCTAAATAATGATATTCATGATCATTTGTTTCATTTTATGACGGAGATCGAGGAGCTTGCTGCCTCATTTGAAAAGGACACGACCTGGCACGGGCTGCGTGTCGGCGTTCGCACTGGCGATACCACCCAGAGCACGCGAGCCTCTATGTTGAAGCATCCGCCTGATCTGCTGGTGACCACGCCAGAGTCACTCTACCTGCTGCTCACCTCGCCGCGCGCAAGAGAAATGCTCAAGAGCGTGGAACAAGTCGTCATCGACGAGATTCACGATCTGGCAGCGGATAAGCGCGGGATGCACTTGTCGCTGACGCTGGAAAGGCTAGACATGTGGTGCGGCCGATCCGTTCAGCGAATCGGTGTCTCCGCCACTCAAAAGCCAATCGAACGCGTCGCACGTTTTCTCGGCGGATGGGAAGAAGGCGAGCCGCGCCCTGTCGCAATTATCGAGAGCAAAGCCGAAAAGCACTACGCCCTGCAGGTGACGATGCCGGAGCCAGCGCGAGCCGCAGCGGATAAAGAGGCCATCTGGACGCCTCTTGTAGAACGTGTGCTGCAGCTAATGGAAGGCTGCCGCACGGTACTCATCTTCGCAAACAGCCGCAGGTTGTGCGAGCGGTTGACCTTGCGACTCAATGACCATGTCGGTCATGAGATCGCGCGAAGCCATCACGGCAGCGTAGCCCGCGAGATCCGGCTCGAGGTCGAGCGCCAGCTCAAAGCCGGCGAGCTTCGCTGCCTGGTCGCTACCTCGTCGCTGGAGCTCGGCATCGACGTCGGCCATGTCGATCTGGTCATCCAGATCGACTCGCCTTTCACCGCTGCCGCAGGCATCCAGCGGATCGGCCGTGCCGGCCATGCCGTCGGCAGCATCAGCCGCGGCGTGCTGCTCGCGCGCAGCCGCAGCCTGCTGCCGGAGCTCGCCGTGATCAGCCGGCGGATCGCCGCGCGCGACATCGAGGCCATCCGCATCCCGCGGGGCAGCCTCGATGTACTGGCGCAGCAGCTCGTCGCGATGACGGCGCTGGGCGATGAGCTGGATGTCGCGCTCCTCGCGCGCCTGCTCGCGCAGAGCGACTCCTTCCGCGAGCTGCCGCGGGAGCGATGGCTCGCGATGCTGGAGGTGCTCGCGGGTCTTTACCCCTTTGCGCGTCCGCTCATCGCATGGGACCGCGAAACCGGCCGCTTAGAGCGTGTAGCGGCCTCACAGATGGCCGCGCTGACGGGCGCGGGCACGATTCCTCAGAGCACGGCTTATCCCGTGCATCATAACGAAACTGGCCTTCATCTGGGCGAGCTGGATGAAGAGTTCATTCATGAATCGTCGATTGGCGACGTCTTCCAGCTTGGCACGGCTTCATGGCGAATCGTTCGCAAGCGTCCGGAACGCATATATGTGCAGGAAGCCGAGAACCGGTACAGCGAGATCCCCTTCTGGCGCGGGGAGACTGGCGGAAAGTCCTATCTGCTCGGGGTTCAAACGGGACTGCTTTGGCGCGAGCTGCGGGATCGTTTGAACGCACAGTCTCATACAGAAGGAGATGTCTCCGTCCAAGAATGGCTCGTGGAGCAGTACTTTTTTGATACAGAAGCCAGTCATGCCCTAATTGGGCTCGTTCGCAATCAAATTGCGGTCAATACGGTACCAACGGATCAAACGATTGTAATTGAGACATTTGCGGATGAGCAGAACCAAACCCATTATGTGCTGCACAGCTTGTTTGGGAGGAAAATAAACCGAACCTGGCTTATGGCGCTAGAGAAGCATCTGAGCCGCAACGGGCATTCGGCCATCTATACAAATGCGAAGGATAATGGCATCGAGCTGATTTATCCAAGCTATCAAGAATCTGTTGTGTATGCCATCATGTCCCTTTCTTATCAGGAAGCGGAACATTTGGTCATCGGAGCTGTTGCCGAGTCTGGCATGTTCGGAGCGGCCTTCCAGCGGCTTGCAGAAACCTCCTTGCTGCTTTCCCGCAGTTTTACAAGGATGCCAGCTTGGCTCAAGCGGCTTCGCGGTCAGGAGTTAATGAAAGAAGCGCTGCCCTACAAAGAGCGATTTCCACTTTTTCAAGAGGCCATGCGTGAATGCTTGGAAGAGCATGTAGATTTGGAACATTTACAGAGTATTATGGATGCGATTCATGCCGGTGAAATCCACTTTGCCGTTCATCGCAATCACTTCCCTTCCCCTCTGGCCGCTCAATTTCAATCCGACTATGTGGCCCAAAAAATATATGAATCCGATAGCTTATCTCAGGATTTGCAAGTAGAATTACTAGGCTTCAGCCGACAGATGGCAGCCGATATTTTTGGAGCAGAGACCGTTCGTCATGCCATTAGTCCTCAAGTTCTAGAAGCTGAAGAGACCAAACTATCCAGGGCGGAAGAAGCGTGGACGTCAGCTCAGTCTGTCTTTCTTTTTTTAAAAGAACATGGGGATGCCTCCATCACCGAGCTCGTCAAGGCTGGTTCAACCACCGAGTCCTCTGCTGAGGCCTGGATGAATGAACTGCTTGAGCAAGGCAAAGCCGCAGCCGCCTCCTTCACCGGCGAACCGCGTTATATATGCCGCGATGAAGTCGAATTCTATGCTTCGCTCACCTTAGATCCTCTTTCCAGAACGTTTATCTTCCAAAGATATGCGGACGGGAGGTTGTCTTTCACAGCTGAAGAACTTGCGGACCGCTACGATATAGAGGCTGTAATAGTTGAACGCTGGATCGAGGAAGCTGTCGCTGCCCGCCAATTGGAGCCTGCACCTTTCGCCGATCCTGATTTGGAGTCGCTTTGGACAAGCAGCAAGGTCGCTTCTCGCTTAATACGCCAGTCTCTTCAAATTCTCAGACGCGAGAGCTCTGCCATTCTTCCAATCACCTATTTGTCACACATGCCGCTTATGCGCAAACTAACTGATCGAACAGATGTTCCGGGGATGGAGCAACTGCGGGAAATTATCACGGATTTGCAAGGCTTCTTCCTGCCCGTTTCACTGTGGGAGTCCGTTTTCTTCCCGACAAGGCAGTTATCCTACCGGAAACAGGACTTAGATATGTTATGTTCATCAGGCGAGATTTTTTGGATAGGTCATAAAGAGGAAGGTGAAAAAGAAGGTCGTATCGCTTTCTTTCTCGCAGAAAGCTCCACACTTTTCGAACCTTGTCTTGCTGGGACGCGCCATAGACCCGCTTCTTCTCCTGAACTACTAAACCTTATGGAAGCTAAAGGAGCTGTTTTTCTAAGTAAGCTTGGCCTAGAAACGGGCAGAACCCCTTCCCTGTTATTAGAAGAGCTGCTCCAGCTCGTCTGGGATGGTCAGGCAGCTAATGATCAGTTCGCACCGCTGCGGCTTCATGCCACAGGCACTTCCCCCTCCAAGAGAGGGGACAAGTTCCAGTCAGGACTTGGCCGTTGGTATGCCTTAAGTACACTGCATAACGCCGCTTTTGATAAACAATCCTCATCTATGCAGTGGACGCATCATCTGTTAGAGCGTTATGGTCTCATAACCAAAGACCTCGTCTCTGCGCTTTGCCCGTTTCCTTGGGAGGCGATTCATACCGCTTTGCGTCAATTGGAAGAGTGGGGACTTGTCGTGCGCGGATTGTTCATCGCCGATTTACATGCACTCCAATTCGCAACGAAAGACTTTATCCGTCTGCTGCATCAACCAGCGGCACAAGCTTCTGACAATCCGTCTTCCTTCACGCTAGTTAGCGCTGTCGATCCGGCTAATCCTTTTGGACTGCTTGTCCCCTGGCCCGATAGGCACGGCATTTCCTTCTCACGCAAAAGCGGCAACTACTTAGCTCTCAAAGGCAGCGAATGGTTGTATTGGATCGAAAATAACGGTAAACGCATTTATCAGCTAACTGCACAGAACCATGACTTGTCGGAGGCCGCTCACGAACTCAAACTCATGTTTCGGCAATTGCTTAAACAGCATCAACTGCGCAAAATCGTGATCGACACTTGGAACGGTGTTCGTATCTCTGATGCGCCTGAACAGGAAGTTCTTAAGTTTCTAGGCGCAGAAAAAGATCGTACTAGCTTAGTTCTTTGGCCTAGCCAACTAAGCTGATACGGTCCCCTACGCACGTTCTACTTGTACAGCACATATTTTGAATTCCGGCATCCGGCTCGTTGGGTCAAGCGCATCGTTCGTCAACACGTTGATCGAATGCTCATCCCCCCAATGGAAAGGGACGAAAACGGTACGAGGCTGAATACCTTCAGTTACCTTCACTTCGAAAACAAGAGAACCTCGGCGGCTTGTAAGTCGGATTTTGCTATCCAAGCCAAGTCCGATTCGCTTTGCGAGCCATGGATGTATTTCTGCGACGGGAACGGGAGCTTTCTTGTGCAGAGCTTCCGTCCGGCGCGTTTGTACACCGCTCAAATAATGGTTCGCAAGACGCCCTGTGGTCAGAACGAATGGATACTCGCTATCGATCGGCTCTGCTGGCATTTTCGGCTGGATGCCGAACAATTTGGCTTTGCCATCCGGATGATGGAATTGTTCTCCGAATAAATAGGGTGTTCCCGGGTGATCAGGAGCTGGACATGGCCAGAATAGCCCTTTTTCTGCTTGGAGCCTTTGGTACGTGATGCCGCTGTAATCGGCTTTCCCGCCTGCGGTTGCGGCTGCCAGTTCGCGAAACACGTCTTCAATGCCTGCATATTGAAAATACATCCCGCGCCCCAATGCTTCAGCCAACTCGCAAATAATATGATAATCGAGCTTGCTGTTTCCTGGCAGCTCCATCGCTTTGGGACGATGGAACACACGCCCCTCCAGATTGGTCATTGTACCTTCCGCTTCTGCGAAGGAAGAGCCCGGCAAGATATAGTGAGCATATCGCGCCGTTTCCGTTTCAAACATATCCACAACAACAAGCAAATCTAACTTTTGCAGCGCCCGCTCCACCATGCGGTTATTCGGGCTTGAGACTAGAGGATTGGATCCAAGTACGATTAATGCTTTGATTTCACCCTCGTCGATCTTCTTCAGAAGCTCGTAAGCGGAGACGCCTTTACCGGGAAGTTCGCTGGGATCAATGCCCCATACTTTGGCAACATGCTCACGCGCAGCAGGGTCTTCAATAGAGCGATAGCCGGGCAGTTGATCGGCTTTTTGACCATGCTCGCGACCGCCTTGACCGTTTGCTTGACCGGTTACGGCGCCATAGCCGCAGCCCTGACGCCCTATTTTTCCAGTGACCAGAGATAAATTAATATAATTCAGCGTATTCTCCACACCGTTCGATTGCTGTTCCAGCCCTCTTGCCGTTAGGACGATTCCTGTATCCGCCTTGGCAAAGCCGCGAGCAATGGTACGAATTACAGGCTCTAGAACACCAGTCAGTTCCTCAACTCTCTCTGGCGTGAAAGATTTCACCGCTTCCTTCAAGCTCTCGAGGCCCGATGTCCGTTCTTGAATGAAATGTTCATCGACTAGTTTCTCATCCAACATGACATGCAGAAGGCCATTCACAAACACAGAATCAAATCCAGGCTGTAAACGAACGTGAATATCAGCAACCTTGGAAGTCATCGTATTGCGTGGGTCAATCGTGACAATTACTGCGCCTTTCTTCTTCGCTTCAAGCAGATACGGCATCATAGTCGGCTGACATTCAGCAATATTTGTACCGGCTAGTATAATGTATTTCGCATTCGGGATTTCAGACAAAGGCATCGACATTCCTCGGTCAATACCAAAGGCTTGATTGGAAGCCGCTGCTGCAGAAGACATACAGTAACGGCCATTGTAATCGATATATTTACTCCTCAACGCAACCCGAGTGAACTTGCCGAGCAAATAACAAACTTCATTGGTTAAAGATCCGCCGCCGTATACGCCGATTGCATCTGCGCCATACTCCGCTTGCAGGCTTTGGATGCGATTCGCAATGTCGGCATAGGCGTGATCCCATGTCACTGTTTGCCAGCGCTCTGGCCCGCTAGTTACCTTTGCCAAAGGCTCGAGTATACGTTCCGTATGAAAAACATGATCTAAAGCGTTCAGTCCCTTTTGACAGAGGCGGCCTGTGGCAACTGGGAAATTCGGACTTGGTTTGGTGATGAGACCCGATGTTTTGTCGCTTATTACAATCTCGAGCCCGCACTGCATGCTGCAGAAGCAGCAATGCGAGGAGGGTTGATCTTTCGGTATGGTTAGTAATGGTGATTTCATGTTCTCCCCACCCTTAACAAGCCAATTCTTTACCTACGGGAAAACCTATGAAAACAGTTCCATCATGAACTTTCGTCGAATAGGTCTGCACGCAGCCCGTATCCGGGGCTTGCACGAGCCCCGTAGAAAGATGAATTTTGCGATCATGCATCGGACAGAAGACGTGCTCGTCACAGACAATACCTTCCGCAAGCACGCCATCTTTGTGCGGACAACGATTTTGAATAGCGGTCAGCTTGCCGCTTTTCATCTTGAAAAGGGCTACTTCCTCCCCCTGATACCGAATCGTTTTGCCTGTATTCACCGCTAAATCCTCATAAGATACGGCCTCAACCCAAATCATTTGCTCTTCTTGTGTCTTCATGGTCTTCTCCTCCTGAGTGATTTAGTTAGGTAAGCTCGACGACTTCGTATAGATCACGTTGAATTTTTTTGCTATCGATCGCTTGTTTCCAAGGGTCCTTCGTAACGGCAAGCGCTTGTTCAATCCGGTCGCATAGTTGTTTGCGCTCTTCCTCATTTTCAACGACATCACGGATATGTTCGATCCCTAAACGGTGTACCCATTCGCTTGTACGTTCGCCGTATTTACCGGTTTCGCGATAATATTGCAGGTAAGCTTCGGTGTATTCAATAATATCCTGCTCTGTTTTCACGGTTGTTAAGAGCTCACCAACGCGTACCTTCACACCGCCGTTTCCTCCGGCATACAGTTCCCAACCGCCATCTACGGATACGATGCCTAAATCCTTAATACCGGATTCCGCGCAGTTCCGGGGACATCCTGATACCGCCAGCTTCACTTTGGCTGGTGTGTTTAAGCGCTCAAACCGCTTCTCCAGCTCGATGCCCACCGCCATAGAATCACCTGTACCGAACCGGCAGAACGTATCGCCGACGCATGTTTTGACCGTACGCAAAGCTTTGCCGTAGGCATAGCCGGAAGGCATATCCAGCGCTTCCCACATCGCTGTAAGGTCTTCCTTTTTCACGCCAAGCAAGTCTAGTCGTTGTCCGCCCGTGAACTTCACGGTTGGGACATTGAATTGCTCCGCTACTTCAGCAATCCGCTTCAATTCCGTGGGATTCGTTACACCGCCATAAATCCGTGGAACAACGGAATAAGTACCGTCCTTTTGAATATTCGCATGCATACGCTCGTTAACGAAGCGCGAAGTGCTATCATCCTTGTATGTTTCAGGGCTAATCATCCCCAGGTAGTAGTTAAGTGCAGGGCGGCATTTGGAACAGCCCTCTTCATTTTTCCACGCAAGCACGCTCATAACTTCACGTACATGCGACAAGCCTTTTTCGCGAATCGCTTCGACAACCTCATCCCGCGTATGTTCCGTACAAGAGCAAATGGATTCTTTAGCAGCATTTTTGTCGTAGGAAGAACCTAGCGTAAAGGCTAACAAATCACTGACAAGCGGTTTACAGCCGCCGCAAGAACGGGAAGCTGTCGTGCAGTTTTTCACCTCTTCAACGGAGGTTAAGCCCTGATCTTTAATGGCTGAACAGATCGTCCCTTTGGTTACCCCGTTACATCCGCATATAATCGCATCGTCTTTCATATCGGCAACACCGGAAGCTGCTCCGCCGCCGCTCGCTGAATCCGTCAAGATCGCTGTTTTAGCCATCCCGCTGACATCTGTTTCCTCACGAATCATTTGCATGAGCCGGGTGCCATCCGCCGTATCCCCAAAGAGCACGGCACCGACAATTTTGTTATCCTTGATGACGACTTTTTTGTATACACCTGTGAACTCATCATGAATACGAATCGCTTTGGTTCCTTCTTCATCCCCGAATTTCCCGCCAGAGAAAACGTCAACACCAGATACTTTCAACTTCGTATAAAGCACCGAGCCTTCATAAGGACCTGTTTCCACGCCTGCCAAATGCTTCGCTAACACAGCGCCTTGCTCGTAGAGCGGCGCAACCAGCCCGTAGGCAACGCCACGATGCATCGCACATTCCCCTACCGCGTACACATTAGGAACATTCGTTTGCATATAGTCATTTACAATAATACCGGGATTGCACGTTATGCCAGAATTCTTGGCCAGTTCTACATTCGGCCGAATCCCCACCGCCATGACGACCAGATCCGCTTCAGTCATAGTGCCGTCTTTGAATTTCAAACCAGTAACCCGTTTATGACCGACGATTTCTGCAGATTGCTTCGCTAACAAGAAATTAATTCCTTGTTCCTCCAGAGCTGCTTGCAGCATTTTGGACGCAGTACGATCCAACTGACGATCCATGATTGAGTCCGTGATATGAACGACATCTACTTTCATTCCCAAGTTCAGGAAACCTCTGGCTGCTTCCAGTCCAAGCAAACCTCCGCCGATGACAACCGCTTTTTTATACTTTTTCGCGGATTCCATCATGATTTCACAATCACGGATGGTCCGGTAGGCCATGACCCCTTCTTTATCTGCGCCAGGCATTGGTATCATAAAAGGATTGGACCCGGTTGCCAAAATCAATTTATCGTAGGACACCGTTACGCCTTTATCGCTCGTGACTGTTTGAGCTGCCGTATCGATTCCCGTCACTGTTTGGTTTGTATAGAGCGTTATATGGTTGTTTCTATACCATTCATAGGGATGGATAACGATATCCTCAACTTTGGAATCCCCCGAAAGGACATAGGACAGCAGAATCCGATTATAGTTCGGATGAGGCTCACTCCCAAAGATAGTTACCTCATATTTATCCGGAGCCAGTTTAAGCAAATGTTCAACTGCGTTAACACCAGCCATTCCATTTCCGACTAATACCAACTTTTCTTTTTGAGTCATGGTCTCATCTTCCTCTCTAGTGTTTCTATCTCTATATCCCATTTAGTTATCCATATCCTGCCCGCTAAAAAGGTCCACTTGGGAGCAGAAGTCTACGCGAATACTCCCAAATGGCAATGATGGGATATGGAGCTTAAGTAGCTCGATTGAACTACCAAAGACGGCAAGTCGTAAACGTCTTTGCTCATAAAGCCTGCACAAATGCCTCAAGCTGCATGAGCAAACACTTTACTTTAACTAGGTGCTGCTGCTGATCCTGTTGTTAACGCAATTGTTAACTCACCGCAGGATCAGCAGCTACTCCCCTTACTTAAGCATGCACGCTATCAATTGCTGCTGGAGCTACTTTCACTTTGCCGCCATCACCAATCCAGCTGCGCTTCCATTGTCCTTGTACAGATGCGATCAATATAACGCAGCACACAGCGATTGCACTCAAGATGAGGAAACCTGGTGCGAAAGAACCTGTTGCCAATTTCACATTTCCGAGAATTTTAGGCAGGAAATATCCGCCTAAGCCGCCAGCAGCACCGACAATCCCTGTGACCACACCGATCTCTGACTTGAAGCGCTGAGGCACAAGCTGGAAAACTGAACCGTTCCCCATTCCAAAAGCCATCATAGCGACGAATAACAAGACCGTTGTGACCGAGAGTGCTGGAAGTGTTGAAATCCCCGCCATCATTAATGCGACAACCCCATACAGTCCCATCAGCATCCGAATGCCGCCTATTTTATCGGCTAACCAACCGCCTACAGGTCGGAAGAAGCTTCCACCAATCACGCATAGGGTTGTAAAATCAGCCGCACGGATCGGTGAAAGTCCGTATTGGGTATTAAAGAAGATGGTTAAGTAGGTGGACATCCCGACGAAGCCGCCGAACGTTACGCTATATAAAATGCAGAACAACCAAGAATCCTTCTGTTTCAAAACTTTTCCGTATTCAGCAACGGTTTTGGGTGCTGGTTTATTCGGGCTGTCTTTTGCCAAAATACTGAAAACAACTAATGTAATCGCAATTGGAATCATCGCGATGCCGAAAACAACATGCCAATCGCCATAATGCTGAGCAATCCGGTTAGCAAAGAGCGTAGCGAAGATCGTCCCGCTGTTCCCTGCTCCGGCGATTCCCATCGCCAAACCTTGATATTGCGGGGGGTACCAGGAACTGGCTAATGGCAATGCGGCTGCAAAGCTTGCTCCGGCAATACCGAGCATTAACGCCACGAAGTACATATCGCCCATCGTGTCAGCGAACTGCCATCCCCAGAATAGTGGGATTAAGGTTAGCGTGAGTCCGATTTGTCCAGTAAGCTTAGGACCAATCTTATCGGTCAGTACGCCTAGCACCAGCCGAAGTACCGCTCCGCCTAATGTAGGCAAGGCAACGAGGTTCGCTTTTTCTGCAGCGTCTAAGTGGAAATCATTCGCGAGTACGACCGCCAGAGGTCCTAAAAGCACCCAGACCATGAAGCTCATGTCAAAATACAAAAATGCACTGAACAAAGACCCTTTGTGTCCAACTTGCATAAAACTTTTCCGATCAACCATGTGCTTCCCTCTCCTTTTGTGAGGCTTTTCGCCTTCTTTTTTTCCCTATCCTGATTTCTGCCTGTCTGGACACCTATGGACAGAAAAGGCCGACAAACATACCCCTACATACACTGGGATGTTTGTCGGCCTCTTTGCCACTGCTGCCACATCTTCGTGAACAGCATGTTAGATTATATTTCGTAAAGTAAACATAAAAAGCCTATCCGGTTACGTATTTGTAAGGGGATAGGCGCCATTGCCTGCGTTAGGGGCACATCATTGTGCCGATTTCTAACTTGATTATAGTACGGGTTTTCGCTTATGTCAATAAACATAACACAATAATTTTCAAACATGCCATGTCAGCTACTGTATCGACAAAAAACCGATTTATATGCTATAGTAATGCCGTATAATCCATTCATTTCATCAAAGAAACCTCACATAAAGTTACCATGGAGTAAAGAAGCTTACAACGATGGAGGTATTCAAATGTTGCAATCATTTATACTGATCGACGAGTTGAAGCAAACTCGCTCAGCTACCTCCTCGCCATCCACAAATGAGATGAGCTATTCTAATCGTACACAAGCATCCTTACCTGACGAGGTGTTGAAGGACCTGGGCTTTCGCGTCTATACAGCATCTGCGATCAAAGAAATTTCCTTCATTATTCCTAAAGTTGATGCTGTATTGTTAAGTGTAAGCCCCGATGAAGTGGAGACATGGCGCAAACGCGTATTGGCTGAACGCAGCCTTCCCGTCTTCTGGTGGTGTGATACGCATACTTTTCCTTCTAATGAATGCAGAATGGATGCAGGTATAGATGGTTTGATCGGTTCAACGATGAGTCCGCTTGAAATTCACTGCGCCTTGCTTCTTGGCGTGAATCACTATTTTCAGCGAACCGAATGGCAGCAGGAGCGCGAGCAACTCCTCTCCAAACTAGAGGAGCGCAAATGGGTCGATCAAGCCAAGCGGATCTTATGCGAGATTAAAGGGATCTCCGAAGCCGAGGCCTACGACTTTTTGCGAAAACAAGCTATGAATGAGCGTAAACGTATGGTAGATGTCGCTACCTCCATCGTCAAGGTGTATCAAATACTACGAGATCAAAGTCAAGGAGGCCGAAAACGATGATATCTTTACTAAAAGAAGTAGGCCGCGGAAAACGCGGAGCGAGAGATCTTACGTATGAAGAGGCTTCCCAAGCAGCAGAACTTATGCTTACCGGCGGTGCTACCCAGGCTCAAATGGGTGCATTTCTAGTGGCTGAACGTATTAAAATGGAATCGCCGGATGAGATCAAAGCCTTCATCCACGCCCTGCGTAAACGCACCTTTTCTTATCCGATACCTGGCAGCATGGACTGCGCAGGACCTTATGATGGTCGCACCCGTACGTTCATTGCGACCCTGCCTACGGCATTTGTGCTAGCGGCTTGCGGTCTCCCGACTACACTGCACGGCAGTCCGAGCATGCCGCCCAAATGGGGCATCACGCTGACGGACGTGCTGGACGCGCTTGGCGTACCGGCGCTAACCTCGTCGCGCGAAGCACTGGTGTCCGCAGCAGCACGAACAGGCTTCCTATTCGCGCCAACGGAAAGCTGGTGCGCACCGCTTGGTGAGCTGCGCGAACTCCGCAAGGAGCTTGGCTTGCGGACCGTATTCAACACCGCCGAGAAGCTGCTTCGTTTCACGGAAGCACCTTTTATGGCTGTCGGCGTCTTTCATGGCACTGTTTTCGAGAAAATTACGAATTTACTCATCGAACTAGGCATCACAAGTGGAATCGTTGTGCAAGGCATGGAAGGATCAGAAGATCTTTCCATCGAAAAACGTACGAGGACCTATGTTATTCAAAATGGCTCCAGTGAATTATTCATTGTAGATCCAGAGATCTATGAATTAATGGTGGAAGTGCCCGAAGTTGAATGGACGGCGCAGCTGCAGGGTGAAACAGCTATGGCCGTCTTGCGCGGAGAAGCTGAGCTTCCTTACTTGAACATGGTGCTGCTCAACAGTGCCGTTCGCCTCTGGGTATCCCAGAAAGCTGGTTCCATTGAAGAAGGTATTTACATGGCCCGTCACGCAATAGAGCAAGGAACTGCTCTTAAGGCTTATACCGATTGGACAGAAGCGATCAAGCCGGTATCTACAACTTAATAAACGCACTAATTCTTATATGCCCTCAGTAGTTTTTCTACTGAGGGCTTTTTAATACGCTAGGCTATGACCGTTAAACGCTCTTTAGCCGGAATACGTGCTTGCTCAGGGAGGATCTTGCCAGGATAGCCCGTATGGAGGCTGCCAATGATCCTTTCCTCAGGCTTCACTCCGAATGCTTCACGGAATGCATCCAGCTTGAGCAGCGGGTAGGTTTCCCAGACCATACCGATGCCCTGCTCCCAAGCCAGCAAACTGAAGTTCTGTATTAAGCAGGCAGTGGCCGCATAATCTTCTTCAGCGATAGCCGGATTTGCGTTCACATTTAAAACAACAGCGATGAACATAGGCACTGACATGAATTTGTCATACAGCTTTTGTCCGATCTCCTTCGCTTTCACAGGATCTGGCTCGTTAGCTTCTCTGAACCTGCGAACGATCTCAGCCAGATTCCGGCGGCCTTCCCCATGAATAATGACAAAACGCCACGGCTGCGTCATCCGGTGATTCGGCACCCAGACGGCTGTATCCAAAAGCTCAGTCACGAGTTCCACAGAAACAGGTTTATCTTCAAAATGGTGAACAGATCGCCGTTCTCTCATTATCTTTTTTAGGTCCATAATGGCTAAAGCCTCCCATCTAGTCTTCTAGTTGGTTATTTAATAATTAGTGCTTATCCATTTATAATAAGTGATAATGATTATCATTGTCAACATTTGATGATATACAAAAAGCCCCTGCCCTTCTTTCAGGCAGAGGCTGATAGATCGATATTTTACTTGCCGATGAACTGCTGGGTGAACATTTTGCCGCACGGTCCTCCGGCAACAATACCGATGCCAATGTGCGTGTAATCTTTGCTCAAGATATTCGCTTTGTGACCAGGCGAATTCATCAGCGCCTCATGGGCGGCTTGCACCGTTTGATTACAAGCGATATTTTCTCCTGCCGCGTTATAGGTAATACCGAATTTCTCCATCATATCAAAAGGCGAGCCATACGTCGGTGAATCGTGGGAGAAATATTTGTTATCGACCATATCCTGGCTTTTGAGCCTTGCTGTCTTGGTCAGCTCAGCATCGGCAACTAGCGCAGCTAGTCCCACAGCAGCGCGCTCCTTGTTCACCAAATCCAGCATTTGCTGTTCCTCTGCCATCAGATCCGTGCTCGGCGGAGCTTCCCCGGCTGGAGGAGGCTCAGGCGACGATGGTGGAGGCTCTGAAGGCGGTGGCGTTGGTGCCGGCGGCGGCGCCTGTTTCTTGGGAATTTTCAAATTCCCATATGCCCACAGGATGGACTGCAGCGTTTGATCATCGACGTTCCCGGTAACCGGAAGGCCATATCGACTTTGAAACGCTTTAACACCTGATTGTGTTTGATTACCATAGTAGCCTGTAATGGGTCCACTATAGTAACCCAGTGATTTCAGCATCCCTTGAACCGCATAAACATCCGGTCCCTTAGCCCCTTTTCCATAGGCAAAAGCGGTCGTTGAGGTAGAACAGAACAAAGCGATACAGATTAGTATGATCCAGACATGCTTTTTCTTGCCATGAAACATGCGTTTACGTTCACTCCCTGTCGTCGTCAGTATCATTCGCCCGACACGGGCGATAGCCCTTAGAGTGACCTATTTTTTGGATTTTATCCATTTTCATGAATAATCCGCACAGGACTAACCAGCATATCGGCAACGGCTAGTGCAAAGTGTTTTGTAAATCGTAACGATCTCTTTGGTTTGTAAAGTATTTAAATGAATGCGATCCTGAGCGCTTTGCGTTAAACGGTTTATCGGATCAGGTGTCTGCGTAAAAATAGGCGGATTGTGCGCTGCCTTATAGTGGATAGGAATGAGTGTCTTGGCTCCAAGGATTTCTGCCGCCATAACCGCTTGTTCCGGTGTGAGACAGATTGGCTGGTCACTGTAAGGCGCGACGCCAGGAAATTGGATAACCGCGCCATTTACCGGCAAACATGCGGCATCAAACGCGCCGTTAGCTAGAACCAGCTTCGACCAGTACTCATGCCATAACGTATCTCCAGCATGAATCATCTGCTTACCATCGCCGCGTACAACCCTGGATACTTGCGGGTCGCCTGAGACGTCCACGGATTGAGCTGCGATCATCGTAAATGACCCGACGGTGAAGATTTCGCCGATAGCGGCGCTAGTTTCGTGGTTTAAACCGCTGCTATATAAGTTGAACTAATGATTTACTAATTGTCCCGATTCCATCCGAACGCAGAGTCGATCAATAATCTTTCAAAGGATCGAGCATGATATTGTCCATAAAGACCCGAACATTCTTGCATTATTAATCACATCGGATTTTAGCCACTTCCAAAACCTTCTACAATATTGAGTTGTGGCCTATAAGGAGACAAAAATACTAAGCCAGACGATGATTCTCCTCCAAAAATGGTTGCAGCAGTCTGGCGTGATGGATGCGGGTATTATCTAAAGCATCACTATTTTTCCGCTAGGATAGACTTCCAAAACTTGCTTGAGGAATTTTAAAAATGTTTCAGCCGTGTACTCTTCATCTTCACGCTAAACGATTTTACCAGTCACATAATCCACCGTGGATAGCAATTTCACACCGCGATGCTTACCTGTTGTTTGAATAATGTGCTGCCGTCCTCTGGCAAACCAAGTCCGCTGCAAGGCTTGATAATCACGGATCATGCTTTCATCTTCAAACAATAAGTTTAACCCTGGAAAGGTTTCTTCGACAATTTCTCTTTGCTTCTCTTCGTCAGCAGATTCTAAGGTGTAAGTTGGTTTCGTGTAGTTCATGCCCATCCGACGCATGAGTTTGGATACACCGCGAATCGAGTAGGTATACCCGGACTCACGGAGGATATATGGACGCATGATTTCCAGAGTCCAGTTGAACTTGGCTGCAAAGCCAAGTTCAGGGGTACATGATCGATAATGGTTTGTTTGAGATGGGTTTGCTAATCCTTTGTTAAACGCGTGGGCTTTTCTGTCGAGTGTTTCATGATTAAACCGTTTAATCCGCGCTCTTTATAAACGTCAATATAAGCTTTGACTGTTTTGCTCGTTCGACCAAGAATCAATCAGTGCAATCTGAGTAACTGACTGTCTGATCAGGTAGAGGCGAATAGTTAGGTACCGTTCAAACAACCGACGATCTTTTGTTTGTTTGATTCTCTTCTCGACTGCTTGTAGCTCTGTTTCTTTATTTTTCAAGACATATCACCCATTCGAATGAATTTTGATATTCTCATTCGACTTGCGACTCTTGGGACATACTTCCAAGGATTTTGTGAGTTCAACTTATATAGTATGGTTTAACATGTTTACTTGAGTGTTGCGAAAATTTTACTGTCGAGCTGACGGAGTTAAAGTCAAGAAATTTGAACCTTCGTCGAACAAAAGAATATAAAAGGAGACTGGAATTTTCTAAACCGCTTGGGAACTCCCATAAGCAGTAACTTCGGTTACGTGCTGTCCATACTATTTCTACTATCTTTGTTATCCTCCATCTCTTATCATTTCCTTTCTTTTAAATCTGTATGGACTGGTCCTTCAGTTCGGACGGCCTTTGATTAAAATATTCGATGCCTTCCCGAAATCAATTCCTACTTTTCCTGCCAGCTCCGCGACCTGTTGTGCCAGTACGACCGCATTCACACCGCAGCAGATTAAGGCGATATCAAAGTTATTTTTATTCTTAGTAATGAAACTTAACGTGGCTGTCATTTGATTGTAGTGGGAAAAGGGAACCATCAGGGGGAATTCCAAATTATACGGTTCTCTTTGCAAAATTCCTTTTAATTCGTTTGCAGATTGATAGATAAGAAGAGTTCTTTTTCCTTTTAACAGGCTCCAAAACTCTGGCATTAGGGCGATTTGCCGGTTTATACAGGCATGGCAAGTATAGTTCGGGTTTATTTTATAATTCGAAAAAACTCTATCCGTCAATTCGCGCTTGAGATGATCCGGAGCACGAATCGTCGTATCTTGATAAGGAAGGACCCCCACCACATCTGCTTGATTAATCGATTTAATCATCAGGTCCCTTAACGGAAGATTGGGTAAATTGACTCCTTTTTGTCCGTTATTTGCTTTTATGGCCCAAGGCTTTTCCAGCACTTCCTCGATGCTCAAGACGGAATTTTGTGCCAAAACCAAATTTTCCCCGTCCCCAATCCTTACCAACGAAAAAGGTGAATTTGTTTCCAGAGCATACCCTATCTTTTGAATCACTTCCTCTAATTCCAAGTAGTCACTGTTACCCATAAATAAGAACACTCCTTTTAAAAATTAATGTAGCTTCTATTAATTCTAAAATATGTAAACTTGCTGCGAAATTCTTGTGCTATTTACCTGCCAATCTGTTTTTTTGACATTATTTCTATGAATAGAATTGATAAACAACCATTTTCTTCCATAGTGTTATATCGCCTATACCAAACACTAAATTTTGTCATAAGTATAATAGTGTGTTGCAAGAAAGATAGTTTTTAATTCCAAGAAGGGACGGAAAGACATGACTACAAGGAGAATCGTGATTGAAATTAATTTCAATAATTTCGGATTGAATCCGGAAAGATTAACGAAGCCGTGGATCGAAAACAGGATGTCCATATTTCAAAGGTCAACCCTGAAGAGCTTAAAGAAACAAACGAATCAAAACTTTATCACCGTTATAAAACTCGCTGGGGGATGTGACGAAATCATCAGTAACGCTCTTGGCCGGTACGAACCGCTTCCCGATAATATCAAATTCGGAACCAGTATTGAGTCTCAACGCCGAATTGAAGCCTATATCCAAGGGTACGATGAACTTTATATCGCTCGGCAGGATTCTGACGATTTGTTTCATAAAACTTACGTTCAGCAACTTCATGATTTTCGGCATAAACCGAGCACCGATATTTTAATCAATCAAGACGGCTATATGTGGGATACGGTAGATAACAGTTTGGTCCCCATACATTTCGAGTCGCCGCAATATTACACGTTCATCTATTCGGTTAAAGATTTTATGGAGGGGAAAAGGTATGTCCTTCCAGGGGGTCATGGTTACGCCATAAAATTGCCTCACGAAATCATCAAGAACCGCAATTTTGTAAATGTCGTACATCCTTCCATCACTTCGAAGAAAAGATTACCGGCAGGCAAAAGAATCGAGCCAACGATGATAAAGAAGATACTAGATGAGTTCATGTAAAAGCAGGGAGATGGAAACGTGAAAATCATGACAATTCTTGGAACGCGCCCGGAAATCATCCGGCTGAGCGTGATTATCCGAAAGCTTGATAGTCTTGCAACGAAACATATTCTGGTTCATACCGGGCAAAACTTTGATCGAAAATTAAGCGGAATCTTCTTCGAGGAAATGGGGATTCGCGAGCCGGATTTTTTGATTGCGTCCGAATTTCAAACCTTGGGGAAGCAAATGGGAAACATGTTCTCCGAAGTAGAGAAGATCATCGATAGCGAAAAGCCGGATCGCATTCTTGTGCTCGGGGATACGAACAGCGCTCTATGTGCAATTCTGGCAGAGCGAAAGGGAATTCCCGTATATCATATGGAAGCGGGAAACCGATGCTTTGACTCAAGCGTGCCGGAAGAAATCAACAGAAAAATCATTGATTCGATCTCGTCCTTTAATTTGCCGTATACGAACATCAGTAGAGATAATTTGCTGCGTGAAGGCATTCCTCCTCACCGGATCTGGGTATCGGGAAATCCAATAAATGAAGTTATTCAGTATTATCTAGAAAAAATTAATAACAGTGATATTTTGCAAAGACTGGGCTTGAAACCGGGAGAGTTTATGCTGGTTACAGCACATCGTGCGGAAAATGTTGATAATGAGGCACGTCTGAGAAACATCGTGGAAGGATTACACCTTGCAGCTAATGAGCATCAAATCCCGATCATTTGCAGTGTACATCCACGGACTCGAGACCGTATGAAAAAATTTTCCATCCTTTCCCCGCATTCGTTGATCCAATTTAGCGAACCCTTCGGTTTTATCGATTTTATCAAGTTGCAACAAAATGCCCGCTGCGTAGTGACGGATAGCGGGACCGTTCAGGAAGAAAGCTGCATTCTGGGTATTCCATCCGTCACGATACGAAATAGCACGGAACGTCCGGAAGCTATTTTATGCGGCAGTAACGTTGTATCGGGTTTGGAGCCTCACAGGATCGCGGAATGCGTGGGTTTAATGATGCACTCAAACCGCTCTTGGAAGCTACCCGACGGATATGATGAACCCGACGTTTCAACCAAAGTTATTCATTTTATTCTAGGAGGGGTCACCCATGTTTAAAGATAAGACAATTCTTGTTACCGGCGGTACCGGGTCTTGGGGTCACGAATTGACACGAAAACTGTTGTGTTATCAACCGAAAGAGATACGAATTTTCTCTCGCAACGAATTCTCTCAAGTCATGATGCAACGAATGTTTAAAAACTATTCTTGCTTAAAATATATGATTGGAGATGTAAGGGATTTTGAAGCAGTAAAAGAAGCTTGCAGTAATGTTCAATATGTTTTCCACCTGGCCGCGCTAAAACATGTGCCTATCTGTGAAGAGTATCCCCAGGAAGCATTGAAAACCAATGTGACGGGTACGGAAAACGTCATTCGGGCCAGCATTTTGCAACAAGTTGATAAGGTCATCGATGTTTCAACCGATAAGGCGGTCGATCCGATTAACTTCTACGGAATGACGAAAGCGATCGGCGAGAAGCTCATGATTAGAGCCAATCAACTTGGCGGTTCTACCCGATTTGTTTGCATCCGTGGCGGCAACGTTCTGGGAACGAACGGAAGTGTGGTGCCCCTTTTTAAGAAACAGATTTTGCAAGGTGAAGAAGTGACCCTGACCCAGAAAGAGATGACGCGATTCTTCCTTACGGTTTCGGAAGCGATTGACTTGCTTTTGCAAGCTTCGCATGCTGCGATTGGAGGAGAAACCTTCGTCATGAAAATGAACGCTTGCCGCATCACCGATCTGGCAGAAGTGCTCGGGAAACATCTCTTGAATAAAACGGTCACGTTTAAGGAAGTCGGAATCAGGCCCGGGGAAAAGCTTCACGAAGCCCTTGTTTCGAACTATGAATCTCCGAATACCTATCAGTTCAGCGACCAATATTACGTCATCCTTCCCTCGCACCCGTCGCCAGAGCTTTATCAAAAGTACCAACATCTGCATAAAGTATCCTTCCAATCATACCACTCCAATGATAGTTTGTTGGATTCCAACGGCATTGCAAGCCTATTGAGAAGGGGAGGAGTTATCGATTGAAGATTCTTGTCATCGGTGGCAATGGTATGGCGGGGCATATGATAATCGATTATTTGACGGAAGCGACTTCGAATGAAATCTTTTATACGGTCAGAGGCCGGTCGGATGAAGCGCGCTGCTGCTCGTTGGATGTGACGGATGAACATAGCGTGGAACAATTGCTGAAACGGATAAAACCGGAAATCGTCGTGAATGCGACAGGTTTGTTGAATGATGTTGCTACCTTGCGATTACCTGAGGCTATTTATGTGAACAGCCTCTTTCCCCATAAATTATCCCGTTTTGGGTTGCGTTACGGATTTCGAGTCGTTCATATCAGTACGGATTGCGTCTTTTCCGGTGCAAGAGGAGATTATGCGGAGAAGGATCCGAAAGATGGAACGACGATTTATGCAAAAACGAAAAGCTTGGGAGAGCTCATAGACGATAGAAACATTACGATTCGAACGTCCATCATTGGTCCGGAGCTTAAACAAGACGGCATTGGTCTCTTTCATTGGGTTATGCGCCAGTCAGGGAAAGTGTCAGGATACCAACATGTTTACTGGAACGGGATCACAACCTTGGAGTTGGCTAAAGTTATCGAATGGCAACTGCCACGAAGCCTCACGGGTCTGATTCATCTTACGGGTAAGGAAAAACTATCCAAACTGGAACTGCTGAACATTATAAAAGGAGTATTTAAACATGATGGAATCGATATTCAGGCTTATGGAGAAGTCAGATCGGACAAAAGCTTGGTCAATACCCGGTCTGATGTCACCTATTTGACTCCCGGGTATTCTGAAATGCTTGGGGAATTGAAAATATGGATGGATTCCAGTAAAAAGAGAGTCTATTCATATACGTGAAGGAGGGGCGAGAGGTTCTTATGCCCAATAACGATCAAGTCAACTTACGATACTACGGATTAATCAACTCCGAGACTTCCCATGAGGCCACTAGATTCAGGGTACATTGGATCTGTAAACAGGTATCAGGCAGAACGGTGTTGGATGTCGGCTGCAGCCAAGGCATCACCTCCATTTTATTAGGGCGGGAAGGGTTCCAAGTTACAGGGATAGATCTCGAAGAAACAAGTATCAATTATGCCAATGAAGAGCTGCAGAAGGAATCGGTACTCGTTCAAGAGAACGTGAAATTTCTCCTGCAGGATATATCCACGTTGGATAATAGCTTCGGAAAATTTGATACCGTCATTTTGGGAGAGGTGCTTGAGCACTTTTCTCAACCTCATAAGTTTCTAACCAAGCTCTATCATTTGCTAAATAATAAAAGCAAGGTCATTATAACCGTTCCCTTCGGATATCATCCTTTTCATGACCATAAGCAGACTTTTTACATTGGGAATTTCTCTTATTTTCTTCAACCCTATTTTGAAGAAATCAATATTGAAGTTTATCATAAATATATTTGCTATACCGGATGGAAAAGGGATCAGATCAAAACCTATAATAAAATTCAATGTACGCTGAATCAATTACAAAAATGGATGCAGCTGGATGAAGAGAATTTCCTTCTTATTGAAAGGAATAACGAGAAAATGTTAAGAGAACGAAAGGAACGTTTGGATGCAAAAGATAAAGTGATTAAAGAGCTGCAAAAGAAAATAGAAGATTGATGAAAGGTGGTCAACCATGAATTCGTTCGCTAACGGAACAAAAAAGCTGATCGTAAATATTAATTTAAATACTTGGGGGGGATCACCGGCCCGATTGACTGAGGAATGGATTGGCGTCAGGCTTTCCATCTTTATGAAGTACACGCTACACAGTTTAAAAAAACAAACCTCACAAAATTTCGATGCTTTTGTTCTGTACGATAAAATCACATCCAATATAATAAAGCAATTGCTTGCCAAATATGCCCCTCTTCCGAAGAACATTAAATTTGTCACTCCTGAAGAATATAAAAGCCATATAGAACAGCTCATTCAGGGTTATGATTATTTCTACATCGTATATTTGGACAGCGACGATATGTATCATAAATCGTATATTGATTTATTGCATAAATATACGCCAAAAGAGGGCACTAGAGCACTAGTCCCGCAATATGGTTACGCCTATGATTCCATACAAAATCGCATAGGCAGATTCTTTTTTTGGCTTCCGGCTTATGGAGCGACGATCTATGACGTAAAGGAATATCTAAAAGGGAACCAACCTGCACTTACATGGAGAGATGCCCTTAAAGTGCCTAATGAATTTATAAATATCAAAGTACCTATTTGGATTAATCATGTCCATTCACGAAATACGGGTATTGGGTTCGATAAAATACTCTCTTGGAAAATTAGAAGTGTAAACGATGCCTGCGACTTAGAGCCGTGGACTGATAGTGTAAAGCCTAGGGCTTATTTTGGACCACAAATTACTGATCAAAAAGAAATAATAGAAATATTGAAGGACTTCTTTTAGTTAACACTTCTAAATTATAGAAATGAATTCTCATAATTGACACACCACTCCATTGCAAGAGTGGTGTTGTTTGTTTGATGGGATGTATATTTATTAGCCAGACCTTGGAGAGAACCATACCGGAATCCCCTTCCAGCATTAACATCGCACTTTTCAGGTTTCAGATTACGACGGCTAATCACAGATGTAATATTATGCGCTAGATAATAGATATTCATAAACTCAACTTTCGCAGCTTGAAGTCGGCAAATAAGCCTTGATGTAGCTAGGCAGACCTGCAATCCACTGCTGGAGTTGACGCTGAATGTTAGCGGAAATCTTCTTTCCTGCCTTTGTTGCGATTTCGGTGATCAAATCGACCAATTGTTGCAGGGCGACAGCCCGATCAATCGTGCCAACTTCATCGCATAGCAATTAGAACAGTTTGCCAATAGATCGTTGAAATTCTTTTTGCAGGCGCAGCAAGGATTTAGCGCACTTTGCTTCTCATTTTCGCCCAAAATCCTGCCTCATCCATTTTCATGAATAATCCGCACATAACCAGGCATCCCCAGCAATCACGCGGAATGCGCGCGGCCTGAGGTGAAAGAAAATGAGTAAAGTACGGCTAACAAGCTGACAATGATACTCGCAGCTCCGAACCAGCTTAAATTCGTGACAGAGGTTTGGGTTACTACCCATCCACCTACACCCGCTCCCACGGCGATTCCAAGTTGAAGCACTGAATTATTCAAGCCCAGTGCTAATCCAGCAGATTCTGGAGAGAGTGAAACTAGATAATATTGCTGAGCTGGTGTAGTCGTCCAGGCAGCTCCAATCCAAATAGCTAGCATGCATAAAGCTCCTAAAAAACTGGTTGCCACCCACGGGAGCAGTATCAATGCTACAGCATGTATGACGATACTGAAAAGCAGAGTGCGATAAGTCCCCCATCGGTCTGCCCCGTACCCTCCTATACGCGAACCTACGACTGCAAATATGCCACATATTAATAACGCAATACTAATCTTAGTTGTATTCAGTCCTGCAGATTGCTGTAGAAATGGAGAGATATAAGTGAAGACGAATTGGTAGCCTATGATCCAAAAAAATGTAATCATTAATCCACTAATGATTCGTTTATTTTTGAGAGCCGCTACTTGAGCTTTCAATGAAACCGTATCTTTCATGTCCATTTTAGGAACGAATGCAGCAATACCGATAAAAGCAATGATAGATAAAATTGCGATCAACATAAAAACTAAGCGCCAACTCCAATATTCACCTACCAAAGTGCCAAGGGGAACTCCGACGACCAGGGCCGTACTGAACCCCATAATTATGATGCCAATGGCATTCCCTCGCCGCTCTGGAACCACGAGATTGGACCCTACTGTCAAAGCAACTACAGTGAATACACCTGCGCTTGCTGCGAGAACAACCCTTGATACAAGTAAAATGGAGAAATTGGGAGAAATAAATGCAATCAGATTACCAACAATAAAAAGAACTAAGGATAGAAGCAGAAGCTTCTTTCGTTCCATTTTCGAACTCAGTGCTAAAAGTAACGGTGAAGCAACTGCAAAAACAGCTGCATAGACAGTAACTAATTGACCTGCGACACCTACGGATACATTCGTATCCTTGGCGATCATGCCTAATATTCCGGCTACGACCATTTCCGATGTTGCCATGACAAAACAGCCAAAAGCTAGTAAATAAACAATCCAAATCTTATTCAAGTTGCAGACCCCCCTGTCACTTATATCTTTATACGCTCTTTTTTATATCGTAAACTTGAGGTCAATTAATTTCTCACTTAAATCCCAAAGTTTTGCTGCTGCGTCTGGATCAACACTCCTTGCATACACACCTGCTTCAAAAGCATTGCTATCTTCAGCAACCAGTTCGGCTATGTCAGAGTTCTCGCAGTAAATGCCGCCCATTCCATCCAACTGACGGTTTACAGCGCACCACACGATTGTTGCTGCACCTTCTTCAATCGTCTTGAACTCGTCGTTAAATTGAGGTAGAGCACGCTCACCTTTCTCATTCAAAGCGCCCATGACGCGCAGTTCTTCGTCTGACAAGCTGCGTGCCAAGTCCGTAATGATCGTACCTGGATGTACGGTGAATGCACGCACGCCATGTGCTTGCCCTCTTTTATCCATTTCAACTGTAAATAAAGAATTGGCTACCTTCGATCTCGCATAGGCCATCCATTTCTCATATTCTTGCTTTTCAAAATTAGGATCTTCAAGATCTATATGAAAGAGTTTACCTATCCTTGAAGTAACAGATACTATTCTTGCCTGTTCAGCTTTCTTCAAAGCGGGCCACAGGCGTGCGGTTAAGCGGAAATGTCCCAGATGATTCGTAGAGAACTGCGACTCATTACCGTGCGAATCCCTCGTTAGAGGAGTTGCCATAATAGCCGCGGCATTAATCAGGATATCCAGTGGTCGATTGGAGTCCAGGAACCTTTGTGCGAAAACATCAATCGACTCTGGCACCATAAGATCCAAGCTCACCAGTTCAACGCCAGGAATACCCTCAACAGCAATTCTTGCTTTCTCAGGCGTGCGAACAGGTACAATTACTTTTGCTCCTGCTTTCGCAAGTACCTTAGTAACCTCTAAACCAAGACCAGAATAACCACCTGTGACGATCGCTACTTTCCCTGTTAAATCTCGACCTCCCAATGCTTCTGTTGCTGTAGTTCTTGGTCCGAAGCTAGTAGGAATTGGTTTTTGCATCGTTCTTTGGTTATCATTAAACATGTTTAGTACCTCCACGTCGCAATAATTGCTTCAATTTGTAATTAGTAGGATGAACCCATAAACAATGAGGGTGGTTTTTTTATGATACATTTTAATAATGCTACCTATCGCTGCACTTCTGAAATTTTCCTGCACTTGATCAGTGGAAAGTGGAAGGTGCCCATCCTTAATCTATTATCCAATGGCACCTTACGGTTTAACGAATTACAGAGGCAGCTGCCTGAGGCCACCCAAAGGATGCTTACTATGCAATTAAGAGATCTTGAACGCGACGGGTTGGTTATCCGTAAAGTCTATCCGGTTGCACCGCCAAAGGTTGAATACTACCTCTCTGATTTGGGCATCCAGACCGTGCCAATATTGCAAATGCTATATGAATTTGGGGCGACATATATGGAAAATTTCCAGCCACAAGATCCAGATTCAACGAATTAAACTGATCTGTATTTAAAGCCTCCTTTCTTCTTTCATAGGTTAGCAATTCTTCGTAGTTCTGAACAGTACGCACATTTTTGTAGGAAAGGATACCTTTTGTACGATAGGATCAATTATGATCCTGTCACATTTCATAAAAAAACACGGACGCTAAAGTTTTCACGTCCGTGTTCCAATGAAATATCTCTCAACTATAGGAAAACATCGTCTCCGTAATCCGGTGAAAGCCTTTTTCCCAGTTCCGTTGATAGCCAGATGACAGATTCGATCGGACTTTGAGTAACGGATAGTTGCGAGACTGCTCCTTCATCGTTTTTGATCATAGAAATTAGTCCATGAAGCTTAAGTCCACCTGTCAACTCGGCGTCATACGCTATAAATTCCCGGTTGCCAATGGATTCATGAAAGCTGCGCGACAATGACGTATAATAAGAGCCCACCGTTTCGACAATCTTAATCGTGTCTGCTCGTCCGGTAATGCTTCTCTTCAGGAACGTTGAAGTTAGAACAACATCCTCGGCAAGGGCGTCCAAAAATGCAGGGCGAAGATTATTGCTCATCATGTTCTCCTTATCTAAGTGTGATCATACTCTTTGAATGAACTCGATCCATTCCTTTTCGGGTCCGTAAATGAAGAAATAACGAATCCCGCTAGGCATAGTTGCAATCTCTTGATCAATGAATTCGACAGCCAATTGCTTGACTCGGTCCCACTCCGCCTGAATATCGGAAACGTGTAGAGCGACGTGATGAACTTTACCTTCAGCGGGCAATTGGTCCTTAAAGCCATGAATCAATTCGATTTCGGTCTCCTTCTCCACGCCGTAACCCAGAAAAGCGACTTCAAGTCCACTCGTATGAACGTTTCGATCCTTCACGATTAATCCTGCAACCTCCGTGTAGAATCGGATGGATGCCTCCATGTCATTCACCATAATCCCAACATGATCGATGCTTCTCTTCATCAGCTTATTGCCTCCTTTTAGTCGAACGCTACGCTATTATCCTCAAAATTATCCTCAAATTGTAACGATCTCTTTGGTTTGTAAAATGCTTAAATGAATGCGATCCTTAGCGCTTTGAGTTAATCGCTTCATCAGGTCTGGTGTCTGCGTATAAACAGGCGGATGATGCGCTGCCTTGTAGTGAATAGGAATGAGTGTCTTGGCCCCAAGGATTTGTGCAGCCATAACCGCTTGTTCTGGTGTCAAACAGATTGGCTGGTCACTGTGAGGCGCCACGCCAGGAAATTGCAAAACCGCGCCATTCACGGGCAAACATGCGGCATCAAACGCGCCATAAGCTTGAACCAGCTTCCACCAGTACCCGTGCCATAATGTATCTCCAGCATGAATCATTTGTTTGCCATCGCCGCGTACGATCCAAGAAACTTGCGGGTCACCTGAACCATCCACGGATTGAGCCGCGATTATTGTGAATGACCCGACGTTGAAGGTTTCGCCGATAGAAGCGCCAGTTACGTGGTTTAAACCACTGCTAGTCGCTAAATCCACGATTTCCTTAGGGACGAATACCGAAACGTCGGCGCCGTAAGCTGAAATAATGGCTTGCGGATCGAAATGGTCCGCATGTTGATGCGTGATCAAGACGGCTATTGCTGAACCGAACGACTCCAAAGGAAAGAATGTCTCTTTAGGCTCGCCTAACCTGGAGGCAGGGAAATGATAAAGCGGGTCAATGGCAATTGCAAAACCTTCTAGTTCAACACGTATACCAGCCCAAGGGAGCTTTTGAATATTCATGGCTATCAACCTCTTTCAATTCTGGAATGTCCATCTATGCGAATTAAACTCATATCAATAACTTTTTACAAAATAATAGGTACGAAGCCATCTTTCATATATTGAGCAAAAGGTAAATGACCGCTGTTAGCTTCACTTCCAACTAACTTAACGCCAGCTTGCTGCACTTCCTCGACGACATCGAAAGCTCCTGCGCATGCTCCACAGCCACCTTTAATAATCCCGGTCTTCATGACTTGCTTATACAACGGATTGAGCATGTGTTCCGTTTTGCTAAATTCATTTGGCCACTGCGTTCCGGCTCCATCAAAGTAAAGTTCAACTTCCATCCCTGCCTCATGCAATTCTTGACCGTACAAAAGTCCATGCATAGCTTTCCCCATATCCTGCTGATTCGCTTGAATGATGATCAAATATTTATTCGTATTCATGCTTAAATTCCTCCCACAATTTATATTGTTAAATCGTTCAATTACTTGGTGAATCCATGCTAACGGCTCCCGCGCCACCTCACCCCCTTTCCTAAAGAACCCTCAGATTTAAGGGTTATACGGTGAGAATTCAGTATCTTCCCACTGTAATTCAGTAGCATTTTCCAATTGGACGACTTCTTCGATCGCAAATCGCACTAATCTTTCAGCACCAGGAAAGGCGGAGGACTCCTCCTCATCCCAAATAATCTCAGCCGATCCCGTTAGATGCAGCGAGTGACCGTGTTCATAGTCGATAAATAACAGCCCGGATGAGGGGTTCGAATAAATATTTCCCAATGTATTAAACATTGAATTACCGAAGTAATCGGGAAACATGATCGTCTTCGCATCCAATACATGTATAAAACCTGGATTTCCCCCCCGATGCGAGGCATCCATCTCTCCTTTATCACTCATGCTGCCAATATAAAACGTGTCGGCATGCGCAATCCGATCCTGCTGCTGCTGGCTCAGCTCTTTATTCCGTTGTGCCGACTTTAACAATCTGGAAGCTTCTTTCTCTGGTCGCAACGATCTTTTCTGAATATATTTGGGACAATTTCCGTAAATCTGATGAGCCGTCACAAGGAGTTGTTCCTTCTCCATAATGGCCGTTCCGTTAATCCGCAGCCTGATTCTCCGGATCGTATCAATAATCAGCAGCCCTATTTGTTTCTCTTTAGTAAGCTCCGCGGCAAGTGGATCAGCTTCAAGCAATCCCGCCCGGACGACCAGCCTCTGTTCATCCAGTACCTCCGCAAACCCCGGTTCTCCTGTCAACAATGTGACCCATACGTTTCCTTTATGATCTGTGGACGACAATATAGCGAACTGTTGCGTTTTGAGGAAATTAATCATCCCGTTCGAAAAATGAGAACTGATCATCTTCGAGTTCTGGGCAGCAACCGCTCCTTCGCCAGCGAGATTCTGAACGGACAACTCTCCTTGATGAAACACATCATTCATGCTGCTTCCCTCCAATCAAAGCCAAAATGTTGGATATCTACGATTCTTATCCAGATTGTTAATGATCAAAGCTATAACTACGATAACCACAGAACCGATCAATACCGGTGCAAACAGAAAAGACCAGCTGCTGCCGCTTAGAATAACCACCAGAGGATCTGCCCCTGCAGGTGGATGTGTTGTTTTGCTCAACATCATCAAGCCGATCGCCAAACCTACACCAACGGCCATAACCCAAATACTTCGGCCAAAGAGATGCAGACAAAGCAGCCCTACTAACGTTGAAATCAAATGCCCCCCGATAATATTGCGTGGCTGGGACAATGGGGCATCCCAGAGGCCAAAAGCCAAAACGCAGGTTGCACCAAATGGAGCCATGATCCACGCATCTGAGGTCAAATTCGTGAGGAGAGCTAATAGCGCTATGGCGATGAATCCGCCAATCGAGCCGATCAGTGCATTCTTTGGAACGACTTTTAATGGACTTCTGTCCTTGCTTCTCATTTTCTGCCAAAATCCTGCCTCGTCATTCTTATTGATGCCGCTCACCACCTTTAGTTAAAGAACTAGTAAACTAGTTATATAACGTATTTCTCTGCGTGTCAACTGTATTTTCCAACAAAATCCCCGCCAAGGTTGTTGGAATTCGAATAAATAAGGGTTATAATATAACTAGTCAACTATGAAAAGAGGTTGTTTGTAGTGGAAGAAGACAAAAAATTTTTCCTTCAGGTTAATCCCCAATTAACCTTTAACGTAAATACACAAATTAAAGAACAACTGAAATGGTTAATCGGAATTGGACAAATGGAAGCCGGAGATATGCTGCCTACAGCAAGTCAATTGGCAGATGAGCTCGGACTTAATCGAAATACAGTGAACTGGGTATACAACCAACTGCGTGACGAAGGACTTGTTATGATACAGAAAGGACGCGGTACGCAGATCGCTGGTGGGTTCGAGACCAAACATCTCTTGGAAGAACGCAAACCCATGCAGCAGCTTTTGAATGATACGATTCGCGAGGCCGCGGCAATGGGGTTTGATTTGTCATCCTTTTTCATCGCTGGTCTCGCCTACTCACTGCTGCAGCCCCCCTCCCCTGACCGCAAGCTGCGAATTTTGCTGGTAGAGTGCAGAGAACATGACTATCCTTTTTATCGCCAGGAAATCGAACGAGCAACCGAGGGTGAAGTAGAACCTTTATTTCTCGATGATAGTTCTCTAACTGATGACGTCGTAAGAGAAGCGGCCCTGCGTTCCGATGTCGTTATTACAACCTTGAATCATGCCGAAGAAACCAAAGCGCTGTTTGCTCGCTTCGACAGTAAAGTTATTGTCATCGGGGCAATCCTTGAAGCCACTGAGCTGCTTGAGATCGCCAAGCTGCAAGCAGGCACCCATGTTGCCTTTGTTTGTCTAGGAAGAACTGGCGGAGAATGGATGGCTAACCGCATTCGGGAAGCAGGCATAAATCAGCTTCACGTTGAGATTGTGGGGATGAACGAACCCGAACGTCTGAGTGAGGCCTTTCAGCACTCGCACAAAATTTATGCCTCCGCTGCCGTATATTCCGAATTGAAGAAGTTGCAACCCGATAAAACCGAACTTTTCCCTATGAAGTTGGAACGAAGCAGCGAAAATTTACTGCAGGAAATTGCAGCACAAAAGAAATGAATCCCCTGAACGAGGATTCATTTCTTTTGCATATTTATTGTGTTCATGTACCATTGACAGCAACCGCATTTTCAAGTAAAGTTTACTTATAATTAGTACCTGGTACTAATACTTGATAATAAAGGAGCGAGCTTCTCATGCCTGTCTCGAACCCCCTGAACGCCCGTATTTCAGCAATAGGCAGCTACGTGCCTTCCCATATTTTAAGTAACACCGACCTTGAAACTATGGTGGAAACAAACGATGAGTGGATCGTGCAACGCACCGGCATGCGGGAACGCAGAATAGCCGCTGCCGAGGAATTCACCAGCCATTTATGTATAGCTGCCGTCCAAAACATGCTTGACCGATATCCAGAATCGCTAAGCGGTGTGGAACTGATCATTGTCACTACGCATACGCCAGATCTGCCTTCGACACCAGTAGCTTGTATGATTCAAGCTCATTTCGGCCTCCCTGCTGTCGGCGCCTACGACCTTAATGCCACCTGCGCAGGGTTCGCCTATGCGGTCCATACCGCAAGCGGCTTAGTCGCGGCAGGCTTGCATCGCAAGGTGCTTGTGGTCGGCGGAGACTCGATGTCCAAAATCATCGACTACACAGACCGGTCGACCTGCATTCTGTTCGGCGACGGCGCTGGAGCCGTCGTTGTGGAACGCGAGGATGGACACCCAGCATTCCTAGCTCATCATGTTGGCTCTGACGGCTCCGGCGGCAAGGATGTTTATCGCACTGGCCTAGCAGAGCGGTGGCAGGACATACCGCTCACCGGCGACGGAAAGCTTGTCCAAAACGGCCGCGAGGTTTACAAATTTGCGGTATCTACCGTACCGGAAGGTATCGAGCAATTGCTAACCAAGAGCGGACTGCCGAACTCCGCGATTGATTGGTTCATCCCGCATAGCGCCAACCTGCGGATCATTCAATCGATTTGTGAAAAGAGCGAAATTCCTTTCGAGAAAGCTATATACAGCCTTGAGTATTACGGCAATACCTCTGCTGCCTCTATTCCTCTGGCGCTTGATCTAGGCGTAAAAGATGGCAGAGTGCAGGCAGGCGATACGCTCCTGCTATATGGTTTTGGCGGAGGACTTACGCACGCTGGAGTTATTTTACGCTGGGGATGAGTTGACGGGTTGATCTAGCTAAACAAAGGAGGCGGCAGTGAGGCAAGCCGAACGTTCAAGCTGCCGCCCCTTGCTTAAGAGGCTGAATATTGATGGTCGAAGCCCTGTTCAAAACCTTTGTGAAACCCATCCATATACCCTCTATCGTATCCATTATCAAAGCCTTTATCGAAGCCTCCTCTATGTGTAAGGAGCGCTTTGGCAGGGCTTTTTCTCTTTCTCAGGAGCACTTTCTTACCGCGAATCGGCTTCGCTTTCCTGAGAAGCTTACCTTTAGCCTTTCTGCGTACAGATGACTTCACTTTCAAGATTCCTCACTCCTTTAAACATTATTCGCCACGATAATGGCAGGTGCTATGATTGGCAATGCGGGTGCAAACCGATGAAAGTCATCCCAGCTAATGGTCGTTTGGTGACGCAAATCCAAATTCCAATAACGCAGCGGCCACTCATTAATGAAGCGCTGCAGCTTGCCGTTTTTGACTTGATAGACGGCATAATCCTCGGTCCGTGCTAGTGCACCTTCTTGCAAGTGCCCATCAACGTAAGCTCCCTGTGCAAGCGCAGCAAGCTTGTTCTGTACGTCATGTTGCGATAAGGAATGCCCCTTCGGCCAGTTCCGCAGGTCTACTTGCGAGACACGAGTAGCCGTTAAGTGATGCGTTTTCCCTTCAATCGGGTGGCGGTGACCATTCTCAATCCAATAAAGCTCCGGTGTTACCCCTCGAACGACGACATGGCTCGGATAGAAATCAAGCATCGCTGCACTCCCGCTACCTAACTTTTGCTGAACTTCGTGGAGCAAGCTGTGGGTGTCTCCCCATTTTCGAGCGTAAAATTCCAGATTTCTGCCATATACTTCTTCAAAACGACGTTCACCCAGCGCTTTGATAGAGACGCTTCCGACATGATGAATGAAGGTATCCATAGCAATAACGAGCTCTAATCCCATCATCCGCGTCCGGAAGCCGAAATCGTCATCCTCACAATTCCCAATCTCAAAGCCTTCATCCAGATATCCTAGCCGCTCGAAAACTTCACGCCGCATAAGTACGCAGAAACCTGTTAATCTCGTGGTCACATGCCATTTTGCAGCATTCGATTGATTAAAGTTTACAGCGAAATGGTGCATTTCCTCTGTTGAGGTGTAATTCGTCTGCAGCAGCTGCTCGCCGCTAATGTAATTCGTCATCGGGCCAACAAGGCCGAATTTCTCATTGCTGTTAAGGCAAGTGAGCATATTTTTCAGCCAATCCTTGGTCACAATCGTATCATTGTTCAAAAACAGCAGGTTGGAACCGCGCGCCATCCTTAGTCCTTGATTCGTCCCTCCGGCAAAGCCGAGATTGGATGTAAAGATCCGGTAGCGGATCTTTCCCGTCAGGGATTTCAGGTACTCAGCCGTATCATCCGTTGAGGCATTGTCGATGACGATGATTTCGAAGGGCTCCGGCGTATATTCATAAATGCTGTCGATACAATTCTGGAGGTGCTGGCGCTGATCATTCGTCGTAACGATAATGATGCTCGTTCCCTGAAAGTTCGAAGGGGTTATCCCTGCATCCCAGCCAAGCTGGAAGGCATGATCGTGCGCGCTGTCATAGGCCAGGTTAAAACCTTCATTGTAGCCGCGGTTATAACTTCCTATTGTGAGGGCAACCTTACCTTTGCCTAGCTTACCTAGTTTGCCAAGCTTACGAAACTTGCGTGATTTGCCCATGGATTTCCGGACACGCCGCTTAGTCGTTGTTCTCATCGGTAAGGAGCCTCCCCTTTCACGATAGAATCCGCCAAATGTCCGAAATCGATCGCTACTTTCCCCATGCTCGACGCAATCCATTCCGAAATAATGACGGCCGAGATTCCTGCGGATACAAGGGCGATATCGAAATCGTAGCCGGCGATGTTTTCCTTGATGTGCGGGATATCCTTCACCCCATGGACCGGTGTAATCTCGCCAACAATATTCACGCCATGCGCGCGGAGCACTTCTGCCAAATGCGGCGCCAAATTACCGACCAGCAGCACCCTTCTGCCTTGTGTAATACGCGACAGGTAACCCTCGTGATAAATATAGTAATTCACCAGCGAATCCGTCAAAGTAAGCTCGTGGTAGTTAATATGTTCCGCTTTAAACACCGCGAACGCGAGTGGTTGGAAGTTGCGTACCCGCAGCTTCGGAATGCCTACAACGCTAGCTCCGCGAATCGCCTGCACCAGTTCCGCTTTAATTTCCAAGTCTGGTACATCTACCCCGGCATAAGGGAGGAACGGGCCGTCTTGCTTAATCTGTTCAATCGGTAAAATGGTCTCCTGAGCTAAGGTCAGCAGCTCACCATCTCCTAGTCGCACGAGTGAAAATGGTGCTCTAGCATCAAGTGCAGCAATGATTTGATCCCCTAGATCCCTTGCGGTAAGCAGGTGATGGGTATGCGGCCGCAAATGTTCTACGCCTGCAGCAACTATTTGCTCAATCGTGATTTCGGGCAGGATCTGGTAGTCTGGCAGCAATCGATCGACAATCGCATCGCCACCGTCATGCTTTCCATCCCGGTAGCCTTTATCGAAGCCTCTGTCATATCCGGCATTATAGCCCTGGTCGTAGACCGTCACGGTTTCAATCGGCATGAACTGGCGCAGCGGAGCTACCTGCAGTCTCCGCCGTTTCTTCCTTTTGCGGAAAGAAGAGAATAGTCCTTTGCGCTTGCGAGAAAGCTTGCTTCGCCGGAAGGAGATCACTTTGCCTAACTTCTTACCGCTTTGTTTCTTTTTTATGGGCAACATACGTTCACCCGCCTTTGTTCGTTATCGTTAACAATTCATTCAATCGTTTGCGATACGTGTGATCCTTCAGCGTCCGCGCCAATCCTCGCAAAGCGATATGCTGCCGCTCTTCTTCATGCGTTAAATAGTACTCAATTTTCTGGATAAGCTCCTGTGGGGAACTGAAAGTGTCGAGTTCTTCCCCAGGTTTATAGAAATTTGTCAGCTCGTCACGGACATCCGTTAACTGCAAGGTCCCGGACCCTGTAATATCAAAAAGCCGTGGATTAGGCGAGAAAGCGGGGATTTGCCTGCTGTTGCTGTTATGGGATTTGTCATCGGTAGCCCGGTGAAGATTGATCACGATTTTGGCCCCATGGTAATACTTCATCGTATCTTGCGGGCTCAACCAGTAGCCTTGAATTTTGGAGGACAACTTGTTATAAGAACTTAGCCGATCCCACCAATAGCCGTTAATCATGACATCCTTGTCTTGCAGATAGTCAGCCATTTCATCGATGAATGCGACTCTATTCCAGAAAGCCGTGCCAATGAAACAAATATCCTTGCGAAAATTCGTAGGCACATAGTCCAGCTTAACCGCATCTGGATTAATGCCGAACGGCAAATAATGCACATTCTGGCAGCCAAGCAGCTTGTAAGGCTCAACACAGCTCTTCTCTAATGTGAATACATAATCAAAGTGCGGGACGAGTCCCGTCGATTGATCCGAGTGATAGGGGTCATCCGGCAGCCAGATTGCCGTGCGAATGCCATGCGCCCGAATCGCTTGCACCACATCTCCCGGCAATGATTGACCAATAGCATCGAGCACGAGCACCAAATCGGGTCTTGTCTCCGCCGCAATTTGAACAAGTGGATCAGCTGGATTGACGACAATGACTTCTCTCACCATATCTCGCAGACTGCCCTCGATACCTTCATCCATCGCCGTATAAGGCAGTCCGTTAGCCCTAACGAACATCACTTTCAGATCCCAAAGAATGCCACGCTCCTGCGGGATGTCCCGCATCAAACTTTGGCAGCGTCCCATGTGAAAGCCATGTGACCAGCCTTTTCCATACCCCTGGTCACTTCCCATACGCCACTCTTCCAGGTAGCGAGACCGAGGAGCCGGCTGCTTCCTCACTTTCACGACTCTGCGCACACGTTTCCGCTGACTCTTCAGCGTTCTGAGCGGTAGTTTCTTCGCTCTTACGGCTCTTAAAGCGCTCATTCCATCTCACCTCCACGGATAACGACATATCCTTTGCGCTGCAAATACTGCTCCAAGGCGCTTTGCCAGCTTCTCATCGGATAAATACGATTCAATTTGTTGTTGTCCAGCACACTGTATAGCGGTCTGCGCACTTTGGCCGCATATGCGCTGTTCATAATCGGTATTGTCTCGCAGGTGATGCCGCATATCGCGAACGTCTGGACCGCCAGCTCATACCAGCTGCAGGCACCTTCACCGGAGCAGTGATACACACCGTACGCGGTTATCTCTTGTTCGAGGAAGGCCCTCACGGTTTCAGCGACATCTTGTGTGTGCGTCGGTGACATGATGACATCCTGAACAACCGAGATGGGGTTCCCTTGCTTCGAAAGTCTAATCATGGTCTCTACGAAATTGCCGCCCTTCCCGCTGGCCCCAGCTTCGCCAAACAACGAAGATACACGAAAAATAAAATAGGTATCCAAGTAAGCTGCAATGGCTTCTTCTCCTGCTGCTTTGCTGCTGCCGTAAGCATTCAGAGGACTCACCCGATCTTCTTCCGTATATGGCGCTTGCTTGCTGCCGTCAAACACATAATCCGTGCTGAAATGAATGAAAAGCGAGCCATTCTGTTTGCAATAAGTCGCCATGCGCAGAACAGCGATAGAGTTAATGCGGAGGGCCTTCAGCGGGTCGGCTTCACACTGTTCGGTGTTATGAAACGCCGTGCAGTTAATGAGCACGTCAATGCGGCCAAGCTTTTCAAGAATGGGGATAATGGTTTCCGTATTCTCCACATCCAGCATATCCCGCGTAATCGGGACGACCTCGAACTGGCTGTTTTCTTTCAATACCCGATGGATATCGGAGCCTAGCTGACCTTTGGCGCCTAGCAGCGCAATGCGTTTCATTACTCACTCGTTCCTTGAATATCCAAAATACCGCCATACAGCGTGGCTTCCTTAATAATCTTGTGCCATTTGATAAGCTCGCTGTACCAGTCCAGCGTAATCGTTTGATCCATGCTCGGCACTTCGCCTGCAGCCAAAGCATTGTATATCTCCAGCGCCCCCTGAGCAGCCGTCCATTTGCCCTGCCATCCTAAGGCTTTCTCGATTTTGTCAAAACTAACGCGGTAAGAACGGTGATCTGGTGCTCCATACCAAGCAATAGTTACAGGCTTAGGAATTACTCCGGTAATTTCTTGTGCCAATTGACCAAGCTGATAATTGTTACTGTCCGAACCAACGTTGAATATTTCACCATTAATAACCTTCGGGTCAGCTTCCAGCAGCAAACACATGACATCCGTTGTGTCCTGAACATGAACGAACGGTCTCCACTGAGAACCGTCTCTCATTAAGGGAATAACCCCATTCTGATAAGCGCCTAATGCCATGCCATTAATGGCCAAATCGAAGCGAATTCGGGGGGAATGGCCGTAGACGGTGGCCTGCCGAATGACAACGACGGTGAAAGCAGCATCAGCCAATGGAAGCACGCCGTGTTCCGCCATTTCGTTTGCTTTGGCATACGTCGTGAGCGGATTCGTTGGAGAAGTTTCATCGACGATGACATCTGGCGCCTGAAAGCCGTATAAGCTGCAGGAAGACGGGAGAATATATCGTTTCACGCCAAGTTTCTTCGCCTTATGTGCCGTGCTCACACGGGAAATATGATTAATTTGGTGCGTTGCTTCCTGAAACAATTCACCGCTCGGATCATTGGAGATCGCAACTAAGTCAATGACGGCATAAACGTCAGCAAAGGCTTCCTCCTTCAGACGGCGGGAGTCCTCCTTGATCGTTATCAGATTCGGATGCTGCGGGAGCTTATCGATACCGAAGAAAAAGCGGTCAACGGCCTTCACAGCATAGCCTTTATCCAGCAGCTTCGGTACCAGCACACTGCCGATGTAGCCGCCTGCTCCCGTCACCATAATGGTTTTCATGATAAGTCCCCTCCATAAACAAAGTTATTGTCCGCCAGCGCAAGAGTAGGCTGTTGACGATCCCTATCCGACAAGATCGGATTCGATACAGGCCAATCGATACCAAGGTCAGGATCGTTCCACGCGATGCCTCGGTCATGCTCAGGGGAATAATAATCATCCACTTTGTACAGCAGCTGCGTATTCGGAACCAAAGTGCATGCGCCATGGGCAAAGCCCTTCGGAACTAAGATTTGCCGTTTGTTTTCCGCGCTTAAGATAACCCCGACCCACTGTCCATAAGTTGCGGAACCTTTGCGGATATCAACGACAACGTCATAAACCGCACCGGATACAACGCGAACGAGTTTCGTTAGCGCTTTCGGCGCCAATTGGTAGTGCAGGCCTCGAAGAACGCCCGATTCTGCGGAAAGGGAATGATTATCTTGAATAAAGGCATGATGAATGCCCTCGCCAGCTAACGTTTGTTGGTTGTAACTTTCCATAAAAAAACCGCGATGATCACCATGCGCTTTCGGTTCGAGCACCAAGACCCCCGGCAGCTTGGTCGAAATCACTTTCATGAAAGGGCTCCTCCTCGTTGTTTCATAATATGATCCACGACATAAGCAGCAAAAGGCATCGAACACGTAAATGCTGGTGAGACCGCATTGAGCACATGCATCGAGCGTTTGTCGCCTTCGATCACAAAGTCTTGAACAAGCTCCAAGGTCTCGACATTGAGCAGCTGCGCTCTAATTCCCGGTCTAAGAAAATGTCCGAAGCCCTTCGGGTCGATTTCCCTTACCATCCCCATCCCTAGCCCGACGAAATAGGATTTGATATATTTGCGCATTTCCTGAAAGGCTAAGCGTCTAAAGTTAAACGAATTGGTGATAAACAGCTTCAGCTCAAAGCCGACAATTTGCAGGAATTCCTTCAGGTTAAAGCCCTGTACGCCTTGGTAATTTTCCCGCCAAAAAGCCGGCATCGCCGTAGGCCCGATCTTAATGCTGCCATCCACTGTTTTGGTATAATGAACCCCGAGAAACGGGTTTTTCAAATTGGGAACGGGATAGATGTTCGTGACGACATCTGTTTTGTTTTTCGTATATTTCAAGTAAATGCCTTTGAACGGAATGATCGTATATTTCTCGCCGAATCCGAAATCATGCGCAATGCTGTCCGCATAAAGTCCGGCGCAATTGATCAAATAGTTAAACTTGAAGGTGCCTGAGCTCGTAAAAAGGAGATCTCCCCGATACTTGCGATATTTCGTTAGGAAATGAAACTCTACGCCGTTCTCTATATTTTCGCGCTTCAAGGTTCTACAAACCTCTACGGGATCAACCGACGCCGTTGTTGGTGAATACAGTGCTTTCCGGTATGTCTTCGCATTCGGATCAATGGAAGCAATCTCTTGCTCATTCATCCAAATGAGCTGTACGCCATTGATGTCTGCCCGCAGCTTCAGCTCTTCCAAGCCAGCTAACTCTGTCTCATCTTTGGCGACGACTAGCTTGCCGCATTCATTCAGCTGCAGGCCATTGAGCTTACAGTAAGCTCGCATAGCCTGGTTGCCTTCTTTCGTGAATTTCGCTTTCAAGCTGTTGGCTGAATAATAGAAGCCGGCGTGCAGCACTCCGCTGTTGCGTCCACTTGCATGTGCAGCCACATCGGACTCTTTTTCCAATATACAAATGGACACTCCCGGCTCTCTTTTCTTCAACTCACGGGCAATCGTTAAGCCAATAATCCCCGCTCCGATGATGATGTAATCATACTTCCTCACTTGTCATCACCGGCGCCGGGCTTAGGTGCTGCAGACTCTATATGCGGATACTCGCGCAGCTTATCGGATGCTTCAAACCAAGAAGGAAACGTGCCGGCGTCGATCCACCACCCTGTCAGCAGGTGATAGCTGAGCTTACCTTGCATCGCATATAAGTTATTCACATCGGTAATCTCCATCTCGCCACGCGCAGAAGGCTCCACCGTCTTAATTAAGTCGAATACAGTAGCATCGTACAAATAAATGCCTGTGACGCAATACGAGGATTGCGGATGCTCGGGCTTTTCTTCAATCCGCTTGATCAGCTCGCCTTCCATGACCGGAACCCCGTATCGTCTAGCGTCCTCCACTTCCTTCAAAAACACTTTGGCTCCTTCTGACTGAGCTTCAAATTGCTTCACATACCCAGCCAGCGAATCCTCGAACAGGTTATCGCCAAGCAGCACAAGCAGCTTCTCCCCTGGATGCACGAAGTTCTGCGCAAGCTCCAGAGCATCAGCAATACCGCCAGCCTCTTCCTGTATTTTGTAAGAAATGTTAACGCCCCACTCCTTCCCGCTACCCAAGAAATCCGTATAGAGGGAAACAGAATGCTTACCCGTGATCAGAAGGATATCGGTGATTCCCGCTGCTCTCAGCTTCTCAATCCCATAATAAATCATAGGATATTTACCGACGGGTAGAAGATGTTTGTTAATCATTTTCGTCAAGGGTCGCAGACGTGTGCCTGTTCCCCCTGCTAGAATGACTCCCTTCATAGCAACGACATCCTTTCCTCTTGCTTTCTCAAAACAATGCTTGGGGATCGACGCCCCACTTTTCTATAAAGAGCTTGCGCGAACGTTCCACAATGGCTTGCAGCTGACTTTCGCTTTTCTTGCCGAAGCTGGCGCTGCCATGATGGAAGATAAAGGTGTCCTCGGTCAGCATCAGCTTGTAGCCAGCTTTCCTTGCGCGATAGCAGTAATCGTCATCCTCGTAATGACCCGGACTGAACTGTTCATCCAGGTAACCGATCTTATCCATCACTTCTCGCTTGAATAAGAAGCAGAAGCCGATCAAACGCTTCACTTCCGTGTATTTCCCTTTATTTCCCACGTTGAATTTCAGGATCATATCCGACATATTCGTGTATGGCTCTTTCATTTGTTGGATCCCGCTGGCATAGTTGGTCATCGGACCTACGATCCCAATATCGTGTCGGTGATACAAACAGGTGAGCATGTGATCCAACCAATTTGGCGTAAGCAGGACGTCATTATTCAGCAAAAGTATGGTGCTGCCCCTAGCCAGCTTCATACCCGCATTACAGGCTGCAGGAAAACCTCGGTTTTCGGAGAAGGACACGAAGGGAATCTGCTCACGAACCAAATCATCCAGCGTCCCGTCGGTAGAGGCATTGTCGACCACAATAATTTCATAGGGGATCCGTGTATGCTCTCGGATCGAATAAATGCAATCTAGAAGCAGTTGTCTTTCGTTAAAGGATGGGATGATGATACTTGTGCTATTCATATGGATCCCCCCGCCAGTGCAGTTCGCGTACGAAGAACATCCCTAAACTCAAGTCTTCTTCCATGTTCATGAAGCAGCATATGGAGGGCTTCCAAATGATCGCCTACAATCAGATTAGAAACCGGATTCGTGGTCCCCGTGTTCAAGCGGGTAGGTTTGTTGGCAGTGACTACATCGATGCTTGTCGGTGCGCAAATACGCAATCCATAACGGATTGCCTTCGCCTGCGCTTTAGGAGGTACCATTAACGCTGCGCTGCCGATGATCTGAAGCGCTTTGCGGGAAAGCATGTGGGGAATCGCCGTCATGGAGTTCGCATTAAGCTCTGGTCGACCCTGAACACGGTTTACGAATTGTTTGACCATCGAGACGCCATCGCGATGCGTGAAGAAACCGAGATAGGGGGAAATATCGTTCAAAGCAATATCCCATCCTTGGTCGATGGCTCGAATGAAGGGCAGCAGTTCCTCGGTTTGAACAGGGATATCACCATCCAAGAACAACACCATGTCTGCTGAAGTGAGCTTGGCGCCAATAGACCTGCCAACATCATGACCAACCAGATTCGGATAATGAACGATGGTTGCATGAGGACACTGCTTAGCGATATGAACGCTGTTATCGGTTGATCCGTTAATGACGACAATGATTTCCTTAATCGGTAATCGTTCCAGCGCATTCAGCACGCGCGCAATCGTCTTTTCTTCATTAGATACCGTAATGACTGCTCCTATGGATTGCCTTGTCGGAACAAGTACGAGATTCGGAACCGGAATCCCCTGCTTCTCGCTATAGCCTTCAAGAAACGCCCGGGAGACATGAAGATACTGCCCCGTCGAAATAGTCCCAATTTCCCTTGATGTATAGAAGGAGTACCAGAGGGAGTTTATATACGAGCTTGGGTCCATTCCCTCTATCAAAGGATGATCCGTGGCATAGCGGGCGCCAATTGCGTGTACTCTTCTTCTTAATGCTACCAAGGACATAGACACCGTTCTCGTAGGTCTGGAGGACCTGCGCATACGGCGTACGGGGATGACCGTTCTCACTTTTGGCCTTTGTTTCACTCGCTTCTTCACTGGTTTATTCAACAGCTTCACCCCACAAAGGTTCGGTCCCTTGTTAAATCCGTTAGCTGACCACGCTCATTCGTCTGTTCATGCAGCCAATTCAGGGCTTCGAGGTGATCTCCAAGAATAAGATTTTGCAGCGGGTCCACCTTAAATTTTCTTCGTTTTCGAGGATTTGTCCGTCCCACATTTACGTTATATACCTTGTGGAGCGTGAGTCCCTTAACACTTGCTATCGTTTGAGCGAGTGGCGGCACAGCTAAATTAGCAGCTTGGATCTCGTTCAGTGCCTTACGACTAATGGCGTGCGGGATTGTCGTCATCGAAGCTCCTCGCAAGTCTGGCCGGGAGAGAGCCACGTTAAGCGCGTGTTTGGCTAGCACAACAGGATGTACATCTATCTTCTCTGTTTTGCCAGAGTAGCTGTTAAGCGCGACATCAACCCCACGATGCACCGCTTGCACAAAGGGCCGCAAATCTTTGGCTGCAATCACCATATCCGCATCAATGAACAGGATGGTGCTCCCTTTCGCATGACTCGCGCCAATACCTCGGGGGACATCATGACCTAATGATTCCTTAAATGAAATAACCCGTGCCCCCATCTGGCGGGCGATTCGCTCTGTCTCATCGTAGGAGCCATTGACGACCACAATGACTTCTGTAGCTGGATGCACCAATCGGGCTTGACGAATGACGGACGCGATTGTTTTCCTTTCGTTCATTGCAGGGATGACGACAGATACTTTTGGCGATTCATGATTTGAAATGGGCTTGAAAACAGGCCTCGTTCTCCTCCTGGGTATTAACAACTTTCGCTGCCCACGCTTTTTCATGTCCACACCCTCCCACTGTGATGTGCATTCGTTTTCGTACCCATTGTATGTTTATCCATCCCGATGGACACGGCATCCGTTTAAGCCCGTATCATCTCTAGCTCAAAATAGGACATCTATCACAGATCGCCTTCCTTTTCAAGGCAACTGGATCATGTACGTTCGACCTGCTTTTATAGTATGACTGCCTTGGGACAGATTCATATGCACTTACCTAGCTTGGCTAGAAATTGGCTAATGACTACTACCGTTTAGTGAAAGCGCTTATAGAAAAAAGCAAATCAGGGTCACTTGTTGGCTTAAATAAAAAAAGCCCCATCCTCTTCTATTCCTTCGAAGAAGTGGGGGGCTTGCGCTTACCTTGATGAACGCCGGTATTCGCGTTCAACCATGGTTGTCTTGGAGTTCCTTTTTGTTTCACACGAATCGGCAATCCTATGATTTTCCTTGTCAAAATCCATTGATAACCCACAATAGATGCCAGATTATCAGCGATTTGACCAGCTATCTGCGGCGAACTCTCTACCGAATCGGCGACACTCTCTATGATTCGTGCCAAGGCCCGCTGGCTCCTTGCGAGTGATTCTAGTATATCCAGCTTAATCTGCTGCTCTCTTTCATTTATCTTCATTTGGTATAGTCGAGGCCCGAACCTCCGAACAAATCATCCAAACCGCCACCAGCACTGCCGCCAAGGCTGGAATTATCTTCTTCCACAATGAGAACGCCCAGGTTTTTGGCGAAAGCTACCTCCATCTTGGTAATTCCATCAATGACTTCGATGAGTTGTTCATGAATATCTACCGCTTGTTTCACATGTTCGGCATTGCTTTCGTACGCAGCTGTAGACAGGTGCTGGCATATCCAGTTGCGTGATTTCTCGGCATGCAGCGCCTTAGCTTCTAGAATGAGAGCTACATTATATTGAATTTTGGCGGTAGCATCCAGGTAAGATAAGTAACTATCCGTTCTGCTCAATGTCTCCACTCCCTGCCCCTCATTTATTCATCACCGGGCTGTTCTTTCATGGCCTTCACAATCGGCGAAAGATTATCCGCGATGGCATCCTCTAAATCAGCAAGACTGTTTAAATAGCTGGTTAACCCTTTGGTAATACTCAGGGAATGTTCCATTAATGCTTCGATTTCTCCAAATGAAGGATTCTGGTCAGGGATTTCACTAACCATCTTCGCCATATGAGCAATCACCTCGCGTTTGGCTTCCAGAGTACGAGCCAACTCGTGCTGCGACTTCGCCATATGCTCCAGAATCGAAGTAATCTGATCCTGCATGTTTATTTCCCTCCTCGTGCGCTTAGGCTTTCCCATTTAGCATATGCGGCATAGGTTGAAGTGGGAATACCGTCGGGGTGATATGCTAAATACTTGTGCAAAGTGCATATAAGAAATAAGCTCCTTCCTAGAGGGAGCTTTTAGCCAATTGTGGTACCTTAGCTGGAATATACAGATATATCTATTAATCAAAAGAACGCGCTGTATTTCTGGTATTGTCAAAGCACTTTCATAATTTTTATAAAATCCATAATCCCTTTCATTCCCTAATATTTTCTGTAATAAAATTCAAAATGTATTTATTATTAAGTATTCAGTTGTTTTTCAATTGGTGCAGGCTTACAGGGACTTCAACCTACACACAACTTGATTATGCTGCATAAAATGAATGACTGAAACGAGACTAACAGAAGAGACGGGGTTACTAAATAGTGAATTCAGAACGCATGGTAGTACAGACCGAGTAGGGCCTAACCGCTAATGAACCTAGCAAAGATGTATCGAACTAAAATAACTTTTCCCAAATATGATGTTCTTTTTTATGGATTATCATGTCTATGACTATCTTTTTGATTATGAAATTTCCATATCCGCTTATTATATCGAGAGTAAACATCACTTAAGCCAATTCTTTCAGAAACGTCTTCTATTTATTATCCATCAGTTACCACAACATATAGCAACAGCTGATATGAATAACTCAAAGTTTATAGCTATTTCTGACATTCAAAAAAACTAAGCAGAAGTTAAATCATAAGGTGGTGTGTGCCGCAATGGATATGACTCCTACTCACATACATGAGCTGATCCAAAAAAGATTGGTCATTATCGTGATTGCTCACGAAAACGAACAGGCATTGGCAGCACAGGTCGAAAATATCCATTTTTTTAACCCTGAGGCCGGCATTCTTCTCTACAACGGCGGACACAATCCCGATTTTGGAAAAAACGTGAACATTTGGTCCTTTCCGCACAGCCACCCCTTAAAAGCTGGAATTATCGCGCCAGCTATGTGGGAAATCATGAAATGGCTAGAGGAAATTGACGCCGGCTATGAATATCTCATGTCGCTGGATCATGATGTTTTGTTCGTTAAGTACGGTTTTCAGCCCTTCTTAGATGAGGTGATGGCCGAGTCCGACAGTATGGGCTGGAGGCTGGAAAACAATCGGGATCATGCCTTCTCCCTCCCTGTAAGAAACATGATGAACGAATGGCATTTATGGCAGCCTGTCTTTCGGACAGACGGCTTTCTGACTTACTTTAATCCCGGCCAGGTCTACAGGCATGATATTGTCAAACGTATGCTCGCTCATGTGGACCATGCCACCGTAGATCACCTGCTCAGCCTATCAGAAGCTGCTGCCCTAGAAGAAGTTTTTTTCGTCACACTGGCTATGGCCTGTGGTGGCAGGGTCCGGGAATACCCCGAGGGAACCAAGTATAACGACATGGTCCGCTGGGGTGAGAATATCACATTCGAGAGCGTTCAGCAGCATCGAGATCATCCTTATTTCTATTGGATCCATCCAGTAAAAGGGGATAAACTGCTAGAGATGAATCAGCAATTGCTCCCTAGACCTGAACCAATTGCAAGTGTCCTACCCGCTACTCGCCCTGCTGCTCTAAGAAGAAGAAAAAGAATCAGGCGCAAGAAGCTTCTGAAGCGAGCCCTTCCTCGAAGACGCATCAAGCGGCGCAAGATCACGTCCGGACTACGCAGCCGGAAGAAAATAATAAAGCTGGCCAAAAAGCAGCTGCGTCCCAAAACGGTGACAAAGCAAAAAGCGGCAAAACCAAAAAAGAGGACGAAGATGGGATAGTCTCCCGCTCCGTCCTCTTGCCTATTTATCCACCCATTCAATCCCGATTGTCAATTTATTTGCTCCCAGATCGCGCTTATGACTCACTTTAAATTCCATATCCTTATCCGGCAAGGTGATTTGTTTGCCTCGAATAACAAGGTTGTCTGCCGTTATTTGATCAGCAATTTTTCTTAGCAGTTCAGCAAACTGCAAACCACGACCGACAAATTCCTCTTCTGACCTCATCATGATCCCTCCTTAAAATCCCTTGATCAGCTTCTTAAGAACAGGCAGCTTCTCCATTTCGAATAAAACAATCTTCTGCAGCTTTTTTTCGTCCCCTGGCTCGCCTTTTTTGAAAGGTGATTTGACATAGCCATAGTACTTATGCGGAAAAAGCAAATCAATATAAAGCACCTGCATTTGCTCAGGTGTAAATGGAAGAATAGCTTCATAATAGCTCATGCACCGTTTCAGCTCATCAGCATCCCAGCGTCCGAGTTCTTCCATGCGCTTCGTTAGGAGCTTCCGGATATCACGCAGAGGAATATCGTACGTCAAATTATCCAAGTCCAGCACACACACGCCTCGATCCGTCGCAATCGCGTTCCCTTTACCGTAATCCTGATGACACATGTAACCGTATTTGCCGATGTCGGCCACCCAGTCCGCATAGCAGGACGCTTCCAGAAGCTTGATGGCATGGCTTGCCATCTGAATCATAGCATCGCCAGTCTTCACATAAGAGAGATGAAAAGGTGTTTTCCCCTTCATAGCTTGGGCTTTCCACTGCTTAAGTTCCTCGCACATACCGCTAAAATGACTGGGCCATACCCCCATCCGGTCATAGATCTCACAATCGTCAGGGGGGATAAATCCTACGGTGTCCTTATGGAATTGAGCGAGACCCTTCAAACCCGTATAGAGATGTTCCGGAACCCGATCCATCTCCAAATCGCTTCCTTGGACCCAAGCATAGAGAACCAATGCATAGCCCTCATGGACAAAATGCAGCTGGCCATCCTTCGTTGGGAGAATTCCTGCAACAATAGCTCCTTTTTGAAAAAGATATGCTTGCGCTGCTGTCGTGAATTTGACGATCGGAATCGACTTACGTATCCGTTTCAAGCAAACGGTTCCTACAGAAGTCTCCATCTTCCATATCGTTTTTATGCCACCGCTTTGAATAACCTGGATGTGTTTAATCACTATCTGTGGATAACTTTCAGCCATGAGACGTTTCCCCAAATTGAGTTCTTCCTGACTAGGAACCACGTTTAACCACCTCATCGAGACGGGAGATGAACGATTTCAGAACCGTATTTTTACTCTGCTCGGTACTGATCATATCTTTTAATCGGACGATATGTTTGTCGACGGTCCATTGGTCCTCGCGATTTTCATAATATTTGGACACTTGTCCATAGAATAAATGGGGGAACTGAATATCGGCTGCTAGAATCATATATTGTTCCTTCGTTAAGGGATTGACCTGCTGGTAAAACTTCATCATTTTGAGCATCATGGGAAGATTCCAACTGGCATCCTTCTTCATGACTTTGTTTAATATTTTCCTCATATCGCGTACAGGCAAATCTACCGTCAGTGAGTCCATATCATATACGTAGAGCTTTCCATCTTTACCTACAACCAAATTACCCGCTGCAAAATCTTGATGACACAGTGTTTTGGTAATCTCCGTTTCCTTCACCCACTGTTCAAAATACGGTTGGTCCAGCGTCGTAAGCGCTGCTTGCGCTTGCTGCATGAAGGTATCTACATTCGCTAGAAATACACGGTCAAATTCATTTTTATTTTTAACCTGTTGTCGCTGTTCTTTCCAGGCCTTCAGGCGCTCCGTTCTTGTTTGCAAATCTGATTTCCATTTCGTCAACAGGTAGGAAGGGTAGAAACCATTGGGAGATTCGATCCCCCTTGATGCTCGGTGAAAGGCCGCCATTCCTTTTAGCATGAGGGATAAATCGCTATCATTGTTATATTCCGGTGAGCGTCCGTATACGGTTTCAAAAATGACGAAATATTCACCATTTAACTTCACATAACCTTGGCCTGAGTTAGTTTTGAGCACGCCGGGCGTGTTAACGCCATTGGATTTGAGATAGTTAATGGCATGGAGCATGAAATCAATATGAGTTTCATCGAATGGAACCTTTTTCATGATCCATTCACCCATGTCGGTTTGGATGGACCAGACTGCTTTTTTCCCCTTAAAGGATAAGAGGTAAATGTTTTTAACCTTCAAAGGATAGTGCGTCATAACCTTCTTCACTACGTCCGAAAAAGTAGTATCCATGCTGACACCTCCGTAGATGTATGGCCTCAAGTTCACTTTCTTTTATCTGTGGCATATAGGCTTTCAAGCCGCATAGCCGCATGCTCGAAACCAAAGTTTCCTTCTACAACCGCTCTGCCTGCCTTTCCTAGTCGCAGCGCTTCGGCAGGATTGGACAACAGAAATGTAATCGCCTTTACGAATGCCCCTGGATTGCTATAATCTTCGATCACAATACCGTTTGCATTCTGTTTGATAATTTCAGCATTCCCTCCGCGATTGGTAGTAATGATCGGAAGTCCTGCACCCATCGCCTCAAAATGAACCCTGGCTAACGGCTCCTGCCACTGGGAAGAGCAAACGAAAATATCGCCAAGCAAATAGTGGACAGGAATCTCGCTCGGTGGAACAAAACCTGTAAAGATGACCCGATCCCCAAGCGATTTGGCTAGCACGCGAAGGCTTGCTCCGTACTCATCCAACTGCTCATTATGGAACCACTTGCTTCCAATAATGACCAGAACGACATCTTTATGGGTTTTACTTATCTGCTCGACAGCTTTAATCAGAACGTCAGGGCCTTTCGTTTTACTTAATCGGCCCACGAACAAGATGACCTTTTTATTATCGACTCCAAATTTTTTACGGAGTTCCTTCCGAAGATCCTGCGCTTCAGGTGTCCAGATCGGCTTATAATGCTGTAAATTAATACCTGAATATACCGTCCTCACTTTTCCCTTGGCCGAAGGGAAACGGCTGGTAATCGTTTGGCCGATATAATTGGAGATCGACATAATCTTATCGACCGTTCGGATAACGGAACGCCCCATTTCGGGCGTAATTTTTCCTTCTCGGAACATCTCGTTATGACAGCTGACAAAAAAACGCGAGCGCGGCATGGCTTCTTTATAGACAGGTACATTTTTCGGACGGTTAAACACATGGATGACATCATACTTTTGGTTGTTAGCGCGCTGTTTGCTCAGCTCCTTGGCAACGCCGTTCACATAATCCTCGCGTGGAATCCGTATATATTTGACTCCGTCAACCACTTCCCGATTGGGAAGGTCGGGGTCCGTAATGCAGAAAATCGTGAGATCATGCCTACTGCCAATATGGGGGGTGATGCCATTGATTAAAATTTGAATGGCGCCACCCCTAATAGGCGGAACGGTAAGCATTTCAGTGCAAATGAATGCAATCTTCATCTTTACCACTCCAATCGGTATTTCTTAATGGAGGTTTTGTTCCTCGTGATTACGCCACACTTTTAGATTTACGCGCAACCTTCTTGCCAAATCTGCTCCACATTGTCGATTGGGTCATAGCCCAGCCTCCTCCTGGAGCTTGAGCAGGAGCTGAAAGTTTCTTCATGCCTGGATTAACCTGAATACGCTTCTTCACTCTTATGGGCTTCTTAGGAATGACAGCCTTCATTCTCTTCGTCTTCTTAGGAATGACAGCCTTCATTCTCTTCGTCTTCTTAGGAATGACAGCCTCTATTCTCTTCGTCTTATTAGGAATGACCGTCTTTACTCTTTTCTTCAGGAACGGTTTTTTATTGTTTAACACTCTCTTTTTCTTGCCTGCTGCTTTTTTCAGTATCGGCTTTTTCCTTGGAAGCAGCCTTTTCTTAGAGACAGCGGGCTTCCTCCGCACCCGTGGACGCTGCACATGCACCGCCGAACTCGGCTGCGGATGCGGCTGTGGCTGCGGCTGTGGCTGTGGCGGATTCGGATCCACATAAGGAATATCTCCAGCCATCAGTTGATTGTGCAGGTGCAGGAGCCGATCCCCTTTGACAGGATGGATTGTATGATACATGTAATGATGCATGGCAGCGTGCGCTTCATTCTGCTCAATTTCGCGCTCATGCCGCATGACATTCAACCGCTCATCACGTGGAAATTCACGGCATTTCCCACCTAGTGCTGCAGCGAAGGTGACAAAGAAAAATTCCTCCAACGCCACAACTTGGCTCTCAGAAAGCCATTGATCAACCAAGGAGACATCCGCAGCTTTAAGCATTTTCTTAACAATGCCACGCCGGTAAACCTGTGTTGGATTAAAATAGCGGACGAAGTGATCGGTTTGGAACAAAGAACCCCAACGACACCATTCTTCCCACATCGACTGCTTATTCATGTTGTCTGCATCACGTACGCTGCGACTGGTTTGCATATCCCATCCCATGCAGTCGTAACCTCGCATCGTTTGATCCAGATAACCCTCAAAGCCAGGCTTTACGAAGAGCATATCATCATCAAGATTCACCAAATATTCGTAGTCCACCTGGTGCTCATCGAGCCACTTCATTACGTCCCACAGAAAGGGAGCCAAGTGCCCCCAAGTCAAGTGGCGGCTGTACTCGCAGATGGCCGCATTCATACCTTTCCCGAATTGGCTGTCTTCGCCTCCGTTATAGAGAACAATGCCTGCTTCCGGGTTGAATTTACGAATATTTTCAATCTGTGCGGCCAGAACATGCTCATCTTTGTGAGCCAGCAGCGCGAACATGACGCGTTTGCTCTTCGGCTTGCCGCCATAATGGGTCATTCGGAAGTTAACGGCTGCATCATATTCGGCTGTGATTCGGTACAAATCGTCCCATTGAGAACCTGATATATTTTTATAAAGTTCGCCGCCTCCGACACGTCTAGTATGTTTGACAGCGACCTCATCGATAATGGCTAATTTCTGATGCGGATAACCCAGTACCTTAGGCCAAACAAAATCAAGGCCCCATCCCGACTCACTCTTTTCAAACGTAGGCAGCAGCTTCTTGAATGTCTCTCTGGTATAAAGGGGAACCATCGGTTCGATAAACTGGGAATATCGTAAAGAATAATTGCTATTTTGCAGCGTGATCCCATGCCCATAATAGGAGTCCCGTGTTAAGCTCGGCTGTGCCAGCTCTAGACCCTGCTCCATGAAGATCTCGAACATGCGATGAATGTCGTGTGCATTCGCGCTTATATCATCATCCGGCATCCAGATCGCATCATAGTGGTAGATTCCATCCCCAAAGGCTTCGATCGTATCCTTCACCGTAGGCCATTTCAACCCTGGGATTTCATGATAGAAGTCGCAATCATTCACATACCTTTGTGGCGTATTACCGAAATAACTAAGACAAAGATCGAAGTTTTTATACTCCGCAGGCTGCAACCATTGCTGATGGATAGAGGTATCGCCCACTCTGCCGATTACAAGAAACCTCTTGTCACCTTTGACTTCAAATCGCGTCATTTCGCTCGCTCCTTTTTAAGCCAATCGTTATTTCCTTTCAATAAACCTGATATAGTCCAAGATAGGCTGTCTCAAATCTTCTCGCTGCACAGCCATATCAAGAATTGCTTTCACGTAACCAAGATGATCCCCAACGTCATGCCAGACACCATTAATTTCACATGCGTGAACCGCCTCTTGCTCATTCAGCCTCGAAATCGCATCGGTCAGCTGGATTTCTTGCCCGACACCCGGCTCCTGCCCCTCCAAAATATCGAAAATAGCGGGAGTCAAAATATATCGGCCAATCATCGCGAGATTAGATGGAGCCTCCTGAGGTTTTGGCTTCTCCACAAGCTTCGTAATATTGTAGAAACGATCGAACAACAACTGCGCATCGATGATGCCATAGCTCGAAACATCCTTCGGATTGACAGGCTGCACACCGATAATTGATGTTTTGTATCGGTCGAAATAGTCCATCATCTGCTTCAAGCAGGGAACATCGGACTGTACGAATGTATCGCCAAGCAGTACGGCGAACGGTTCATCATTAATAAACTTTCTAGCGCACCAAATGGCGTGGCCTAATCCCTTCGGCTCTTTTTGGCGAATATAGTGGATATCGATCAGTTGAGCTGGCTCCTGCACCTTTTCCAGCATTCTCAACTTCCCTTTTTGCTGCAAATGGTATTCTAGCTCAAAGGCGTTGTCGAAGTGATCCTCCAGCGCGCGCTTGCCTTTGCCAGTCACAATGATGATATCCTCAATGCCTGAAGCAACCGCTTCCTCCACGATAAATTGAATCGTAGGTTTATCAATGATCGGCAGCAACTCTTTTGGCATCGCTTTGGTCGCCGGTAAGAACCGGGTGCCCAGACCTGCTGCAGGAATTATTGCTTTCCGAACTTTCATAATGATCATCATCCTTCTGTGTGAATTGGGATAGGATGAACGATCACTTCATCCTACCGATGCTTTGATAGACGAATCCCTCATCTTTCATCATGGAGGGATCGAATAAATTCCTTCCGTCAAACAGGACTGGCTGTTTCAGCAAACTCTTGATACGGCCAAGATCCGCCGATCGATATTGCTTCCACTCCGTAAATATCAACAGGGCATCCGCATCCATTAATGCTTGATAGAGACCTGTGAAATACGTGATATTCTCCTCGCCTAAAGACTGGTAGGCATTCTGCAGAGCAACCGGGTCGTGAACTTGAATCTGGACCCCACGCTTCCTTAACTGCTCGATGGTCTCGATGGACGGCGCTTCACGAATATCATCGGTTTCCGGCTTGAAGGATAATCCCCATACGGCCAACCTCAGTCCCTTCAAATCTTCACCAAAATGGCTTACAACCATCTCAAACAGCTTTTTCTTCTGCTTATGGTTGACTTTATCAACGGCTTCTAAGATATGCGTTGGAATGTTTCGCTCCGTGGCGCTTTGGATAATAGCCCGTACATCCTTAGGGAAACAAGAGCCCCCGTAGCCAACCCCAGCTGATAAAAAGTAACTGCCAATTCGATGATCGAGCTCCATCCCTTGACGCACCCGTTCAATATCTGCGCCGACAGCTTCGCAAATTTCAGCCATTTCATTCATAAAGCTTATCCGTGTGGCTAACATGGCATTGGAAGCATATTTGGCAAGCTCAGCAGAGGCAATATCCATATGGATGATTGGAAATCCCTTGCTCGTAAGCGGCAAATACAACTTCTCCATATAAGCAAGAGCTCTGGGGTTACTACTGCCGACAACAATTCGATTAGGGTTCAAGAAATCATTGACTGCAGCGCCTTCTCTTAAAAATTCCGGATTCGACACAATATCGAATTCCAAATCCATGCGCCCTCGTTTCTTTAGCTGCTCTTCAATGATGCCCCGTATGCGCTCACTGCTGCCAATAGGTACCGTTGATTTGGTAATCACGATGGCATAATCTCGGATACTTGCGCCAATCTGCTCTACAGCCTTCATCACATAAGTAAGATCGGCAGACCCGTCCTCAGCCGGCGGGGTTCCTACAGCGATGAAAATGAATTGGCTTTGTGTAACAGATTCGCTAATATCAAGCGAAAAGCTTAACCGACTCTCTAGCACGTTTCGTTCAACCAGCCGCTCCAATCCAGGTTCGTAAATGGGTAATTGTCCGTTCTGCAAAGCGGATACTTTGGCAGGATTATTATCCACGCAAATCACTTGATGCCCCATTTCCGCCAAACATGCCCCAACCACGAGTCCTACATAACCAGTTCCAATCATGCAAATCTTCATGGCCGCTCTCCCTTGTTGTGTAGAGTTCATTGACGCTAACCGCAAGTGCGGGTAGACATTAATCACTGTCATCTTAAAGTGTATGCGCCTTGTCTTACTACAAACTCGGACGGATAACCAAACCCTAGGAAAAATCAACTCTTACCCACCTCAGTAAGCTTTATTCTGCTTTTCGGGACAAACGTACAATCCACCCTTTCCTTCCGGTAATACAAATATCTAGACGGGTAAAAACCAGTGTGTATGAAGGAGGATTACGCTTGGAAAGAATCCATATCGTCGTGGCTACCAACAACAAGTACGTGAAACATTTAGCGGTGATGCTTACTTCTTTATTCGAACATAGATCAACGAGTCGACCCATCTCCCTTTATGTGATCGACGGCAATCTATCTAGCGAGAACAAGCAGAAGCTTCATAATGCCTTGAAATCATTCCAAGTGGAACTTGCTTTTTTAACGGTGGAGGACTCTCTCTTTCAGGATGTTGTCGTTCGTTATCATTTGAGCAAAGAAACCTACTATCGGATCGCCATTCCAGCTCTCTTGCCGAAGGACGTCCGCAAAGCGCTTTATTTGGATTGTGATCTCATTGTGAAAGCGGATATTGCCAACCTGTGGGATGTAAACATTGATAAATATCATCTCGGCGCTGTGCAAATCCCCGGTAAAGTGCTTCGTTTCGAAGAACTTTCCATCCCGGAAAGTTCTGGTTATTTTAACGCCGGCGTGCTGCTCCTTAACTTAAAAAAGTGGAGAGATAACCATACGTCGGAGAAAGTTCTACATTATATGAGAAAAAATCCGGAGAAGCTAAAATTCATGGATCAGGACGCTTTAAACGCTGTTTTGCACGAGAAATGGTTGAAGCTGGATCCCAAGTGGAACTATCAAGTGCACCGTTCCCATAACCAGCGTTTCGAGCCCGCCATCATTCATTACACAACCGATAAAAAACCGTGGAACAGCTGGCACAATCCCAAGTTCAAAGATGAGTATCTCAAATATGCGAAAAAAACCAATTGGAAGCTAGACTAGCAGCGCAGCCCAACGTTCAGGAGGTTGAGTCATGAAAACAGATTGGTTAATCATTGGCGCAGGATTTACAGGCGCAACGCTAGCAGAGCGAATTGCCTCCCAACTGGGAGAGAAGGTCCTGATTGTCGATAAAAGAGATCATATCGGTGGTAATTCCTATGACTGCTACGACGAACACGGCATACTTATTCATAAGTATGGCTCACATACGTTCCATACGAACTCAAGTATGGTTTGGAATTACCTCTCCTTGTTCACCCCGTGGCGCCCTTACTTTCATGAAGTACGCGTGGTTATTGACGGCAAGAAGGTGCCTGTCCCTTTTAATCTCAACTCCATCTATGCCTTATTCCCTCCCAAATATGCAGAAAAGCTGGAAGCGCTGCTGATTGACCATTTCGGTTATGGCGTTAAAGTGCCAATCTTGAAGCTTCGCCAAAGCGCGAACGGTGAATTAAGTGACTTGGCTGATTTTATTTATCAAAACGTATTCTACAAATACACGCTGAAGCACTGGGAGTTAGATCCCGAACAGCTCGCACCGTCGGTGACTGCAAGAGTTCCTGTCTACATCTCACGGGATAACCGTTATTTCCAAGATACCTATCAAGGACTCCCCAAACACGGCTATACACCTATGTTCAACAAAATGCTCAACCATCCGAACATTAAGACGCTGCTGAATACCGACTACAAAGAGCTCATTGGCGAAATAACGTACAAAAGGATGATCTATACAGGCCCGATTGATGAATACTTCGACTATATGCACGGACAGCTTCCTTACCGCAGTATGCGCTTTGAATTTGATACGCTGGATAAGGATTATCATCAAGAAGTCGGGACAGTCAACTATCCGCATGAATACGACTACACGCGGGTTCTGGAGCAGAAGCATCTCACTGGCCAGCAGTCTCCCAAAACAACCATTTCTTACGTATATCCTGAAACCTATACCATAGGAAAAAATGAACCTTATTATCCGATTCCGCGCGATGAAAACAAAGATCTCTACAAGCTGTACCAAGCAGAAGCCGACAAAATCAAGGATAAGGTGCTGTTTGCGGGAAGATTGGCCGATTACAAATACTACAATATGGATCAGGCCGTAGCACGTGCGTTGACACTATTCAACAATGAGATTCAGAAATAACGCATAGGCAGGAGGCTGCATTCATGATTTGTATGGCATTGTTAGCCCACGAGGATGAACAAGCATTGCGCAATCAAATTCGAAATATTCGTAAATATAATCCCCAGGACGTCCAAATCGTCTTCTACAACGGCGGACAGGATGCGAATTTCGGTAAAAAGGTTTGCGAAGACGAGAAGGTCATGTACTGCCCTTACAGCCGTCCTTTGAAGCAGCGTACCAGCGGTCGATTTTTCTATGATGTCATGAGGTTTCTTGAGGATAAAAAGATTTCTTATGAATACCTGGTCTATTTGGAATATGACATCATGTTTGTCAATACAGGCTTTCGCGAGTATGTGTTAAGTAAAATGGAAGGTTACGACTGCCTGGTTAAAATACTCCGTAAAGAGGTCAATCCGAAGAATGCCTCGTGGCCTCCTGCCAGAGACATGTGGAAGGACTGGGAACGGTGGAAGAAGATTTTCCAGTCAGATTCCTTCTACCGAACTTCCTCGCCGATGTCCGTTTTCCGTCATGGCATTATTAAGCAAATGCTCGCAGGACTGGATAAGAAGCGCCTAGAGCATCTGTTTGACACATCGAACATTCCTTGTTTAGGTGAAATGCTATACATTACATTAGTCAAAAAATACGGTGGAAAATGTAAACTTTACGGGGATAACACCAAACGGTTTCTTAGGTTCCGACCCTCTATTACACGGAAGGAAATCAAAGAAGCGAAAAGACGGCCTGACGTTATGTTCGTTCACCCCGTGAAGGATGCCGATGTTCGTGAATGGATTTTTAATCAACCCTAGGAGGCTGGAACATGCTCTGTTTTGCACTATTAGCGCATGCCGATGAAAACGCCCTCTACAAACAAATTCGAAACATTCGCAGATATAATCCGAATAACGTACTCATTGTTTTGTACAACGGCGGACAGGATGCAAACTTCGGCAAAGCCCTTTGCAAAAAAATGAAAGTCATGTACTGCCCGTACAGCAGGCCTTTGCAGAAGGGAAAGACGGGACGTTTCTATTATGACGTCATGAGATGGCTAGAGGAGAAGAACGTCAACTACGACTACCTAGTCTACACCGAATATGATGTGATGTTCGTCAATTACGGATTTGAACGAATGGTTGAAAATGAACTTAGGGACCACGACTGCCTGGTGAAATTGATCCGCCACGAGAAGGATCGGAAGCGCAACTGGTGGATTCCCGGCAAAACGATGTGGAAGGAATGGAATCGCTGGAAGCCCTTCTTCCAGTCGGACGATTTCTATGGAACCTTTAATCCGATGCAAGTGTATAGGCGTTCCATCCTTAAGCGGATGTTGGCCATAATCGATACGCCTATGCTGGAAGGGCTGTTTAGCGCTACGAATGTGTACGCCTTAGGCGAGATGCTCTATATTACGTTGGCCAAAAAGTGCGGCGGCCGCTTAAAGGCTTACCCTAAGCCGAGTGTAGAGTACCTGCGCGTATACCATCGCATTCGTCTGGAGGACGCCAAGCAGGCCAGTCATAAGTCAGAGGTCATGTTCGTGCATCCGGTCAAGGACACTGAAGTTCGCGACTGGATTTTTAACCTTAAAAAATAAAGGAGGAAGCTGCATGATTTGTTTCGCTCTGTTAGCTCACGAGAACGAACCTGCGCTTCGCCAACAAATTAGGAATCTTCGCAAGTATAACCCGAATGCTTTTATCGTTCTCTATAACGGCGGCACCGACAGGAGCTTCGGCAAAGAGGTATGCCAGAGCGAGCACATCCTCTACTGTCCATACAGCAGACCCCTACGCAGAGGACGGACCGGAAGATTCTTCTATGACGTCATGAGATGGCTGGAAGATACCCGGATTCCATACGAGTATTTAGTCTATACCGAGTATGATGTGATGTTCATTCACGACGGATTTGAGTCATTTTTAAGTAATCACATGGAGGACTACGATTGTTTGGTCGAGGCTCTAAAAACAGAGACGACGCCTCACAAAAGCAATTGGACAACGGCTTTGGGCATGTGGAAGGAGTGGGGGCTTTGGCAGCCGTTTTTCCAAAGCAACCACTTCTACGGCACGTTCAACCCGATGCAGGTTTATCGGCATAGTCTGGTGAAGCGAATGCTGGCCAGAGTGAACAAGCCGCTGTTCGAGCAAATTCTTGCCAAAACGGATGTCTTTGCGCTGGGTGAAATCCTGTACATGACGCTTGCTATGCAGAGCGGAGCCAAGTGCCAAGAATATCCCAGCAAAATCAGGCAGTGTTTCCGCTATCGGCCAAATATTTCCTTGCAAGAAATTCAAGCGGCTTCACAGAAATCAGAAGTCATGTTTGCTCATCCCGTCAAAGACGATTCTGTACGCGCTTGGATAAGTTCATTATGATCAAACAGCCAAGGAGGAAACCATGATGAAACAAAGGATTCTGGTTACCGGGGGCGCGGGGTTCATTGGAAGCCACCTGGTGGACTCTCTTCTCTTGGATGATAACTACGAAGTGCTTGTGATCGATAACTTTGATGACTACTATGATCGCAAAGTGAAGGAGAACAACATTCGTAATCACTTGCGCTCACCTAAATACGAACTGGTTGAAGCCGACATTCGGGACAGAGCCGGCATGGACCGCGTGTTCAGCACTTGGAAACCGGACGCCGTTGTCCATTTGGCCGCCAAAGCAGGTGTCCGGCCATCCCTCGAAATCCCGAGCACCTATGTCGACGTCAACCTTGCGGGCACGGTCAATCTGCTGGACGCATCCGTCAAATACGGCGTTTCCAAATTTGTTTTTGGATCTTCGAGTTCGGTTTACGGCTTGAATGACAAGGTGCCGTTCTCCGAAACCGATCCTACCCTGCTCATCGCCTCGCCTTACGGCGCTACCAAAGCTTCTGGCGAAGCGCTGTGCCGCAGCTATAGCCACTGCTTCGACTTGCCAATTGTCGCTCTGCGCTTCTTCACCGTATTCGGTCCCCGGCAGCGACCGGATCTAGCCATACATCTGTTTGCTAAAAAAATAGCAAAAGGCGAGCCCATCTCCCTGTTCGGAGACGGCACAACGAGTCGCGATTATACGTATGTAGCCGATATCGTTGCAGGCATTCGCAAATCTATCGATTTCGACCATCCCGGCTACGAAGTATTTAACCTTGGGAACGACCATCCGACTAGTTTGCTGGGCCTCGTCACCGTCTTGGAGAATGCGATGAACAAAAAGGCAATCATCAACTGGAAGCCGATGCAGATCGGAGATGTCCCACGGACATGGGCCAATTTCGAGAAAGCGCACACACTCTTGGGGTACACGCCATCGACGAGCTTGGAGGCGGGCATTGAGCGCTTTGTGCAGTGGCTGGAGGAACAGCCGGAGGAATGACCGATGGAAGGGTCGCTGGCATAAGCATGCGGTCTTAAAAGTTCAACAAAGAAGCTATCCCTCGGTCATTTGATGACTTTTGGGATAGCTTCTTTTCCTACGGCATGAAGGTTCATGCGCCTTGGCCGAACTGGCCACGCTAGGCGGATTATCTGGATCACTTGTAGTTAGCGCCGATTCCTCCTGATTCCTCCTGCTATTTACTGCAAATGTTCTACTTTTTCCTAATTAACTGGAATTTCTGGGGTTAATATTGCCGAATATACCTACATCACGTCGTCAGCCCACGATTTAGCTGGAGCTTTTCCCGTTATTTCGTTCCTTGCCACTGAGCAGCGCAAATTAACGGTAGTTTTTCCATTTATCTTAGCTGCGTGCGGCGCATTGAGGAACCTGAGGACGCTATTTGCGCCACTCAGGCCCGTTCTACAAATCTTGGGGAACTACAGGGCGTTATTTCTATGTAATTGGCGGAATATCCGCCCGTTGTATAGAAATAACGGATCATAGTTCCCCTCCCGTGCTACAACCTCCGACTCATCTGAGCCGGAACCCCAGCCACTGCTTCCGCCTCTGCCTCTGCTTCTCCCCCCGCTTTACCCAGCTACTTGCGCACCTTCGGCCCGTGTACCTCCATAAGCTGTCCCACTACCGCCAACCCAAAAAGGCCAACCTCATAGTTGGCCTTCACACTACACATATGCTGCTGTTTTCACCCTCATACATACAATTCTTGCAATCGCTTGGCAACATGCTGGAACCCATAGTCGCCTTCCACAAATTTGCGGCCAGCCCTGCCTAATTCATTCGCTTTCGCAGGATCCGTGAAAATGTGGCTGATCGAGTTGGCGAATGCCCACGGATCGGTATAGGCGCTTATGACGATACCATTCTTATGGTTCGTTATGATCTCGGCATTTCCCCCGCGATTTGTCGTAATGATCGGGAGGCCCGCTCCCATGGCCTCGTAGTGTACTCTAGCCAGCGGCTCCTGCCACTGGGAGCTGCAGACGAACACATCCCCCAGCAGATAGATGGAGGGAATCTTGCTTGGAGACACAAAGTTTGTGAACACAACTCTGTCTTTCCCCAGCGAATCGCCAAGCCTTCGCAAATTTGATATATAATCGTCGACCCGGTTATCACTGAACCATTTGCTTCCGACAATGACCAGCACCGCATCGTCATGCTTTTTGATGACTCGCTGCATGGCCTGCAGCAGAACATCCGCCCCTTTGTTGGCGGAAAGCCGTCCAACGAACAACACAACTTTTTTGTTGTCGACGCCGTATTTTTTGCGCAATGCCTTTCTTTCCGCCTGAGCATCTTCACGCCATATGGGTTTGTACTGCTCCAGATTGATGCCAGAGTACACCGTTTTCACTTTACTTGCTGCTTCAGGGAAACGGTCCACGATCGTTTTTCCAATGTAGTTGGAGATGGACATGATGTTGTGGGCTATTTTAACCACATTGCGTCCTTTATCGTCCGGCAGTTTCTCTTTGCGAAACATCTCATTATGGCAGCTCAGAACGACTCTGCTCCCGGGCATAGCTTGATTGATAAAAGGCACATATAAAGGCCGGTTAAACACATGAATAACATCAAAAGTCCGATTGTTAGCCCTCAACTTTTTCAACTCGTTGGCAACATTTATGTGATAATTATTTTTCTCAACCCGAATATACGTCACACCTTTTACTACCTCTCGGTTGCGAAGGTCATTATCTTTTATGCAAAATACCGTTATTTCATGATTCTCACTTAAATAGGGAATAACGCCATCGATGAAAATTTGAATGGCTCCTCCCCTGATGGAAGGAACGGTTAGCATTTCCGTACAAACTAAAGCAATTTTCACCCTGTTCACTCCAATCGTATACGGCTTCATGTGGTCTGATATAGACTCGATAGCCTCTGCGCATACTTCTCAAAATTGTAACGATCCGTAATCAACTTCCTGTTCTCGCGTCCTATTCTGATGCGTTTCTCGCGGTTGCTTAATAACATGATGATGGCCTGAGCATAAGCTTCTGGTTCTCTATAGAGATCAATGATATAACCGTTTCTCTCATTCGAAACAACCTCGGGATTTCCCCCTCGATTCGAGCTGATGATCGGTATGCCGGCTGCCATAGCTTCATACTGAACTCTTGCGAGCGGCTCCTGCCACTGGGATGGACAAACAAGCACATCGCTCATCGTATAATAGTTAGGGAGCCTGTCTACCGGTATAAAATTGGTAAAATAGATAAAAGAGGACACAGACAAAGCTCTTCTTCGAAGCTTCGTGACATAATTGCTAATGGTCCGGTCACCATACCACTTACTCCCTATGATCACTAGTGCTGTTTTCGGACACTTTCTGATAACGAGCCTCATGGCATTAATCAGATGATGACACCCTTTTTTGGGGAGCAGCCTGCCGACAAAGAGGACGACATGGTAGCCAGGCGGGATACCCAACTCTCTCTTTAACTTATCGGCAATCTTTTTACCTTCCATGGTGAAATGAGGCGTAAATCGCTTAGGATCTTCTCCCGTATAGAGCGTAGTGATTTTGCTGCTGACTGTAGGAATGGCTTTGATAATGTCCTGTGCAACGAATTTACTGACGGTAATGAGATGGTCAGCTAATTCGAAAGCGTGACGTGCAGCCTGATCCTGAATTTCGTGATTGATTAATAAGTTGTGAAGCGATAAATAAACACGGGTAGTCGGAACGGCTCTCTTCATTTCTTCAACCCAATTCGGTCTATTAAATAATTGAACTACGTCAAATAATCGTTTTTCACAGAAGCTCAGCACATCATTGAAATAACTGGATTGGTCATATCGAATAAATCTCACACCATTCATCCGTTCATCATTGCTAAGCGAGGGATCCTGTATCGAAAAAACCGTAACCGAGTGACCCAATTTGCTTAAGTAGGGAGCCATGCGATCAATCAATAACTCAATCGCTCCGCTTTTGATCGGTGGACACGGCAGAGAATCCGGGCAGATTAAGGCAATTTTCATGAAAGTCCTCCTTTCGTAGACGAATGCCATTTAGGGTTATTCTCTATCCTATTCTTCAAGACGCATAAATGATTGTACATATCCAAAAAAAGCTCCGCGAATTACACAAAAAAGGATCACGCCTATTAGACGCAATCCTTATCAAGGAAGTCATTACCCTTTTGTTCCTATGGAAATCCAGTTAATAATCCCGTACGCATCTGGTGAAAAACGGGAACGCACAATGATCATTTGCGCTGAATTCGTTTGTTTTTGTTTGATAACGGCATAACACGAAGGATGACTTGTTGTCGCTGTGATTACATAGTTAACATCAGCATACGGTTCATCAAAGAGTAACGTAACTTCGACGATTTCGTCCTGCACTTTTAATTCAAAAGGAACTAGCCCGAATTGTTGCAAAGCCGTCTGCTTCGCCACAGGAACATGCACAGTATTAAAGCTAAGCTTGCTTTCATCCACACTGCCAGCTGCCAGCTTTGTACCTTCGACTGCCCCTTCAGCCAGATGTTCCCCATGAACAGCGCCAGCGATGATTTTACTGCTGTCCACACTGTTTGGCGACAGATGGAAGCTGCTAATGGCGCCAAAAACCAACTTGCTGCCGTCTACACTGCTTGGCGCCAGCTTGCCGCTATCCACACTGCTATTCGCCAGTTTGGAACTGTCGATGCTGCCTGCTCCAAGATGGAAAGCGCTAATCGAGCCAGGAGCCAGCTTGCTGCCATCGATACTGTTTGCTCTGAGCTTGGCGCCATCTAGTGCACCCGCTGCCAGATGCTCGCTGCTTACCGAGCCTGCTGCCAGAATGCTGCCATCTATGCTGCCTGCCGCCAGCTTCGAGCCACTGAGTGCGCCGTCTGCCAAGTGGTCTCCCGTTACTGAGCCAAGTGCTAACTTACTGCTGTCTACGCTATTCACAGCCAGTTTACTGCTGTCGATCGCGCCATCCGCGATATGACTGCTACTCACTGCGCCAGTTGTCAACTTGCTGCCATCGATACTGCTTGCTTGGAGCTTGCTGCCATCTAAAGCACCTTCTGCAAGATGCTCGCTGCTTACGCAGCCAGCTGCTAGTTTGCTGCCGTCCACGCTGCCGGCGGATAAATGATAGCCGATGATCGCGTTCGGGGCTAATTTGCTGCCGTCAATACTGCCCGCCGCCAGTTTCGCGCCAAACAATGCACCGTCAGCCAAATGATCTCCTGTGACTGCGCCAGGGGACAATTTACTGCTGTCTACACTGTTCGCAGCCAGCTTGCCGCTGTCAATCGCACCATCTACGATATGGCTGCCATTCACGGAGCCAGCTGTCAGCTTGCTGCCATCGACACTGCCGGATGCCAGCTTCACCGCATCCACTACGCCGTCTGCGAGATGATAGTTGCTCACCGCACCAGCTACCAGCTTGCTGCCATCCACACTGCCCGTTGCCAGCTTCGCGCTAGTCACTGAGCTAGCACTTAGGTGCTCGCTGTTCACAGCGTTTTCCACAAGTTTGCTGCCGTCCACGCTGAGTGCCGCCAGCTTGCTGCCGTTCACTGCACCTTGTGCGATGTGATCGCTGTTCACTGCACCAGACACCAGCTTGCTGCTGTCCACGCTGCCAGGTGCCAACTTCGCTCCGCTGATCACTCCGTCAACCAGGTGATCTGTTTTTACAGCACCGACTGCCAGCTTAGAGCTAACTACACTGCTGTCTGCCAGCTTTGACGCATCAACAATCCCTGCAACTAGATGACTTCGAAGTACAGCCCCTTCAGCGAGCTTCGTGGAGTCAATGACACTGTCCGCCAAATGCTCCCGTTGAATGGCGTTTGGAACCACCTTGCTGCCATCTACGCTGCCTTTCGCAAGCTTGATGCCATCAATCGCTCCATCTACGATGTGCTCATGATTCACAGCGCCTGCGGTCAACTTGCTGCTGTCCACACTGCCTGTCGCGAGCTTCGCACCATACACCGAGCTATCCGCAAGATGATAGTTGCTAATCGCACCAAGACTCAATTTCGTGCCATCTACGGAATTTGCCGCAAGGTTGTCGTTCTCGACCGCACCAGCTGCCAGATGCTCACTTGCGATAACGCCAAGTCCGAGTTTCGCTCCGCTAACTGCGCCATCAGCCAGCTTATCGCCAGTCACAGCACCCGCTGTCAGCTTAGCGCTATCCACGCTTTCCTTCGCCAGCTTCGTGCTGGTCACAGCTCCGTCAGCAATATGCTCGCTGTCAATCGCCCGTGCAGCCAGCTTCGCGCTGCTGATCGCGCCATCAGCCAAATGCCTTGAGCTGAGCGCACCAGCTACCAGTTTGCTGCCATGGATGCTCTCATTGGCCAGCTTCGCAGCAGTGATTGCACCGTCAACAATATGCTCGCTGTGGACAGATTTACTAGCGATTTTGCGACCCGTTACGCTGGAGTCAGCCAGTTTAGCTTCTATAACGGCTTGCTCGCCTAGTTTGCCAGTCGTTACGGCTTGCTCCTGCAAAGCCCTCGCCGAGATCGCTCCAGGCTGCAGATGCTGCGCGCCGACTGCGCTATTCGCCAGCTTATCGTCGGTGACTGCCCCTTTCGCAAGGGTTTCTCCAGTAATGGATTGCTCCATTAACTTCGTTCCATCCAAGCTCCTGTCAGCAAAAATATTAAGAGTAATCGAACCTTGCGCCAGGTGCTGGGACGAAATCGACCCAGGCTTAACGTGGCTGCCATCAATACTATTTTCTTGCAGATGACGAGTTTCAATGCTCATGGAAGCAATTTTCGTACCGGTCACAGCTTCTTCAGCGATTTTGCTTGTTGTGATCGTTTGATCCTGCAAATGCTGAGTCGTAACCGCCTCTTCCGCAATGTGATCACGTTCAATCGCAGATTCCCCGATCAGTTCAGCGCCAATCACACCACTCCCGATATGCTCCGAACGGATAACGCCCAAGCCCAGCTTCTCACTGGTAACGGCTGCATCTAGCAAGTGTGTAGTTCCAATTGTTCCTGGCGAAACGTGTATCCCAAGTACCGCCCCTTCGGCCAAATGCTCGCTGGCCACGATGCCTTGGTGCAAATGCTCAGCTGTGATTGAACTTGCCGCAAGCTTATCAGAGGTCACGCTGTGCTGCTTCAGCTTCGATGTATCCACACTGCCAGCTGCTAGTAGATCTGTCGTCACAGCTCCCTCTTCCAGTTTGGCGGACGAAACGATCCCATCGGCCAAATGAAGCTGCGTGATTGCACCCTCGCTTATGTGCCTTTCCTCAATGATATTCTCCGTTAAATGGCTTGATGTAATGGACTGATTTTGCAGTTTCGAGCTAGAGACAATGTTATCAGCCAAATGCCAGTTTTGAATCACTTGCTGCCGGATATGTTTGCCCTCAACGGTGGCTTCAACCAGCTTCGAGGAAGTGATCGACTCATCCTGCAGCTTTGCATTTGAAATGCTGTTATTAGCGAGATGTCCGCTCTGAATTGCCTGTTGCTGGATATGTTTGCCTTCAATCGAGCCTTCCACCAGCTTCGAAGAGGTAATGGATTCATCCTGCAGCTTTGCATTAGAGATAACATCGTCGGCGAGATGCCCGATTTGAATCGCCTTCGGGAGAATATGTTTATCCTCAACCGCATTTGCTGCTAGTTTGGCTGATGTGATGGAGCCATCCTGAATCAGCTTGGTGTGTACGGCTCCTTCTGCCAGATGCACGGATTGTATCACGCCGGAAGCAAGATGCGTGGTTTGGATGGAACCATCTGCCAGATGCTCCGTGCGGATCGAAGACTTCACGATATGCTTAGCTTCAATCGACAAAGGGGCGATCTTATGATTCGTAACCGCTTGATTAGCCAGTTTTTCCTCTGTGACCGATGCAGGAGCGATTTTATCCTCAGTGATAACATGACTTTCCAGGTGATAACCATCGATTGCGCCATCAGCGATGTGAATGGCTTCAATCTGACCTGGCGCAATACTCCGACTCTGGATGCTTCCATCTGCCAAATGTTCGTTAAAAATGACTTTAGACTGGATATGAACGGAGCAAATGCTCTCATTCGCAATTTTTTCTTCGGTGACGGCTTGATCTCTTAACTTATCCGTCGTAATGGCTGCGTCCATTAGCTTGGCGGTGTCGATGCTGTAATTGGCGATATGTTTGGCTTGCACTGCACTGCTGCGTATTTTCTCAGCTGTAATCGACTGGTCATCAATCAGCTCATTCGTAATAACTAACTCGGATAAATGCTGCGACAGAATGGAGCCGTCCGCCAGCTTAATGGAGTCAATCGTTTGATCGGCGAGCTTATCCGCCGTAATGCTGTTATCCAGCAGTTTACTTCCGGGGATCGATTGATCCTGCATTTTATCACCGGAAATGCTGTGTGGAGCGATATGTTCATCATAAATGCTGTGACCGGCGATTTTATCACGAGTCACGCTAGCTGACGCTAGTTTAGACTGATCGACCGCAAAATCCTTAATAACTTTGGTCCCGATGCTTTGCGGCTTGATTTTACTTTCGTCAACCGAACGACTGGCGATTTTCTCCCATGTTATCGCTTCTTCCACGATATCATCTGTGTAAACTACGGGATTTACGAATTTGCCTGTTTTACGTTCAGAAAGCAGCAGCAATGGAGGCGCAGGCACTGGAGCCTGTGATACACTTACCACCGATGTGGGTTTACTCACTTTGGTCGTCTCAACAATCACACTTTTCGCAGGTGTTGTTTTGGGAGGTATACTTACTTCCACCTGTGCAACCTTTGGACTTGTTTCCGCTTTCTCCTGCTTAACCGGAGCAGGTGAAGGCTGTTCGTTATCATCGAGCCATTTCAACTCATTCGTTCGGGAGTTCACTTTTTGCACATAAGGCCTTGCTCTGTTGCTCTTACGCTTACTCATAGACTCCTCTCCATTCCACATAAATTGGTCATTTGTAACATATTCAAGCTCAATCAGAGATGTACGTTAGCCCTGAAAAATGTGCGGACACCCAGATAAATGGTTACCTCTCCAATTTATGCTTATATAAGTCATACCGCATCTCTGCCGCCTTATCCCATGTGAACAATTGCTCGACCCGGTGAATACCTTGTTCCCCCATGGCTCGTCTCAGCTCTTCATCTGCCAGAAGGCGCAATAAATAAAGGGGCAGATCCGCCTCAATCTTATCCAGATCAACTAAATACCCGACCGTCCCATTCTTAATAACCTCGCCAATCCCGCCTGAGTTTGTTGCTACGACGGGTACTCCAGAAGCCATAGCCTCAATGTTTACAAGTCCAAAAGCCTCTCCCTCCTCGGAAGGCACGGCGACAACGTCCGCAAGATGATACCATTTCGGGATATCGGCGTGCGATGTGTACGGGACAAACTTCACATTCTGTGGCATCTTGCTCCCTTCCCGGTACAATCTTTTCACATAAGCCGTCAATCTCTTAGAGCCATAGAAGGCACCGCCTACTAGAATTAAGACCGCATTCGGCTCAATTTGAATCACGGTTTTCATCGCTTTAAGTAGATGGTGCACCCCTTTTCTTGGGATAAACCGTCCTACAAAAAGAATGATTTTCCGGTTCTCATAGCCGAGCTCTTGCATCTTTTTGGCGCGGGATTCACTCCCCTCTGGGGACCACCTTGACGTAAATTTGGAAACGTCTACGCCCAAATGCTGCGTCACGATTTTATGTGCAGCAGACGGCACTTTCGCCTGCACCGCCTGTTTCAGATAATCACTGTTGACGATAACGACATCCGCCGCGGCTAGGCATACCTTCAAATATTTCTGCGAGATATAAGGCAACGAAATAAATACTTTTGAATGCAGCACCAGACTAATCAAGCATCTTGGAAAACGTTTGCGCAGGTAGAGCACGAAATGCGGTCGATTCTCAACCTGGATGATGCCAGGCTTTCGTATGGCGATTTGCCGAGAGATGGCGGAAATATAGGAACGTGAGCCCCCGTAAGGAACCCTTATATACGTACATCCATCCCGCACTTCACTTCTTGGTTGATACGATGTTCTTCTCCCCAGAACACACACGGGCATAAATTTGACGAGCTTCTCGGCCGTTTTCTGGACAACCTGCTCAACCGAAGAGCTTTTTCCTGAGGGGATGGGAAAAGAACCTGGCGTAACAATGACAACACGCATAGGTCTCTGGCTCACATGTCATTCCCCCTTCCTTCTTCTATACATATGCGGATATACAGGCAAAGTTTGGGCATCTGCCCTCTACTGAAGCAAAAGTATCAGCATCCGTACAAACAAGCTGCACTGCTTTTCCATAAGCTGTAAGGGAGCCTCTATCGCGTCGCGGTGTTTTGGCAAGCCAGTTCCGATGCCAGTTTTTCTGGCGAAAAACTCTAAGCGTATGCTTTCGATGCCAGTTTTTCTGGCGAAAAACTCTAAGCGTATGCTTTCGATGCCAGTTTTTCTGGCGAAAAACTCTAAGGAGTGAAGTAGATGGTAAATCCCTACGTGGGTATATTAGTGAACGATTCCTTATACGCAGGCATTCCCCTAGGGAACACAAAATATGAAGCCATCCATTTTTACAGTGACGCCGGCAGAGAATTTGGCATTACCCCTTGCTATTTCCGCATGCAAGATGTTCACATCCATACGATGAGAGTTCATGCCTACGTGCAAAGAGGAGCTCGATATCTGCGTGAATGGATTGCCTTGCCCAAGATCATTCATAACCGGGCCATTTACTTGGACCATGGTTCGGATCAGGAGTTGGAAACCTGGACACAGCATGGCATTCACGTTTTTAACCGATGGAATCGGTACAGTAAGCTGCAAATTCACGAAATATTGCTGCTCGATGAAACCATTAGACCCCATTTGCCAGGCACCTTCCCCGCCACCCTCAAAAACATGAAAGTCATGATGAGTGCCTACGACTCTATCATTATCAAACCAACGAACTCTAGCATCGGGCGCGGTGTTATGAAAATGGATCGAACCCCCACGGGCTGGCAGCTTGTTTATCCCGCGACACTTAGAATCAGCAATAAAGTCTGGCGGCAGGTCAACTTTCGCAAACAACTGCCTTTAACCCTGCGGCGCAAAATCCAAAGCCGCGCCTATCTCGTGCAGCAGCGCTTGCCTTTGGCTACCCACGACAGCCGCCCCTTCGACTTGCGAGTATCCGTGCAGCGCGGAGCCCGCGGCGATTGGTGTGTGACGGGAATCGTCGCCAAAGTCGCTTCACGCAAGCTGTTCTTGACCAATGTGGCACAAGGCGGCCAAGTGAAAACATTGACGGAAATTTTGGCGGCCGACTATCCGTCTCTGAATTCCCGCGCCGTGTGTGAGCAAATTTCAGAGTTTGCCCTTCAAGTAGCGAAGTTTCTAAGCATGCATTTGCCGCATTTGGCCGATCTCGGACTTGATATCGGTATCACCAAGGATGGCTATCCTTTATTCATTGAATGCAACGGCAAGGATCAGCGGTATAGTTTCCGCGAAGCTAACATGCTGGAAGTATGGAAGGCTACCTACTATAATCCGATGGCTTATGCCAAATATTTGTTGGATGGTGGTACCCCGGTTTATTAGCCCGACAACTGCCCCTATCCCTGTAATGGGAACTATAGTCTGCTATTTCATCTCAAAACAGCCTTTTGGAAAATCGGAGGGAACTAGGATCCGCTATTCCCCCGATTTCAGGCTCCTTGATGGCAAATTCGAGCAAATAGGATCCTGTAGTTCCACTAAAACAGCAAATTGGCCCATTTAGCACAAATAGCGCCCTCTAGTTCCTCTAGTTCCTCTAGTTCCTCTAGTTCTCCACCTCTCGAACTCTCGAACTCTCCATCTGCCCAACGCTCAAAATGACACCACTTTGGTCCCGCTCCTCCCCCAAAATCAAAAAGAGTTCCCCAAGAGTCATAATATGACTGAGGGGCACTCCTTTTTAGTTGTGCTACTTCGTGCTTAGCACTTGCTTCACAGCTTGATTGAGGGCGGCTACATCAACCGCACCGACGCTCTCATCCTTCAGCTTATACTTTTGCTTCAACTTCTGAATTCTCGCCACGCTCTGATCAATCGTTTCCATCGGAATCTGCTTGTCTTGTACAGCTTGTCGCAGCGCCTCAATGACCTTGACAACCTTATTGTAGTCATGTCCAACCATGATGACATTAGCTCCAGCCAAAACTGATTTTACAGCTGAAGCGCCGATATCGTAGTTTTGTTCAATAGCTCCCATCGTCATATCATCGGTCATGATCACGCCTTGGAAGCCCATCTCCTTGCGCAGCAAGTCCGTCATGATCTTCTTCGACATCGATGCCGGGTTCTGCCCGTCCACTTTGGGCAGCAAAATATGGGCAACCATCACAGCATCTGCTTCTTGTTTGAAAGCTTCCGCGAATGGGAGTAATTCAAGCTTACGCAATCTGTCCAAATCATTTTGAACCACAGGCAGCCCTACATGCGAATCGACAGATGTATCGCCATGCCCCGGGAAATGCTTAACGACTGACGTGATCTGCTGATCTCGCAGCCCCTTCATTTCTTGAATGCCCATAGCATTGACTACAGCAGCGTTTGCACCAAATGAGCGATCACCGATCACTGGATTTTTCGGATTGCTGTTAATATCCAGCACAGGAGCGAAGTCAACGTTCAAGCCATACGCTCGAAGCTCTGAACCAATCAAGTTGCCGATGTTATAGGCATACGTTTTGTTATTCGTCTTGCCAATCTCCTGATTTGTTGGCGTTTTCTGGAGCTCATCCGGCAGTCGCGTTACCCTTCCTCCCTCTTCGTCCACACCGATCCAGAGCGGCTGCTTATTTTTGGCATTCTTTTGCTTCAGTTCATTAACTAAGGAAACTAGTTGGCTTGAATCTTTGACATTTGGCTTATATAAAATAATGCCGCCCACGTGGTACGTTGAAATCAACGCTTGGGTATTGGCATTCACGCTGTATCCATCGATGCCAGCCAAGATCATCTGTCCGAGCTTTTCGTCCAGCGACATGCCTGCAGTAGGACTTGAAGGAGTTGGCGTTGGAGTCGGTGCAACCGTAGGGACTGGTGTAGCTGCCGGGGCAGATGCGGAAGGCGTTGGCGCCGGCGAAACAGGCGCAGCTGACGGCGTGTTACCCTTTGGGGAAGATGCACAGCCCATTAAAAAGAGAGATAACGCAGCCGCACACATCATACTCTTGGTATATCTAGACATAATAAGATTCACTCTAATACCTGCCTTTATTCTAAGATTTCCCTATTAGACGATATACGGAATGAAATAGTTACAGATAAAATTGGTGCTGCTACACAGGACTACTCTTTCCTAAGCTCTGTTAACAGACATTTCCACATCAAATAGATGCCATAACATCCCAAATAGGCTCCGCTTAAAAGGAATAATTGGTTGTTGAAAACCGCATGAATATTCGTCATAAATACCGTATCATCCTGCAAAATATCATTAACCGCCATAGCGGAAATGATGCCAAACACATAGGCACTGACTAAGGCAAGTACATGAAACCCAATACGACAGGCTGTGAACATCCAAGCCCCAACAAGCATGCAAGCCGGAATCAAAAACAGAAGTAATACGATCATAATGGACATTTACCAGTTCACCTCATTAACAGCATTGACAAGCATATTTCACCTCAAACAGCCCTCAAACTATTTTTTTAGCCACCTATCTTGCCGTTTCTTCTTCATTCGACAATTGATTCTTTTACCTTTCTGTGGCAAGATTAGCGAAGAACTATTAATAGGGATGTTTGAAGAAACTTGAACGTTGGTCAAAAGCCCGCCTAACCACGAATGAACAGGAGTTAATCTATGTCAAAACCGTTCTTCAAATTGCTAACCGAGCTCTCCTCACGTAAATGGGTATCCCAAGTGACAGGAGCCTTTGCCAGGTCCAGAGCAAGTCGGATGTTCATTCCCCGTTTTGCCCAAACTTACGGTATACGTATTGAAGATGCTGAGAAGCATCTAAAAGATTACAAATCCTTAAATGACTTCTTTACTCGCCGGTTAAAGCCGGGTTTACGTCCGATTCATGAAGACGAGACGCGTGTCGTAAGTCCTGTTGATGCCATGATTACAGGGATCGGGGACATTAAAGATGGCTTAATCGTCAATGTCAAAGGTCAAGACTACACCATCGAGGAGCTGCTTAACCGCTCGCCCCGCACAATTAATTACAAAAACGGCTTCTATTTCGTCTTGTACTTAAGCCCAACCGATTATCACCGCATTCATTCTCCGATTTCCGGGGACATCCTTGAAAAAGAGCACGTGCTCGGCAAAGTATATCCGGTGAACGAATTCGGTCTTCGCCACATGAAGCGAGTACTTAGTCGCAATGAGCGATTAATCACCTTCATCCAGCATCACACAGGTGAAGTTGCCGTCGTTAAAGTCGGGGCGCTGAACGTGAGCTCGATTCAGTACGTCAAGCCGCTTCCCAAAACATTGGAGCGCGGTCAAGAGCTAGCCTACTTCGAATTCGGCTCAACAGTTGTGCTGCTTTTTGAAGATGATATGTTTGAACCTCGCTCAGACCTTAAGCTTGGTTCCAAAGTGAAAATGGGAGAAGACCTCGGCCGTTTCCTAGATAAATAGCGAGAGGAGCGCATCATGGCTGCCATAACAACACCATCTTCCGAATCCAAAAGCTTGCAGGGTGCAGGAGATATTAAACCAACCGTTTATCGGATTCTATTTGCAATCGGCCTTGTCCATTTGTTGAATGACTCTATCCAATCTGTCATTCCCGCCATCTTCCCAATTTTGAAAAGCGAAATGGGATTAAGCTACTCCCAAGTGGGTTGGGTACAGTTCGCCATCAATTTCACGGCTTCTATCATGCAGCCCGTAGTCGGCTTATATTCCGATCGCAAGCCTTCCCCCTACATGCTGCCGATTGGCATGGCGTCCACCCTTACTGGGATGCTGCTGCTAGCCTTCGCTCATTCGTATTGGGTCGTTCTGGTGTCTGTATGCTTTGTGGGACTAGGCTCCGCTGCTTTCCATCCAGAAGGCTCCCGGGTATCCCATATGGCTGCCGGTGGTCGCAAGGGCTTGGCACAATCCATCTTCCAGGTTGGCGGTAACTTCGGCCAATCCTTGGCTCCGGTCATGACCAAATGGATTTTCATACCGCTTGGACTCTTCGGGTCCATATGGTTCACTGGCGTTGCAGCGATTGCGATAGCTGTACAGATGTTTATTGCACGCTGGTACAAAGCCGAGCTTGCTAACTTCCCAGTCAAGCCTAAATCAGCGGTGAAGCGGACTGTCAATCCCGTTCATCGCAAACGTGTCTTTTTCGCCATATACGTATTGATCTTCCTTGTTTTCGTCAGGTCATGGTATGGCGCTGCAATGAGCGGTTACTTCGCTTTCTTCCTGCAAGATAACTACGGCATGTCCATTAACCGTGCGCAGGACTTCATCTTCTTGTTCCTCGCTGCTGGCGCTGTGGGAACATTTTTTGGCGGTCCGATCGCAGACCGCTTCGGTAAGCGCAATGTCATCTTCTTCTCCATGCTGGGCTCAGCACCATTCGCATTACTGCTGCCGCATGTTGGTATTACTTGGTCTTATGTCTTACTTGTCGTCATCGGTGTTATTCTCTTGTCCAGCTTCTCCGTTACCGTTGTCTATGCCCAAATGCTGTTCCCTGGCAAAGTAGGAACCGTATCCGGTCTTATTACCGGACTCGCCTTCGGACTTGGCGGTATTGGTAGTGTCGTTCTTGGAAATCTATGCGACGCAATCGGCACAACGCGTGTGATGGAATTATGCGCGTTCCTGCCGCTTCTCGGCATTCTAACCTTCCTTCTTCCTACTGACAGTAAGTTAAGAGAGTGGACAGCGGAACAGAACTAACACAAAAAACCTTGCACAGCAGACTGGAAACAGCTGCTGTGCAAGGTTTTTTTGTGTGCAGACGCGCTAGTAGACGATTATTTGCAAATAAAGTTCCCCTGTATTTAAGTACCCAGATGACGTGAGATTACTGATCGAGACCCTACAACAAAAAACAGCCCGGTAGACTCCTCAAAAGAGCTTCACCGGACTGCTATTTTCATCATGTTTATTCGTGATGGGAGTCTTGGATCTCGCGTTGGCTGCGACGACGAGCCACACCAGATTCAAAAGCTGCTTCCATGACCGCTTCGCGTACTTTCTCAACAACCGCATGATTGAATACGCTTGGAATAATGTAATACTCACTCAGCTCATCTTCATTCACTACCGAGGCAATCGCTTTGGCTGCTGCAAGTTTCATTTCTTGCGTGATCCGGGAAGCGCGGCAATCCAGCACACCACGGAAAATGCCTGGAAAACAGAGCACATTATTGATTTGATTCGGATAGTCCGAACGGCCTGTTGCCATAACGCGAACGTAAGGCTCTGCCTCTTCTGGCGTGATTTCCGGTGTCGGGTTCGCCATAGCGAATACGATCGGGTCAGTCGCCATTTTCTTCACATCATCTACCTTCAAAACGCCTGGACCAGATAGGCCGATGAAAATATCAGCTCCAGCAATCACATCGGACAAAGTTCCTTTTAGCTCATAAGGATTCGTGTTATTCGCATACCAATCCCATGCGGAATTTGTGTAGCTTTCTCCGCGCACGATTGCGCCTTGGCGGTCTACACCAATGACGTTGGTGACACCAGCAGCTAACAGCATTTTTGTACAAGCAATTCCTGCTGCTCCAATGCCCGTAATAACAACCTTACACGACTCCAACTGTTTGCCCACCAGCTTAACTGCGTTAAGCAAACCAGCAAGAATAACAACCGCTGTTCCGTGCTGATCGTCATGGAATACCGGAATATCCAATTCATTAATCAATCGTTCTTCAATCTCAAAACAACGCGGCGACGAAATGTCCTCTAAATTAATACCGCCGAAAGCAGGTGCGATGGCCTTCACAGTACGAATGATTTCCTCAGTATCTTGTGTGTCTAAGCAAATCGGGAAAGCATCAACGCCTGCCATTTGCTTGAACAACATAGCTTTACCTTCCATAACCGGCATAGCTGCTTCCGGTCCGATATTGCCAAGTCCAAGAACCGCTGTCCCGTCAGAAACGACGGCAACTGTATTACGTTTGATCGTTAATGAGTGCGCTTTGGATGGATCTTCATGAATCGCCATACAAACACGAGCGACTCCCGGCGTATATACACGGGACAGATCGTCCCGATTTTTAATCGGAATCTTCGGAGTGACTTCAATTTTGCCGCCCAAATGCATAAGGAACGTTTGGTCGGATACGTTAATTAACCGTACACCAGGAATACCTTTCAATACTTTAACGATCACTTCGGTATGATCTGGATCGCTAACTTGAACAGTAATATCCCGTGTTGTTGTTGTTTTACTGGCTCGCGTCACGTCAACCGCGACGATATCGCCACCGGCATCGCCTATGGCTGTAGCAATTTTCCCAAACGTGACCTGTTCTTTATGTATTTCCAAACGCACAATCACGCTTGTGCCTCCACCATTTAATCCTGCCATTTAGGGATCACTCCTACAATAAAATGATTAATTGACCACATGTTAGATCATAGCATACTCTGTCAATCCTGCCAAAATCATATTGTTGATTTTATGACATTTTCTGAGACTTGTCGCAGGGCAGCGACGCCTTGGCGTATTTCCTGCTCAGTGAGATGTGCAAAACCGAAGCATGCCCCGGCCTTCCCCGGGGGGATACCGTAGGAGCTGGCGTCGCTCCACGTAATGCCAGCTTTACGGCACTCGGCTGCATAAGCGGCATAGGTGCGGGGGTCCCCCCGCCACCAGCCGAATTGATGCAGCCCCGCGTCACTCTCCACCCACTCGAAGAGGGTGGAGAGCTGCTCCTGCAGCAGCGCTTGCAGGAGCAAGAACTTGCTCGCGTACACCCGCCGCATGCGGCGCAGGTGTCGCTCGTAGCCGCCGCTCGCCATGAAAGCGGCGAGCGAGCGCTGTTCGAGCAGCCCCGAAGGGTGCGGCTCGTATAGCCGCTTCGCGGCCACAAAAGCGTCGTGCAGCGCCTCCGGCAGCACGACATATCCGATGCGCAGGTCCTGCAGCATCGTTTTGGAAAAGGTGCCGATGTAGACCACTCGGCCCTCTTGGTCTAGCACCTTGAGCGGCTCAATCGGCCGCCCGCGGTGCCTGAACTCGCTGTCATAGTCGTCTTCGACGATGACAGCGCCCTGCTCTGCCGCCCAGCGCAGCAATTGCTGGCGGCGCTCTAGACCCAGCACCGCCCCCGTAGGGAACTGGCGGCTGGGTGTCACGAACAGCAGCCGTGCGTTCCACGGCTGCGGGACAAGCCCTTGCCCATCCACCGCTGCGTGGATGGGCACTCCGCCAGCTGCCAGCACAGCGCGGCTGGCGCCTTGGTAGCCCGGTCGCTCCAGGATGACGGGATCACCTTCGTTCACAAGCATTTGGGTCAGCAGCGCGATCGCTTGCATCGACCCGTTAACAATCACGATGCGCTCTGGTGGCGCCTCGATGCCGCGTATTCGCCTTAGGTGCTGTGCGATCGCTTCGCGAAGCGCATAATGCCCCTCGGCGACGTGAGCTTCTACCTGCGGCGACTCTGTTATCCGCCGCACCTGCTCGTACATTCCGCGGTTCCATAGCTCCCGCGGGAATTCATCCAAGTGCGGACGACCCATCACGAACGCAATCTCTTTCCCTAGCTCTTGACCTTGCCCTTGCACTTGCACTTGCACTTGACCTTGCACTTGCTCCTGCCCTTGCTCCTGCTCCTGCCCTCGCCCTTGCACTTGCTCCCGCCCTTGCCCCTGCTCTTGCTCCCGCCCTTGCTCCCGCCCTTGCCCCTGCTCTTGCTCCCGCCCTTGCTCCTGCCCTTGCTCCTGCTCCTGCTCCTGCTCCTGCCCTCGCCCTTGCACTTGCACTTGCACTTGCCCTTGCTCTTGCTCTCTCCTTAACCCATCCGCCTCACAAACCCGCGTTCCCCAGTCCGAAAGCCGAATATCCTTCCCCTCAAACGGTACCTGCTTCTCCTGCACCCCATTATAAACAACATAAGTCCCTCTACCGACATCAGCTTGCAAATAACCCTCAGCAATCAGCATATCGTACACCTGATTAACAGTCCCCCGCGATAACCCATACAAGGCAGCTAATTCACGACTTGATGGCAACTTCGTATCTAGTAGCAGCTTATTCGCGAGTATGTTATCATGCAGGGCATGATACAAAGCCGCATATTTACTCGCATATTTCGCTTGATAGGTATGGTAAGGTATATGAAAATCCATACGTGCTCCCCCTTTGAAACTCCTACTGCCCTCTATTGGTTTTTGTCTTGTCTCTCTTCTCTTCTCTTCTCTTCTCTTCTCTTCTCTTCTCTTCTCTTCTCTTCTCTTCTCTTCTCTTCTCTTCTCTTCTCTTCTCTTCTCTTCTCTTCTCTTCTCTTCTCTTCTCTT
>NZ_JCAUAX010000006.1:0-466491 GCF_059692175.1 Paenibacillus sp. J22R67 | reverse complement strand
TCCATAAAGTTACCCAAAAAAGTGACGTTAACCTCCGAAGAGAATTCCGATTACTTTTCCGGGGCCCATATTTTAAGCTTAATTGTACTCATTGACTTGCTAGCGAGATTAAAATAATCTCTATTTTTGAACGATTTCTCATTCGTGCTTACTCACTCGTTGTTCAGTTTTCAAAGATCAATTTCTTTCTCATTCCGTCCCACTCTCGCGGCCGGAATTACAATATAGCATATTCAACCAATCAGATGCAAGCTTTATTTTTACATTATTCGATAAAGTTTTCAGCTCGTTTTGGCCGGAAAGACAATATACCACGGTGATCAAAATAATGCAACTCTAATCTACATTTTTTTAGGAATGTCCGTGATTTAGCATACCTTCTACTAATTCCTGTTCAAAGCGCTCTTTGAGAGCATCATTACTAGGAGCTATGCATAAGCCAATCTCTTTAAACTCTCGGACCATATTCTGAATGCCTTCCAAGTTGCCACTCTGGGCTAGATGATCTGTTTGCTCAATTACATGATAAGCGATGGCTTGGTAAGCATCCGTGAAGCTTTGCTCCACATTGGCCGCAGCTCTATAGTCGGCGTAGTATCTTTTGAATGTCTCCATAAGTGTTTCGTTCATATTCATGCCACTCCTTTCAAGATAAAGAACAGTTTCCCACAAGGAAAGCAACTTTATACGGCATGAAAGCACAACAGGCTCCCTGCTGTAAGAAGCAAGGAGCCTGTTATGAATATTCACCTTTTTTATATCTCTCTAATTTTTCTCTTTTATTTTACATCAATAGTAGTAACAACTTGGTTTTGTCCTTTAAGCTCAACAACACGGTTTGGTGTAAATGAACCAACATTGCCTGTCAAAGTGACATTAGTTGCTACGTTATAAACCGTAGTTTGGCTGACGCCATTGATATTTTGAGTAATAGAAATTGTAGTGATTTTACCTTGCCCATCTACAGTTGTTCCATTTAATGTACCTACAACATCGAAGCTTTGGTTAGCATTCGCCAGCTTAGTAACTTCTACGAAGACAACTTGATTATTGAAAGAACGAACTTTCACTTCATCGCCTACTTGAAGCGCGGAAGCAGCTACTTTCACACCATTGCGCAAAATGAAAGCATCTGGGTGAAGGACATAGTTAGTTGTAACTCCTGCTTTCGTTACTGGGAGCACATTGTTGTATACAACTGCGTTCACAGTTCCAGTCGTGGAGTTTTGGTCATCAGGCATTTGCTCGCCTGTACGATCCAATAGAGCTGCCAATTGTGCACGAGTTACGCTTTGGTTTGGTTTGAATGTGTTATCTTCAAAGCCATCAACAAGGCCTTTTTCGATAGCTACAGCAACATATCCTACAGATCCAGCAGGGATTTGTTTAGCATCTTTAAAAGTAAGTTGTGTGTTCATTTTCGCTTTAGCTTCGGACTCTAGTTTCAGAGCTTTCACTAGCAGCGTAGTTGCCCATAGGCGATCTGCTTCTTTAGAAGGTTCAACGGAGCTATCGTTTTCTGTGAATAGATCGTTTTCAAGTGCTACGGCTACATATCCTACTGCCCATGCAGGGATTTTGTCCGCATCTTTGAAGTTTAGTTTGGTAGCCATTTCAGTTGCAGATTCCGCTTGCTCACGCAATCCCATCAATCTCACCGCAGCTGTAATCGCTTCAATACGGGATACGGATTTATCTGGTTTGAACGTACCATCTTCGTATCCTTCAAATACTTGTTTGGATGCCAAGCTTGCTATGTAACGCATCGCCCATTGAGCGCCTTTTAGATCATCGAAGTTGATGCGAATTTGAACGTTGCCCTTCACATCATTTTTACCAATATTAAAAGAGCTATTATAGCTATTATTATTGTTGTTATTGTTTCCTTTACCACGATCATCATGGTCATTCCCTTTGGCAAACGCTGCAGAAGCGCCTCCCATTACCATTGTTAGTACAAGTCCTGTTGCTACAGCTTTCTTCATTAGGTCCTTTTTCATATCAAGTTCCCTCTCCCTTATTCATATGATTGGTATAAATAATGTGGAGCCTTCGCGAAGGGTTCCTGGTTATGATACAAGGATTCGCCCTTGAGGAATTGTTTTGGGGGGTCGTACTGGGAATGAATTAAAATATCAAATTGTCGAGTCTATTAAATCCCCTATGAAACTGCTAAACTAAACGAGATAAAACACTACCGCTAAAGGAGCTCATGTATGCGTTTACGTAATCCCAGAGTTCAGCTCGTTATTGCTCTAGCCGTTGTTCTAATTGCATTGTCAGTCTTTTCTTATAGCAAAATCGGGCTCAAGCAAGCAACTGTGGAACCTGCTGTTGTTGCAGTCCCAACAAATACGCATCAGGATCCTCCTCCTCTTAGTGAAGCCACTCCGACACCGGCCGTTGAAACCAAAAATACGTATCCTTCAGAGCAAGTTGACGTAGTTGTGATTGGTAGTGAGCTAGAAGGTCTCTACTTAGCAAGGGCGGCGGCAGACGAAGGCTTGAACGTTAAAGTATTGGATCCTCATAAAGCTTTTGGCGGCCAAATCCTTCAGAGTCAAATGTTGTTTCTAGATGAAACGCGCGACGATCAAGGTCATTTATTAGTGCAGGGACGAGCTAAAGAATTATTCGACGGCTTCCGGAATGCTAAAATCCGCAAGCTTTCCGAATTTTCAACTTATATGGATAAACTAGTAAAAAACATCCCTGTCGAATCGGGCGTTATCTTAAATGAGATTGAGCAAAACAACACGCCAGACAGCATGCACAAAGTTGCTTCTATTGTTTACACGACGGACAAGAATGAAAAAAAGAAGATCACCGCCAGCTACTGGGTCGAAAATAGTGATTACGCCGCACTCATCTCACGACTAGATGCCAAGAGATTACCTGGACTAGAAAAGTTCTATGGGCAAAAAGACATCGAATACATGAGCGCCGGTATGATGATGAAGTTCAAACATGTCGATTGGAAAAAGTTCAATACAACTTTCAACGCGTTAAAACCTGAAGAGAAATCCAAACAATTTGGCGGCGGTTCTGTCAATGACAGCTATGCGATCGGGCTAAGCGGTATGACAAAAGCCTATCATCCTTCCAATGATCGCGTATTTCTAAGAGGTTTAAATGCAGTGAATCAAAGAGATGGAGAAGTTTTGATCAACGCCCTTCTTGTGTATACCGTTGACCCATCCAAACCCGAATCCATCCAAGATGCTGTTACGCTAGGCAACAAAGAGACGGCATCCATTCTGGGACATTTCCGCAAAACCTTACCGGGTTGGGAGCATGCTGAACTTGGGGAATTGCCAACCTACCCTTATGTAAGGGAATATAATCACTACGAAATGGATTACGTATTAAAGCCGTCTGACCTGCTTTCTGGCGCCATGTTCTGGGATAATGTCAGCATCGGCGGATACCCACTCGATCTGCAGGGCACTAGCGCCAACAAGTGGGGCATTGAAATGGGACGTCCAGATAAATACGGCATGCCGCTGCGCAGTTTTTTATTAAAAAATTACGACAATGTCATTGCCGCCGGGAAAAATGTTGGCTCCTCAGCAATTGCATACGGCAGCACAAGAATTCAACCAAATACGAGTCTGGCTGCTGAATCCATCGGAATCATATTGGGTCAATTGCATGGTAAACAAAAGCTAAGAGAGATCATGCCCGAAGAAATGACCAAGTTACAGCAGTACTTAGCTGCTCACTATCAAATCAAGCTAACCGGGGTAACCGGCACCAACAAAATCAGCGGTTGGAACGAAGAAGAGATTAGAAAACTTGATACAGGGGAAATTACTTATCCTAGCTACGTGCAAACTCGCAAAAAAACAGCTGTGAAATAACCAAACCCGTGCATTCGTTCTTCGAGCGATTGTGCGGTTTTTTTTACGAAAATTTAATTTAGAAAGTAGTTGAAAAAACGAATCTGCCGCCATATAATAAGCGATATACTTAAGTTTACTTATAAACACTTACGCGAAAGGAGTGAAAAGCTTTGTTTCAAGAAGAAAGACTCATATCTATCATCGATTACTTAAAATCAAATAAGCGCATTTCAGTTGACTTGATATGTGAGCTGTACGATGTTTCACGAGATACCGCTAGGCGTGACATGGTAAAACTTGAAGAGCAAGGCCGTATTGTGCGGACACGCGGAGGCGCCATCCTCCCCACACTTTACAAGGAAGTTGGCAATTATGAGCAACGGCTCCAAGCAGAATCATCATCCAAGCTAACCATCGGGAAAACAGCTGCCGGACTCATTCAGGACGGCGACTATATCATGATGGATGCCTCCACCACCGTTCTACACGCTGCAACAGCGCTAACATCCAAACATAATGTTGTGGTTACAAGTTCTATAGAAATTGCTGCTATTTTAACCCGTAAAGACGAAACAACGATCCATATTCTAGGCGGCGTGTTGGATAGTAAACACCATAGCGTATACGGTGCGAAAGCTATCGAAATGTTAAATGATTACCATGTCGATAAGCTTCTGATCGGGACCTGCGGAATTACAGAGGAAGGGCTGTCAGCCCCTAACGAAGAGGATAGCTATTTAGTTCGTGCGATGATCCAACATGCGGATCAGGTCATCGTTTTGGCAGATCACTCTAAATTCGGTAAGCGGTTGTTCCATCGTGTGGTCGGTTTTGAAAGCATCGATATCCTAGTCACAGACCAAGCTTTAAGTCCGGAAATGAAAGACAAATTACTGGCAAGTGAAGTTGAAATCGTATTGGCAGAAGGAGATGACTTAGATGATTAAGCTTATCGTAAGTGATTTGGATGGTACTTTGCTCGATCACAGCAAGAAAGTTAGTCCAAGAGAGCAGGATGCGTTGAAAAAGGTGAAAGAAGCCGATATGCTGCTTTGCCTGGCGTCAGGAAGAATGAATGTGGAAATGCAGCAAGTGCTTGAGGAAATTGGTCATCGGGCCTACTCCGTATCGCAAAATGGCGCATTCATCCATCTGGAGGATGGCTCATTCCTGAAATCCCAGCTATTTGAACCTGAACTAGCTTATCAAGCCTATCAATTGCTGAGAGATTTTGACCTCGTGAAGATTGTTTGCTCAGGTGAAGCCAATTACATCACACATTTGACTCCCGCTTCTGACGATGTCCAGTCCCGAACATTCCGACCTTTTATTATAAAAGAGGACATTGAGCAGTCGTTGAAAGTTGAACTTCCTATTTGTAAGATATCTACATTCGGAGATATTCATATTCTTCTTACACTTAAGGCATTAATCGAGGAAAAATTGGGCGATCAAGTCGAACTGTTCATCTCCGACAAAGATTGCTTGGACATTATGCCGAGTCAAGTTTCTAAAGGGAACTCCATTCTAGTCCTCATAGCGCAGTTGGGTCTAAAACCTGAGGAAGTTGCCTGTATCGGTGATTCCTTCAACGATGTATCCATGTTCGGGATTACGCCGCACAGTTTTGCAATGAGAGGCGCTCATCCTGAAGTCAAACAAAAAGCAAACTATCAGGTTGAATCTGTAGCTGAAGCCATTGATCATGTATTTGCCTATAACGAAAAATATTTGAGCCAGCAAAAAGGAAGCACTATTTTATGAGAAGATTGTTGATTATGGGCTGCCTGTCCTATTTATTAACAGGCTGCACCCATGTTATTTTTGGCGCTGTATTACCCGAGTTGCTCACCCATTATGGACGCAGCTACAGCGATGGCGGAATGCTGGTATTCCTTGAATTCGGCGGATTCTTGCTTGGTGTGCTCAGCATGCCCGCGTTCAGCCGCCGCTTCAGCCGTCGAAGCACGATTACGATGGCTTTTGGACTACTCTTTTTAGCTATGATTACGATTGTCATGCTGCCCCCTTGGTCTCTGGCCGTGAGCTTAACATTCATAGCCGGTATGGCTTTCGGACTCGTAGAAGCGAGCATTTCAACCTTCGTGTTAATGGCTGCCAAAGATAAGCAAGCCTCGGCTTTCAGCACGCTCGAAGTTTTCTTCGGACTTGGCGCTTTATTTATGCCGATTATATCCAGTATTTTGATTGCCAACGGGTTATGGAAATATGGATTTATGCTGCTCGGGATAAGCGCGCTTGCCACAGGTCTCATCTGGTCGAAGCTTTCCTTGGGCGAACATGACGAGTTGTTAGCTCACAAAGCCGACAGAACGCAGCCAGACATTAAGCCTCCAGCTCTGACAAGGAGTTCCTTAACTTTCCTGATTCTGTTCATGCTTGTTTTCTTCCTCTATGTAGGGATGGAAAATACAATAGTTAATTTCCTGCCTTCGATCTTTATCGATCAAATGCATACCACAAGCTCTGTGTCCACTTTGGCGGTAACAGCGTATTGGATCGCCATGGTGGCTGGACGTCTATTTGCTGGCGTGCTTGCTGAAAAAATGACTTATTTCCGCTATTTGGCCGTCGCTTTTGGCGGCAGCTTGATAACCGTCTTTTTATGGTTGTTCAGCACGCAGTTATGGAGCAGCTTCGCAGTTGTTCTGTTACTTGGACTCTTCATGTCAGGGATGTTCGCTGTAGCTCTTATTTATGCCAATCAATTACTCCCGGGACGCACAGAGCAAACAACAAGCACGCTTATCGCAGCAGGTGGTTTGGGCGGATCCGTCCTACCGTTAGGTGTTGGTTGGGGGATGGATAAGTTTCAAGTTGGCTTTTCGATTTGGTTTGTGTTAATTGGCATGTGTGTGGTTTTCGGAGTTGTTCTCTATTCCCGCAGGTGGAAACTTCAGACTTCGAGTTAAAAAGAGAGCACTTTCTGTAACGATGTTTCTCATCGTTACAGCAGAATAAGCAAGGGATCAACGCTCTACTCAGGCTTCTAACGATATTTTACATCGTTGCTGCTGCCTCTGCAGTCACTTTCTCTCCTGTAACGATGTTTCTCATCGTTACAGCTGAATAAGCAGGGGATCAACGCTCTACTCAGGCTTCTAACGATGTTTTACATCGTTGCTGCTGCCTCTGCAGTCACTTTCTCTCCTGTTACGATGTTTCTCATCGTTGCAGGAGAGAAAGCATCCATCAGGAAAAGCGTATACAAAAAACAAAGGAGCTAAGCGCCCATACCGCTTAGCTCCTTATTTAATTATACACGCCATTATCGTAGAGCCTTCAATTGAATGAGGACGGCTTTCTCCTCGAACCGTACATCCTTTACCCCTACAAGAAGCGGCAAGTGATCCTCAATTGAGAGCTCCATCGGAGCAAACTGAAGCCATTCCTTTGGGACTTGTATGCCTCTAACCATCGTGCTCTGATGCTGAATGACCACATTCGGCGGATCCCATGCTAGTGTAAAAAGCAATTGGGCTCCGACTGGCACCTTGTCCTGCCATCTAACATTGACGTCAGCCACGAGGTTGCTGCCCTGTAAAGTAAGTTTAGCCCCTTCGATTCGAACACCGTTAGGCAGATTTTGATGGGCAGATAGCTGTTTTTTCACAAGATTGTTCAAATCTTGCTCCGTTATCTGAACCTCGAGCTTCCGGTTCTTGACAATGTCCGCGATTTTACTGGCAATTGAAATTTCTTGATAATTCAAGTCTAGATCTTCAGTAGGTTGGATGTGCCGGATGAACATCACCATGGCGGCTGCAAGGATAAGGATAACCACGATGAGAAAAATAAATCGTTTTTTCAGCACGCTTCAACACCCCGCAGAAGATAGATTCGGCAAGCCGTACAATTGCAGATGCAAATTACGGCTACTCTTTGTTCTGCTGCTTTTCCTTCAGCCAGCGGGGAGCACCCTTGCTCTTGCGATCCCGCTCGCGCTGGGCTTTACTCACGGCCTTGCCCCCGGCGGCCGTGTGCTTCGGCGCTGCCGGCTTCGCCGGGCTAGCGTTTGATTCGCGCGCGTCCGTCGCAGGCGCGCTAGTGCGCACCGCGCCCGCAGGCGCGGCAGCATAGTGCGAGCCGGCGGAGCCGCTGCGCACAGGTGCTGCATCCCGCGGGCGAGCAGCTTCACGGCGGCTGCGCATTGTAGCCGCACTGCGATCCTGGGCTGGATCGACGAGCCGGCCCTCGTACATCGCCTTCGGCTCGATCGTGATACCGAGCTGCTTCTCGAATTTATCGAGAATGAACTGCTCCTTCGGGGTCACGATAGAAATGGTCGTGCCCTCGCGGCCCATCCGACCAGTCCTGCCTACGCGGTGGAGATAGTACTCCGCGTTAGTGGCAGGATCCAAGTGGAAAACGTGAGTCACGCCTTCTATATCAAGCCCTCTTGCTGCAACATCCGTTGCCAGCAGCAGTTGGAATTTCCCTTCCCGGAAATTCCCCATTACTTTAGCCCTATCTTGTTTGCTAGCTTCTCCGTACAAAGCCTCAATAGATAATCCAACATACTGCAGCTTAGCTACGACTTGAGCGATATCATCTGTGACATTGATAAATACAATCGCAGACTTCGGTTTAATTAAACGTACAAGTCTTCGAAGCGTATCCACCTTTTCGCGCTCTTGGCAGAGCACGTACATATGCTCTAGCGTTTCCGCAGTGCGCTGGCTTGGGTTGATTTTAATAATGACAGGCTCCTTCAACCATCTACCTGCCGCTTGTTCGGTGCTTTGCGGAATTGTCGCAGACACGAACACCTTTTGGCTGGACTTCAGCATTCCTTTTAGAACAGACTCCACATCTTGCATAGAACCAAGTTCGAAGACTTGATCCACTTCATCAATGACACCGACTTTCACATGGTGCAAAGTCAGTTTCTTTATTTTCATAAGCTCAAGCAAGCGCCCTGGAGTTCCCACAACAATATGAGGGTGCAGTCGAAGCTTCTCGACTTGTCTGACCACAGCCGCTCCGCCAATCAAAGACTGCGAACGAATCGGGCCGTCAGCCGTTAATTTTTCAATTTCCTGCATGATTTGCATACCCAGTTCCCTGGTTGGAACAACAACTAGAACCTGCAGCTGTTTCTGCGTTGGATCGATTTGTTCTAGTGCCGGCAGCAAATACGCTAACGTTTTGCCCGTACCTGTCTGCGACTGAATGATTGCATCGCTGCCTTGTTTCAAAACTGGAATTGCTTCTGCCTGAATCGGCGTTGGGTCACCAATACCCAGTTCTTTCAATTTATCTAAATAAGTTTGTGCGATTTGCAGTTGTTCAAAGCTTGTACTCAATGACGTAAACCCCTTTTCTCATTCAACCTAATGTCCTTATTATATGCCACGCCGTATATCGATACAAATCAGTACTTTGAAAAAGCCACCAATAAACTGCCCATTCCTCCTCTATATAAGCAGAAATAAGAGTCCTCATGGACTCTTATTTCCCCGTTCCCCATTCTTCTAACAGCTTCTGCTTGATGACATCTCTTGCCCGGAACAACCGCTGCCGCACAACACCTTCCGTAACCCCTAATTCAATCGCCATATCCCTGTAAGATAAATTATGTATCCATTTCATTGCAATAATTTGACGGTAGGAAGGAGTGAGTTGATTAATATAAGATATGATGGCTTCCCGCATGAGCTTCAGCTCGACTTCTTGATCCAGGGAACCCAAATAATCCGAGGTAGGTGCTGTTTCCTTGATGCACAGCATAAGTTCCGTTTCTAGTTCATCTCTGTTGCGTTTGTGCTTGCGAAGGTGATTCAGCGTTACATTCCGGGTCAGCTTCTTGACCCAACTTTCATATTTATCAATATCCTGAAGCAGCGGCGCTTTCCGCACAGCCCGAAGAAAAGACTCTTGAATAATATCCTCCACGGCCGCATGATCCCTAAGTATAAAATAAATCATCGGATAGACAAGGAGATAGAACTCATGATATATCTGTTCCTGCACGCTCTTCTCTAAAGTGTAAAAATCACTGCTAAATAACAGTCTGAGCGACTTCGAAATAAACGCCCCCTAGCCAACCAGGTAAAAAACAAATCTGTTTCTTACCCTTATTTTAGGGCAAAGCTAGGGAGTAAACAACAATAAAAACAAAGTAATATGGTAATAAAACCCACTTAGTGCTTATGTTGGTTTTTTTCGCGCAGCCAGGCAAAAACGTCATCAAGTGCCTTCTCATCTTCTTTGCGAGGAAAACGGTGGTCCAATCCTGCAAACAGCGCCATTGTGTAAGATTTACCTGCTTGTTCCAGGGCGGCAGCCAATTTCTTGGCGTGACTGATATCCACTTGTGAATCTAAAGTGCCATGAATAATATAGATAGGTGTGTCGATTTCGTGAACCCAGTACGCTGGAGACCGCTCCACGTAGGCTTCAATTTGTTTCTTCGGATGACCGACAACACGTTTTAGCATCCGCCGCAGGTCAACGCGCTGCTCATACGTGTCGAGCATGTCGCTCACACCTCCCCAAACAACAACAGGACCTACCCCGCTGCACTCTCTTGCCGCGCGCATCGCCATAACGGCTCCGCGTGAAAACCCGATTAAGGATACAGGTCCTGGTTGCACTTCCTCTAAAGACTGAACCATGGGGATCGCGTGAATTAGATCATACCTGTCTTCCCCGCCAAAATCCTCACGCCCTTCACCGCCTTCATTCCCTCTATAATAAGGAGCAAAGACGACATAACCACGCCTAGCCATGGATATAATTCGCCTTTTCCGAACCATGCCAACGCGCTTAATCCCACCCCGACAATAAATCACAGCTGGCCGAGGGCTTGTCCCTTCCGGAACGGCTAGCAGCCCTTTCACCTTCAACCCCTGACTTACATAAGTGAGAATAAATAACGAAATATGCTTAACAAAGCAGCGAATCTGCTCTCTGCCTATTAATTGACCATCTTGTAATTGTACTATGGACATGGGTCCCCCTATTTTGACAGCTGTCAGATCATCAGATAAACTAGAAGTGTCTTACTATTTTCCATCCGAAGGGATGAAACTATGAATACAGATTTTGAGAATGAATTCAACGCTCTTGTGTTAAAAACCGCAGAACTCATTACGGGAGATACGTCACCTGAAATGCTTGAGAAAATAAAAGTATGGGCATTTTTCAATCATGTTCATAAATCGCTCCCGGCACTTACTTCGCATTGGAATCAAACCCATCCCGAAAGCAAAGCGGAAGTGCGTCGTATTTTCGAAGAGATTCGTGATTTAAACCAAGCACTGCAAGCCAAAAAGCCTGAGCCCAAGTAACTTCGCTCAACGACGAAAAAAGCGGATTCCCAGTCCATAGACCGGGACCCGCTTTATTTTTTATTTAAAATTCCCGATGCCAGACGGTCGAACAGCCGCGGAAATAAGTGAAACAGCTTAATGCCAACGCCTGCTACAAAAGGGAGATTCTTCTCTGGTATTTTTTTCTCTATGGCATGGATCAATTCTTTCACAACTTTCTCTGGTTTGAGCATAAACCAAGCGACATTTTTAACATAGTTCCCGCTCGGATCTGCTTTATCGAAGAATGGCGTGGAAATTGGCCCAGGATTAATCGCCGTAACAGAAATCCCGCTTCGCATTAGCTCCTGACGCAAGCTGTTCGTGAAACCAAGCACGGCATGCTTCGTTGCCGAATAGCCCGTAGATTTGGCTGAACCGATTTTCCCTGCCATGGAGGCAATGTTCACGATATGACCGCTTCCTGCCTTCAACATATGAGGCAATACGGCTTGCGTACAGCGGACAACCCCCATGTAATTCACGTTCATCATATTTTCAAAATGTTCCAGCGGCGCGCCCGCAAACGACTCAAATATCCCATAACCGGCATTGTTGATCAAAATGTCGATACGACCGAACCTCGCCATAATCTGACTAACTACGTCATATACTTGCTGCGTGTTCGTAACATCAAGCGCATAAACAGCGTGCTGGCCTTGAATGCCTGCCGCAATCGACTCGAGCTTGTCTGTGCTGCGGGCTGTTAAAATGGGAATCGCCCCCAACGCCGCAAACTGTTGTGCCATGACAGCGCCGATGCCGCTTGACGCACCTGTAATCAAGACGATTTTGTTCGAAATGTTCAACGTCATTTCTCCCCATTCCAGTAAGTTACAAAAAAAAGAGAACCGCTTATTTGCAGTACTCCATTTCTTCAATCTTATGTATACAACATTATAATCCAATATTCATATTACGTAATTAACACTTGAATGTCCAGTTCCCCAATGCTATCCATAATCAAAGGAATCGTTAGCGCCTTCTTCGGTACAAAACCAGCCGCTGTCGCTGATTCAACAAGCTTCGGAGGCGTGATATCTACTCTTACTCCTTGATTAAATAACATGGTGCTCGCATTCCCGCTAATCATATTACCTAGCTCCGATATAGCGCTCTTGCCCATTTCGTCCATTTCCGTAATTATAAACCCGCCCATCATCGCGGAAACCATCTTCAAAGCGACGTCCTCAGCCAAGCCGAATACGATATCGCCTTCCATTTGTCCGGTCATCCCGATTTGGATCCAAATATACTTTTCCACAAATTTGACGTCTTTGACGCCGAGCTGCCCTGTAGTTGGGCGAATGTTAGCAACCTGCTCGATGACAATTCTAGCCGACTCCAAAAAAGGATTAATGTACTCAGCCTTCATAGCTCCGCTCCGATCTCATTTGTGAATAAGTTCCACGAAAAACGACCTTTTTCAACATTATACCTAAAATACTAGGACAAGTATACTGTATTTTTTCATAAAATAGTTCCTTATACTCACATACAGACACTCTTCCTGCCTTCATACTAAAATTGTCGAATCTGGATTTAATGATCTTAATCAGCAGGAAATACAGCAGGTAATCTGGAAGAATATATAAATATGTGTCGAATCCTGTTATGCTTGCAGGGTGTTCGTCCTTTTAAAGGAGAGCTGAAAGGCAACCATGATGAAACAGAAAACGACAATTAAACATGGCACGTTATATCAACTTACACTTGTCTATCATATTATCGCTCTGCTGCTAATAGGTGCGGACTTCTTTATTATTCATCAGCTTCCCTATGTCGACGAACACCATTTCATTCGGCTGACCATTGATATCGTCGTTCTTGGTACAATCGTTGGACTGGCTTGGTACGGACTCCGAAGAGTCAAAAAAGAAGAAGTGGCCATTCTGGAAACCGCAGAGCGCTACCAATCTCTATACGACAACCATCCGGACTCGATTATTTCTTTCAGCCTAGACGGTGAAGTGCTGTCAGCCAACCATGGGCTTGAAAGCCTGCTCGGTCTTGGGCGCGAGAACTCCACGACTTCTTTTATTCCAATGATCAGTCCGCCTGATTTGCTTAAAGCTTTGCATCATTTCCAAGTGGCTTCCGCTGGGATGCCGCAAAATTTCGAAGCTGCTTTTATTCATGCAAGCGGGATTCCTATCCCTTCTAACGTGACATTCGTCCCGACGATTATTGATGATCAAGTCGTAGGCATTTACGCGATTCTCAAGGACCTTACAGAGGTTAAAGAACAGAAGAAAGTCATCGACAAACTCTATAAGCAAAATCAACTCATCCTCAACTCCGTCTCAGAAGGCATCTATGGGATTGATATGAGCGGCCGCACGATCTTCTGGAATCAAGCTGCTGAAACAATAACCGGCTGGAAAGTGGATGAAATGCTCGGCAGGCAAATTCATAATCTGATTCGGCCTGAGAAGAGCGATGGCACTCCTTTTTCACGCGAAGAAAGTCCCATTCTGAACACGATTCTGAATCGGGATGCTCCCATTATGAAAGAGGACCTGTTCTGGAGAAAGGATGGCACGGCTTTCCCTGTCGAGTTCATGTCGAGTCCCATCCTGGAGGAGAAAGGGCACATCCTCGGTACCGTTATTACATTTAAAGATATTACCGCATTAAAAAAGACTCAGGAGCTGCTTATCAAGTCGGATAAACTTTCCGCTGTAGGTCAACTAGCCGCTGGAGTGGCGCACGAAATCCGCAATCCATTGACGGCCTTGAAGGGATTCCTTCAATTATTAAAAACGAAAAGTATAAAAGAGCAATACTACATAGAAATTATGCAAAAAGAGCTGCAGCGCATAGAGTTTATCGTGAATGAGTTCCTGTTCGTCTCGAAGCCTCAAGCAACCAATTTCGATATCCGAACCGTTGACTCTATTGTGATGAGCACGATCGAGCTTCTCCAGCCTCAAGCGTTATTGGATAACATTCAAATTGAAGCCGATATTGAGCTGGGTCTGCCTCCTGTCACTTGTGACGAACGGCAAATTAAACAGGTTTTCATTAATATTTTAAAAAATGCACTGGAGTCCATGGAAGAGGGCGGACTAATGCGTATCGAGGCCGCAGCTGACCCTATAAAGAAAAACATTATCATCCGTTTCATTGATCAAGGGTGTGGTATTGCACCGGAGCGGCTGCCCAAGCTGGGAGAACCTTTCTATAGTACAAAGGAAAAAGGTACCGGGCTTGGCCTCATGGTATGTTACCGTATTATTGAGGCGCATGGGGGCATGATGGAAATTCAAAGCAAACTGGAAGAAGGAACGACGGTTGAAATTACACTTCCTTCCACACAAGTCAAAATCACCGAAGGAGTGCCTGCAACATGAACGGTTTTCTCATAGATTTGGATGGTACGCTATATCGGGGGCATGAACCGATTCCACACGCAGCCACTTTCATTCAGTGGTTGCAGCAGCACCATTTGCCCTACTTATTGGTGACGAACAATTCGTCCCGTACACCTGAGCAGGTCGCCGAGCATCTGCTAGAGCTAGGCATTGAAGTGCCGGCGACGGCGGTCTATACCTCCTCGCAGGCCGCCGCCAAGTACTTGACCGAGCAGCCTGGGGGCACCCGGGTGCATATGGTTGGCGAAGCCGGACTGCGGATCGCCCTTGAGGCATCCGGCTTCGCCATAGAGGGGACGACGCCTCCGGATTACGTCGTCCAAGGCATTGATCGCAGCTTCACTTACGCGAAGCTGACTGAAGCGGTCCGCCACCTGAAGGCTGGCGCGACCTATGTGTTAACCAATCCCGACCGCATGCTGCCGTCGGATGGAGGGCTTATGCCAGGGGCGGGCTCCCTGGCCGCTTCGATCACCGCCGCCTCCGGCGTGGAGCCGGTGGTGATCGGGAAGCCCTCGCCGATCATCATGGCTTACGCCATAGAGCGGCTCGGTCTTCCTGCCGCCGATGTTTGGGTCATCGGCGATAACGTGCATACCGACATCCGCGGAGGCGTGGTGTCGGGGTGTCGCACGGCGCTCGTGCTGACCGGCGTCGCAACCGCGGATAACGTGCACGAGCAGATGGCGTCGGCGGGCGTGACGCCGGACCTTGTCTGCGATGATTTGGCACATTTCATCGCGCAGTTTACTGAGCTTAGTGGGTTGTAAGCCGCTTGCGTGCGGGGATGGCAGGATTTTCGCACCTGTAACGATGAGAAACATCGTTGCATCGCACATGAGCCACGCCGAAAGCATCTATAACGATGCAAAACATCGTTAGATGCCCTAGTTATGCGGGGATGGCGGGGTTTTCGCACCCGCAACGATGAGAAACATCGTTGCATCGCACATGAGCCACGCCGGCGCATCCATAACGATGCAAAACATCGTTGGACGCCGATTTGCGCGATAATGGCGGAATTTTTCGCACATTGCTGATAACACAAAAAACCTCCAACCCACACTACGTGTGAAATTGGAGGTTTTTTCAGCTATGCGGTTTCTTCTATTTAACGGTTTCTTCCGCACACAATCAATCTAAATGGTCCCAGTCCACATCAGGAGGAGAGCCTTTTTCCTGCAAGCGCCCCTCTCGGGCATCCTTTTGCAGCTGCTCGAGCCATTTTAACTCGCTGAAAGAACGTTTATAGGTGCCAATCATCATCTGTAAGACAACACGTGGAACCGTATTTTGATGTTCTTCATACAGGCTTTTCATTCTGTTCATGCTCATTTTCTGGGCCATAATTTTATTTTCAAGCGTATCGGCTATTTTGGTCTGATCGCCATGTACGGAAAATGGCAGAGCAACGTAGAGCGGGTGATAGTGCTTGATTTCTTCATGAAACTGCTCGATCAGCAGCTCTTGAAATTTAAGCTTCCCAGCCTCCGTAATTTGAAAGACGGTTTTCTCTGGACGATTCGTATCGCGCACAACTTCAAGTGCTTCCACATGACCGTCTTTGCGCAGTTGATCCATAGCATAATAAAGCGAGCCGTCTTGCAGCTTCATATAATTATGCATGCCTCTTTCTTTCATCGTTTGCCGAATCTCATAAGTATGCCGATTGGCTTCCATCAACAGACCAAGTATGACGAGCTTCATCGACATAGCGGTTCTCCTCCTAGTGTCCTACAGGTGCACTCCCTTTGACAGGAGCTTTGCCTACTTCCAGCTTCGCATTCCCCATAAGCAAGATAAACGCGAGTCCAATTACAGCTAAAACAATCGTTGTTTGAAAAACAACAGCAATGGAATCAGCAAGTGCGGTCAGCAGCTTATGCAGCACATCAACAGGAATATTCGCACGAACCTGAGGCTGCAGCAAGATGCGCGCATCATGAAACTTTTCAGCCATAACCGGATCTTGTAGGGATTCTGTAATGTTATCTCTAAGTGAGTTTACCTGAATACTACCGAATACTGCAACTCCGATGGCGGAACCTACGGAACGGAAGAAGCCAACAAGCGAAGTTACGGTACCTCTGCGTCGGAAGTCTACTTTATGCAAAGCGGACATAGAAGTAATCGGGAAGCAAGCTCCGATACCGAGTCCCATTAGAATCATAAAAGTCGTGATGACCCAGCGCTTGGAATCAATTGAAATGCCGCCCAGTAGCGATGTAGCAACAATCAATAGCGCTGCGGAAACCAACATGACATTGCGGTAAGAGAATTTGCCTATGAAACGTCCGCCTAACGCAGAGCTGACAACAACACCCAGCATCATCGGCGTGAGTGTAGAACCCGCGCTTGTAGCAGAACCCTCAAATACACCTTGAATAAACAAAGGAATGTACGTACCCGCTGAAATCAGAACAGCCCCGTAAGCGAAGCTGACACCCATGCTTGCGGTGAACAGGCGATTCTTGAACAAGTCGAGTGGGACGATCGGTTCAGCTGCATATTTTTCAATCGTCAGGAAGACTGCCAAGAGAACAGCAAACCCTGCGAAAAGACTAATGATTTGCCAAGAAGCCCACGCATATTCTTTACCGCCTAGCTCAAGTGCAAACATCAGAGATACAATCGCAGCTGTCAGTAAAATTGTACCGCTCCAGTCGATTTTGGCCTTACTGTGCTCCACTTTCTCATGGTAGGAAAAAATAATGACTAACAAGGACACAATGCCAAGTGGCAGATTAATGAAGAAAATCCATTCCCATGTTACATAATCCGTGAAATAAGCGCCAATGATCGGACCGAGTACACTTGATAAACCAAATACGGCCCCGAAAAGCCCTTGCATTTTACCCCGTTTCTCCGGTGGGAAAATGTCAAAAATAATGGCAAATGTAATGGGCATCAAGGCACCGCCCCCGATACCTTGGATCGCACGATACACGATCAGTTGAGTCATCGATGAGGCTGTTCCGCATAGGGCAGATCCGATCATGAATACGATGATCCCTATGATGAAAAATAACTTACGACCGTACATATCCGAGAGCTTTCCGAAAATAGGCATGGCTGCCACGTTAGCAATCAAATAGGCTGAGAAAACCCAGACGAACTGGCTGAACCCCCCTAGTTTGGACACAATGGTTGGCATCGCTGTAGAAACGATCGTCTGATCCAGCGATGCCAGCAAAAGTCCTAACATCAACCCGACGACTGTCCAGGTGGGGTTAGACTTGCGTGATAACGACATGAAATGAATCTCCTTTATCATTCAATTTATTATATACTAATTATTATAATCAAATTTGAGTATATGGCAACGAAATTCGACAGGCCGTTGTCCGTGTTTTCCGGGAAACATTGCCGACCCCCTCCTTCCTATCATATAATAAGGTTAGAAAAGGTTTTTATGCCCTTTACAATTTCGATAAATTTTTTTTGTAATTACAATTTGAATAGCAGGAGGTAATCGCATGAATATGAACCAGTTGGAAACGTTGCTCACGATTTCCAAGACGATGAGCTTCCGCAAAGCTGGCGAAATTCTCAACTTGACCCAACCTGCCGTTTCCGCGCAAATTAAGAGCCTAGAAGACGAATTCGGCACGATTCTCATCGATCGCAACCAGCCTGTCACTTTAACGGATAGCGGAAAGCTATTCCTGGAGCACGCTGAGAAAATGCTGCGGATCGCCAGTGACCTCAAGCAGCGCTTGTCAGATTTACACCAAACACCTCAAGGTCATATCCACATCGGCACGACGACCTCAATTGCCATGCAAATTTTACCTCGGGTGCTTTCTTATTTCCAAGACCAATTCCCTTTGATCAAAACGACCATTCACTCCATGACATCTTCGCAAATTATGACCTCTGTTGAGAATAGTCAAATTGACATCGGGATTACTTATTTATTCGAGAAAAATCAAGCCTTAGAAACTTCCGTGCTGTATTACGACAATTTCGAGCTCGTTGTATCGACGCAGCACCCACTCAGCCGATTCGCCCATTTGTCCATTGAAAAACTGCGCAATATTTCATTCATCATGCTTTCTCCAGAAACCGCTGGGCGACGCTTTGTCGATCAAGTTTTCAAAAACTATGATGTCTCACCGCATATTGTCATGGAGCTGTCCAGCAGTGAAGAAGTGAAGCGGATGGTCGAGTTAAATCTCGGCGTCGCCATCATTTCCAAGCTGTCTGTAGCGGATGAGCTGCGGCATGGCACTTTGAAAATAGTAAAAGTAAATGAGTTGGATATTACCCATCCTGTAGGTGTAGTATATAAGTCGGGACGTTACTTAAATTCTGCTATGCAGCAGTTCCTTCGAGATTTAAAAGGTATGCCAGAAACCCAATTTCTTGGCTCAGAATAAACTAACAGGCTTAGGAGGTATTCTCGTATGAAATTCGACCTACATACCCATCACGACCGGTGCGGGCACGCCCAGGATAAAATTCGCGACTATATCGAAGCCGCCATTGCCGGCGGTTTAAAGGCGATTGGGATCTCGGACCACTCTCCTTATTTCGGAAGTCCGGAAGATCACGCACAACCTTTAATCGCCATGGCCAAAAGCGAATTTCCCAGATATATCGATGAAGTGCTTCAGCTTAAAAAAGAATACGAAGGTAAAATTGATGTATTGTTAGGCGTAGAATCCGATTATTTCCCTGAGCACGTTGACGTTTACCGTCAAGAGTACGCCAAATATCCGTTCGACTACATTATTGGTTCTGTGCACTTATCCGGTGGTGTCAGTATTTTCAATCGCAACAGATGGAAACATTTAAATGATGCACAGAAAATCGAGCATAAAGAAGAGTACTATCGTCTTATTGCAGAATCCGCTCGCTCCGGCATGTTTAACATCCTTGGGCATATTGATGCTATGAAAGGCTTTTATCCTGCTTTCTCTGACATCCCGACACCAGCAGTCAACGAAACTTTGAAAGTCATTGGCGAGTCCGGTGTAGCCATCGAAATCAATACGTCAGGTAAGACCAAAGATGTTGGAGGTTGGTACCCCTCGCACGCGATGTTAGAACAAGCCCTTCACTATGGCGTTGAGGTAACGTTCGGCTCTGATGCGCATATCCCAAGCCGTGTTGGCGATGACTGGGAAGAAGTGAGCAAAACGCTGAAAGAGATCGGCTTCAAACATTGGGTTTATTTCAAAAATAAACAAAAACAAATTGTCGCTCTATAAAAAAAGGCTGTCCCAAAAGTAGATTATTCTACTCGGGGCAGCCTCTTTCGTTTAAGTTGTTTTCATGAAACCGAGCTTCGGTTGCAAACTCTCTTGTAGCATGGACTGCGCCCTATCGGCCGACATGGGTTGAAAGAAGTAGTAGCCCTGAATTTGACTGCAACCATTGGCAACCAGGAAGACCGCCTGTTCTTCTGTCTCAACGCCTTCAGCAATGATTTGCAGTTGAAATGATTTGGCCACAGAGATGATCGCTTTGATCATAGCCCTATCCTTGTCATCCGTTTGCACGCCGCGGACAAATGATTGATCCAGCTTGATTTTGGTAACGGGAAACCTTTTTAAATAGCTGAGCGAGGAATAATGCGTGCCGAAATCGTCAACGGATATCGCAATACCTAACTTGCGTAAACGGCCGAGAGCCTCCAACTGATCATCCCGCATCGCGACATTTTCAGTGATCTCAATTTCCAGATACTTCGCATCTAGACCTGTCTCTTCCAAAATTTGAATGACTTTATCGACAAACCGATCATCGTTCAGCTGCTTAACGGAGAGGTTAACGGATATCGTGAGCGGTTCTTCCAAGATGTCATGCCAAGCCTTCATCTGCAGGCATGCTCCCCGCATCACCCACTCACCGATGGCCACGATGAACCCCATTTCTTCAGCAATCGGAATAAATTCGGAAGGGGAAATGTATCCCTTCGTCGTATGTTTCCAGCGCAACAAGGCTTCAACACCAATGACTTTACCTAGTATGCAATCAACCTGAGGTTGATAAACAATCTCAAGTTCGTTCCGATCCATGGACTGACGAAGGTGGTTCTCCATTTCAAGCTTTGATACGGAATTCATCGCCATTTGCTTATCGAAGAAGCTGTAGGAGCTGCCGCTCTCTTTTTTGGCGATATACATCGCGATATCCGCATTTTTAAGCAGTGATTCCCAGGTCACTCCGCCGTAAGGATATTGCACAATCCCTATGCTTGCACTGATGAAAAAAGCACGACCCGCAATTAGGCACGGCGGCTTCATGATCTCAATTAACTGCTCGCAGAAGTCCTGTGCGTCCTGTTCATCTGGACAATCTTCGAGCAGAATCGCGAACTCATCCCCGCCGAATCTGGCGAATGTGTGATAGCGGAGCGCGGATTGCTGAATCCGGTTTACAACTTCACGCAGCATCAGATCGCCCATATGATGACCATGCGAATCATTGACCATTTTAAAATTATCCAAGTCAAAAAACAGCACCGCCAGCGAAGTATGATTGATTTCGTTGTAGACGATCTGTTCCTTCAATACCATTTGAAAATACGCACGATTATGAATCCCTGTCAGCACATCATGGTAGGCCAGATAAGAAAGCATTTGTTCCGATTCCAGCAGCCTTTTGGTCGAATCCTGCAACTCCTGTTGTCCGGCTAGCAGCTCCTCGTTCACTGCCGTCAAATCTTCATTGGCGAGCTGCAGTTCTTGCGTACGCTCATTGACAGCCTTGCTTAACGTGTTCCGCTGCCTAACCATATAAAGGAAGAAGAGCAAACCGAGCACCAATATCGTAATGAATGAAGCTCGCGTCACTACAATCTGCTGATTGATGCTCTGAGCCGCACTGCTCGGAGGAAGCGCACCCAGCTCCCAATTATTATCCGCAAGCTCAATAACGGCCTTCGTGTGTCTTGCTTGGAAAACCGAGTCATCGCCAAAAAAGGCAGGTTGACCTGGGTTACGGATGGCTAGTCGATCATTTCTTGGATCCCCGTTCTTCATGCCCGCTTCAGCAAGCAACTGATCCACATCGACTCCAACAGATACGAATCCCCAGAATTCTCCTTCTTGGTAAATCGCTTTGCGCGCAACTAACCCGTTCATCCCCTGCAGGAGCTTAAACGGACCATCCATGGTCATTTTCTTAGTTTGAAGAGCATGTAAAATTTGCTGCTGCACATTCACCCTAGGATCGTTCAACAAATCCCAATTCATTATGCTTTCATTGCCCTTAAGGGGAAAAACGGCTTTCACAATCCCTTTGGGCGCGATAATTAAATTAAGTGTAGAAGCTTGAGCGCCAAGATACAGTGAAGCAATGTAATTCAAAACTTCTTGGTCGTCTTTGTTTTCCAAGTAGTTAGAACTGACATAGGCCTCTAAACTGACCATTAGGTTAAAATTACGGTCAATCACGGATTGCAATACCAAAGCCCTCGAGGATAATTGCGACTGTTCGGTCATTCTAAGCTCATTAAATAAGGAGTCTTTATACTTACCGAGAACAAACTCAGAGGAAGAGACCAATAGGATGAAAACTAGAGCTATTATTGTGTATTGCATCGTTTTCATGCGACTCTGCTCCCGTCAATCCTAAACTTTTACGTCATAATTCGACATGATTCCTCTCTATTATTCCATCTGCGAACCACTAGATCAATCTTTTTTATTCGAATTACACGACTTCCAAAATTAGGATATAGCAAATAGCTTCGAGTCGGAATAGGTCTTGCACTTTTCACAGATAGTGTGAAACAATAGAGGCAAGTCACACCCTTGTGGGGGGATGTCCAATGAAAACTCATCTCGGATCACTCGGAAATCTGCGTCCTACGGTTAACTTTAGTAATTATTTTCAAGCTCCAGCGGGTACTTTTTGGGGTCCACGCACGATTCCTGACTGCCAGCTCATCCTCTTGGTAGCTGGTTCTGCCAGTTTTGAATTCGCAGGGAAATGCCTGAATTTACTGCCGGGGAATTGCCTGTTCTATGGTTCAGACACGCCGCATCGTTTGGCCATTTCATCAAGCGGTCCCTCGACACTGGGCAGCATCCATTTTAGCTGGGACTCCGCCTCGAGTGAAGCTATTCATCCAGAACCGACCATCATTTTACATACGAGAGATCAGTTGGTAAGACCTGCCAAAACCTACACCGTTCATGTGGAAGGTCACGGAGACGTGGATATGTGGCATTTCTATGAGTTTACGCAGCTGGAAAGCCTGTTCGCGCGGATTGCCAAGGAATTCGTTCATCAGGAGCCTGGTTATGGTTCGATTGCTCGCGGTTATCTCATTCAAATTCTTACGTCCTTGTTACGTTACCAAATGGACAAACGTTTTCGCGCTGCAACCGAGCACAGCAAAATTGCTGCATCCATTGAGGCGATTCAGCAAGATGCGTCCCGAAATTGGTCAACGCCCGAGCTTGCTGCTATAAGCGGTTACCATCCCACTTACTTCGCAGAGCTGTTCCGCGAAGCAACCGGCTATGCCCCGAAGCACTATTTGGTTCTGGAAAGAGTGAAACAAGCGCAGCTGCTTTTGCTGCAGGAACCCACCATTGAAGCTGTTGCGATGAAATTAGGGTATTCCAGCATTCATTATTTTTGCAGAAATTTCAAGGCTGTTACTGGATTGACCCCTACGGAGTTTAAACAACGCAATGTCGAGCTTTAGATGAAACCTGAACGATTGGAGATATGTTATGGATATTATTGAAATTCCTATCGCATTAATTGATGAAGACACAGACCAGCCCAGATATCAGTTCGATGAAGAAGCTCTTCAAGAACTCATGAAAAGTATTGAGGAAATTGGTTTGCTTTCTCCGATTAAAGTAAGAACGACGGCAAACAACCGCTACAAAATCATCTATGGGAACCGCAGGTATAAAGCTAGTAAAATGCTCGGAAAGCCAACCATGTCCTGTATTGTATCTACGGTTACAGATGAGATGGAAATCTATTTGGAGCAAATTGCGGAGAACTTGACGCGGGAAGGCTTTTCCCCGATTGAGGAAGCCGAGGCTTTCCATAAGCTGATGAACGATGCGAAATTCAGTTCTTCAATTAAGTACCTCTCCAGTAAACTGGGTAAACCTGAATCTTACATCAAAAATAAATGTGATCTATTAAAATTCGGCAACGCCGTCAAAAAGCTGATCGTTAGCGGCACAGAAATTCGCAAGGACAAGCTGACAGAAGATCAGCTGCTGCCAATCAAAGATTTGGCCATCGAGTATCGCGATCCGCTTGCCTTGATTATTGCGAGAGACGAAATGCCGGTTAGCGACGTGAAAAAAATCGCAAAAATGTTCAAGGATAAAGATATTTCGGAGAGCACCAAAGGGAAGCTTTTGTACAAATCGGGGCACGAATTGGTCGAAACGTGGTCTGTTTTTCAAAACAACCGCGCAGAACGGGCTAAACCTGCTCCCGCAAAGGCTCCAACTAAAGCGCAAAAAGCAGAAAAAGCCAGCACGGCAATCGATACGCCTCTGGCGGAACAAAGCGGGCTATCCTCGCCAAGCAGCCAATCTCAACAAGATGAGACTTCGACAACTGCGACAATGGCAATGGCTCCTATTCAAATTAAACTGCAGCAACTACTCTCCGTTGTACAAGCTCCATGCGAGAGCGATTTACAGAACGATGCTACCAAGCTCGACAACAGCGAAAAAGACAAGTTTCTGAACGATGTCAATACGCTAGTCGAGCACTTGGAAAAGCAATTAGGCGAATGGAAAAAAGTCAGAGAGCTAGCTCTTTCAAAATAGCTTCTTAGCATAACACTGCCTCGGTAGACCACCGTACATCGGGCGGGAGAATTGCAGCGTTAATCCAGCTGATTCTAGATTTCGTCGGCTTATTACATTGTCTGGGTGAACAGTAGCATATATGTACAGCATATCTTTCTCCCGCGCGCGCTGTTCTCTCCAGCCATGGAAATGACGCTGCAGTCCTTGTCCTCTCGCCGATTCGTGGACAATGGTGCCTTCCAGCGAAGCAACTCTTGGTAATTCTGCTTCCGGCACGCCAAACTCACGTCCGAGATTACTGGCGCTTAGCCCAGGGAATGCGATCACCGTATAAGCAACAAGTGTATCCCCCTGATAAGCGCCGTACATCTCACCTTTTTGTTCAACTTTTTCGTATAGCCCTTCCAAACGATCCATCGAATACAGAGCGCCAGACGGCAGCCGTGAAACCACATCCACCATAAGTGCTTGCACCTTCGGCACATCCCGCTCCCCTAATCGTCTTATGTCCAAAATGAGATGATCCTCCTTCAAATGTCCTCTAATCCCCCATGGCTGACTTTTTCTGCAATGCAACCCACATGGACTTGTTACGGAATTCGTCCTCTGAGCCCAGCTCACGCCCGAACCACGCAGGTGCTTCAAATTGCTCAGCTGCTTCGATGCTTGGAAACTCGACCTCAACCACCGCTAAATCTACTTGCTTGTATTCGTCAATTTCAAAGTATAGCCCCGCATGTTCAACCGTAGTACGAATCTTCTCTAACGGGATCAAACCCGTGTGGTCCAACAGCTGCTTATAGACAGTCTCAGAGATGTTGTACTCAATTTCCTCCCGAACCATCCCGTGACCGGATTTGAACGTATGTGTAAAATGCGACTCGCCAGAGCTATCAACCAGCTGACGCACCCGAATTTCCTGATCCTCCGAAAAAGCTAAATATGTTTGATAAATGTACTGCTTGGATACTAGCTTAATTTCTTGATTTTCCAATTTAGTTGCAGGAAATACAGGCAATAAAAATTTTTTCTCAATTTCGGCACTCATCGGTAAAGCCCCTCTCCCAAACCAAATCTTATTTTAAACACCATTTTACCATAAAAATGCATATACAACCGATACCGAGCTATTTATACAAAGCTCTGAAACGAGCCGGGGAAACTTCATTCCATGCCCGAAACATTTTACCAAAATGAAACTCATCGGCAAAACCGCAAGCCACCGCGATCGCTTTCATCGGCTCTTCCGTCAGCAGCAGCAGCGTTTTGGCTTTCTCATTGCGAATTCGGTTCAAGTACTCCTTGGGGGATATACCGGTTTGCTGCATGAACATTTTCCGTAATTGAGAAACAGAGATGTGAAAATTCCGCGCCAGCTCCTCCATCTTGAGTGGACGGTTGTAGCAGGTTTCCATCCAAAACTTCGCTTGCTGAAAAGCTTTCATATACGGGTCGGTTGGCGCCTGCGTATCTCTCATATAATGAAGCAATCTGGATAGCACATATTGAAACTCTGCTTGTCTTTCATGCGGATCGGTCCCCTGGATCGACCACATTTGCTTAAATTGTTCATGAATCCAAACCGCTTGTTCCGGGGCGTACAGTTTAATAAAAGGCAGGTTCAGCGTGTCCAGATACACAGGTTTTTGCCAGATCGCATGCTCGTAAGGCACATCAAAAGCATCAAATAAAAGCATCCGGATGTAAAGCGGTTGATCAGTGGAAGATGACATCGTCAGAGAAAAACCGGGCTTTAGGTAGATCAGCGTCCCTGTCTTCACTTTAATGGGCTCCTCTTCAGGCGAATGCGAAAATTCCCCCTCCCCGCTCATGATCCAGTAAAGCGAATGAACATCCATCGTATTGCGAATATCCTTCCAGCCAGGTACGGGAAGTTTCTCATATGTCAGACGAAGATGATAAATTCTGTGAGCTTTCGATTCCATATAGCCACCACCTGCAAAGCGATTTTGACAAATAATAAAATACTTTATCCATAGATAATACCCATTCCTCCATGATACGCTTTACGAAACAGACATGAAAGGGGCTTTTTCCTTTGATTCGTACTTTTGGACAACATATCCTTCGCAAAACTCGCACACTTGATGGTCTATGGGATTTTGTCACAGATCCAAGCAATTTGGGCACTACACAAGAATGGTACAAGAAATTTCCTTCTGACTCCCGTAAGCTCGTTGTTCCTTCCTGTTGGAATAATGAATTAGGCTTATTCGAATACATTGGCGCTGCTTGGTACCGCACTTATTTTGATACAACACAAGATAGCAACATTCGTTTGATCTTTGAGGGCATTCTTCATCATGCGGATATCTATGTAGATGGTCAGCATCTCGGGTATCATTTTGGAGGATATACACAGTTCAGCATGCTGCTTCCGCATTTGGCCCAAGGCCAGCATGAACTTATTATTCGCGTAGACAGCACGTTGGATTGGCAGACACTCCCAACCGATGTAGCGGATTGGTACTCTTACGGCGGTATTATCCGTTCTGTCGAGTTACAAGAGCTGCCTGATGTCTATATTGATACGATGAAAATTGATTATCATCTCACAGGCGATCAAGCGGATATCAGCTTACAAGTACAAGTCAACTCGCTCAGCGGCATAAACAGTGAAGTCGAGGTTAATGCCTCTACAAATGGACTCGTTTTCCCAGCTGTTACTGTACATCTGTTAGCAGGTCAATCTACACAATTGACCCTGCACGGAACCCTCGCTAACATCCGTAGATGGGATGTGGGCAGTCCCGAGCTGTACACGTTCACCGTACAAGCTGGTGAGGACGATCTTATCGACCGTACAGGATTCCGAACCGTTGCCGTCGACAATGGCCAGATCCTTTTGAACGGGAAACAGCTTTATCTGCAAGGGGTTAACAGACACGAAGAGCATCCAGAGTGGGGCTTTGCTTTCCCTCCTAAGCTCATGCTGAAAGACCTCTCTATTCTGCAAGATCTAGGCTGCAACATCGTGCGCGGCTCGCATTATCCGCAAAGCCAGTTCTGGATGGATCTCCTCGATGAACACGGCATGCTTTTGTGGAGCGAGATTCCGATGTGGGGCTGTTTTATGAGTACAGAAACGCTGGCTAGCCCTCTCTTTGCAGAGCGTGGCGTTAAGATGCTGGATGAAATGATTACCCGGGATTATCATCATCCTTCTATTATTTTCTGGGGAGCTCATAATGAAATTGATACACGCACGACGGAGGCGCTTGAGCTTACGAAAAAGTTTGTGGGTAAAATCCGCAGCATGGATAAAAGCCGTCTAGTCACCTATGCTACCATGCACCCCGTGGAAGATATTGTCCTCTCTTACTTCGACGTCATCGGCATCAATAAATATTACGGCTGGTACGAAGGGAACGTAAACGGATTCCGCGATATGCTGCAAAATTATTATCGCAATGCCGAAGCGCAAGGCGCTGGGGACAAGCCTCTGATCATGAGCGAGTTCGGTGCTGCCGGTATTTTCGGAGACGCAGGCTGGGAACCGCGCTTGTTCAGCGAAGACTACCAGGCTGACGTTGTGCAACAGGCGCTGCAAATTTTCCGCGAGGATCCGCGCATCGTCGGAACGCTGATTTGGCATTTCGCCGATATCCGCGTCGATGTGCGCAGTGACCGCCCTTATTTCCGCGATCGCGCGCGGAGCTTTAACAACAAAGGACTGCTGAATGAGTACCGCAAGCCTAAGCTGGCTTACCGGATCGTGAAGGAAATCTATCGTTCGCAGCGATAAGTAAGAAGGGACCTGGCCTTGGCGGCTGGGTCTCTTTTTTTGGGGGACTGTAGTTCCTCTCATTTAGAAAAACTCATCCATGAGTTGATAGTAGTGGACTTTGGCCTCATCTACCGCTGTTAGTCCATAAGCATCAAGGAAAGCTTGCACATACGCATTGCCAAAGTTATACCCTATACTTCGGATTGCCAGGGCTACATCCTGATATCGATCTGCGATTCCTGCCCTGCCCCAATCAATAAAACCGTGAACGCTTCCATCCTTGAGGATGATATTGGGTAAACAGTAGTCCCCGTGCGTAAAAACCAAATCCTCGGTTTCCGGCTTCAGGTGCACAAGCTCCTGCGCTAAATCTTCCGCTTTGCGTCCTTCTCTTTGCCGGTCAAAATCTTCTTCATCAACAAGCTGCTGCTCCACTCGTCTCCTGGCTTCCACGATCTTCGCATCCAGCGTTTGGTCAAAAGGACATCCTTCAACGGGTATTTCATGTATAGTTCTTAGACCAATGGCCAATTGCTGCATTAATTGCGGCAGCATGCTTTCATAGGACTTATCCGAGGCATTGATTCCCTCGATCTCGGTCATTAGCAAGAATTCATTAGCATCGTCTTTTCCATCATACACGATCTCTGGGACAGGCAGCTTGCCTTGCAGCCAGACTAACCGTTCTTTCTCACGATGAAGGCTTTCAGTTGCAGTTAGGGATTGGATTTTTATGTATAAATTCGATGTGGCACCTGACAATAAGTACGTTTGAGATTGGGATAAACCGAGGGTGATTCGTTGCCATTCGTAACCGCTGATCAATCTCGACAATTCTGCTGGAAGCATCATATCTTGCATGCTGGCTGTTCCCCCGTTTTCTAATTTAGATGGTTTGAGAGTTCAACAAAGCTGTCTGAATCGATTTCATAACAAAAACATAATCAAAACCGTCAGGAGTGGTTGTGTCAATTTCTACGATTGTACCGCCAAGAGTTAGCGGAGTAAGATGCCCGAACAAAATCCGCTGCTTGTTTTCTTCCTGCTCAATCCATGCCAAGTCAGAGTGAGCGGCATGGCGTTCTTTTGCCCCCATACGCGTAAGGAATCGCTCTAGAAGTACTTTCCCATCCGCTTTACACAAGATTTGAAAAGGCTCGAATCCGTAAGCATCCTGTAATTTCAGAAATTCAGCGCTTCTTAACTCAGGTCGGCCAAAAAAACCTTCAATGATCATGGATTGGCCTGCTGCTAACAAGGTGCTTGCTACGGAGTAAAGCATAGTAAAAGCAGCAGGTGCCATCAATGGAGGGCATCCATGCCTCTCGCAATCTAACGCATCATAAAGGGTTTCATATATACCGTCCCGCGAGAATAAAGGTAAACGCAGGTCTTGTTCAAGGCGCTTCGCTAGCGTCGTTTTTCCTGTACCTGGAAGACCATTGACTATAATAACTAAGGGCTTTGACACAAGCTGCACCTCCGATCCCTAAAAAAAGGGACCTAGCCAACGGGGCCAGGTCCAAAGTTTATATTAAAAAAGGGGGTCTTGTTTATTATAATACCCCACGAATATTAGAGGACTGTAACAGAAATATTCCAATTGTGTTACAAAAAATTTGTTATTGTTACTTTATTCTGTAATTAGACAAAAATCGCCTGATTATTGCCCAGGAAATTCTGACTTCATGTCATTGTATGGTAAAATAAGAAGTTAATAACGTATTTGAACCTAGGAGTTTTATTATGATTCGATCTCTAGCGATTACAACCGATAATACCGTACATCATGATATCCCTCTTCGCCAGCTCGACGACGCCAGTATTAAGTGGTATTGGGTTGACTTTCATAATCCCAGCGAAGAAGAAGCATTGGAGTTAAAAGACCATTTCCATTTTCATCCATTAGCCATCGAAGACTGCTTCTATTTGCTGCAAAGACCGAAGATGGACCATTACGAAAATGTCCATTTCTTTGTCATGCACGCGATGAATGCTAAGACACTAGATGCGGAAGAAGTGGATATGTTTCTGGGAAACAACTTCATCGTCACGTTCCATCTACATGATTCCAGAGAAATTGAGGATGCCTGGTGTCGTCTGTCCGAGCTTGAAAACTTGCGAAGCGAAGGCCATATTTATGCCGCCTACTTAGTGCTCGACAATTTGGTTGATCAGTATTTCCCGAGTGTATATCAATTAGAGGATCAACTCAACGAGATTGAAAATAATGTGCACTCTGAGAGCATTGAGGTGCTCATGAATGATATTTTTGAAATCCGCTCCAAGCTGCTAAAAATACGCCGGACCATTGTGCCTATGCGCGATCTTCTGTACAGGGTCATCAATACTGATCGAATTGAACAATTTCGCCAGCACATTGTATTTTTCACGGACATTCATGATCATTTGCTTAAACTTTCTGAGATGATTGAATCCAACCGAGACATGACGGCCGATATGCGCGACAGCTACATCTCCTTGAACTCCAATCGAATGAATTCAATTATGAAAACATTGACGGTCATAACCACGATTTTCATGCCATTGACGTTCGTTGCCGGATTATACGGGATGAATTTTGCCTATATGCCCGAATTGGAGTGGCACTGGGGGTATTTTGCTATTCTCATCATCATGTTCGGCATAGGTCTTGGCATGTTCGCCTGGTTCTGGAAAAAGGGCTGGTTTAAGTAGCACTTTTCAAGATCAGCGCATAGATAAGAAACTCGAAAATGGTTTTCAAAAGGAGTTCGTATACAAGTGACCAAAATACTTATTGCCGATGATGACCGGCATATTCGTGAGCTGATGAGTTTTTTTTTGCAAAATGAAGGGTTTGACATTATTGAAGCAGGAAATGGACAAGAAGCGCTCTCGGTGCTGGAAGATACAGTCGTTGAACTTGTCATCCTTGATATTATGATGCCGCTGCTGGATGGCTGGGATTTATGCAAAGAAATCAGAAATCAGAATCCTCATATCCTCCTTTTAATGGTGACGGCGAAAGGAGAATCCGCACATAAGGTGAAAGGCTTTCAGCTCGGGACAGACGATTATCTGGCGAAACCATTTGATCCGGTAGAGCTTGTGCTGCGAGTCAAAGCGCTGTTGAAACGCTCCCGGATATTCTCCTCCAAGCTCATACAACTGGGTGACATTGTGCTGAATCTTAACACTTACAAAGTCGTTCGCGGAAAAGAGGAACATTCACTACCTTTAAAAGAATTCGAATTGCTGTTCAAGCTAGCCAGTCATCCAGGCCAAATTTTCACACGGGAGCAACTTATCATTCAAATTTGGGGGATGGACTACGAAGGCGACGACAGGACCGTGGATGTGCACATCAAGAGGCTGCGACAGAGATTTGCCAGCGATATCAAGCATTTCTATATTGAAACAACACGAGGTCTTGGATACAGACTTGTGGTTGTTCCACAATGAAGAGTTTATATGTCCGTGTGGTGCTAACCTTTTTAGCTGCAATCGTCATCGGATTAATTTCATCCTTCATTATCGGGGTCGCCATATTTCAAAAAGAGTTAAATGAAATCGGACAGAACGATATGATGAAGGTAAGCAATAATATTGTGGGGCTTTATCAACAAACGCAGCCTCAGGATCTGGAAGCTTTTATGGAGAAGGCATCCCAGATGACCGCGTACCCGATTCAAATTTTCTCTATTTCTGGTGAAATGAAATTATACGGATCGGATATTAAAGGGCAGGTTGTTGCTATTGACCAAGCCCCCCTCCAACAGGTGCTTAAAGGTGATATATACCGATCAAAAGTTAAAGCTGAAGGAGCCATGTATGTCGGGCTTCCGTTTGCGTTCAATGGTGAAAATTATGCCCTTTTTTTACATTCATCCACCAAAAATGAGAAGACTCTACTTCGATTTTTAATTACTATTCTGCTACTCGTACTCGTTATTGGAAGCTTATGCATTCTTATTGCTGCCCGTTTTCTGGTGATGCCCCTTAAATTATTGACCAAAGCAACCAAACAACTTGCTAAGGGCGATTTCGAGGTGAAATTAAAGCTTAAGCGAAAAGATGAATTAGGGATTCTTGCTCGAAGCTTCGACGAGACGGCTCGTGAGCTTAAGCAGTTAGAAACGATGCGCCAGGATTTTGTTTCAAATGTTTCCCATGAGATCCAGTCGCCGTTAACTTCCATTTCGGGTTTTGCGAAAGCGCTGAAGCTTGACCATCTGGTAACACCTGAGAATCGGAAACGGTATTTGGATATCATTCTGATGGAAAGCGATAGACTGTCACGACTTAGCGATAATTTACTCAAGCTTGCTTCCCTCGAATCTACGCATCATCCTTTTGTTTTAAAAACCTTTAACCTCGATGAACAAATCCGACAGGCTGTTGTTTCCTGCGAGCCGCTCTGGACTGCCAAACATATTCGGATCGACTTGACGCTGCCCATTGGCGCTAAAATCACGGCGGATTACGATCAGCTCAATCAAGTGTGGATTAACCTGCTTGGAAACAGTATCAAATTCACACCTGATCATGGAACGATTCGGATTGAAGTTTTCACAAATAGCCATTCGCATACAGTTACCATTAAAGATTCAGGGATTGGAATTAAGCCTGAGGAATTGAGCCATATTTTCGTGCGCTTTTACAAAACGGATAAATCGCGTAACAGCATGGGCAGCGGTCTAGGTCTCGCCATTGTGAAGCAAATTATTGTGAATCATCATGGAAACATTGAAGTAGAAAGCACAGTCGGTCAAGGTGCGAAGTTCACCGTACTTATTCCGATCTCCCCGCCAAATAAGCTTTAACTGACAGCCAGTACCTGAGGGTACTGGTATTTCTCATTCACGCTCCGTTCATATTTCTTTTCTAAGCTTTAAAAAGCAACCTAAGCTTGGTATGAAGGAGATAACGAAATGAGTATTATTGGAAATCTGTTTGGTTCATTGAAATGGTTCACTGATTATGAATTACTATTACTTGCTATCGATCTCATTGTTTTGGTGTGGTATGCAATACCTATTCAAAAATATGGTAGATGGTTTGATTTTCTGCCCAGCGCTGGCCTCCTTATCGCAATTGCAAGTGTGTTACATGGTGATACAACTATTCTGGCTTTGTTACTCTACGCTGTAACCGCGGTACTTTTCTTATGTACAGTCAAGAAAGTATTTAAACCTGTTCGACGCATCCCTATGCCCAAATACAGAATTCTAAGAGTCGTCCTATGTCTAATTGGTTTCACCCCTCTTGTCCTATCCATGATGTTGGCAGGTGAGTCTCATTTCAATCCGGTGAGCCATTTCAGCAAATTGAGTTATCCCCAAGCCTTTGTACAATTGAACGAGCGACTCTCCAGAGAATACCCTTTTGGTGAATGGAAAAAAGTGAACTGGACGGCATTGAGAGATAAGTACGAACCCCTTTTTCAACAAGCAGAGCAGCAAAAGAATAAAGATTTATATTATAAAACGTTAAGATCATATCTTTATTCTTTTCGAGACGGGCATGTCAAAATCGTGAATGAGAAATTGTACGATGACAATCTGGTTTTCAAACAAGAAGTCGGCGGCGGCGTTGGTCTTAGTACGATTCAATTAGATCAAGGCAAGGTATTGGTCAGTTTACTTTTAGCGGGCAGTCCCGCTGACAAAAGCGGCATCAAGCTTGGGGCGGAGATCATTTCCTGGGATGGAAAAGAGGCACGAGAAGCTTATCGTGCTACCAACTGGAGCGAAAACCCGATGGCTACGGATGGAGACCGGAATGATAATCAAGGAAGGTTTATGGTAAGAGCGCCAATTGGGAAGGACATCCAAGTGACTTTTAAAAACAAAGGCGATACTGAAATAAAAAAAGCAACTTTAACGGCATATGACGACAATTACGAGACACTAAAGAAGACAAGAGTAAAATTAAAAGAAACGGATGCGCCTGTAGAGGGCAAAGTTCTAAGTAACGGATATGGCTACGTGAAGATTAGATACTTTCTTCCAAGTGCGACCATGCCTCATCCGGAACAAGTATTGGGAAACCTCTTAAAAGAGTTTCATGAAAAACAAATAAAAGGCCTGATTATTGATGTTCGTGACAATCCGGGGGGAGATGATGACCTGGTTACTGCGATGGCAGGTTATTTGGTGAAAGAGCCGAAGTTTTATGAATATGTAAGTTATTATAATCATAGGACTGGTAAATTTGAAATTAACCCTAATGAAACTCGCACAATTAAACCCATAACGCCTTACTATGACGGAAAGTTAGCTGTTCTGATTAATCAACGAACTGGAAGTTCTGGAGAAGGTATACCGATTGCAATTAAGGGCTTGCCCCATGCCCGAATTGTCGGATTTACATCAACAAATGGTTCATTTGGAGTTGTATCAAGCCCTATAGAAGTTGAAATGCCGGAAGGTTACGTCCTGCAATTGCCAGATGGCAGATCGCTGAATCAAGAAAAAATGATTCAAGGCGATAGTGACGATAAGGGACTCGGAGGGGCAATTCCCGATATTAAGATCCCCTTAAATGAACAGACTTTCGAAGAAAAGTATATGCGAGGACAAGATGTTGAGCTGAATTATGCGATTGAAGCTCTTGAAAATTGGAAGTAACACGATTCATTTATCCAGCGTACCAAAACAGCGCGTACTCCGTCATCACAGAGGCGTGCCCTATTTGGCGCAGCATCGCTGTAATATTTCCTCGGTGATAGGTGCCATGATTGACCACCTGAAGGAGCATTTCCGCGCGGCTGGTATCGCGCACCCCGGCATAAGGATTATCTAGTACAATCGTTTCCTCCAATGATTCTTGCGCATCCAGAAATGTTTTGAACCTGTCTGCCAATTGAGCATACATGATTTCAATTTCCTCGATGCTCTTGGTTTCCGCGTCAGCCGTCAATTGGGTCGAATCCGCCATGGCTTCCTTCATGCTTTTACCGTTCATCATATCCAACCAACCGGAATCCACAACATAAATGTGAGCGATGGTCTTAGACACTGTAGGAAAAACACTTTGAATCTCCCTTGTGTAAATGTCCTGGCCCAGTTTTTTCAAGTGATTCAGCATCGTTTGATTTGCCCATACATGGTAATCGTACATGTTCCGTATTTGTTGTGTCATAGCAATCTCTCCTTCTTTCCTTCGGCTCAATGCTTACTGGCTGGCCTTTCTCATTGTTACCTTAATCATACAGGAGATACCCTGACAGCGTGCTGTCAGTATTGATTCGTGAGACCAAATTCTTATCCTAATTCAAATGCGCGAACTTCTTCCAAACACACTAATTCCGCTTTCTTCACTAAAATGAAATAAGTTCATTGTTCACTCCTTTTAAAATAATCGCATGTCGAATTGTTTTATTTTTCCTGCTACAGATTTTCGTGATAGACTAGGAAGTATCCTGCTTTCATGTATCATATAGCCAGGCTGCGAATAACAAACATAGGATGAATAAGGGAAGGTGATGGCAATGTCCGGCATTAAACCCAACATGGATACCAGATCAGCAGAAGCTTTCTTGCAGCAGATTTTGAACAAGCCGGTTACCGATGTACGGCCGATCGAGCAGGGCGAAGTGAGCAAAGTGTTCAGCTACAGTCAGCACGATGAGGAATTTATCATTCATTTTAATAGTGGCAGTGAAGGTTTTGTTAGAGAGCGTTATGTGCATGAAACATTCTCGTCTCAGTGCCTGCCGGTTCCTCGTGTTATGGAGATTGGCCGTGTGAACGAAGATCTATGCTATTCCATTGCTGAAAAGGTACCGGGACGCACCATCATTTCCTATGTGGAAGCCGAAATCAAGCAGATTCTTCCCGATCTTGTTCAGCATTTTAAAATAATGAATGAAGTCCAGCTTGGTCAAACCAACGGGTATGGCTGGATTCAACCTTCGGGTGACGGCACTCACGAGAGTTGGCCTGATTTCCTGGCTTCCTTCTTTCGGGAGGAGCAGACTGGCTTTTGGCATAACTGGTATGATCTGTTCGCGGACACTTTCTTGGAGAAAGACGTTTTCCAGCGCCTATATGACATTATGATAGAGTTATCCACATACTCCCCGCAGCAGCGTTATCTCGTGCACGGTGATTTCCATTTGGGAAATATGTTGACGGACGGGCATCGTGTCACGGGCATCGTTGACTGGGAGATGGCCTTCTATGGCGACTTCGTGTTCGACTTGGCGACGCAGCATCTCTGGACGCCACAACTGCAATTTCCAGAAATGGTGCGCAGCGCTTGGGCTAGTGAGGGGCGAGACATTCCTCATTTCGAGGAGCGGCTGAAGTGCGCGCTGCTTTTCAAAGGCGTAGATGGCCTTCGATTTTATGCTAAAAAAGGCGATCGGAACGCTTACGATAGTGTGAAGGCTGAGCTTTTGCGGTTGGTGGATTGAGGTAAAAAAGGGCTAAGCGATTTCAATCCGCTTAGCTCTTTTGTTTTTGGCGTCCGCCACTAGTAACAAAGTTTAATAATCGACAACTCTTTAGACTTCACAGTTCCGCGAATAAGATCATACCCCTCCAGCTGCTCCACATGCACCGGAAGATCATCCCACAGCTCTTCTACACTCGTGATTTCCGAGCTCGTACATGTCAACAAATCCCCACGAATCTCTTCATTCGTGTCGTTATAGACCGAGTAGATGACGCTCTTCCCATCATCGCATGGGAAATAATTACAATATAATCCACTCTGTAGAGTGGGATATAACGGGATAGCACTTGAGCTCTGATAGTTGGCCTTGTGCTCCCGCCAAATGTGCTTCCACTTCTTAATTGCTGCCTGTTGAAGTTTGTTATAGGGCAACCAACTGCCAAAAACATCCTGCCAAACCAGTATGCCTGTGCCATTAAAGATAGCCCGCTTAATGAGCAAATCCTTACGGATGCCAACGTGCCACCGCGAAATAATCGGTGAAAAATGCTCGGTCATCACATATCGGAAGATATCGGTCTCCGGCATTGATTCTTTATTCTTAAACTGGTTCCACGAACCAGTGATGATTTCAATTTGATGCTTCTTTTTCGGGCGCCCTTCAGAGCAGAAAACGAAGTCAGGTTTGATTTCATGAACCGCATCGCGGAAACTGTCGGGAACACTGTCCATCGTATCTAGGAATACGCCGTCGATATTCGTTTCTCTCACGATCTCCACGATACTCAGGGTGGACTGCTTCACAGACTCATCAAAGCCAATATCCCACGGTTTAAAAGGTAAAAATACTTTTACACCGCGCTGATGAAACTGCTCAACCGTGTTTTTCAATCCAAGCATGCCTCCAGGAAACTCCCCGAAAAACTCCCACTGATTTCTGCTGTCTACTCCAAGGCGCGGATACTGATGCCATAACAGCACAGAATCGTAGCCTCCGAATGCTTCACCTTGCTGAAGTAAACGTTCCACGTCAATCTGTTTCTTGTCAAAGTCATAAACTTCTTTGCTGAAGATATACGTAAAATGCTGCAAAAACATATCGTTGTACCATTTCAACTCCGGCCGCTCGTACTCTTTAAAGGAAATCAGCTTGCGGGCATTCTGCCTCCAGTTGTTGAAGAACTCTACCCACCCGCGCTCAATCGCCGAGAACTTGATTTCCATCACATCCGCCGGCACGGGGTCAGGACGAAGTAATAAGCGGTGCTGCTTAAGCTCCGTAAGTGATGTCATTTGTTGTAATTCCATATTGCGATTTTGCACCCAAATGAACCAATATTCATTTAAATTGGGGAATTCCAAGCTCAAACCATGCTGCTGATTGGGATGGAAAATTCCGAACGGCATCGTAAACTCAACGTGCATCTGCATCATACTGCTGCCATCTCGTTTAGCTTGAGGATTGGACGGAAAATAGTAATGGTTCGGCTGCTCTTCGTCCAATCTAAGGTTCGCTAGGAATGGCATGTGCAAGTAAACTTCCTTGGGCCCTGATTCATCCCACTTAGCCCCAAGCTGGATCAGGTATCGAATCGATTGCTCCTCGAGATGATGAAGAAAAATGACTTTGGCCATCAGTTCATCCTGCCCGCATTGAATCGATAATGAAACGGATACTAGTTCTTCCGTTTGATCACCGCCAGACTCAATCCCGGTAATGAGCCACTGGCTGCAAGGAAGCATGTATCCTCCTTCAAGCTCCATCGTGAACAATTCAGCTTCTTCAGATGTCAACTCAGCTCGCTGCGGGATGCCACTGTGAAATACCTGATGCAGAATTAGATGGCCGTCATGCTTGATAGCAAACCCCATCTTCTCATTTTGAATCGTTGTTATGTTCGTCACTTTATCGGTCAGAATCATCGTGTCACCTCGTATACGCAGCGGAAACCAACGGTTTCGCAGCGGTTTAACCCTTCATTCAGCAGTTGGAATTTCAGATGATAGTCAGTAGGATGTGGACCGCCTTCCGCATGCCACGTATGTGGTGCTTTATAGTAAGATCCTCCCCGTAAAAATGTGAATTTGTGCTGATCATCATTTACAGTGTCATCCATCCATTCCCAGGCATTTCCGGACAGGTCAACACAGCCATAAGGACTAATGCTTGCGGAAAAGGCATCAACCGGCATCGTATCGAAACCAGAAGAATGACACTTATCGGCGTTATATTGATCGCCCCAAGGCCACTTCAATTTCTGGTTGCCTCCCGCCGCGAGCTGCCACTCCGTCTCCTTCGGAAGTCTTCCGCCTTTCCATTTTGCATAAGCTCTTGCATCCTCTTGACTGACCCAAATGACCGGATGTTTCTCCTTGCCTGGAGGGATACCATTTTCTTGCCAATGCTTGATGAAATTGTGACTGTCCTCTGGATAATAGCCGCTCACATCAAGAAACTCTTTGTATTGCTCGTTCGTAACAGGGTATTTGTCCATATAAAAAGCCTGCACTGTAACTAGAAATGGGCCATGATCACACTGGCAATCCCCCTCCATTATGCGATGTTGAACACGATAAATGTACGATGTTTCTGGAATGAACACCCGATTGTCATCTTCAGTATGAAATGCCTGTGTTTCCATTGCCTTCACCTCTCTATTCATTGGTAAAAAGTGGGGCTTGCGCCCCACCCAAAGTCGTTTATTTGATCGTTTTATTCGCGTATTCCGTCACATCTTTACCGCCTGCTGCGTTCCAATCCTGAACAAACTTATCGAAATCTGCTGCGCTTTTCTTGCCAGTTACGAGATCCGCTGCAAACTCTTTGTACTTAGCAGTGGAAGCATCCCACTTGGAAGCGAGCTCAGCAGGAATCACAAAAGTATTGTCTTTCGTCGACATAGAAGCGAACAATTGTAGAGATTTGCTTGCCGGCTCAGAGAAATAAGGTGTCGCTGGGTCAAACTCTTTATCCGGTTTGAAGTTAACTGTGGACTCTACAAAGTGCGGGAACCAAGCTGCAAATTTGTCTGTTAATTTGATTTTGTTGTTCACGATTTGGTATTCATCGCCTTCAACGCCAAGCTTATCTAGCATTTGACCTTTTTGTCCTGCCATATATTCCAGTACCGCAAATGCCATTTCTTTGTTCTTGGATGTCTTAGCAATAGCAAAACCGCGGCTTTCCTTACTGATATCTACCGGGGTATAACCTTGTGCTTTGCCTTTTGCTGGCGGCAGTGTCATGACCTTGGCAGCTGCTCCATTTTGACTAACCGATTTGTTATTGTAGATGTCGATAACCTTGCCTTGTGTGCCTGCCATGATAGCCGCTTGCCCATCATAAAATGCTTTCTCTTTCGTATCCCACTTCTTGGTCAGGAACTCGGGATCCAGAAGGCCATCTTTGTACAATTTTGCGTAGAATAGCAGCTTATCTTTTTCAAACTGTGTTGTTTTACCGAAGGTATATTTACCGTCATCACCTTTGATCCACGTGGATGTCAGACCGAAGGACTGACCGAACATTACGTCGAGCTCATCGAGTGTTCCAGCCACCGTGTAAGCATATTTCGCGCCGCTTTTCTCCTTCAAGTCCTTGAAGAAGGTATAGTAATTGTCACTCGTTGGATTGGAAATCAGATCTTTGCCCGATGCGGTTTTATCAAACCAATCTTGACGAACGACAGGCACAGCGCTATTCGGAGGCGACAGCCATAGCAGATACGGATAATTCTTCATTCTCTCTTGGTTAAAAACGTTCATCGATGCCTTCACATTCGTCGATTTATCGATAAATGGCGTCAAATCCTCCAGAATTTTTTGCGTAACGGCAAATTGGTAGTCACCGCCTTGGAAGTAAATAAGATCAGGAATATTACCGCTTTGCAGCAGCAAGCCTAGCTTCTCCGAGTAGGTTCCGCTTTGTACAGGGACTACTTTCAGCTTAATATTTTTGCCTTCCGCCTTCATTCCTTCTTCGATACCTTTCAGCAGCTTCTGAACACCAGGGTCATCCCCCATTAAATCTTTAGCTACAATGGAGAGAGTTACCGGCTCTTTATTCGCATCCCCCGCCGTTGTTGCAGCTGGTGCAGACGTTGGAGCTGCCTCGTTGCTCGGAGATTTGCTGCCGCCGCTGGAGCATGCGGTTGTTACAACCATTAAAGCCGTGACCACCATAAGAAGAGATTTTTTCAATTCTATTTCCTCCCTTTTTTTGTCTATCTATATATTCTGAAGCCGTCTTCCATTCCTTTATTCGTATCGTAGTAGTGCCTCTAGAAGAATGGGATACGGCACGAGAATCGAAATCGATATACTTGTAGCCGCTTACAATTCAGATAAAGCGATTACATAAATAATTTGGGTAATTGGATGACCCAATTACATCAGACGGATAAACTTCATCCGTTTTCCGCTACTTTATTTGAATATTTTGTTTAACCTGTTTCAAATGGTACAGCAGCGTTTCTTTGGCTTTAAGTGGATCTCTCTCTTTTATAGCCTGGAAAATGTTGTAATGTTCCTTATACACTTCACTTCTACGGCCAGGTATTTCAACTGTCTTCGTAGCCGTTCTTTTCAACAAATCCATGTTCAGATCGATGAGATTCACGAGCACCACATTATGTGTTGCTTTAGCTATGGATAGATGGAAAGCTTGATCTGGAGAAACCGGATCATCCGATTCGCTGTCAATGGTGCCCCACTTTTCGAGAGCGCTTTCAATATCTAGAATATCCTGTTCGGATGCTCTCAGCGTTGCCAATTCCACGATGCCTGTTTCAAAAATCTCCCTAGCCTCAAGCAGCTCAATAATTGTAGCTCTCTCAATATTATCGAGGATTCTAGTTTTATCTTCCGCTTTGCTGAGGTTCTTGTTAAGAAATCGACCGCCACCCGGACGAGTCTCGATTAGCCCTTCTCGTTCCAAAATTCGGAATGCTTCACGCAAAGTCCCGCGGCTAATCCCGAAAGCTTGGGCAAGCTCTCTTTCGGTTGGCAAAACGTCTCCAGGCGCAAGGTTGCCTTCAAGGATCAGTTTTTCAATCTGCTCAATGACATCCTCATACACTCTATGGTACTTAATTTTCTTTATTGTCATTATGAGTACCTTCCGTCTGGCAATATGCTGATAATTGGATCATCCAATTACCCACACCTTTATAGTAGTAAGTAGCTCAGATTGTGTCAACAGTTATTTTTACCAATGATAGCGTAGTCATGCGGCTTGGAGTGCTGCTTTGAAAAATAAAAGGGACTACGGATTTGATACCGTAGTCCTGTGAAGTACTTCTAGTTTATTTATGCGAGCGATCGTTCTCTATGCTTGCCAAATTCAGCAGGGTGATCCCTTTAACTAGCCTCAGCTGGAATAGATGGAAAAACTACCGTTAATCTACGCTGAACTGTGGCAGAGAGTGAATTAGCGGTAGAACCTCCATCTTAAACAAAACGAACCGAACCAAGAGCCGGCCTACAACCGCTGCTGGAGTCCACCTGTTCAGGAAGAAAAGTCACGCAGATCTTGTGCATTTTCTCCCAAGATGACAGCGCCTTGCCGTCTGCATGGCCAAACGACTGCCTGGCTAGTCGCACAACCGTCCAACCGAGTGCTCCCTCTACCTCGCTCGCCCAAACGATCTGGCCCGCTTGATCCGGCCGATAGAAAACCGATACCTCCCACACGCCTGGAACGTCCGTAAACAGCCTGAACTGCAGCTGCAAATGGTCCTTATCCCCTTGCATAATCGGGTCGACAGGCTTATGCGTGACTAAGGCAAACCTCGATTCCGGCTCGTCCAAAGATAGCGCTTTGCCTCCCTGCGGGTCATCCATAAATACGTAGCGGAAATCAGGATCAAATGGCTCCGTCCGCTGTTCCGGACAATGCCATCCATCAAGCCCGCGAGTGAAATCAGCCAACTCCAGCGTTAAAGGCATTCCGGATGCAACTGCTCCCAGATAAATGGGAGAGAACCGCAGCGGGAAGCTGCTCGTTTTTACGCCATCCTCATAGATGGCATCCACATAGACGAAACCGCTTATTGCAGGATCAATAATCGGTATCTCCACACTGAAGTCGCTGTCTTCCGAACAGTCGTGCTCCTTCACGTGCCAGTATCTGCCTGGCGGAAGCACCTCGCTCCAGTCATACCAAGACCAGCAAAAGCGAAGCTTTTGCGGAAGCTTCAGCAGTCCATCAGCAGCAAATTTGGCGGTCACCCGCAATGCTCCCTCGCTAACAGAGACTGCTGCGGACGGAGCTTGCGGCCAATGCCCGTCTCCTTTGACAAGCGCATCCATCCAACAGTCCAATGTTGCGCCTGCCCAGCCATCCAGATGATGATTCTGATTGGCCGCGAAAAACAGCCCACGCTTCGCCTTCGGAAGATGTGCAGCACCTTCGCAGATGGCATCCATCCAGCCCCAATAATCGTTCGTTGCCGACATGATCAGCATCGGTGACTGCTTCCGCTCGGCTAGCTTCAAACCGCTAAGCAGCTGCTCCCATTGGTAGGTGTCTTCCAACGTATGCGGCCTGCGAACGTTACGGTTCAGCCGTCCTGGCGACATGTGCTTGCCGCAGCCATAAATAGGTGCCACCGCCTGCAACCGGCTATCCCAGGCGTTAAGCAGTCTCGTTACCGTGCCTCCTCGGGAAATGCCGAAAGCACCCATCCGCTCCGCGTCCACTTCTGGCAGCTGAGCCAACCACGTTACCATTTTCTTCGCGTGAATGAGACGCGTGAACATCACAGATTGCAGTGGGTCAAACTCTTCTTCCATGTCTTTCGTGGGCATGTCCGCCAAATCGGAGTAAAACTCCTGCCCGGATAGTTCCTCTTTCCAATCATAACTAAGCGCGACATACCCTTTGCTCATCCAATGCCGCACATGCTCCAAATTAGCCGTCTGCGAACCTCCCCCGTGGATGTGCAGCATAGCAGGAAAAGGCGTTTCCCCATAAGGAACGCCTATCCAGAAATACGTTTTCACCCACTCACCCGGGATGAGCTCGGTCTCCAAATACATAGCGGCATAGTCGCCGTATGGGTCTGATCTCCGCTCCACCGTACGAATACGGTGTTCACCTAAATGCTCAGCAGTTTTCAACAACTCATGAAAACGGATTTCCACTTTGTTCATCATAGATCCGAAAGCTCCGATAAATACGGGATCGAATGCTGTGCACCCATGCGGGTAACCGATATCGAAGACGCAAGCTGCGCGATGTTTACCGCTTCATCGAGGGATTTGCCTGAAGTAATCATAGCCGCAAGCGTCCCAGAGAACGTGTCTCCAGCAGCCGTTGTATCTATGGCCTTCACTTTCCGACCTTCCATATACACATTTTCGGTGCCGTTATAGTACACAATGCCTTTTTCACCAAGTGTAATTAACGGGAAGCGAATACCTTTGCCGCGCAAAATATCCAGCGCCGCAAAAGCATCTTCCGTGGTTTTGACTTCCACATTCGTGTACAACCGGCACTCGATTTCATTCGGTGTGAAATAATCCACACCATCCAACATTTCGTCATCAAGTGGAATGGCAGGCGCCGGATTTAGGAAAATCGGCACCTTGCCTTTCGCAAGTCGAATGGTGGCATAGACAGTTTCCACCGGAATTTCCAGCTGCAGCATAATCGCCGAGGCCGAGAGCAACTGATCTTCATAGCTTTCAATATAGTCAGGTTTAACTAGGTTATTGGCGCCGCCGTCTAGAATGATCGCATTATTCCCATCGCAAACCGTAATCGCGGCTACACCTGTCGTAACTTCAGGTTCAATTCCCACATACTCAGTTTTCACACCGAACCCTTTGAGGCTGCCGATCAACGATTGCCCAAAAATATCGTCGCCAACTTTCGCCATAAACCAGGTATCAGCGCCCATTTTTGCGCAAGCAACTGCCTGATTGGCTCCCTTGCCTCCGGCGGATAGCATAAATCCATCGCCCCGCATTGTTTCGCCCATTTCTGGAATACGGCTAGTCCGCATGACCATATCCATATTTGCACTGCCAATTACGATTATTTTCATAACGTTCCCCGCTCCACCTACAATTTCTAAATTTCCGTAAATCTAACATGTCTGAAATAAGTTCTAGCTGCAGTTCTTGTGCTTACGCCAAACATCCCGTAGTCGAACGTATCGTCAGTGTGCTTCAAAACTTCTTGTCCGTCAATAGCGAAATTAATGGAATTACCCTGCACCGTCACTTTGAAGTCGTAGTCTTTGCCAAGCTGCCACGGGAACTCCGCACTCGCTAGCTTCGTGAAACCGAAGTTATTGATATACAGAGATACTTGATTAGCTCCATCAAATCCTACATGATAACCTCTCATTGCACCTTGTGCACGAACAGCCACTAAGTGTGAATGTCCGCTTTGCGGGTTGAGTTCTACAGATACGGAGTAGTCTTTGGCAAAATAGTTACCTGTATAGGCTTCGCTTGGCTCCGCCGTCATAAGATACATCGCGCCTTCTTCTAAACTCCAAGCCCCATTGTTGTGCGCAAATGGCGTAATACAACCAAAATTGCTCAATTGCTTGTTGAAGTCAATGGTGTAATCTGCGTTGCCGTAGATGCGGAATTCATCAATGAAAATGCGTCCCAAGCTTTTCGGCTTGCGAGTCGAATAAGCCTCTAACACGATACCGACTTCATCAATCAGCTCGCCCTCGGAATCTGGGATTACAAATTCAACATGAACCCACTCTTGATCAACGAGCTTCACATAACCTTGTACAAGCTCTTTTTTGCTATTGGACAGGCGCACATAAGGTGCGATGCCCATCGTTTCATTGCCGCCCCACTGATCCAAGAAGATTTGCATGGATACTTTTTGACCAGAGGATGCTTTAGGCGCAAATGTCGGTGAGTATCTTTCGTCACTGAAATCATCGCGTGTATAGAATGGTTTGTAGAATACTTTTGATTTTTCCCCACGAGTCATACGGTCAAACACAACTTCAAGCGATCCCGTTCCTTTGAAGGATTTCTCCGTTGAATGCTTTGCCTGGCAGAAGAACGGATCCGAGATACGGATGTTATGTGTGGAACCTGGTAGTTCGAAGTCGAAATAAATATCGTGCTCTGTGAAGCTCTCTACAAGACCCTCTGGGCAAGGAACATTCGCCAAGCGATAGCCTAGAATCGCCAATTCTTTCGCGTAGGTCGGAATATCGAGAATATTCATAAAGCCCGAAATCCCTGACATCACGATGGAATCGTTGATCGGTTTACGATACTTATCTGCAATACCTTCGAGACCACAAGCTACACCCAGAACCGTACCAACGTTACCGGCGTTGCAATCCGTGTCCCAACCACACATCGTTGCAATTTCAACCGTTTTGTTGAAGTCGCCTTGGCCGTAGATCATGGAAAGCACGCAGACGCCTGCGTTAGGAATGATGTGGCATACGCCCGTATATTTGTCGTAGCCCCAGTCTCTTTCAAGCATGTCTCGGCATGCTCTGAAGTCATTCGGATGTTGCTCGTGGAAAGCAAGCACCGCTCTGGACACTTTGGCATAGATCGAGTCAGCTGGAATTTGAGCCAAACCTGCTTCAATAATTTCATTGATGTCGCTTGTTTCGAATGCTTTGGAAATTGCTGCACAGAAGAATCTTGCGCCTAACACACCTTCGCCATCATGAGAAACACGAGCTGCTGCTTCTCCGAAATCCGCTGCCTTTTTCGGGTTGCCTGGATTGACAAGGCCCCATGTGTCGATGAAAATTTGACCGCCAATTTGTTCGGCGATAATAAGTCCATTTTGCTCAATAGAACCAGACTGTGGAGCTTCAATTCCTTTTTTCAAATTGATGTAGGCTGTATGCTCTGTACTTACGCCGTAACCGCCCCACCAGAACATCCCGATTCCCTCACGAGCATAGTTCAACCAAGCGCGAGCTACATCGTTAGGCGTAATATCGCGGTCCTTGGCATCGTCATACAACGCGCGCAAGAAGTAGAATGGACCGTTCGCATCGTCGTCCGCTGCGAAGTTCTTAAACTCTTTGACATAGTCCGTAATGTCGCCATATGTGCTTTGTATTCTTTCATAAGTCCAAATCGTCGGTTCAACCGGAGCGCCTAGTCTTATGCCAATGTTCATACCTAAGTAACCAGAATAAATTTTTTCCAAATAATTAGAAGGAATCAACGATTACACCACCTTTTAAATAATAGAACGAATCTGTTGTTGTCTGCGGTTGCTGAGCGCAAGGTCTTGCTCAATAATAAATGAGGCAGCTTCGATAAATGCATGGCAATGCTTCTCAATTTCTTGCTTATTAATCTGTTCAATAACAGCAATTTCAGCTTGCGGAATAGCCGCAACGCCATGCATAGCTCCAAGAATGGCACCAGCCATAACACCAATAGAATCCGTGTCGCGACCAGAGCTCACTCCGTCTTTAACAGCCTCCAATAAATCCCCATCATGCAAAATAATGTAAGCTAATGCTAAAGGAAGTTCCTCAATCGAGAACAATCGACTTGGGGTATAGTGGTTAGAAGGGATGCCTACTTTATCAATGCTACGGTTGACATCATCACCCATTGGCGAATATTTGCCCATTGCAGCGTGCAGTTGCCCTACAACTTCAGCCCGGTTATGCTTAATTGGCTTCAGGGATCGAGCTGTGTCACATAGGTCTTGAATCGCCTGCTTAGTACCATCTTTCGCATACATTAAAGCAGTTTGAATGATGTCTTCTACCGTCACACCGGGTTCAAATGCTTTCGCAACACAAGCTGCCAAAACGCCCGCCGCTTCCAAGCCATAGCTGACTTGATGACCGGATGCAAAAAGAATCGCTTCATCATAGGCTGCCTTCGGATTGCAGGCATTCACAATGCCGATCGGTGAGATATACATGGCAGCACCGCAGTTAACCATATTGCCATAACCGCCTTCGCGAGGCTCGCAATTGGCAAGCACATGACGGTTAAAAATATGCTTCTCTGGATAAAACAAGCGATCCATAACCATAGCTACTTTTCCCAGTTCGGGAATATATTTAGGACGGAACGAGATCTCTTTGACAAACTCATTAGCCAGATCATAAGCATCCAAATGACGGCGTTCAATACCATATACATTCATAAGCGCAAGCGTCATGAGCGTATCATCAGTAACGATGCCTTCGCCTCTCATCCTGCCGAGCCTCTTGTCTTCCGGCCAATCTGCTTTCCACCATTTGGTCATCGTCGTTTCTACCCGACCATACTTTTCATGAATTTCATTGAACGTCATTTTCTCAACAACAGCGCCCATCGCATCGCCATAAGCCGTGCCGAAAACAACGCCTTTCACTCTATCAGCAAAAGTAACCATTTGACTTACTCCCTTCTACAGGGAGTGCAGGGCTGTTACGCCCCACACTTTGCAGTTCATTTATTGGCTTCAAAGCCCGATTTACTTAATTGTTTTATTCGCATAATCCGTTACTTCTTTACCGCCTGCAGCGTTCCAGGCTTGAACGAATTTATCGAAATCAGCACCTGTTTTCTTACCAGTTACGATATCAGCTGCGAACTCTTTGTAAACAGCCGTAGCTGCATCCCATTTCGCCGTCAAATCGGCAGGCATAATGAAGGTATTGTCTTTCGTGGAATTGCTCTCGAAAAGTTTGAGCGATTTCGCTGCCGGTTCCGAGAAGTAAGGCGTAGTCGGATCAAACTCTTTGTCCGGCGTGAAGCTGATAACGGACTCGACAAAGTGCGGATACCAAGCAGCAAACTTATCTGTCAGTTTGATTTTGTTATCAACGATTTGATACTCGGAGCCTTCAAAACCAAGCTTATCCATCATTTGACCTTTTGGACTAGCCATGTATTCTAATACAGCAAAGGCCAGATCTTTGTTTTTGGACGTTTTGGAAATCGCGAAACCGCGGCTTTCTTTACTTGTATCAACCGGTGCGTAACCTTGCCCTTTACCTTTTGCCGGCGGCAGAGGAACGACTTTCGCGCCTGCGCCATTTTGTGCAGTTGATTTGGAGTTGTACAGGTCAATTACTTTACCTTGTGTACCCGCCATGATAGCTGCTTGGCCGTCATAGAACGCTTTTTCTTTCGTATCCCATTTCTTCGTCAGGAACTCAGGATCAAGCAAGCCCTCTTTGTACATCTTAGCGTAGAACTCTAGTTTGTCTTTTTCAGACTGTGTTGTTTTACCGAATGCGTATTTACCGTCTGCACCTTTGAGCCAAGTTGTCGTCAGTCCGAAAGCTTGCCCGAACATAGCGTCCAACTCATCAAGATTGCCTGCTGTTGTATAGGCATATTTCGCACCGCTTTTTTCCTTAAGCTCTTTGAAGAACGTGTAGTAGTTATCGATTGTTGGGTTTTCCAAAGCAGCTTTACCGGATGCTGTTTTGTCCATCAAGTCTTGACGCACGACAGGAATAGCACTGCTAACCGGTGACAACCATAGCAAGTAAGGGTAGTTCTTCATTCTTTCAATGTTATAAGGATTCATAGAAGCCTTAACGTATTTGGATTTATCGATATATGGAGTCAGATCCTCCAAAATTTTCTGAGTCGTTGCGAATTGATAATCTCCACCTTGGAAGTAGATAAGATCAGGGATGTTACCGCTTTGTAAGAGCAAGCCCATTTTCTCGGAATACGTTCCGCTTTGCACAGGCGTAATTTGCAGCTTAACATTTTTGCCTTCTGCTTTCATGCCATCTTCGATACCTTTAACCAATTTCTGAACGTTAGGATCGTCTGGTGCAAAATCCTTGGCTAAAATGGAGACTGTCGTAACCGCCTGGCCATTTTGTGTTGCAGATGGTGCAGACGTATTCGTTGAATTGTTCCCACCGGAACTGCATGCTGTTGTAGTGACCAGAACGACTGCAGCCATTGCAAAAAGCGCTTTTTTCATTTGGATTGCCTCCCAAAATAATGTTTGAATACTATTCTTTTACGCCGCCTTCCATTACTCCTTTGGTATAATGCTTCAGAATAATGGGATATAGCATCAGAATCGGAACCATAGCAATGACAATCGTAGCGGCCTTCAAGGACGAGAAGTCCAATTGCGCGATATTGTTGTTTTTCATCAAATCAGCCGCACCGACTAAGGTCGTCGTATCTCCTTCAACAACGAATTGCCTGAGCAGTACTTGCAGCACGGTGTTGTCTCGGCTCGATAAGAAAATGCTCGATTTGAAGAATTCATTCCATCTGGCTACCGCATAGAACATACCGATCGTCAGAAGCGGAATGCGGGACAGCGGTAAGATAATCCGCATGAACACGGTCATGTGCCCAGCGCCATCGATTTTCGCAGCCTCAACCAAGGAATCAGGTATTTCTTCAATAAACCGCATCATAATGATCAAATAAAATACGTTAATCGTGCGGTAGAGCACCATCGCCCAAAGATTATCCAGCAAGTGCAGGTCTTTGATGACCATATACTCTTGCACGATACCCGGTTCAAAAATCATGATAATGATGAGGAAAATCATGATAGGCGTTTTGCCGACCAGATTTTTACGCGTCAATACGTAAGCTGTAATCGTTGTGAAGAAAATGCTGAACGCCGTACCGACAATCGTAATAAATAAAGAGTTCATTAACGCTTTCCCGACAATCGGATTGCTGAGCACCACTTGGAAGTTGATGAACGAGAAACCTTTTGGCAAAATGTCATAGCCATGCAGCATATGAACTTTGCTGGGGTTCGAGAAAGCTTTGGCGATCAAGTTCATAATCGGTACAAACATCGTCAGCGATAAGAGGACGAGTACGGCACCGAGCACTAATTTGGTGAACGAAAATTTTTGGACACTCATGCTAGCTCCTCCTTACCATGCGCCTTTCGAGGTCAGTTTCTTGGATATGAAATGCGTGGAAAGCACCAGCACGACCCCAATCATACTTTTGAACAAATTAGCCGCTGTAGCGAATGAATACTGACCGTTGATCAAACCAACGCGGTAAACATAAGTATCGATAATATCGATACGGCTATTGACGGAATCATTCGTGAAGTTCAACACTTGATCCAGCCCTGCATTCATAATAAATCCGACATTTAGAATGAAGATGGTGACCATCGGAATGTACAGATGAGGCAGAACAATTCGCGTTACAATGTGCCAGCGGTTGGCTCCATCAACATGTGCCGCTTCGTACAAGCTTTGATTCACACCCATGATGGCCGCAAGGAAAATGATCGAATCCCAGCCGATATTCCGCCATGCTTCACTGGCAACAAGCACCCATCTAATCGCTGATTTATCTGTCAAGAAGTCGTGCGGTTGAAACCCGAAGGCTTGAATAATCTCATTCACGACACCGTTTGACTTGGATAAAAAGTCGAACCATACCCCGGCGATAACGACCCAGGACAGAAAGTGGGGTAAATACGAAATGACTTGAATCGATTTCCGGAACTTTCCGTTAATGAACTCGTTAAGGATGAGCGCAAAGATGATCGGAATTGGAAAAATAAGAAACATTTTCATCGCGCTGATAATGAGCGTATTTTTTAATACCTGCTCAAAAACTGGCGTACTGAACAGCTCCCGAAAATATTTAAATCCAACAAAAACGTTATCTCCGAGAATTTGATAATCGTAAAAGGCTAACTTCATGCCGATAATCGGCCAGATGTGAAAAATGATAAAATAAGCGATTCCCGGCAAAAGCATCAAGTAGAGGACTTTGTCACTCCACATTTGTTTAACTTTCGAATGCGTTCTGATTTGAATCGACTCCTTTCCCATCATACGTCGACTTCCAATTCCATCAGTGGGGCATGCTGTTGAGCGCCGTATACGTCACGATCCAAGAACGTGCCTGAAGAAACTTTCCGCGCGAACGTAATTTTGAAGCCGAGCGCTTGATCGAAAAAGACGATATGCATGATCTTATCTTGCTCAATGTTGTAAAGCTTCGATACCAAATCTTTGTTAATGATGCCGGAATTCTTTATTTTGTAATAAATCACCGGATCTGTGAAAAGGGCATCCACGGTAATTTCAAACGGCCCGCTGTTTTTACTTCTCAGTACTTTCGCTGCATCTACTAGCTTCATAATTACACCTCGATATATTCGTTACGGAACATCTCTACGCCATCCGCAACTTGCATCAAATGATAAACAGAGAATTCATACACAGCACCGAAAGGGATATCGCTTGGAGCAAAAGGGAACGCCAGATTGCCAGCCGTCGATTTCCTGCCCTCATAGCCGTAATGCAAGAAGGTAGATCTGACGGAGCTGCAAATCGTGTTCGCCAGCTCTTGTGTCTTCGCAATAACTTCGAATACAACACCTAACTCGTGACCTGCTGTTTTCTGCGGTTCCAATTCACCCAACACGCCGTTGAGGCCGTAATTGATGAAATTGATTTCATAATCCTCTTGTGGGACTTCGCTGTAGTACTCCCAAACCTGCTGCTTGACTAAATCTTCAACTTCTTCGATTCGTTCGATCAAAAGCGGGTCGCGGATACCTGCGACGACGAGTGTTCGGTAAGCAACTTTCATTGCACCCTCAAGCTTGATTTGATACGCAGGAGATGGCAAGATTCGGCTGCCTCGCACTTCTACGCTATCATCTCCCAATTCCTTGAACTCGCAGTGTTCAAGATCCAGAACAAGTCCTGGACCATGGAGCAGATAAGGATGATCCTTCTCATAAAATGTGTGTGCAGCTACGGAAACTGCCGTACATTTACGTTTATCGTTCAGTGGTTTAACGATAAATGAATCTTTAGTCAGAATACCCAGCATGCAGTCTTTCGTTGTCCCTGGTTCTGCACAAAGCGCTGAGCATTCGAGAATTTTACCCAAATGATAAGCAAGTGCAGTATCAAAACCATTATGCATCGCTACCGCGGCAAACGGCGAAGGGTCGTAAGCGCGGCCACAGATGATAATGTCAGCGCCTTCTTGAAGTGCCGCGATAATGGGTTCGTGTCCCATTTGGGCGACAATACCATTGGTAGCTTCCAATCTTTCCTTGGTAAGCGTCTTCACAGCAATCCCAAGCGGCTCACACTCGCCTGCTTCTAATTTAGCTTCCACGACCTCTTTAGGAATGTCCGCCCAGATTGTCGCGACTTTCAGTCCCGTAATATTGTTTTCTTCAAGAATTTCCATAATGATTGCTCGTGTCCATTCAACATGGACCTTGGCGCCGCTTCCTCCGGCAGATCCGATAATGACCGGAATCTTAGCTTCAGCACCAGCTACAATCATCAGTTCCAAATCTTTCTTGCAAGCTTGCTTGCTGACAATCGCCGTACCAGCTCCTAATTTATGAGGACCAGCATCCGTTGATCCGGCATCCACGACAATTGCATCAGGTTTATGCTCCATGCCTCTTATAAACGATGATTTCGGAAATCCGTAACCTAACATCCCGCAGGGCGCCAAAATTTTGAATTGTTCCATTGTTTTACAACCTCCACTGTCCATCATCCGATTCGATGGTTCATTCTTTTCTTTTTCTTCTCGTTGATTCGCGAGGTATGAGTTTGACATCGAATAGATGCGTTTGATCTTCGCTGTTGTCACCCTCGATTTTCTTGATAAGAAGCCGTGTTGACAGCATCCCCATATCATAAATCGATTGTGCGACCGTCGTAATTTCCGGCTCGACGATGACCGTTAGGTCGATACCATCGAAACCGCACAACGCAACTTGATCAGGGACGCGCACGCCCATTCGCTGTAATTTCTTAAGTGCTCCAACAGCCATCGTATCATTGCCGGCAAAAATTCCGTCAATATCAGGATGGCGTTTCATTAGGTTTTCAACCGCTTCCATTCCGCCGTCAACTCGGAAATAACCAGGTTCAACGAGGCTTGGCGAGTACCAAGGAAAATGTTTCACAGATTGCTCGTATCCCATGAACCGCTCTCTTCCGGTTACCGTATCCTGCGGGCCATATATATGAGCAATTTTCGTGCAGCCCTCATCGAGCAGATGCTGTACAGCTTGCTGTGCCCCTTCCAAATGCTTGGAGCTTACGACCGTGCAAGAGGTCTCGCGCGGCGCTCTATCCAGCATAATGAAAGGAATTTTCTCATTATTCAAAGCATCAACATCGTCAGAGCGAAGGCTGTAGGAAGCAAACAAAATGCCATCCACATACCGCTGCTTCAATACCCTAATGTAGGTTTGCTCTTTATCCGCTTGATTATCCGAATTGCATAGGATTACTGTATACCCATACATGCGGGCAACATCCTCAACAGCTCTGGCTAGCTCCGCAAAGAATGGGTTCGTGATGTCTGGGAATATTAAGGCAATCGTGCCTGTTTTTCTTCCTGCAAGTCCTCTTGCCATTGCGTTCGGCTCGTACTGAAGCGTTTTGATCGCTTGCTCTACTCGCAGTTTTGTTTCTTCATTGACATATCCGTTTTTGTTCAAGAATCGGGAAATAGTCGCTACGGAAACGCCTGCCAACTTTGCTACATCTCTAATTGTTGCCACTGGTTACGACTCACTCCTACTAAAAAGCAAACCCGTACTCTCAGCAAAGTAATTCTTGCGTAGGGTACCGGTTACATGCTCCCGAAATTTTCCTTTATCTCGATAAATACTATTATTTACACATTATAAATTAATTATTTATGTTACCGTGATAAACGATGTGTAACCGGTTACCTATTTCATGTTTCTTATTATATTCCTCAACTTTAAACGCTGTCAAGTTCAAGCTCAGTTTCGACGACAAAAATCGACTTTTTTCCCAAGGCGGGTGTTCGCACGAAATGGACAATGTAAGTCCTGATTTATGCGGTGGAATTAAGGGCAACTATGGTGTCAGGAGTGACAGAAGTTGAGGCTATGATAGTTTGAGGAAGACCACGTTTACATTGTTTTACCCACGACCGTCCGGGTTCAAGTGCTATGTTGTACTTTGTGCAATTTGAAAGCACTTAATGAGCGCGGACTCATCACTTCATTGCACTTTGTACAACAATTTGAACTCTAAAGGACTGTTTAGGCGCCTTTTTCCCAAAATGGTTGTATTTTGTACAATGAAGCGGCCATTTTGCAGAGAAAATAGGTGTAAAGGTTGTATTAAATACAATATAAGCTTGATGCCTGCTTACCTGAACACTGGATTGTAACAGTTTGTGCAAAGCAAGTGCTTGGGGCTGTAACAGTTTGTTGGAAGGCGAGTACATCGAGATGTAACAGTTTGTGCAAAGCGAGTGCTTTGGGCTGTAACAGTTGGAGGAACGTTTACGTTGTTTTACCCACAACCGTCCGGGTTCAAGTGCTATGTTGTACTTTGTGCAACTTGAAAGCGCTTAATGAGCGCGGACTCATCACTTCATTGCACTTTGTACAACTATTTCAACTCTTAAGGACTGTTTAGGTGCCTTTTCCCCAAAATAGTTGCATTTTGTACAATGAAGCCGCCATTTTGCATAGAAAATAGGTGTAATGGTTGTATTAAATACAATATAAGCTTGATGCCTGCTTACCCGAATACTGGGCTGCAACAGTTTGAGGAAGCCGAGTACTTTTGGCTGTAACAGTTTGAGGAAGCCGAGTACTTTTGGCTGTAACAGTTTGAGGAAGCCGAGTACTTTTGGCTGTAACAGTTTGAGGAAGCCGAGTACTTTTGGCTGTAACAGTTTGTTGGAAGGCGAGTACATCGAGATGTAACAGTTTGTGCAAAGCGAGTGCTTTGGGCTGTAACAGTTGGAGGAACGTTTACGTTGTTTTACCCACAACCGTCCGGGTTCAAGTGCTATGTTGTACTTTGTGCAACTTGAAAGCGCTTAATGAGCGCGGACTCATCACTTCATTGCACTTTGTACAACTATTTCAACTCTTAAGGACTGTTTAGGTGCCTTTTTCCCAAAATGGTTGTATTTTGTACAATGAAGCGGCCATTTTGCAGAGAAAATAGGTGTAATGGTTGTATTAAATACAATATAAGCTCGACGCCTGCTTACCCGAACATCGCTTGCTACGAATAATTCGGCAAACAAAAAAAAACGAGTCCTACCATCGAAGAATCGATGACTAGGAACTCGTTTTTAAAAGGACCGAAGACCGTGTCTTATTCGTTGCCAATATACGAAGCATACTCATCAGCCGACAGCAAGCCTTCAAGCGCATCCGCGCCGGATACCTCGACCTCAACCATCCAGCCTTCGCCAAACGGTGCACTGTTTACCAGCTCTGGTGATCCTTCCAATGAACTGTTCACAGCAGTTACCTTGCCGGATACGGGTGAGAAAATATCGGAAACCGTTTTGACGGATTCCACACTGCCGATGCTTTCATTTGCGGTAATGGATGTCCCAGCCTTAGGCAGCTCAACAAACACAATATCTCCCAATTGATCTTGGGCAAAATCAGTAATACCTACACGGACAACCGTGTCCGAAAGCTTCTCTACCCACTCATGCTCTTTGGTGTATAACAAATTGGCTTGTACATTACTCATCGTTTTACGCCCTCGCTTACCAGCAAATTTTGATTTTAGCTTAATCTAATGGGAACATTAAAGTCAAGGCGGACGAAGGTAAATTTTATGAAAAGTAACAATTGACAATTCACACCTCTGTGGGCAAAAATTAATACAATACTAAAAACTGAATATTGGCGAATGATGGTGCAGGGAGAGACCGCAGTGAAATATCGCGGCGCCGAAGGAGTAAGCCCAATAGTGGTGAATCTCTCAGGCAAAAGGACTTGTACCGGACGCAACTCTGGAGAGCTTTGAATTAACGCGCGAGCGGGAATTCGGACACCAACGGGGAAACTTGATGGACCGTACATAGGTCTAATCGGGGTAACTCTCAGGTAAAAAGGACAGGGCAAAAGGTATGTTTGTGTTGCATATCTTTTGCTCTTTTTTGCATTTTGGGCAAGATATGGGATGTACAAAATCGAAGGTGAGGTAAACGCATGCTGAAACGAACACCGCTCTTCCCTGTTTATGCGGAGCATGGAGCGCGAGTTATTGATTTTGGAGGCTGGGAGCTGCCAGTGCAGTTCACGGGTATTCAAAAAGAGCACGATGCCGTCAGACAGCAGGCTGGGCTTTTTGATGTGTCGCACATGGGCGAAGTCCGGGTTACCGGGGAAGACGCCCTCCCTTTCCTGCAAAAGATCACCACGAACGATGTGGCAAAGCTCGAAAACGGACAATGCCAATACAGCCTCATGTGCTACCCGGACGGTGGCGTCGTAGACGATTTGCTCGTTTATAAACTGGGCGATAACAACTACATGCTAGTTATTAACGCATCCAACATCGACAAAGATGTGGCATGGATGCAGCAGAATCTAACTGGACACACCGAGATCACCAACATTTCCGATGAAACCGCTATGCTCGCTGTGCAAGGTCCTCACGCTGAACAGATTTTAGCCAAATTGACAGACGCACCTATCCAGACTTTGAAAACGTTTCGCTTCCTCCCCGATGTGAAGGTATCCGGCATCAACGCCCTGCTGTCCCGCACTGGCTACACCGGAGAAGACGGCTTTGAGCTTTACATCGATCAATATGATGCCGTTCAGTTGTGGAAGCTCCTGCTAGAGGCAGGTCAAGAATATGGTCTCGTCCCGGCTGGCTTGGGCGCTCGTGATACGCTGCGTTTTGAAGCACGCCTTCCCCTTTACGGGCAAGAGCTCTCCAATGAAATCTCACCTCTAGAGGCCGGGCTGAACTATTTTGTGAAATTGGATAAAGGAGACTTCATCGGGCGTGATGTGATCGCTGGGCATAAAGCGAACGGTGCACCGCGCAAACTCGTCGGCATCGAAATGATCGACCGTGGCATTCCGCGTCCGCATTATAAGGTTTTCACGCTCGAGGGTGCCCCAATCGGGGAAGTAACAACTGGCACACAGTCTCCTACATTCAAAACAAATGTTGGCCTCGCTTTGATTGATTCCGCCTACAGTGCGCTGGGCACGGAAGTAAACGTGGAAATTCGCGGGGCACAGGTCAAAGCGAAAGTCGTGGCCACCCCTTTTTATAAAAGAAAGCCGTAACCCGGAGAGGAGCAAGCCCCCATCATGAAGCACCGCTATTTGCCTATTACCGAGCAAGATCAGAAAGAAATGCTGGAAACAATCGGCATCTCCTCCATGGAAGAGATGTTTCAAGATATTCCGCAAAAGGTTCGCTTTCAAGGCGAACTGAACGTGTCGAAGGCGCTGGATGAGCAAGGACTGCTGCGCTATATGCGCGACTTGTCCAGCCGCAACGCCGACTTCGACAGCTACGCCAGCTTCCTCGGCGCTGGCATCTACGATCATCACCTTCCCGTGGTGATCAATCATGTCATCTCGCGTTCGGAGTTCTACACCGCGTACACGCCCTACCAGCCGGAGATCTCCCAAGGGGAGCTGCAGGCGATTTTTGAATTTCAGTCGTACATCTGCGAGCTCACCGGCATGGCCGTAGCGAACGCCTCGATGTACGACGGCGCCACGGCGCTGGCCGAAGCCGGCGCCCTTGCCAGCGGAGCGACGAAGCGCAGCCGTCTGCTCGTCTCCCGCGCGGTGCACCCAGAGGCGCGCGCCATCTTGCGCACGACCGCCCGCGGGCTGAACTTGGAAGTGGTCGAGATTGGTCTCACGCCAGAGGGCGTGACTGACCTCGATGACCTCGCTTCCAAGTCTGCCGACGCGGCCGCCGTCATCCTCCAATCGCCGAATTTCTTCGGCTGCTTGGAGGATATCGGCGCGGCGGAGCCGATCGCGCACGGCGCGGGCGCCCTGCTCGTCGTGAGCGCGAATCCGCTCACGCTCGGGCTGCTCGAAGCGCCGGGCAAGCTCGGCGCTGACATCGTTGTCGGCGACTGCCAGCCGCTCGGCATCCCAGCTGCGCTGGGCGGGCCGACGTGCGGCTACTTCGCCGTCGCCGAGAGCTGGATGCGCCGCATGCCTGGGCGCATCGTGGGCCAAACCGTCGACCGCGCGGGCAAGCGCGGCTTCGTCTTAACGCTCCAAGCGCGGGAGCAGCACATTCGCCGTGAGAAAGCCACGTCGAACATCTGCTCCAACCAAGCTCTTCTCGCGCTCTGCGCATCCGTGTACTTGTCCACGATGGGCAAGCAAGGCATTCAGGACGTTGGCAAGCTCAACGTCCAAAAAGCTCACTACGCGGCGAATCGCCTCACCGCGTCCGGTAAGCTCTCGCTGCCGTTAGCCGGCAGCTTCTTCAATGAATTCGCCGTCAAGCTTCCGGACGGCACGAATGTGCAGGAGCTCAGCAGCAAGCTCCTGCAGCATAACATCATCGGTGGCTATGACCTTGGCCGCGACTACCCCGAGCTCGCCGGCCATATGCTAATTGCCGTCACCGAGCAAAGAACGCGCGAAGATATCGATGCCTTCGCAGATGCACTGGAGGAACTCGTATGACGATGAGCACCAGCGAAAACAACATAAACGTGAAAAATGACGGCAAAGCGCTCATTTTTGAAATGAGTCATCCGGGCCGCGTCGCCTATTCCCTGCCGGAATCCGATGTGCCGGAAGTGAACCTGAACGACGTCCTGCCTTCCAAGTTCCAGCGTAAGAATGCGCCGGAGCTGCCGGAAGTGTACGAAGTGGATGTCATCCGCCACTATACGGCTCTCTCACGCCGCAATTTCGGCGTGGACAACGGCTTTTACCCGCTTGGCTCGTGTACGATGAAATACAACCCAAAAATCAATGAAGACGTAGCCCGCTTCCCAGGCTTCGCCAAAATACATCCCTACCAGCCGGAAGAGTCGCTGCAAGGCGCCTTGGAGCTGCTTTACAACCTCCAAAAGGATCTTGAAGCCATCACCGGCATGGATCGCGTAACCCTTCAGCCTGCTGCTGGTGCACATGGCGAGTGGACCGGGCTCATGATGATTCGCTCTTACCATGAAAGCCGCGGCGAAAAGCGGACCAAAGTCATTTGCCCAGACTCCGCGCACGGTACGAATCCAGCCAGCGCTACGGTCGCAGGCTTTGAGACCATTACAATCAAATCTAACGAACGCGGTCTCGTGAATCTGGATGAGCTTCGCAAAGCCGTTGGCCCGGATACGGCCGCCCTGATGCTCACCAATCCCAACACACTCGGCTTGTTCGAGGAGCAGATCGTAGAGATCGCCGAGATTGTCCATGCCGCAGGCGGACTCCTCTACTACGATGGCGCTAATGCGAATGCCATTATGGGCATTACCCGCCCCGGCGACATGGGCTTCGACGTCGTGCATCTCAACTTGCACAAAACGATGAGCACCCCGCATGGCGGCGGCGGCCCTGGTGCCGGCCCTGTCGGTGTCAAAGAAAAGCTCATCCCGTTCCTGCCTACGCCGCTCGTGGCACAAAAGGAGAACGGCAGCTTTTATTTCGATTATAACTACCCGCAGTCGATCGGCCGTGTCAAAGGCTACTATGGCAATTTCGGCATCTTGGTCCGCGCCTACACCTATATCCGGACGCTCGGTCCAGAAGGTCTGCGCAAAGTTTCCGAGTTTGCCGTGCTGAACGCCAACTATATGCTGGCAAGACTGACGCCTTATTATGATGTGCCGCATCCCCGCTTCTGTAAGCACGAGTTCGTGCTGTCGGGCAACCGTCAGAAGAAGCTTGGCGTGCGCACTCTCGATATCGCCAAACGATTGCTTGATTTCGGCTATCATCCGCCGACGATCTACTTCCCGATTAGCGTCGAGGAATGCATCATGATCGAGCCGACTGAGACGGAAAGCAAGCAAACGCTGGACGAATTCATCGATACGATGATCGCCATTGCCAAAGAGGCCGAAGAGAATCCCGATATCGTCAAAAATGCGCCATATACCACCGTGGTCAGCCGCATGGACGAAGCGCTTGCCGCCCGCAAGCCTGTCCTGAATTGCAGCTGCGGATAAAAAGATGGGGCTGCCGTAGAAGTCTTATGTTTCTTAGACTTCTACGGCAGCCCCTTTTCACTTACTTATTGACTTCGTATAAATAGAAGACGAAGTCACTTGATGCCCCCGCGTGTCCCTGCTGACGGAGCATCGAGGAAATATTACCGCGGTGGTACGTGCCATGGTTCACGACATGCTGAATCAATTCGTTAATGCTCCCTTTCAGCACGCCAAAGGTTGGATGCGGAAATTGCATTTTTGCTTGCAGATCGTCGACGCCATTCAAAAAAACGCGATATTCCTCTGCTTTTTCCCAATAAGCTGATTGAATTTGTTTCAGGCTTTTGCCCGCTGTCTTAGCTTCAATCGTGCAGATCAGCTCCTTAATCTGCTCATAGCTGTTGCCCATCATGCCTGACAACCAAATCGTATCTACCTGGTAAATGTGAACGAGCCCTTGGTAGATCGTTGGAAACACATTACCAAGCTCCTGATGCAGGACTTCGTCCGGCAACTCCTCTAGGCGTTCGAATACTCTTTTATTGGCCCAGACGTGATAATCATAGGTTTTGATCGTTTGTTCTCTCATGCTTCATCCTCCTCGGAATGGAACTCTATGTTAAACATGAGCTCATTGTACCTCGTCTTCACTGACAAAAGCGGTCAGTCAATTGGCATCGAAGCATAATATTGATGTAAATTTTGCGTAATGTCCCGCAGCATCTGGATGAGCATCTGGGGTTCTTTAATTTGAATCGTGCCTCCATAACTGAGGAGTTGATAAGGTAGATGAGCGCGAATGGCTTTCTCCTGCAGTTGAAAATGGGCTTCATGCTGTGAGCGCTCCACCAGCGCATGAACTAGGAACCAATGCCCGCAGAGATCATCCAGCGCTTGCTCTTTCCCTGTGATTTTCACAGATATCAGCTCTTCCGGCTTATCGGAATCTGGCAGGATACCTGCAAGAATGAACTGGCGTGCTGAGAAATCGGTCGGCCTCTCAAATGTCATGTCCGTCCTTGACAACTCCCGGATTCGATCCACGCGAAAGCTGCGAATTTCTTTCCGCAAATGACAGTACCCAACGACATACCATTTACTCTTCCAGCAAACTAGTCCATAGGGATCTAGATGGCGGGTTTCTACTATAGAACCGTAGCCTTTTTGATAGTGCATGCTTAGCGTGACCCGCTGTGCAGCAGCGACCTCCACTTCTTGGAGGAAGGAAGATTCGGCGGCATCGGCCTGCGGCGAAATGACATCTAGCCCCTGCTCATGAAGATAGATTTGCGCGAGCTGCGTTTGATTGGTGTATAACTTAAGTTTGGCAACAGCCTGATTCAGTTTCTCTCCAAACGGATATCCTGCCTCCAAGGCAAACGAGGCAGCGTGAATGAGCGCCTTCTGCTCGTCCAGATCAAACACGAGCGGAGCCTCATTAAACTGGCCGAGCAAGCGATAGCCGCCGTGGTGCCCAGAATCCGAAATGATCGGAACACCGCTCGCACATAACGCATCGATGTACCGGTACACCGTGCGGATATGAATTTCTAACTTCTCGGCTAATTGCTTTGCCGTTATTCGTTGATGTGATTTGATGAGCCATAGAATGGCTAGCATTTGATCCGCTTTTGACATTCGGGGCTAGTCCTCCTAGGAATAGTTTCCAAAAAAAGACTCCCCCAAGTAGAACACTCTACCCGAAGACAGCCCCTTACAACATTTTAAACAGACAACCGCTCAACCAGCTGATGAGACGCCAGCACAAGATCGCCACGAATCGTGCAGGCATTTGGATCAGCCAAGCTGTCCAGGAAATGCTGAACGACGCTGGCAAAGCCCCTTCTCTCCAGCACCGTGTCCCAGCTTCCGAAGGTCCGTATGCGCGGTGCAATGCCTTTTTCATAAAAAACCGCTGACTCCAAATTCGTCACCTCAACCGAACGACCGCTGCCGTGCAGCTCGACTTTTTCCAAATCCACGCCAGCAAGTCTCACCATGCTATAGGTGCCTTGCGATGAGCCGAAGGATAGCGTTCCTGATGCATGAAGCAACTTTCCAACTTCATCCACTTGTTGATGATGCGAAGCCACTTCATAGGGACTCTCCCCCAGCCAGAGCAAAAGATCCAACATATGGATCAAATCATCATACAATGTCTCTTTCGCACCGTGACCCTGCTTCTTAATCCGATGCTTAACTGCTGAACACCAATCGAAGCCGCCGGCTTCGCGCAGCCAATCTCGTGCCTCGATATAAAGCGGAGCAAATCTGCGATTAAAGCCCGCTGCGAGAAGCACGCCTTTTCGTTCCGCGTAAGAAGCCATCTCTACCGACTGTGCCCAATCGTAGGACAATGGCTTATCTACATAAACTGCTACTCTCTGCTCCATGCTTTTCATAGCAATTTCGTAATGCGTCGGTGTGGGGCTATGCACGAAAACAGCATCCAATTCAAGCGCGAGAAGTTCTTCCAGCTTCGTCGTCCCGAAAGGGATGCGATACTTGGTCTTCATTCGTTCAACCGTTGCAGGTGTGGAGCTCATAATGCCAGCGATGTCTACTTGTTCATTAACGGAAAGAAGCGGAAGATATACTTTTTGCGCGATATCCCCAAGCCCGATGATTCCGATTCTTTTTCTTGTCATTTTGAAAAGTCAGCTCCTTATTTGTTTCCCGAGTACCATGCGTCCAACAACTAATCCAAGTATCAACAGCACAGCGCCGACAATTGTGGAAACGCCATAAACCTGCACCCACATCGGGGCCTCTGCAATGAGCGCGTATACTTTTCCGCCAACAATCGGTCCTAAAAAAGCGGCAAAACCCGTAATCGCCGAGTACGTTGCAATGTACATAGGGCGTTCACTTTTCGGCGTGTCGCCAATCGTAAAGGTAAAGACCATCTGATTAAACCCGCCGAGTCCAATGCCGAGCACGATATGAACCGCATAAAGCACGACAATCGCCGGTATAAAAGCAATCGCCCCCCACAATAGACAAGCAAGGGCAATGATCGGTAAAGACCATAACAGCAAGGTTTGTGCGGTATAACGTGCGTTAAGGTTCCCCCAAACATAGTAACTTGCCATCATGATTAGCGTATGGACGACGGTTATGTAGGAGACTGTTTCATAATTTATTTTCATGAGCTTTAGCATGACATAGGAAAATAGCGGCACGGTCAAACTTTGCACAAATAAAAAAACAGCTAAAAAAATAATCGCTTTTATAAATGCGCGGTCCTTCAATGGCTTCCCAATCATTCCAATAGGATTCGATTCCTTGGACGGTTCGAAAGGTGGATTCGGGTATAAGCAATACGCCAGGATATTGAGGAGCGCGCAAACGCCGACGATCATAAATAAATAGGTAAAACCCTGCCCACCAGGATATCGATCCAGAATCTGCCCGCCTATAAAAAGAGCAAGTGAGCTGACTCCGCCTAGAATCGTATTGCGAAGCCCAAAATACCGTCCGCGAACAGGCCCCGGAACAGCATCACTAATCAGTGAGGTCCACACGACACCCCCTGCAGCATTGCCTAAATGAGCCACCGTATACAGAATGATATACATCACGACCCACAAATCTTGCGGAAACAGAAACGGGATCAAACCCACCGAAGCCCACAGCAACCTGTGAGAGGAGCCGAAAATGAGCAGCATCCGCTTGCGGTTCCTGAATTTCTGCATCGCCACAGCCATCCCAATTTGGATGATGTTAACCACTGTTGTGATCGCTAGTATAAACCCAATCTCAGTCGATGTCGCACCAAGGTACAATAAATAACCGGTTAAAAAAGGACCGCCCAACAGCTGAAAAATCACAACGGCCGGGAATCCCTCCAGCGTAGCGATGAGGAGGCTTTTTCGGTAGTAGGACATTTTTTTTCTAGGATTCCACAAACTGTCCAGCATTTTCATAAGTATGATCGCCTCCATTTTGTAAGGGTAAAGCCTATTGACTGATCTAATAGTTTACAAGATATAGGGCGCTTATGGTAAAATGGGACAGACTACCTAATCTATCATGTCAGGCGGGATCATCGACATACTATGAAACCAAACCATTTTGGTCTTATCACAAGCTCAATACTCTTTTTGACCTTTATTGTACTCTCTCTTGTGTTCCAGTCAACAACTTATTTGTACATTGCCAGCGTAGGCCCGCTTCTCATTGTTCCTTTCATCCCTGATATTCGTTCGGGCCAGTACATCAAGCCGAATCAAGCCAAAGGCGCTGTCCGACTCATCACAATGGAGAACAAGGACAAATCAGGATCTGATTTCCTAGTGATCTTGTTCGATCAAGGTTTTGTTAAATGGGACCGTCGTCAGCTCTATTTTAATCTGGATGATGTAATGAAAGATGTCTATATCAAACCAGATCCATTCGCCGCCACGATGACGGTGCTAAAATATGACTTGTCCCTGCATCGCAGCAAGAAAGGCTGGGTCGGCATCTCCTTGCCCCAGCTCCAGCAGCGTATGAGCCAGCTCTCTTATACGACCAATGAAATCAATAGGATCGTCATTCAACTGTCTGATGTGCACGAGCTGCTGCAAAAAACAGTTTCGCAGCCAGCTGCAGCCGGAAGAAGTGTCGGCGCTTAAACGACAAACGAGGCTGTCCCAAAAGTTCAAAAGAGAGGCTGTCCCGCGGTCATTGGATGACTTGGGACAGCCTCTTATGTTTGTTTTAAGAATAGCGGGAAAAACTCCCGTTATTTCAAGCAATTTCGGTTTAGAAAACCAAATAACTGGAAAAATTACAGTTAATTCACTCCAACTCTCCTACTTCCTGGCTCAATCGCCCCCATTAACAGGAGAAAATTCCATTTATTCACCCAATAGCTGTGTTACTCAATTAAATAGCGGTAGTATTTCCCGTTAATCTAAGGGGGGCGCTACCAAAAGTTCAAAAAAGGCTCTCCTTCGGTCATTGGATGACTTTTGGGACAGCCTCGTTTATTTGAAAAGCATTTATTTAAATTGATCGCCGCATAAATAAGCAGCTAATGTCCGTACCATAACGCCTGTTGCTCCTTTGGGCTCGATGCCTTTGGCTGACCATAACCAGGCGGTGCCGCCAGTATCGAGATGAATCCAAGGCGTTTCTTCGGCGAAGTATCCGATGAAAAGCCCTCCGGTGATAGCCCCCGCCCAGCGGTCTGAGGAGGCTTGATTCTTGATATCGGCCACATCGCTTTTCAGCATGTCGCGATATTCCGGGTAGTTCGGCAGCTGCCAGAGCTTCTCTCCCGCTTCACCGGCCGCTTGAAGCAGCGGTTTCAGGAATTCATCATCGTTCGTCACAGCCCCCGTCGCTACATCAGCAAAGGAGATTAAGATAGCTCCTGTCAAAGTAGCTACATCAATCAGGCGCGTCGCTCCGAGCCTCTTCGCGTAGGTGATGCCCTCCGCCAAAATAATACGGCCCTCTGCGTCCGTATTCAGCACTTCCACAGAGTGTCCGCTAAGCATCGTCACGATATCGCCGGGACGATAAGCCGAGCCGGACGTCATATTTTCTGCTGACGGTATGACGACTACTAGGTTAATCTTCGGTTTCAGCTGCCCGACGACGTGAAGAGCACCCAGTAGCGTTGCAGCTCCGCCCATATCGCTGATCATCTCTTCCATGCCGTCGGGGCTTTTCATCGAGATGCCGCCGGTATCGAAGGTCACGCCCTTGCCGACGAAGCCCAGCACATCGGCTGAGTCCGGATCACCCTTATATTGCAGGGTGATCATCCGTGGCGGGTTGACGCTGCCTGCGCCAACCGCGATCAGGCCACCCATCCCCCGGGCGGCGATCTCGTGCTCATCCAGCACTTCGCAGCCGAAGCCGTAATGCTGGGCAAGCCTCATGGCTTCCTCTGCGAGGGTAGCCGGAACGAGCTTATTGGCCGGGAGGTTCGTGAGATCCCGGGCATAGTTCGTGCCCTCCGCAACCGCCTCAGCGGCTGCGATCGCAGATAACAGAAGCGCTGCATCCGCAGACGCTTCTGTGAGCAGTACCGCCCGGCGCAGCTCTGCGCGTGCCGGCTCGTTTTTGCGGTACACCGCGATGCGGTATGTACCGAGAAGCAGCCCTTCGGTCAGCGCCGTGACGGCGGACCGGCTGTCGATGCCGCTTGGCAGCTTCAGCGCCAAGCTATCGAGCTTCAGCGCGAGTGCCTCGCGCGCTGCATGCACGGCGGCTGCTCGCAGCGTATCGCGTGATGCTGCGGGGCCGAGCCCCGCAACGAGCACGTACGCGTACGGCAGCAGCCCGTGGGTGGGCAGCGCCTCGAGCTCGCCTGAGGCGCCGGTGAAGATGCCCTTTGCGCGCATGCGCTGAAGGGCTTGGTCGAGCTGCGGCTCGCCGAGGACGGTGTCCTCGCGCAGCTCAGCTTCGCTTAGGCAGACGAGGATGGCGTCTGCCCCTTGCTCGTTATGCGTGAATGACGTGAACACGCCTGTCGTAATTGCTGTGTTTTTTGCAAACATAGTGTCATTCTCCCTGTTAACTTAATAGAAAGATGCTGCCTTCTGGATAACTGACTGCATAGGCAGGTGGTACGGGCATTTCTCTTCGCAAATCGGCTTCTCTTTGCATGGATCGTGGTCAGCACAGCCTACTATTCTATCCTTTTGTCTCTGGAAAAATCCCTCGCCTTTCGGCAGCAAACCAAATTTTTCCCTGAATCTGCTCGCAATCATCACATCCGGAATGGCGATTTCAAGTGGGCAGGAGCAGTAGTTGCAGCGTCTGCAATCGTGCTGTCCGAGTTCAACGGCCAGTTGCTCAAGCTCCTGACGTTCTTCCGATCCAACCTCCTGCTCTTGGGCAGCCAGGTTTTCCTGCACTTCCTTAACGCTGACCATCCCCGAAATGGTTACATGCACGTTTTGGCTGTAGGGATATCGAATGGCCCGGTCAACGGGCTGAATGAAGCCACCTGATAGAGGCTTCATCGCAACCTTCATCAAATCCATCTCTGTCGCTTTGGGAATAAGCTCATCTAAAGCAAAAGGCTGCGCTAAATTCAAATGAAATAGAATTTGATCAAATTGCCCCTTTGCGATCCATTTCGTCAGCAAATCCGGCCGATGTCCGGAAATTCCGATGAAGCGGACCTTGCCTTCTCGCTGAGCTTCCAGAGCCGCCTTGTAAGCGCCTTCGATATCCATTGCTTTTTTAAATTCAGTTACATAGTTGACATAGTGAATTTGGAGTAAATCGACATGGTCCGTTTTCATCCGCACCAGGCTTCGCTCAATCTCCGCCTTCGCCGTTTCATAATCTCGCGCCCCTGTCTTCGTCGCCAAGAAGTACTCGTCCCTGCGATGCGAAATGCATTCGCCGATGATTTCTTCACTGTTGCGATAGGCTGCTGCGGTGTCGATATAATTAATACCGTGATCCAAGGCATAGTTCAATGCTTCTCTAGCTTGTTCCAAGGGTACATTTGGAAGATTCATTGCACCAAAGCCCAGTGATGATACGTTATAGCCGGATTTACCGAATCTTGAATATCTCAAGCTAATAGCTCCCTTCCATTCCGTTCGCGAGGATATGAATAATTGCACATGCAACTATTGTAATACAACTCTATCCTACTTTCCACGAGATCGTGAATGCTTGGGGGAACTACAGGGCGTTATTCCTTCAGTATGAGCACCATTTCCCCGAAAGTTGGCAAAATAGAGGACCAGAGTTCCTCTCATTTGTCCAAACGCCTGATCTTCAACAAATAGAGGACCGTAGTTCCCCCTGTTGGGGATTAGGTTGGGGCGTTGGGTTGAGTGGTTCGTCTGAGGTAGCTGGCCTTGGAGCTCGGTGGAGTTAGTTGGAGTAACTAGTTAGTTGGGGTAAACGGTTGGCGCAGTTGGTCAAGTTAGATGTTCGGGGTAGCAAAAAACCCCAAGCCACTCACCAGAGTGTCTCAGGGTTCCCATAACATGAGTCGTCATTATGACTCCTCAATCGTTAATGCTCATCAATCCTTACCATCATTCTTCTGTCCCCAGTCCCGATTGCCCCAATTCCAATTGAAATTGTGGTCATTCTCTGACTTCGGGGTTGATGTTGGCTTTGCTGTAGGCTTAGCCGTTGGTTTCGCTGTCGGTTTCGCCGTCGGTTTTGCTGTCGGCTTGCTCGTGCTTGTTGGTTTAACGGTCGGCTTTACACTTGGCTTAGGAGTCTCTCGTGGCTTAGACGATGACCCATTTTTCGGATCATCGTCATTGTCGTCCTTACGGCCTGGCTTTGGTGTATTTTTGTTATCATCGTCGTTATCCTTACCACCGTTGTCCTTGCCGTTGTTATCATCGTTGTCGTTCTTGCCATTTTTGTCGTCGTTATCGTCACGACCGTTTCTACCGTCCTGGCCGTTCTTGCTGTCATTACGATTGACTCTTGGCGTAGGCGTAGGTGTCGGCTTCACACTAGGCTTGCCATTATTATCGTTCTTACCAAGTTTGGTATTGTTATTACTATTATTATTATTATTGGCATTGCCGTTCTTATCGTTCTTATCATTGTTCGCATTGCTTTTGCCTTTATCTCGGTCGTTTTGAATTTGCTGAATTCGCTCACTCAATTTCCCTGACTTTTCATCGGCGACAAGTCTTTTTAGCGAGGACTTATCGATAGGCTTCGATGATGGCACCAGCTTCTCGATCCCGCCGTTATCTTTGGCTAACTGATGGATGGAGACGCTTTTGATGTCATCCAGAGATACTTTTGCCCCATTGTCTACAGCATTGAGATAAATGGCATATTTCCCGGCGGATACACCGCTGGCCTTTGCTTCTTGTCTCACTTCTTGCGGTGCTGCGAATGCAGTCACTTCATAGTTTTTGACTTGCTCAGGATGCGCTTGCTCAATATGTTTGCTAACCTGATTCTTCATCTTAGTGGCTATCGCCTCATCATTCACCACTGCATTTTGTTCTACGACTGTAGATGAGATGATAATATCGCCTTCCCCTTTGGCAAGGGCTCCCTGCTCCGCTTTATCCAAGATATCTGAGGTAACAGCTTCTAGCGACTTGCCCTTGTACACCAAGGTGCTGATTAACTCATCGCCATCTGAATTTAATCCCTGTAGATCTTGAACCACCTCTTCGTTATCAATACCAATTTCAATACTTGGATTGATATCTATGGTTACGTAAGCAACCACTTGACCACCTGGCACACTTCCCGTCAATGTGGATACTAAGACGAAGCACAAGACAATTGCGGCAGCCAAACCAGATAGGATTCCTATTTGCGGTACCCGGAAGCGCCTTGTCGCAGGTGCAAATAATATCTCTTCCCCTACTTCACAATTTCGTGTTCCCTTAGGGAGTTTCTCAAATCGACCCTCTGGACTCATGACGATAATGGAGCTGTCGCTTATTTCCATTACGATTCCCTTGTTCATGCGCTGTTCTTCCTTTCTTTATGCCGTCCTCATTCTCGAATATGTAAATAATCCCGCAAGTAAGGGTATGGACCGTTGTAAATGAGAGCAATGGCTATCAAATATTTACGGTTGCGCTCCAAGGTTTTTCTAGAAACCTGTACTTGCTCCAGCAGCTCTTTAATGGGTAGCTGCCGTTTCGTTAGAAGAGTCCGCATAAGTTCCGCATCCTGTGCCAGCGTCCGACCGATGCCGAAAAGCATCTGTCTGGAATCGTCATGTTTAGGAGAGGCTTCCGTCAATTCAGAGAAATCGATATCAAAATCACTTAGGCAGCGGCTGAAATCCATGATTTCACTTCGCCGTTCTTCAAGTCCTTTTTGCTTTTCATAAGCTTCTATTGCTTGATGAACCTCAATCGGATTGAGTAGGTTATCTTCATCATCTTCCTGATCGAATGAACTATAAGGAATCTGTCCTTTGAAACGTTGTTCTTTCCGCAAGAAATCAATTAGTCTTCTCCGCATAACGGTTTCGGCAAACCCTAGGAAAGATCTTCCCATCACAGAAGAATATTGATTAATAGCTTCATTAAATGCCCCTAAAGCAATACTGAATTCATCATCCCTGGCAGGATCTATGTATCTCTTGCAGAACCTGCTTGTCACTTTAGCCACATAGGGCTGATAGTCTGAAATAAATTGATTCCTAAGTCTTAGGTCTCCTGATTGAATTTGATGTATGGTAACCTCAAGGGAAGAGGCATAGGATTCACTTTGACCCTGGGATTCCTTTTTTCCAAGGAACCTTTTGAATAGTACCAGTAGCACCTTTCCACCTCACAGTATAGTAATTTCGTCCTTATGTATATCAATTCGGGGGGTACAATATATGTTAAACAGAAATAAAAAGCAAATTTATTATAACATAGATGTCCAAACGAGCACCTACTGGGAAATAAAACCTTTGTAGACGATTTCATTTTAATCTAGAATCCTTTACAATTAAGGTAAGGAGGTGTTTCATTTGGAACAAGGTAATCAATTTGGCAAATTTCTAGAGACGCTGCGAGGCAAAATGTCCTTGCGCAAGGTTGCCAGCAAAAGCGGCCTATCTCATGCGTACATTCGAGACTTAGAGCTCGGACGTAATCGTACCACGAATGACATCATCAAGCCATCCCCTGACACCTTAAGGAAGCTTTCGCAAGCTTATCAATATCCTTACACGGATCTTTTAATGAAAGCCGGGTATCTGGAAGAAGCGTCATCTTGGCAGACGCCTAACGAAATCCGTTTAGATAATGTCTGGTATGTGGAGTTCGGTACGAAATCGATCAAGTACGTCTCGCAAGATGGCATTGTGGAAGAAAACGTAGAATCACTCGTGGCTTTTACTAGTTTCATAGAAACATTGATGGATCTTCAATTTGCCAAAATGGATATGCATCTGTTCGTAAACCTGAACAAAATAAAAAAGTATGCCCCCTCAGAGGGCAAACTTTATTTTGATTCTTATGAAGATGGGCATTGTGTGACAATTGCAGCCATGGCGCAGATGAAATATCATCAAACGCTCTTGGACTACGTGGCTCGCAACACAGGCGCAGCTGCTGGGGCCGATGGCGATACCCGTCACTTATCGTTGAAAGCTAAGCTCCTTACCTAGCATAACATAGATGAATAGAGCTGTTGCGATACCAAGCATTTGAATCGGCATCAGTGCGCTCAGCACACTGTCTGGATAGGAATGTCGGTAAACAATTCCGATCATTACGACAATGATGAAAAGATAGAAGCCTACATTTTCTTTGGTTGGTAGTATTCGTGTGTAATGCGTCAAGAACGTAAAGCCCAGTCTAAGCTTATGCATGCCTACAAGAATACTGCATTTCACGCATAAAGCCAGCAGTAGGATGATAACGAGCTTCTCAGGATCATTTTTCAAGTCAGCATAGGAAGTCAGCGGGGTCAGTTCCCATATCGCAAATACTCCTGTAGACACAATCACAGACAGAATATACCCAGATAATGCGAGAATGACCGCAGGTATTGGGTAGAATTTCCAAACAGATACTAACAGCACACATATGATACTTATGTATAAAATAGGCCTTTGGCCAAGGGATGTGGCCATCGTTCCAGCAAGGACAGCCAATGCAATCGGCAGCCAGTGCGGCTTTATTTTTTGTCTGAATAGAACCAATGAGAATAGAATCATGGGAACAAAATCAAGACAGGTCAAGATAAATATCGCCCATGTAAACAAATACTAACCCCTCATTTCTAAGCTTGCTCTTAAGAAATTACGTCAATTAACTCTACAACTAGAATTATACAGGATAATAGATCTTTTGCGTTCAATGTGGACTAAGTTGGCTGTTTCTGAGCATGAGCTGACAGAATGCATGGATGGTCTTAGAGAAATGGAGTGCGATGATCGTATGGGGCATCGTTTCACGGTTGCCATCGTGGAAGATAATTATTGGGTTGGTAAATTACTTGAAAGCTATTGTGAACAATGCGGATTACAAGTCGTCGCGATCGCCACGGATGGCGAACAATTCATTCGGATGTATGACCAGCTTCTTCCGGATGTACTGCTCGTCGATATTGGACTAGAAGGCAATCTGGACGGCATTACTATGGTGCAGACACTACGAAGAGCTGGCTATCAGATGAAGGTCATCATGGTTAGCGGAACTACAAATATAGATCATATCCTCACGAGCTTTCATGACCTAGGTTCTCTTTATTTCCTGTCTAAGCCCGTGATGTTGCCTAAATTTCAAGCAGCCATTCGGAAAGCAATTGCCGAAATTCAATTGGAACGCAGTCATACGCAGCAAGTACCACCACCAATGAAAACAACTTGGATCACCGTCAAAAATCAGAAATCGCAGCTGCCCATCTCGGAGGAATCGATCCTTTTCATCGAGAAAGAGGACAAGCGGTTATCAAGAATTCATCTTATGAATGGTGCACACATGGATTCCAGCACGAATTTATCGGATATTTTATCTCAAAGCTCACCAATGATGTTCAGCCCCTTCAAGGGCTTTCTTGTCAATATGCGGCACGTTGTAAGTTATGTGAAGGAAAGCAGTTTTCCAACATCCCGCAGGTTCCTTATTCACTTGAACCATACCCCGGTAAAAATCCCTTTAAGCAGAAATCTGCAAAAAGAGTTCGGGCGATTGCTCCAAGACATTCATGACCAAGTCTAGTCTCACCCAAACAAAAAGCCGCCCCTTCTTCCGACAGGAAAAAGATGCGGCTTTTATGGTTATAACCTCTACATGGGCTTAGAGGTTTTTTTGTTTTTCAGCTTATCGCGGCGTACACTTAGCATTTTCAATCGTTTCATGAGCTGATCTTCCCATTCGGCATCCGCTAAGGATTTGGCCACCATGAGCAGATCTAGCGCCATATCGATTTGGCTGCGCACAATATCCATAGGCTCTTCGCCTTCATGATTAACACAATTGTCATGCAGCAGATGGTCTTTCCCATCTACATATTCCACAAAGTCAACCTCTGCAGCCCCATCACCATGGGCATATTCCGCCAATATCTCGTATTCGTTCTCTACCAGATAATGAACCTCAATGTGGTGACATACCGGGCAGAAGAGGATAGGGACATTATGAATTTGTGTACGGATGTGCTTCAATGTACCTTTTGTTCCAATCATACTAGCGCCACAACAAAAACTCATCGACATCACTCCCTTTGAGCTTTCCGTGAGGAAAACTTGCATCGTAGCATAATCTTTGTCGCCCGGATTAATCCAATATATTCGCCGTAAAAGTGCGAAATTCCTTTTTTACGAGACATCTAGATTTTAGCAATCCACGCATATTTTTCTGTTGAAAAGCGAATGCTTTTACAAGAAAATGGTCATCGAACACGCGATTGCCAGAAAAGAGGAATAGCCTTGAAAGCTTCGCTAATCTCGGAGTATGAGGTACCCGGAAGATATTACAAGGATTTACTCCATCTTATGGTTGTAGGTACAAATTCGCTCTATGTATATTGGGAAATATCTGATAGGCGCAGGTGGCTGATGTCTCAGCACTTTGAATGTGATTTTGGCGCCATGCCGTCTGTCATTCGCTTGTACGATGTGACCCATGTGCTCTTTAATGGACATAATGCCCATACCTACTGGGATACAACCATGTTGCCCGAAACTACTCATTCGTACTTACATCAAGCAGGGGCTAATCGCAGCTATATCGTGGACGTAGGTACGTACACGTGGGAGCATGAGTTTATCCCTTTACTTCGTTCCAATTGTGTCGTAACCCCCAAAGATTCGGAAGAGAATTGGGGAGAACCGAGGTGACGATAAGTTTTGATTAATCGCATGAAATCGAAGCCAGAGATCAAGGGTTATTTCGCCCTCGTCCTGCATGCCCATCTTCCTTATTTCAGCCACCAAGGACCGGACATGGCTATGGAAGAGCGTTGGTTTTTTGAAGCCATGACAGAAACGTATTTGCCATTATTAGAAGTTATGCATCAACTCTCACAGGATCAAATCGATTTCCGTTTGACCTTCTCCATCACTTCAACACTCTTATCCCTGCTCAGCGATCCGTTCTGGCAAGCGAACTATCGTGCTCACCTCCAAGAACATATAGCGTTAGCAGATAGCGAACAGGTTCGTTTACAACAGGATCCCGTTCTGCTTCCGGTTGCCAAACAGTACGCGCTGAGACTACATAAGCTTCAGAATCTGTATGAGAGCTATAACAGTAATGTCATTGTTGCCCTCAAACACTTTCAAGAGTTAGGACACATAGAAATCATTACTTCCGCTGCTACGCATGCCTATCTGCCGCTCATACAAACGGAAGAATCTCTCAGGGCGCAGATTCTGACGGCTGTGAAAGACTTTGAGCATTATTTCGATCAAAAGCCCCGCGGCTTCTGGTTACCCGAATGCGGCTATATGCCAGGGATTGAGCAGATTTTGAACGAAGCTGGCATTCCCTATTTCTTCACGGATGCCACCGCTGTTGCTTTCGCTTCCCCTCACCCCCACCGGGAGCGGTTAGCTCCGCTGATGACGTCGCCAGGTGGCGTGACGGCTTTCCCGTGTGATCTCGCTTCTGTTCATCAGATTTATTCGCCTGAGGACGGTTACTGCAGCGATTTTCTCTATCGAGATTATTACTCGGATAACGGCTCAGGTTTCAAATATGACCGTAATACAAGTAAAGGCCGGCTCAAAATGCCCTATCATCCAGCACTCGCATTAGAAAAAGCGGAAGAGCACGCAGATGATTTTCTCAAGCATCGTCAAAAGCAGGTGCAACAAGGGCATCGCTGGCTGGATCGAAATCCGATCATCGTCTCCTCTTATCAAGCGGAGCTTTTTGGGCATTGGTGGTATGAAGGTCCCCACTTCCTAGAGCAGCTTTGCCGTAAAATGTTTCTCGATCAGACGACGGTGAAAATGATAACGCCCAGCGAATACCTAGATGAGTATCCAACGGCTGGCGTCAGCCAATTGAACCCTTCCAGCACAGGGCGTAACCACAACTCTGAAACATGGCTGCAAGCAGGCAATGACTGGATCTACCGGCATCTTCACGAAGCTGAAGGGCGGATGATTCAGTTAGCCACCAATCAGGAGCGTTACACCCATTCTGACAAAGCCAACGCCGATAACTTCAAGCGAGCTTTGAATCAAGCCGCCAGAGAGCTCATGCTGGCTCAGAGCAGCGATTGGCCACTCATGATGGCCATAGCAACCTACGCTGACTATGCCAGCCGCAGGTTCAAAAACTACCTCGGCTGCTTCCACCAGCTTTGCGATCAATTGGATCGTAATCAGATCAATGAGGAATTCCTAGCTGCCCTGGAGGAGCATGATCATTGCCTTCCCGAGGTAGAATACCAGGCTTTCAGGAGCATCAGCCTCCAGTCGCCTATTCCTATTATTCCAAGCAGAGGTGAATGGGAAACCTTATTGGAGGAAACAAACCATCATCCCAATGTGTTCATGCTTGCTTGGGAATATCCACCCAAGCAAGTCGGCGGTTTATCGAAAGCAGTCCATGAACTATCGGAAACCCTTGCTTCCCGCGGTGAAATCGTCCATGTCATTACGACGTCCTATGATGGTGCACCTTCTTTTGAGAAGAAAAATGGCGTTTATGTGCATCGATTGCCTGTCCAACATTCCGGAGATACTTCTTTTTACCACTGGACTTTCGAAATGAATCTAGCCATGACGGATCATCTGGTCAAATGGAAAGAAAACGGCGGTCGCATTGATCTTTTGCATGCACATGATTGGATGGTTTTTCACACGGCAAGAGAAATAAAAATGAGTTATGACATCCCGCTTATAGCGACGATACACGCAACGGAATGGGGAAGAAATCAAGGACATTTAGGTTCCGACTTGCAGCGCAAAATTCATCAGTTAGAGTGGAAGCTGACTTATGAGGCCAACCGCATCTTTGTTTGCAGCTCCTATATGAAAGATGAAGTTGTCCGAATATTCAACTTGCCTCCGGATAAAGTCACTGTTCATCCGAATGGCATTCAGCTCCATCCTACATCCAGCAAGGAAACAGGGAAACGTCCTCGTTATATGACAAAAACCGATAAAGTCATTTTCTATATTGGCAGGCTCGTATATGAAAAGGGAGTTCACACGCTCATCCATGCCATGCCAGGCATCCTATCGCATGTGCCACAAGCTAAGCTCATCATAGCGGGGTCAGGACCGATGGAACATGAGCTTCGCATGTTAGCCGCCCATTTGGGAGATCGCGTCTTATTTACAGGCTTCATTGATGACAGCTACCGAGTCCAGCTCTACCAATATGCCAATGTTTGTGTTATTCCGAGTTTGTATGAGCCATTCGGAATCGTTGCCTTGGAGGCTATGGCCAGTCGGCGGCCGCTCGTAATCTCGGATACAGGCGGTCTGGCTGAAATCATTCGACATGGCGTGGATGGCTACAAAGCTCTGCCAGGACACGTCAATTCACTCTCATGGCATATTACCGAAATGCTGCTGCATCCCAAGTTAGCCGCCAAAATGGCCGACAGCGCCTACCAGCTGCTTCAGAATAACTACCAATGGAGCCATATCGCTGCGCAAATTCAGGAGGATTACCGCAAACTAACCAATAATCTTTCCGACATTCCGGTTACAGCAAAAGGTTGAGCAATTGCAAATCTTACGAAGCAAGTTTTCTCACGAAAACTCAAGCTAATGCTTACGAAGCAAGTTTTCTCACGAAAACTCTAAGGAGGAACCCACTATGAAGGCTGTTATTATGGCTGGAGGCAAAGGCACACGGCTTCGCCCCCTTACTTGCCATCTTCCCAAACCCATGGTGCCTCTCCTGGGAAGACCGTGCATGGCCTATATTATTGAACTGCTTCACAAACACGGCATCCAAGACATTGCCGTCACGATGCAGTATAAACCTGAAGTGATTCGCGACTATTTTGGCGATGGAGAAGCGTTTAACGTCAATCTCCACTATTTTGAAGAGATGAGTCCCTTGGGCACTGCCGGAAGCGTTAAGCAGGCGCACGAATTTCTAGACGACACCTTCGTAGTTATTAGCGGCGATGCCCTAACCGATTTTGATTTGGAGCAGGCGCTCGCTTTTCACAAAGAAAAACAAGCCAAAGCCACGTTGCTGCTGACCCGTGTCTCTCATCCTCTGGAATATGGCGTGGTCATGACCGATCAGAACGGCCTGATTACCCGCTTCTTGGAGAAACCAAGCTGGGGAGAAGTTTTTAGCGACACGGTGAATACCGGCATCTACATCATGGAGCCAGAGCTGTTAGAGCGCGTGCCGCTTGGGCAGGAATTTGACTTTAGTCAGCAGCTTTTCCCGGCATTGCTGCAAGAAAACAGAGCGCTCTACGGTTACGTAAGCTCCGGATATTGGATGGACATTGGCAACTTGCAGCAGTATCGGCAAACCCAATTTGATATGCTCGATGGAAAGGTCCAGCTCCATATCCACGGCACCCAAATTCGGCCTCGCGTGTACATCGCCGATGACGTAGAGACTAGCGACACAGCCCGCGTCGTTGGACCCGCTTTTATCGGCAAAGGAAGCAAGATTGAAGACGGGGTGGAACTCGGAGAATACTGCATCGTCGGGGAAAATAATCGACTTTCCAAGGGCAGCAAGCTCACGCGCAGCGTGCTTTGGGACCATAACCACATCGCTGCGAACAATGAATTAGCCGGTTCGACGTTAACTAGCCGCATTGTTTGCAAAGAAGCCTCGTATCTCGGAGAAGGCTCGGTCGTTGGCAATCATGTCATCATTGGGGAAAAAAGTAGGATCGAACCTCATGTGAAAATATGGCCGCATAAACAAATTCGCGATAAGTCCCGCCTTCATACTTCTCATATATGGGGGGAGCATGCTGCCAAAACGTTATTCAAAACCCGCGGCGTAAGCGGCCTTCCCAATCTCGAAGTAACACCCGAGATGACCGCCAAATTCGGCACAGCCTACGGAGCAACCCTTGCTGCAGGCAAAACACTCACGGTAAGCTGCGCTCCGCATACCTTCACTCGTTTGCTAAAGCGCACTTTGACTGCAAGTCTGCAATCGGTCGGCACGCATGTCATTGATTTGGGAGATTGCTTGGCTCCAGCAGCTTCGTTTGCTATTCGTCACTTGGGTGCCGCAGGAGGCATCCACCTGGATTGGTCGGGCAACGAGAACGATCGATGTCTACTTGCCTGCATGGATGCCGAAGGACTGCCTATTACAAGATCAGCCGAACGCAAAGTGGAGAACAGCTTTTGGCAAGAGGATTATGGACGGGCATCTATGAATCACCTTGGCAGCTATAAAGATGAAACCCATTGGTTCCAAACCTATATCCGAACTTTGTCCGAAGAAATCGCAGATGAAGGAGAAGGTTTGCCTCTATCGACGATGAAGATCGTCATTGAAGCCAGCCCTTGGCTGCAGCCTTATCTAGTACCATTTTTCGAGAAATTAGGGATTGAAGCGATTCATGTGACCACTCTTAATAACCAGGAACCACTCCCTCTCTTCACGTCGCTAGCCGGAGCCAATCTTGGTTTGCGCATCTTGGACGATGGCCGTATCTTACAGATCGTGACGGAAAAGGGGGAGCTTGTCGATTCGGATTTACAAACCGTTTTCTTGTATCTGTGCTACCTGCATAGCCGGCCAGGGGCAACAATCGGTGCTCCCGTCAGCGCTCCTGAGCTCCTTGAGAGTATGGCAGAGGGGCTGGGCGCAACAATCGTTCGTACGAAGGAATGGGAACGGGCCATTCTCGAGGCCACAGAGCAAGCGCGGATGCATCCGTTGTTCGACGCTCTTTTTGCTACTGGACTTGTCGTTCTTCATCTTGGCAGAACCGGCTTGCCGCTTTCTGAGCTTCTGGCGCTGATTCCGACCTTCTACCTGCACCGCGAGCAAATCGATTGTCCTTGGGACGCCAAGGGTGAAGTGATGCGGAGTATGATGAACAAGGCGAAGGATACATCTGTTGATTTGGTGGACGGGATCAAATTCTATCATGAAAATGGTTGGATTTTGCTGCTGCCCGATAGTGAAGACCCTGTTTTCAGGCTTGTCGCCCAGTCTCAAAATCCGACACTTGCCGAAGAACTCGTCCATTCCTATCGAGACCACATTCTAAATGTGTTGCAATAAGCATAATATATGACAGATATATCCATAAGCGGGTGATCCGAAGTCTTAAGATGAAGGGGAGAGCGGCGTGAATATGATTCCAAGCGTTTCCAGGCAGATCGCTTTTGTGCAGTATGACGATCAATCCTCCAGTATGACGGTTCAATATCATACCGGTTTCAAGGCATCTTATACGAATATTAATCAGGATGATTATCTGTTGATTCTGAGCTCTGTCAATCGATATGATTCTTTAATGAGGCTTACGGAAACCCGGTACATGGAAGGTCAACCTCCAATCAAGTAAGCACATACAGGAGATCTCCCCCTTCTTGAAAGGAGGAGATTTTTCGTTTCCAAGGCACGTATGCTACAATGTTGTCCGAAAGGTCAATGCCATTTATTTCCCATTATGACCTAAGAAAAGGTGAGTCTGATTCCTACCCAAGCTTTCTCTGCCCATCCAAATGACAGGGACACACTCCACTTGCTGGTGCAGTCATGGGCTAATCTTTTTGCCTATTGGCAGCTTTCTGCCAGAAAAAAAAGAATGGTGCAGGATCACTTCAGAGCGGACTGGCTCCTGCTTCAACCTACACTGCGTTTCTATGAAACTACTGTCGAACAAGCCGTCAGCACGCATCTTCCGGCTTCCATTTCTGAACTCCCTCTTCCAGAAGGAGAATGCTGCTTCCTAAACGGTTTTCTACCCTGCCGGCTTTACTTCGCAGAACTCGGCATTAAGAATGAACAGGGACAATTTCTCCTGCTTCTGCGTTCTAATACGATTCAGACTCCCCATATACATACGAATCAAGAATTTCCTTCAAACGATTTAACACTGGATAACCAAGTTACTTACCGGCCTACTGCCGTTTCCATTCAACGAAAGGCTTCTATAGCTCATGAGCATTTCTCAGCCTACTCCGTGTACTTACCCAAGTGCACAAACCCAGCAGATTCGGAATTCGGAGGCGATCTCGATTGAGCACAAACGTACACGGTTATGTTGCTTTGCTCCTGCATGCCCATATCCCTTACGTGCGTCATAATGAAGACGAAGTTACGCTTGAAGAACGTTGGTTTTTCGAAGCGGTTGTGGACAGCTATCTGCCTTTGATTGAAATGATGGATCGGCTGCTTGAGGAAGGCGTGCCCTTTGGGCTGACTTTATCCCTATCTCCGCCGCTGCTTGCTATGCTCGAAGATACCGGCTTACAGAAACGGCTTCGCAAGCATCTAGCCTCCCTGTGCGAGCTGTCACAGCGTGAAGTGATTCGCCTATGGGGTCATGCCGACTTCGGGCCTACCGCCAGACTTTACGCCGACAACTATCATCGGCTGCTTGCTTTGTACGATCGCCTGCGGGGCGATCTGATCGGGAAATTCCGCAGCCTGAGAAGCTCAGGCTGCTTAGAGTTAATAACGTGCGCAGCAACGCATGCCTTCTTGCCTCTGGTCAAGAATGACGCCGCGCTGCGCGCCCAGCTTGAAGCCGCCGTCCAGGAATTTAGGCGGCATTTCGGGTCTGCTCCAGCAGGCATCTGGCTGCCGGAGTGCGGCTATACGCCAGCTGTGGAGCCCCACTTGGAGGCGCTGGGGCTGCGCTATTTCGTTGTTGATGCCCATGCCTTTGCTGCGTCTGGGGCATCAACAAGCTATCCGCTGCGCACGCCCAGCGGCGCCTGCGCGTACGCTCGGGACCTCGAATCCGGCGCCCAAGTATGGAGCGCCGAAAGCGGTTACCCGAGCGACCCCGACTATCGCGAATATTACCGCGATATCGGCTTTGACCTCGGCCGCAGCGGCGGGGCCGAGTGGGAGTACTTGAAGCCCTATGTGCTGCCGGACGGCGCACGCATTCATACGGGCTTCAAGTACCACCGCGTCACCGGCCAAGGTGACGCCAAAGCGCCCTACCACCCGGCGCAGGCCGCGCAGAAAGCTCAGCAGCATGCTGAGCATTTCGTCGCCAGCCGGGTGGCGCAGCTTCGCGGCCTCGCCGCGGAGCGCGAGGCTGGTTCAGGCGGCAGCACAGCGCAGCCGCCTGGGCCGCCGGTCATCGTATGTCCATACGATGCCGAGCTGTTCGGGCACTGGTGGCACGAAGGCCACCAGTGGCTGGAGGCCGTGCTGCGCGGCCTTGCCGCTGCGCGCTGCGAGACGGCGACATTAGGCGGCTACGCAGCCGCCAATGCGCCGACCAAGGCGGCTACGCTGCCGGCGTGCAGCTGGGGCCGTGGCGGCTTCGCCGAGGTCTGGCTGCAGCCTCGCAGCCAGTGGGTGCATCCGCTGCTGCACGCGGCGGAGGATCGCTTGGTCCTTGCTGCGCAGAAGCACCGTAAGCCAGAGCTGCTCAGCAGCCTGCAGATCCGTGCGCTGAATCAAGCCGCGCGTGAGCTGATGCTCGCGCAAAGCAGCGACTGGACCTTCATCCTGGACGCTGAGACCGTAACCAGCTATGCCGTGAAACGAATCGAGACGCATATCGCTTCTTTCCATAAATTGTTAGATGTTTTTGACGACGATAAGGTTGAAATCACAGAGAGGGCGCTTTCCGAACTTGTATTGCCACTAGAGCGGAAATCTCCTTTTTTGCCCGAGGTTCATTACCGCCTTTTTCAGTCTGCTTCATCGATCAGCTTATTACGTGATGCCGTAGAGCGTTCATTCAATGCCCCTTCAAAGCCTGAAGCTCTAAGCCCTCTGCGCGTTCTGATGCTTGCTTGGGAATATCCGCCACGTGTCATCGGAGGTCTCGCCAGAGCCGTTCGTGACCTATCTGTACAGCTTGCTGCGAGTGGTCTAGAGATTCATGTCATCACATGCTTAGCTCCCGACTGCTTGTCCTACGAGCTGCTCGATGGTGTGCATGTTCATCGCGTTGAAGTATTTTCTTCCGCAGAGCCCCTTCATTTCCTTGATTGGGTGTTTCAAATGAACTTGGCTTTCACGGATACCGTCCAGCGCTTATCCGCTCAGGGACTGCAATTCGATCTCATTCATGCTCATGATTGGCTCGTCTACTACACCGCCAAAGAGTGTAAACAGATGCTGCATGTCCCGCTGCTGGCTACGATTCACGCGACCGAGTCGGGACGCAATCTGGGCAAGCTGGATACGCCAGCTCAAAAGCGCATTCATGCGCTAGAACATAAGTTAGTGCACGAAGCCGACCACCTTGTGGTTTGCAGTCCTTATATGCTGCAAGAAATTATGCACCTTTTTCATACCCCTTTTCATAAAATGACCCATATCCCTAATGGGGTTATGCCCTTTCGGGTTCCTGGCGCTAACGAATTGACCGCTAACCCGGTGCTTTCTCACATACTTTCCGCTCCGAGTGGAGATGTTTCTCGCCGCATAGTTGCTTTCCTCGGAAGGCTTGTCTATGAAAAGGGCGTGCACATCCTCATTCGCGCTATGCAGCACGTTCGTAAGGAATATCCTAACACTCATTTGGTTATTGCCGGTACGGGGCCAGAACTTGAAGCGCTACAACTCCTGGCCGCCCCACTCGGCAACTGTGTTAGCTTCACTGGCTTCCTAGACGAAACTGACAAAAACCTTTTATTACATCACGCTGAGCTCTGTGTATTCCCTAGCCTCTACGAGCCATTCGGCCTTGTTGCTTTGGAAGCAATGGCTAGCGGTACGCCGCTTATCGTTTCGGATACAGGCGGTTTATCTGACATCGTAGACCATGGAATTAACGGATATAAGGTTCCTTCAGCAGATACTAACCTGCTCGCCTTGCAAATTGTTCAGCATTTACAAAATCCCGCTGCTGCTTCTGAACTCGCTGCTAAGGCTTTGGCCAAAATCCACAACAGCTTCGGATGGGAGCAGATCAGTGACATAACGGTTACTGTGTACACGAAATTAATTGCTCACGAGCAGCCATCAGGTATAATCCCGCATCAAAAGGAAATAATCAAATAATATGGGCAACTATGCCAAATGAAAGCGTGTCCAGTCGAAATTTTCAGAATTTTTTCAAAGAATCATTGATTCCTTGGTAATTATTAGGTAACCTATTGGCAGGCCTTGTGCTAGCAATGTTCTGTATGGAACATGATTTGAACTTGCTGAACAATCAAACAAAAGAGTGGGGAAGTGATTGTATTGCCTAGACATCTGGTCATCGGAAACGGAAAATTTCTTATTAATCTCGATCAGCATTCCTATATGCGAGATCTGTACTATCCTTTCGTAGGCCAGCTTAATCATATTGGCGGTTATCAATGCCGTGTCGGTATTTGGGTGGATGGTGACTTTGCCTGGCTGAATTCCCCCGAGTGGCAGTTCCAGCTTGGTTATGTGGAAGATTCTCTTGTTACTGAAGTAAGGGCTACGCATCCTGGTCTTGGCATCACCTTACTCATGAATGACGGGGTTCATCAGCGTGAGGATATTTATCTTAAACGCATCCAAATTACGAATCACAATCATACCGTTCGCGAAGTGAGAATGTTCTTCAATCAGGACTTGCTCATTAATGAGACCGAGGTCGGCGACACCGCTGCCTTCTATCCTTTGACGAATACGGTATTCCATTATAAAAAAGACAGATATTTCATGTTCAACGGCAGCACCGGAACAGAAGGCATTTATCAATACTCTACAGGTGTCAAAAGATTTTATAACGCCGAAGGCACTTGGCGCGACGCGGAAGACGGACATCTGATGGGCAATGCCATTGCGCAAGGGTCTGTCGACAGTACGATCTCCTTCCGACTTTTCGTGCCTCCTAATGCCGACCAGACGCTCTACTACTGGATGGGCGCAGGCAAAACACTCGAAGAAGTCAAGAAGCTTGACGCCTATGTCAAGGACAGCCACCCGGGTAAATTGCTAGATCGTGTGACGGTTTACTGGCAGCGCTGGGCGAATAAGATCGATAGGGATTACGGAGATTTGAATGCCGATGTGCAGCGCCTCTTCAAACAAAGTTTACTGCTTGTTAGGACGCAAACCGATGTGAACGGCGCAATTATCGCCGCGAACGACTCGGACATCATGCAGAGCAACCGCGATCATTACAGTTACATGTGGCCTCGGGACGGCGCCTTAATTGCTTACTCCATGTCTATGGCCGGCTACCAAGGGATGATTATTCCTTTCTTCAACTTCTGCGCGAACGTGCTGTCTCCTGAAGGTTACCTGCATCATAAATATAATCCGGACGGCACCGTAGGCTCCAGTTGGCATCCCTATATTCATTCCGGACGTGTCCAGCTCCCCATTCAAGAGGATGAAACAGCCCTTGTGCTCTTCGCTCTCTGGGCTGACTTCCAGAAAAATGGAAGCCTTGAGTTTGCGCAATCTCTCTATCGCAATCTGATTCGCAGAGCAGCCAGATTCATGTCCACTTATATTGATCAGGAATTGAACCTGCCGAAGCCAAGTTATGATCTATGGGAAGAACGTTACGGAATCTACACATTTACTGCATCTGCTGTGTATGGCGGACTTATCGCGGCTTCTAACTTTAGCAACCTCTTCGGTGACGAAGAGCGCAGCAACCGCTATAAGCATACAGCGGAGAAAATAAAGGCTGGTATTCTCAAGCATTTGTGGGATGAAAATGAAGGCCGATTCGTTCGTGGTTTGTACATGGAAGACGGTGAATGGGTCAAAGATATGACGCTCGAAAGCTCTGTTTACGGTATTTTTGAATTCGGAGTGCTGCCAGCGGATGATGAACGTGTTGTCGGTACGATGAAAGCGAATAAAGAAGGTCTTAGAATAAAAACAGAAGTCGGTGGCATTGCCCGCTATCATCATGATTATTACTTCCAACGCTCCACCGATATCGAAAATGTACCAGGGAATCCTTGGATCATCTGTACGCTCTGGATCGCTGAGTGGGAAATCGAGTACGCCAAAACACTTGCTGATCTCGAAGCTCCTCGCCAAACGTTAGAATGGGTCGTCAAACATGCTATGGAAAGCGGCGTCTTGTCGGAGCAATTGGATCCCTTCACAGGTGATCCGGTCTCTGTCGCCCCTCTTACCTGGTCGCATGCGACTTATGTGCTTGCCGTTGTGAAGTACCTGAACAAATACAAGCAGCTCTCTAAGCCGTAATTTATGTAGAACCGCAGGGTTAACACTTGTTTGAATAAAGTGTTAGAACTGCGGTTTTTTGTTGGTAGCCTTCTTGCGGTCCATCCATTGGACAAAATCCAATATAATGGCCCTGCTGCTGAGTAAAATCTATCTCTCGTTGGACAGAATCCAGTGGGATGGGCTTTTATGAGGCGGATTGGGGTGATATTCAGCCTCTTCATTGGATTCCATCCAATGAGGTGGGCTTTTATGGCTCTGAATTTGCCGTTACATTGGAAAACATCCAATGAGCTAATCTTGCAGTTGACCCTGCAATGTCAAAAAACGCAAGTCCTGTATTAGTGGATTTGCGGTCTGCGGCCGATCCCTCACTCAAATGAATAACTCGACGCATACGTCTGCGCATCCAACAGCTGCTCCAGCTCTGAAGGCTCGCTGCATGCTACTCTGAACAGCCACCCTTTATCATAGGGTGACTCAATCAACATCATCGTAGCCCGTTCCAGCAGCATATTAACAGCAATGACTTCACCTGTTAAGGGTGCAAGCAAATCATGCTCGCTTTCGGCGGTCTCCAAGGAGCCAGCATAACTGCCTTGCCCTAGCACCGCTCCACGTTCCGGGAGTTCGATGAATAAGACCATTCCCCATGCAAGCAAGCCGATTTCCGTCAGGCCGATGACGGCCTCATTCCCCTCTTTGCGTATCCAATAATGATCTCTTGTATATTGCAGATGCGTAGGTACGATCACGTTCATTCTCCTTCATGAAGAAAAGCTCCCCCGCCGCATTCGCATGCCAGCTAAGAGGAGCTTGTCTATGTATGAAAAGCTTATTTTACGACAAGGTTTTTGTCGCCTGGTTTCCAGTTCATTGGGCACAATCCGCCGGATTGAAGCGCTTGAAGCACACGAAGTGTTTCTTCTACGCTGCGGCCTACATCGTTGTGGTTAACAACTTCGTATTTCAATTCGCCTTCTGGATCGATGATGAAAAGACCGCGAAGCGCGATACCTTCTTCTTCGATTAGAACGCCGTAGTCACGTGCTACGGATTTCGTGATGTCAGCAGCAAGTGGGAATTCCAATTTGCCAAGACCATTGTCGTTCACAGGTGTATTGATCCATGCTTTGTGTGTGTGGATGCTGTCGATGGAAACGCCAAGAATTTCAGTGTCCAATTCTTTGAATTGAGCAGCAGCATAGCTAAGCGCTGTAATTTCTGTCGGACATACGAAAGTGAAGTCCAATGGGTAGAAGAACAATACTAACCATTTGCCTTTGTAATCAGACAAAGATACTTTACCAAACGCTGTACCATCACCTGTAGCTGTCTCCATTGTAAAATCTGGAGCTTGTTTACCAACTAAACGCTCTGCCATGTGTATAATTCCTCCTCAAATCTATCTTCTTCGTATAAAATGGTATCATCCGAATAGGTGAAAGTCAATAATTAGAGCGCATACTATATAATAATTACTTTAAAATATGAAAGGTCCTTGAACAAGCCTAATCGCGCTTCCTTTTCCATACATGTTGACACTCAGCCGCCAATCGCGGAGCTCCACCTAGCTAACCGCAGTTATACAAGTAAGGCTTAAACATAGTCCCATTCTATGTTGTATTTTTTACAACATTATGACCGATATTAGGCAGCACAATGCCTCAATGTTGTACTTTATGCAACTTAGAGAGTTAAAAAACGCCAATATTGGGTGTTTGGGTCCAAATGATTGCATAATGTACAATGTAGGAAGCATTACATGGTGAAGACCGCTTCTATGTTGCACTAAATACAACATAGACTACGGTGTTAAGAACTCCGTGGGTGAATGCTTCCCCCATTGCCTCTCAACACACAAAAAGAGCCTGCTCGCTACGCACAAAATGCTTAGCGAACAAGCTCTTATTCTTATTTGCGCATTGCGTCTACAATCAGTTGGCCCATAGCCAATGTTCCGATTGCTTTGCTCTTATCAACTGCGATGTCGCCTGTGCGGTTGCCAGCATCAAGCACTTCTTTCACGGCGCGTTCGATGGAATCCGCTGCATCGTGGTAACCGAATGTCAGGCGGAACATCAAAGCAACGGATAGAATTGTTGCGATTGGATTGGAAATACCTTGGCCTGCGATATCAGGCGCAGAACCGTGTACCGGCTCGTACAAGCCGAAGCTGCCTTCACCAAGCGAAGCGGATGCTAGCATTCCGATGGAACCTGTCAGCATAGCAGCTTCATCGCTCAAGATGTCGCCGAACATGTTCTCTGTTACGATGACGTCGAAGGAAGACGGACGGCGCAGCAATTGCATAGCGCAGTTGTCTACAAGCACGTGCTCAAGTTCAACATCCGGATAGTCAACCGCAATACGGTTAACTGTTTCGCGCCATAGGCGGGAAGTTTCCAGAACGTTTGCTTTATCAACGGAAGCAAGCTTTTTACGACGTGTGCGAGCAATTTCAAACGCTTGACGAGCAATACGCTCGATTTCGGAAACGTTATATGCACATGTGTCTACGGCTTCTTGACCGTTCGCTGTTTCGCGACGGAATTTCTCACCGAAGTAGATACCGCCTGTCAATTCACGTACAACGATCAGATCCGTACCTTCAAGTACTTCCGGTTTCAACGTAGAAGCTTCTTTCAAGCAATCAAAGATGAAAGCTGGACGAATGTTAGAGAACAAACCAAGCGCTTTACGAATACCCAGAAGACCTGTCTCCGGACGAGTTTCTTTCGGGTTGTTATCCCATTTAGGTCCGCCAACAGCACCTAGAAGAACAGCATCTGCTGATTGACAAACTTTCAATGTTTCTTCCGGAAGCGGTGTACCTGTCTGATCAATGGCAATTCCACCGAACAAGGCGTGCTCTGTTTCAAATTGATAACCGAAAAGCTCTTCGGTACGTTTCAATACTTTTTCCGCTTCTGCAACGACTTCTGGACCAATGCCGTCTCCAGCGATTACAGCAATTTTTTTCACATCTGCCATGACTGTCATTCACTCCTTAGAATAGTAAAGCTGCTTGGTAAGCATCTCTATCGACTATATGATGCTCTCATTGTAACATAAGATAACCCTTTTCCTTAGATATAAAAGCTATTGCTTTAATAGGTTCCTCCTATAACAACAAACAAGACTCTTTTAAAAGTTGGATATTGACACCGCTTCAAGTAGTAACTATAATTGTTACAACAATAGTCGGAGTTAAACAAGACTCAATCCGCTATGGAACACAGGCTGGCACAAACGACTTGGTAAGTAGGAGCTCTATTCTGAGAGCTTTTATTTTACACCCAAGTTGTAACAATTATTATTGCAAAGTTAGCAAGATAAAACACATTATTTTTAGGAGGATTAGAACAATGAAAATTTTAGTCACAGGCGCGACAGGGAAATTAGGAACAAGAGTTGTAGACACACTGTTGAAAACAGTACCGGCAAACCAGCTGGCTGTAAGTGTCCGTAATCCAGAGAAGGCCGAAGGATTGCGTGCTCGTGGCGTAGACGTTCGCCTAGGGAATTTTGATCGTCCAGAAACCTTGCAAACAGCTTTTGCAGGTATTGATCGCTTATTAATTATTTCAGCGGATGGAGACACGGAAACAAGAATTCGGCAGCACACCAATGCTGTAGCAGCTGCTCAGCTTGCTGGAGTTAAATTTATAGCCTATACCAGCTTAGCTAATGCAAGTGACAGCACTATTTTCCTTGCTCCAGTGCACCGTACAACAGAAGAAGTCATCGTCAAAACGGGCATTCCTTATACTTTTTTACGCAACAACTGGTACCTGGAGAATGAACTTTCAAGCATTCAAGGTGTGTTGGCAGGAGCTCCATGGGTGACCTCTGCAGGCTCTGGCAAAGTAGGTTGGGCGCTGCAACAGGAATACGCAGAGGCCGCTGCTGCTGTATTGGTTGGGGAGGGCCACGAGAATAAAATTTATGAGCTTTCAGGCAAGCTGCTCACTCAAAATGAATTAGCGTCCGCACTTGGTGAGGTATTAGGCAAGGAAGTTCTTGTGCAGCAGGTCGATGATGCCACTTATGCCGACATTTTGAAAGGGGTAGGCGTACCCGACTTCGTTATCCCAATTCTTGCAGCTATCCAGCAAGGCATTCGGGAAGGCCTACTTGAGGTCGCAAGCGACGATTTCGAGAAGCTGCTCGGTCGCCCAGCTACGCCGATCCGTGAAGCCCTGGCTCAAGTTATTAACGCGCAATAAAATAATTCACGCCATACAGATACAACAAAAGGACTATCTCAAAAGTAGAAATATCTACTCTTGGGACAGTCCCTTCTTTTTATACACTTTGTAGGTAAGATTCCATAGCTTTCGCCAGTTTCTGCATGCCGAGAATTGTGTTCTCGCGATCCGTGTGCGTGTAGTTCAGGCGCATCGTGTTGTACTGAGGATTCTCCGCATAAAATGTGGACCCCGGTACAAAAGCCACGCCTTCTTTTACCGCAATTTTCAACAGATCTTCTGCACGTATATGTGTCGGAAGTTCCACCCAGATGAACATGCCGCCCTTCGGCTCTTCCCACTTCAGACCAGGCCAATTCAATTCTTTCAAAAGACCTGACATGAATTTCATGCGATCCAAATATTGCTCACGAATTAAAGAGATGTGTGCATCGAGATCGAAATGCTCAAGCAGATGGAACAGCGTTTGCTGATCAATCGTACTGGAGTGCAGATCCGCCGACTGCTTGAAACGAGCGATTTGACGAATGAGCGTCTCATCCCCCATCACCCAGCCTGTCCGGAAAGCAGGCGCTACCGTTTTGGAGAAGGTGCTCGTGTACACCACATTACCGCCTTCAGCTTTACCGCCAAGCGAGAAAATGGATGGATACGTTTCATTTTCATCAAATTGAATTTCCCCGTAGGGGTCATCCTCAAGAATCAGTACATCCGCTTCGCGGCAAATGTTCAGCAAGCCTTGACGGCGCTCTAAGCTCCATGCACGACCTGCCGGATTCGAAAATGTCGGAATAACATACACAAGCTTCGGATTATGCTCGGCAACTTTGGCAGCCAAATCTTCAAGAATCATGCCGTCGTTATCACTTTCAACGGAATAGATCTTGGCGCCTTTGGCTTGAAAAACTTGAATCGCCGCCAAGTATGTTGGTCTTTCTACCAAAATGATATCGCCTTCATCAATCATTACGCGTGTCAACAAATCGATCGCTTGCTGGGAACCTGTCGTTAGCAGCATCTCGTCTGGTGTGACGTGCATGTTCTTAGCAGCCATGCGTTTGCATAAGGACTCGCGCAGCGGCTTGTACCCTTCGGTTAATCCGTACTGCAGCGCTGACTTCCCGCCGCCAACAACTCGTTTAAACGCATCGCTCACCGCGTCCAATGGGAAAAACTCTTCAGCTGGCAATCCGCCGGCAAAAGAAATAATGGAGCTGCCTTGTGTCAGCTTAAGAATTTCTCTTACCGCCGAGGATGAGAAACCTTCTAGCGATTTAGAAAATCGATATTTCATAAATGGACGCATCCTTTCGCTATTTGTAGAAAGCACCCCTCCTCTAGCTTGGAGGTGAGGTGCTTATCCAGTCCGTGGACTTAGGGTGATTAAATCAACGTAACGTTGCTTCTATTGCTTGTTGGCGTTTTGCGTTTATCAATGAGTCTATTCACAGCGTCCAGATAAGCCTTGGCACTTGCTTCCAGAATATCTGTCGAGATGCCGCGTCCTTGAACGGACACATCGTTCTGCTTCAGAACGACATGCACTTCCCCGAGCGCATCTTTCCCGTGAGAGACGGACTTGATGGAGTAGTCATCCAGCTCGACTTCTTCCTTCGTTGCTTTATCAATGGCATTATAAATGGCATCAACGGAGCCGTTACCCACAGCACTTTCCGCCACTTCACTGCCGTCTTGGAAACGAACATGCACGGTTGCTGTTGGTGTCATCTGATTGCCGTAGGCCACTTGAAGCGTGCCAAGCACGAAAATTTCCGGCGTTTCGATCAACTTCTCTTCGATCAGTGCACGGATATCTTCGTCCTCTACCTGCTTCTTGCGGTCAGCCAAATCCTTGAACTTGCCGAACGCCACGTTCACTTGCTCGTCTGAGAGATCATAACCAAGATCGATCAACTTCTCACGGAACGCATGGCGGCCGGAGTGTTTGCCCATCACGAGCTTACTTTCCTTGACCCCGATGGTCTCAGGGGAAATAATCTCGTAGGTCGTTTTCTCTTTGAGCATCCCATCCTGATGGATGCCGGACTCATGAGCGAACGCGTTAGCGCCTACGATCGCTTTGTTGCCTGGCACCACCATGCCGGTCAGCTTGCTGACCAAACGGCTGGTGCGGTAGATCTCGTTCAGTACAAGCGATGTTTTCGCTTGGTAGAAGTCCTGGCGTGTCTCCAGCGCCAGCACAACTTCCTCGATCGAGGTGTTCCCTGCTCGCTCGCCAATACCGTTGATGGTGCCTTCGATTTGATCGGCACCATTCAGAACCGCCGCTAGCGCGTTAGCTGTCGCCATGCCAAGATCGTCATGACAGTGCGCGCTCAGTTGGATTTTCTCAATGCCTGGCACGGTGTCCTTCAGCATTTTGAAAATATTCCCATAGTCGTACGGTGTCATATAACCGACGGTATCGGGAATATTCACGACCGAAGCGCCGGCGCGGATCGCCATTGCTGTTACTTCTGCGATGAAATCAAGCTCCGTACGTCCAGCATCCTCAAGTGAAAACTCGATTTTGCTGAAATACTTCTTCGCATATTTAATCGCAGATTCCGCTGTCTCCAGCACTTGGTGCTTCTCCATCTTCAGCTTATGCTTCCGGTGGATAGGCGACGTCGCCAGGAACAGATGAATACATGGGTCCTGAGCGCCTTGCAGCGCTTCACGGACAGCCTCGATGTCCGTCTCCTTCGAGCGGGACAGACCGATTACAGAGGCGTTCTTAACAGCTCTCGCTACGGCATTAACGCCTGCCAAGTCACCAGGTGATGCAGCTGGGAAGCCAGCCTCCATCCGATCGACACCCAGCTTCTCAAGTTGAAGCGCGATTTCGACCTTCTCCTGTGTGTTCAAGTTCACGCCTGGCGATTGTTCTCCGTCTCTGAGCGTTGTATCAAAGATGTAGATTTTGCGCACCATGGTCACCTCCTAAAAGATTACGAGTGTTCAATTAAACTTCTAAACCTACCGAGTGACCGTTCCGTGCTTCAGTATTTGTCTCCGATCGTTTCTTGAAACCGTGTCCCCTGATTGGAATAAAACAAAAAGTCGGGACGCGTTTTCAAATACGAACGCTTCGCTTCTCCGACAAACACTGAGCCCTCCACTGGGGTGATCTTCGAAGTTTAAAAGACACACTCGCCAATTTTTACTCGTCTAAATAGTATTCACAGGGAGTGACTGGGAAATTCTCCGCAATCACTCCCTGTGGGATGAATAACTATATGATTCAATCAAGCATTAAATTACTTTTTGATCCAGTGCATCATTTCGCGTAGTTCCGCACCAACAACCTCGATTGGGTGTTGAGCTTCGTTACGGCGAGTTGCGTTCATGAACGCAAAGTTGGATTGGTTTTCCAAGATGAAGTCGCGAGCGAATTTACCTTGTTGGATATCTGTAAGAACAGCTTTCATTTCTTTCTTCGTTTCAGCTGTGATGATGCGAGGTCCTGTTACATAGTCACCATACTCCGCTGTGTTGGAGATGGAGCTGCGCATGGAGGAGATTCCGCCTTCATACATCATGTCAACGATCAATTTCAACTCGTGCAAGCACTCAAAGTAAGCCATTTCAGGAGCGTAACCAGCTTCAACCAATGTTTCGAAACCAGCTTTAACCAGTTCAGATGCACCGCCACAAAGAACGGCTTGCTCACCGAACAAATCAGTTTCTGTTTCTTCACGGAAGGAAGTTTCGATAACCCCTGCGCGTGTACAGCCGATACCTTTTGCATAAGCAAGTCCGATTGCTTTTGCATTGCCAGTAGCGTCTTTCTCGATCGCGATCAAACCAGGAACGCCGAAGCCTTCAACATAAGTACGACGTACCATGTGACCTGGGGATTTAGGAGCAACCAAGAATACATCTGTACCTTCAGGAGCTACGATTTGACCAAAATGGATGTTAAAGCCGTGGGAGAACATCAAAGCTGCGCCTTTTTTCATGTTCGGTTGAATGGACTCACGGAATACGCGAGCTTGCGTTTCATCCGGCATCAAGATTTGAATAACATCAGCGCGTGCTGCTGCTTCTTCAACGGATACAACTTCGAAACCGTCATTTTTTGCTGCATTCCATGAACGGCCTTCACGAAGACCGATAATTACGTTCAAACCACTGTCACGCAAGTTTTGTGCTTGTGCGTGCCCTTGGGAACCATAACCAACAACTGCAATCGTTTTGCCTTTAAGTACCGCTAAGTCTGCATCTTTTTCATAATAAGTAGTAACTGCCATTTCGTATAAATCCTCCTTTGATATGATGAATCCGTATTGTCTACCCCTTGAGTGGGTGTTTCAACGATGAACCCTGAACGACTAGCCTTTTAAAGCGCTAAAGAGTCTATCGCTCAAAGCCCCACTCAAGGAGGCTTTCCCTACTTTTTCACTTAACTGACTATTATTTATTTAACTGAGCCCCGAATCATTGCCGTTGCTCCCGTACGGGATAGCTCACGGATACCATATGGACGAAGCAATTCTACCATAGCATCTATTTTATCTGAATCTCCGACAACTTGCACGATAATTGAAGCTGGTCCAATATCGACAACCGCGGCACGGAATGTTTCGACAATTCCGAGAATTTCAGGACGCATGATCGGTTCAGCGTTTACTTTAATAAGTGCTAATTCTCTAGCTACCATCGGGTTAGAGCTAAGATCAACGACTTTGATGACGTCAATTAGCTTGTACAGCTGTTTGGAAATTTGCTCCAATGTGCTGTCATCCCCTGTTGTTACAATAACCATCCGGGAAAGTCCGAGTTCTTCGGACTCCCCTACAGTGATACTTTCAATATTAAAGCCTCTGCGTCCGAACAAACCGGATACTCGCTGCAGAACACCAGGCTGATTGTTTACGAGTACGGAAACTGTATGTTTAGTTGTCGTCATCATTCCGAATCCCCCATTAACATGTCGCTAATTGTATCGCCTGCTTTAACCATTGGGAACACGTTCTCTCCTTTTGGTACGACGAAATCAATCAAGACCGGTCCAGGTGTATCAAGCGCTTCCTGCCAAGCTTTTCTTGCTTCTTCCTTCGTCGTAGCACGCAAGCCTTTTACGCCATAAGCTTCAGCAAGCTTCACGAAATCCGGGCTTCCAGCCAAATCGATATGGCTGTATCGGTTATCATAAATGATTTCCTGCCATTGACGAACCATGCCGAGTACTTGGTTATTCAGAATAACAATTTTCACTGGAATGTTGTTAATCGAACAGATCGCAAGCTCTTGCGCACACATTTGAACGCCGCCGTCGCCATTGATGGAAACAACCAGTTTATCCGGGTTCCCCATTTGCGCGCCGATCGCGGAAGGGAAACCAAAGCCCATTGTACCAAGTCCACCGGATGTTACCAAGGAGCGAGGGTTTTTGAACTTGTAGAACTGAGCAGCCCACATTTGGTGCTGACCAACGTCAGTTGTAACGATCGCTTCGCCTTTCGTTGTTTCACTGATCATTTCTACAACATATTGCGGCTTCAATTCTGTTTCTGTATCACCGTATTTGAGCGGGAATTTCTCTTTGTTAGCTTGAACTTCAGCAATCCATGCTTCGCTTTTCGCAGGCTTAGCTTTGAGATTGGCTAAAGCCAGAACAGCTTTCACATCGCCAACACACGGGATATCCGTTTTCACGTTCTTGCCGATTTCCGCAGGATCCACATCGATATGTGCGATTGTTTTCACCTTAGGGGCAAAACCGTTCAAGTTCATTGTCACACGGTCATCGAATCTCGAACCGATGGAAATCAGGAGGTCCGCATTCTGAATGGCTGTGTTCGCCGTGTACGTTCCGTGCATCCCCGGCATACCGAGCCATAGCTCGTGCGCACTTGGGAATCCGCTAAGTCCGAGCAGTGTAGTTGCCACCGGAATCTGTGTAGCATTGACGAACTCGATCAGCTCTTTGGAAGCATCGGAGTAGACAACGCCACCGCCAGCGATGATCACTGGACGTTCTGCTTCTTCGATTGCTTTCAGCAATTTGTCAACTTGCAGCTTATTAGGCTGAACAGTCGGGTTGTAGCCGCGGATGTTGACATCCGATACCGGCTTAAATATCGTTTTATGAGCGGAGACATCCTTTGGTATGTCAATGAGAACCGGACCTTTACGACCTGAGTTCGCAATATGGAACGCTTCATGAATGATGCGCGGCAGATCTTCTACATCACGAACCAAGTAGCTGTGTTTCGTAATCGGCATCGTAATCCCCGTGATATCTGCCTCTTGGAAAGCATCCGTACCGATAAAGTTCGTTGCAACGTTCCCTGTAATAACGACGAGTGGAACAGAATCCATATATGCTGTAGCTATCCCAGTGACGAGGTTCGTAGCCCCCGGTCCTGATGTAGCGATACATACGCCAACTTTGCCTGTGGAACGTGCATATCCATCGGCAGCGTGAATGGCTCCTTGCTCATGTCTTGTTAGTAGGTGGTTAAAATCGGAAAAGCCATGCATGGCATCGTAGATGTACAAAACAGCGCCGCCCGGATATCCAAAGACGCAGTCCACACCCTCCAGCAATAAGCTTCTTAGCAAAATCTCAGAGCCTGTGATCAGGTCCGGCTTCATCAGCTTGTCAATCAGTTCTTCTTTTGACCTCTTTGGTTCAGTTTGAACATTCATTGTGATCCTCCTCTCAAAAAGTAAGTCCATGTTAATCATCGATCTTTCTTAGACAATAAGAAAAACCCCTGTTCATCCCGCGCACGTACGTAACGTGTTAAACGGGACGAAAGGGGTTTAAGCTTCCGTGGTACCACCCAAATTTGCTACATGCCTCACAGCATACAGCCTTAGCAGGTATGTTCGCGTAGAACAATACCCTCAGCACTATAACGTGTGCTTTTCCGATTCTCCCTAGTGCTTACAGACAATGCTATAAGTCTTCAGGAAAACAGCTCCGAGGTGACTTCGTACGTAAGGGATTAAGGCGATGGTTTCAGCAAGTCCAACGCTCTCTGCGCATAAGTGCCCTTATGACTTCTTCCTCTTCATAGCCGATTTATTCGTGAACACCATCCGTTAAGATGATATTAGAGATTATTATATGCATCCCCAGAGCATTAGTCAATAGCATATCGAATAAAACAAACGAAAGTGAGGGAATATACTACCAATTCAGGAAATGAGGGCTTCGCTGATGACATCTTCTCAGAAATCCGCTCTCCCTTTATCAACGGATTTGCATACGAATATTTCGATGATGAAAGAAGCTCTTGGCGATTCTCCAGATATCATTATTCGCCTACTCGATATGCAGGTTAGTCAGGATCACCTTTCCGTTGCTTTAATCTACATAGATGGGCTTGTCCAATCAGAAGCAATACATAAACACCTCATTGAGCCCTTATTAAATGTTCAAGCAACTGAGCAGACAAGCGAGCAATATTGCGGAGTTCACGAAATCCTGCAGCAAACCATTTCCGTTGGCGAGCTATTCGAAGCCAAATATGACATTGAGCTGCTGAATGCCCTATTAGAGGGCAGTACAGTTATTTTAATCGATGGATTCGACGAGGCCTTTATCGCCTGCACGAACGGCTGGGAGAAACGAGCGATTGAAGAACCGCAATCACAAACCGTGATCCGGGGACCAAAGGAAAGCTTCACGGAGGACATTCGAACGAACTTGACCCTATTGCGCAGAAAGATCAAGTCGCCTGATCTTCGCTTTGAGAGCATGAAGATTGGCCGTTACACCCGGACTGAGATCATTCTGACCTACCTGCATGGTGTCGCGAATGAGAAGGTGCTGAATGAAGCACGCAAACGGCTTAAGCTCATTGATACGGACAGCATTCTGGAGAGCGCTTATATCGAGGAATTCATTGAAGATAAAGGCTATACACCTTTTCCCACCATGCTGAACACCGAACGCCCTGACACAGCAGCTGCGGGTTTGCTAGAAGGGCAAATTGTCATTATGGTCGACGGGACTCCATTCGCTTTAATCGCTCCCGTGTCGTTCTTTAAGTTCTTGCAATCAAGTGAGGACTACTACCAGCGGTATGATATCGCTTCCTTCGTGCGTCTTATCCGGTACGCCTCTTTTTTCGTCTCTATGCTTCTTCCGTCTCTCTATATCGCGATTACCACTTTCCACCAGGAGATGCTGCCTACAACACTCCTCATCAGCCTCGCTGCCCAACGGGAAGGCGTGCCTTTCCCTGCGCTTGTGGAAGCGTTCCTGATGGAGATTACGTTCGAGGTGCTGCGGGAAGCAGGGGTGAGGATGCCCCGCGTTGTCGGACCCGCCATCTCCATTGTGGGTGCGCTTGTTCTCGGACAAGCTGCCGTGCAAGCTGGGCTCGTATCCGCAGCGATGGTTATCGTTGTCTCTTTCACAGCGATTTCCAATTTCGTCACGCCCGCGATTAACTTGGCAGTAGCAGCAAGACTGATCCGCTTCATGCTCATGCTTTTAGCTGGCTTGCTTGGACTGTTCGGGATTCTATTCGGCTGTATGTTCATCCTTATTCACATGTGTTCAATTAAATCGTTCGGTCTGCCTTATATGGCGCCAATTTCCCCGTTTATTCCGTCCAATGTGAAGGATATCTTCATCCGGCTTCCATGGTGGAAATTAGTCAAGAGACCGTTAATGCTGACCAAGAATATATATAGACAGCGTCCTATGCCTAAAAATCCAAAGAAAAAATAACTGCACACGGAGGAGACTGGATGCATGCGGACCAAGCGCCGAGTGGTATTGACAAGCCTAATCTCTTTCGTTATTTGCTGCTTGTGTACGAGCTGTTGGGACCGGACTGAGCTAAATAAGATCGCCATCACCTCAGCAACCGCCGTTGATTGGGAGAATGATCACTGGAAAGTCACTTATCAAGTCGTCATTCCCCAATCCATCTCCAACGCGGGCGGAATGGCGATTCAGCAGGCCCCTGTATTGGTGTTCTCTACGAACGGGGACTCCATCCAATCTGCCGTTCAAAGGGCCAGTTTAGAGATGCCTCGAACGATGTTCTTCGCTCATAACCGCGTCGTGGTCATTGGCGAGAGCGCAGCTCGCAAAGGCATCGCTCCCATTATCGACGTTTATTTAAGAAGCGCGAGTTCCCGAGAAACCGTAAGCTTGCTCGTGAGCAGAGACGAGGGCCGGAAAATTCTAGAGCAAATTTTACCACTCGAAAAAATACCCGGCGCAGCCTTGAGAAACATGGTACTCAATGAGGACAAAACCGATGGCAACCTCAAACAAGTCATGCTTTATCAGCTCGCGATGAGGATGGCTAGTGACTCTGGTTATTCAACAATACCTGAAGTATTTATCTCGGGTGAAGGTGCCGAGTCCACTTCAATCGAAAATTTAAAAAGCACAAATTTCGATACCAAGCTCAAAATGGGGCGCATCGGGGTTTTTCAAAAAGATCAGCTCGTCGGCTGGATGACTGGACATGAAGGTTATGGACTCAGTTGGATTAAAGGAGAAATCAGCCAGTCTATTTTATTTTTCGGATGCACTGAGAAAAGTGAGCAGTCTAGCTCCGCCATACGTATTACCAAGGCTTCAACCAAGCTGACCCCTGTAAATATCCAAGGAAAGTGGGTCATCAAAGCTGAGGTAAAAGCCAATGGACAACTGCTTGAAAACGGGTGTACGATTGACGCCTCAAAACCGGAAGGCAGCCGTGAAATGGAGAAACTGATTGGAAATACCATCTCGAAACTTATGCTAAATTCCTTGCATAAAGCCCAAAGCATGAAAGCAGATGTCCTTGGATTTGCAGGCCTCATCCATCGGAAGGATCCGAAAGCCTGGGAGTTGCTAAAGCCAGATTGGGAAGCGTATTTTGCCCACATGCAGATGGAGTCTTCTTTCCAAATCGAGATTGCGAATATCGGCATGAACAGTAAATCCGTGAAACAGCTTATTGAGAGTGACAGCAAGTAAAGGCATTCGGAAGAAGGAGTCTAACCGCATGGAACGAATCAGCAACTACCAAATTGCCGTTATGATTATTCTTTTCCAAATCGGCAGCACGCCTTTATTTGCCATTGGCAGCAAAGCCAAGCAGGATTCATGGGTTGCTATGATTGTCGCGGCGATCATTGGCTTGGTTCTGCTGCGGATGTTCCTCTATATCCAGAGCATCGCGCCTGATCAGTCTCTCATCGTCTTAATGCGTATCTGCTTCGGCAAAATAGCAGGCGGCATACTAAGCTGCTGCTTTCTTATTTACTTTGCTTATGAATCCATGAGAAACGTACGAGACTTCGGCGAAATCACGAGCGTGACACTGCTCACTCGAACGCCAAAATTTGTCGTCATGCTGCTGGTCATTGTGCTGGCCGCGTATATGATTATTATGGGCATTGAAACCTTTTGCCGCGTTGCTGAAAGTTTAATACTACCCGTACTTTTTAGCTATGGCGTCCTCTGTCTTCTCATATTCGGCTCCAAATTAATCAGCATTGAACGGATTCAACCTATTATGGAAAAGGGCTTCAAGCCAATCCTTGCGGCGGCTTTCCCCGATCTGGTCTCTTTCCCATTCGGCCAAATGGTCGTCTTTCTGATGTTTTGGCACCTCATGGCAGATAGCAAGAAACTAAAACGCATCAGTGTTCTCACCTATCTCGGGGTAGCGGTATTCCTCGTTGGGATGAATATGATGAATGTACTGGTGCTCGGTCCCTCCTTGATTGGCAACAGCACTTTGCCCTTTCTGCAGACTGTGCAGTTAATTCAGGTTGGTGATATTTTTGAACGGCTGGATGTCTTCGTGACCCTGCTGCTATTTCTCGGCTTATTCGTTAAACTAACAGCGTTCTTCTGGGCAGCCGCTTATGGGGTTTCCCAGCTTACGGGCTGCAGAGCCAAGCTTTCTATTTGCTTTGTAGGCGCTGTGATTTTCGCTTCTTCCTTTCTCGAACCTAACTACACCTATCACATCTGGTTAGGTCTCGCGGTGAGCGTTAAGCTGTTCCCTATTTTTCAAATTCTGCTGCCCCTCGCCATGTTCATCGCCATATTGCTTCGCAAACTGAAAAAGAATCCACCATCGGAAGACACACAAACCCACGAGAATGCGTGTTAAAATAAAAAAAAGCTTGCCCCCTTGTGGGGACAAGCTTCCTGAACGCGAAGCGCAGCTTACGCGTTTACTTTTGCTTTTGCAGCTGTTGCCAAATCGTTGAACGCTTTAGCATCGTTTACAGCCAAATCAGCCAAGATTTTGCGGTTGATGTCGATACCAGCCAATTTAAGGCCGTGCATCAATTTGCTGTAGCTCAAGCCGTTTTGACGAGCGCCTGCATTGATACGAGTGATCCACAGTCTGCGGAAATTACGTTTCGTTTGGCGACGGTCACGGTAAGCATACACTAAAGATTTCATTACTTGCTCTTTAGCTGTTTTAAATAAACGGTGTTTGGAACCGAAATAACCTTTTGCCAATTTCAAAATTTTCTTACGACGGTGAGCGCGAATAAATCCGCCCTTGACTCTTGCCATTGTTAACTACCTCCTGGGATGTATAAATAATGTTCGAATGTTAAAAGATTAACCTTTAATAAGTGTCAACTGTTGTTTCAAACGACGTACATCGCCAGGAGCCATAACTGGGTTCGTGGACAAAACGCGTTTTTGCTTAGATGATTTACCGGAAAGCAAATGGTTCTTACCTTGTTTGTATCTCATCACTTTGCCTGTGCCAGTAATTTTGAAACGGCCTTTCAGGCTGCTGTGTGTTTTCATTTTCGGCATGGTGTTGTTCCTCCTAATTTAGTATACCGCCTAGGTTGTTGCCTTCGGCGTTAAGATCATGATCATGCTTCTTCCCTCAAGCTTAGGAGCGCGCTCCTGTGAGGAAATGTCGGCTGTTTCAGTAGCCAGACGTTCAAGCACTCTGCGACCAATCTCCGAGTGCGCTATTTCGCGCCCGCGGAACCTGACGCTGGCTTTCACTTTATCGCCTTCGCCAAGGAACTTAACCGCATTGCGAAGCTTCGTTTGGAAGTCATGCTCATCGATTGTCGCGCTTAAGCGAATCTCTTTGATATCCACGATCTTCTGGTTCTTACGAGCTTCTTTCTCTTTCTTCTGTGTTTCATAACGGAATTTACCGTAATCCATAATGCGGCATACCGGCGGCTTCGCCGTTGGTGCTACATTTACCAAGTCCAAGTTCGCGTCCTGTGCGATTTGAAGAGCTTCGCGAATCGGCGTAATGCCGAGTTGTTCTCCGTCCGCCCCGATCAGGCGTACTTCCTTCACACGAATCTCATCATTAATCATATGGTCTTTGCTAATAGTGTTCCACCTCCAGAAAGTATGTACCTCTATCCAATATAAAAAAGATGTGGGCGCGCAGTGGCCCACATCTTCATCAATAACAGGTTTAAGCAACCTATTGAGCATTCATGATGATTCATTCAAACCAGCCAACAATCTTGTCGGTCAGGTGAGAAGCGGGCGCCTCTGCTTTTACTTGAAGTATAATATCATCTCGGTGAAGAAAAGTCAACTAACTTGTTTACTTTTCATTTCATCCAGGCGAATGACGCGTGTATGCTCCGTGTGGCTCCATTGCTTGTTGTTTTGCGTGAAGAAAGCAAAGAACGTAATCGGCCACCAAGATATCATAAACACTGGATATAAAATTAAATATTTATAAACTTTGCGTGGCGCCTTCTCAATTAACATAGAGATTGGCAGCAGCACGAAAATGGCAAAACTCACTGAGTTAAAGAAAACGGGATTGATGTCGGCAAGCATTGGTGTTTCCGACCAGCCCGGCGTTACGGATTTGATCCACAGCAGAACCGTGATAATCGCTCCGAAGAAAAAGTTGTATACGTTAGCGGAATAAATAGCCGCGTCAATCTTCGTCCAGCTGCCTTCTTTGATACCTTGCCACAATAGCGGGAAGAAGTAACGCTTAGCCACGTCAAAGTGTCCTTGCATCCAGCGCAGACGCTGTTTGGCAGATGCTCTGAACGTAAGCGGCTTCTCATCATAAACAAACGCTTCGTAGTTGTAAGTCGGTCTAATACCCATCTTGATGCAGCGCATCGAGAATTCCAAGTCCTCAACGAGGCTCGTAGCTCCCCATCCAATCTGCTTTAACAGCTTGGACTCAAAACACATACCCGTACCGCCCAAATAGTTGGCAAGGCCCAAGTTCGTGCGGGGCATTTGCCAGAAGCGATTTGCAAAGTAGTACGAAATCGCGTAAGAACCGGTAACCCAGGAATCGTTAGGATTCTTGCTATCTAGGTAAGCCTGAATCACTCTGGAGCCAGAGCAAAGATCATTGTTCATGTGCAGCAGGTAGTCCGGGCTAGCGAGGTTGTCGGCATCGAACATAACAACCGCGTCATACTGACGCTCGCGTTTCCAGAGCTCCTTCAGCATCCATTCAATCGCATAACCCTTGCCTCTTAAGTTCGGGTTGTGACGCTCCATGGCATAGACGCCATGACTGCGTGTAATATCAGCCGTGTTATCCGTACAGTTATCACAAATCACGAAGATGTCATAGAGCTCTTTTGGGTAATCCAAAGCCTTCAGATTCTCGATCAATGCGCCAACGACTTGCTCCTCGTTATGAGCTGCGACCAGGACAGCAAACGATTTCTGCGGTGCAAACTTCTGTTTGTTTCTTGGACGGTACCATCCGAAGAAAGTTAAAAAAAACTGATACGCACCGACGAGCGCCAAGCCAATCTGAAACGTAAGCACAATCTTGTCAAGCATGAAGCAAAGTCCCCCTTTTTGTTTATGCACACAAGCTATCTTTTTATACGCATAGTGCGCAATTATGTACAGGTGAATTAACCGTTCTTGATTTTCCTCTCTTTCCCCCTATTTGTCAAAGTCTACAAAAACCGAAAAATAGCCGGTTCTCTGAGATTTAAGGGGAACGGACACATACTTTACCGCATGTGCTTGAAATCAGATCGTTAAAGTCCTGTTTTCAACGTTTTTCATTTTATTGTGTACAAAAAGTTCACCATTTAGACCAACCAGCAACCCCTCATGTGTTTCGGGTTTATTATAATTCACCCGAGCTTCCCCTGACAACTTTTGCCGGGTCCGATCTAACAGCGGCTCCAGCAAACAAGTTCTGAGGTATCCTTCATACCATTCGCCGGGTTTTCACGCAGAGAGTCCGTCATGAGGAAATCTCATTCATTAGGACCTTGTCACCCAGACTTACAGCATAACGGACTCTACAACATCGATGCCATATGACCTAAGCACTGACTTTCTTTCGGGCATTTTCAACCTGAACCGCGCTGTGTCGACACCTAATTCGAAAAATCCTGAATTGAAAGGGTTTACAAAAAGACTGTTCTAGGCACAATGGATCGGGATATCACTTCGACATTTGGGGTAAAATAAAAGGAATACTATACCATTATTTCCATCATTAATTCTTTTTACCCGATCATAAAAATGTAAACGAAATATTTCTAAAAATTTATTGCTGCGTTAATCTCCCTTTAATAAATGTTCTTTATAATTTGAAATAGCAGATATCTCAAGTTTCGAAGGAGGCTACTACTCATGAGCAGAGTCGTGAACTGGCTTCAGCATCATGAAACACGCATGTTCCACTTTGTGAATCAACGTATTCAGCACTTCTTCCTCGATCATTTTTTTTCTAGAATTACGCATTTAGGAGGAGCTACGGCGACGATCGTTATTTCGCTTTGCTGCGCGTTGTTTGGGCAAGGAGCTCTGCAGACCGCTGGTATTCAAGCTCTCATCGCCCTAACGATCAGTCACATTCCGGTTGCTATCATTAAAAAGAAATATCCGCGGCTCCGGCCTTATCTTGTACATCCCCAAACGATTACGTATAAAAATCCATTAACGGATCATTCTTTTCCGTCCGGACATACAACCGCCATTTTCTCGATCATCATTCCGTTTATGGCAGCCATACCAGTTCTTGCTCTCATCCTTTTGCCACTAGCTTTGATCGTTGGTCTATCACGTATCTACCTAGGGCTGCATTATCCTTCCGATTGTTTCGTTGGTAGTTTGATCGGTACGGCAGCATCTCTAACAACTGTAGCTTTATGGGGGTAAAATGAATGGATGCTGTGCAGGGTAAAAAGCGGGTTCTCATCCTCTCTGAAGGTTTCGGAGCAGGTCATACTCAAGCAGCCTACGCGCTCGCTGTAAGCTTAGAAAAGCGTTGCACGACGATTGAAACCCGTGTACTAGAACTGGGGTCTTTCCTGCATCCGACCATTGCGCCTTGGATTATCCAAGCTTACAAAAAGACACTGACTACAAGTCCCAAGCTTTACGGTCGGTTATACCGCTCTCAGTACAAGAAATCGTTAAATCGATTGACGCAATTAGCACTGCACCGCATCTTTTACGCTCAGACGGCGGAGATCATCCAGAACTGGGCTCCTCAAGCCATCGTCTGCACACACCCTTTTCCCAGCGTCGTTGTGTCACGGCTCAAAAGAGCCGGTCTTGCCATTCCGCTGTGCACCGTCATCACCGATTATGATGTACACGGAACATGGGTCAGTCGTGAAGTGAATAAATATATGGTCTCGACAGAGGATGTCAAAAACAAACTGCTTGGTCGAGGAATCCCCGCGGCTCAGGTCGAAATCACAGGGATTCCTGTCCATCCCAGCTTCCGAGTAGCGCACGATAAATCGATCATTCGACAGCAATTCCAGTTGGCCGCGATGCCAACAGTACTCGTAATGGGCGGCGGTTGGGGCCTAATCGGAGGAGATTCACTCAGCGAGCATCTCGTAGCATGGAGAGACAAAGTGCAGTTCATATTTTGCCTAGGAAATAATGCCAAAATATTAACGAAACTCGCCGCGGACGAACGTTATCAGCACCCGAACATCCGCCTGCTTGGATTCACGCCAGATATTGACAAATTAATGGAAATTTCGGACTTACTGGTTACCAAGCCAGGTGGCATGACCTGTTCAGAAGGTCTTGCGAAATCCATTCCAATGCTGTTCTATGATCCGATCCCAGGACAAGAAGAAGAGAACGTACTCTATTTTACCGAACAAGGCTTCGGTGAACCCATCCGATCCGCCGATACCATCTCGAACTGGTTGGCGATGCTTGTAAGCCGTTACACAGATGTCCAGGCAAGACGCGTTTGGAATTACCGCCAACGAATGAATACACCTTCAGCGGATTGTTCAGAGGTTATTCTCCAAGTGATGGGATAACCATCGCTTTAACGCAAAAGAGGCTGCCCCTAAGTCATCAAATGACCGTGGGGAGCCTCTTTGTTGCATTTATGGGACAACCTTTTCAGATTAGCAGCACATACTCCCGAGTAACGCAGCTAAAGCAGCTGTTTATTCAGCTTTCGCCTTGCTCAATTGGTCGAGATGAGCAGCAAGCACGTCCTGACCAATCACTACTTCACAACGGTGAATGTTCATACCCTTTGTGGCGAATTTCGTTTCATATTCCGTCATGACATGATCCGGGTGAAACCCTTCTGCATGCAGATTCAAAGAAATATTACGCATTCTTAAGCCCATGTCGGCAAAAGAATTCAGCGAGAACTCGAAGAGCGATTGCGAATCGGTTTTCAAATGAATCTCGCCGTTCGCATTCAGAATTTGCTGATATTTGGCGACAAAACCACGATGCGTCAGACGTCTGCGGGCATGCTTTTTCTTCGGCCATGGATCACTGAAATTCAGATAAACCCGCTCCAGCTCTCCTTCAGCAAAAGCTTCTTCAATATGTTCGATATTGAACAGCATCAGCTTCAAATTCGCAATGTTCGCCGCTGATTCTGACTCTTCATCGGTATTAATCTCATGAGCGATCTTCGCTTTCTCACTTGCTTTGCGGATCAGCTCATCATACATATCGACGCCAATGAAATTAATATCGGGATATTTCTTACTCATTTCACTGATGAAACGCCCTTTCCCCATCCCAAGCTCAGCATGAATAGGGTTATTATTGCCAAATAACTCAGCCCACTTGCCTTTATAATCCTTGGCATTCAGAACAACGAGTTCCTTCTGGCGTTCTATATCTTCTCGAATTCCTTTTCTTCCCCGTAAACGCATCTATTATTTGCCTCCTACACGTACAAGCTATCGAATACAAATCATAGACCATTCTTGGGAAAAAATCAAAGGGAATTAGACTTCCAATTCATGATATTGAATGGTTTTGGAGGTTGCTGGGAACAACATACGATCTAAGGAGCGATGCACCTTTTGTCTGGCTTCCTTTGCTACATTCGGATCTGCCACAAATTTCACACCACTGCTTAACGCCTGAGCTTCCCTCACGGTTAGCTCAACGATCAGGGTATCTGTGGATAAGGTAGTAGTTGTCATGTTGATTTCACCTGCTCTCTTTTCAGCTTTTAATCGTTAGTCTTGGTTTGGAAGGATATCTTTATGAATGGTAGATCATGAGGGGTAAGGAATTATGTTGCAACAGCATTCTATGTTGTACTTCGTGCAACTATTTGCCTATAATCGGGCCACAGCACGCTTCTATATTGTACTTAATACAACGATTTAGGCACTAAACTGCTCGCATCTCACCTCTTCGCAATAATGGTTGTATTTTGTGCAACGAAAGACCGCATTTGCAGTCAGACCAGGCCATTATGTTGTATATAATGCAACGTAGGCCCTCCACACTTGCTGCCGTCTACCCGCACCGATCACTCAAATTTCAACGGGAAATAGTACAGCTAATTTGTTCTTCCACACCACTTTTAACAGTAGAAATTCCAGTTATTCCACCAACGAATAGGTTGCTTTGCTTCACTTACATCAAGAAAAACGCCTTCCGTTAGGAAGGCGCTCACTTGGTTACTTGTAGCTCTCATCTCTGCGTTTATTGCCACCTCTTAATCCTGCCAAACCTATTAAGCCAACTAAACCAAGCCAACCCCAGTTCATATCATTGTCGTCTGCTGTTGTCGCATAGGCGCGATAGGATGACGTATCATAATTGCCGCGATTTGTTCCTGCTGTGCCTGCTGTGCCTGTCGTGCTCATTCGATCCATGAGATTGTTGCCATAGCCGTTGATTTGACCCAATACGCCGGTACCAGTGCCGGTGCCGGTACTTTTTCCCGTATACGTATTAGTGGTTGTTCCATCAGGTCTGTAAATACCATCGTACCTGTTTGGATTCGTCGTTGGAGCAACCTGTCCTGTAATTGGAGTTGTAACTCCATTATACGTATTCGTATTGGTCATCGTCCCCGTTCCGTTCAATAAACCCGTCCCGGCGCTAGTCCCCGTCGTAGCGTCGTAAGTGCTGCCCGTATAACCCGATGTTGTCGTAGTCCCCGTCCCCATTGTCCCAGAAGTACCCGCGTGAGTGTTCATCGTCGGTGTACTCATATTTGCGTGCGCCCCCACTGCCCCAAAGCTCAATGCTGTCGTTAAAGCTACCGCCAATGTCACTGTACGAAACTTTTTCACTTCTTCATTTCCCCTCTCGGCATATGATCGTCATGCAAAGTTATCATGCTCTGATCAGCCCTCTTTTAACGGGGAAGTTGGTGGAAAGGCAGGGGTCGCTTTCATGTTTAATTTTCGCTACAATAGGGTGGAAGGAAAGGAGTTCTAATCTGATGTCTACAATAATACAAGAATCGCCTCAGCTCTGGGGGGATAAACGTTTCCATACATGGAATTATGAAATGCGCGAAGCGTTCGGCGGCAAAGTGTTTAAAGTCATGCTGGATGCAGGCTTCACTTGTCCGAATCGCGATGGCAATATTGCAACAGGCGGTTGCACGTTTTGCAGTGCAAGAGGCTCTGGCGATTTCGCCGGAAGCCGCCGCGACGATCTCGTTACGCAATTTAACAAGATCAGAGATCTACAGCACCAAAAATGGCCGGAAGCTCAGTATATTGGCTACTTTCAAGCCTATACGAACACATATGCACCTGTGGAGCAGCTGCGCGAGTATTATGAAGTTATTTTGCAACAGCCAGGCGTAGTAGGCTTATCCATTGCAACGCGGCCCGACTGCTTGCCAGATGATGTTATTGAATATTTGGCTGAGCTGAACCAACGAACCTATCTATGGGTCGAAATGGGCCTCCAGACCGTTCATGAATCAACGTCTCAGCTTATCAACCGCGCACATGACACTCAGTGTTATTTAGATGCCGTGGCTAAGCTCAGGAAGCATAATATTCGCACTTGTGCGCACATTATTTACGGATTGCCTGGGGAAACCCATGAAATGATGCTGGACACTGGCAGAGCTGTCGCTCAAATGGATGTACAAGGTATCAAAATTCATTTACTTCATTTAATGCGTAAAACACCTATGGTGAAACAATATGAAGCCGGACTGCTCGAATTTCTTGAAAAAGATGAGTATGTGAAGCTCATTGTTGATACACTGGAGTTTCTTCCTCCGGAAATGATCGTTCATCGGCTAACCGGAGATGCTCCGCGCGATTTGCTGATCGGTCCGATGTGGAGCCTTAAAAAATGGGAAGTGCTGAATAGCTTCGATAAGCTGCTAGCAGAAAGAAATACATGGCAAGGCAAGTATTGGAAAGGTAAGATCAACAAATAAATAGCGGCTAGGATCAAACCCATTTCGATTATGAACCGTTTCCTATTATATAGTGAGAGCTTATATGAGGGAGATGGATGCGATGAAGAAAAGGGTTGGAGCAGTTTTAGTTGGATTCATGCTAGTCATGTCAGGGTGCGGAGCGGCGCCCGAAACAGCGGCGCCGGTTTCCGTATCGCCGCCACCCACGATGGCGGCAAGTGCCACGCCTGCCCCTGCGGCGCAGACGGCGACACCAACAGCCGCGGCCACGCCAGCGGCTCCTACAACGGCGCCGGCCACGCCAGTGCCGGCGGCGAGCAGTACGCCGCAGCCAAGCGCAGCGGCTGCGACACCTAGCGCAGCAGCGGCAACCGCTGCGCCGCCACCGGTGTCGGCTACGGCGAAGCCGACGCCGGTGCCTACACCGACGCCCGCGCCTGCGAGCGCGGCGCCCACTCCATCCGAGAAGCCACAGGCTGCGGATGCAGGTGTTACGACCGCAGCGCAGGCGCAGGCGTTGTTCAAGGACAACTGCATGTCCTGCCACGGGGCTGGGCTTGAAGGGGACTTCGGGCCGAACCTGACGAAAGTCGGTTCGCGTAAAACCAAAGATGAGATTGTGCAACAAATCAACAAGGGCAGTGGCGATATGCCACCTTTCCAAAAAGCCTTAAAGGCCGAAGAGATCGAAACACTGGCCGCATGGCTGGCAGCCAAAAAATAACTGTCGCTCACAAGCACAATCAGCATGGAGGCTTTCTTCGTATGGGTTTTGTTTCTGTTTTGGGTTTTGCTCATCAACTAATCGGCCAGCGTGTTCAACCAGGCGATACCGCCATTGACGCGACACTCGGCAACGGCGTAGACACCGTCTTCCTTGCGAAGCTGGTGGGCCGCCGCGGCCGCGTGTACGGCTTTGATATCCAGCAGCAAGCGCTGGATCAAACGAAGATGCGTCTGGAGAAGGAACTCCCAGACGCATCTTCTTCTGTGCACATGAGCTTATGCAGCCATGCGCTCATGGAAGCGGCTGTGCCGCAGGACCGCCATGGCAAAGTAGCCGCTGTGACCTTCAACCTCGGCTATCTGCCTGGTGCCGATCCGGCAACAATCACTAAGCAGGAATCAACCATTCCTGCTCTGGAAGCGGCACTACGCCTGCTCCGCAAAGGCGGCATTGTGACCATCGTCCTATACAGCGGGCACGATGGCGGCTCTGAAGAATCGGCTGCTGTCGAGACTTGGGCAGCGCAGCTCCCGCTCGCAGCTTATCAGGTACTACGCTACCAATTTATGAATACTAGTGCGCATGCCCCCTATCTCTTAGCCCTAGAAAAAAGATAGTCCCATGGTATAATGCTAGATAGGTAGTAGCTTTATTAGTTACTACTTATTAAATACATAGAGAGAAAGTAGGGATAGTAGTGAAATCATACCCGCTTCAATTTCAACCTGAAATGAAAGAACGTGTCTGGGGAGGCAGAGCCCTGGAGAAGTTTGGATTTCAGCTGCCGGAAGGCGCGATTGGCGAAGGCTGGATGATCGGCGATCACCCGAACGGAACTACGAAAGTTATTAACGGAGAGCTCGAAGGTCTTGGTTTGGACGAAATCCGTGAAAAATACGGTAAAACGTTATTCGGCACCAAAGGCTTTTCCGAAAAAAACGGACGTTTTCCACTCCTGATTAAACTTTTGGATTGTGAAGACGATCTGTCCGTTCAAGTTCACCCAAATGATCACTATCACAATTTGGCCGCGGGAGAACTAGGCAAAACCGAAATGTGGTACATCCTAGATGCTAAGCCCGGCGCCAAAATTATATATGGCATGAAGGAAGGCGTTACACGCGAAAGCTTGGCACAAGCTATTAGCGAGAATCGTATTTTGGACTGCCTGCAGGAAGTTCCTGTAGAAGCCGGCGATTCCTTCTATATCCCTGCCGGAACTGTTCATGCGCTAGGCGCAGGAGTTTTGGTTGCAGAAATTCAACAAAACTCCGATACGACTTACCGTCTGTATGACTATAACCGTCCTGGATTAGATGGCAAACCGCGCGATCTTCATATTGAAGATTCACTGAATGTTATCGCCTATGAAGGTTCAGGCTCCACGCGCATGAAAACAAACCTTAGCGAAACCAGCACATGGTTAACGCTGGCCGAGTCTCCTTTTTTCATCGTTGAAAAAGGTGTAGTAGGACCTAAGTGGGAGCTTAGCACATCACCTGAAAGCTTCGTGATCCTTGTCGTTGCTGAAGGAAATGGACAGCTTCACTGGGAAGATGGCAGCATCTCCACCAAGCCAGGCGACTGCTTCTTGCTTCCAGCTGATCTAGGCAGCTATGCGCTCGAGGGCAGCATGACGGTAATTCGCAGCTACTTGCCTTAACAGCGAACCAGTCGGCCTCTAAATAGCATACAAAAAGCGCTCCAACCAACATCTTAATGATGTGATGGAGCGCTTTTTTATTTATGTCTCCCGTCTATTCTTCAGACAAGGAGCTTTCTTTTAAGATAACGTCATGCGCGCCGCCCTCGACTAGGCTGGTTGCTGAAACAAGAGCAATTCTTGCTTTGCTTTTCAGCTCATCCAAGCTAAGCGATCCGCAGTTACACATGGTGGATTTAATTTTGCCAAGTGTCTTGTCCAAGTTCTCCTGCAGGCTTCCCGCATACGGCACGTAAGAATCAACGCCTTCTTCAAATAAAAGCTTGCTTTTGCCGCCAGTGTCGTAACGCTGCCAGTTGCGGGCACGATTGGAGCCTTCACCCCAGTACTCTTTCACGAAGTTGTTGCCTACTTTCAGCTTTCTGGTTGGACTTTCATCGAAACGGGCGAAATATCTGCCCAGCATCACGAAATCGGCCCCCATAGCTAAGGCTAGCGTTATATGGTAGTCATGCACGATACCACCATCGGAGCAGATTGGAATGTATGTCCCTGTTTCTCTGAAATATTCGTCTCTGGCTTCAACAACTTCCATGATGGAGGAAGCTTGGCCGCGGCCAATCCCTTTTTGTTCCCGCGTGATACAAATCGAACCGCCGCCGATGCCTACTTTCACGAAATCCGCGCCAGACTCCACGAGGTACAGGAAGCCCTCACGGTCAACAACGTTACCAGCCCCGATTTTCACATTGAAATTTTCTTTCACATACTGAACTGTTTCACGCTGATATTCGCTGTAGCCATCAGAGGAATCAATGACCAGAACGTCTACTCCCGCGTCAACGAGAGCAGGAACTCTCTCTTTATAATCCTTGGTATTGATTCCTGCACCAACAATATAGCTTTTGTTCGTATCAAGAAGCTCCATCGGATTTTCTTTGTGCTCATCGTAATCTTTGCGGAAAACAAGAGTTTCAAGCTTCAATTGCTCGTCAACAATCGGCAAGCAGTTAAGCTTGTGATCCCAAATTAAATTGTTCGCTTCCGATAGGGAAATACCCGATTTGCCGTAAATCAGTTTATCAAAAGGCGTCATAAACTCACGAATCGGACGATCCAACGGATCACGGCTTTTGCGGTAGTCGCGACCTGTGACAATACCTAGCAGCACGCCGTTAGCTGTACCATCATCAGTAATTGCTACTGTGGAATGGCCAGTCTCTTCTTTCAATGCCAGCACATCGCTTAATGTATGATCGGGTGTCAAGTTAGAACGGCTTACAACGAAGCCAGCTTTATACCCTTTCACTTTCCGTACCATTTGTGCTTCCTCTTCAATTGACTGCGAGCCAAAAATAAACGAAATCCCGCCACAACGCGCCAAAGCAATCGCCATTCCATGGTCGGATACGGCTTGCATGACAGCAGATGAAAACGGGATATTAAGCGAGATGGCAGGCTCCTCACCCTTATTGAATTTGACAAGCGGTGTTTTGAGCTTCACATTTGCCGGTGTACAAGACTTGGTTGTAAGGTTAGGAATTAGCAGAAATTCACTGAACGTGCGGGATGGTTCTAGGTAATACGTAGCCACTTTACATTTCCTCCTCATCGATCCATAGGTAAATTTTTTCAATCGTATCATTGAACCTCACCTGTGGTCAATGGTTTTTTCAGGAAAACATTTATTTACCTCTCCCAGATCTGCGGCTCAGCCTCTCCGTTCATATATTCCATGTACGTAGGGGTTATGTCCAGGACGACGTAGTTAGGATCCTGTGGACCGTCAAACCACTTTGCCATTTCGTTAGTCCACAGCTTTTCACGCAGTGCATTATCCTTGTTTATCGTCGCTGTTGCTTGGATCTGCAAAATGTCAGAGGACTTTTTCCCGTCATACCCGACTAGAATGTGAACATTGGGATTGTCCTTCACCTCGTCCACTTTATCCGTCTTCCGATTCGTGGCCAAATACAGGGTCAGCCCCTCATGATGCAGCGCCATATAGCGGACTTTTGGTTTGGTTCCTTCAACCGTAGCAAACGAGCAAATTTTATTGGCGTCTAGAACTTTTTCAATTTGCTCTTCCAATTTATTCTTCGTTTCGATCATGCAGATAATCCCCTTTCATATCAGGTGCTATTTCGTAAGCAGCCTGTGAGTTAACTCCCCTAGATTACCCTGAAAAGGCACGTTTTTATGCGAAAAGCCCCACACCCATCATCGTGACGAGGGGTGTGGGGCTTACTTTTATACAGTTGCAGTCTGGTGCATCGGCATGCTGTAACAGCTAGCTGTACGCTGGGCATCCGGCGGGAAGTGAACGATAAGCAGCTCCTGGCTGGAGTTATCAATCACACCTGTTTGCAGATATGTCTGCAAAGCGAAAGGCAGCACCTCAAGCATCGCATGCTTGTGGAGATCTTTCTCATTGATGCGAAGGAGATGGAAGTCGCCGCTTGCAAGCTCTGGCTGCTCAGCCAAAAGCTTGAGGTAAGCGTTCTGTTCGGACTTCTCCAGCGTGAAATCCCACCAGATTTTACGCGGCTTATACTTATGTCCCAGGAAATAATCCAGCTTCATGAGACCTTCGATAACGGCCATATTCTTCGCTTCACGTTGAAGGAGGAACTCGCGCAAGCGGGTAAACAGATCCTCGAGCTGATGCCCGATTTTCTGCCAGCCGCGGCCTTCCCAGAAGTCACCGAACTCTTGGAAGAAGTCGAATGCCGACGCGAATTCATGAGCGATCAAATATTTGACCGTATGGTCCATACGGTGCGCATTCCAATATTTCTCGAGCACATCCTCAACCCGCTTGATACGAATCAAATCAGTAAAAGGGAGGATATCATTCCCGAGAATCTCATACGGGGCATGATCCATATACACGTAGCCATATTTATGTGCGTCTTTGCGCATGCCGGTGCCTCGCAGCATTTTGAGGAAACCAAGCTGCAGCTCTTCCGGTCCTAGCTCAAATACATCATTAAACGTCTTACGGAATGAATGATAGTCCTCTTCTGGTAAACCAGCGATTAGATCGAGATGCTGATCGATTTTGAAGCTGTTTTTCACCTTGGAGACGGTTCGGCTCAGCTTCATGAAGTTTTGCCTACGCTGCACCAGCTCATTCGTGGTGTCATTCGTCGACTGAACGCCGATTTCAAAGCGGAACGTGCCCGGTGGCGCATTTTCAGCCAAATAATCAAGAACCTCCGGCCGCATAATGTCCGCCGTAATCTCGAATTGGAAAACGACTCCACGGTGATTGGCAATCAGAAATTCAAAAATCTCCATCGCGTAGTCACGTTTGATATTAAACGTCCGGTCAACGAACTTGATCAGCTTCGCGCCAGAATCAATTAAATACAAAAGGTCCGACTTCGTCCGTTCCATGTCAAAGTAACGTACGCCTACTTCAATACTGGAGAGACAGAATTGGCAAGAGAACGGGCAGCCGCGACTTGTTTCGAAATACACGACGCGATTAGCCAAGCTTGGCAAGTCTTCGGTAAACCGGTGCGGGGACGGAATATCATCGAGTTTGAGCTTCGGTCTGCCCGGCATCAGCACGACCTCTTCGCCTTTGCGGTAGGCAAGCCCGTACACGAAGTGGTATTTGCGCGTTGTCGAAATTTCAGTCAGCAATTGGTGGAAGGTCTCTTCGCCTTCGCCCATAACGATAAAGTCAACTTCTGGAATGCGTTCCATCCAGTATTCCGTATCGTAAGAAACTTCAGGACCACCGAGCACGATGAGAATCTCGGGCCTGATTTTTTTAATCATTTTAATAATATGAATCGTCTCTTCAATGTTCCAAATGTAACAGGAAAAGCCCAGCACGTCCGGCGCCTTCTGGTACAGGTCGGAGACAACGTTCATCACTGGGTCTTTGATCGTATATTCGGTAATTTCAACATCAAAATCCTTCTCGCAGAACGCTTTCAAATAGCGCAGTGCCAAGGATGTATGAATGAATTTGGCATTCAGTGTCGTTACTAGTACTTTCATTGTAAAAAGACCTCGTTCTATTCTCGTTTTTCGTACTCTCTAATTCTACACGAAAACCGAGGAAATACAAAGGAGCGAAGAAAGGTGCGTTTAGTAAGTTACAGCACCATATCATCATCTAGCTGCGGATTTTCATAGGGAAACTGTAGATAAGAAGCTTCTTGGATCGCATTTTTCCATCTTTCGGCATGGGAGTGGAGCTGCTCTTCGACATCTTGAATTCTTTGCTGCAGATCGTTGCTGCTGTCGGCCGTTCCACTTTGCAGCGCCTGCTGCAGGGACGTGCGTTCTTCGAACCACTGCGTTAATTGGTATAAAAGCATAGGGAATACCACCTTTTCTCACGTTAGGTAAGTGTAAGTATTCCCTATGTTTGGGGCGTGCATACCGCGATGTAAAACATCGTGCTATTTATCAGGATTATATCCACTTTCTACCAATTAATAGGGGCCCCCTAAGAGAGCAAAGCCCCATCCTGCACAAGCACAGACTGCAGCTCGGCAATATCGATCTCGCCCGGCAGTACGCCGTGCTTAACGGCAAGACCAGCAGCAGAGCCGGCCGCTTGCCCCGTTGCCATGCAGCTCGGAGTCAGGCGTGTCGTGGCTAACGCTTCATGCGTCGTCGAGATACAGCGCCCTGCGGTGAGCAAATTCTCAATTTTTTGCGGAAGCAGGCAGCGGTAAGGGATGTCATAGGCGCCATCACCTTTGACCCAAGCAGCGGTCACGCCCTTGCCGGAAGGATCATGGATGTCGATTGGATACCCGCTCCGCGCGATGACATCCTCAAAATGCCGACCTTGCACGACATCGTCAACTTGCAAAGCATACTGGCCATCGATGCGGCGCGTTTCGCGAATGCCGATCTGGGCGCCGACGGATGAAATCGACGCTTTTTCGAAACCGGGCAGGTTATTCTTCATGAATTCCGCCACCATCAATACCTGCTTGCGTCCTAGCTCTTCCGCCTCGGTCAAATCCTCCACATTGGTGCCGTCAAGCCCTTGGACACGCGTAGTATTGACCAGTACTTCGTCAGCTTCTGGCCCTGTGAAAAAGAGCACCTGATCGCGATTGATCGGCAAATTCGCTTCCTTCCAGTGCTTGAAGTAACCCAGAACACCAGATAAAGGCAGCTCAGCCAACTCGGAGAACGGTGTTTTTTTATAAAACTCATCCGGATGGTCGATCATGTATTGTTTCACGCCCGCCAAATCCACACCGCGCATGCGGAATTTCATCGTCATCGGCTGTGTCAGCTTATCCCCGTCACGGCCCTGCAGGCACGGAGCTCCAGACAAATAAGCGAGATCGGCATCGCCCGTCGTGTCGATAAAAACTTGGCCGCGCACATCAATTCTGCCGGACTTGGACGTGAGCTGTACTGATTGAATGCGGTTATCTACAGTTTCCACCTGATCGACAAAGCTGTGAAAAAGCAGCTTAACCCCCGCTTCCTTGAGCATATCCACTGCCAGCACTTTGTAAATCTCAGGGTGATAAGGCGTTATGGTGTTCACGAATCCAACGGTATCTCGGAGATGCCCTGGCGAGGCATTCATTGCCATAAGACGATCGATAATCTCCTGCGCAAGCCCTTTAATCACCTGCTTGCCGTCCGTCGTATGAAAGGTCATCCATGGATAGACAAGCGCAGCCGTCGACATCCCGCCAATAAACCCATATTTCTCGATCAAAACGGTCTTAGCGCCACTCCGCCCTGCAGCAATAGCCGCATTAACACCCGCTGGACCGCCGCCAACAACAACGATATCCGCTTCTATGATTTTGTTCATATCGATCTCTCCCTTGTATGAAGTTCAGGCCACTATCTCGCTTTTCCCAAGTATAGATGAAATTTAACTTTCAATTTAGTTTAAAATTAGTTTAAAATTACTACATACTTGTACAAGGAGACTCCGGAACTTATGCGCAAAAGAATAACGCTCCACGATCTCGCCGCTCAGCTTGGCCTAACGATTCAAACGGTGTCCAAGGCACTTCGCGGATTACCTGGTATGTCTGAACAAACACGAAGTGAAGTGTTTAAGCTTGCGCGGGAGCTTGGTTATATGACCAAAGATCAGAAGCAAACGCTGCAGCTTGACCATATCTCGCCTTATCCCGTTGTTCAACGCAGATTCGTACTCGTGCAAAACAAGATGTCCTTGAATTTCAATCGCTTGCTGCTGCAAGGCCTTCATGAGAGGTTCATGGAATTCGGACATACCGTTCAGCCGCTGCTCATCCCGCCGGATCTGAAACCTTCACACTTTGAAAGCTGGGCGGAAGATCAAGAACTGCTATATGCAGAGGGAATCTTCATCGCACCGCGAATGAATCACGATCTACTGGAGCAGAAGCTGCTGGAGCTGCCGCTGCCACGGATTTTGCTCAATTTCCCCCCACCAGAATCTAGAGTGGACAGTGTCATTTGGGATGTTTACGAAGCAATGTTCCAAGCCGTACGCAGGCTCGTCCGAATGGGACATCGGAATATTCTGTACGTGGGAGATACGCGAGATCAGAGAGGGTTTGTTATTCGATGGCAAGCGTTCTGCGAGGCAATGAAGGAAGCTGGTTATGCCGTCGATGCGCGGGAGCACGCGACCAAACGTGACGGCACAGACAATTGGCTGCACGATGTCGAGCAGCTCTATCAACTGCGCAAGCCGACGGCCGTTATCTGCGGCATCGACGAGGAGGCTGCGCCAGTGTACCATACTCTGCGTCGAATCGGCGCCCTAATTCCGCAGCAATGCTCATTCATCGCGCTGCTCAACGAGCAAATTGATACACTCCCTTTGTGCTCACGCCCGCAGCTGCCCATCAGGGAATCCGGCTATCGCGCCGCAGACCGGATGCTCTGGCGGATCGCCAACCCGCATTTACCCTTTGAGCATGTGCGGCTGCAAGGAGAATTTTTCATGGGGAGCACACTATCTGTGCATAAGCAGAAATGATTTCAATCCAATAAAAAAGAGGGCAGCTTCACTAAGCTCCCTCTTACTCTTCTTCGCTTGTATAATAGTTAGCGAGCTTGATAAATTCGGCTGCTTTCATTACATTCCCCCTCTTCTCCTCCTGTCCGGACATCCAAGCCGCAAGAACGCCTAGCCTGAATTCTGCTCTTGCTTTCTTTTCAATGAACCATTGGTCAAAAATACCTGGCATAATTTCCTTATGACGCATAAAACGAAATAATCGTTTGCAGCTATCATACATATCCGCTTCGTTATCTTCGTGATGTAAGGCCTGTTTGATATGCTCGAAAAAATCAAGAAGATCGCACTCGATCTTGCACTGCAGATATAAATGCTTGCGATCCGTTTTCAAAATGGAGTTCTGATCTTGATCGTAGATGAGCAACTTTTTCAAATAGTTCAGGTATACCTTTAAATTTTTCAAGGCAATGGGTAAAGGTAGTGCTGGAAATATCGCATCACACAGATCTTCTCTGGTGGAAGAAGGGTGTAAAACCAAGTAGACCAAAATATTTTGGGCATAACGCTTGTTCCAGCCATCCAATATCTCATGCCCGTTCAAGGTTACTCGAAATCCAGATAAAAGTTCCACTTTCATGACGGGTTCCGTGTGCTTTGTAAGTGGAAGCAGGGTTTGCAAGAAAGAATCCCACATGTGTTGGACGGAGCTTGCAATCTCCGACTGTTCCACGCTTTTAGCAACTGCAGGATTATTCATCTTCCTCTTGATAAAGTCTTTGATCCACTGCACGGTTACGTCAGGCTGATCAATAAATAGCGCATTCCCGGCATTAGGAACGACATAAAACGCAGCATCCGGAATAAGCACCGCCGTCATATTTTGGAAAGAAGAAGGATAAACTTTATCACATTCCCCAGCAAGCAGCAGGGTCGGACTTTGAATCAATGATAACTCGTTAATTGGCCGCTGCTCGATTTGCAGCTTAAATAATTTGGTGTAATTTTCAATAGACACGTCGACATACATGTTATACAAACGCTGAGCTTCCTCATGTCGAAACGGATAGACCGTTAAGGATGGGAGAAGAAAATGTTGGAGGATATAGGTCATGCCGTATTTTTCAATCAAAGCTATATAGTTCTTAATGACGGCGCTCCCATCCATCTCTGGAAAGAGCACATTAATCGAAATAAGGATGAGGCACTTGACTAACTTCGGGTATCGGGTGGCGAAAAAAATGGCCAAGGACCCTCCAAAACTATGGCCTATCAGGTGAAAATTCTGCAGATTCAAATGCCGGATCAGCACGTAAATATCATCAACAAACAGGTCCCATGAGATCTCGCCTAAGGTTGGTTCACTTTGTCCGCATCCACGCAAATCAACAAGCAGAAGATTGTAATCCTCTTTTAACCCGTCAATTAAATGTCCCCATCGTGAGGAGTCAAAACCATTTCCATGGAAAAAAACAATCGTTTCTTCGGAGTCGCGCGTGGATGTAAGTAATTCGTAGTAGAGGCTAACGCCATTGACTTGCGCAAAAGACACCGATGCACCACCATTCCATTCTATGTTAGGTTATATCATATAAGGAACGGGGCATTTAAACAATATGACTAGCTGTACAAAAATCTTTGGAGGTTTCAACCTTTCCATACAAAAAAGCGCAATCCGAAGAGTGCACTTTCCAGAGTTTATCTATTAATTAGCAATGCGCAGTGATGTTTTGACAATAACCATGGCGTTGGCAATGGTAACTCTGTAACCCAGATTAACAGCCTCAGAAATAATCTGTACAACTTGCTCCTGATGCAAAGTAGTTGCGGGAAGAAACCTTTGGTAAACGGTTAGAACATCCTCATAAACCAACTCCAAGACTTCAAACGGAGGCATAACCGCGTTATAGTACTCATCAATGAAGGCATCGCTTTCTATGAATACATCTTCCGTAGGCAGCCTGTATCCCCTGGCCTCCAGAACAATTTTGGCAATCCGATTGCCTTTAACCGCCGCATAACAAATAATATTGTCTCTGAGCAGCTGAGCTTCTTCCTGATTCAAAGCTCGTAATTGGGGCGCCGAACCCGTCAGGAAAACTTCCCACATAGTTTCCAGCATAACCTGCATATTTTGTAATAACGTGTCCGCATTATCGTCAATCCGGGCTTTAGTGTTGCATAAGATCGTTTCACGGTTATCATTTAGTGTTGTATTGACAGTTGCCATATAAGAGGCCAACTTGGCTTGATTCCGCTTAATTGCTGCTAGCTCTTTGGCGACAACGCCTTTTTCCATCTGCTCCTTCACGGCCTCTATGAATTGTTTCTGCTTCCCTACATACCATAAATAACGGCCTGTCCCCTGCTCAAAAGAACCTTCAATCCAGACAACAGGCTGAGAATCGATCGTATCAAACCCCATGCCGGTTGTATGCAGCAGTGGGAACATCTCCATTTTTTTTTTATTTCGGTCAAAGAATGCGATATAATGGTTCGTCACCGCAAGAAAACCCTGACTAACGCCAGAGTTGCTTGCATCTGTGAGGAAATGCGGTGTTTCACTGGTTAGCTCACGAACATAAGTGATAACTTTCGTTCTATACAAAAACGTTCTATGCAAATATTGAATCCCTTGCAAGAAGACCCTGCGTGCTTGCCGGAACGTTAAGAAATCGGTCGATTTTCCCATATTGAACAGTACCCGCCCTTCTATCTATGTAAGGAGCATAATTTCTATTGATATGCTCTTACTATACGCTTTCGGCGGTTACACAAAAGTTACAGGAAACCTAAGCTTTGGGCTTATGCACACATGAAATTCCGTGCCAACGTTTCTATTGTTTTTGTGAACATGATATATTGTTAGACATACACGATTAGATCGGCGTGCGTATGTATTGAAAAGGAGGTCATTTTTATGCCCAAAAAGCAAAGCAAGCATCAAAGCCCTAGCAAAAACCAAAATCACAACCCCAAGCTCAAAATCAGCAAGAGCCAAACGCATAAACCTGTTTCAACCAAGGCCGTCACGGAGGCGAACACTCGCCAGTATACGGTTAAGGAAGCAACAGAGCTTCTGCCCTTCTTATTGGAAAAGCTTTCTGGCGTAGGCCGAAATTCCGTGAAAGCCACCCTGGCCCGCGGTCAGGTTTCGGTGAATGGAAAAGCCGTCACAGCTTACAATCACCCCCTGCAGCCTGAGCAAACGGTAACGATTAGCAAAGAGAAGATCGTGGAAAATATCCCACTCGCTGGGATGTCCATTTTGCACGAAGATGAGGATGTTATCGTTATTCAAAAGGACACGGGTCTACTATCGATCGCGACCAATCCAGAGGAAAATCAAATTACCGCCTACCGCCAGCTGACGGCACATGTGCGTAACCATGATCCGAAAGCGCGGATTTTCGTTGTGCATAGACTTGATCGGGATACGTCAGGTGTCATGATGTTCGCCAAAAATGAAAAGGCTCAGCAGCACCTGCAAAACAATTGGCAGGACAGCGTGAAAGAGCGTACATACGTAGCTCTGGTGGAAGGATTGGTCAAGAAATCAGAAGGCACCATTTCTTCCTGGCTGAAGGAGCATGCCAAATCTCTTAAAATGTACTCGACACCTTATCCGAATGACGGTCAGCACGCCGTAACGCATTACAAAACGTTACAAGCAAACCGGAATTTCTCCCTGCTTGAAGTTAATCTGGAAACAGGGCGTAAAAATCAAATCCGCGTCCACATGCAGGACATCGGACACCCTGTAGTAGGCGATAAGAAATATGGTTCGAAAACGAAGGAAATTGGCCGTCTCGGACTTCATGCGCGTGTACTTGCCTTTTTGCATCCGACAACAGGTGAGCTGCTGCGTTTTGAGACGAACATTCCGAAGCTGTTTATGAACCCTTTCCGTGAATTGCCCGCAAAAAAATAAGCCATTAGGAGATCTCACAAAATGCGAATTGTTGTGCTTGACGGGTATACGTTAAATCCTGGCGATTTGAGTTGGGATGGTTTACACGCTCTTGGAGAGGTTATTGTCTATGAGCGCACCGCTGAATCACAGATTGTCGATCGCGCGACTGGCGCCGACATCGTGTTAACGAACAAGACTCCGCTTTCTGCTGCGACATTGCAGCAGTTGCCGAATCTTCGCTACATTGGCGTCCTTGCAACGGGCTATAACATCATTGACATACAAGCAGCTAAGGAGCACAACATTCTTGTGACCAATGTTCCCGCTTACAGCACGCAATCTGTTGCTCAGTTGGTTTTTGCTCTATTGCTGGAGTTTTGCCACCGAGTGCAGCAGCATAGCGACAGTGTTGTAAAAGGAGATTGGTCCGGCTCGATCGACTTCTGCTACACGGTATCTCCCCTCATGGAGCTTAGCGGCAAAACGATTGGGCTCATCGGCTTAGGTCAAATCGGCAAACAAACAGCCCTCATCGCACAGGCCATGGGCATGAACGTAGTTGCAACTGGCAGTGGTAGGCGTACTCCTGAGCCAGTCGATGGTCTTACTTGGGTACCGCTGGAAGAGCTTCTGCAGCAGTCCGATGTCATCTCTCTCCACTGTCCGTTGACCCCGGAGACCAAAGAGCTTATTAATACAGAGCGAATTGCACTTATGAAGCCTACGGCTATTCTCATAAATACGGCAAGAGGCGGTCTTCTGAATGAAGCCGATGTTGCGCAGGCCTTGAATCAAAGGCGTCTGGCAGGTGCCGGTCTCGACGTGTTGACTGTAGAGCCGCCAACATCGGATAATCCCTTGCTGCTTGCGCGAAATGTGCTTATTACGCCGCATATTGCTTGGGCCACCAAAGAAGCGCGTGCTCGGCTGATGACGACAGCCGTTAGTAATGTGCGTGCCTTCGTTGACGGGCAGCCACGGAATTTGATTGGGTGATAGATTCAAGGAATATGAAAAGAGGGCCGAGATTCCAAGGTTGTTGGAATTTCGGCCCTCTTTTTGGTGATGGTGCTGCCTGCGTGCATTGAAGGAACTACAGGGCGTTATTTGACGTGAACAGCTGGAAATAGCTGACTTGGCGGAACTGCAGGGCGCTATTTCCGTTCTCAAGGTTGATTTTCTCCGAGAACCGGGAGAATAGCGGACTCCAGTTCCCTTTGCTGCCGGGAATGGTGGCATAGGTGACTGTAGTTCCCCTATTAGGTACGGCGGGTGGTGCAGGGCAGAGCCAAGGTGAGGCAGAGATGAGCTAGGGTAAGGCTGGCAAGGCATAACCGAGCTGAGGCAAGCATAGATGAGCCTACTTCAGCAGTGCCGCATAATCCATCTGCGGCACAATGCCCGCCTCTGCTGCGCGCTGAAGCAAGGTCAACACAGCGCCATAACCGTCATCGCCAAGATTAGCGGTGAACTCGTTCACGTACAGGTCAATATGCGCCTGAGCGACCTGCGGGTCCATCTCCTGCGCGTGCTGCATGACGTAGTCGCGCGAAGCTTCCGGATGCGCCCACGCGTATTCCACAGAGGCGCGGGCCCAGCCCGCAAGCGCCTCAAGATCCATCGTGCGCCGCGCTACAATGGCGCCGAGCGGGATCGGCAAGTTGGTATCTTCTTCCCACCAACTGCCCAGATCTTTGAGAAGCGCTAACCCGTACGACGGGTAAGTAAAGCGCGCTTCATGAATCACTAGGCCGGCGTCAATCTGGCCGTCCCGTACGGCAGGCATGATCTCGTGGAACGGCATGACCACGATTTCACCCACGCCGCCGGGAACGTTCTGTTCAGCCCAGAGGCGGAACAGCAAATACGCGGTCGAGCGCTCGCTTGGCACTGCGACCCGGCGGCCGCTAAGCTGTGCCGGGTCAGGATCTGCTGCGCCGGACTGCGTCAGCACGAGCGGGCCGCAGCCTCTGCCCAAGGCACCGCCGCAGGGCAGCAGGGCGTACTCTTTCAGCACCCATGGGAGTGCTGCGTAAGAGATTTTGAGCACGTCGGGGCCAGTGCCTTCGGCAGCCAGCTTGTTCGTAATGTCGATGTCGGCATATAAGACATCCAGCTCTGGAGCGCCGGGGATTAAGCCGTGCGCCCACGCATGGAAAACAAAAGTATCATTGGGACAAGGTGAATACGCAATTTTCATTTTAAAGCACCTCCGCTAAGACTGAACTTGCTGCTTCTAAAGCTTGTAGAGCGTCGCCGATGCGCCAGGCATCGCGGTCACGTGGACCGACCGCGTTGGAAATCGCGCGGATTTCAATCACAGGCACGCCGCGCAGTGCGGCGGCCGTGGCAATGCCGAAGCCTTCCATGGCTTCGGCAGCAGCTCCGGGCACGCGCGCCGCTAGCAGGGCTGCGGTAGCCGCCGTCCCGGTGGCTGTCGCTACCGTGAGTACCGGCGCAGTGCGCGCGCTAAGACCGGCGGCGGTGAGCGCCGCCGTTAATCGCTCGGCCGTGCCCGTCGCAACGCTGATACGCGTTGTGCCGAAGCCGAGGTCGTCGAGGGAGCTGAAGCCGTCCAGCAGCTCCACACCAAGATCTGCGGCGATGATTTCGCTCGCGACTACAAGCGATCCGATCTCCGCTTGTCCGGGAAATCCGCCGGCAATACCCGCGATAACAACCAAATCATATTGTGCTGCGGCAAGCACCATTGCGCCATTAACGGCTGCTGCTGCAAGACCTACGCCGGCCAAAGCGAATTCAAACCTGCTGTCATGGCCAAGCCCCCGCTGCACAGCATCCCTTTCAGGCGCTACTGCCGTCATAATAAGTACACGCATTATTAGGCCAATCCCCTTTTTAATCAAAAACCATGATGATTATTTTATAGATTATTTTACATGACTAGGACCAAATAAGAAACTTTTGAACACTTCCGCTACAGCCGTCTTGACTTCCATAACTAATTTAATTATTATCTAATTAGATATTTGATAAATTAGTTTTGAATAGGAAGGTGCCCCTGCCATGCAGTTAGATAAAATTATCACCTACCACAAAGCGCTGTCCGACGCGACGCGTATTCGCATGCTCATTTTGCTCAGAGACGGGGAATTGAACGGTCAAGTGCTAGCGGAGAAATTAGGCGTTACACCCGCTACAATTACTCATCATGCTGCCAAACTTCGCGAAGCCAGCCTCATTCACGAACGCAGAGACAAGAATACGATTTACTTCGCGTTAAACGAATATTTTATCCGCAGCAACGCCAGCGCGACAGCTGACCTCATTTTCAAAAATCAGAAAGGAGAATCAGCATCCATGCAGACGGAAGACACGCGTCAGAACCTGAAGCAGTCCATTATTCGCAATTTCTTCACCCACGATGGTAAGCTCAAGCATATCCCTTCTCAACTTAAAAAGAAGCTAATCGTACTGGGGCATCTCATCGACCAGCTCGAAAAGGGACGCACGTATACAGAGAAAGAGCTTAACGAGTGGATTAAGCAGTACCATCCCGATTTTGCAACGATTCGCCGGGAGTTTATCATGCATCAGTTTATGTTCCGGGAAAACGAGATCTATGAGATGAATCCGCCCGAAATGTGGGCCAAATGGGAAACCTTATCCTGATCGGCTCCGCACCGCAACGTTAAATGGACACGTCCCCAAATAAAAATGATAAATATGGACATTCATCCATACACCCTCTAGATGAATGACATATAGTAATTTTGTGAAGGGAGGGATAGACATGAGTTGCGGATGCGGAACAACCTACAATGGAGCTGCTGTAGTCCTCGTTTTATTCATCCTCTTGGTTATCGTTCTAAGTACCTTCGGATTTGGTTGGTAATGACTTTTAAAAGCGGCTGGGACGATGAATTCGTCTCGGCCGCTTACTTTTTTGTGAGCTTTTACGTTATAATGGAAGCCTGTATCGTTCTTATTACCTACTCAGGATGGAGACGAGGAATTGTGGCTACTCCGATTTTAACCATTGTGGTCCCTTGCTATAACGAAGAAGAAGTCCTTCCGGAAACGGTATTCCGGCTCAGCGGCGTAATCGACGCCCTCATCACAGATCATCTAATCGCAAGCACGAGCACTATGCTCTTGGTTGATGATGGCAGCAAGGACGCAACGTGGTCGCTTATCGAGCGTTTTCACGCCTCAAACTCCTTTGTTACCGGGCTTAAACTGGCCCGAAATGCAGGGCATCAAAGCGCCTTGCTTTCCGGTCTCATGCATGCCAAAGCTTATTCCGATTGCGTCGTATCCATCGATGCGGATCTACAGGATGACACGGATGTTATCCGAGAATTCGTCCTCAAATTCCGTGATGGCTACGATATCGTATACGGTATCCGGCAGGATCGATCTGCAGATACTTTTTTCAAACGGGCAACGGCGCAAGGTTTTTATAAACTAATGACTTCCCTTGGTGTGAAAATACATTACAACCACGCGGATTTTCGCTTAATGAGCAAACGTACTCTCGATAATTTGGAGAAATTCCAAGAGGTTAATTTATTCCTGCGTGGGATGGTGCCGCTTCTTGGCTTCCCGTCTACTCAGGTGTACTACGACCGTAAAGAGCGTTTCGCCGGAGAGTCGAAGTATCCGCTGCGCAAAATGCTTGCCTTCGCTTTCGACGGCATCACGTCTTTCAGCGTAACACCGATCCGTTTCGTTACATTAATGGGTTTCGTCCTGTTCCTTCTCAGTGTCTTTGCTGGCTTATACGCCATTATCGGCAAACTGCTGGGAGCCAATGTGACTGGCTGGACTTCACTGGTCTTGTCGGTTTGGTTCATTGGGGGCGTACAACTGCTCGCGCTTGGTCTAATTGGCGAATACATAGGAAAAATATATAAAGAAGTGAAGCAGAGGCCGCTTTTTGTCATTGAAAAGGTATTGAAAGCAAGCTCTCAGGAACAGGATGAGTTACAGGTAAACCCTCCATCCGTCCCGGCTGCTTCGAACCGTCGCTAACATGATACAACAACGATTATTGAGATTGTTATCAAGCAGTTTCTTACGATTTTTACTTGTCGGTGTATTCAATACATTAGTTGGCCTTTCCGCCAGCTTCGCTTTCTTCAATTTGCTGCAAATGAACTATTGGCTCTCGACATTCGCGGGAAATACGCTAGGCGCTATCGTCAGCTATACGCTAAATCGTACATTTACGTTCCGTTCGAATGCCAGTGTAGGCAGCAGTTGGTGGAAATTTGCGATCGTTATATTAAGCTGCTACGGCTTGTCCTATAGCTGCGGTCTGCTGCTCTCTGAAGCCGCAGGCGCACTGTGGCCGGACTTGCAGGTAAACTGGCTGCACAATGTCGCTATTTTGGTTGGAAATGGCTTCTACACCATTGGTAATTATTTGGGACATAAATATTTTACATTTCGGGCTAATGGTCGCACCACCAGCGGGGTATCCTAATCACCAAGAGGTGATGCCTAATGGCACGTAGAAGAAGCAACCGGGCCATCGTGCCCGGATCCGAACACGGACTCGGAATTCTTAAAGCACAAGTCATGCGAAATCAAGGTTATAATGTGAATCCAGAGCGGCCTGATTTGGTCAAATATGAGGTCGCCAGAACGTTGGGTGTTCCCCTGCAGCAGGGTTACAACGGCCAATTGAGCTCGGAAGACGCGGGCAGGATCGGCGGTCCGATTGGCGGCGCAATGGTGAAGGAACTCGTTCGTATGGCGCAGCAGAAATTAGCGGAGCAGCGGCCCCCGCAATGATCCGCTTCACAGTAGATGCCATAATCCGCCGCGGCTATACATAAACTAATAGCAAGCTGCTTGCAGCGCTATTTTCTATGCAAAAGTCAGGTGATGATGGTCGATGAATCCTCCAGGCAACCGTCCGCCAAAGCCCGATTGGAAAGGGCTCACGGCGCAAGCCGGCGATGTGCTGGGCCCTGAATTCTGGCAGGACATTGCCAGTATCATCCCGTTAACCGGGCCAAGAATCGATATGTATGAAACACCGCAGGAGCTCGTTGTCGTCGCGGAGGTTCCCGGGTTGTCCGCCCCCGAGCAGATTCAACTATCTTTCCGCGATCAATCGCTGTTAATCCGAGGGCATCTTGTTCGGCCTTATCAAGTACTTGATGAGCAAATGAGACTGTCCGAGCGTTTCTTCGGGGCCTTTGAGCGTACCATTCGCTTACCAGGAAGAGCGTTGACTGAGCAGATGCGGGCGCAGTATCATAACGGTCTGCTTATCATCCGCATTCCTTTGGCACCACCCGATGGGGAGAAAGTTATTCCTATTCAGTTCACATAACGTTCAGCCACCCTAAGCTTGCCGGAGACACCGTCACCTGCCTGCAGTAGGATCAAGGTTGAGCGTTATTTGTTTTGAGATTTTTGGAAAAGAGAAATGAATCTTCGTTTGTCCCCATATAATGAAAAGAGAACATTCGGAAAAGCGGATATGGAGGGGATTATTGTGGTACGCATCCAATTTCAATCAATTCATATCGACAGCCTAGCGGCATCATCCAGTGTGAACAAAGGAACGAATCGGATCGTCGGCAGACGGCATTCCGCGAAGACCAATCAGGGACTCGGAGAAGTGAATGGCGAGGGGAATGTTGTGATCGGCGGTAAGCATCTCGTTAACGACGGGGACCTCTTTGATTTTAAACCATTTATCCGAAAGAGCTGAGAAACAACCATGTGGTTTCAAAAGAAAAAATCACCGCCTCCCAAACCGCAAGGAGCGAATACTGTGGCACCATCACAAGTCGGGGCAGCCGCTCCCAATAGACATGAGCCTGGCTCAGTCTCTGCATCTGCCTCTGCTCCCTCTTCCCTTACCGTTCAGCAATTAGAAAAGCGCATGAAGAAATTAGAAGAAGAGTTATCCAACCTGACCGCCAAGCATCCGCAGATTCATATAGATACCCTGCATGTTCATCAGCCAGTCTTAGAAAATCTAACCTTTCGTTTGGATCACTTGGATATTAAAGAACTGAGCGGCTCCTTAAATTTGGGGAACAACTTCGGGGCTAAGCCGAATGAGAAAAAAGGCCCTCTCGATGAGGCTTTTCAGCGTGCTCAAGTGTCAAAAGAGCCGCCTGCGGCAACTTCCCGACCAGCGCCCACTAAAGCCCCTAAGGGAGAGTCCCCCGCGCAGGCGGAGTCAGGCACCGACGGCGCGGCGTCATCGACAGCGCGAACCTCCACTGGCTACAAGTACACGCCGCCGCAATCCAAAACGAAATGAGGTGTTCCCCCTTGTCATCCTTCATGTCACCGACTTTTATCATCGGCTCGATCCGAATCGGATCGGTTGAAAGTGCTTCTTGTATCAATATGGGCAACAATTGGCCCACAGATTTCCAGAGCAATCAGAAGACTGTACAAGGCTTTGGCGCTGTAGAAGGCGACAACAATCAATTAGTTGGAACACGCTCCATGCTCAACGACTCCGACTTCCTCGATATGCTCAATGTCGGCGATAATGAAACACCTGACTGGCTCCAGGAGATGATAACTGCACAGGCGGAAGCCTCCGGCTACACGCCACCTTCAGGTGCCAAAAAGCCGGAAGAGTCCGTTAGCACGCCGCAAACACCAGACTGAAGGCGTGTTGAAGCTGTCTTTTATATCCGGCCAATAACGAGATCCCCTTTGGTGTAAGGCGCGTCGATAATGTCGTTATCGTGAACCGTGTTAATATTATTCACTACATAATTGTTCTCACCGCTTACTTCGCCAAGGCCGGAATTCGACTTCCCGCTTGTTGTCCAGTACACTTGCGTATTCGTCCCGATAAAAATACCGGAACCATCCGATATCGCATTCACATGAATAGAATCAAACTGAATGAGCGGCGGGTCTAGAGGAATGGCGGAAAGAGGTGCTCTCTGCATACGACTCACCTCACTCTATTAGACTTGATTCGTAACTGCTGGTTTGAAATCCTGATCATTAATTGGGGCATCAATAAAGTCATTATCATAGATGAAATTCACAATATTGGCGGATATCGAATTACCGATGAACTCACCGGTTCCGTAATTGTTTTTACTGTGCGAATCCCAGCTAGACTGTGCATTCTCACCGATCCCGATGGTTGCATTGGTGTTCTGATTGTTAATATTGATCATGTTAAAAACGATAGAACTCGGCATACTGCTCACTCCTATCATGGGTTGACAAGGCTATGGGATGAATCCTGTATGCTAGCCTATTCACTCGTCAACCAATTGGTGTACGAATAACATATACGCAAAAAAAGGGCTGCACCATTTCGGCACAGCCCTTACTTTTTAGCTTACTACCAAAAGCCGCCAAAGCCACCAAAGCCTGGGCCGAAGCCACCACCAAAGCCACCGAAACCAGGGCCAAAGCCTCCTCCAAAGCCTGGGCCAAAGCCACCATAACCAAAGCCGCCACCGTATGCATAAGGTGCAGTACCAATTGCTAATAGGTCAAACAGTACCAAAGGGATAATCGCTTTAACTTGAACTTTTTTACCTTTTTGTGGAGCAACGATCAACGTGTTTCCACTGATTCTTACCAATTTACCGGACACGCTTGTTCCGTCTTTCTTAAGAGCCACAATTTGTTTGCCGACCAATTTACGAACATCTGATTTACGAATTTGGGATGCCACGAACGTCCACCTCCTTTTAGCCACCAGGGATACATTGCTCTACAGTGTACTCCTGTGTAGGTAACATCGCTTGGATAGCTGTCCACCCAACCTGAAAAATAGTCGTTCGCCTATAAAAAATGCCGCTTTTCCAGGTCATACGCCTAGAAAAACAGCATTTTATCAATAAGTGCCTATCCCTTACGAATCTTTCCAAGCTCTGTTGTTATAGCATCGATCTCGCTGATACTGAATCTATCTTTACTTGCGACCATGTCGTACAAGTCTTTCAGATCCTCATACACTTCCTCTTTCACGTTAGAGGCCTTAATGGAGCCCCCCGTAGCCATGCGAAGCTTCTTCTTTATTTCTTCAAACATAAATTCCACATTTTCTTCCGACCAATTATTTAAATCCATGTTAGACCCTCATCCTTCCCAGCTGTTCTTTTCCCTATATTAATGCACATGAGGGCTAATGTAAAATACAAGCTTCACACGCGGCAAAAAAAAAAGAAGAAAGACCATCGTCCCTCTTCCTTAACTAGTTATATGGCATTGGTGATTGGCAAATGCGGTCCCACCATTTTGACAAGCGGGCGCTGCTGCTCATGAGAATCTAGGTCCAAGCTTACACAAATAAGACGAATGTGCTCATCAGCCAGCCTGCGGGCTTCTTCATAAGTAATTTTGAACTGGATGCAATACGATATGAGGCCGTGTAGAGACATAAACAAATTCCAAGGAAGAGTAAATCTTTTGCTTTCGAAGCCAGGCTGGTCCGTTACAACCTGACGAACGACGATGGAGAACATTTCGAGGCATTGCGCTTGTTCGGTACGGGAATACTGCTGCAGTTCAGGTTCATTCAGCATGAACATCATTTCATAGTGGTTCGGATTGGTAAGGCCAAACCAGACGAACTCCATCATTAACTTTTGAAGCAAATTCACGCTAAATCCATGTTCACGTACGATCATTTCCCGTTGACGCTGCATCAGCAAGGAGAAATCGTCTTTAATTAACGCGTAGAATAGTTCTGCTTTCTCTGTAAAATGGTAATATAATGCCCCATGACTGTACCCCATTGCTTTTGCGATGCTGCGCATCGTTAAAGCGCGATAGCCGAAAGTGGCGAATAATTCCCGAGCCTCGGTAAGTATCCGTTCTCTGCTAAGCTCTTGCGCGACTGCTTTCCTAGCCATTCCTATCCCTCCGCATCCTTAGCCTATTTAATTTTGTTTAGTCTTGAACCTGCCTATACGGGCAGGTTCTTGTGAACGATGTACTCGTTCTCTCCAGCGATAATAATACCTTGACCTTGCGTAAAATCTGTTGCCCAATTGATAAATGCATCCGCAGCTCCTGCTAAAGGATAGCAACTTACTGTTACTTTATCAGTAAAATCAATATCCCCGAGAAGCATTCCCTGATTTCTCAGTTCATTCTCGATTTTGCCATACCACGTATAATCAACCTCAATCATCACCCTCTGATGATTTACTTTGTAAACGGGTTGTGCAGCTTCAATGCCCACCACGGCTCCATCCGTATAAGCCCGAATGAGTCCGCCCGCGCCGAGCATGATGCCGCCGTAATAACGGGTTACGACGATAGCGATATTCTTGAGCCCTTGATGCTTAATCACTTCCAGAATCGGCTTACCTGCCGTGCCGCTCGGTTCTCCGTCATCAGACTGCTTCTGAATCTGGTCCCTGTCTCCGATGACGTACGCACTGCAGTTATGTGTAGCCGTCTTGTGTTCCTTCTTGATCGCTTCAATAAAGTGGGCAGCCTCTTCTTCTGACTCCACAGGCTTGGCATGACCGATGAAACGCGACTTCTTGATGATGATTTCCGACGATCCGTACGATTGGATTGTTTTGAAATTTGCTAGCATAGCCGACCTTTCTTGGTAGAAGGAAACAACTGTTTCATTACATTCTACACACTAGTTTTGACTTCGACAATATTGTAAGAAAATTTACCACATAAATAATGGTAATTTTCCATGAAAAAAACGATCTATCCGGTTGGATGGATCGTTTTTGTTCCTTACTTTCGTAAATTACTTCTCTAAACGTGCTTCCAGCTCCGCTTTTTCTTTCTCGTAACCCGGTTTGCCTAGAAGCGCAAACATATTCTTCTTGTAAGCTTCAACGCCTGGTTGGTCAAAAGGATTCACACCCATCAGATAACCGCTGATACCGCAAGCTTTCTCAAAGAAATATACCATATACCCGAAGGAATAAGGCGTCATGTCTGGCAGCGTAACGATTAGGTTCGGTACGTGTCCGTCCGTGTGAGCAAGCATCGTGCCTTGGAAGGCCTTTTTGTTCACGAAATCCATCGTTTTCCCGCTCAAGAAGTTAAGTCCATCTAAATCATCAGCATCTGTACCGATCGTAATATGATCAGCCACTTGGTCAACTTGAATCACCGTTTCAAACAAGATGCGGTTGCCGTCTTGAACGAATTGGCCCATGGAGTGAAGATCTGTAGAGAAATCTACAGAAGCCGGGTAGATACCTTTGTAGTCTTTCCCTTCGCTTTCGCCGAACAGTTGCTTCCACCATTCCGAGACGAAGTGCAAAGATGGCTCGTAGTTAACGAGAATTTCGATCGTTTTGCCTTTGCGGTAAAGCGCGTTACGAACAGCTGCATATTGGTAAGCTTGGTTCTCGCTAAGCTTCGGATTCGCGTACTCGCGCTGAGCATCCGCAGCACCTTTCATGATCGCTTCTACATCAATACCAGCTGTCGCGATTGGCAGCAAGCCAACAGCAGTCAGAACGGAATACCGTCCGCCTACATCATCAGGAATTACGAAAGATTCATAGCCTTCTTCATTGGCTAGTGTTTTCAAAGCTCCTCTAGCTTGATCCGTTGTTGCATAGATACGTTTGCGAGCGGCTTCTTTACCATATTTCTTCTCGAGCAGTTCACGGAAAATACGGAAAGCAATCGCTGGCTCTGTCGTTGTTCCGGACTTCGAAATTACGTTCACGGAGAAATCTTTGCCTTCCAACAATTGAAGAAGGTGTGTTACATATGTAGAGGAGATGTTATTTCCAACGAAATAAATCTCTGGCGTTTTTCTTTTATCTTTAGGCAAAATATTATAGAACGAATGAGACAGCATTTCAAGCGCAGCGCGCGCTCCCAAATAAGAACCGCCGATTCCAATAACAACAAGCGCTTCAGAGTCAGACCCAATTTGTTTAGCCGCCGCTTGAATGCGAGCAAATTCCTCACGATCATACTTCTCAGGCAGTTCCACCCACCCTAAATAGTCAGAGCCGGCACCTGTTTTGTTATGCAGCTGATCATGCGCCAGTTCTACCTGCCCAGACAAATAATCAACCTCATGTTGGGATAAAAAGGACAATGCCTTGCTGTAGTCAAATTGTAGCTTAGAGCTCAATATGCTCGCCTCCATCTCTATTTTTTTCCTTTTCCTAGCATACTTATTTGCTTGTACAAAAGCAAGTAAAGAAGGCATTCACAGGTTAGATTTCCCATGATAAAATGATTCCAGAGGTGAATGATCATGAAACGTATCGGCTTTATCGGACTTGGCACAATGGGCAAACCCATGGCTGCTAACCTTATTCAAAAAGGTTTTATGGTAACCGTTTATAACCGTACTCCTGAAAAAGCGGACGAGCTGGCTCGTCTTGGCGCTGAAGTGGCTTCAACACCTGCCGATGCTGCCCGTCATTCGGATGTACTGTTCACCATGCTTAGCAATGATGCCGCTTTGTTGGATATATTTTACAGCGAAGAAGGCGTTCTAAGCGGTATTCATCCCGCTCTTACGATTATTGATTCCAGCACCGTTTCTCCACAAACAAGCCAAAAGCTGGCTGAGGAGCTTGCAGCCCATTTCGTCGACTTCCTCGACGCGCCTGTCACAGGCAGTAAGCCTGCAGCCGAAGAAGGCTCGCTTACGTTCATGGTCGGCGGTAGTCAGGAAGTGTTCGATGAACATGAGCAGCTCTTCCTTGCAATGGGCCGTAAAGCCCTTTACCTAGGCCCTTCCGGCTCCGGTTCCTATGCCAAGCTTGCCAATAACACCATGGTGGGCATTAACTTGCTTGGGTTTGCCGAAGGCTTATCTATCGCATCCAAAGCAGGGGTTAACCTTGAGAAGTTTCTAGAAATCATCCGCTCTGGCGGAGCAAACAGCAAAATAGTCGACCTCAAAGGCGATAAAATATTGAACCGCGATTTCAGCAATCAATTCTCATTAAAGCTGATGCTCAAGGATCTCTTGCTTGCTCAAGGACTGGCAAGTAATTTCCAATTGCCGGTTCCCCTGCTGCAAACAACGGCAGGCTTGTTCCAAATGGGATTAAGCAAGGGCCTTGGCGATGAGGATTTGAGCTCGGTCATCCAATGCTACGAAGACTGGATGGGGCAACAAATCGCAAGAACTAGCGAGCCTGTTGTCGCTCAAGAGAAGCCGGCATCGCCGCTTTCAGGTCGTGAGCGCCGTCGTAACACACGTGTGAAGCTGGACATCAACTTGAAATTGTCCATCTATCAATGGGAGCAGGAAGGTTCCTTCTCCGGCCAAAACATCGACGGCACACTCTTCGACCTGTCGGAGAGCGGACTGCAGATCACAACTGCTGCACCACTTGCGCCGGACATGTTCATCGTCATCCACTTCCCGCAGGAAGCGGAGCTCCCACCAATCACCGCTCGCGTGATTCGGATCGAGACGGATGGCGATAAGTTCCGCTATGGCTGTATGCTATCTGGCTTGCCGCCTTATGTGCGGATCAAGCTCGAGAAGTATATTGATGAGCATATTGAGAACGCTTTGTAGCGGTTATTGGAAGTACTTGAAAATATGAAAATGTAAATACAAGGATACATGTAAACTCATTGATGCGTGAAGAACACCGTCTTTCCTATTGGGAGAGGCGGTTTATTTTGTTTGGAGGGGATTGGCTTGAGCTTTGATTTGGAGTATGAAGCTTTAATAAACTCCCATAGAGGGAAACGCTCAGGAGAACGGATGCGTAGATTGCTAGAAGGACACGGACATGCGGAAACATTATTTTTGCGGCAGGTGTGGTGGACAGCTATCGGACACTTTCGTCAACTGCATCCCGAATATGAAGTAAAAGATTTTCAAGACGGCACTCGTTTCATCGATTTCGCCTATCTTCGCCCGCCGTACCGAGTAGCCATTGAAATTGATGGCTTTGGTCCTCATGCCAGAGACATTGACCGCTCCCGCTTTGGAGATAATCTCATGCGTCAAAACCAACTCGTCCTGGACGGATGGAAAGTGCTCCGCTTTTCCTACGATGACATCACTCACAAGCAGCGACGCTGTCAGCAAATGATCTTGCACTTTATGGGACGTTGGTATGGAGATGAACAGTCACCTTCCTTGTCGCTTGCTCATCGGGAAAAGGAGATCGTTCGCCTAGCAGCCAGCTCCACGTCTCCTCTTAAGCCACGTGACGTGGCGGAGCAACTTGGCATTCGCGTTGAGCATGCTCGCAGATGGCTGCATTCGCTGCACCAGAAGGGGATTATTCGACCGGCGAGCGGAGAGAAGCGGATTCGCTCCTATGTGTGGGATGCTGCTGGAAAGAATTTGTTTCTGTAGGGTGAGACGGAACCTTTGCTCGTTGCTCCCCTGATGGATATCAAATTGGAATAAGAGTCTTTGGAGACTCTTATTCCTTTTCTATTGTGGTTTTGGGTAGAGATAAGAGTCTCTAGGGACTCTTATCTTCTAAAAACTGCTCCCTAGACGGGTGTTTTGTAACGAATAAGAGTCCTTGAAGACTTCTATTTTTATACATTTTAGCTTAAATGCAAGAATAAGAGTCGGTAGAGACTCTTATTCTTGCATGCTCCTCACAGTTGTCCAGATGCTTTTCTGAGTTCGTTGGCCAAGCGATGAAACTCAGCTCTAGCTTCCGCAACCTCAGTGCTTGTCCAGGCGGCGGATAGGAATGTGATTATTTTATTCGCGTCATCGGTGCTCATGATATACTCCCCTTTCTCTTTGGTTGAATCAAACCTCGTGAGATCGCTCCCTTCAATAATACGAATTAGTTTGTCCGCATACAGCGGATCGGTTGCGTATCCTGCGTGCTGCAACTTTTGGCAGGCCAATCGGTAGTCCAGCTCGTTCAATACGTTGGCATACCTGGAATTTTGGGAGAGAAAATACGAATGATCACGAATACTTTCGTACCAACTGTCGTAAACACAGAAGCCATCTACAATTTGAAGCCATCTGCCATTAATAAACTCCTGAGTAACTAACAGTTGCCCGCTCCCCTTGATGCCAAACAGATTGTTGCCTGGTGCATGGCTTCCCCAACCGCTTTCTAAAATAGCCTGTGCCAATGTCACACTTGCCAGAGTGCCAAACTCCCGCATATTCGCTTGCGCAGCTGGTGCTATTTGCGCGATAAAACTATCCTTGTTCATAATCCTTCACTCTTGTTGCGAAGCACTTGAATCATTTGTTTCAAAAAGCTAGGCAGTGGCAGTCCTAACCGACCGTAATTTTCAGTGATCGATATAAACTCATTTGCCAAGTAAAAATAAATCGCCCCCGTCATCATGAGATTCGTGTTTAATAGAAGATCCATGCGGTGAGCCAGCATAATGACAAGCAGCATCATGCCTTTGCGGGTTAACCCCCAGAAGCCAACTTGGCTATTTAGACCGCGCTGTTCCTTCATGGAGGCGGCAATGCCTGTGACATAATCAACGGCGATTGCCATCAAGAATAGGCCCATCAATTCACTCACCCCGCCGAAGGCATAGGTTACACACGCGCTAAGCGCGGCCAAAATCGAGCTGAACATAATTTGATTCATCGGTTTCGCTCCTTTCTTTTGAGATGGGAGTAAGAATGGTTGTGTTATCAAAATATTTACCATGATATAGATGCCACACCCTCCATACTGTTTGCTGCAGTAACTGTTGTTTTTAACTCCCAATACTTGTTGATGTTGGTCGTTTTGTGCGTGAGACTGTCTGTGAACAGTGACTTGAATTGTTCAATCGTATGCGGCTGGAGCATGTTGCTAGCTTTCCAAATGATAGGTTCAGAGACTAGACCAGCTATCATTGCGTTTAGCATCGTGTTGAGATTCGTTTGCGCCTCGTAGTCGAAGTCGTAGGTATGGTTTGCGCCCAATGCGTTGGAGGTAAAGCCTGATAGTATTGCTGCGTTGCAAGCTGTGTCGAGTTCGGTGATTTTTGAGAGTTTCTCACTGGAGATTAAGGATTCAGGTGTTGGCTGCATAGCTACCCATGCGGTTTGCAATTCTTCCTCAGTTGGTTGGGCGGCTTCGAGGTTCCATTGGGCGATGTAGGGCCCGCTGCCATCTGAATCGTCTTGGACGATGAAATCCATCATAGGATTGGCTTGCGGTAATAGGTGAATAATTGCTTGTGCTATGTTCATGGGGATTTCCTCCTTTATGCGATTCTTGTAATTGAAAGGAAATTGCTTCCCGTTGCAATTGTTGAGGCTGTGGCTGTATTTACGTAAACTTCCAAGTAGTCCCCTGCGTTAAGTTTAATTTGACCACTGCCGATTAGTACTGTCGCGTTTGTGTTTGTTGGCTGATAGTTCAAATACTGATCTGCAGAACCATTTTTGTATAGAAGTAAACTCATGCTGCCTGTAGTGTTTGCCGAAAACGACAAAGTTACGTTAACCTGATACACACCCGCTTGTATAGCTGTGAATCTACTTGCTACTGTTGAAAACTCAGCTAAATTGTCATGAATTATAGTGTTCCAAGTTGTTTTACTATTAGTAGCCGCACCAATTGATTGCCCTGCTGAGTTTAACACCCTGAATGAACTTCGGGACGCTGTAGTGTTATCTCCCCATGGGTTAAGCACATTGCCGTTTTGCCGCTGAATATCATATGTCCGTCTCGCGACGATCTCATTGGCTCTTACTCGCGCATCAATGTCCGCCTGATTTGTTACTAGCGCATCAACAACGGTTTTCAAGTTACTTGGGACTTCTCCAGAAATACTTGTTATTGGAGCAGACAATAGATACTGATCCGTTGCAATGTATGAGACTTCATACGCTGCTGATGGGTCAAATCCACTTTTGTGTAAAACAGGCTTAACAATACCTCTAGTAACTGCATCAAAGTAATTCAATGTCCACAATGAGTCACTTGATAGAGAACTTCTATTTGACTGAGAATCAAGTTTACTATTTTTAAAAACATTGATTATTTTAGATATTGGGCTTTTTAAATAAGTAGTTGTATCCCTTGTATCATTTAAAGTGTAATATATGCCATCAACACTTTTTAATGGCATTTTCTCCCGCAAAACAAACCCTTGCCCCACTTCAATTTGGTTCAAACCCTCATGAAGTGACATGCTGCCGTCGGCTTGAATTTCCTCGAACGTAGGTATAGCTAGTTGATAAGTGAGTTTATAAGGCGAAAATACTCCCGTATTAGGTGCGGGTGACGTTGGAAGTATAGCTACCACCGGCCATAGTACTCGCGGTAGGCGCACCATTATATGCAGTTAATCTGTAGCACCACCCCTTTATACCCGCCCCATTATTTTTATTTGCCGGATTGCCCACCGAAATATCGTACATGACCCAACCGTTGAAATAAGCTTGAATCTCTTGTGAAGTCGGGGAGTAATCTTCGCCCCAACCACTGTCTGTGTTGGCAATCCCGCTAAACAATATTTTATTGCTAGTATCTGCCCACATTACGTCAGGCGCGTTTACGTTTTTTGCTAATATTTTTCCGTCGTACTTTATACCTATCGGATATATTTCAGCAATATTAGGTAGTGATAAAGCAACCGTTTTACATCCAGTCATGCCAGATCCAATAGTCCAATTCAAACTTCCATCAAGCACCATGTCCTTATACCGTCCCTCAACAAAATACCTTCCATCACGTTTAAACAACGTTTCATAAACCGTTCCATCTATACTTGACGCAAGTTGTGTGTTAGGGAATGCCAAAATATCATCATTGCGTGACTTGAAAGACTTAGCTGTTGAGCCAAGGGTTAGCATTGGGTTTGATACAGTGCCACTTCCAAATCCATTAATAAAAACACATATACTTGAGTTGTTACCTGTATTAAATGTTCTTTCATTTGTGGAATATGCTGATATAGCTGTAGAAGATGTAGCATCAAAAACGGCAACAGTTAATCCCGTTGGTGTAAATGATAAGAAATAGTCTTCATTCGGTATTACAGGGATGTTTATGTTAAGCCAAGCTCCTGACGGGATTGTTGCAGGCTGATTATAAACATAAGGTGAAACAACCATTGTCGTGGAATTAACTGTTCACTCATTAAAAGACGGTAGTAGGTTTTCACCATATTTAATTACATAAGGTGCATTAACATGTTTTATATCGTCTACGTACGGGTATTTAGCTGCCACCTGCGCGTCTGTCATTGCGTCAAATTCGTTATATTCTGTTTGAGAAACTTCGTACACTCGAATGCCATCAAAGTATGAATTTTCCCCTGTTGCCGTAAACACATCGGCATTTGTTGAATTTATAAGTTGCAGTCGTATTTGAGCGCTTATCTCTGTTGAACTTGTAGCAAATTTTAATCGTGTAATACTAAATTTGGTCGTGTTCGAGATTATATTGGAATAAGGTGTCTTAACGGTTGCGCTTGAGGAAGTGTACGTTACAAGACGTAAAGCAGCTTTACCTAAAACTGGTTTAACGTTCCCTATCAATACATAGTATTTAAAGCAGCAACCGATGCCTGAATGCCCGTATCTGTTACGCCGTCCAGCGCAAGCACATGGAATTCCTGCGTCTCCAATGCGCTCAAAGCATTCAAGTAATCTGCTGAGGCAACCCCGCTGATACCAGAGCTGCCGCCAGTAATGCACTGCCTGATACGGGGCAGCCAGGGTACCATTGCCTGGAGCAAGAACAGTCGCTGTTAGCTAAATATTTCCACTATCTTGATTTAGAGCATCCGCAGCTGCCTGAACGGAGCTACCCGAGAATGTAAATGTCTTCAGAACTGCGGAGCCTTCAAGCAGCTTCAAATCCTTTTTCGACGCATCTACCGGATTCGTCTGAATAATGACCGAGAAGCCATTGCCTCGTGCACCTTCGTACTTCGCTTCTAGCTTCAGTACATTGGCAGAAGCCGAATCCTTCAGTGTTAAGGCAGCTTTGGCTGCTGTTGCATCCGCAATACGGTAAGCAAGCACCTTCTTCGGCTTGCCGAGCAATGCCAGTTTCAAGATCGCTTGCGCAGAAGCCGAGCCGCTTTGATCGCGACCGAAAGCATCGTAGATACCTTGCTCACTCGTAATTTCAACAAACTGTCTCATAGCTCCCCAATTTGCTTTCACCGGGACGGCTACAACGCCTTGACTTCCAGGCAAGATCGCACTTAACGCCGCAGCCTCAAAATTCATATAAAATCCCGGTAATACCGGTCGATCCGTTCCACTCCAAGTTCCACCCGCCATTATTCCTGCACCTTCCTTTGTAAAAAGTTTTGAATTGCTTGATTAACGTATGCGATCGAAAACATCGTTTCAGAATCGACCTGCAAGGCACCAACAAGCACTTCCGGGGTACAATCAAAAAGCGTTTTTGAATTCGCCATTAGTTCTTCTTTGTCATACAACACGATGTCTTCATCCGCATTACCGTTTGCTTGAGTTTTGCTCTGTCTCAAATCAGTCACCTCATTCTTAAATTTTTGTTTCTGTGTGAACGCCAGCTATCAATGGTGTTGAACCTTGCGCTGCCCCAGCAGCACCTGTCAACGTCACCGTCAGCACGCCCGTAGACAAATCGCCTGAGCGAATCGCAGCTTGAGCATCCAGCACCGTTAACCATCTGCCGCCCAATCCACCAAGTGGCAATTTGGCCTGTTCAGCCAAGCCAAGCATTAGCACTTGCGCTGCCAGCTGGTATTCACTTGCCGACCTAGCAGCTATATGGCCAACGAATTGCTTGGACAGCTGTTGAACGCCTCTCGAGGCTGCTGCGCTATGCCAACCCGTGCACTGCCATGAGACTGCCGGTCGACAGGTTCCATTGAAACCGCGATAGACACGCCATTGCCCGCCAAGTGCGGTTTCCGTGAACTGGGAGATAGCTTCCAGCCACGATTCGACGACAGGCTTGATTTGCTTAAGCAGGAAGACAGCTTTCATAGCGTATCTGCCTTCTGCATCCAAAGCCTGTACAGCTGGCAGCGACGTAATTTGCGCCGTAAACTGCCCGCCGTCCACCTGAATGGTGCCTTCCTCCGGTTCTAGCATCCGACCAATGATGCGCCAGATTCTCTCCTGCGCGCCCTCAGTGGTTGCACTTCTGACCAGCAGGCTCAACTTGCGCCAACTGCCAGGCGCATCCAGTTTGAATTCAGCGCTGCCTCCGACATGGCAGATTGTAACTGCCTCATCGGGGTTCTGAGATTCGCTATCCACGAACAGGTCAGTGCCGAGCGTTCCCTCTCCTTTCGCTTGTAAAAACAGCGCCAATTGTTTGGCCATGTTATTCATTCATTCTCTCACCTCTCTTCGGTTATTTGTTTTGAAATTCAAAACATTTTTTTCTTTACAACAACCACTTCCTCGCTTCTGCTCCCGCTAAGCCTTGCTTAAAGGCCTTAAGAGCTTAATCACTTCAATCTTCTTCAGCAGCATCACCGCCTTCTTGGTCTACACATCGATCTTACCATGCCTCCAATCGAATGCATTGCCAACAAGCGGCCAACAAACAACCACACTAACCAAGCGTTCGGAGCACCTCTGCCCGCAGCATGTAAGCCAGCTTCTCCATCGCGCGTGCCTTCACCCTTCGATAGGTACGCTCGCTCAAATTCACCTCGTAACATAGTAAGTAATCTAACATTTTCTCCTTCTGCAAATAACGTCTACGTATAATCTCTTCCTCTTGCTCATCCAGTCGCGACAGCGCCTGCTCAACCTCAGCAAGCAAGAGCGCTGCCTGCTCCTCTGACGCGAAAGCCACGTTATATTCAGCAGGCTCCTCCGCCACTTTTGGCGCATAATGCCTGCCGTTATCTTTACGCACGCCTCCAAGTGTCTGGTACAAACGAACCGTCTCAAGCAGGCTCTCCACCTTTTTCCGTGTAGCCCGCTTGTCCACCTGATCTTGATCTATATGTAATATTTGTTCCAACATCCTCATCATCTCCCAAAATTTGTCGTTTTGAAATTATAAACAAATCATACGCTAATCTTGTTTATAATTTCAACACAAAAGTTTTGAGAAACGAAAAAAACGCTTGTTTTTTGTACCTCAAACCATTTACAATAAGTAGCAGGTGATGAATCGATGAAAGATATGGTCCAGTTCGGCCTTCGAATCCGGCAGCTGCGCAAACAGAATCATTTTACCCTTAGAGAGCTTGGAGAGCGGTCCGGTGTTAGTTATTCGTTTATTAACTCCATAGAAAATAACCGCTTCAGCCCATCTAGGGAAACGGTGATCGCGCTAGCTGACTCGCTTAATCGCGCTGACAAGGACGAGCTCTTGCTGCTTGCTGGCTTTGCGCCGACGGATGAAGAGTCACTGGAAGCGCCTACCGGACCCGGAGTTAGTAACATCGATGATCCTGAGGTCAGCCTATTCTTTAAGGACTTCCAAAGTGCGCCCAAGGAACGACGGGACGAAATGCTTCGTTTCTGGCACTTCATCAAAGAGCAGCAGATCAACCGTACGCCGGATAGCGAGCAATAGTACATATGATATGAAGTTAAGCCCAACGGGCTTTTCTTTATCCTTATAAATCGAACATATATTCTCATTTTAATCATATCGAGGTGTTTACCCTGTTTACTCACTATCACACTACCCCTCTGGAACAATGGGTCGAAGCGTTATATGAGCAGCATGAAATCACAATGCCAGCTCAGCTTTGCATGACTCATTTGGCGGCTAAGCTGCGCATTTGGGTGTATACCATGGATATGAACAGTATGGCGGTCGAAAATAACGGGCAATTCAGCATTAACGTTGACCGTCGTCTCTCCCCTAAGGAGCAGTGGGAAGATTTCTTGCACGAGCTCTGCCATGTTCTCCGGCATTCCGGCAACCAGATGGCGATGCCTGATCGTTATGTGAATTGGCAGGAGCAGGACGCATCCGCCTTCCAGCTCTACGCTGCCATTCCCCTCTCCATGCTGAAGAACCTCGCGCTGCCCGAGAACAAGAATGAAATGATCGCGTATCTATCTGAAGAATTCCAGGTCACTTTCCGTCTGGCCAAAGCGCGGATTGATCAAATTGAAAGGCGTGTTCTACAGGGGTTACTCGACTATGAATACCAACAAAATACACAAGGCCAGACAAACAAGAAATACGATTCGTCTAATTGGTCCGAAGGAACCCGTTTGATCATGAACAAGCTGGAGTTTTTAAAATCCAAGGGGGTGCCTGCAGGTGGCAAAACTAACCGTCTTTTATGATTATCATGATGAGGGCATCGTGCCGATCCTCATATCGCTGCGTTTTCGCCCAAACGAGCTTGATTTTAGCAAAAATTCGCTATATATACCGCTGGGAGCACCTTTTCAACAGCTGAACATGGAAGACATCAACGAACTCGATGTCGGTATCACTGTGTTAATGGAGGACCTCATCGTCAATCCGGAACGCCCCCACGCTATTGGCATCTCCCTCTCCAGCTTGAAGCTTCGACATGCCGCACAACTGGAAGGACTCTTCGATATCCAGCAGCTATGGCTGCGGATGAATGACATCGAGGAAGTACTTCAGATGGATGTTCGCACTTTATACCCTTGGAATGACTCTCGCAAGCCCCCAAAATAAAAAAATCCCACACATCCATGAACAATGTTCACCAGATGTATGGGATATTATGATCTATTCACTAATATAAGAGCAGATATAATCGCTAACTGTTTTCACTTCAAGCTTGAATTTTGCATTAGCTGGAACGGTGAACTCACCTTGTCCATTGATGCTGATCCATTCGCTGCTACCTGGAAGAAGGACGTTCAGCTCACCAGCTTGGATTTCCATAATTTCTTTCACATCTGTTCCGAATTCATACTCACCCGGAAGCAAAATACCCAAAGTTTTTTTCGTGCCATCGGCGAATTGCACCGTGCGGCTGGTTACTTTACCATCAAAATAAACATTAGCTTTCGTCAATACCGTTACATTTTCAAAGCTGGACATGATCAATAGTTCCCCCTCTAAAATGGCTATAAAATAAGGCCAAGCCCACGCGAGGTGGGCTATGGCTTTGTGACTAACGCGGCTATGTTTGTTCTAAGCGAGTAGAGCTTTGACTCTAGCTACAACGTTCTCTGCTGAGAAGCCGTATTCTTTCAGAACCAAATCGCCAGGCGCGGATGCACCAAACGTGGAAATGCCCAAGATAGAACCTTCGTCGCCAACATAACGTTCCCAACCAAGTGGGAATGCCATCTCAACAGCTAGGCGCTTTTTGACATCTGGAAGAATGACGGAATCTTTATATTCTTTGGACTGTTTCTCGAACAGTTCCAAGCTCGGCAAGCTGACAACGCGAACGTTAATACCTTCAGCTTGTAGCAGCTTTTGCGCCGCGACAGCCAATTGTACTTCGGATCCTGTTGCAAGAATTTGAGCATCTGGCTTACCGTTTGCAGCATCGGATACAACATATCCACCTTTGCTCAGGTTCGCTTTCGCGCCTTCAACTGCACCTTCAAGAATCGGCAGGTTTTGACGAGTCAAGACAAGGGCAACTGGACCCGTTGCTTGGGAAATCGCATAACGCCATGCTTCGGACGTTTCGTTTCCGTCAGCAGGACGAATAACCGTAATACCTGGAATAACACGAAGCGCAGGCAATTGCTCAATCGGCTCATGCGTTGGTCCATCTTCACCAACTGCGATACTGTCATGTGTCAGAACGTAGATAACCGGTAGCTGCATAAGTGCCGCTAGACGGATGGACGCACGTAGGTAGTCGGAGAACACGAAGAATGTTGCACCGTATACTTTAACGCCACTATGCAGAGCCATACCGTTCATTGCCGTACCCATACCGAACTCACGAACGCCAAACCATAAATTACGGCCAGCATAGTTGCTCGCGCTGTAATTGGATTCGCCTTTGATCATCGTATTATTGGAGCTCGCTAGATCCGCGGAACCACCAATTAACTGTGGAAGCAAAGGAGCAATCGCGTTGATCGCATTACCGGAAGCAACACGAGTTGCCATAGGCTTGTCCGATGTGCTGTAAACCGGAAGGTTCGCATCCCAGCCTGCTGGCAGTTCGTTATTAACCGCAGCGCTGAATTGGTTACCCAATTCCGGATAAGCTTTGATGTAATCATTCAAAAGAGTGCTCCAAGCTTGTTCAGCTGCAGCGCCTTCTTTACCAATTTCCGCATAGTGGGCACGAACTTCATCAGGAACCAAGAAGTCTGGTTCTTCTGGCCAGCCGTATGCTTGTTTCGTCAATTTCACTTCGTCGCCGCCAAGTGGGGAGCCGTGAGGTCCAACGTGACCGCCTTTTCCACCTTTGTTCGGGCTACCGAAACCGATTGTTGTTTTCACTTCAATCAAAGTCGGACGAGTTGTATCAGCTTTCGCTTCAGCGATCGCTTTGGAGATTGCAGCAAGATCATTTTGCTCTTCTACGCGCAGTACTTGCCAGCCATAAGCTTCAAAACGTGCATGAACGTTTTCTGAGAATGCCATATTCAGCTCGCCATCAAGCGAGATATCATTTGAATCGTAAAGCATAATCAATTTGCCCAGTTTCAGGTGAGCTGCTAAGGATACCGCTTCCGAGGAAACGCCTTCCATCATGTCACCATCACCACAAATCGCGTATGTATAATGGTCGATTACTGGGAAGTTCTCTTTGTTATATGTCTCTCTCAGGTGAGCTTCTGCCATAGCCATACCTACTGCCATACCAATCCCTTGTCCAAGTGGACCGGTTGTTGCATCGACACCTGGCGTGTGACCGTATTCCGGATGTCCTGGTGTTTTGCTTCCCCATTGGCGGAAGTTTTTGATCTCTTCAATCGGCAGATCATATCCACACAAGTGAAGCAGACTGTATAGTAACATGGATCCGTGACCCGCAGAAAGTACGAAACGGTCACGATTGACCCATTTCGGATTAGCAGGGTTGTGCTTCATATGCTGTTTCCACAGCACGTACGCCATTGGAGCAGCCCCCATGACCATACCAGGGTGTCCTGATTTAGCTTTCTCAACGGCATCGATACCTAAAGTACGAATCGTGTCAACTGCTAATTGTTCGATTGTTTTATTTGTTGCTGTCATTTCGAAAATTCCCTCCTATATGTCTCTACTTACCTAAGTCTTAACTTGTACATACAAGTGACTTTTCTCGCTTGCATTATTGTACCATTTGCTTTGAGGCTTTGCCACAATAAACCGTTAAAACTCGTCGGAATTGCGCTCACCAGCAAAAAAGACTGTATCCTTATTGGATACAGCCTAGTTTTCCCATCAATTGAAAACGACAGTCTTATTATTATGAACAATAATGCGATCTTCCACATGCCAAGCAACAGCCCTGGCAAGAACAATGCGTTCAATATGGCGGCCGATTCGCTTCAAATCCTCTACATTATCGCGGTGGCTAACCCGTTGAACGTCCTGTTCAATAATAGGTCCACCATCTAATTCCTCCGTCACATAGTGCGCGGTTGCACCAATAATTTTCACGCCGCGGTTATGCGCTTGGGCATACGGCTTACCACCTACAAAGGCTGGCAAGAACGAATGATGAATATTAATGATGCGATTCGAGTAATGTTTGATGAAAGACGGCGAGACAATCTGCATGTAGCGTGCCAATACAATAGCATCCACTTTGTCTCCCACGACTTCAAGCTGGCGGCGTTCCGCTTCAGCCTTCGTATCCGCCGTAACTGGAATATGGTAATACGGGATGCCGAAAGGCTCTACCAGCGATTGCATGTCTGGATGATTAGAGATAACCATCGCAATATCCGCATTCAAATCGCCAGCGCGCCAGTGCCAAAGAAGCTCAAGCAAAGCATGATCTTCCTTCGAGACGAAGATTGCGATGCGCTTCTTCTGACTAGCTAGTGACAGACTCCAATCCATGGAGAACTTATCAGCAACAACAGAGAAAGCCTCTTTCAATTGCTCTACACGGCTCTCCAACTTATCCAAATCGAACTCGATCCGGATGAAAAACATACCGCCTTCCGGATCCATCGTATACTGGTCGGATTGCACGATATTCGCGCCATATTCAAAAAGAAACTGTGACACTGCCGCCACGATGCCCGGCTGATCCGGGCAGGAGATCAACATTCTTGCTCTATTCGCCCATTCGCTCTCCCTACGAGACAGGCTATTTGCATTTCCCCGTTCCATGTGAATCCCCCTAGTTGCTTTCTACTCTCTATGCTATCTGTATTAAGCCTTTTTCAGTATATCCTGACCTGCAAGCCAAACGATAAGACGTTGGTTAAGCTGTTCCTCACTTAGGTCGGACAACAATCTTTCTTCATGCAATATATCATACAAGCGCTCTAGCGGCTCTCGACCGTCTGCTTTTTTGGCTTTCGCATCGTTTTTCAAAATGTCCCAAGTTTTCAGCACATAATCGCGGAAATGAATATCCTTTTTGCCAAACAAATGGTCAATTCGCTCTACATGATCCAAGAACTCTTCACCGAAGCGGCCTTTGAGGTTGCCGGATAAGAGTGCAATCTCCGCCTCGTACATCGGACGCTGCGTTTTGTCTTCTTTCCCGATCCACGGCGTCTCTAGAATCATCGGTAAATGCTGCAGTTTCTCATGATTAGCGATATTATTCATCGCCTCAAAGCCAATCCAGCCCGAGCCTAACGGCGCATGACGATCTTTCGAAGCCCCCCGAGAGTTTTTACTGTCGTTTAAGTGAATGACGCCAAGCTTCTCTAAGCCAACTACTTTATCAAAATGATGCAATACGCCATCCAAATCGTTAACAATATCATAACCAGCATCATGAATATGGCAAGTGTCCATACAAACCGTAAGTTTGTTGTTAAACTCCACGCGCTCCATAATTTCTGCTAGTTCCTCGAAGCTGCGGCCGATTTCGGTGCCTTTGCCAGCCATTGTTTCCAGGGCAATATTCACGTCTGTGTCCTTCACGCCAGCCAGTACTTCATTCAAACCTTCAGCGATCCGAGCGATGCCATACTCCGCATCCTTGTCCGTGTAGGCACCTGGGTGAAGAACGATATTACGCACACCAATGTATGCAGTCCGGCGAATCTCTTCTTGAAGGAAGCGAACAGCTAGTTCGAAGGTATCCTCTTTATAGGAACCTAAGTTAATGATGTAAGGAGCATGAACAACAATTTCGTTCATTGCATGCTTGTCCATCAAGGCCTTGCCTTCTTCAATATATTGATCCTCAATCGGTTTGCGGCGCGTATTTTGCGGTGCGCCTGTGTATATCATAAACGTGGAAGAACCGTATGAAACTGCTTCTTCTGCTGCATTTAATAAGCCTTTATCTGAGAACGAAACGTGTGAGCCAATTTTGGGCATGATCCATTGCTCCTTTATTGAGTGTCTATCTACTACCTTCCTATTTTACTCGCATTGTCGCAAGAAATCTAGAAATAAGGTATAATTCTTATCATATATGACTGTTTGGTAGTGAGGTGACAAATATATGGCTAACGATTTTTTCATGTGGTTCATTATTTTCTGGGTTTTTGTCCTGCTGTTCTTCATGTCTGTAGGCGGATTCTTCATGTTTCGCAAGTTCCTGAAGGTGCTCCCCAAAGAGGACGGGAAGTCTAAGCTTGATTGGCAAAATCATTATGTCGACAATTCTCGCCATCTATGGACAGAAGACTCCAAAGCATTTCTGGATCAGCTAGTTTCTCCCGTGCCAACACCTTTTAGAGATATTGCTAAACATTCCATCGCCGCTCGAATCGCACAGGTTGCTTTGGAGGCTAAAGCTAATGAAGTGACGAGAGATCATTGTATCGAAGGGTACATTCTGGCGACTCCGAAGCGTGATTACCGCAGCTTGACCAGCTTCCTTGAGAAGGAGCAGATCGACTATACCGCTTATAAGCATTTGCTTCAGTAAAAATGAAGAAGCCACCCCTTTGGATCTAGGGATGGCTTTATTTATTATGACGGCTGTCAAACGGACTCATTGTCATGCCTCCTGTGTAGTAAATAAAAATCCGGAGGCTTCAAAACCAGAATAACAAATCTGTGAATCTTCGGACAACTCAGCACTTAATTTCGCCAATCGCTCATTAGCGCAGTCCTTACAGTGACACAGTGGGATAGTGGTCTTATAATACCCTGTTTTGAACACTTTCTCCGCATTGTTTCTGGACATCACTGATTCACATTTCACGCAATACACCATATCTAAGTTAAACATAAATCTCTCCCCTTTACTGAATCTTATTGTCGTTTATTGTTACATTATGTATATATAAATGATTATAAGATACATTTCGTAACTTAACAAGGGGTTTCTTCCTATTAACACATGTAATTGACAATTACGTCATCGTAATATCGGTCTGGATCATAACTTTTAGTTAGCCTAGCAAATTCCTTATTATGTAAAGTTGCAAGTTGATTTATTTCATAAAGCAATTCGAATTCTACGTAGTTATTCGGTTGAATTGCCGCTTTATACAAATAAATATCTTTGTTCTTACTCACAAGGTCTATGCAGCCCTCGCAATGGAACGTTCGATTCGCAACGATAAACTCAAAACCGTATATGATTTCGTTGTCGGTAGGTAAAATCAATGAGCTTTCGAAGGTAAATTGAGACTTCTCTAATTCCAAAATATCAATCATTGCATATTTCGTATGAATATTTCTCGCATACATTTGAACGATTGTTAATTTACCACCTAAGGGGGAAGTAAGTGTTAATTTGCTTCTTTTTCCGATAGTCAAAGCCTTCACACCACCTTAATACATATTGTATCTAGTCAAATGAATCTTTGCTTTGTTATAATGGTTTTCTGGTATATTTGGTTAAACACAGTGGATATAATGGTAGAAAAATAAACAGTGAGGAATGATCAAGCTGAAGTATGGAGACCGCATTGCCCTCTTACGTGAAAAGAGAGGACTAACCCAAGAAGAATTATCCATTAAAATTGGAATATCTAGGGCATCCCTTTCTCACTATGAAACAAGTCGCCGTGAGCCCGATTACGAAACCATTAATAAGATAGCGAACTTTTTTAATGTTTCCATTGACTATTTGCTTGGACGCACGAACCTTCAGCAAACTGTTCTTGATAACGATGTTCGGGACTTTGTAGAAAATCTTGATTTAACAGATGAAAATATTTTACAAAAGTTTTCATTGACCGTTGATGGCAGAAAGCTTTCACCAGATGAAGCAAAACGGTTTATTGCCTTTGTAAGGGCTGAGCGTTCGTTGGAGTAGTTGATTGTAAAGCAAATTTTACATGATGAGCCTGAAATTTCTGTTTCTCGATGCCAAGATAGAGAAGAATCTGATGAATATCGATTGAAATCTTAAGTTCTTGATTCATAAATGCGGACCTACTCCCAACGCTCAGCTTTTCTTAAAAAGTAAAAAAACATGATCACACCATTCATGATACGTTATGTATCCCACGCGAGGCGGAGCGGCGATGATCGCCTATTTCTACTTATTTACACCGATATACTTCAAAGTTACGGATGGGGCGGATTGATTAAACAAATCTCTAAGCACAGAGACATTTTTCGTTTTTAAATAGTAATGATAGCCATATGTTTTACGGAGTGTGTGAGTGCCGATATCTGTTAAACCTACCTGCTTCGCTGCTTGATTTAAAATGCGATAGACTCGAATTCTTTTGATAGGATTACCAGTTCGTTGTGACGGAAATAAGTAATTATCCTCGTCCATATATTGAATATACTCCTTGATAAAAGCCTTAAGCTGTGGAGATAGCTGGAACGTCTTGACTTTACCCGTTTTTTCCTCCCGAACACTTACCACATTTCGATCCCTCACATCTTTCACTTTCAGTGATAGAAGATCGCTGAGATGGAGTCCGGAATTAATCCCGATTGTGAAGAGAAGCCAGTCCCGAATCGATTGTTCTTTTAAAACCTCTTGTAATTGTTCAATTTTCTCTTGATCTCTTATCGGTTGAACAACTTGCATGAATAGCACCTCACATGACCATAATCAAAATTCACTGTATGTATCTACTTTTTGCTATTGCATATAAACTTAATTATTTTTTAATCTATCAATCCTCCTAATTATTGTATGTTACATATTGTATCACAAATTTGATAAATGATCTATGCCTTTTCCTGTTCTCAAAACCTAATATCTACGGTATAATTCTTAATAAAGAACGTTTTCATACTTTAGCAAATCATGGAGGGAGGCCACGTACATTGTTAAAAGTTGCTAGGTTCCTATTTATCGTTCTCATTTGCAGTGCAATTACGTTTCCTGTGTCAGCTTATGCTTCGGGTCATGAATCAGGAAATTCTCAGAAAAATAGTTTTTTATCACAACTCACTTCTTTGTTTAATCTGAGCAAATTATGGAGTACAAGTACCAACCAGAACAACAATAACAATAACAATAGTAATAACAACAACAACAACAATAATAATCAAAATAATAACAATAACAGCAACAATAATAATAACCACAACAATAACAACAGTAACAATAACAGCAGCAATAATAATAATCACAACAGCAATAACAATAACAATAACAACAACAACAATCACAACGACTGGGATGACATCGACTGGGACGACATTGATTGGGATGATAACGATTGTCTAGATTCATACGATATTTGGAAAAAGTGGTTCTGCTATTAACCAAATAAAAAGCTCCGTCAGCATCAGCTGACGGAGCTTTTTATTAGTTATGGCTTCTTCCCGTCTATGACAAACACCGTAATTTCAGGCCGACAATTAAACCTTATTGGCAACAATGTTGTTCCTATCCCTCGGTTTGTGTAAACGTGAAACTCACTATTCTCGAAGGTATAAAGTCCTACCTGGTATTTTTGTCCTAGGTCCGGTGTGAACAGGCTCCCGTAAAAAGGAATCCGAATTTGTCCGCCATGACTATGACCAGAGAGTTGCAAGTCTACCGGAAATTTCAAAGCGGTATCCGCGAAATCCGGCTCGTGTGCGAGCAGCAGCACGAACTCATCTTCCTCCGTCCCCTTTAAGGCGAGAGGTAGATCTGGTTTACCATGGAACATTTCATCTATTCCGACTACCCATAAACGGCTATTTCCCTGTTCAATCGACTTGTTTGCATTGACTAGCACAGTAAAGCCGGATCGTTCAAGCACATCCTTTACTCCACTGGGGTCCAGACGCATATCGTGATTGCCCAGAACCGCATATTTCCCCAATCTGGCTTGAAGCCGCGATAGAATTGGGATCACATCATCACTTAATTCACCATAGTTAGAATCAAATAAGTCTCCTGTAAAACAAATCAAATCAGGCTTTTGCCTCTGAACCAGCTTGACTACTCGGGCCAATTGTTCCAAGCTGTAGTACTTGCCGAGGTGAGTATCGCTGAACTGAACAATTCGCATGCCTGCAAATGCTGCCGGGTACCGGCGGTAGGTAAGTTGAACTGTTTTCAACTGAATCCAATACCGCTCTCCGAAAATGCCATATATACCGCTTGCTCCCGTAAGCATCGCCAACGATCCAATAGCAGACATACTATGTTTGAGAAACGTCCTGCGATCTATACGCTTATTGATCACTTTATGTCCCCCTTCTTCACGAGTATCTCTAGGTCTAACTACGGATGCTCATGCGGAATTTGTCGAGGGGAGTCACATAAGCGCCGATACAATTTGTATAATTTTAATATGAACGGGATTGATTTCACATAAAAAACGTGCGATAATAAATTACCAGATACGATTTGTATCACAAAGAATGCTTTGGAGGGGTCACTTGTGAATCAGATGCATCAGACGGATTTGGAAGAACTTGATACGGAGTGGATAGATCTTATTATGAGCGCTCGTAAGATGGGTTTTACGATGGATGAAATTCGCGCATTCCTAAGAAGCCCTTTCCAAACGACTCAAAAGTCACAAAATTCAACTGAAAATGACCCTTGTATGTCCCCATAGAGCTACAGGGTTATCTCGCCTATTCGTCGTTTGGTCGCTTCATTCTCCATTTGTTAAAATCCAGAAATTCACGAAACTGCTGCTTATCCACCCCAGATGACATAGCTTCTTTAATAATGTCATACCATTCCTGATCGAGCTGAGGTCCATCCTGCGCTGTCTCATCCTGTTCATCAATTAATCTCTCGACGGGTACTTTAAGTACAGCTGCAATTTTCTCAAGAAACTGAATAGAAGGATTCTTCTGAATATCCCGCTCCAAGCTGCTAATATAGGATTTAGCAACCCCTGCACGTTCAGCGAGTTCTGTCAATGACAGGCCCTTCTCTTTCCTCAATTGTTGAACACGTTTTCCAATCATTTCATATCTTCCCTTATCTTAAAGTGATAGGTGCTCTTATAATTATATCAGAATTCCCTGCAAAGAACAAATATGTATCTTATTAAGAACAAAAAAGCCCCCTAAGGGGCTTTTAGGCCTTGCATGAATCATCTTCTTGTTAGCCACACCATAACTCTTAGAAATAATAACGCAGCGAAAGAATCCAACATCACATCTAGAAGTGAAGAGGATCTTCCTGGTACATAAGCCTGATAACATTCATCTATAGCAGCAGTCAGTGTCGTGCAAACCCATGGTAACCAACTCGTTCGCCTTCGGAACGCTAGGTAGAAAAGGATACTTAGCATGCCAAACATAAGCACATGTGCAGTCTTACGAATAACGGCATTGGTTGCATAGGCATGCTGTTCATCTGCACCTGTTAGGTGCTGAACGATGACTTTGGTATGCTCACTAGTAAAAACCTGAAGAGAAGTGATTAGAAATAGGGCACCTAAGAATACAGCTAATAGGCACCACCAGATCAACATCTTCGCCCTAGTTAACTTTATCATTATGCCATTTCATAAACTCTATCAAAATTTTCAATTCATGTATGCGTTCCTTGGCGATACCTGATTGTTTCAAATCAGTTATGAAATCCATCCATTCTTGATCCAGTTGATGATTGGTTCCCGTATCTTCGGTAATTTTCAGTAAGAGCTTAAGATCAACGTTAAGAACCTCTGCGATTTTTTCTATGACATGAATCGAGGGGTTTTGTTTGAGATTTCTTTCGATATTGCTTAAATAGGACTTGGAAATACCTGTCCGCTCGGAAAGCTCAGACAATGTGTACCCCCTTTGCTTACGAATACTTGAAATATTTTGACCGATCATGGTTATCATCACTCCACAGTGACACTTTTGGCAAGATTTCTTGGCTTGTCAACATCACAACCTCGATATACGGCTGCATAATAAGCAATTAATTGTAACGGAATGACCGAAACCAGCGGGGTAAGATGCTCATGAATGGCAGGCAGGACGATTTGATCGTTCTTTTCCTCTGTCCCCTCCATGCTGATCATACAAACATGGGCACCGCGTGCTAGAACCTCTTGGACGTTGCTTCTTATATTTCCCTTAATATGGGATTGGGTTAGCAGTGCAATGACAGGAGTTCCCTCTTCAATCAAGGCAATCGTCCCATGCTTCAGCTCTCCACCTGCAAAACCTTCCGCTTGAATATACGAAATCTCTTTAAGCTTTAATGCGCCTTCCAGACATGCATAGTAATCAATGCTCCGCCCTATAAAAAAGCAGCTGCGTGACGCGTTCAAATACTTCCAGACATTCTCTTCCATCATCTCCTTCTTGTTAATCATAATTTCCATCGCATTCGCGGCAAGGCTTAACTCGTGGAAAGGATTGATATCGTGCTGGATTCCTTTGGCACGTGCGCTATCGAATGCGAGTATCGCTAATACAGCAATTTGTGCTGTATAGGCTTTTGTTGATGCTACCGCGATCTCTGGTCCGGCATGTGTGAGTAAAGTGAAATTCGCTTCACGCGATAAAGTGGAGCCTGGTACATTGGTAACCGTCAATGTTGGATAACCCAGCCGCTTGATGGCTACTAATACTCCTCTGCTGTCCGCTGTCTCTCCACTTTGAGAAATGAAGATAAAGAGCGGATTAGTGGACAGGATGGGTCTGTTATATAAAAATTCACTTGCGATATGAACTTCAACGGGGATCTCGGCTATTTTCTCAATCAACTGTTTACCAACCAACCCAGCATGATAACTTGTTCCGCAAGCAATGATATAGATACGATCCGCTTCCTTCATGCTATCGCGAATGTTCGGATCGATGATCAAATCTCCATTACCATCTTGATATTTAGAAACGATTTTACGAATGACAAAGGGCTGCTCATCAATTTCCTTCAGCATATAATGCGGGTAGAGCCCTTTCTCGATATCACTAGCATCAAGCTTTACTTGAAATGGCCTCCTCTGAATGAGCTCTCCGCTCAAATTTTTAATCGTTTTTGAATGTTGGCGAAGGATAACCATCTCCTCATCCATTAATTCCACGAACTGATTCGTTAGTTGCAGCATCGCCATAGCATCACTTGCGATTACATGGAAGTCTTGGCCTAGTCCAATGAGCAAGGGACTTTTATTTTTACCAACATAAATCGTATGGATGTCTTCGTTATCTAATAAAGCGACCGCGTAAGAACCTTTGATTGCCAAGAGCAATTGCCCAAAAGCTTTCTCAACCTCTAATCCGCTCCCCACTAATTTCTCCATCATCTGAACAATAACTTCTGTGTCCGTGTCGCTTGAGAAAGGCACTCCAGAAAGATAATGCTGCTTGATTTCTTCGAAATTCTCAATAACCCCATTATGTACAATGGTGAAGCGGCCGCTGCTACTTTGATGAGGATGTGCATTTCTGCGGCTAGGTTTGCCATGTGTTGCCCATCGAGTATGACCAATGCCAACTACCGCCGTCTCCTGATGATCGATGACTTCGCTCAGTGCCGCTATCCGTCCCTGTTCTTTGTAAATATGTGTACCTCTTTCATTCAATAAAGCTATTCCGGAAGAATCGTATCCTCTGTACTCCAGTTTTTCTAATCCTTTAATCAAGATTGCTTTCGCATCCTGATTACCGATATATCCTACAATTCCACACATTTTAAATCTCCTTTGAAATAAAATTCTTAATAAAGAACATCCAGGGAATAAATTAGCTTTTCATTGAATACATGATGCAATTCCCTCATAAGTTTTTACAAAGGGAGGGATTATGTCATGTATTCACTTTCGACGAGTGTATGGAAAAAGGCGCAGCGTACTTACCATAAGGTCTTGCATGCATACAATTCTATACTCTATAGAGACTGCCTTGATGTAGAAATGAAAGAAGCTTTGTTTGAAAAGATGCAGCATCATGGACAGAAAATGCATGAAGGCACTTAAACATGCAAGTGTTAAACACTGATGCTTTTCGCCTTAATCAATGACTCCTTGATGCATTCGATAACCCGCATTTGCTCATCTTCCGACATACTAGATCCGGATGGTAGGCAAAGTCCCGTTTCAAACAATTGCTCAGATATATGCTCATTGTCACTATGAGGGTAGAATGGAACCCCTTCAAATAAAGGTTGCATATGAAGAGGTTTCCAAACAGGGCGGGCCTCGATATTTTGTTCCGCCAATGCTCCGAGTAAGGCCTCAACCGATATACCAGCTTCATTTTCGTCCAAAGTTAACACTGTAAGCCAACGATTCGAACGCGTATCGGGCAGCTCAGGCATAAACTCGATTCCTGGAACATGGGCCAACTCTTGAACATACTTTTTGAAAATTGCTCTTCTAGCGTTAACTCTCTCTTCCAGCACCTCTAACTGAGCTCTTCCGATTCCTGCCAATACATTACTCATCCGATAATTATAGCCAATCTGGCTGTGTTGATAGTGTGCCGCATAGTCGCGTGCCTGGGTTGCCAGGAAACGAGCTTTGTTCAGCTCCTCGCCCTCATTGGATACCAGCATTCCCCCACCTGAAGTCGAAATAATCTTATTCCCATTAAAGGAATAGATGCCAAACTTACCAAATGAACCGCTTGCTCTTCCTTTGTAAGTGGAGCCTAATGATTCTGCCGCATCCTCAATAATGGGGATATTAAACTTTTGACAAATCGCCAGGATTTCGTCCATCTTCGCACTTTGACCATATAAATTAACGACGATGACCGCTTTAGGCAATTTCTTATTCTGGGCGGCATCATACAAAGCATGCTCTAACGCCTGAGGGGACATGTTCCATGTTTCCGGCTCTGAATCAATAAAAACCGGTGAAGCCCCCAAATAAACAATCGGATTGGCACTTGCGACAAATGTGAGGCTTGAACAAAAAACCGTATCTCCCGCTTTAACATCTAGCAGCCGAAGCGCCAAATGGATGGCCGCCGTTCCGGAGCTGACCGCAGCCGCGTCATTTACACCAACGTAGGACGCAAGTTCTTTCTCAAATGCATCGACATGCGGGCCTAGTGGAGCGATCCAGTTCGTATCGAAAGCATCTTGAATATAGGTCATTTCATTCCCACTCATGTGGGGAGGGGAAAGATATATTCTCTTTTTATTCGTGAACACTTGTTAGGCCACTTCCTTTACATAGGTTCTTGGGACAAAAAAAAGCGCCTTGGGCGCTGTTAGGCAAACCTTCTGCTGCTGATGATTTTGGCCGGGGTTCCTACCGCCGTACTATTCGTCGGAATATCACTAATGACTGTGGCACCCGCTCCGATAATCGCCCATTCTCCGATGATTTTCCCAGGAATTACGGTAGCTCCGGCTCCGATCATAGTTCCTTCATTTACAATTACGGAGCCAGTAAGTGTGGCTTTAGGGGCAATGTGGACATAGTCCCCTATGTGATTATCATGCTCCACGATTGCACCTGAGTTAATAATCACATGATCGCCAACGACTGTATCTGCACTGACAATGGTATTAGCCATAATAACCGTCCCACTCCCTATAGAAGCGCTTGAACTGACAATCGCTGAATAGTGAATGAGTGAAATATAGTTTTCCTTGGCTAGGCCAAGCTTCGTCACAATCGACTTGCGAACCTCATTATTCCCGATCGCAATCACAAACTTAAGATGATTCATTCGGCTTAATAAAAGATGTGCGGAGGAGGTCGGACCTATGTATACCTCATTAATTAAAGTTAACTCATCATACTTGTCATCCAAAATGGCTATGATCTTAGAATCACTTTTTGAATGAATCAAATCCCTTATGACCTTACTATGGCCACCCTCACCAATAACGACTAAATCCAACCTGTACCAAACCCTTCATGATAGATTTGATCCGGAGAATTTCTCCATGGTCACATGATTACCGTGGCTGATTCCATCCGATTTAATCACTTTAACAAAAGTTAAAGCTAGAATTTTGAAATCGAGGAGGATGCTTTGATTTTCCACATACCATACATCGAGCCTAAACTTCTCTTCCCATGAGATCGCATTTCTACCGTTAACTTGAGCCCATCCCGTAATTCCAGGACGTACTTGATGACGTTTGGCCTGCTCTTCCGTGTATAGTGTCAAATAATCCATTAATAATGGCCTCGGCCCTACTAAACTTAGGTCTCCCTTAATGACATTCACCAACTGGAGTAATTCATCAAGGCTGTATTTTCTAAGAAATTCCCCAAAGGACGTTAATCTTATCGAGTCGGACAATAAATTCCCTTCGTTGTCCCTTGCATCTGTCATGGTTCGGAATTTATAAATATTAATAGGTTTGCCGTGCAATCCAGGCCTCAGCTGTGTGAATATAATCGGAGATCCTAACTTTACTCTAACCAAAATAGCGACAATACCGATAACAGGTGAAAACACCAATAGTAAAGGAATTGAGATTAGTAAATCACAGAATCGCTTCATCAATGATCATGCTCCTAAAGTCTTAATATGTCATTACCTTAACGCCGAAATGATCTGTTGTTTTATTTCTTCTACTAGTTCTTTTGCACTCATGTGTTCTTCTTCGTTACCGATTTTGTAAGCATGAATAAGGATCTCTTTCACCTGTTGTTGCGTTAACTCGGAAATATCCATTATTTGACCTCTTCTAAAATATTTCTAGTGCCTTGTCTTCTACACGGTAACCATTCGGGTTGTTTGACTGCCATCGCCATGCGTCTATACACATCTCTTCGATTCCTTTTTCGGCAATCCAGCCCAGCTCACGTTCTGCCTTGGATGCGTCAGCGTAACATATCCCAATGTCGCCTGGTCTCCGATCTGTAATCCGATACGGAATGTGTTTTCCGGTAACTCTTTCGAAGGCAGAGACCATTTCCAGCACACTGTATCCTCGACCAGTTCCAAGATTGTACGCTTCTATTCCTGTAGTTGCGATCACTTTCTCTAGCGCCTTCAGGTGTCCCCATGCCAAGTCGACCACATGAATATAGTCCCTTATCCCTGTGCCATCCAAGGTAGGATAGTCGTTGCCAAATACGCTTAGTTCCGCCAACCTCCCAACCGCCACTTGAGAAATGAAAGGCATTAAATTATTAGGCTTACCATTCGGATCCTCTCCGATTAGTCCGCTCTTATGAGCTCCAATTGGATTAAAATAACGCAAAAGCGCAATGCTCCAATCTTTATTTGAGAGATATAAATCATTCAAAATTTCTTCAATCATTAGTTTCGTTCGACCATAAGGATTGGTTGCACTTAGCGGTAAGTTCTCAGAGATAGGTACATGTTCCTGCATGCCGTACACGGTTGCTGATGAACTGAATACGATTTTGTTCACCCCGTACTTCCTCATAACCTCACATAATATGAGTGTGCCAGTGATGTTATTCTGGTAATAAAAAAGAGGAATCTCAACAGATTCCCCAACTGCCTTAAGCCCGGCAAAATGAATGACGGCTTCAATTTTATTTTCTGCAAAAACATGATCCAGTTCTGTCTGATCTAAGAGGTCAACTTGATAGAATTTGAAGTCTCTTCCCGTCAGTTCTTTTACTCGCCTCAAGGACTCTAGGCTGCTATTGCTTAAGTTATCAACAACAACAATTTCATGCCCTGCATTCAGTAACTCAACACAAGTATGACTTCCGATATAGCCGGCTCCTCCGGTTATAAGTATTGGCATCTCTATCCTCCTATTGTTAAAAATTTCAAGTAATCACTACGATAAAAAAGGTGTAAAGTAACCACATTTTCATAGTAAAAGTATATTAGATAAAAACCTAAAATAGCGTAATAAATAAACTTCCGCTCTCTTTTTACAAATAAACTAATTACCCATGACATGAGAATGACATTATATAGTCCAAAATAAATGGTAAACCTGGCAAATATCCAATTTTGTGTTGCGACCGCCATAACAATGAAATTTATTAATGACATATTCACGACATAGTCGCCGTAAGTAAACATCTCTCTTAGTTTTTTTCTTCCTAGGTAAGAGAGAATCAATGGAACCGCACCGACCGCCACCCTAATTATACTGGCCCCGCCTTCTTGGATATTCTGATATTCACTGTACTGGGTATCGGCAATCGCAGTGAATATTGCATCCGATATCACGCTATATCCAATAATTAGTAACATCGCAAAAGTTATGAGTATAAGAGTAGATGTTGTCCACGCCCTCCTTCTAACTATGAAATATATAGGAATAAGAATAAGGGCACTCTGATGAAACATTGAGGCAAATGCTACTACTAAAAAGTATTTTTTCCAGTTTCCTTTGAACAAATATTGGGTAGCAGCAAAAACGACGGCAGAAGCCAAAAATTGCCTGACCCCGTTCATCGAAACAATGTAAAGTCCGGAAGTTATATAGAGAAATATACTCATTTCAAATAATTTTGAATACTTGTATAACACATAAACAATAAGGACGTTAGTAACTAAGGCAGTCAAAAATATTAACAACTGCGGATCTGCCGTATACGACTTTAAAATCATCTGTAAGATCCCAAAGCCAATATCTTTCTCAGCTTTAATTTGTTCCCATGTGAAATCATTCCGTGTGTAAGCATACATATAAAAGAAGGTATCACCAATATTATTCCGGAGCCCAGCTACTACTACGAAAGTTGCCATAACGATAGCTGCCAACCATTTATTGGGCTTCATCGATATAGCCCCAGCGCCGATTGCCACAGGTTTGGCCAAATGCCTTGAAAAATACGAAGCGATATAGACGACAATCAGATTAACCCACAGGATGGCCATTTTTGATTTCCTTTCGAGTACTATGTAACACTCGTTTTTCTGATTACATACCAATAAAGCATGACGCCAAGCGGGATAGCGAGAAACGTGAGCAATTTCGCAGGTGTTTCCTTCATGAAATTACGATTACCAGAAGTCAGGCTGCTAGACACATAATGGATAGACTGCCTGAATTTAAAGAATGAGCTAGCAAACGGCAACTTCATAAGCTCCTTGCGATAAAAGGCGAAACCTCTAGGGTTCTTGCGGTATTGCTTCAGCATGTTCATTGAGGAGCCATCCGGTAGATACTCCACGCAGCAAAGCACTTCATTCATAAGAAGCAATTCATACTGCTCGTCTAACTTGTAGTACTTATAAGCTAAGCCTACATATTTTTCATTTTCGAATAGAGGATATGGATACTTCCGCGTAAGTTCCGTACGATAAACCAGCTTCTTATCCCCGGTTACACGATGTTTGCTGTATAGCCCAAAAAGCGTTGAACTCTTGATATTCTCAGGCAATTTCGTACCAATAATGCGACCATCTGTAAAAGAATCAAGTCCAACGATTCCACTAACTTGCTCATTTCCGTGAAGTTCCCAGTAAGTATTTATTTGTTCCACAGCATGATCAGTCATATAATCGTCGGAATCAATACATACGTTTAACTCTGTATCGATTAGCTTGTAAGCTGTATTATGAGCTCCATGCATACCTTGATTGTCCTGGCGGTGATAACGAATATGGATCTCATTCTCCGCTATCCAGCCAGCCACTAGTTGTTCTGTGTTGTCCGTCGAACCATCGTCTATGATCAACCAAACGAAATCTCTGGACGTCTGTCGCTTAAGGCTTTCATAACAAACAGGAAGGCAATAAGCTCTATTATATGTAGGTGTAAAAATAGTAAGTTTCTTCATACAATCACCTCGATATGCCTAAATAAAACCCTTCAGTCCATGCTGCACTGTTCTTAATATCATATCCGTTGTTCGATAAAGAGAACGATGGGATATGCCTCGGCGAATTCTTTGAAATAACACTATTTATACGATCTATCCAAACCGATTTATTACTTAGCGATATCCGCTCTACCAATTGAATACCCATATCCACTTCTTGGGTAATCTCATCTGATACGAGACAAGGCAATCCGGCCCCCTGCGCTTCGATGAGTGTAACAGGTAAACCTTCATGCAAGGAGGGGAATACAAACATATCAAAAGCTTGGAGTAACCGTGTAATGTCACTTCGTACACCAAGGAACTTTACTTTATTCTGTAGATGTAGAGTTTCCACTTTTTGTTCAATCTCTGCACGCAGGGGTCCATCTCCTGCTAAGATTAGGACAGCATTCGGCTTCTCTTGGTGCAACTGCGCGAAGATATCAATAAGAAACGAATGATTTTTCTGATGTGCAAACCTCCCAACATGCCCTAAGACATAACTCTCGGAAGGAAGCTCCAGTTCTTGTCTGACTTGCTCTCTAATCGCTGGAGAAAATGCAAACTTTTCACTCTCAATCCCATTTTTTAAAATCATCGCTTTATTCACCTTGTTCGCAAACAACCATTTTGCTGCTTTATTGGAGCATGCCACAAAGTGAGTTGCACAGGATGTTATGAATGTTCCCGCGACCCACTTATATGCTCTGGCTGCAACTCCGCCTTCACTACTTGTATTATGACTGTGCGCAATCCGCACCGGTGTTCCGGCCTTCTTGGCGGCCCGCAGGACGAATCCACTCATTTTGTCCATGTGGGCATGCACAATTTTGTAATTGGGATGAGTTTTAAAGAAATGTTCCAGAGCTTGAATATATTTGGCATGACCGATATCCGACACATAGGGAATTCGATGAATAGTTCCACCCATTTCTTCGATTTCAGTATCAAAGACTCCCGGTTTACAGGTCAGGAAATCAAACTGAACCTTTGAGCGATCAATATTTCGATATAAATTCATGAGGAGGGTCTCTGCTCCACCTCGATTCATATTGACGACTACTTGTAAAATCCTTATTGGATCGCCCACATGACATCCACCTTTTCGTTCATGTATAGGGAATATATACTTCTCTTCTCATTTAGCACAGTTTGAACTGCATATCTGATCTCAACCATATCTCTGCCATGATTGCCTAGCTTTGATCGAAGATCCTTGTTCTGAGCTAAAAGTTTGATCTTCATTGCCATTGCCTCATAATCATTTGGCTCTATAATCCAACCATTATGATCATTATGAACTAGTTCTCTATGTCCTCTATTGCTGCTAGCGATTACTGGGAGAGCACAAGCCATGGCCTCCATCATATTTACTGGTAACCCTTCACGCAGACTCGATGCAACAGCGACATCGCATATTGGCAATAAGAGGTGAATATCATCTCGATACCCCAGAAAATCAACTTGATTTTCCACGCCTAACTCTCTAGCAAGATTGCTGCACCGCTCTTTTAGCGGCCCCTCACCTGCAAGTAGCAGTTTGACATTCGGGACATCATTTTTAATCCGTGCTAATGCTTGAATGAGCATTTGCTGATTCTTGTTCAGGTTAAACTCTGCGGCATAAAAAAGGAGGATGTCCTCAGAGCTGTAACCAGCCTTTACTTTCAACTCATACTTATGCATGTCATTTATGGGATGGAATCGAACCGTATCTACGCCTACACCATGCACATGCTCTATTCGGCCTGCTCTGAATCGGCGGTCAACTGCCAATTGGTAATCTTCCTTATTGATAGTTATCAGGCAATCTGTTACATAAGAAAGAATTTTCTCAAGTGGGTAATAGACCATCCAGTTTATGAAAGAAGCTCCCTTGCAAAAGTGAAATCCATGCGCGGTATAGATAACTTTCGTTCCAATCTCGCGTGCTTCCCGCGCTGCTAAACGCGCAAGTACACCGCCCATTGGCGTATGGCAGTGAATGATATCATACTTATTCTCATCAATAATTGCCTTCAACTCGCCGTAGGCTTTTACATTTTTAAATTTAAATGGTGATCTTTGAATTGCAATATTGAACTTTGCGTCGACATAAGGAAGGTCCATCTCACCGTTAGCGGCAACATGGACCTCCCACCCCTGCTCCTTAAACCACTTCATGTAAGGCAAGTGAAATGCTTTAAAATGATAATCAACAGTCGCACATAATAGGACTTTTTTAGACATCTATATCCCCTACTTAATTAATTCTTTCTCAAGAGTTGAAGAAAGATATTTGAGTAATTCGTATCTTAAATCCTCACGTTGCAGGGCGTAATTGATCGTCGTTTGTATAAATCCTAGCTTTTCACCAACATCGAATCGTTCACCATCAAATTCGTAAGCATAGACCGATTCGAGAGCATTTAACTCCTCAATGGCATCCGTAAGCTGTATTTCCCCTCCAGCGCCTGGCTTCTGATCATTAAGAATATCAAAAATTCTTGACGTCAGAATATAGCGGCCCATGATGGCCAGGTTAGACGGAGCTTCTTCTTTCTTCGGCTTCTCAACCAAATGATTGATGCTAAATAGCTGCTTTTCAATTTGCCTACCATCGACAATGCCGTATCGGGATACTTCATCATCAGCTACGTGCTTGACACCAATGATGGAAGAATGACGATACTCATATTGTTCTATCATCTGCTTCAGACAAGGCTTATCCGCACGAACAATGTCATCCCCCAACAACACAGCGAATGGTTCGTCTCCAATGAACTTTCGTGCACACCAGATAGCATGCCCCAGCCCTCTAGGCTCCTTTTGGCGGATATAATGAATATCTACTTTGGATGACTTCTGAACTTCCGTTAATAAGTCAAACTTTTGTTTTTCAAATAAATTCTGTTCAAGCTCAAAGGAATTATCAAAATGATCCTCAATCGCCCTTTTCCCTTTACCCGTCACAATAATAATATCTTCAATTCCCGACTCCACAGCTTCTTCGACGATATACTGGATGGTTGGCTTGTCGACAATAGGAAGCATCTCTTTGGGCATGGCCTTGGTTGCAGGCAGGAATCTTGTACCCAGACCAGCTGCTGGAATAATGGCTTTACGTACCTTCATGGATTCAAAACTCCTTTTAAACGATTGAAATTAATTTTTTTGGAATTGGAATGACATGACTATTGGCTAGATTTAGTAACTGAGTCCTTAAGTTGTCTTTATCTAATGTGGTATACGTGGATATCATTTCTTTTATTTCTTCCATGTACAGTTCTGATGTTTTCCCGATATAAATCTTAGGATAAACCTGTTTTTCATTGATCTCGTCGCTATTTAACAACTCTTCAAAAAGCTTTTCCCCCGGCCTCATACCGGTAAATTCAATTCCTATTTCTTCTAGTGAGTTTCCTGAAAGCTTGATCAGGTTTTTGGCCAAATCAACAATCTTTACGGGTTCTCCCATATCAAGAACGAATATTTCCCCGCCTCTGGCTAAGGCACCTGCTTGAATGACTAATCTGGAGGCTTCTGGAATCGTCATAAAATAGCGAATCATATCAGGATGAGTAACAGAAACCGGACCACCTTTTACAATTTGCTGTTTAAAACGAGGAATGACGCTGCCACGGCTCCCTAACACATTGCCGAAACGCACAGCCACAAACTTCGTGCTGCTGTTTCGATCCATATCCTGAATAATCATTTCGGCCATTCTTTTGGTGGCTCCCATGACGCTTGTTGGATTAACAGCTTTATCTGTGGAGATCATGACAAACGTATCTACCGCACTTTGGCTTGCTGCAATAGCTACATTCATCGTACCTATTACATTGTTCTTAAATGCCTCTTCAGGATTTCTTTCCATCAAAGGCACATGTTTATGAGCAGCGGCATGATAGACGACGTCTGGATGATATTTGTTCATGATCGAAATCATCTTCTTAACATCTTGGATATCTGCGATTTCCGTAATGAGTTCAATGGAAGTAACCTCGTACAAATCCTTTAATTCCATTTCAATGGAATAAATACTATTTTCGCCATGGCCTAATAGAATAAGCTTCTGAGGAGTAAACTTGGATATCTGACGGCAAATTTCAGACCCAATTGATCCACCGGCACCAGTCACCAATACCACTTTGTTCGTGATATATTCTGAAATACTTTCAATATCCAAATCGATTGGATCTCGGCCTAATAAGTCTTCTACCTGTACATCCATAAAGTGATTAACCGAAAGTTTTCCCGATACCAGGTCTTCTAACTTGGGGAGCGTTTGCGTCTTTGCGTTGGTTTTCGTGCATTCCTGGAAGATAAGGTTTAAATCTTTTTTGCTAAGGGATGGGATTGCAATAATGATGTTATCGATATTCAACTCTTTAACCGCTTGTTCGATATGCTCAATTCCCCCAACTACAGGAATCCCCAGAATATCTAGATTGTGAATCTTTACATTGTCATCGATAAATCCTACAGGAAACATTTCCGTATCGTTATTTTTGACCAATTGTCTGACTACCATAGTTCCAGCTGATCCAGCACCAACAATTAGTGTTCTTTTCTTAATCACTGACTTCTTGATATATGTATTCCGAATGATCCGCCAACAGAAACGAGAGCCTCCAATAAGAATCATATGCAGCATCCACGTCACCGCAAGTAACCGGAAGTAAATATCATGAATGATCAACTGCTGAACACAGGCGACAGTAATTAACGAGTAGGTGGTAGCTTTTACAATAAAAATCAGTTCCCCAATGCTCGCATGTTCCCAAGCTTTCTTATAAAGCTTATACACGAACGAAAATACATGATGACTAAGAAGCAAGGTAATTGAGCTAACAACCAAGGGCGACGTGATAACATCAAAATCTGCGCTTAATAAAAAACGACTGAAGAAAATGGAAGTGAAAACAATAAAGGAGTCAATGAAGACTAATAAAGATAATCTTTGCCGATACGACAAATGAATGCACCCTCTCACTAAAGTTCTTAAGTATAAGGCCTTTGTAAAAAGACCATATAATTAAATCCTTTAATCTTATTAGGGGCATCTAACCCCACCTCGCACCACACTTTTGACGACTCGCGTCTAAGGTTGATTCAACCCACAGCATGGCCGAGTGCCTCCGTTGATAACGGTCAGGAGGCATCACCGAAGGTTGTGTGTTATTAAGAACAATAAGGCGAATTTCCTTGAATACAACGTTACAAACAACCATGAAATTCTTAATAAAGAACAATCTTATATGTTCATTTTAGTTCTTTATAGAGAACGTGTCAACATCGTTTTCAAATCCCCTTATGTGCTAAGCTCATCTATAAAGTCAAAATAGGCCACACTCTGCATAGGGTGGCCTCTCTGCTAGTATTCTTCTAGCTTATTAATCCAAATGGCTTGAATTCTGCTAGCAAATCAACAAACTCCCATATTATGCTTCCATCTGTTGAAGTACCGCTGGTTTGCGATGGTGGTACTTTACCGCTTTTACCTGCCACATTAGATTTATAAACTTTCCCATTCGCAAATACATAGGTATTAATTGGATATGATGTATCCGCTGCCCAAGCAGTATCCTCTGCTGTTCCAGCCAGTGTGGTAACCCATCCAATATAACTGCCAGTAAGTGGAGCGGTGTTGTAAATGATTTGGCCTCGTCTATAACTTCCTGAAGTTGGTGGACTAGCAAGTTTATAATAAGGATCTACAATACCATCTATATAATTGTTTAACTTTACGTGATTTTGATGCTCTAGTATTTCTATCTTGGCTATCTTTACTACATTATTACTAAATAATATTTCAGTTAATGCTGACTTGGGATCGCTTGCATTTATTGCTTTCATAACTTTACTTGACTTAATAATATTACCGTCCATCATAAATGATTTAGCGACAAAAGTAGGCCACCAAAAATCAATCATTGTTCCCGTGTTCGTTGGATTATAGTTAAACGTATTATGACTTAATACGAATTCACCACCCAAATCCCTAAAAAGGAAGGCAGTGCTTTCTTTACTAGAGAAAATACTATTATTTATATTTAGTAAGGAAACCTTACTGTTTTGTTCAATCGTAACTAAGGTATATCCATCCCATTCAAATGAACATTCATTAAATACATACTCAGCCTGAGAATTGTTTAGAATAGATATTGGTCCAGAATTTTTGAATTTACACCCTAAATAATTGCCCGGAGGTAAACCTGTAATGATATTTTGCCCATGCTTACTGTTTACAAATGTTACATTATTCAGAACATTACCATTTTTTGCTGCACTAGATATCCAAGTTAAACTGCTACCTTTTGCGCCACTACCCTCAATTATACAATTTGAAAACGTTTGTGGTTCAACTGAAAATGTTAGCGTTGCTCCTAAACTAGAATATGAACTAAAAAAGTCATTATCATTAAAAAAGTTGCAATTATTTATTAATACACTATATGCTTTAGTCCTATTTATACTTAGTGGACTATTATGGAAAAGGCAGTTAGCAACTACAGCCTCCTTACTTCCTTGAGCTAAAACTAATTTAGATCCATAAAGATGATTATTTGAAAAAATGACTTCTGCTGCAATTTGAGCACCGATATCCCTAAAATCGTTTCCACTTATTAGCCCCTTATCGACGCTTTCATTAATTGCAAGTGTTCCACCTCGTATAGCATTATTTGTAATACTTATGTGTCTTCCAGCCACCGCAATAATATTGTAAAAAGTATTATCGTGTAAACTGTTATTTTCAATATATATATATTGATTAAAGTCATACATATCTTCAATATCAATTGCCCCTTGTGGAGCCGTTCCTTTGATATGATGAATCTCGCACTCTTTAATGTAAACGTATTTTGCTCCATTAACACTTATTCCCAATCTTCTACAATCATGAATATTACATTTTTCGATGTAGACCTGCTTAGCGAACTCAACAACCTTGAGCGTAAGTGTGCTTTGACCAATAGAAGGCACTGCGCTCTGATGGATAACAAATTTTGCATAACTAGCCCCTAATGGAACTTCTACTTCGTCAAAAAACTGTACATTCGTTTTCGCTAAGAGAAAAGCGTTATTATTATTGTAAAATACTAAATCATATAGATTTGATGTAATGCCTGAACCCAATCCCCCATAACCATCCCCATATAGCCCAAAGTAACCCCACTTAGCAATATTAGCTTGAGTTAAGTCAATCTTCACTGAGGATCTAATCCTATTCCCATCAACTACCATCGTTCCATCAGTAAGGTTTATTCCCCCTGCCTCAAACTTACCATCGAAATTATAACCTGGAATCTGACCGTACAGACTCTCAAGAGAAATACCGTCGCCGGTACAATTTAAAATCTCTAAATTATCTATAGAAATATACCTAATGTTTGCGCCAATTATAGGAGTATTATCCACTCTTATTCCATGGCCCCATTCATGCGTACTTTTTATAGTTGTATAGTCGTGTGAATCCTTATCACCTTCTATTTTCCCATTGGTTATTCTAGAGTACTGCTGATTTCGTTGATATAAAATAATTGCATAACCTGTTAACCCATTACTTCTCAACCTTAATGTAGCCCCACCTAGATTAAAGGTCATATAGCTTTGAGGTTCTATAGGATTGTTTTCATCAACCAAGTAAATGCCTTTTGGCAATATCGACTCGGTGTACCCCTGTTCAAATGCAAATTTCAGTGCTTCATTAATTCCCTTACTAGTTTTAGTTGCGTCAGTTCCATCATTCTTTATGCCCCAACGATCTAGTTCAATCATGTAAACATTTTCAATCGCCATCTTGTAACACCTCCTATTTGATAGGATATTCAATAGATTGAAAAATTGACACAAATACTTTTAATTGATTGACCCAAATTTATCAATATAATATTATTTATTTTTATTAATATAATTGATTTATTTGATGAAATAACCATTTAAATATAAAACAAAAATAACTCTTGATTTAGTCTATTGAAAGAAGTAATATACAAATATGTTCTTTATTGAGAACAAATACACTTTAGGAGGTATCTATGTCTAAAGTTAGTGTAATTGTGCCTATATACAATGCTGGAGAAAAACTTCATAAGTGTATAAAAACAATAATTAATCAAACGTTCAGAGATATTGAAATAATTTTAGTAAATGATGGTTCTACAGATAATAGCCTGAGTATTTGCAATAAATACAAGCAAAGAGACAGCAGAATAACAGTCATCAACAAAAATAATGAAGGTAGCATTGCTACAAGAGAAAAAGGTATAGAAGCATCGACTTCAGAATATATCATGTTTGTTGATGCTGACGATTGGATAAGCACTAGTACAATCCAAATACTTTTTAATACATCTTTATTAGATAACGCGGACATCACTGTATGTAATATGTACAAGGTACTAGGGAATGGAATGTTAATTAAAAGGAAAATTAAAAGTTGGTACTATAATGAGGATAAAATCTATAATGAAGTTGAAATTAAAAGAGATTTAGTAACTGCTTACTTCCATGGACATCCGTTCCCATCATCATTATGTGCAAAGTTATATAAGAGAGAACTACTTCTAGGAACCGGAAAATACACAAGAAAAATACGCTTTCTTGGAGACGATTTATTCTATAACCTTGAAGTTTTATTAAAGGCTAAAATAGTAAAAATGATAGATAGACCTCTTTACTACTATAGACAAGGTGGATTTACAAGTAAATACCAACCTTACTTATTTGAGGACATGATTAATGGATTTTTAATACAAAAGGAAGTAATTGACCATTATTATCGAGATACAGAAGAAATAAGCTATAATGGAATTAGCATAATGCTACTAAATACATTTAATACTTGTCTATCAAATTTATTCAGAGGAGATTATAACGAAATTGAAATTAAAGAATTAATTCGATCATACGTTTCAAATGAAACACTAGTAACTTGCACATTTAATGGTGGTTCTATAAAATACTTCTCTTTTGAGTATTTAAATGCAATAAAAAATAAGAAGATTGATTATCTATATATTCTGGGGGAACGATTGTATAAGAAAGCAATACCCAAAAAGATTTTAATGAATATACTTTCAAAAGTTTGTTGATGTTGACTTGGTGAAAATGAGACAAGAGCTCATTTTCACCAAGTCAACGAAAGTAATTAAACATAGTTATTCAGATATAGAGAAACCACGTTTATTCAAAACGGCGGGTTTCTCTTTTGTTTTTGAGAGAGCAACTTGTCAAGCATCCGGGGATTTTATACTGTCTAGTCTATATGTTCTAATTGAAGGGCAATCTTGTTCATGTTCTGTCCTATAGTAGTCATCTACGTTTTGTTCCATCACGTTGTGTAACCTCGTAAACAGCAAAAGAAGAAACCCTTCGGCTGTCTAGTTTCCGTAAGGTTTCACTCAATTTTTTCTTTTTTCCTGACTTACTCAGGTGCTTCAAACACACTTTTCCTTCCTGTCCCCCGAGATACTCCTGGTGACCATCTTTATTTGTTACTAAAGTTATTGTTTGAATCCGAAGTATAGCCGCTGATACCTCTCACGATCAATTGTTCGGCGACCCACTCTTGTTGTGGAGATATGTACACGTTTCATTCTGCATTAAGGGTAAACCTCAATTTTCAAAACAGCATCTAAATGGGAATTCTGATATAACCTGAATTAATCCATCCAGTTTACTTCTTGGAACATTTATCAATGGCCGTCACACAACCTTTTTTTATACTCTTCATCTTGAGCTGAATTCTGCTGATACTTCTGGATTGACGCAAAGTTTTCCGTATTTTTATGCAACTTTATTTATTTTTTTAATCTTTTTGTTCGTACCAATCTTCACATTTGTAGCCAGTAATCTGCCCATTTTATTACATGGGTTCTCTATTAATGCCCAAGCCAGCGTGGATACCGAAACGCTTAGTAATGTTGCGATAATACATAAAGAGAATATAGAAACTTTTCCGTACAACACATAAACACAACTTAACAGTACAGGCATGTGAAACAAATATAAACTATATGATATTTTACCTAAAAATGTAATAGATTTCCGCATTAATATACTTGAAATTTGCGACGATCCCATTGCTGTTATTATAAATCCAATAGCTCCAATAGAAGTTCCATGTTCTATTAATACTAAACTATACGATGTAAATATTCCCAAATTTATTTTTCCTGCTAAATAATATATTATATACCCGAAGTAATTGTAAAAACAAAATGACAATCCCAATATCGTCCACTTCAACTTAATATTTAAACTAAGATAATGCGTTACAATCAGTTCTCTGTGTTTAGCGACAAGTGACCCTAGTATAAATACGGATAAATAAGTAATAGAGTCAAAATAGGTGACAAGATAACCGCGTGGTGTTTGGATGTGAAATATATTATTTAAGCCAGCCAACGCTGATAAGAGTAAACATAATAGAATACTTACTTTCCAATTATAGCGTTTCACTAATATTAATATGAATGGAAAGATTAATGATATCCTTAGTTCATGAATTAAGGACCATATAACACCATTGAATGCGTCTGTAGGCGTATTTCCCATTAGATAAATATGATTAATGATTAGTTCAGCGGTAAGTGGAGTCTTCCATAATTTATTTGACCAATCCCCCAAACCACTTAAACTAACATTGTAAAATATCTGTGATAAAACTATGGCAAATACCATAGCTACTAAGTACGGAAGGTATATTCTAAATATTCGTTTTATTACGTAAGGAAAATAGTCTATTTCATTTCTTTTGAAAAATGGTATTGACAGCACAAAACCACTTAGTACAAAAAAAATAATAACGGACGCATGTCCGTTTATTATTCCAATTACCTTTAATAAATTAATAGCAACAAGTGGCAACCCAATCATTGGTATGTGACTAAAAAAAACAATCAACGCAGCTAATCCACGTATTGAATCTAGTTGTTCGATACGATTATTCATTTCCTTTAAAACCTCCGTTTAATTATTAGAAAAATTTCAATTCCTAACTACAATAGCCTTGAGATACCTAATTATTAATTTTATGACTATTTGTCACTGTATTTACCACTAATTTCAAGCTACAAGATAATTGTAGGAAAATTGAAGTCTAAAAATAAAACATGCATTAAATTCAAGTCTATATAGGATCGTGAGGAGAAAAGTATAATATGAAAATAGGTGGTGTAACCAATTTTTAGTACATTACTTTAAACTCCAATATTTAAAAGAATTTCATAACCTTTTTTCTTCATGCAGATGTAGCAGTGTATGCCTGTGACTTGTGCTTCTTTTTTCCCCCCCAAGTAAGAATGATGAGAATGGAACTCTTTTTATCATCTCAACGCTCCAATAGGATCCAATTATTGTAATAAATGTACTCAAGACTATTAAAAATATATTTGAGAATAATACTGAATTGATTAGGAAAATCACCCTAATAATAGCCACATGAATAAGATAAATACCAAAAGAGTTTCTATATAGTTTTGTAAATAATTTCTTTTCATATGTAATACCAATTTTTAATAGTAGCGCCATGGAGGCCAGTGAATAAATAATGATAGTCACCCTAAAATAACCCATTAATTCCACTTGTTTTACAACTCCAAAGCTTAGTAAAGTCTCAGTAACTAAAGTGATTGCAGAAACTACATAAATTGCAATAAATATGGCTATTGGTTTTGTTTTTATAAAATTAAGCAATTTTGAATAATATTGTGCTGCATATAAACCTATACAGAAGTAACTTATCCAAATAAATAATGAAGATTGCAAGATTGAGCTCGCTGATCCAACTAAATCCTTGGGTAAAACAGTCCTCACTAATAACATTTGATATCCGACATACATTAAAATATTTATAAGCAGTAAACTGATTACTGCCTTTTTACTTGCTGTTATTTTGATTATCAATGGCAAGAAAATAAACATCTGAAACAGTAAGGGAATATAATAAAGCTGATAGAATGGCCCATTACCTGTTAGAAAAATCATAATAATACCTTTGTAATTACTGGAATAAGAGAGGAAGAAAATTAAACCTAAACTAGTCCAAACTAGATAAGGAATAATTAAATCCCTGATCTTTCCTTTAATTAGCTTCAAATAGCTATTCCTCATATAGCTCTGAAATGCCAACACGCCAGAAACAAATAAAAACGCCGGCACACTAAAGCGACTCAGTTGATTTATAACAACGCTTGAAATAAATGTGAATTGGTCTGAAGGCATTTTCGTCAAGTTAATACTGGTCACATGAATAGCAATAACTGCGATTACAGCTATTGCTCTTATAAAATCTAATTCTGGAAATCTACTATTGCTCTTTACCTCTGATGTCATGTCATTCACCTCCGAGAATGAGAAATAAAATAGTAATTAATAATTCTTATGTCTCAAACGTATTGAGTCAATTCGAATTTTAGATTCTTTAATCAGATTGCTGAGAATACCTCTAAAATAAATAAACTCTTCGTTCTTCCTAAATATGAGGTAATAAATAATATTAATCAGTATGATATTGATCATACAGTTACTCATGAGTGCATATACAGTTTTCGTATCTTTTACAGGTATTGTTGCAAAGTAAGTCAATATTAGAGGAATACAAGCAATGAGCAGGTATTTGACATACATTTTGAAATATTCGACTAAATTAACCTTGAAAATATACTTATAGACCATTTTGGGCTTTATCCAGAATATAACCGTCACATTACTTAATAAGGTCCCCAAAAGCACTCCAGGTAAGCCAATTAACTTAACCAAAATAATTGATGTACCTAAATTTATAGTGGCCTCTGCTAATGGCGCATATCGATCTTGAACATAAATTCCTCCACCCTCTTTAAAGCGTTCAACAGATCCTCGCATCAAAAAGAAATAGAAATTAACTACTAACAGAATGACAGTTAACTGATTTAGTACTTGGCCGTCACCTAACCATAATAGTACAAATTGTTGTATCGTATTCAACAATGAAATGGTTGCAAAGGAAGCTAACCAGAAACTCAAGAAAAATAGTCTTTTGTGAACTTTATATATCGTTACTTTATCTCCGTCCACCAATAGATTTCCAACACTAGCTGAAACACCTGAAAGTGAGCTGGAAATTAGCCCTTGAGCAGCACCAAGTATCATGCTGTAACTATTAAATATGCCTACAACCGTAAGATTGATAAAAGCTGATATCACTATGTTACTTGTCCCTAGTACTAAAATACCGCCAATTTTATGCATGAATAATGCTTTGACATTCTTGATTAATGATGATCTTTCCTCTAAGGTTATCTCACCCGATGTCTTCTTAATCCATGGATATTTACTCTTAATGTATAAATCCATAAATAAAAAATAGAGTAAACTTACCACTATTTGAGTAGCTAAAAATACGTATAAACTAGGATAAAATTTCAACAATACTAATTGTAAGAAAGATACTAACAATTTACTTGCAGTAGTTCCTATTGCTACTTTATAACCATCTTGTGCCACGTTTAAAATACATATCTTATAAGAGAAAAAGTAGGTAATTATCGTATTTACTAAAAATAATAGAAAATAAAACTGTGCATCCAATAAGTTAACTTGATCCTTGATAAAAAACTCTAAAAAGAAAGTCATGATTATGCCTAGCAGTAAAATGATAAGACCAACCACATTATAAAATTTGGAGTAAAACTGTAAATATCCCTTTACCTTAACCTGGTCATTCTCAGCAAAGGGTTTATACAAGGAATAAATAATGGCACTCCCGATACCAAGTTCAACAATGGAGAGTAAACCAATGATATTGGTATACAACGAGGTTAGCCCTAATAATTCATTTCCTAGTGAATCCAAAAATGCCTTCCTCACAATAAACGAAGGCAATAACCCTAGCATGAAGGTTAGTAAATTTACGATAACGTTAATACTTGCTTTACGGACTCTCATTCATAGCTCACCATCTTTAGTTATGACTCAATCATAGCGTACACTTTATTTATTTCATCTTCTGTGCCTATGCTTTCTTTCCTTAGATTCCCGCGAATATGTTCCCTTAAGCCGCTGTCAGCTAAAACTTTACTTACACCTACATACAGATCATCAGAGTTCATATTTACAATTAATCCGTTCACGCCATCCTTAATCTGACCATGAATAACAGTGAAGTTTGTGGCAACAACAGGTCTTTCCAGTATTTTGGCCTCTGCAATAGCCAAACCAAAACCCTCGAATCTGGATGGTTGGACATAAATATCACATTGTTTTAAGTATACATACGGATTATGAAAGGTACCCAGTAAGATGAATGTATCTTCTAAATCATATTTCTTGATCATTGCTTTCAAATTATCCTTCAAATGCCCTTCACCAATTACATACCACTTGTGTTTAAAACCATGATTTTTTAATTTATAAGAAGCTTCAATTGCCATGTCGTAGCCTTTAGCATCTACCAGTCTTCCTATGGTTAATATCCGTGCGCCATCGTATTCATCTGTGAAACCACCTAAATCATTAGCCATTGAAGTAACTAAATTCGGTGAAATAATATCGTATACGACATTAGTTTTACCTTTTGCAATTGGCATCTCTTGAATGAATACCTCTTTGTTTAACTCTGATACAGCCGTAACATAGTCAAAATATTCATAGTACTCGAGATCAAAATTCTTATTGTACGGAGCAACTTTATAATCTGTATTAACCCAACAAATCTTTTTCTTTGCAATGACTTTTTCAGCTACAAAGTAAGTTGGTGTACCTTGACTGTAGGCTATCGCTACATCATATTTTTCTGTCAAATTATCGATTCCCTTAGATGTCCAGTTCCAGCTAATTTGTGCTCCATGCATCTTTTTAATTTTGTATGGATTTCTCAGCGCTATTGATCCTCTAAATCTTAAGTACAACTCTTTAAACTTTCTATTAATAATTAAATTTTTAACTCCGTTCGTCTGTCCTAGGATATAGGCTGGGACATCTAACACATTAACTTCTTTGGGGAGAAGCGGGAGATACAATCCATCCTGTGAAAACATAAGCAAATCTACTTGATATTTTTCATAATCAAATAAGGAAAGTAAAGATAATAAACTTTTCTCAGCTCCCCCGCTGTGCAAGGAGTCAATGACAAAAAGTATCTTTTTCATACATGAGTCCTCTCACTTCATTTCTGAATGGCAAGTACATCCTGTAAATATTTTTTTGAAAGTCTAATTTTCTCATGTAATATCGCATTGCTCTCTTTATAATTAATTTCTGATAGTACCTTTTCTAAGCTGTATTTCTCGTCAACAAGCCTATCCTTTAACTGTAAATCGTCTAACAAATCTCTCATTCTTGTATTTATTGCTTCATTTCTGTTCACAATAACGAACATTTTCTCATAAAGAACTGAAAAAACAGCTGCATGAAACGAGTTCGATATAACAAATTGTGCGTCTCTGACAAGAGATACAAATGTCTCAGGTCCATCTAATGTAAAATACTTATCTGCATATTTAAGCTTGCCTGAATAAATCGTGTAAATCTTATACCCCTTTGCCTTCGCGATTTCTAAAGCTATTTTCTTTATTAGGCTGCTGTTATCAAAATCGTATATAAGTATGTATTTTTCTTGAAATTCCTTTTTACACATGTCGTTCCAATCATTCTTGTCTAACAAAAACACGGGATCAACAACATGATTGGCTTTCTGAATATTCAACTTATTTAGGATTTCAACGCCACTCTTCTCTCTCACACCTACAGCATCTAGCCTCTCAACTCTTTGTTTTACAACCGGCTGATATTCGGATGCGATGGTATCTGTCGCGAAGCTTGCAGCATAAGAGGCCTTTATTTTTTTATCTGGAACAAAGTCTAAGTAGAACGCAGGATCCTTACCATTCTTGTGCAAGCAATTCCAAATTTGATCACTGCCACATATATAGGCATCCGCGTAAGGGGTATTATTCTTTAATTCCTCATTTGATTCATATCTCATCTCGGTAATTCGTAAGTAATCATCTTTAAATTTATCAAATGCCCTTTTCCTAGCTCGTTCTCGCAATCTACTTGGTATTTTCAATAATAAATAAAGATACTTGGTGACAAAGTTCTTCTCCCATCTAGGGTTATCTACGCTCCATAAATTATAATGATTACTTAAATAATCAGGTTTATAATCAATAATTTCTGCCTCATGACCGCTGTTCTTTAGGTATTTCAATAACCCATAGGCCTGCAACGAAGCACCATGATTATAAACATCATGGCAAGTAATTGTACAAACCTTCATACTGTCACTTCCTTCATTACATAGCTCTGCTCTGGAACATGCACTATGCTGTATAGTTTATTCAATTCATCGTTATTGCTATAATCCATTTGCAAGCAATTGTTAGCGAAGTTAGCTCTTAACTCACTATCTGAAAATAACCGCTCTATCCCATCCGCAATCCCTTCAACACTCAACCCACAAATGAAACCCTCTACCCCATCCTCAATCTGACTGCTCGCAGTTGGATAATTGGTAATCAAGATCGGCTTACCTAGTATTTTGGCCTCAGTTACCGTCACTGCTTTGCCTTCATACCTGGAGGGCTGGACGTACAAGTCGCATGCCTTAATATAAGGATATGGATTTACTTTCTTACCTAGTAACACGAAGCTTTCTTCTAAATGGTTATTGGCTATTAACTGTTTAAGTTCATCCTCGTAACCACCATACCCTACGACTAGCCACTTTATTTGGGTTAGACCTTTATCATGTAACAGTCTCAATGCCTTGACAGCCATATCAAAACCCTTAACATAAGAAAGTCTTCCAACAGATACAATGGTAAAACCATCTTGATATCTTTCATGTAACGGAATATCGCTTTCCGCCATCTTTCGAATAAAACTAGGTGAAGTAATATTCTCAATAAGCTTAATTTTGTCTTGTAAGGAAGGGTATGTGCTTAGAAATGCTTCTGTACATGCATCCGAGATAGAAGCTATAACATCGAACTTCTTCCAAGCTGCTAAGTCAATGTTATTATCTATTTCTAGCTCGCTATAGTCTGTATGGATCCAAGCTATTTTCTTAGCCGCGGATACCTTATTTGCCACAATATCATGAGGCCAGGCATAGCTAATAGCCAAATCGTAATTCTGCTTAAACCTAGGTAACACATAGGAAGTGTATTTAAGATCAAGCTGCATTTGAATATACCCAGAGCCTTCTTTTAAACGTCTAGCTCTAGCTTTCATAGAGGCAATTGTTTTACTCAGCAATCTAATAAATAAGGCCGAGAAATGTCCTTCTTTCAAGCAATCAATCATTGATTTTCTAAATACCGTGTATTTAGGTATCTGCGGCAGAAGATTAACTTTCTCCGGTATCAAGCTAAGAAAATCTCCTGAGTGATGACAGATGAATAAATCCACTTCATAGTTATCGTAATCGAAGCTTTCGAGCATGTTGATTAAGCTTCTTTCGATTCCGCCAATTTCCATGTCATAGACAGTAATCAGTATTTTACGCATATTGAATATAGCTCTTTTCCCTTTTATTTAAGAAGACTGTATTCGCAGGAACTTTCCCCTTCACTACGCTGCCAGCCGCAATTACAGCATTATCTCCGATGAACGTATCTCTTAGAATCACAACGTTCGAACCAATCCATACATTTTCCCCTATCACGACTTCACCTCTAACAAGATGATCCTCTGTTGCATTTTTAAAATTGTGGTCATGATCATTGATACTCACGTTCGGAGCTATCTTGGTATACTTGCCTATTGAAATCTTATAAGCACAATTAATATTACAGTTATCATTAATAAAAACTTTATCGTCAATCAGGAGTTCCCCATAGTGATCGACTCTTATGCTCGTATTTTTCCGGATAAACACGAATTTACCAACACGAATCCTAGCATGCTTGCTGTATGCCTCAATCCTGCTGTTAGCTTGAAGTGAGAATATGGATGATTTGATATTTTTAAAATAGATAAGCTTATTCAGATAGGCCCTCAGGATACCAATCACATGGGATAAATTCATAAGGATTGTGTAGTAAAGTCCCCTATCGCGGCTTTCCTTCATGATGGTAGATAGGATTTTCGCAAAGATACGCATCATACTGTTCTCCCAGAGGATTTATTTTAACTCATTAATTTTCGTAACTTAGCAATATTATTACCGCCGATAATCTTTGCCAGCAGCCATTTCATCTGACCCTTCAACCGCGCCTTAGGAGGCAACCAGCTCTTATAAAAATGATGCATGGCATAAGTATTTGAGGACATAAATGTCCTGCAGTTAATGTAATCATAGGGAGAAAAATACGTTTGGGGATAAAAGGTGCCAACCCCCTCTATGTCTTGATAGAGACCACTCGGCTCAACGCCCCAGTCTCCTAATATCTCCGTTATCAAGGCAACGTTGGTTAGCGAATCAAAAGAGCCATCTTCCCGAATGAAGTTCTTATTCTGATAGGAATCCATAAAAACTTGGATCAATTTATTTTCTTTTGCAGCCCCGATCGTACTCGTTGCAATAAAATTCTCCTGCTCAAACCCCCAGAATGACTCATGATGCAGCAGGTCGTCAAAGGATTTGAACACTTCAACATCGGTGTCTAAATAAATACCGCCAAAGTGATATAGCGCAAACACCCTTGCATAGTCGCTGACGAACGCAAATTTGCCCGCTTCATAAGCTTGCTTCACATAGGCGTTTCTGTTGACATCAAAGTTGTTTTCGTTCCACTCTATGAATTGATAGTCAGTGAGACGGTTATGCCAGCTTGCTATGCAGCGCTTAACGATATCTGGCTTTTCTTTCCCGCCAAACCAACAATAATGAATGATTTTTGGAATTGTCATTTGATAATCTCCCTTATCCGACAGCCTGTGCCTAAGGCAGCATAGTTCTTGATAAAGAACATCTGCTTATTCTCTATATTAGTTCTTTATAAAGAACATGTCAACCTTGATGTACTTCATTAGAGAACTTTTACACAGTCTTAATTCTTAACTAAGAACTAACGGCTAGTTGGTTGCCTAACAAGTTGGAAAACTGACCATCTCGTTCTCCGGCCAACTGGTCGTAATCTCCTTGTTGAATAACGCTCCCCTGATCCAGAACAATCACTTGATCCGCATTTCGTATGGTTGATAAGCGGTGAGCGATAACGACTAGCGTTATTTTTCCTTTGAGCAAATCTAGTGCCTCTTGAATCCCCGCCTCATTCTCAGTATCCAAAGCACTCGTTGCCTCATCAAGCACAAGGATGGATGGCTTTCTCAAGATTGCTCGGGCGAGCACAAGCCGCTGCCGTTCTCCACCAGAGAACCGCACACCCCTGTCACCGATGATTGTATCCAAGCCTTGAGGGAGCTTTCTAACGAATTCATCAGCTGCCGAGAACTCAAGTGCTTCCCACATCTGCCCTTCAGATGCCTCTGGGCTGATCATCAAGAGATTCTCCCGAATACTTGCATGAAAGAGAAAAGGATCCTGTGAAACATAGCTTATGGATTTCCGTAAGGACAATATCTTGTCATCCTGAAGCGGCTCCCCATCGATCAACACCTGCCCTATTTCGGGTTGCATAAGGCCCATAATGATATCAACTAGGGTACTTTTGCCGGCACCTGAACGTCCCACGATAGCTGTCATTTGCAGTGCCGGGATATGGAGGTTAATGTCCGTTAGTGCATATGTAGCCTCATTCCGGTTGTAACGAAAGGATACTTGGCGGCACTCAATGCCATATTTCACAGCTATCGGAGATACTCCTTTAGAATCCTGCTCATTCTCCGCATGAAACTCCCTGGCATTGGCGAATTCCTCTTGCAATTGAAGTAGTGAACGAAAGGCAGGAATGGAGGAAGCTATCTGTTCCATATTGGACTGTATGCTGGTAAAGCGTGGCCACAGCCGAGAGAAAATTACGATAATTAACAATAGCTGCTCCACTTTCGTGTGAAACAAGGTGACAGAAAGATAAATAAAGGAAGCAATTAATATCGCAGAGGCTGCTTTATAGAAAAATTGGGAAGCTGATCTTAGCTTTATATAATCAACCTGCTCATTCATTATTTTCTGAGTTAGGGAGTGAAACCAAGCTAGCCTGGATCCCTCCAGCGTATTGCTTTTAATGTCCTTAATGCCTCCAAGCTGATCGGTAATCCCAGCAAGAAAGCTTTGTGACAATTCGGAGGTTTGCCCACCAAGGGATTTCGCTTTTTTGATAAATTGACGAGAAAATAAGGTGAGGATGAAACCGAAGGCTAGAACAAAAAGTGTCATGACCGGAGATAGCCAAAAAGCTAAACCGATTTGAATCAGTGTAAAGATGACGGAAGCAATAAGTTGAAGGATTAACGTTGTTCCGAATCCCACTCTGGTTAGCTCCGTAGTTAGAGAGTTAATGAGATCCGATTTTCTACGTTTTATAAAAAAGATCCAATTCGACTGCATCAAAGCTGTATACGTGTCCAATCTTAGGTGACGGAGAAATTTCTGCTGAATGGTAGCTTCTCTAATGGTGAGAAACCGCTGCAACCAATTTTGGCCAAACATCAAGACAACAAACATACCGAGAATAAGGGGCAACCCTAATGCCTTCGGAAAATTTTGCAGAAAGGTCAAGAGGCCAGAAATCGGAGATGCACCTGTATTTACGTTGGCAATGCCGCTAGCGCTTATGATAGGAAGCAGCAAAAATACACCTGCACCTTCAAGTAAACTAATTAATACCATGCCAATGACGCTAATAATTAGTTTATTACCTGAATAAGCATACAGCTTTTTTAAATAATGAATGATGTAGCCCATGTGTTTCCCCCTATAGCCATGCCTGTTTCCGGGTTTTTCTCCAAATCCACAAGAAAGGTCTCAGAGGAAAATATAAGAAATGGAGGCTCTTTGGCAGCGGCATTATTTCCACATCCATCGGATAGGGATATAGAAAGCTTAGTACATACAGCAGCTTTAACTGAAAGGACATTAAAGTGAATAAGTGGCGTTTATGATATTTGGCAACGTCATCAGGCAGTGGTTCTTTATGCAGGTGAATCATTTGTTTAATATAGAATAAGGTTTCCTGTGCTAATTGTTTAGGTCGTTTTCCAACGGCTAGTGCGTTCAATTCCACAGGGATAGGAGTACCTAACAACTCAGAGGATAATAGAAGTGCTTGCCCTCCTACATGTTTTAGTTGATACTTTTTTAAAAGAAAACCTAATTTCCCCCAGCCGTGATGAATCCTTAGAATACGATCCATATCTAATAGCCAGCGAAGCCTTGACCATCCATGGCGTGCACCATGTGAAACCAGGAACATAAAGAGATCTTCATAACCCAACATATAAACAGGAGAACTTGTTAATGTGCTACGCCTCTTCCTTGCCCATAATTCGCTGAAAGCTGGTTCAAATGAGGGGCCGGGATTAAGTCTCCAATGAATTTCAAGCTTAATTTTCTTCTGAGGATGGAAATAGGTCATGTGATGATGTCTCCATCTCCAGTCATTCAAGACGGTCGAGAAGTACTCATCCCTAATGTATCCGCCATTTACCAGCAATTCATGTGTTTTGTCCAAATCATCAATGGAAATAAGCACATCCAAATCACTGCAAGTTCGCTTGGATAGATCATTATACAGGTCTGCAGCGAGGGCTGGGCCTTTAAGTAGCAGAACCTTAATCTCATTGTCGGACAGTAATTTGCAGAATTGCTCCATCTCTCCGCTTAAACGCAGCATGTGAAACGTATTGCGCTGATATTCATGGCGCAGCTCTTGAATTACACAGGATGGTACAACACTATCCATCGTTTTCACTTGATTAAATATGTAGGGATAGACACGATGATGCCGCGCTAGTTCCAAGAAGAGATTCCAATCTGTGCCCATAAACAGATCTTCTTGATAACGAGTTTTGCTTCCCTCGCTTTCGTTCTTCACGAATAGGAGCAGCAGTTTCAATTCATTTGGCAAAACAGCTAAATCCAAGTTCCAATCAGTTCCCATCGTATAACTCCCTATCCCTTGCCGCTATGGATTCGTTTTGGCGAATTTTCCAACGACAGTAAATTTCTCCATTCCTTCTTTGCCTGTTACATAATAATGCCCGCTTCTCAGCCATGCATGTGCAATCATCTTCTTGGATTCATCTTTGGCTGTTCCCAAATACAGGGTGCTTTCAATTCGGCGTCGATTTAGCATTTTCATACCTGCTATAGCCCTTACAAGACATTTACTTTCCCAGAGCGTGTACTTGCTCATAATGTCTATCGCACTGGATATTTGCCGTAGGATCATCCGATTCGTTTCCACTTGCATCGTGGATGTTTCATGCATCGCCATTCCAAGTGAAGGAGCTACCTTGGTGAACGGGAGTTTCACTAAAATACGAGCCCAGCCCAAGTAAAACAAAGCCTCTACGAATAGAAGCATCGTCCGTAAATCTAGTGAAAGTATAGCTTTGACTCGATTCACAGCTCTTCACCAGTGTGGATAAGCTTCTGGTCCAACAGATGCTTCAGAAATGAAAATACTTGTTCCTCACACACGGATTGTTCGACCTCATATTCTGTCATCAGGGCACTTACGATGTCTCCAACTGAAACAGGCGCAGCAATAAGTTCCCAAATACGGCCACCTATCTGGCCAAGGTTATAGTAGTTCCCGTTGGTAATGTTCATCATGACTTTGTCGCCATCCATATCACTAACGATGTTACCTTGTTCTTGTGCAACTTGAGTTTGGAGTGTGAGAAGTGGATTCTTAATCATTTGCTATTCCCCCTTATGGACGGTTTCGAGTATTAAGGATGTGAGCTCCGGAGCCGTAAACCCCGTAATCGGTCGATGCAATTGGTACATTTCAATGTGTTTGGAAATCTTCACTATCGTCTCAAAGTGCCAATCCAGAAGCTGCAATTGGGCTAGGAGGGAGCTTCGGAACGTCTGACAGAACAAGGTGCTGAGCCGCGATAATCCTTCAATGGGCAGCATGGCAACTTGATCATTCTCCGTAGGTCTCAGTTCAAACACCCCTGCTAGAGGGATTGGTTCTGCTAAAAAATGATCGGATACTGGAACCAGAAACTTCGTCTCTCTCTGGAAGATCGATTGATAATTGCTTGTCTCCATACCGAATTCCACTAAGCTTTCTTGCCAAAGCTTCTGTTGAGGGTAAGCAGGCATAACCATAGGAATCCCAGCTTCCGTAAAAGTGACAGCAATGACATCATCGCTCAGCAATTGATATCCTTTGTTAATAAAGGCCGATGCTAGCGTTGATTTCCCTGCTCCTGAATGTCCGACAAAGGCATAAGCCTTTCCGTCAATGGCAATAGCACTGCCATGGAGAGGGAGTATCTTCCTCTGCATGAGTAAGGCGCCCATGCATGATCCGAGTAGAAATAACCGAATCTTCGCCTCGTCTGCTCCAGCTATTGGTGAGACTTGAATGGTGTCTCCGTTTTGTATAGCGAATATGGCTGTATCCGCTACTTGAAACATGAAAAAGTTCTGCTTCACTACATAGATCTCATTCTGCCTGCCGGATTGATTCCACAAATCAGTCAAATCCGTTATCTCAATAGCAACGTTTATGGGCTCATCAGGACTCAACGCCTGCGACAACTCAGGCATCAATACATCACTGGCAATGCATAACCCAAAGGCTTTATAAACGACCTTATTTATGGTTTCTATCATTATTCTCACTCCAAATGTTTCGAGTCTTGTCGCACAATATTTTAATAAAAGCCCCTATACCTGTCACAGTATAAGGGCAATAGGTACCACTTTTCTAAGTTAGTAGCAATTAGCTAAAATGAATTGATTCTGTTGGATCCGGTTGAACTGCATCAGGGGTTTTGATCCCAGGACCTGCCATTGTCATCTTAACATCAAGAACTTCCAATGTTGGAGTTGCCCATTCTTTTTTCGTTAGATTTTGCATGTATTCACCCCCTCTCATGCAAATTTTTTAATGAATCTTGAAAATATAAGGCCACGCATGAGTATTCGAAAGCCGAATTGGTACACATATTCAGGCTTCGCAACCTTGATCTCTGATAGTGCCATCTTCAATTCTTGAACGTTTAAATACTGATTAATCATTGGATCTTGGATATACGCTTCAGCTTCCTGGATAAAAGCATCCCATGATGAGGCCATACGGTGTACACCATCAGCGCCTTGAACACCTCGTGTTCGCTGATTGAGCCTAATCTTATCAGGCAAGTAGTTGACGGTTGCCCTTCTGATTAAGGAACGATCTACACCATTTTGAACGTATTGTTCCTCTGGTACGGATAAACAGAACCGAGCGACCCTTAAGTCATTCGTTGGATCACGTTCCCAAAGTGAGTAGCGCAATGATAATTTGGTTCCTATTGTACCGTTTAAACTCCAATAATACAGTTGTTCGAATTGGGTTTTCCTGATCTCATAGGCACTCTGATTGGAGTAATCCGTCCTATGGAAACCGTGCTCTTGTATTTTGGAGTGAACATTTGTTTTCTGTGCGAACAGCGGGTTGATCAGGCTCGGAAATTCGGCTTCCTTGGGCGTAAATAATTTCCCGATGAATGGAAAGGCTTTCTTTCCTACCAACGAAAGGATTCGTTTCCTGCCGCTCCCCATATTGATGCTGTATTGCTTGGCTTCATGGTGAAGTTGTACCCATTTCATTTTCCTCATCAGCATAACTTGATAATCTAGTGCCGGTCCCCACGATATGGTCCAATTTCCTCTTTGTCCATTCAGCAGAATTCCAATCTCTTGCTGGTGAGCCTTCTCATAGATTCCCTTGAGCCAGAAGGAGTTTTCAAAAAATTTGTAAGGCATCTCCATCGTATCCAGCCAATCATCAATTTCACTCAGAGGACTTAGCCCTTTGAAGTCGAAATAGCTGTCGTTAATATTACCTACATGCTGTACAGTGGAATGAATATAAGGTCTTTCATCAGCGAATCGGCCTCTAGGAGTCCAATCCCCTTTGAAATCATCAACGGGAACATAACTGAACGTATGTAACCGTTTATTCTCGCTTCTCAACGTCCTTGCAGCAAAGCTTGCAACAGACCCTGAGTCGAGTCCACCGCTTAGATGAGCACCTACTTGACGGTGTGTTCGCAACCTCGCTGACACGGCTTGTTGAAAAACTTCGCGAAAAGCCTCTTCATACTCCCCGTTGGACTTTAGTAGTAACGGTTGCCCCATCGGTGAGCTGCAGTATCTAGTAAAGGTCACCTTGCCATTCACCACAGAAACGCAGTGAGATGGCGGTAATTGTTTAATATTTTCATACACGGTAGCTGAACCATCCATTGCATCTACCGTTAGAGGAATGGCTAGGAATTCAGCAACCCAATCTTCATTCAGCTTTTTGGGTATGTAAGGTAGAGCTAGCAGTGGCTGCATCAGGGTACAGAAGGTAATCCTGCTCTGGCCTTGATGAAAGTAAAGTGTTCGGCTTCCCGAGAAATCCCTGGCTCCAAAAAGCTTTTGTTTCCTCTCATCCCAAATCATAAAAGCGAAATCGCCAATCAAATGCTTCGGAGCATCCTCAGCCCATTTGTGATAGGCCAGTAAAATCAGTTCACTATCAGGTATCTCAGTTCTCCGACCTCGCTCTATTTGAAGTTTCTCAAATAATTCTTCTCGGTTATCTATAATCGCATCAGCCGTAATAGCTAACTTTCTATTCTGATCATAGTAGGGCAATCGCTCACCAATCGACTCTGGCGTGATCCACTGTGCATGACAGCCCAGGAAGATCTTCTCATGGTGCCATACCTGAACATCGTCAGCTGGATATTTCTCTAAATCGAACATCATACGATGACCATGTTCGATATTTATGGGCTCTTGATCATAATGGAATATCCCGGCTATGGCACTCATTTTATACCTCGCAGTACGATTAATTAATTGGTATTTCACTGTTGTGACGTTCTTTTTAAAGAACGATCGAATGAACTTATGCCTTCTAATGCTTGTTCAATAACCCCACAAACTTTTCATTTATTTGACCACTTGTCGTTCTTTATCGAGAACAATTTCAGAATATCATCTTACTTCTTTACTGTCAACTGCTAACTAAAACTTTTTCATCTCGCTCGAAAACATCATTTTTCCTAGATTACATATGAACTGAGCAAGCGCTGCCCAAGAGTGTGCAAGTGAATCAAAATTAAAAAACTTATTATAAACTTTACTTACAAATTGCTTGTAATTTCGACTTTTGCTCACCCTATATTCCCCATAAAAGTTGATTTTACTTCGGGAAGGTAATGGCAATTCTTTGATCTCCGATAAATGAGGAAAATAGCGATAGACGATGAGCAATGTCCTTATCATTCTTCGTAGCGTTTTATGTGATGCAGCATCCTCTAATAACCGAATATAATCAATCTGATCGTGCCGTGAATGGAGAACTTGTATAATGTCTATCAAATATTTGGGTGAATTCATATAATGACTCCAGCCATGTAGACAAATCATGTAAAAGCAATGATAAACAGACAGCTCCTTCACATACTGAAAAGAGGCCACCGGGGACGCTTCTCCCCAAAATTCATCCATATTTAAATTCGAAGTTCGCTCGATTAATAAATCCCAATGGAGTTCAACTGTGAGTGGAACAGAACAGTTGGGCAAAGATTTAGATAAGCTCCAGTGGAAATGTAACGCTGTGTGCTCTTGCTCGATTGTATAACCAAGCGATTTCACACACTGAATGGCTCGCTCCAGATCATGCTTCTGCACCAACACGTCAATATCGGTTGTCCCTCTAGCCCCAAGGTGACCAAAATAGGTTTCAGCAAAGTAGACGCCTTTAAGCGGAATCACTGGAATAGCCAACTCTTCGAATTTCTTAAGCAGCTGGTCCGTTTGATTTTTAATAAAAAAATTAAGGTATAACGTTTCGTCATAGGGCTGTTTTAATCGTTCTTGAAAAAAAGGCGGAACTTGAGACCATCTACCCTGCTGTTTAATTAGAAAATAAATCTGGGAAGCTACGCCAAAATACGCAATATCCTCAAGCGCTTGTTCATAAAAAGTAGCATCCAGAGGTAAAGAAGCCCGCGGATCATACAACGCGTGTATCAAAGGAATGATCATCACTTGGAACTCCTTTCTCTGATTGCAACCGGTATAATCGACGATACAACCCTTCCTGCCTAATCATCTCTTCATGACGGCCCATTTGCACGATCTTACCTGCATCCATGACAATAATGAGATCCGCATTTTGTATCGTAGATAGCCGATGAGCGATGACTATCGTGGTGCGATTATCCAGCAGCTTTTCCATCGACTTCTGCACATGATACTCCGTTTCACTATCCAGAGCTGATGTCCCCTCATCTAGTAATAGAATCGGCGCATCCTTTAATAAGGCACGTGCAATAGCCATACGCTGCCGTTGCCCACCGGAAAACTTAGACCCTCTCTCCCCGATCTCGGTATCATACCCACAAGGAAGAGATGTAATAAAGTTATGTATCCCTGCAATGGACGCCGCCTGTATCATCTGGGCATCTGTCATACCAGGTTTGGCTAGCTGCAGATTCTCTCTCACTGTACCGCTGAATAACACGGTTTCTTGGGACACATGTGCGAATAAGCTTCTCTGTTCAGAGACCGTTAGTGAAGCAGTCGAATGACCGTTTATGGTGATGGTACCTGCTTGCGGTAAATAAAAGCCTTGAAGCAAATGAAACAAGGTTGTCTTTCCTGCTCCACTTAAACCAACAATAGCAACGACCTTCCCAGCCGGAATTTGCAAATTAAATTGATCGAAAAGAGGCTTTTGCCCCTCATAGCTGAACGAAATATCTTTGAATTGAATGGATGACAACATAGGCTTGTAGGGAATCGCCTCAGGTAAATGGACGGATTCAAGCTCTATATCCAGGATTTTGAATATTCTTTCCATGGCGGAAACGGATTTCTGAAGGCCTGCCCATTGTCCGGCTAGCTCTGTCAGTGGATATACCAAATGGTTGACAAGGTTAATGAAGGTTAATAGTGCACCTACGGTTAGGATACCGTCTGAGACGTAGTAGGAACCCAAACATAGGCTTATCAGAAATGTGACGGAAGCGGCCGCTTGGCTCCCCACATAGAACCATCCACGCAATTTGGCATTACGCAGCTCTAGCGCATATAGATCCTGATTTCTACTTACATACTTGGCGAAAATGAACTTTTCCATTAGGAAAGAACGGATAACGAAGAGTCCGCTAAACGTTTCATTCAGCAGCACGTTCATTCGCGCTACCAAATCCTGAATTAACCGGTTATTTGTGCGAAGCATAACGCCAAAAATAACTCCGGAAACCATCGCAACAGGCGCCACAAGTACGCATACGAGTGCTAGTTTCCAACTGATTTGAAGCAAATAAATGAAAACAGCCAGATAGATGAACGGCAATTTAATCAAATTAATAAGACTGCTGCCAATAATCCCATCTAGGTTATGAATATCATTGGTAAAATGGGCTAGTAGATCCCCAGAATGCTTATCATCGATATGCTTTCCTGGCAGCTGCATGATATGTTTGAAAACATCCGCAGAGAAATCCCTTTTTACCCCATTCGTTGCGATGGTCTCCCACAGTGTAGTCAGATAGGTCGATGTAATGCTCACGACAACAAGAAAACCACCTAAGGGCACCAACCATTTCATACGTCCAAATTGACTATGAATGGCAGCATTCGTGAGATTACCAAAGAACCACGAGAATGACAGCGTCAAAGCGATATCTACGAATAACAAGAGGAATAGCCCCATGTATGCCTGACGATGTGTAACCATGTAAGGCTTCAATATGGAGTAAGTCGTGCGAACATCTTTTATTGTCAACATACCAATCATATCCGCGACACTCCACTGAAAGTCTAGACTTGAAAGCTTTCTTTTCGATTTAGGTAAAATCTTAATAATAACGCTATCATTGGAAATGTTAGAACGATTCGTCCCCAGACATAAGCAAATAGATCCGTTGCATGGATGATCCGCCTATTTCGCTCAATCCGAGTCAGCTTCCCAATCATTTGATCCAGTGCAATAGCTTCGTCGTGTTTTAAATTGGTGTCACCCTTACAAAGGTAATGTAACTGTTGATTCCTGGTGACCATCCGGCAAAATCGGTGCGCAACCAAGTTACCGCTTGATGTACAAAATAAAAGGATATCGCCTTTTTTGATATTCTCAGTCTTCGTGACGATGAAACGGCAAATATCTCCCTTTTTGATAAAAGGATACATACTTGTTCCTCGTGCCGGAAGTTCAATCCAGCCTCTTTTTCTCATCACACGAATAAGAAGTTGAAAGGATTCTTTATGAAACTGCATATTGGACCAAACCTCGCCCGATCATTTCCGTCAAAAATGCTTCAATATCCTCTTCGACGCTCTCGCCAACGAATGCGTACTCTTCGCGAACCGCTTCGCTTATGGAACTAACGGTCTGTGCTACGCCAAGTAGTGACCAGCAATATCCGCCTACTTCATTTAATTTCGTCAATGTGAATTCATCCGTGTTCAAAATAATACATTCCATATCCAGCTGAATGGACTCATAATCATTCATTCGAAGGTATTTGGTCATTAGGATATCAACTCCCAAAATGTCTCATTTTTTTGAAAATGCAGCTCGGAAATCGCAACCGAAGTGACCACATGCTGCAGCAGTCGGAAGATCTTCCTTGTTTCATCCAAACTGTGAGACCAATAAAACACTTTATTCATAAGAAAAAGAAGGCTGTTCGATTTGCTTAGTGGAACGATGTGATTATCCATGGCCTGATGCAGTAGATAGATGTTTGTTAAAGGACTAGTCTCATATGCACCTGATCTTACCAGTTCACTTCGAAATGGAGAGTCAAACACGGTTATCTGACCTGGAGCGATTTTAATAATGGTTGCCTCATCGGAAAGTAGTTCCCGAGGATACGATAGCTTAGCCGCAGTAGATTTGCCGGCTCCCGAGTGACCAGCAAACATGTAAGCTCTACCCTTATCTATCGCACATGATGAGTGAATCAATAGTCCCCACTGATGGTAAACCAGATAGGAGCTGTATAGATTCATAAGCGCATGTTTTAACGCCAACTCATCATGTACACAAATGTTAGAGTCATGATAATCCAAGCTAGTCTCGATCAAATAATCGGCCCTTTGGAATGAAATCTTATTCGATTTTTTGGAAATCTCCACGTGGTAGTCAACAAAAGCATTCCCATATCCTTCTTCAAGTTTAATGAAGAGATCCGGTTGCAGTTTGATTGTGTTTGCCAATGGAAAATTCCGTCCAATCCACTTTGTCATCTTTTCGGAGTCGCAAATGATTTGAATAAGATGCTCCCCAATTGTTGTGTGAATACGCGTCATTGTACATCCCCTTGGGACTTTATTGATAGTTGAGGTCAACGGCGGCTTGCCGTCAACCTCTTCGAAGAATTTTAATTAGGCTTACCATTCCCGCCGCCCTTATGGGGTCCATTATACGGAGGGTTGGGATAATTGATGCCCCCATTCCCTTTACCAGGATGATTCAAATTGCCATGTCCTTTATTCCAGCTCTGGGCTGTTTCAAAACGAACCGGCTGTTGACTTAGAACCATTGGACGCGTATATAATTTCGGTTCCTTCTTCGTTTCATCTTTCATCGCATTCGCTCTCCTATCGTTTCACAGTTTGGATAAGGCGTCTTGCTTCACCAAATGGCGTATCAATGATTTCATATATCCGAAGATATACCGTAGATTCCAATCGATCCGAGTTAAAATCGAAGGTTTGTGCTCCGCTGACCAGCTTATTATCACCTGTAAAGGATAACACCTTGGAAGCCAAGATTCTGTTTTTGGCATCGGCGAATTCCAGCCTCATTTTGGAAAAGCTTTGATCGACGACGATTTCATCCTGAAGTTTAATGGCAAAATCTAAATTGTTTTTATATGAGTAGGGTACACTTCCCTGTCCCATATTGTAGTTGATCCCCAGCGACCAATTATTCAAAGTCACCTGGAAAGGAAAGAAGGCTGCATCCTTATCGTCCGTCTCATCCATAACTTTCGTCTTGAACGCTGCAAGTGGAAGGTTGTAGGGCTCTACACTCTTTCCATCCGTAATTTCCATGGCCAACTGCTCGCCAGTTTCTGCATTCGGAATGATAAATGAGTAATAGATGACGTAACTTAGATTAGGGATGAGTGTTTCTACCTGCGTATCTTGTCTTGTACCTAGATATTTATTACCGCTATTGCTTGTAAGGATGGTCTGAAAAAGAGGAACCTGCAATGGGCTTTCACTCTTATTGAGCAGCTTGAATTTGGCAACAGCGGCCTTGAATCCGCCACCCGCACTTTCATACACGCGCAGATCTACCATAGAAATACTGATCTCTGGTCGAATCAGCTTCGTTAATGGGTCAATCTGAAGCGGCTTGTTCCATTCATATTGTGGCAATTGATTCATAAAGAACCGTACATCGTTAGCTCCTGGCGGTGTGATCGTCAATCTACCGATTAAATATTCGGTATGTTTTTTATCCTCGCTGACATAGTCTTCTGGCGTCAGAACCGATAAATTTTTCAAATCCATCTTATTTCGGATCGGAATCGCATAGTGGATATAGTTCTCCTCACCCAGTTCAAGGGTGATCGGATCTTTCTCTATTCGCTTTCCGCTGTAAATCTTATTCTCTGTTTTTCCATTTATTCGGAAATCAGGAATGATTGTTTTCTTATCTCCTGTATTCGTAACAAGTAATGTAACAATAGTCATCGGTCCGTCTGGCGTATTCTGTTCAGCAAGGCTGACCGGCTTGTACGTCAGTGTGGTAGACAGCACTGGAATCGTAAACTTATCTTCCCATTTCTTCACCGTTGACGGATCGGTTAGCTCAGCCTTTTCACCCTTCCATTCTATGTCTGAAATTGGCAGGGAAATGATTTTCTTTTCTTGCTTGGGATAGACGAATTCATCCACATCATAGAAAGAAAGTTCAATTAGTGAAAAGACATCATAGCGCTCAATGATCGTCATATAACTAAGCTCTACCGTCTCTTTGGGTTGAATGTTTTTGGGATTAGCCTGACTTGGACGCAAGATATATTCCAAACCTTCTTGCGTCTTAGCACGAACTTCATACTCAGGCACACCTGTTAGGCGATCTCCATCGTTATACAGACGTACAACCGTGCCGATCCTGCCTCCTTCAGAGGTTGTTTCATTTAAAACACTTTTCACTTCCACCTTGATATCACTCGTCAATGGATAGCTTTTTACCGTCGTTGTAGATGCATATTTTTCATCGGCCGCTACATGGAAAGCCGCTGATGGAATCACTAGTGAAACGGATAAAATGAACATAACCAACGTATGTTTCCAGTTTATTTTCAAGTCAAGTCACTCCAATTTTATTTATTGCTCTTCAATAGCGGTCATTTGAACTTTTTCTTTATTGCTTAATTGACTTGGACTCGTCTTTACGACTAGTTCTCCCTCTTTGAGTCCCGAAAGCACTTCTTGATTAGGCTCATTCAATCTGCCTAATTGGATGCTTCGTTTCTCAACGGTATCTCCTGTGAGTACGAATACAAAAGCATTGTCACCTTCTTTGACAATACTATAGGTAGGAACTGTCACCACAATTTGGTCCTTCTCTTCCGTCAATTGAAGCTTTAGCTTCGTTCCGGGCTTCAAAGACAACTCCTTGTTCGGCACCTCAAGATTAATTTCGTAGGCTTTCGTTTCCGGATCGATCACTTTGGAGATATAACTGATAGCTCCCTTATATCTCTCGTTGGCTCCCACTATGTAATAGGAGAGCTCTGTCTTGTTACCGATTTGATTCGTTTCTGCTTCCGATAACTGTGCTTTAATTTTAATAGGGTCCAATCTTTGAATGACACCAACCTTAGCTCCAGGCTGCAGCATCATCCCCGCTTCCATCGGCATCTCCGTCAATAAGCCGCTTACCGTGGCTTTCACTTCAAGGTTTTTCATAGATTGGTCAAGCTGCTGCAGATTAACCTGAGCACTTTTGAGCTGTACATCCAATTCATCAGATACTTCCTGCGGTTCTACTGCGCTTAGTTTCTGTTTAAGCTGATCCAGATCCATGCGGGCACTCATCATTTGAGTTTCCATCTGATATAACTGAGCTTTAGTAACCAGTCCGATATCATAATCGTTCTTCATTTTATTGTAATTTCGCGTTAAACCGGTCATCGCTAGTTCCATCTTTTGAATGGCATTGCTCATGTCTAACTTCTGGTTTTGCGTTTCTTTTTTAGCTCTTGCTTTTGCTTTTTCTATCGCGTCCTGAGCCGTTTGTACAGCAAGAGCCGCGGTTTCTCTCTGCGTCTGGAGATCACCGGACTTCAACCTGAGAATCACATCGCCTTCTTGAACCATATCTCCGCGCTTTTTCAAGATTTGATCAATATCCCCGGCTGCCTTGGCTGTTACGCCAAATTGGGCTGATGATTGCGCTTCTGCCGCACGCTCTAGCGGATCACCGATTTTTTGTTTAATGACCTTGAAGGCTTTAATGCTTTTCGGCGCTTGATCACTGTACATGGAATTACTGTCTGGATTATTAACTGCCGTATCTGAGCACCCTGCCAATATGCCAATGCTTAAAGTCAAAATGCAAAGGGTTCTCACGACTTTCGGTTGCTGCTTCCGCCGTTTTTTTCTCATTGGATATAAACTCTCTCCCCTTACTTTGATTTCCCGCAATGGTCAAAGATACGACGACGCATGATCGCTTTTAATTTCATTCATCACGACGCCAATTAGATTCACATTTGCAAGATGGAGCTCCTCTTTCACTTTCTTGGCAATACCGCGTTTCACTTTACCCGATTTGACGATGAGGAGTGTCCCATCGCACTTGGTTGCCATGATCTTGGCATCCGTTACAGTTAGAATGGAAGTGGTGTCCACAATAACCATGTCATATACCGAACTAAGTTCTGCCAATAAGACATCCATTTGATTGGATGCTAATAATCCAGAAGGATTTTGAGGCGTTGGACCCGATGTTACAATGGATAGGTTCTCAATGTAGGACTCCCGCACAATTTCGTTCACTGTACTCTGATTAACGAGGTAACTGGTCAGCCCTCTTCCATTATCTTCACGAAAAGTAACATGAATCGATGGATTTCGCAGGTCTGCATCAACGAGAACCACTTTCTTGCCTGTTTGTGCATACGCAACAGCTAAATTAATGGCTGTCGTGGTTTTCCCCTCACCTCTGCCTGAAGAAGTGACTGTAATCGTCTTAGCTTCACGCCCGAATACAGAACAATCAATATTAAATCTTAATGATCTATAAGCTTCTGATGCTGGAGAGCTCGGATTCCTTTGCATCATAATGGCAGAATCAGTGGCTTGTTTTGGCATATGCAATATCCTCTACTTTTTTTCTGGATTTATTTTTCTGCGTCGTCCTTAGTGCCTTGGTTTTCACCTTTGGTATGTAAGCTAAGGTCGAGAGTTCAAAAGCTTCTCGAACATCCTCATCCGTTTTCAACGTATCATCCAAAGCATCCAACAGAAGAATGATACCAATTGTAACAGCGAGCGATGCCACGAAACTGAGGATGATATACTGATTTGATTTTTGATTCACAGGTATAGGATTGTCCTGAACTTTGGCTCTGTTCAGGATGGTGATATTATCGACCTTCATAATTTTGGGGATCTCTGTTTGAAAGACATCTGACACCGCATTCGCGATCTTCACCGCTCTATCATGTGAAAAATGACGAGCCGTAATCGACATGACTTGCGTTTCATTGAGGTTCGAGACATTCACAATCGTAATTAATTGGTCGGTGGATACATTTAAGTCGGGGTATCGTTGAACGACTTTATCCATAATAGCTGGGGTTCTAATGATCTCTTTATAGGTATTAATGAGGGCCATGTTAACACTAATTGCTCCATAATCGATTTGCTCAGTGCCTAGTTGATCCTGCTCGAATGTTTTATTGACAATAAGTTTAGTCGAAGCTTGATAAATCGGGACGTAATTTGCCGTCGTATACATGGCTGTAAGAAGAGTACAACCAAATACAATCAATACAATTAACCACCATCGCTTCTTTATAATCATCAAATATTCTTTTAAATTAATTTCCATGTTTCCCCTCCGTGAGAAGTCATCTTTTTCAAAATTGAATGATACTATTTGTATCTTAATTCTATTACTACTTTAAGATACTTTTTGTATCATGTCAACAAGATATTCCTTTTTTAAGTTCCAAATCGTATCACGAAAAATGTCCATAAAAAAAAAGAAAAGCACCTCGAAAGGCCTTCTCTTTTTGTTTAATTCATTCCCACTGATTTAACTAAATTCTTCTCATTTGTCAGCCCTGAAACCATTAACGCTTGCTGTAAAAGTAGTGCAAGCAGCCGGCGCATCGAGCCGATACCAATTTTACTCATAATATTCGCTAAATGAATCTTGACCGTTTTCTCGCTAATGCAACAGCTTTCGGCAATTTCCTTGTTGGTGTACCCGTGAGTTGCGATAAGGGAAAGAATTTCCGATTCTCGCTGTGTCAGCCCATAATTCGTGAAGAATTGTTGCAAAACTGTATTCTCTGCGATTGAATTCTGCATTATACAACAACTTCCTTTATATGAATGTGGCGTTCTCGGCTAAGATCTACAAATACCTCATCAACTTTTACAAGTGGATTTGTATCATCTGTAGGATTAATATAGACGACTTCTGCCCAACGACCATCCGTTAGTTTTACTTTCCTGCCAACTAAACTTCGAATCATATTCTTCAATAACACGCATACGATTTGCGGATCCAACTCTCCAAAAAGACCTGCGCGCATCTGTCGCACGACTTCATAGAATGGCATCATGTCTTGGTAAGGCCTATTCGAGGACATCGCATGGAACACATCGGCAACGGCAACAATCCGGCTAAAACGATCGATTTGGCTATCCTTTAAACCCATGGGATATCCACTTCCATCTGCTCGTTCATGGTGCTGCAAAGCAACAAGTGACACTCGATAGTTAATTCCAACAGTCTCCCTAAGCATGTTATAACCCCGAATCGTATGCTGTTTCATGGTGTTGAATTCATCTTTGGTTAATTTCCCCGGCTTCTGGAGAATGTCTTGCGATATTTTAATTTTTCCAACATCATGCAGGGTAGCAGCTAGCGCTAACAAAGGTATCTCTTTATCCGGCAATTTAAGCCATTTTCCGATAAGTGTCGAAAGTATGCCTACACCGACATTGTGCTGATGTGTGTACTCATCTTTGGCTTTCACAGCTTCAAGTAATTCAAATAAATCAGGATGTTCGGCCGCTTGCTGCACAATTGGAATGAGTTGATTTCTAATTTCAAACAAAGGGATTTTATTCTCTGATTCCATTTGCTCGAATAATTGTTTGGCGAACTGAGCAGCTTTCTGTACTAGAAGTTCTGAAGAATCTTGGGAGTCGGTGACTACTAGTTCTTGTTCCAATTGCTCTTGGGGATTTGTTGTAATAATATCCATGAAGTCAATACGATGCTGTCTGAATAAATCTAAATGTTCTGCCGTTAGAACCGTTAAGCTTGGCGCTAATACGAGTCCATAGCTCGTTGTTACATCGTATTTCAACATTTTCCCCGTAAGTTCTCTCAATTAACCCCGCCCCAATTATTTCAAAATATAACCAATTTCTATTATATACGACAAATTAGGATACAACCATGGGAGGTAAATCCCGTATTTTTCCTTTGCTAATAGGATAAAAAGCCTAGCCCCTTCATAAACCCAAATATAATTAGGACTATTGGTATAGTTTGGCAAAATCTCTCCTGCTGACCAGTTCTAACCGTGACATTCGTCTAGCCCCCTGCATATAGTAAGTATCGACTAATCCGCTTTAACCTAAGGAGGACTTACATCCATGACTTCAAACAAAAAACAAGAGACTCGGAATTTGGAACGGGACAACGACGTATTGCAGCAGCCCGAAATTGACCCTGCGTATGCGGATTCCTATCCTGGGCCCGTGCCTTATGCATACGGTTATCCTGTACCGCAGGCCTACGCTTGGGTACCTGTATATGACACACGCATGCTTGGACTTCCCGGCTTAACTGGATTCCCAGGGCAATCTGGATTCCCAGGGCAATCTGGATTCCCAGGGCAATCTGGATTCCCAGGGCAACCTGGATTCCCAGGGCAATCTGGATTCCCAGGGCAACCTGGATTCCCAGGGCAACCTGGATTCCCAGGGCAACCTGGATTCCCAGGGCAGCCTGGATTCCCAGGGCAACCTGGATTCCCAGGACAGCCTGGATTCCCAGGACAGCCTGGATTCCCGGGGCAACCTGGATTCCCGGGGCAGCCTGGATTCCCAGGCTCAGGCGTACCAGGTGGCAATGAGCAAGCACCAACATCGGCTCCACCTGCATACACCCCGCAAAAGCCGCATAAAACTGCCGGTTCTACATTTGCAGTAGATCCGGGTGGCATTAGACGCTGTATGTTCCGTTTCACTTATGTATGGTTGAGCAATGGTCAGCAGTTCTGGTATTATCCGATCTTTGTCGGTCAAAATTCCATTGCAGGCTTCCGTTGGAATGGCTTCTCCTGGATGTATTTCGGAATTGATTTGCGTTTCATTGATTCCTTTACTTGCTAGCAGGAAAAGAGAAATGAATGCAGAAAGTCCGTCACACACGTTACGTGGATGTCGGACTTTTTTGTATTACACGGCAGCTGTGTAGATCGCCATCCCTGTTATGCCTGGATCGCCTGTTATCCGCCGTACCTCCATATTCAATACGCCATCCTTCACGGTGACACTGTAAGGACCGTATTTGGCCCAGCTGCTTAGCGTTAGCAAACCAATTGGAGTCGCTGTCACCTGCACACCTTCAAGAACCACATCAAAGGTGCATGAATTGGATTGATAACTTTCAAGGGACCAAATATATACTTGATAATTGCCGCTAGACAGCGTTTGAGCAACCGTAAAACTGGATTCTGAAGCATACACTCTAGAATTAAGCATTACGCTTGAAGCGCTATCAACAGCAGGAACCGGGGTGATGGCCGGTAAGTTTTCGTATGTTTGAACATTGGATGAGTACAATAATAAACCATGATTTCCTGCTAACCATCCTTGTTCATCGATCGTCACAGATGACCCACCGAAATTAATGCCACGAACAAAATTCGTATAAATGGCATCGGTTGTCACAGTGAGCGGTGGCGTAAAAGCCGAATTATTCCCCGCAGCATCTTTTGCTTTTACTAAAAAACGATACGCCGTATTCGGCAGCAGACCCGTCACTGTAAAGCTGGTCGTTGTCGTAGTTCCCGCTAAGTTTGTGTTATTTACATAAATTTCGTATCCCGTTACGCCAATATTATCTGTCGAGGCCGTCCATGTTAGTGTAACTGAGGTCATTGTCTTGGAAGGCGCCGCCAAGTTCATCGGCATTGTCGGTGCTTGTGTGTCCGGAGCTGGTTGTGTTGGGGGAATATAGACCTCACTTCGATTCAATGTTCTTCCTACGGAAGTCGTGTATAAGCCATTTCGCTGAGCGAGGGTATTATAGTCATACAAATGATTCGCCCACTCCATGAACCATGCCCATTTGGGTTGGTTATTAAAGGTTGAGCTGGGGAATAATTGGCCGATCTCTGCAACGGCAACTGGTTTCCCACCTGAGATGGCCACGAGACCCTCATAATATTCCTGCTTAAATGGCTCGTTACCGTACATATATAAATCCGTGCCTAATATATCGCATTTGCTTGTCCCTACGAAATGTGTCAAGTAAGGATTAATGTCTGAACTCTTGGGCGCATTCGCATTCCAGACCCAAAGTAAGTTATTTAAGCCGTGAAGATTCGTAAACCGGTCATACATAATGTCCCAGAGCACCTTATAATTTTGCTTCTTCCCCCACCAGAACCAGCCACCGTTCATCTCGTGGTACGGGCGCCATAGAACAGGAACATTGGCATCTCTGAGCTGTTTCAAAAAAACCGCAACTTTATCATACTCCAAAATAAGCCAATTGTACTCCGCTGTACCTGGCGTGCACACACGGTTGAATTCCGCATCGGTCGTACTCCTTTGAACATTTACCCAAGTATAGGTTGTGAGCGGATAATTCTGGTGCCACATCATGGTCACTATACCGCCGCTTTGAAAATATTTCTTCGCTACATTCGTTACATTCTGTCTTTGAGATGTGACCTGCGCTGCTGTCTGACCTGAAATGGGCCCCATTTCATACCCGGCAACACCAGGATAATCACCATACAGTTTGTTAATCTCATTGACATAACCACTCGGGTCCTCTAGCCAGTTATGAATACCCGTTAATGTTTTGGAACCTGATATCGTATACAAGTAATTCAGAACATCAATTGCCTTTTGGCTAGCCTTTGAATTAATCGGAAGCATCCTCCTACTCACCTCGCAATGTTATGGTTTAATGGCACGCTTTTATATGAATCTAGCAGACTTACTGCTGCCACAATCCTATACTATGCACCTGTAGTACTATTTGCTTAGGTAAACTGTAAAAAATTGTAGAAAACACAAAAAAACCTCTAATATTTCGAGAGAATCTCTCTCGCACACTAGAGGAAAGAACTATAAATCACATTTATGCCAGTAATCGACAAATTAAAATAGAACTTTTTTAACATAAAATCCGCCGTGACTGACTGTCCTTACTCCCATCTCGCCAGCTCCATTAACCCATCTTTCAGCTTCACGATCTCCGTACCCGCCAGCATCATAATGCCTACCCCATGGTTATCGTTCGTGACGGTAAGCAGATCCTTCTTGTAATAGTCCGCTGTAAAAGCATACCTTGAGCCGCTGCAAACGCCATGCACGTTACCCTGCGCGTCAATGGCATACCGCGTCAAGCCATCCCAAGCTTTGAGCGCAGCCTGTATGAACCGCTGCGGCTCCTCGAGCCAGCCGAAGCGGACGCCTCTGGCGAACGAATACGCAAACATCGCCGTACACGAAGCTTCTTGGTATGCGTCCGTATCATTCAACACCTGATGCCACAATCCGCTCTCTGCTTGAAGCTCGGCATAACCCGCGCACAGCTCGTTAAAGAATCGGACGAGCTCAGTGCGAAGCGCATGATCTGCCGGCAAAGCCTCCAGCACCTCGGTCAGGGAGAATAAAGTCCATCCGTTGCCGCGTCCCCACGGAATCCTCGTTGGCATCCCGTATTTGAAATCAAATACGTGGGACATGAGGCGCTGCTCCGGCATAAACAAGTAGTTCCGGAATAATAGGAACTGTTTAGCCGCTTCATCAAGCGCTTCACGGTTTCCCGTTACCGCCGCATAACGGCACAGGAAAGGCGTGCTCATATAGAGGTCGTCGGCCCACATGGTATTCTCCGAATACTCATCCTGACACACGCGATAAAAGGCTCCGTCTTCCTTCCGCTCCAGCTGCTGCAGCATGAAGTCAGCGATCCTCTCCGCAATCGGCAGGTAACCCGAATGCTTATCTTCTTTATAAGATTCCAGCATGGCAGATCCGAACGAGCCGCAGTTGTCGAGCATTTTCATCATGACCAGCTGCTGATTAATAGCCGGGAACCCATACTGCTCGCGGTCCCAAAGCGAATACTCGAACATGTCGGTGCAGCTTTGAACATGCTCCTGCGCATACGAGAGAATATCCGGTCGTTCCAGTAAACGGCCTGTCTGCAGCAGACCGTAGACGGTCACCCCCAGCGGATAATCCCAGCGAGCAAAGTTGGTAACATTCCCGACAGTCCATTTATTACTCAGCATGGCGTTCTCATAATAGGGACGAATCCACGTCTCTGGGCGGTCTAAGCGCCAATAATGGTTCGCAAAAACGCGCTTCGTCGTGGCGATTTCGCTGTCATTCAGCTCCACGTCGGCATCAAAAGGGCCCAAATAGAGCCACGCCTCGTCCGAACCATGCACGTCTACAGGCGAATGGAACGGCACCCGATCTCCTCCCACATACGCATGTAAGGTAAAGCCCCAAGAACGTGAAGTGAGCTCGCACTCGCTGCGGATCACTACATCATGTTTGCCGAAAGCAAGCGGCACCTCCACTTGGAAGCTGCCTTCCGTCTTCAGCGCAGCAACCTGATGGCCGTCTACCCAAACCGTCAGCGGTCCGGTTGTGGTCCCCTTTAACATATAAGGACCTTTGCCGCTGCCGAGTGCATCCAGCTGAGTCCAAGCGTATGCTCGCTTTCCGGGCTGAAGGCCGAACAAGCGCTCACAAACCTGCAAAGCTAACTCCTCTTCGCTCCAATCGCAGGCCGGCAGCCAGGTGACGCCTTGCTCCTTCTCGGAAGAGAGCGCTGCTGGCAGCGGGCTCCCCTCGTACAGATCGGAGTCGACCGGAACGGAATACACCCATCCTGCTTGCCCCGCTCTTTCTGCAAAGGGTGAACGCACATTGAGGATTCTTACTTTGGCCTCATCCGATCCGAATAAACATCCGAATCCTGCTGGCGTCATTTTGGCTTTTATCCAAAGACGATTCCAGCCTTTTACGAAATTCAGGTTTAACTTGACGGTCGCATCGGGCTTCAGCTCATCCATAACGTTGGAACGATAGGTAAGCTCCTCATTAAAATAAAACTGAATCGGACCCAAACACCTCATCAGGACGTCTAGATTCCGATCACCATCACTCCATACAAGCGAGTAAGCATAAGAAATTTGACCCTGCCTTGCCTCTGGGAATCTATGACAAAGATTGAGATCGAATAAGCCCTCGTCATTTTGCAAAATACCTGACCGATTGAACGCCCGAAAGGCAAACGGCACAGGAGGATTGGCCCCGATATACCGGTCAGCAAGCACTTTTAGCGTACGTTTTTCGTCCCTGCCTAAACGAGACTGGATGCTCTCTTGCTCATTGAAATAGGTTGTCATCTCTCCACAATCCTTTCTACAGCAGCCGTACCGTGAAGGTTCGGTCGAATGGCGTCACCAGGTTCACATGGACATATTGGCAGCCCGCCGGGTGCTGATCTTCTCGAAGTATAGGCAATAAGTGTTCGAAAGCTCCTGAGGATATTTCAATGCGGTCTTCCTCCACACGGTAGGTCATAGAGCCGCTTTTGAGGAAATATTTCCCGTCTCCTGCATCATGCAGATCGTCGCCCTCTACAGCCCCTTCATTACCCAGAATAAACGTTAGCTGCGTAAGGACGTCTTCACGCTCATCAGAATGAATGCGGATCGTCCAATCGGACGTATTTGGTTTGATCTCAACCCGCAGCTCATGCGTTTGCAGATGTGTCATCGGCCGATGCTGATGCGGCAGCAAGTACCACGGACTTACCGAGCCTTTCGCCGTAAGGGGAAGGTGCTGCTGCGGGATAGGTCCGTTGTAGCCTTTTTCCATAACGACACCTAGTCGATAGACACCATCTTCAGCGGTTAGCTGATCGAATTTGACGATACCCGGCGAGAAGGACGTGGACAGCTTAATGCCCAGTAGTCTTACTTTCCCATGACGAAGCGAAAAGAAAGAGGGCGTTTGCGGCATAATCGTGATGCTCTTATCCTTCTCGCGAATGCGCACGACTGGCGCTCCGAATGCCAGATGCATGGAGCTGTGCTGAATTTTGAGATGATGGCCGATCGTCTCAATTAAGCCCAAATGCTCATTCATAGGATGATATTGATTAAGGATGCAAGCATAGTGATCAGGCAGCTCAGCGCGCTGCAAGTCACGGATAGTTTTCTCTATTTCCGGATAAAGCAGCACATGCAGCAGAGCATTATTGTTTACACCATCAGGACGTTTGACGAAAGCAGCAGCATAATCGCACATGGTTGCAAAAACTGGATCCTTGTCATGTGCGGCCATTAGGCGATAAATCGTATAGTAGGTAGCCATGTCGTAGGTTTGGCCAAAATCCTGTCGGCCCGAATAGTCCGTCACCACTTCACCTGACGGATGGATGAGATAAACCATCATACGTAGATTCCGGCGCACGCTTTCCAATAATTCGGGACGATTCAATACACGAGCCGTATGATACAGCGCAACATTACTGACGGCATTGTAGATTCCGTTGCTCCGCTCGGTCCATTCACCATCTGCCGTAATGTCTAAGCCTTCAGACAGCCATTCATCCGCTCGCGCGAGGAGCCCCGGCCTCTTGAAAATGTCATACAGCTGGGCTAAGGCAGCCGTAAGAACCCAGCGATGATTCGGCGTATGGCAGCCGCCTGTCAGCATTGCCGGTATCGTTCGTTCAAGAAATAGCTTTAGTTTGTCTGCTATAGGCTGTAGGACCGACCAATCATGACCAGTGAGCAGCTGATAAATCTGCGCTACACCGCCAATTACAAAACCAGTGTCAGGCGGAGAGTTATAATTCGTTGAACCTAGCGAAATCGTCCCGTCCGCATGCTGTCTATTCAGCATGAAACCTGCTGCTAACTCCAAGGCAGCTGCTAAAGACTCGCTATGGTAGAATCTGGAGTCTGGATTCACCAAAGCCGTTGCCCATGCAGCGATATAAACAGGCGTACTATGATGGCTTGCGCGCGCAATACCCGTCTCGTCTATCACTCCGCCGTAATACTTGGAGGATGGATCGAGTACCTGGTTGCTTAGCGCAGCGGACGCAAGCTCGTCATTTTTCCCAACTAACTGCTTATATACGAAGTCCATATTCATCACCTATTGCCCTTTCCTAGCCGCTAGTTTACTTGTGATAAGCCTGTGGCTCTCATCGATCTCATCCGGTTGACATACAGCCTTCAACTCGTACACTTTAACCTTTGCTATGTCGATAGCCTCAAGGAAATGATCAAAGCCATGCAAATCCTTACTGTGTACATAGGGACACCAATGGTCAGAAAGCCCGAGTGTTTCATGAATATGCACACCATATATATAGCGCTTAACTTCTTCCAGCTCTTTCAAATTGTCGTACAAACCCATTCGATCCATCATCATGGCATGACCGATGTCGTACCAAAGACGAACAGGACTGCCCTCCAAATTGTCGCAAATCGTTTTGGCCTCCATCAGCGTCGGCATCTGATACGATCTCGAGCGCGTTTCGATGCCAATCGCGATAGACCATCCTTTTTTCGCAGCATAATTACTTACTTCGTCCAAGCTATCTTGAATCCGTTTCGTATACCGAGGACTCAGCCGCTCGCGCCTCTCCAACATATTCTGCCACAACGCTTGATACTCCGCCGAAGCCCTCCCGTGATCCTGATAGAGCTTCTTCAAATCCAGATCGATATTATATTCAAAAGGCACCTCGCCGGGATGTACGACGACAGCTTTGGCCCCGTATCGGTTGGCATATTCCATGGACCGAATGAGCAGCTCCACAGAGCGCTTGCGCTTCTCTTCATCATCAAAGCCCAGCATAACGGAATCGGTATCGTAATCCTTATCGTTGATGAATGGAAATACATTGTGCACGCTCGAAACGCCAATTTCCCCTTTGTCGATCATCGGTTCAATGGTTCTCATCATCTCTTCGGTCACATTGTAATTCAGCTCTACATGGCGGAATCCTAATCCTTTGATTTCTTCAATCATTTCCCGGCCAATCGTATGTTTCTTAATGTTCCAGCAGGTTGAAAACGAATATTCCCCTTTGTCGATCATCCTTTTGCCTCCTTATGTTATGAAAAAGACCAGATCACCCTTCTTCCATATGTAGGGGATGAACTGGCCTTTCTACGGGAATGCCGCCTTATTCGGTAAGATCTCGCAAATAAAATGCTGTGCCCGTTTGTGCCGATCGCGTCGCTGCTTCCATCAAACGCGTCAAATCAAGCGCCAATTTAATGTTATGAGAAGCTGTTGTTCCATTTTGAATATGCGATACCCATTGTTCGAACGGGGTTGGAAGATTCGCAGGCAGATCCTTGACAACCTGCCATCCTGCTGCCGCATCAGCTGACAGCTTGGAGCTGCGCATATACACCAGATCATCGGTTCGAGAATATTTCATGCTTCCCTCGGTCCCTTGTACCTCAATGTCGAATTGTGAGTAGTTGTTCACAAATCCCGCTTCAACAATCCCTAGTGCTCCGCTTGGGTAACGTAAGGTAGCTACCGCACTATCCTCTACCTCACGTCCTGTGATGTAGCCGAAGCTAGCGCTGACACTTTCCGGTAAACCCAGAAATAAGCGGGTCAAGTACATCGGATGGCAACCCAGATCCATCATGGCTCCACCGCCGCACGGCTCCAAATCAAAGAAATACGCAGGCAGTGAACCATTCGGATTTTGCTCAGTTGGCAGAGCGCCGTTATGAGCAAGACGAATACGCACCGTCGTCAACGTGCCAAGCAATCCGTCATGAATAGCGCTCGTGATGCTTTGTGCAAAACCCGTGTATAGCCGTGGCAGAGATACCGTCAGCTTCACACCAGCCTTCTCAATGGCTGCTAATATTTCCTTGCATTCCTTCGTTGTGGTAGCAACAACCTTTTCGGTAAAAACGTGTTTACCCGCACTAGCCGCGGCGATAATCACATCCCTGTGCATCGTTGTTGGTGTATCTACAATAACGGCATCTATCTCCGCATTGTCCAGAAGCTCTTGGATATTTTCATAAAACCTAACATCATACTCTTCAGCTTTACTTCTGCCGCGCTCTGCATCCTCATCCCAAATAGCCACGATTTCCGTATGGGGATGCTGTTTAGCCATACGCGCGTAGTCTTTGGCATGAACATGCCAAAAGCTCAACATCGCAACTTTCAACATAGGGCAAGACCTCTTTTCCGGTCATTTGTCGTTCATTTGTCGATCGTTTGCCGATCATTTAGTCAAAATAGACAGCTTTTCCAGTTCGATTCGATTCATAGATGGCTTCAAGGATTTCCGATACAACGCAGGACTGCTCTGGCGTCACAGTCGGCTCTTGATCATGAAGGATGGCATCAATCCATAGACGAATTTCTTTATCCTGCATGCTTTCTTTCTTGCCTTCATAGAAGTCAGCGCCCTTGGCTTCGAACTGCATCTGGTTCACATACAGGCGGCTGTGTCTCTCACCATTAATGCGCAAGCCATCCTGCATATCAGCTCCGCCTTCCGTGCCGCAAAGCGTGCACTTCGCTTCCTTGGTATCCAGCGTGTTGAGCGCCCAGCTTGCTTCAACCATAATGGTAGCGCCATTTTTCATGACGATCATCGCGAATGCGGAATCCTCGACCTTGAATTTATTAGGGTCCCACGGTCCCCATGAATTCGCGGCGTTTTCTTTGCGTGACAATTTATGATAAGCGGTGCCCAGCACCACCTTGGGTTCATAGTTATTCATTAACCACAGCGTTAAATCAAGAGCATGCGTACCGATATCGATCAGCGGACCTCCGCCCTGTTTCTCTTCATCCAGGAACACTCCCCAAGTCGGGACACCGCGTCTGCGAACTGCATGTGCTTTAGCGAAGTAAATCTCGCCTAAATCACCATCTTCAACGACACGTTTCAAATGCTGGCTATCTGCACGGAAGCGGTTATTGTAACCGATTGTTAACTTCTTCCCCGTGCGTTTGGCAACCTCCACCATACGGCGGGCATCCGCTGCTGTTTTGGCCATCGGCTTTTCGCACATGACATGCTTGCCTGCTTCCAAAGCGGCAATCGAGATTTCGGCATGCGTATCATTCGGCGTACAAATATGAACAACATCAATCATAGGATCTGCCAGTAATTCGCGGTAATCATCATATACCTTGGCACCCGGAGTGCCAAATTTCTCGGCTGCTTTGTGCGCGCTTGCAGGAAAAATGTCGAAGAACCCTACTATTTCTACTTGTTCAATTTTGCTCAGGCTCGGTAAATGCTTCCCCGTTGCAATACCTCCACACCCGATGATGGCTACTTTAACCTTATTCATTGTAGTTCCTCCCATGATGCAATCCCTTATTAAAGAAGATGCTGGACAGCGAGGAGGCGCCTAGATGCGCAGGCAGCCTAACCGATATCCAGCCCTTCCTTCAAGAATGACTTACTTGACTGTTTCCATTTGTTGTTTCGCGATCGTCATAGCATCCTTTGCTAAGAAGGCTTTATCTTTGTTCTCTTGATACCATTTGTTCATGAAATCTTCGAGCTGCTGACCGCCTGCTTTCGCCCAAGCTGCTTGCGAGTCTTTAATCGCTTGATCTGGTGTATATTTAGCGCCGCTAAGAATCGCTTTAACGAATAAGTCGCCTTTTTCTTTCAGAATCGTTGTGTTAATAACTTGAAGATCTGCGCTATACACAGGCATGTGGTCACCTAACGCAATCCCTGGATATTCTCTTTGCGGGTCAAAATAGAGCTTCTGAACCTCTTTATACATATCCATTCCCGCTTTTTGCGCTGGCACTTCCGCATTGAAACCATTCAGTACATACGTACATTTATCAACGCCTGATGAGAAGAACATCGTATAGTCATACGCGTAAGCGACTTCATTCTTGGACTTAGCAGGGTCTATCGCTTGTGGACAACCATTAGGAGCTTTCTTCCAGTGAGTGCCTTCTTCTCCATTGACAATCTTATTAGCCGTTTCCGGCTTCATAATAAAATCAAGATAGCGGCCAACAGCTTCCGGATCTTTGGCTTTCGCATTCACAACAGTCGTCATCTGAACAGGATTATCGATTGCGCCAGTAAATGTCCCTAGCGGTGATTTCGGATAACCTAATGGGGCCACACCCGCTCCAGGCACATTTTTCTGCAGTGTCGTAAGGTCGTTCATGATAAAGTCATACCAACCACCGGTGAACTTCACGTAAATACCGATCTTGCCATTCAAAAAGTCCTGTTTCGCCTTAGCGCCATCTTTATCGTTGATATAGTCTTTATCGATCAAACCTTCATCATAGAGACGTTTCTTGAAGGTAAGCGAAGCTAGCTCTTTGTCCCACGCACGGACCACTTTGCCATCCTTAAGATCCCAAGCTAGCAGCGAACTAGATGAGCTCTCTCCAAACATCTCATTGATGGCTTGCTCGGAATATGTGCTCATATTGAGGCCATATGTATCCTTTTTACCATTCCCATCGGGGTCTTGGTCAGCAAATGCCTTAGCCACATTCAGTAATTCGTCCGTTGTTGTCGGCATAGCAAGATTCAATTTCTTCAACCAATCTGTCCGAATGAGCAAAATATGAGCTGGAACTGCTTCTTTGACCTTACCGATCTCGTACAACTTGCCATCGGGTTTCGTCCCTGCCTTTTTCAATTGCGGATATTGAGTCAGCAGCTTCTGGTACTCAGGCATGTATAGTAAAATGTTATCAATAGGAAGCAGTTGTTTTTGATCATACAGACTACCCCTAAATGGTGTGTTATACTCGTTGACGATATCCGGTGCGGAACCCGATGCAAACAGAACGTTCAATTTCTTCGTTGAATCACTGCGGAGGATAGGTACAAACTTCACGTTCGCAGGCCCGTTTTGGTTAATCCATTTGCTCCAACGATTCTCTTCATACGATCCTTCCGATGCAGGTACGGCACCGCGATCGTACATGGATACCGTCACATCTCCACGTTTGGCCGGCTTCTCCTCACCCGGTTTGCTGCTTGTCGTAGCTGCTGTTCCTTCTGTTTTGTCACTGCTGCAGCCAACTAACGTTGCTCCAAGAGCGACAACCCCTACGGTCATTCCAAGCCACAATCTCATGTTTTTCATGCGCATTTTCCCCCTGCAAAATTTTATAGTGAAGTTTTGTTAAACGGGAACACCAACGATATTAACCCTTAACGGATCCAAGCATTACGCCTTTGACAAAATACTTCTGCAAGAAAGGATAAATTACCAGCATAGGCACAACCATCACAACAACACCTACAGCTTTCACCATCTCTGTAGCAACCGCAGCTTGCTCCTCGCTATTCAGGGAAGGAGAGTTGAGCAGATCGTTCTTTTGCAGCATCGCTTGCACGACGACCGTTAAATTCATCATTTCGCTTTTGTTGATATACATCAGCACACTCATGAACGCGTTCCAGTAATTAATGCCATAAAACAACGCTAGAGTCGCCAACATCGGCATGGATAACGGTAATATAACTCGAATGAGCAATGCGGTATCACTGCATCCGTCAATTCGCGCAGCTTCTTGCACTTCATAAGGAATGTTCTCAAAGTAGCTTTTCATCAGCAGCATATTGTAAGTACTAATGAATCCTGTCAACCATAAGGACCAATAGGAGTCAATGAGATGCATGTTTTTGACAACCAAATAAGTTGGAATTAAACCTCCAGCGAATAACATCGTGAATACCATACCGAGAACCAGATAGCGACGAGCGAACAAATAGGATCTGGACAACGGATAAGCAGCTAAAATGGTGCCGAGTAAACTTAATACCACGCCGACTACGGTAATGAACACGCTATTTTTGAACGCATTGAATGCTGGGCTTGCGATGAAGAAAATTTTGTATGCTGTGAACTGCAGCCCTATCGGCCAAAAGAAGACATGACCTGAATCTACAGACGTCCGATCGCTCAGCGATAGCGCAATGATATGAATAAATGGCAGGATGCAAGTTAAGGCAATTAATGCAAGCAGCACGTAGTTTACCGTATAGAAAAGCTTTTCTCCTCTAGTCGCTTTCAATACATGTCCTCCTCTCTAGAACAAGGCTTGATCAAACTTTTTGGCTATCTGATTGGCAATCAGGACGAGACTGCAGCTAATGACCGATTCGAAAAGTCCCATGGCTGTCGTTAAGCTGAATTGTGAGCTGCCTAGCCCTATTTTATAAATGTAAGTACTGATAACCTCCGACACATCCGCAACTGCAGCGTTCTGTAAGTTATAAACCTGATCAAACCCAACCTCCATAATCTTCCCCATGGCTAATATCAGCAATAAAATAATCGTGTGCCGAATGCCGGGAAGCGTTACGTGCCACATTTGACGCCACTTCGTAGCTCCATCCATACAGGCTGATTCATACAGCGAAGGATCAATGGTCGTGAGAGCAGCCAAGTAGATGATGGTACTGAAGCCCATTTCCTTCCAAATGCCAGATGCTATGAAAATGCTTATCCATGAATTCGATTCGTATAAAAAGGTAATTGGCTCCAGATCGAACAGTTTGAGCACCTTATTGATGGAACCATAATCGGTTGCAAATAACGATAATACGATACCTGATACAATGACCCAAGAGAAGAAGTGTGGTAAATAAATAATCGTTTGCACCCATTTCTTGAACCACGACTTCCTGACCTCATTGAGCAAAATAGCTAAGAAAATGGGAACTGGGAATCCGAGTACCAAGCTCAGAAAGCTCAGCCAAAATGTGTTCCAAATGATTTGGAGTGTATTGGAGCTGGAAAACAAAAGGTTAAAATTCTTCAGCCCCACCCACGGGCTATTCCATATGCCATCCGCAAAATTATAGGTTTTGAAAGCGATAACAAGTCCGCCCATAGGCCAATATTTGAATAACACATAATAAGCGATAACTGGAATTAGCATGATGAACAAAGGAATGTTTTGTTTTAATCGCCTGCTCCGGTTTAAAGAAGCTGTCTTGTGCAGGTTCACAGATGATGAAGTGACAGGAGGTTCTTCGATTCGACTGCTCATGCTTGCTCACTCCCTAATTCTTTGGTATGAATCCTATCATAACGGGTTCGTGTATCAAAACCCTTAAAAAATTATAGAAGATTCTATAAATTCATTAGGTAATGGATGGAAGCGATTTTTATATGAACAAAATATTGTATAATGTCCTCAGCAACGTTATGGCTTGCAAACTATAAGCAAATTGGGGAATCTGAGATGCAAATCTGGCGACAACTACTCATAGGCATCAACCGAAGCTTTAGGATCAGATTAATTATTAGCCTGTCCGCCATCATTTTACTTGCCTTCGGGATTACCGGTTATTTGACTTATCAGTATAATCTGAAACTGTTTGAAGAGGAGATCAGCAAGCAGTTTTCCCGCACCAATGAAGAGGCTTTGGCCAAAATCGAAATGAAGGTTCAGGAAATCGTACGCGTATCCCAAACCGTGGTATTCAATCCGCAAATTGAAATGCTCATCAAACGAATCAATTCACAAGAGGATTCCGATGCCTTCAATCTGTACTATGATAAGAAACAAATTGAAGAGCAGATTTTCCAAATCAAATCAGACGCGCCTTATATTACAGGGATGTATCTGTATGACTTAAACGGTAATCCTTCTTATTTCAGCTACACGACTTCTGCGATCAAGAACTTGGATGACCCAACCTTCCAAACCATTCAATCTAAACTAAGTGACACCTATGGGAATTTAGCCTGGATGAGCATGCCTCTGCCTAGCTCCATTGAACCGAGTGGCTTCAGGCAAACTATTATTATCGCTAGGCTGATGAAAAATAGTGCCCTGCAAACGTACGGTGTTCTCGTGATGGCCGTGGATGAATCATTTTTTGCTGGAATTCTAAAGGAATTAACCAAAGATGGCACAGGCGAAGTCTATTTGTACAACGAATACAAAGAGTTGCTGTATAGTAATTCCACGCATGAAACAGCTGAGAAAGCGCAGCTGCTAATGGATATGAGCGAAACCCGTGTGATGAACAATCATCTGTACGTACAGGGAGTATCCAAAGCGACCTCCTTCAAGCTTGTCAGCTCAACATCCCTTTCCGACATTCAACTTAAAAACAAAAATTTATCCAAGCGTATTGTTTATACCGGCTTAATCAGTATTCTATTAACGAGCATTCTCATCGTCATCTCGACAGGCAAGCTCTTGAGACCGATCAAGGATCTGCTGCTTGGACTGCGCAAAGTACGTTCTGGTGACTTCAGCGCCCGCATTGAAATCCGCACCAAGGATGAGCTGGCCTATATGGGCGAGAGCTTCAATGCCATGGCCGAGCAGGTCGGCAGGTTGATTACGGAAGTGTATCTCACGCAGCTAAGCGAAAGAGAAGCAGAACTCAAGGCGCTGCAGGTGCAGCTCAACCCTCATTTTCTGCACAATATGTTTAATGAAATTTATTGGAAGCTGTATTTGCAAAATGAAAAGGACACCGCTGCCTTAATCGCCACCATTTCGGAAATGCTCAAATACTCCCTGATGCCCGTCCGGACACTGACAACCGTGAGGGAAGAATTTCAGCAAATTCGCAATTATGTGAAGCTGCAAACCGAATTATTCGAACCTGATTTGGAAACAATTATCCAAGCCGATGAGCAGGTGCTCGATAACGAGATGATGCGCTTCCTTCTCCAGCCTCTTGTAGAAAATGTATTCGTACATAGCTTTCGGAATAAGGTCTCACATAAAGTCTTGCTCATTCGAGCTCGTCAGCATCTTGATCATTTGGAAATTGAAGTGACTGATAATGGCTGCGGCATGGATGAATCTGCGATCGCTATCCTGCTGGGACCGAAGGGCACTTCTCTGCCACAGCGCTCAGATGGCCGGGAACACCTTGGTGTTCGCAGTGTGGTCAGACGGCTAGAGCTCGTTCATGGGCAGCCTTACCGCCTTGAAGTTGAAAGTGTTGTTAATAGCGGAACGACGATGCGCCTAATCCTGCCTAATCAACCAACAAGAAAGGAGCTGAGCCAGCATGCTGAAGGGTAACGTAGTGATCGTTGAAGATCAGCCTAACTTCCGTAAGGGCTTGATCAAAATGTTCGAAGAAGGACAGATTGGCTGGAACGTTGTCGGGGAGGCCAGCAATGGGCAAGATGCACTAGCATTGGTCGATCAGGTCAAACCCGATCTCGTGCTTACGGATATTCGCATGCCTGTCATGGACGGAATCGAATTTGTAGGGCATCTAAGGAAACATTATCCGGACCTGCTGGTCATCATCCTTACAGGCTACAAAAATTTTGAATACGCCCAGGCAGCCGTCAGGCTCGGAGCGCTCGATCTGCTTATTAAGCCTTGCACCGAACAAGATGTCATGCAGGTTATGAATAAAGCCTCAGAGCGGTACTATGAGAAATATGCTCAGCAGCAGCATCTTCACGCCCAGCGTAAATTGCAGCAGGATCAAGAGCTGCGTGCAGCTTTGTTAGATTTGCCTTCGTCGTACGAAGCCATGAGGAACATGGATGAGCTTCTTCAGGCGAAGGAGCTGTGGCTGCTTCAGCTCAGCAGCGAAGACTTGGCCCTCAAAAACTACGGCAAATCGGACCTCAGCTTACTGCAATTTGCTTTCTCCAATATCGCCGAGGAGCTCTTGAAGGGCGCTGGCATTCATGCCAGGCTCCTCTTGGTTGAACATGATCGTTTCGTCGTGGTCGCGGATAAGCCTGGGCCGGACGAAAGCTTCATACAAGCTGTGCAGGATGCTTCTTTAGAGTACTTGAACATTCGTGTGAGCGTTCAAGCTATGGGCGCTGCTCCCTCTCATAAGCAGCTTGCTGAATTCTATGAACAATTCAAGAGCAGTGAGACCTCTTCAGATTCTGTTGACAGGCGGAATGATAAAGAAGCGGGAACAGGCTCAGGCATGACGCTCTCCTTGAATCAAGCGAAAGTTAATGAGCTGGAAATGAAGCTAATGTCCGCTATTCTGATCGCACAGGAGAACGCGCTGCAGCAGCTTCTTAATCAGTTGCTTATCGATCTGTCCCATCAGCCGCCTGAAGATATGAAAATTCAAGCGCTAACGCTTTCGATTGCTTTGCTGGGAACCATTCAAAAACAGTTCGATCCTGACGGCAAAGAAGCGACAGCAAGAATACCGACCGACATGCCGCAAGCGCATTGGACGGTAGAGGAAGTCCTTCGCTGGGCTGACGCGCAGGTGAACAACTTCCTGCTTCTATTTAATAACTGGCAGGCGTCCAAGAGCGACAACGTCATCGAAAAAGCTACAAAATACATTGAGGAGCACTACAATGAAGAGTGCCGTTTAACGGATGTGGCCGCCCATCTTCACCTTAATTCCAGTTATTTTAGCGTGCTATTTAAGAAAGCAACTGGCGAAAGCTTCACCCGCTTCGTAACCCGTCTGCGCATGGATAAAGCAGCTCTATTGCTGCGAAACACGGATATGAAAATATTCGAGATCGCTTGTGCCATTGGCTTCGACGAGCCGAATTATTTCACCAATGTATTCAAACAGCAATTCCAGATGTCTCCCAAGGAGTATCGGAATCGAAGGTAAAAAAAAACATCAAAAATTAAAGAAATCCGTGACATAAACCGACATATATTGAATCCAACTTCGTTTATAATCTATAAGATGAAGATTGCCAATTCTATACAAGAGTCGGGAGTGTTAACCGTTGGTCATCAAGATAATCAAACATATAGGCATCCCCTTTATTTGTTGCTTGACCATGGTATCATCCATAGCAATGGGGAATGCACCGAATATCATCGCAGTCCTTGTATTGGGCTGCGCTTTTTACCTCAGCATCGCCCTCGAGCGAAAGTTCCCTTTTCTAACCAACATTCAGTTTATATTCCTCGCTCTGTTTCATTGGTCCAGTCATTTGAATTGGTGCTTAATGCTGTATTATATTTTAATCGCCTTTTCCATTCAAAACGGGCAGAAGTATGCCTACACCATGCAGAGGGCACTCATATACATCGGTTTATATACGATCATCCGTCTATCCTATGTACCCTTTACTACCTACAATCTCGTAGTTTCGATCTATGATATTGCAAGCGCCATCCTTTTCGTGCTGCTTGTACAATATGTTCTTAGATCCGAGTCAGAAAAGAAACGTTTACGCGAGGAAAATGATTATCTCACGACGCATGATCCGCTGACGGGGCTACTGAATTATGAGGGCTACGTAACCACCATTGAAAGCTTAATGGTTAAGCGCTTTAATTTTGTTTTAGTTTTATTAGATTTCCAGGATTTCAAATCGGTGAATTACGAGAATATACACAATGGTAATGAAACATTGAATCAGATTGCGCTTTTGCTCGGCAGCATATTCTATGATTCTTATGCGATGTCGCGTTACGCGGGAGATCGGTTTGCCATCATTTTACCAGCAAAAGAGAACCTTATTTCTAATATTAGCGAATCCTTGGATTCGAGAATCTTAGGCTTTCAAGTGACTTACAGCTTTGCCCAGCATCCGCTAGAGGCTTCGACAAAGGAGGAACTCATCTCTTTGGCCGAGGAGCGCTTGTTCAAAAGCAAACGTGAAATATGGCTCAAACGAGAGGAGCATCTTTTCCGCTCCGAGAAAATGAAAATGATCGGCGAACTAGCGGCAGGAATGGCACATGAAATTCGCAACCCGCTTACAACGATCAAAGGCTTCATGCAAATCGCAACCAAAAGCGAATACAATATCCAGCCTTGGCATGAATTGATTATGAATGAAATTCGAAGAATGAATGAGCTGACCGCGGAATTCCTGCAATTCTCCAAACCGCATATCAGCAACATGAAGCCGGAATCCATTACGGAGTGTCTGGACCGGGTCTTGTCACTAGCAGAATCGGATGCGCTTTATCGCGGGCATACCATCATTTTTGAAGATACGGAAGAAGCGCTTTATATCTTCATCGATCGGGATAAAATTGTACAAGTTTTGCTCAATCTGATCCAAAATGCTTTCGAAGCGATGAAACATCCCGGCAATGTTCACGTGCGCATTAAACAGGAAAATGAACTCGCGATCATTGAAATTGAAGATTCTGGCGAAGGCATGACCGAAAACCAAATGGAGCAAATCTTTAATCCCTTTTATACCACCAAAGAAAATGGGACAGGTCTAGGCCTCTCCATTTGCCAGAAGATTGCCGTTGATCACGGCGGGTCGCTGGAAGTGAAAAGCGCGATTGGCCAAGGCTCCATCTTCAGCTTTAAGCTTCCGACGGTTGAAGTTTAGCTGCCGTCCTCCTTTTCCAGCACACAAACAGCAGATCGGGAAGCCTCCCAGTCTGCTGTTTTGTGTTATTCAATGAAGGCTGCTCGGCGCTTATCTTTTGTCAAACAATTTCTGGAAGGACCACGTTGTTTATTTCCTTTTACCCTCATACATTATATATCAGTAGTAGTCACAAAATCCCCTTTGTAGGAGGAAACAGGAATGGCTGCAGAATCAAATAAACCTGTGTATTATGATGGAAGCGGTATCATTCAATTGCCGCCTGAGAAAACGGTTCCGGGGGACATCATTATTAAACCTACAAATGTGAACAATATGCCTGTCCCGATTCCTTATTTTCCTTATTTGCGTTAAAACGCTGACACGGACAAAGCAGAAGCAGAAGACCGCCAGGGATAGGCCCTGACGGTCCGTTTTACTACGCCATATTGTTCAGTTTGGCTCCTTTCACATAGATCGCTTCAAACTCCTCAGCCGTTAAAGGAGCTGCAAACAAATAACCTTGCACCTGATGGTAGCCGTGAAATGACTTCTAACTTTAGACTTCGGCCCATGGCAATAATTGCTTCAATGAGTGAATTGTCCGAATGAGGCCCGAGATGCGCTGTACGAAGGACTTGTCAATTTCAAGCGAATTGATCGGGAATTTCTGCAAGTAACTGATCAACGAATACCCAGTACCAAAATCATCCACAGCCAGTCTTACCCCCATCCGATTAAGGGTCCTCAGCTTCTCAAGCATGCTGCTTCGATTAATTTCGATGCTTTCCGTCATTTCGAGTTCCAACCATTTAGGCTCCAATTGATACGTTTGCAAAATCTCATGAATCGATGGAATAAACTGCTCATGGTGAGCTGTACCGCCGATATATTGACGGCCATCGAGACGGCATCTAATCCTGCGTCCTGCCGTTTCTTCATTTGCGCCGCAGCCGTATGGAGCACCCAATGGCCGGTTTCTATAATTTGACGGGACTCCTCGGCAACCGGGATGAACGTCTGTGGTGATGTAAAACATCGTTGCAGTAGTGGAGAGCCTCGCGGGAGATGCGGTAACGATGTAAAACATCGTTATACGACGCACGCAGCTCGAATCCGCGCAGTAGGCGCTACTGCAACGATGTAAAACATCGTTACAGTAGCGGAAAGCCCCGCGGGAGATGCGGTAACGATGTTTAACATCGTTACACGACGCACCCAGCTCGGATGCGCGCAGGAGCGCTGAAGAGGCTGCCCCAAGCTCATTGGGACAGCCTCTTCCAGTACCTAAATCAGCTCCACATCAATCAACTTAAACTGTGTCACATCAACAATGCCACGGTTTGAAATCCGAATTTCAGGGATAACAGGCAGAGCTGTCAATGAGAATGTCATAAACGGCGCATTTAACGGACAGCCAATCTGTTTCCATGCTCCTTCCAGTTGAGCAACCTCTTCAACGACTTCAAGCAAAGACTTATCAGACATAAGGCCTGCAATCGTTAACGGTACTTGAGCCAGCACACGGCCGTTCTCAACAACAATTGTACCGCCTCCCAATTTGACAAGTTCATTAGCGGCGAAAGCCATATCCTGTTCATTAATTCCCATAACAATTAAATTGTGGCTGTCATGCGCTACGGTAGAAGCTACTGCGCCGGATTTCAATTGAAAGCCGCTTGAGAAACCAAGCGAAATTTCGCCCGTGCCGCGGTGCCGCTCAATGCAAGCAAGACGGACAACATCCTGCTGGATATCCGGCTGAATGATCCCTTGCTCGACACTTAATGTGGCTGTCATTTTCGCTGTTCTTGCACTATTTTCAATCACCTGTATGACATTGACGCTCGTTCGCTCTTCTTTACCGCGGCTCTTAAGCTGAAAGTCCTCCGCTGTGAGCTCTCGCTTCACTTTCATGGAGCTGCGAATATGTGCCGGATACACATAGGTAGGAAACTCCGCGACAAGCTTACCATGGTCAAAGATGACCTTCCCATCCGTAATGACAGTTACAGGTTCCACTTTTTGCAAATCATCGAGCAATAAAATGTCTGCGCATTTACCTGGCGTAATACTGCCTAGATCTTTATCGAGTTTAAAATAGCGCGCCACATTGATGGTAACCATTTGAATCGCTGTGACAGGGTCAACACCTTCTTCAATCGCACGGCGCACCACATGATTGAGATGCCCTTTCTCAATCAGTGTTTGCGGACTGACGTCATCCGTGACGAGGGAGATGTTCGACGTGTTCACCTTATCTTCTGTGACCACCTTGATGACTTCTTTGACATCGTGCCAAGCAGAGCCTTCACGAATCATCAGATGCATGCCCATACGGACTTTGTGCAGCCCTTGCTCGCGCGTAACCGTTTCGTGATCGGAGGTCACGCCAGACGCGATATAGGCTTGCAGCATATGGTCATCCTCGCTCGGGAAATGCCCCGTGACTGCCTTCCCGCTGTTCATTGTCGCTTCAATTTCGCCGCACATTTTGGGGTCCCCATAAACGACACCAGGAAAATTCATCACTTCACCAAGCCCGACCACATTGTCCCACTGCAGTCCCTCTTCTATATCTTTCACTTCCAAGCTCGCACCCGCATCTTCCAAATCTGTCGTCGCAGGCACGCAGGACGGGAAGGTTGTGAATACTTTGAGCGGCAACTGCTGCCCCTCTTCATGCATCAGCCTAACCCCTTCGGACCCAAACACATTGGCAATCTCATGCGGGTCCATGAAAATCCCCGTTGTCCCTTTGGGCAGCGCCGCCTTGGCAAACTCAGTGACAGAAAGCATGGTACTTTCAACATGCATATGACCGTCTAGGAAACCAGGAGCTATGTACTTTCCTGCTGCATCAATGACTACCGTTTGATCACCAATCGTGTGGTCTGCATGCCCAACGAATGCTACTCGTCCCTCTGCCACGGCGACATCCATATGCGCAATTAATTCCCCTGAATACACATTCACCAGTGTGCCATTCTTAATGACAACATCAGCAAAAGCGTTACCCATGGCGACTTTAGCCAGCTTCCTGCTCACTTCAACTAATTTATTTCTTTTATATTGAGTCATGTTTATTTTCTCCCTATTATGAGTTTCATCTCCTATTATAGCCCATTTAGATGACAACCCAAAGCTGAGAAAATAGAAAAAGACTACTCCTGCAAGGCTGCAGAAAATAGTCTTCTATGAAATTAATGTTGTCTTTTTCTCGAAACCTTCAGAAAATATCGCAACACGCTGCGAACTTGCATACGGCCGAAAATCATGTAAAACATACAGCAAAATCCACCATTTTTGTGAATTCTGATGCCAATCATGTAAAACATACATCTAATTCAGGATTTTAGCCGAGTATTAGGCATGACTCAGTAATTTTGATGTAGGAAATGCAGGATGATATATAAAAACCGCCTCATGCCGTGAATTTGCTGTAGGAAATGCACCTTCTCGTACTACTGGTGGGAACTTGGCTAACCGTAATCAGCCCCCACGACTGTACCCCGCGACCCGCTCAAAAAAATCCACTCCACCAACCTGGCCGCCTTTGAGCACGAGCTCCAGACCGTCAAACGAAGGCTCATTGGCATAAGCAAGGCAAAGCGGTCCGCCCGGGTCCAGAATAGAAATGCACTCTAACGCGTACACGCCTAGCTCTCTCGTCACATAACCCGAGGTGTCTCCTCCCGCTATCAAAACACGCGAAATACCGAGCTGACTAACGAGCTCTTTGGTCAGCTCGCCTAGCGCATTGCCAAGCAGACGGCTGCTGTCTTCAGATCTAATCCCCTGAGCAGACAGTACCTTTTGCATGTGTTCAATACTTTCATCGTTTGGCCCCGTTGCTGAGTACACGATTACGCTTCTGCCGATTGCCAGCCATTGCCGCGCTTCTTGCAGCAAAGCAGCCTTTGCTGCTTCCCGCGTACCTGAGCTAAGCAGCTCTTCCATTGGAACACGAATGCCCATAAAACCGACCTTCAGTGCTTGCGCGATCTGACCTTCGGTTACCGGCGAGCAGCTGCCTGAAATCACTAACAGTGGCCCAGCCTGTGAAGCCTCAGCACGTAAACTTCCTCCACGGCTATCTGTTGCAGCAGCCGAACTCCCCGCATCTTTTCGCCAAACAGCTCCGAGTGCGTACTCTACACCCGAAGAACCGATGACGAATAGCCCGTCTTGATCGTCAGCCTCTTCCCAAATCATTCTCCCTGCTACTTCCAAGCGCTGCTCATCCAAGACGTCAAATAGAAGCAGATCCGGCTGCTCTTGGCGAACAACTGTCTCCAAGCGCTCCCGCACCTCCGCATACGAACCCTCTAACGCCTTTATATCCAACAAAGAAGATTTCAGCGCTGTCTGCTGTGCCAAATGCTTGCGAAGATCCGCCTCCGCCATAGGCGTAACCGGATGTTTGGACATCGTTGGATGACGATCCAGCCGATGCACGATTCCTCCTACGCCGCCAGCTGCGAAATGGTTGCCGAACAGCGTATATCGGCGCAAATATGGAACGCCGACAAGCAGCGGAATGTACCGGCCGCCGAATACCTCGCGCCCGATTTCCGCCGCTTTGCCGATGCTGCCCGTGCCGGGTGAGGAGTCGAAGGTCGAGCATATTTTATAATGCACGACTGCGGCCCCAGCCGCTTTTAGCGTCATAAAAAGCGGACGCAGCTCCCGCTCCATCTCTTCGGGAGTCAAGGAGCGTCCTACACCGGCAACGCCGAAGCAATCGACGTCTTGAAACTGCTTCAGCAGCAGTTCAGGCGTCGGGGGCTCTAGGAACAGGACGGTTTTGAGTCCCGCCTGAAACAGCGATTCCAGTACATCCGTAGAACCAGTGAAATCGTCGCCGTAATAACAGAGCGGCCTCCTAGCGGGTCGCTTAGCGGTTTGCTCAACGATTTGCCCATCAGTTTGCCCCGAGGCAGGTTCAAGCTCTTTAGGGGTGTCGTCCATCCACCTTCACCCCTTCCCGTATTTCTCGATCGCCCGTTGCAGAGAAGGATGCTGCGCCGCATAAACATCCAGCGGTATTCCCTGGACCGCTGCTTCCCAGCCAAGCTTCATGCTCTCAAAGCCGGCCGCAGGGCCATCCGGATGAGCCAGCATGCCTCCGCCGGCCAAATGCATCACATCTACCGTCCCTGTTGCCTCATAGGTAGCTGGAGCTGTCCCCGCCCACTGGGCTGAGGAAACGACAGGCATCGTTTTGTAGCCGCCGAGCAGCGGTGCCGTGCAAGCGGCAATAGATCGAACCACCGACTCGTTGGTTTCGTAAAACTTACTATTTAAACCGTTAACATGCAGATGATCTGCTCCAGCTAACCGGCAAAGCTTCTGATAAGCCGTAAATTCAATCCCCAGCAGCGGCGAACGCGTTAGCATGCCCCATTGATTGCGATGCCCATGAATGGGAACCTCACTGAATTGGTTCAAATATGTCAGCCCCGACAGTCCGATGCTGAGAATACTGACCATCACGCAAGTGCCGCCCGCTTTGACAACCAGGTCATGGTTCTGGCGCAGTTCGTCATGATCCCCTGTGATGTTAAAAGCATACATAAGCTTCTTGCCCGTAGCATCCGCAGCTCGCTCTACTGCCGCCATGACAGCCTCCACTTTGTTTGCTAATGGCGCATAAGGCGGATTCGCATTCAATTCATCGTCTTTGATGAAGTCCATACCCGCTCTCGCCAGCTTCTCCACCAGTGCCGACAACTCGCCAATCGATAAGCCTACGCTGGGCTTCACAATCGTCCCAAGGATCGGCCGATCATACACGCCCGTCAGCTTCCGTGTCCCCTCAATCCCGAATTTCGGTCCAGGGTACCGCACCGTAAATGCTTCCGGCAGTTCCAAATCCAAGAGTCTGAGTCCTGACAATTCCTGAAGCTCATACAAATTGCCTGCAACTGCAGACATTAGATTCGGTATAGAGGGTCCGAAATTATGAAGAGGAAACGATACCGTCACTCGCCCGCGACGATACTTGCCGTCATGACCCGGCGGCGTCTTTGCTCCCGGCAGGGAGGGAGTATCCGTATCCTCCAAGGGTTCGATACGCTCCACTCTTGCGCCATGCCGCTCTTTCACGGCATCCGTCTCTCCAGGGACAGCCGTGAACGTCCCCGTGGACTGCTCGCCAGCGATGGATGCGGCAGCTCGCTCCAGCGAATACGCCGTTTCCACCAGATAGACGGCTGTTACACGATCTTGCTCCATTTGGTTTCTCTCCCTTCTCTCAGCCATCCCGCCTTAAGATCCTGTCTTCGTTTCTTTGACTGCATCAAGAATAGCCTTCACATGCTCTACGCCGGATCTTGGGGAAGAAAGCACAGGCTTGCCTGTCGCCTCCGCCAACGCTTGCTCCATGCGCGCCATAGACCCTTGCGCCAATACCAGCACATCGGCGGCATCCGTGGCTCGCTTCGCCGTTTCCAACAATAAACGGTCATGCTCTTCCGGTTTACCGCTAATCAAGGCATCAAAGGCACCTTCCGCGAGCCCGCTCACAAGCTGCACCTCTCTGCCGGCTTCATCTGCCTTACGCTGAATGAGCCGCAACGTTGGCTCCAAGGTAGATGGCAGTGTTGCCAGCACAGCAATTCGCGCGTAGCTGGCTACCGCTTTGGCAGCCATCCATTCATCGATTCGGACAATGGGGACGCCAATGGTCCCCACAGCCTCATCCGCCACATCACCAACGGAGGAGCATGTGTTGAGGATCACATCCGCACCTAGTTCTTCCGCATGCCGATAATACTGCACCAAATGACGAGACACGACTTCTGGAATGTGCCCAGCACGCACGACATCGCCAATCAGACTGTCATCAATAATATTCACGAGCCGGATATCCGGCAGCATTTCTTGAAACACCTTTTTCAAAGGATCAGCCAAGCCCTGACCTGTATAAATCGCAACAACGGTTTGCATAGAACTCCTCCTAGTCGCTTGCACTCCAAAAGCGGAATGTCATTCACTCATTTACTCATTTACTCATTTACTCATTTACTCACGTACTCACGTATTCACGTATTCACTTACTCCCTCGCTCTTCCACTCACTCATCTACCATACAAATTCCTTATCCAATCGACGATACTCCCCAGCCCGCATAGGAGCCTCTTCAAATACCTGACGCCCGCTGTACAAAGGTTTCTTCGTGCCTTTCGGCGTGATGTTTACAACGTCGTCACCGCGCCATTCCGTCTCAAAAGTTTGACCTACGGCATTCTCCAACGTTTTGCGGAAACTCAGCGGGAAGGTCACCGTAATTTTCTCACCTGCGACTGCAGAGCCAAGCAAGAGGAAGTGCTTGTTCACCCAACTGCTCGCCTCGCTGCCTTTGCCTTCAATGACTTCCCCGCCACGTTCACGAACAAACTTAATTTTCGTAAAGCCAGCCCACTCTGGAATTCGGATCTGCAGACGAGAAATGTCCGTGTGAATATCGAGCACGACTTTCCCTTCATGAGGCAGGTAAGAGCTGACATCAAGCCATTTGGAGCCGCGGTTCAAAAGGAAATTGACGCTGATCGTCCCTTTTTTCTCCGTGATCGTGTTACTCCAGCCCATGAAGAGCCCGCGTGTTCCTGAGCCTAAACAGCAAATCTGCAAATCGTTCGTATGACCGCGTCCTTCATTCACATCGCAAACGAAATCATTAGGCGCCGAATAGCCTGCAAAGGAACCCCGCGTCCGCTCCGCTACTTTATAAAAGCTTTTGTTCGCAGGAATGTCAGCCGACTTATCATCCGCTTCCTCCACCCAATCCAGATCGAGCAGCTGTGACTCTGCCAGATGGTTGCGCAAGAACCGTTCCACGGTTCCCCAATATTCCACATAGCCGCTTTGTGCCAAGGTAATCCCCGTCGCGATTAAATCAACCAAGGAGCATGTTTCATGCTCATAAGCTTGTTCGTGCAGATCACCCGGCGTCCAGCCGAAGTTCGTGCATTTGGTCAGCGCCCAGTCGTAGCATTTCTTGACCCATGCGAGCATCGCCGCATCGCCTGTGAAGACACCGAACCTCGCGATGGCGTCAAGCGTGCCAATCCGCGTATGGAAATGTCCGCTCCGATAAGCAAGTGAGTCGTTGAAGCTGCCATCCTGATTGAATACTCCGCTGCGCTCCATAATTAATGCCGTAAAAAATTGACATAGTTCAAAAGCGTCCTGATTGCCCGTCAGCTCATGATATTTCAGCAAAGGCATGACCAATCGGCCGCAGAAGGCTGCCGGATCCGGCGCCAAACGCAGCTGTATGGCGTTACTCGACGGCCAGCCTGTTTCTTTGTATTCCGAAGCCGGATAATACCAGACATCGCGCTCTTTGATCGCGATACGCTTGAGTGCCGCCACGTGACGGTCGGCTGCTTCTTTGACCACAGGGTCTCCAGATTCCATGAACCAAGTCGTCAAAGACAGAATAACCGCCCTTTGATCAATCAGGTTCGCATTCGGCTCCCAATTGCGGGTTGGATTGATCTGTCTGTAGCTCATCCCGTCTTCTTTGAAAAAAGACAAAAGGTTCGCACGGTAACGCTCCTCGACCTCTTTGCCGAACTCATCTCCCGACATATGGCGAGCAAGAATTAATCCATCGATCATACGTCCGTGTGAGGAACCATAGTCCCAATCACCGTGCGTCATGAAAGCAGGTTTGTGCATCAAATCAGCTGCAAAAAACGGAATATAGTTATGGTCGCGATCCGCCATGCCGATCATGGCATTGATGGCGTGTGCGGCGCGTTCTTCGAGCATAAGCGTATCGGGAATTAAATGTTTCGACATACGTGTTCTCTCCTTATTGGTCCGCTTGACCGATGGCTTTGCGGTATTCACCGATGGTCATGCCGATTTTTCTTTTGAAAATTTGGCTGAAATACCGGTAATCCTCATAACCCACCTTTTGCGCGACTTCATAGTTTTTGTATTTCGATTTATTCATCAGCTCTTTGGCCTTATGCAGACGGATATCGGTTAAATAATCGACGAAGTTCTTCCCGGTCATCTTTTTGAAAATCCGACTTAAATAGTCAGCATTTAAATAATAGCTGCTGGCAATTTGATGCAAGGAGAGGGACTGATCGTAATTACTCTCCATCCATTTTTTCAGCTCGCCGACAACCTTCTCTCCCTGCTTTTCCCCGGATTGCCCATAGAAACAGAGCACAGAAGGCAGCAAGTCATCTTTGAAAATCTTTTTCATGGCCTCCACATCATGCCGTTGGTGAATCAGCTCCGAATACATAAGCGTATTTTTGCCGCAAATCTCCTCTAGTCGGACATCTTTCGCCTGAAGCTGCTTCTCCACCGCATGCAGGAGTAAATCCGCGCTCCATTGCAAATGTCCAACCGTCGTACCATCGCTTACGAATGCCGCAAACAATCGCTCGAATTCTTGTTCCACAGCCTGCTTATTTCCGGATTGGAGCACCCATAAGAACGAGTTCTCTCTGTCCTGCGGATAAATACCAGATAAATGCACCGCATTGTTCTCTGCACAAAGCAAGGCGTTCATAGCTGACAGCTGTTTCCCTGATAAAGCTTTCCTCGCTTCGTTATACGCCTCGCCTAGCTTGGCAGCCTCTAGCTTCCTAGTGCTCATGCCAAAGCTGAAACTAACGCTGCCGGCCTGCTTTAAGGCAGCGAGCACACTTGTGTGCACTCGGCTGAAATCCTTGGGCTCCAGCCGGGTTCCACAGAGGGCAATCGCGATCTCTCGGCTGCTATCCTGCAGCGTCGTAACCTCGTATTCCCATCGCCCCCCGAAAAGGAAGGGCCTCATGCGGTTTAATTGCTCATGAATAGCCGGAAGCAGACGAGCATAATCGCAATGCTCTTGAAAGGTGTCCGTGTGACCGAGCATCAACGCGTATTCGCCGGCTTGCCAGCTGGAAGGAATGGAGATTTCCTCCCCTTCCTCAGCATGCAGCAGCAGCTGCCGCAGCCAATCCTCCCCTTGGACGCGGGATGCTTTGCGCTTCTGCGCTTCGCGCCCATCAAGCTCCATAAGCGCCTTTTCCACGACCGCAGCAAGCTCTTCCTTTTTCACCGGCTTGAGCAGATAGTCAAAGGCTTTATGGCGAATGGCTTCCTTCGTATATTCGAAATCCGAATACCCGCTAATCACAATCGTCAGTAAGTCCGGCAGCTCTCGGCACAACAGGCCAAGCAGCTGTTTACCGTCGAGGCCAGGCATACGCATATCCAGGAAGAGCAGGTCCGGCTTTTTGTCCAAAGCCATTTCATAGCCTTCTCCCCCGTCACTTGCTTCGCCAACAAGCTCCAAGCCCCATTCGTTCCAGGAAATAGACTGAATTAATCCTCTTCGTATCCACTTTTCATCGTCTACAATGATGACTCTCCGCATTTCCTGTACCTCCTCAAAGCTTTAGATTTCGCTTAACTCAGCCTTTCATAGAACCCGCAGTCAGTCCGTCAATAATGTACCTTTGCAGCAATAAGTAGATGATTAGAATTGGTGAAATCACAAGCACCATGAAGGCGAAAACAACGCCCCAATTCGTGCTGTACATCGTTACAAAATTGAAGATTTGCAGGACAATCGTCCACTTCGTACTGTCTGTCATCAAATAGAAGGGTCCAAAGAAATCGTTCCAGACCGAAACCATGACGACAATGGATACGGTTACAAGCACCGTAAGCAGCAGCGGTAAAATCATTTGCCAGTACAATCGGAAATAGCCGCAGCCTTCCAGCAAAGCCGCTTCATCCAACTCTCTCGGAATCGACTTCATGAAGCCCACGAGCAAAAACACAGCAAAAGGCAGCAGCACCGCCGTATAATACATAATCAGACTGAAATACGTCCCTTTAATATGAAGATCACCCAACAGCTTAATCGTAGGCACAATGGAAACCGGGACAATCAGCCCCATAATGAACATGTAATAAGCTCCTTGCAGAAAGCGATCGTCTCTTCGTTGAATAATGAAAGCAGCCATCGAGGCAAATAAATTCACACAGACGACAACTAAGACGGAAATGAGAATACTATTTTTGAACCCCCGCCAAATGTTTGCCTGCTGAAAGACTTCCTTATAATTGGTAAAATGCCATTCTGAAGGAAGCGATATGCCGAATAGCGCCGATTCCCGAATGCCTTTAAACGAATTGACCAGAATCATCAGGAAGGGAATCAGAATCAGACAGGCCAAGCCAATTGCGACGATTTCCAGTATCCAGAGTGTCCACTTTTTTCTCATCACATCTCGACCTCTCTCTTCTTCATCGCCATCAGTACGGGAACGCCAACAATGGTGACAAGAACGAATAAAACAACGTTAACTGCCGTCGCGTAACCGAATAAACCTGTGCTAAACATGCCGCGAATATAGGTATAAAATACTTCTGTGGTATAACCTGGACCACCTTCTGTCAGCACCATGACCATTTCGAACACCTTCATGGAACCGATCATGGAGAGAAGGACGTTGACGGTAAGAGCCGGAGCTAACAGCGGGAATATAATGGAGCGAAAACGCTGCCAATATTGCGCCCCGTCCATGGATGAGCTTTCAATTAGATCCTTTGGAATAAACTGCAGACCAGCCAAATAAACAACCATCGAGAATCCGGCAACACGCCACAGGTCAGTCACGATAATGGAGAACAAGGCATACTTAGGATCATTCAACCAGTCCTGCACCATGAAATGAAGCCCGACCTTATCCAGCGCTGTGTTGACAATGCCATGCTCAGGATGATAAATCGCTCGGAAAATATAGCCTATGACAATCGGCGCAATCACATAAGGCAGAAAGAAGATCATGCGCAGCAGATTTCGCAGTTTAAGTGCTTCATTCAAAATCAAGGCTAATCCTAGTCCCAAAAAGTTCTGCATCAAAGTCACAACCGCCGCAAAAATCAAGGTATTAATCAAAGCCGTTTTCAACCGGGGTTCTTTGAACAACTCGATATAATTATCGAGCCCATTGAAGCGAATCTGCTCCGCGTTAATATTCCAGTCCGTGAAGCTGTAATAAAACCCAATGATCGTTGGGGTAATGAAAAATAGTAGAAATACGGCGAGAGCCGGGAATGAAAAATAAAGCGGATATTTCATCTTTCCCATCTCGTCTCCCCTCCTTCATGTTAAAGTGTTCCGGCCGGAAGCAAGTTCCGACCGGACAGTCTTAGATCCGCTTATTTGAAGCCATCAAGCAGCTTGGCTTTGCCGTCTTTCTCATAGTTCGAGGAGAATTCCTTCAGCGCTTTGTCGACGTCTCCGTCGATGAAGAACGTTTGCAATGTTTTTTGGAAATCAGCGAACGTTGGTGTCAGACGATTCTGCACATTGATTTTCGCTTTATTTGCATCAATCAGATCCTTGACCGTTTGCTGCACAGGGTACAAGCTGCTCTTAGCGCCTTGAAAAATCGGGATGCCTGGGCTTGTTTGGTAGTACAGATCCACCATCTCCGGTGAAATCATGAATTTAACCAACTCAGCAGCTACATCGGCATTTTTCGCTTTGTTCGGAATCATCAATTGGTTCGGCGGCGTAATCATCGCTGTCCCTGCATCTGCAGCGGAAGGGAAGGGGAAGAAGCCAATTTTGTTCGTTACGAACTCTTTCCCGAATTTCTTCTCCAATTGCGGAATAATGCCGTCTAGCATGAATGCCATACCTACTTTGCCTTCACCCATCAAATTTTGCAGCTCATCGAATGTGCCTGCCAGCGGATTGGATTGGATCAGTCCAAGATCTTTTAATTCCTTTTGTTTCGCGAAAAGGTCTTTGAGTGCCGGAATATCGGCCAGCTTGAGCGCATTCTTTTCTAAATTTTGAACCCCTGCATCCCCGATGGCCGGGTCTACATTTGATACCCAACCCGTGAAGTAGAACACTTGCGGCGGCCAGCCGTCTTTGACTCCTTCATAGAAAGGTGTGACGCCTGCAGCCTTGATTTTCTTAGCGCCTTCGATCATATCCGCATAGTTTTTGGGAGGCTGAATGCCCGCTTTGGTAAATACATCCTTGTTATAATAAATGCCCATCATGCCCGTAGCTCCGAATGGGACACCATAAATTTTCTTGTTCGCATCAGCTTGAAACTCTTTCATCGTCGGAATAATACGATCCCATACGGCTTGATCTCCCGACCACTCGCGAAGCGTTTCAGAGGCTCTTAACTTGACGTATTGCTTAGGGCCTGGCTGCATGAGGAAAATATCTGGGAAGTCGCCCGTGGAAAAGCGTGTTTTCATCATGTTGTCGAAGTCCCCGCCAGGCAGCGCCTGCAGCTCGACCTTATTGCCTGTTTTCGTTTCGAACTCTTTAAATATTTTATTAAAAGGTGTGGCATCAACCGTATTGGCAATCGCAAACGTCAGTGTGACAGGATCCTTCTTCGCTGGTGCCGGTGTTGATGCGGCTGTTGTAGCACCAGGCGATGCAGCTGCCGGTGTGCTGCTTCCCGAGTTACCGCCGTTAGTTCCACAAGCCGTTAATGCCATAACTGCCGCAATGGATGCAGACAGTGTTACCGTTTTCATATTCCTCATTTCTGTACCCCTCCTTTAATGTTGCTTACAGAATTGATTATATTGCAACCGCTTACTTATGCCCCATGCACGATAACGACTTTCTATGTTGAATATTCCTACATCCTGCTTTCAACCGAGTTGATGGACCAGTTTCAAGGTCACTTCCGTCCCTATCCCTTTTCTGCTTTCAATACTGAATTGGAACTGCTCCCCGTAACGAATCGTATACCTGGCGTATACATTCTGGACGCCAATGCCGCCGCTTGCCGCAGACAGCTTATATTCCTCCTGATAGAGCGGTTGTCTGAGCGACGCTAGAATCTGCTCCAGCCGTTTCTCCGAGATGCCGACACCATCGTCTTTGACTTGGATATACGTCCATTCCCCTTCCTTCCACGCCTTGATGTGAATCGTGCCTTTTCCTCTTTTACGTTCGATCCCGTGGAAAACGGCATTTTCAACCAACGGCTGAAGGGTCATTTTTAACATTGGAAAATTGTACAGCTCATCTTCGATGTCTAAGCGATAATCAATCTTGCCTTCGAAACGAATGCTCTGAATATTGATATACGCATCAATCTGCACGAGCTCTTCCTGCAGTGTGACGACTTCGTCGGTATTTTTCGTGTTATAGCGAAACATATCGGCCAAAGACTGCGCCATTTGGCCAACCTCCTCCACGTCGTGGTAATCGGCCATTGCTTTAATGCTATCTAGCGTGTTGTACAGAAAATGCGGATTAATCTGGGAATAGAGCATGGCCAGCTCCATCTGCTGCAGCTTAATTTGATAGACATACTTCGTTTCAATCTGCTTCTGCAATTCATCCTGCATAGCGTTGAAATTCATCGCGATTCGGCCAATTTCATCTTTCCTTTTAATATCCACCCTCACGGAGAAATCGCCTCGTTTAATGTGATTAACGGTTTTGTATAGATCCAGAATCGGATTGGTAATACTCCTTCCGAACAGCAGCGACAGGATCGCAGTCACCAAGAAAGCGACCAAAGCCGTCCAGAATGCTGCCGTTTTGATGGAATCAAGCGAGCTGAATATTTCCTTTTTAGGCATGATGAGCACGGTTTTCCAATTGGAATATTGGGAGCGGGTGTAGGAAACAAGCATGGTCTGATCACCGCTTCCTGTCCAAAACTTGCCGCCATCCCCTTTAATCTCGGATAATGCCTGCGTATCCATGTCGGCCGCATGCCCGTCTGCCGAATCGAATATCGGATTATTAATATCATTTAATATCAGAAAGCGGCTATTCTTCGTCAGGTCAGCACGCTGGCCAATGCCTTTAAATAGACCGTAATTATAGTCGGCGCGCACCACAATAAATCCAGTCGGATTCGAGAAATCGCGAATGAGCAGCGAGGTTGAGTAAGCTGTTGAACTCTCCTCCTGCCCGCTGACAGAAGGGGAGCTGAAGAAATTCACAAGCCCGTCTTTGGCAATGGTTTGCTTAAACCAGTCGGCATTCAGCACCTGACTCGGGCTGCCGAATGAGGTATTGTCGGAGGAATTGAGCAGCTCTCCATCGCTGTAATAAATTTGAAAACGGATAAAGTCGGGAATCGGCGTAATGTTAAAGCTTTTCAAAAACAGATCTCCAAGCTTCTGACGAAATAGAAACTTATTCTGACTGTCCATAGTCGGGTAAGCATTAATGTTGTCAATATAATCCTGATTGTAATAGGGAGCGAGGAGCAGATTTCTTTTATTATGAAAATCATTATCCATATTAAATTCGATCTGACGGACGATTTGCGAGCTCGCGGTTTCTACGCGTTCCGCCATAGAATTGTAGGAAATATAGAATGAAGCGGTTCCAATTAGAGCAATGCAGAAGAGGATAATGACAAAATAGCTCAATAGCAGCATCGTACGAATTCTCGGAAATAGGATCTCTAGTTTCTTCCTCAAGCCTTCCATCCAACGCATCTTGGTGACCTGCCTTTCTTTCTATGCGAAAACAGCCGGAGCCAGATGGAGGCAGCGCTAACGCTCACCCTCTATCCGATCCCGGTCTGTATCTTAGGAACTTGCTTTTAGTTTAGCATAGAAACACTTTCAAACACATAACTTCCTGAACCTACCTTGTGCTCCGATGCAGATGGATCTGGCAATTGAATGGTTGCCGTCGTATTGGCAGGGACATCCACTTGGAGATGGAAATCTCCTGTTTCCGATAAACGCCATTCTACCGTAATGCAGCCGTAAAGAGATTCATAGCTTGCCTTCACCCAGCTCAAGTTCCCGCCCGGTTTCGGTCTTATAATGACATGCTGAAAACCAGGCGACGCAGGATCTGCTTCAATACCAGCCATATACCGGAACATCCACTCGCCAACGGAGCCCAGAGAATAGTGATTGAAGGAATTCATCGACGGCGTCTGAAAACCTTGCTCCTCCGTCCATCCATCCCAGCGCTCCCAGATCGTCGTTGCCCCATGTTTGATGGAATACATCCAAGACGGGAACGCTTCCTGCGTCAGAAGCTTGTAAGCAACATCCAAGCTGCCATTGTCCGTCAGCGCCGGCAATAAGTAGCCTACGCCCAGGAATCCCGTTGATAAGCGGTCGCCTCGCCCCTGAATGTCTGCTACAAGACGATCACGCGCTTGTTTGCTCTGCTCTTCCGTCAGCAGCCCGAACTGCAGCGCTAATACGTAAACCGTCTGCGTGTCGCCGTGAATACGTCCATCCTCAGCGACAAAAGCCTTGCGGAACGCCGCAGCGATATCGCCAAATAAAGCTTGATATTGGCCCACTTCGTCTACTTTGCCCAATACACCAGCAATTTGCGCAAGCAGCTTCGTGCTGTAGGCGAAATAAGCTGTTGCTAGCACTTCGTTCGGCGTGTCAGCCCCGATGGACAGCCAATCGGCATAATTGGCATACCCTGGGCGCACTAGCTCGTCAGTGGTATTTTTCAAATAATCCACCCATTTGACCATCGCATCATAATGCGTCTCGAGGACACGAACATCGCCGTACATCAGATAGATCGTCCATGGGATAATGACACCGGCATCTCCCCAACCCGAGTTGTCCGGGGCGAACCAGTTCAGCCTCGTATTCCAGTTTTTATGGCGAATCCACCCTGCATCTGGCGCAACATCCGTAAATGCCCCTGAAGGCTGCTGGCAATCCACCATATCCCAGACATATTTGCTGAAGAATCGGGAGACATCCATATTGTAAGCCGCTGTACGGGCAAAAATCTGCGCATCCCCTGTCCAGCCTAACCGCTCATCCCGCTGCGGGCAATCCGTCGGCACCGACAGGAAGTTTCCACGCTGCCCCCAAGTAATGTTCGAATACAGCTGGTTCACCATCGCGTCGGATGTCTCCAGCTTCCCGGTAACGGGTGTATCGGAGTGAACAACTTTCCCTGTAATCGTATCCAGATCAGGTTCACCTGGGTAACCAATCAATTCGACATATCGGAAGCCGTGGAACGTAAAGTGAGGCTCATAGCTTTCCTGTCCATCTCCTTTTAGCATATAGTGATCCTGCTGACAAGCCTCTCGTAAGTTATCCACATATAGTGTGCCATCTGGATTCAGAATCTCCGCATGACTTAATGTAATCATCGTTCCAAGCTCACCTTGAACCGTGACGGCCGTCCATCCAACCATATTTTGGCCCATATCATAGATATAAGTACCAGCTGCTGTCTTCTTTATGCTGATCGGTTTCATCGTTTTGGTGATGCGGATCGGAGGCTCAGTCGCTGCCACGAGAAGTCCGTTATACCCTGAGCGCACATCCGGCGCTTCCCAGGCTGAATCCACATAACCGGGCTCGTTCCATCCAGTCAATTCCTCTCTTGCGTCGTAGGCTTCCCCTTTGATCATATCCGAGTATTGAATCGGCCCTCTGGTCGTTGTCCATGAACGATCCGTCATCACGCTTTCCTTCGTTCCATCTTCATAATCCAAGCTTACCTGCATGAGGAAAAACGGTCTTTCCCCGTAAACTTTATCACCGAGGAATCCCACAGTCCCCGCGTACCAGCCATCTCCCAAAATAACGCCAAACGCGTTATCGCCAGTCTTCAGTTTGTCTGTTACATCAACCGCCTGAACCTGTACACGCGTGTTATAATCCGTCCATCCCGGGGCAAAACGATCGCCGATCCGCTCGCCATTCACATGCAAATCGTAGACGCCTAATGCTGTCGCATAAGCAATGGCTCGCTTCACCTTTTTCTTGACCTCGAATGATTTCCTGAAAAATGGAGATGGCTGCATGAGGGCTCCTGGCTCGGATTTGCGTCCGATCCACTGCGCCTTCCAATCGCCTCGCGACAATATGCCCATCATCCAGAACGCCGTCTCGCTCCATTCCGTGACCGCACCCGCTCCGTCCCAGACGCGTACTTTCCAATAATAGGCCCCTTCAGACTGGAGCGGCTGACCCTCATATTGCACATGCGTCGATGCATTCGAATTCACCTTGCCGCTGTCCCACATATCCGCTTGGTCACTCTCTAGCTTTTCCCGAGTAGTGGCAACCATAATGTGGTACGCGCTCTGCATGACTCCTTGAATATCAGCGTGCAATTGCCAGAAAAGTCGAGGCTTCAGGACATCGAGGCCAATCGGATTCAGCATATATTCGGTTTTACAAAGTGCAACTCGTATCGTCATAAGGTAACCCTCCATTTATAGTGTTGTTGAAAGTGAGACAGGTCTTATACGAATCGTAAAATTCATCGGCTCAGCTTTAATCAAATAAGTGTCGAGCGTAGGCGCATAGCCGCAGCTATGATTGCCTAGGCCGCTTTGTCTGGCATCCAATTTGACAATGGTTTGATCGACCCTTGTCAGATGATGAACATGCTTGGTTGTCGTCAAATCTTCCGTCGTGTAGTGATGAACACTTGTGTCAAAGGTCGACTCTCCCGTGAACAGCAGCCCAACTCCCTCTTGATTCACAAGGGATGACCACCGTACATCCGTTTTATTGCCATTCTCCTGCGGCTTAATATACGGCACGAACTGATCCTGTACCGATCCGCTGTATACGCCCAGCTTACCGCTCTCCTTACGATCCGCATAACATTCGTGCGGCCCACGGCCAAACCATGCCAGTTGGTTGAAGCTGTCAGGCATCACAAGCTCAACCCCGAACCTAGGCAGCGGTGGCAGTTCCTCTCTCGGTTCAATGTGCACAGCCAAGGACACTTCACCGTCTGCAGCGATGGCATAGACCACGCGGGAATCACAAACGATCTTCCCGCCTCGCGGCCCAACGATGGATTTCATCGTGATTCTGCAGCCTCCCGCTTCCGTGCGATCCACCACGACCTCGCGCACATCAGTGACAAGTCGATTGTAGCCCGCTTTCACCCACTCTTTGGCGAGGTGGACGTCGTTATCAACCGGAGCCCGCCATAGCTGGAGTTTAGGGCCTGCCGTCAATAAGGACACTCCTTTGTACATCCACGTTGTCATTACGCCTTGATCCCTGTCGAACACCATATTGAAATCTTGGCCTGTTAGCGTAATTTGGCGGGAGCTTTCTCGGATCGACAATGGGCTTGACCCCTGAATAGCTTGGTTCGGATCTTGTGTCTCGGCAATGGTTAGTACCGGGATATCAGCCCAGGCAATTTCATGACCCTTTTCAGCCCAAACGACAGAATCGCGCAGCACAAAACGGATGTGAAGCCAGTATTCACCCTTATTCTTCAGCTCGTGTACGTCGATGGGGATGTGGATATCCTCAGACAATCCTGCAGGGGTATGCAGCCTCGCAAGCTCCCCTTTCTCCACCGTGACACCGTCTCGCCACAAGCTCCATGATCCCTGCAAATGGGATAACGACACAAAGTCATACCTATTCTGTACGCTCAGCTTTCCTAAGGTGACATCCATAACCTCGATTTTCACCGGCTCAATCGCCTTCTTGTACTCTAACAAGGATGCTTTGATTGAACGATCGGGGAAAAGCAGCCCATCCAAGCAGAAATGGCCGCTGTGCGGTTCTTCCCCAAAATCGCCGCCATACGCGTACCACGCTTCATCTGCTCCTGCTTGCTGCTTAATACCTTGGTCCGCCCATTCCCAGATAAGACCTCCAAGCAGACGAGGATACGTGTAGATCGCCTCCCAATACTCCTGCAGATTCCCAACGGAGTTACCCATGGCATGCCCGAATTCACACATGAGATATGGACGCTTATCGTCCTTGCAGCCTTCTTGAATGATCGTTTCCACCGCAGGGTACATCGAGCTGACGACATCAACAACGGGTGCATCGTAGGCACGTTCATAGTGAATCGGCCGAGTTGGATCGGCTTCCCTGATCCATGCCGCCATGGCATCGTGGTTGGCTCCGTAACCGGACTCATTGCCAAGCGACCACATGATAATGGAGGGATGATTTTTGTCCCTTTCCACCATTCGTTTCGCCCGCTGGACGAACGCCTCTTCCCACTCAGGCTGCTGAGCCAGATGACCCTCATTCCCATAGAAATGAAATCCATGTGTCTCAAGATCCGTTTCGTCGATGACATATAAACCAAAACGATCACACAACTCCAGCCATCTTGTATCATTCGGATAATGCGATAGTCGAACCGAATTGATATTGTGCTGCTTCATCAAAGTGATATCCCGCAGCATCGATTCCATCGTTGTCACATAACCTAGCTCAGGATCGAATTCGTTACGATTAACGCCCTTAATAATAATCGGACTGCCGTTAACGAGCAGCCGTCCCTCCTCGATTCTAATGTCCCTGAAACCGACGTGTATGTTTTTGACCTCTATGATTTGCTGCTTTTTATCGTACATCGTGAGTAATAACGTATATAAGTAAGGCGACTCCGCCGTCCATAAACGGGGTGACAGCACCTCGTGAACTAGCTCTGCCACGGGTTCATCCTGCCGCACATGATGGTATCGATCACAGACAATATGACGCTCCTTATCCAACAAAGTCATCCGAAGTTGATAGAAGTCCGACTTCAAGAATGGTGCATCCGTTACGCCAGCCAACTGGACTCGAACCTCTAAGCTCGCTTTCGCATAGCCCTGATCCAAACGAGTCCTGACTCTAGCGTCCCTCACGGATACTTGGGGAGAAGACAGCAAGTAAACGTCGCGAAAGATGCCGCTCATTCGCCATTTATCCTGGCTCTCTAAATAACTGCCATCGCACCATTGATAAACTTGCACGGCAATCACATTCTGTCCCTCGCGTAAGTAAGGGCTTACATAAAACTCAGAATGAAAGTGACTCCCTTGGCTGTAGCCGACGAAGTGGCCATTCATCCAAACGTGAAAGGCTGAATCCACACCTTCAAAAACAAGATGAACCCGTTGCTTCTTTTCTGTTTCTTGGAAGTGAAACCGGGTTCTGTAGCAGCCAACCGGATTATGATTCGGCACATAAGGCGGATTGATCGGGAAAGGATACGGACAACTGCTGTAATGGGGTCTCCCATACCCGTGCAATTGCCAGTTGGAAGGGACTGGTATTGTAGACCAATCACTCGTTTCAAAGCTGTCCATATAGAAATCAGCAGGCACTTCTGCCACGGATTCCCCATACTGGAAAGCCCACTCGCCATTCAAAGGCTGCACAAAGGGCGATCGTTCTCTCTCATTTGCCAGAGCACCCTCCCAATCGCCATATGGAATTAAATCCGCATGCGGCAGCTCTGTATTTCTCTCTAAAATGCTTAGATTTTGCCAATCTGGAACGTGATCTCCAGGCATCATGTTATTCGCCTCCATCGTGTATCCTTCTCAGCATAGTCGACGAATAGCCATGATGACTATTCAAAAATCCGACCACTTTTGTTGTGAAAACTGTGCTAAAACAAGTCGGGATTTTCTACAGTCCGATGCGCCTTGTCTATGTGATAATAAATGGACAAGATCATCCGATTGGCTAGGGAGTGATAACGTTATGGAAAGACGTGAATACGGCAGGACGGGCATGCAAGTTAGCGCTCTGGGATTCGGAGCTGCAGAGATCGGTTTTATCGGTGCTGATGCTAGAGAAATTTCCTATTTACTAGAAAGTGCGCTGGATGAAGGCCTCAATTTGATCGATACAGGTGAATGTTATGGGGATAGTGAAACGTTGATTGGCCAAGCAGTGAAACATCGCCGAAATGATTACTACTTGTTCACGAAGTGCGGCCATGGGAAAGTAGCTGGTTACGACCGGCCGGATTGGGAACCTTCGCTGCTAGAAGAGACAATTGACCGGAGCCTAGCACGCTTACAAACGGATTATCTCGACGTGGTGCATCTACATAACTGCTCGGAAGCCATTCTCCGTCAAGGCGACGTGATTGATGTGCTCCTTAGAGCCAAAGAAAAAGGAAAGATTCGCTTCGCAGGATATAGCGGAGATCACACTGCCGCCAAATATGCCGCCCAATGCGGAGCCTTTCAGTCCCTGCAAACCTCCGTCAGTATCGCCGACCAAGAAGCAATCGAGCTGACGCTGCCTGAAGCGGGCAGGCGAGGTATTGGCGTTGTTGCCAAACGCCCTATTGCAAACGCGGTATGGATCGCCCCTGAGAACATTGCGAATGATCGGCATCAAGAGTACTGGAACAGGCTTCAGCAGCTGGATTACGACTTCCTGAAGGTAGGTTCCAGCGATGCGATCGGAAACGCGCTGCGTTTCACCCTATCCGTGCCCGGTGTGCATACAGCTATTGTAGGTACTGCCAAACAGGGCAGATGGCAGGAGAATGCGCAGTGGCTTACGCAAGGAAATCTGACGTCGGACGAGTATGAAGCTATTCGCTTGCGATGGAAAGAGCGAGCGCAGCCGGATTGGCGCGGATTGGGCTGAACGGGTGGCGCGAAGAGGTGTGAATTGGCTGGAGAGCGGTGCTCACTTTTGATTACCGGGAAATTCTCCCGTTAACGATTCCCTTACGCCAAAAACCTCCAATTTCCACTTACATAAGTGAATTTGGAGGTTTTTCTCTACTGGCGATGCGATCGGCAGTATATGAAACCTATGGAAACCCGCTATTGTACGCGCTACGATCTCCACTTACTTTGGCGATATTCTGTGGGGGTGAAGCCCATATGTCGTTTGAACATTTTGGAAAAATGAACATAGTCCGAAAATCCAACAGCAGCGCTAACTTCATACACTTTGTTAGCCGACTCAGAAAGCTGCTTTGCGGCTTTATCCATTCTCAATCGGATCAGATACTGACTGAACGGAACGCCAAGCTCTGTTTTAAACATATGGCTGAAATTAGCCGGTTTTACTTCAAGCTGCTGGGCAATTTTCGTTAATGTAAGATCAGGATCACCAAAATGTTTGTCCACATAGGCAATTCCCGCTTGAATCACCTTGCCGTATCCCCAGTTTCTAGTTCCTCGAATCGTTTTCATAGCAGCATAAATATGACTGATAAATGTATCGAAGTGATGCGTCATCTTATCGAAACCTCGCGGAAATGGTAACTCTTGCCCCGCAGCAGAGCGAAACTCATCTTCCAACAAGGCGATATAACCCATAAGTTTTCTTTCCATGTCATAGGCAGACAGCCTATTCTTCATAAGTTCATGCTGTAACGAGTTCAGCTCTTTCTCAATCTCCAGCTCCCGAAGATTCCATAAATCGTTAGCCAGCTGCTTGGCACTTGTTTTGAAAGACCATAACTGCTCCTTGTTATCATGAACAATGCGTGCTTTCTCTAGTTGTAACTTCTCCCGTAAAGCATTTAACGTTGGCAGCAGGTGATCCTCATTAATCGGTTTCAATAAATAATCTGCTGCACCAGCGCGCAGAGCCTGCTGAGCATATTCAAACTCCCCATAACCGGATACTACGATAACCGCTGATGAAATACCTTCCTGCTTAAGGGCCAACATAAAAGTCAATCCATCCATCACAGGCATACGAATATCCGTAATAATGATGTCCGGCACGTGCAGTCTTGCCAGTTCCAGGGCCTGCTGCCCATCCTCGGCTTCCCCTACGATTCTGAATCCTTCGGCTTCTGACTCCATCAGAGCAATCAGCCCCATTCTTACGATTGGTTCATCTTCGACAACGACGACGGTCATCATACAGATTGCTCCTTCCGGTAAGGCATTCTAATCTCGACAATTGTTCCAATGCTCTCTGAGGCTACAATGGAAAGGCCGTAGGGCTCACCGAATTCCAGTCTCAGCCTGCTGTGGACATTCCACATGCCGATCCCTCCAAAAGGAGCGCTCGCTTGCAGCATTTGCTCCTCCGACATAAAGGAGAAGGCTTGGTTATACGTCTCCACTAGATCTGGCGGCATCCCCCTGCCTTTGTCAATAATCAGAAGCTTTATTCCAGCATCATCGAAGCTAGCTCGGAGACCGATATACGTAGGTTTTATCGAATAATCCTCATAACCATGAATAAAGGCATTCTCAACAATCGGCTGCACAGTGAGACGAAGTGTATGAATTTCCTTCAAACAATTGAGGTCCAGATCTACGTCTACTTCCAAACTCTGATAGCGTTCCTTCTGAATGTGAATATAGTTGAACATGTGCTGGATTTCTTCAGCGAGGGATACCGTGTCCTCTGGATTATCGATGCTGTACCGGAATATATCGGACAACCATACCGTCATCTGACTAATCGGTTTAACCTTAGCGATGATGGCATAGGCATTAATAACTCCCAGCGTATTATACAGAAAATGGGGGTTGATTCTCGCTTGAAGCATCTGCAGCTTAGATTCTCTTTGATGAATAGCCATTTCTTTTTCCTTCTGATGGGACGTATGAATCATGTTAATTAGCCGATTCAAATCTTCTAACATCAGATTAAAACCTCTGTTCAAACTTCCGATTTCATCCTTACGCATTGGAGCGCGTATACTCAGATCGCCCATCTCCACTTTTTTCATTAAATTCATTAAGTGCGAGAGTGCGCGCGTGATGGATAGTGAAAAGCTGAGAATAGTCACAAAGGCCAAAGCGATTAGCAGTAAGACAAAACCAAGGGTTAGATTTCGAAAATAGATCAAATCTTCCATCAGTTCCCGCAGCGGAACTTCCGATACAATCGTCAACCCTGTTGATGCTGAGCGATTAAACACAACAATTGATTTGCTTGCACCTGTCCCATTCGTAAAATAAGGTGTATGTATGTTGTCGAAGCGACTCTTATACATATCCGGAAGAAGCTGCTGCCACTTTTGCGAATCAGGGTGGTACAGATATCTGTCGTCCGTGTTCACGATGGAGATAATCCCTGTTTTACCAAGTTGAGCTTGGTTAATAATGTCGGTCGTTCGGTCCAAGGATAAATCAATGATGAGATAACCTGCTGTTACATACGTTTCATTATCTATGATTCTTCGAAAGACCGTAATAACCTCCGTACCGTCACCCGTCATGCTGATGCCCAGAATCCGAAAATTGTCCTTGTAGTTGTCAGCGAATTCCTTTCTATACCTGTCTACACGATCTGAGAAAGCTATATTGCTATAATAAGGACCTTTCAGTGAAATAATGGACAGTCCATAAATATCATCTCGATTATATACCATGTTAGGAATGAGGTCTGCTCGGATACGAGAGCTTAAATCGTAATAGTCATATTGATTATTAGGGTCTATTTTGACAAACTGCTGTACGAGAGGATGGGCAAGCAAAGGGAGCGTCGCCTTCTTAATATCAGAGAAATAGACATCAAGGTTATAATTTATTTGGCGCATAAGCTGTTGATTATTATTAATGGCATTATCCTCGATGGTTTCCATAGAACGGTCGTACCAGAACTTGCCAAGGATTAAAAACGGCAAACAGAAGAATCCGAAGAAGAGCAGAACCAGCTTTAACTTAATCGTCATCGTCTTGATTCGCATTTCGCATTCCCCTTTTTCTTCCGTCTGTGCTTCTAAGTTGTCTATTATAAAAATAACTTATTTTACGAAATCAAGATACCCTTATCTATTCTTTGACCGAACCCAGCATAGCGCCTTTAACGAAATGCTTTTGAAGAAGCGGATATACAATAAGAATCGGCAAGGTAGCGACCAACACGATGCCCGCTTTCATCATTTCTGGCGTAAACTGTGTACTAAGTTGGAAATCGCTCATTCCAGTATTGGCACCATTGTCTACAATGAGATTACGCAGCAGAACCTGAAGTGGATACAAGTCTCGCGAACGAATGTAAATCGTTGCTGAGAAATAGGAATTCCATTGGCTAACCGTATGAAATAAGGTGATGGTAGCGAGTACGGGCATCGATAATGGTAATACAATGCGAGCGTAAATGCTCAATTCCCCACAACCATCCATTTTGGCTGCTTCAAACAACTCCCCAGGAAGTGCTTTAAAGAAAGTTCGAATAATGAGAACATAGAACGCGCTCATCGCCCCAGGAATAATGAGTGACCATAGCGAATTAATCATGCCCAACTGCTTGACTAATAAGTAACTCGGAATCAAAGGTACAGGAAAAACGAACGTAACGACAATCAGTTTCATGATGATTTGCCGCCCTGGCATCATTGGCCTCGTGAGCGTGTAGGCTAAGAGCGAACAGAGGAGCAGCGTCACAAGCGTTCCGATGACAGTAATATAAATGCTTACTCCCATAGCTTTCCAAATCTCATCTAACGCAAAAATAGATCCATAGACATCAAACTGCATGCCTTTGGGCCAAAGCCCTACCAATTTGGCATTCGCATATTCCGGGAGGCTTAGCGACACGGCCAATAAATGAATTAAAGGCGCAATCATACTCAAACTGGTTACAACTAAGACAGCTATATTTACAACTGAAAACCATTGAAAGGAACGAGCGATTCTCAGGTCAATCCCCTCCTGTTTGTCTAATAAACACTTTCACCCGTCGTCTTTTTGCTCAATGTATTAACCAAAGTCAACAATATCAAGCCAATAACTGATTTAAACACTCCGATTGCGGTGGAATAACTATACTGGCTGTCTAATAAACCAACTCTATAAATATACGTGTCAAATACTTCACCAACATCTCGCACAAGCGGATTTAGGAACATTAGCATTTGCTCAATATTGGCATCTAATAGATTCCCTACTCTTAGAAGCAATAGAACTATGATTGCCGGCATAAGCGATGGCAGCGTAATCGACCATATTTGCCGAATCCTACTAGCTCCATCTACCGTAGCAGCCTCATATAAGCTCGGATTGATTCCAGCAAGCGCGGCCAGATAGATGATAGTGCCCCATCCAATTTCTTTCCAAATGCTAATAGATATTATCGTTCCAAGGAACGTTGTGGAATTCCCCAAAAAGTCAAAGGGCCCGAGGCCAAAATGATCAAGCAGTTGATTCATCCAGCCCTTAGCGTCAAGAAGATTAGTAAAGATACCGCCTACAATGACCCATGAAAGGAAATGCGGCAAATACAACATCGTCTGAAGTGGACGTTTCAACCACATTGCCCGTAATTCGTTCAACAATAATGCTAGAATTAATGGTGCGGGGAAACCGAATATAATGGAGTAAAGCCCAAGTTTTAATGAGTTGCGCATAATAATCCAGAAATCATCATAACGAAACAACGTAAGAAAATGATCCAGCCCCACCCATTTGCTGTGAGTAAACCCTTGAAATAGGTTGTAATTCTGAAAAGCAATGATATTGCCAACCAGAGGGATATATTTGAACGTGAAAAAGTAGACTAAACCGGGGATTGCCATGAGGATAAGCACCCAGGATTCTTTGAGTCGGATCTGTGCAAACAGGGCGTTCTCCCCCTTTGTGAAATGATGTGGATCGAGCAATAGGAGATCCAAGTCAGACCTAATCTCGATCCACGCTTAGCTGGGTCCATTGATTATTTAGTATTGAACTTGTTATACCATTCTGTCGCTTCTTTAATAGCGGCATCGCCGCCTCGTTTTTTCCATTCAACCACAAAATTGTCGAACGCCGAATCAAGCGGTTCACGTCCTGTAAGCACCTTAGCAAACATGTCCAGGAAAAGCGTGCCTTGAGCAGCTCCAATATTTAATTCCGGATGGCTTGCGAGTGACTCCAAGCGAGGCATGTATTTAGCTTCATTGGGGATAAGACTCTCTTTTGATGTCGCATAACCCTTTGTAATTTTGTCAGACTCCGGCAGAGCCTTAAGCACAAGCGGAGCTGCGAATCCAATTTCACGCGGGTTCAATGAAACTTGATACATTTGGAAAGCATTCTTCTCTACATTGACTGGCTGATTAATATCGTACTTAATCTGTCCGTTTTCTTCCGAGAAGTTTTGCCCTTTGATGCCATAGGCAAAAAATTGATCAGCGTCAGGACTGCTGTAAGCCCACTCCAGATACTTAATGATGTTCTCTGGATTTTTGGTCTTGGCCGGAATCACCCATACGAAATAAATCTCATCCGATTGCAGTGCCATTCCCTTATCACCACGCGGGCCTTGTGGGGGGGCAATCATGCTAACAGAGGCAGTGGGTTGGTTAAGAAACGTTTTTGCTGCGTTATCCTTGCCGTACCCAGCCAAGTATTGGTAAACAGCAGCGCCCCAAACGCCAACTTCCCCTTTAGCAATGGAAGCATTCTGCTCATCTTCTTTTTTCACAAACAAATTGGGATTAATGTATCCTTTATCGTATAACTGCTTGTAGAAAGCGATCGCTTCCTTCATTCTTGGGTCGATAATATCAGGAACGAGTTGCCCATTCTTGAGGCTCCACTTGTTCGTATGAACACCGAATGCAGGTGTGAAAATATCCGTCCAAATAATATTGTTGAACATGCCTAAGCCATACTCATCATTTGGATCCCCATTGCCGTTCATATCTTCTTTTTTAACCGCTTCGAAGAAAGCTAAGTACTCATCAAGTGTCTTAGGAGCATCCATTTTCAGCTTATCAAGCCAATCCTGGCGGATAAAGATAGAACGATCAGCTGGTACCCCACGGGTAACGGGTATGCCAAAAATTTTACCGTCCTTAGAAATACGAGGACTTTTCCAGAATTCTGCAGGTATTTTCTTTTTTAACGTAGGCGCGTATTTATCAATGAGAGGACCGAGTTCGAGAAAAACACCTTGATCGACAGCACCGCTGTGAATGGTAGATACTACACTGTCCGTGCGGATCAAGTCGGCTAGATCACCAGATGCAAAACGAAGGGATAACTGCTGAGCATAATCGCTATGTCCCAAGAAATCATACTTAACATTGAAACCAGATAATCGGTTCAACTCTTTTTTGTAGATATCATCTTCTTTGGCTTGTTTCGCATAGGCGAATTCGGAATGGGACAAAAGAATATGAATGGGCACAGTGGCCGAAGTACTTGAAGTGGACGTTGCTTTGGGATCATTAGAAGAATTACCACAACCGGCTAACATAACAACAGACATCAAAGCTCCAACTATCGTGACAGTACTCCGTTTGCGTAAGAAACGATAGTTATTCGAAAGTGCTTTCAAATGAAGTAGCCCCTCTCTATAAACTTTATTATCATGGGCCCATGATAGTTTTCATTATATTGGCACTTACAAAATATTTACATGTGTTTTTAGTCGGAATTATGTGTTTATTCAAAATACTTCACACACGAAAGGACAGTTCATTAACGAACAATAAAAGCAAACGTAGCTTGCTAAAGTGTTCAGTTCAGGGTAGCTTTGGTTGAACTGTGCGCGTAAGCGGGGCGGGAGATGTTATGGCGGGGCCCACGAATTTGGATAGGAGAGTGGAGACTTTGTCTGGCCATACAAATCCTGCAAAAAGTGCAGCAAATTTGGCGGAAGTCTTCGATTTCGACTCATATCCTGCAAAAAATACAGCTAAATTGGTGATTTCTGCATATGTAGGGTAAAAGGCAATGAATGCCATGTACTTTTTACATGTTTATCTCTAAAAATGGAAAAAGTGAGATCATTTGCTGTACTTTTTGCAGTTTGTGGGGCTGGATGGGACACCTTTGGCGCGAGCGAGACTCCCACGCTGGCGTTAAGCTGGTTTTACGACGTTAAGATATATAAAATACAAGAACAAAAAAATCTGAGACTCCTTATACATCAAGGAATCTCAGATTTTTTCTTGGGATGCGGTCGGAGGGATTTGAACCCTCACGCCTTGTGAGCGCCACCCCCTCAAGATGGTGTGTCTGCCGTTCCACCACGACCGCATAAGAGGATAATAAACTGACCCGTAGGGGACTCGAACCCCTGTTACCTCCGTGAAAGGGAGGTGTCTTAACCACTTGACCAACGGGCCACGAAAGTCAGTAAGCTTGTGCAGCCCATTTTGACGACAATTGTTATTATAAAGGATCAAATCTCAATTGACAAGTGCAAAATCTGGATCGCTTCCGGACAAATATGGTATGCTGAAACCAATTCAACCTAACCGAGGTGTTTGGTTTGTCATCCATGCTCATATATGAATCTACACAAGCAACCGTCCACGAGGAAGAGGTACGCGTTCCAGCCCCAAACGAAGTCGTTTGGGTGAGAATGGAGAACCCCTCACCAGATGAAGTCAAGCACGTCCTTGGTAATGTGTTCAAGTGCCACCCGCTCCTCGTTGAGGACGCCATCAAGCTAAACCAACGACCGAAGATGGATACGTACAAAAATCACATCTTCTTGACCTTCTTCGCGGTATCTGAGGGGCTGGAACCCCAGGAAATTGCGATCGTGATCGGCTCTAATTTTGTTATTACCGTGTACAAGGACCAGCTTCCTTTCATCGATCAGCTCTATCACACGTGCCAAGAAGTGCCTGAACGAATCAGCCATCCTGGCGCAATTCTACATGCCATTCTGGATCGCTGTGTCGACGATTATACCGTCATCGTGGAACATCTGGACGATCGTCTGGACAGTATGGAACAGGCCGTGTATCAGAACCCTGCGATTCGCATCGCACAGGATATTTTCCAGCTGAAAAGGACCATGCACCAGCTTCGCCGCGTCATTGTCGATGAGCGAATTACCCTAACGGCTATTGCGCACCACTCCTTCCCCTACACACGTGAAGAAGATGATGTCTACTTTCTCGATATTATGGACCACATCTCACGTGTCGTAGATTCCTTGGACATTTTTCGTGAATCGCTGACTGGGCTGCTTGAGCTTCAGATGAGTATGAAATCCGATCGCATGAACGAAATTATGAAAACATTAACGGTTTTCAGCACGATTTTTCTGCCGCTTACCTTCATTGTCGGTGTCTACGGCATGAATTTCAAAATCATTCCCGAGCTAATCTGGGACTATGGCTACTTGTATGTTTGGATTCTGATGATTGGCATCGGATTCTTGATGTGGTACTTTTTTAAACGCAAACATTGGTTCTGACTACGCAAACTATGAAAATCGAAAGGCAAACTTTGACTCATCACTTCCTGCATCTCATTCCTTCTAGACCCCTTAGCGGAACTACGAGACGCTATTTAGGCGAAAAGCGAAGTTTGGATGCTGAAGAGGACCTACAGGCTCTTATTTCAGCTTTTCTCCCTAAAAAGCTGAAATAGCGTCCCACAGTTAAGCCCTATCATTATCTTCAAAAAAAATAAGCCCAAACGGCGCAAAAGCCATCTGAGCTTATTTCCAAAACGATACGGAGAGAGAGGGATTCGAACCCTCGCACCGCTTACGCAGTCTAACCCCTTAGCAGAGGGTCCCCTTATAGCCACTTGGGTATCTCTCCAAAGATATGGCTCCCCGAACAGGACTCGAACCTGTGACAACTCGATTAACAGTCGAGTGCTCTACCAACTGAGCTATCAGGGAATGAATAAGTTTTATTTTATTATGAAGGCGTTGGTAAGTCAAGTGTATACGATTTCAATTTTCCCTTACACTTGCCGCAGGCATACTTGCGAACATCCACTTTTCGCTTTCGGAAATACTCCGTTTTGCAATTAACGCACTCCAGCCTGTATTTATAAGCTCTTTGCTGACGCGCCTGCGGAAGCGATTGACAGAAGCGGGAACCTCCAACCTGCGCGAGCAGCGACTTGAAATCATGATCGCGGTGCTTATAACCTTTTTTTAATATATGTAAATGATAATGGCAAAGTTCATGTTTAATGATTTTCTCAATTTCCTCACGACCAAACGTCTCCCACTGCATCCAAGAGATTTCAATATCATGGGATTTGGTAAAATAGCGCCCTCCCGTCGACCTCAATCTTCGGTTAAAACGCGCCTGATGAACAAACGGCCTTCCAAACGAGGCCAAAGAAATTTGCTCAATCCACTCCTGAAGTTCCCGATCCTCCATCCCCTACGCTCCTTAGATTTTTCATTAGAAACTTTCATCGCAAGCTCATCTTAGACAAGTTCTCACTTGAATTTGTACCGTATGTACGGCTATACTGTCAAGTAGAAAAGAAAGATCGAAAGCTTTATACAGAGAGGATTTGACCAATCAAATGCCACAAATGCGATATGCCATTCTCAAGCTCGACCAGCAAGTAGAATTTGTTGCGATGCCATCTTCCTATTCCTATCAACTAACAGCTCTGAATCAAAGGTTGCACAAAGAATTAGATAAACTGACTGCCGACGATGTCCCTCAGCTTCCTAGAGTGATTGCAGAATGTGATGACCTGGAGCTAATCGGAACGACGTATACGCTCATCCAAGGATTAGAGTATATCAATCGTTTGGAAAAATCCTTTGCCGGCATTCAGGAGAAATCCTATCCGCTGGTCTCACTGCTAACTGAAATCCGCGCCCTTCAAGCACAGCTCGAACAGTGGTACGAAGAGGAATTTGAAGCATAATGTCATAAGGACCTGCACCCTACTCCCCTTTCCTTCATATGCTATAAGTACATGGCGAAGAAGGGGATGGGCATATGCCGCAATGGCTCTGTAATCAATTAATGCGGGCCTTCCAGAACAAAAACCGCAGACAAATCCGATTGCTGAATGATAGCTGGTACTTTTACCGCACCCGCCGCTCACAAGAGGAGTGGCCTGACACCCAATCGACGGACGGACCGGGCAAACGTAAATTCTGATAAAAGGGCTAGTACTTGTTTGAAACAGGTGCTGGCTTTTTTGCCGTAACCGTTACATAGAAGCAGCAATCGTAAATAAAAAAATATGTTGCATATTCGAAATGAGCCCACTATACTGTAAATAAATGTAATAGTCCGTTGAGTGAAGCACACTTGATCCAGCAGAGTAATCTGCGGGTCAGTGTGTTTTTTTGTTATCTAAACATATATAAAGGGAGCTGAAGATCTGTGGTTTTACGTCGTAGAACGAAAAAAGGTCAAGGAGACAACGTGTATCTGCTGCATGAAAGAAAATCGTCTTATTCCGTACCTAACACCCCTAACTCCTCCTATACGCCCTTTCTGTGGGAATTAAGGAAGCTAGTTATTCTGGACGTTGCGAGGCGCTGTAATGGCCAGATCCGTATCCAGGACATCGCTGCCGAATGTAATGTCCCTTTTCGCATAGCCTCCGAGTGGCTGACCCGTTTGGCGAATGAGGACATGCTCATTGCGGTCGTTAGCCAACAAAACTCCGTTGTATATTCTGTGAAGGAGGTGGGACAGCCCCCAAACGAGGATTAATTTCAATTTCTGGTTGGAGAGGATGATGTGGAAAAAAAAGCAGCCGGCAGCTCATCGCCGCCAACTGCTATCTATTTGCTTATTGCTGCGGCTTTTTCATGGTCAAGCCGACGCGTCCTTTTTTCTGATCCACGTTCAGCACCCATACCTGAACAATGTCTCCAACGGAAACAACATCCATCGGATGTTTCACGAAGCCATTCTTGAGCTGGGAGATATGCACCAGCCCATCGTTCTTAATGCCGATATCGACGAAAGCACCGAAGTCGATGACATTGCGCACCGTGCCGGTCAATTCCATGCCCGGCACAAGGTCTTCCAGCTGCAGCACGTCAGTGCGGAAGATCGGCGCGGGGACTTCTTCCCGCGGATCCCGCCCAGGACGCTGCAGGCTGTCTAAGATGTCCCGCAGCGTCGGGACACCAACACCCAGCTTCGGAGCCATCTCCTCAGGCTCCAGCGTTTGCAGCAGCGATAGAAGCTGCTGCGAGCCCAGCTGCGCCAGTTCCAGGCGCAGCTCCTTGAACAGCCGATCCACGACGTCGTAAGACTCCGGATGGATCGGGGTGTTGTCCAGCGGGTTCCGGCCGCCCGGAATCCGCATGAACCCGACACACTGCTCGAAGGTTTTCGCGCCAAGGCGCGGAACCTTCGACAGCTCCTGTCGGGAGCTGAACTTGCCGTTCTCCTCGCGATACTTGACGATGTTCTTCGCCAGTGTCGCGTTCACGCCCGACACGTAGGAGAGCAGAGACGGGGACGCCGTGTTGAGGTCCACACCGACATGGTTAACGGCCGACTCTACGACGGCCTTCAAGTTCTCATCCAGACGTTTCTGCGAAACGTCATGCTGATACTGCCCGACGCCGATGGCCTTCGGCTCGATCTTTACAAGCTCCGCGAGCGGGTCTTGCAGCCTCCGCGCGATCGAGATCGCGCTACGCTCCGCGACATCGAGGTCAGGGAACTCCGTCTGCGCCAGCTTCGATGCGGAGTACACGCTCGCCCCCGCTTCGCTGACGATCAAGTACTTGAGCTTCTGCTCCTTGATCTCGGCAATCAGCTCCGCCACAAACTGCTCCGTTTCACGGGAAGCCGTTCCATTCCCAATGACGATCAGCTCTACGCCGTGCTTGCTGATCAATTGCTTGAACTTCGCCTTGGCTTCCGCCACCTTATTATTAGGAGGTGTTGGGTACGTCACGGCGATTTCAAGCATTTTCCCGGTGTCGTCGATGACGGCCAGCTTGCAGCCTGTCCGGTAAGCGGGATCGACACCGAGCACAACGTGCCCTTTGACGGGTGCTTGGAGCAGCAGATTACGCAGATTTTCTGCGAAAATCTTAATCGCTTGCTCCTCGCCCATCTCTGTCATTTCCCCGCGCACTTCGCGCTCGATGGACGGTGCGATTAGACGCTTGTAAGCATCTTCGACAATCGCACGAAGCACATCCTGTACAACGGATTGCCCTTTGATAATCTGCCTAGCTATATAATCATGAATTTTATCTACCGCAACAACCATGTTAACCTTAAGAATTTCCTCGCGTTCCCCGCGATTGATGGCAAGAATACGGTGAGGCGGCAGACGCTTCACTGGTTCCTGATAGGCATAGTACATCTCATAGACGGACTCAGCCTTTGCATCTTTTGCCTCTGTATGTAATATCCCTTGATCCTGCGTGTATCTACGCACCCAGGCTCTAATCTTAGCATCGTCCGCCATGTTCTCCGCTAAGATGTCCATCGCGCCTTGGATGGCGTCTGCCGCGCTTGCTACCTGCTTGTCCGCATTTATGTACCGCTCCGCTTCTTGATCGAGCGAGCCTTGTCTAGGCTGCTTCCAGATCCACTCCGCTAGCGGCTCTAAGCCACGCTCTTTGGCTACGCTTGCTCTCGTCTTCCGCTTTTGACGATACGGTCTATACAGATCTTCGATTTCTTGCAGCTTTGCAGCGCCTTCAATCGATTTACGCAGCTCGTCTGTCAGCTTCCCCTGCTCGTCGATCAAACGCACGACCTCCAGCTTGCGATCCTCGAGGTTGCGTAAATACTGCAAACGCTCCTCGATGTCTCGCAGCTGGTTTTCATCTAGCTCACCTGTCATCTCTTTCCGGTACCGCGCTATAAAAGGGATTGTATTCCCCTCATCCAGCAGCCCCATCGTCGTTTTCACTTTACCCGTGGGTAGCTGCAGCTCAGCGGAGATCTGCTTTAAGATTCGCTCTTGGATCTCCGCTTTCTTTTCTTCAGAGAGCACGACTTTTTCCTTTTGCTCTTCCTCGTATTTGTTCTTAGCTCCCTTGCTTCCGGGCTGCTCTTCTTCTGCTGCGCTCTGCACACCGGTATTTCCGGATGCTTCGCTTGCTGAGTGGAACCATTTGTTCATCATCGTATCCAATATCGTCATTGTTATTCCCCACTTCAATTGAATTCAAGTATGTAAGCAAACCAAAAAACGAGGGAACCACTTACCCTCGTCCGTTCCTGATCCTATTCAAAATTCTATCAGTCCCACACTAATTTGCAAAGCGTCGTCAACCTTTCGCATCGTTTCTTCATCCAAATGCGTAATTTTGTCCGTAAGCCGTTGCTTGTCAATCGTTCTGATTTGTTCAAGCAGAATGACCGAATCTCGATCGAATCCATGCGTCTCCGCGTCGATTTCCACATGCGTGGGTAGCTTTGCCTTTTGGATTTGAGCTGTAATCGCTGCAACAATCACGGTTGGGCTAAAGCGGTTGCCGATATCATTTTGGATCACTAGAACAGGACGAACTCCTCCCTGCTCCGACCCTACTACCGGCGAAAGATCTGCGAAAAAAACATCGCCACGTTTCACAATCACTTCTTACACCCCGCTTACTAAGCGATCAAGCGTTCCGTCCGCTTCTTCCTCCGCTTGAAAAGCTTCAGATGCCATGCTGAGATTAATTTTCGCCATCTCCATATATCCTCGCTGCATGGATTCGCGTAGACTGCGCTTTTTGCGTTCAATTAAATACAGCTTCATTGCCTGGCGAATAAATTCGCTGCGATTGGAGTTCTCCTTCTCGACAATGCCGTCCACTTCTTGCAACAGATTGTCAGGCAAGCTAATCATGATCCTTTTCGTATTATGCGCATTACTCACACTCTCGCACCCCCAGAAACGATACAAAGACAATATTACCAGTATGTCAACTTGAAAACCAAATTATACAATAGATATATGCATCCAGTATATCAAATATGTTACACCTATGGATATAAGATTCTTCACTACGTATTCGATAGCCTACTCTAAAATCCCTCTAAAGGAAGGATACTTTTTAAATGGTAAATTCATGAATTAGATGAGACCCAAGATCTAGTAACGATGACGCATCAGCGGATTAATGGCATCCACTCGTTCGCCGCCGCGCACATACACACGTGCGACCCGATGTGAAATCATGCAAATCACTTCATAATTAACTGTACCTAGCTGACGAGCAATATCTTCAGCCGTAATGCGTTCTCCATCCTGCTCCCCAATCAGCACAACCTCATCGAGAGCCTGCACATCCTTAACGTCGGACACGTTGATCATACATTGGTCCATACAAATTCGGCCGACGACCTGCACTCTTTTACCCCGAACCAGAACCTCTGCCTTACCCGAAAGCATTCGTGAATACCCGTCCGCATACCCAATTGGCAGCGTACCGATCTGCTCTTCGCCTTTTGTATGATAGATCGTTCCATAGCTGATTCCGGAGTCTGGCGGCAACGTTTTGAGATGGACGATACCTGTTTTGAGACTGAGCACAGGCTTCAACGCAATTTTCGTTTGATCCACGTCCTCGGAAGGATAAAGCCCATACATCGAGATGCCGAGCCGTACCATCGAATACGTGAGACCAGGCAAATCAATAGCCGCTGCGCTGTTGCCTGCGTGTATATACGGAAACGTTACACCCTTATCTATAAAATGGCTCACAATACGCTCAAAACGACGATACTGCTCCAGCGTATAGCTTTTATCCACTTCATCCGCATTCGCGTAATGCGTGAATAATCCTTCGACCTCCACATTCGGCAGCGTCAGCGCTTGCTCGATGAATGGAATTGCATCCGCTTCCGTATGCAAGCCAAGCCGACCCATGCCAGTATCCAGCTTGATGTGGATTTTCAGCTTCTTCTTATGCTGCTGTGCCTGCAGCTCCTTGAGGACATCATGACTATAGACCGCTATCGTAACATCAAGCTCTCGTGCCCGCTCGACTCCCTCAGGAGGCGTATAGCCTAAAACCAGAATAGGTGCGGTTATTCCTGCATTCCTTAGCTCCAGCGCTTCATCAAAAAACGCCACACCCAAGTAATCCACACCTGCGGCTAAAGCCTCTTTGGATACTTCTACAGCCCCGTGTCCGTACGCATCCGCTTTAACGACTGCCATCTGTTTCATTCCTGCCGGCAGTATCTTCTGAAAACCTTCAATGTTGCTTCGCAGAGCATCTAACGAAATTTCAACCCACGTGGGACGATAAAAAGCATCCACCAGCGTTCACCTCTTTTTCCAAATGCAAAGGACAAGGGAAGGCCCGCTCCATGCGAGCAGCAGGACTCCCCCTCCAATAATTCCGAACCCGTTAGGACCGATAAACCTATGTTAAACCGAGTCACGAAACACTGTCAACCGTCCTTTGGGCTTAAATAAGGCGAAATCGCGTCATATCCAAACAACGCTTTTCATGAGCATGTTTGTTCGCATGTCCATCTCCGATTGGAAATCGGCTGAAGGCTACTCCACTCGTACATTTGAAGCACTTAGAACTCTTATCCGAAATCTTTGAGCCTTCATGGGGCGCGCCTCTCTATTGGCACACTTTCCCACATTAATTTTCTCTGATAATCGCATAAAAAGCCGTATTTTAAAGGTCGAGCCTGCTCTTTTTTTCATTTACAAAGAAAGACCTGCTCCTAAGAGCAGATCTTTCTTTGGTTATTTTCCGGATTGGCCTTCCGTCGCCATCGCCACTTTAATCATTTCATTCGTCGGCAAATCGCCTGTCGTTAATCTGAACTCTACGCCGTCATTCGTCCAAGTAAGAGTCTTCTTATCTTCCCCTGTGAGAACGCCAATCGTGAAGCCGAGATCCACAATATCACCTGGCTGCAAAGACACCGACTTCGCCTGAGGTCTAACCTCAACCATACTGAAGTTGTACTTCCCTTTATATCTTAAAAGGACCGCTGCGTCTTCACCTAGCTTCATATCCGTAATATCTTGCTTCACGACATCCTTAGGCAGATAACTCGGTTCAATAATGCCGATACTTTGCGGTTTGCTTGCCGCGGCATTCGGCTTCGTAGCATCCGTTTTTGTGCCTGTGGCAGCTTGATCGGACTGCCCACCTGTTGCGGACAAGTTTTTGTCCGTTACACTAGCCGCTGGATGGTCAGCATCCGTTACCTTAACATCGGACATCGTCGGCAATGTCTGCATGTTCCAGCTCGTCATGTTGCGCTCCATTTGGAAGTAATCCTTATCAAACTTCGCATCGAACTCGAACTTCGTGAAATTCACCTGCACCATCACATTTTGGTTCGTATCGGACACTTGAACCTGCGTAGGTGCCAGTGTTTTTTTATTCAGCCAAATTTTCTGGCGAGACAGCTGCTCATTCTGATAATTCGCCGCCACATCGAACACATACGTATCATTGTCCGTTGTAAACTGGCGATCCTTGTCCGCGATAATACTTCTAGCTAGAGATTGGAACAAGTACACCTGTCCTTGATTCTCCGGCCAGTCGCTCTGGAAACGGAAGCTTTTCTTCAGATGCGGCGTCAGTACGAATACGCCCTCTTCATTACGCAGCACAATTTGCGTTACATCCTTCGATGCATTGGTCAGCGAAATCCGGTAGAAATGCTCCGGCGAGAACGCCACCTCCACCTGATACTCCTGCGGCTGTGACCCTGTGTGCAAAATCATGCTGCCTGAAGCCTGATAGCTATCCGCTTTGCTGATCACATGATCCAAATCCTTTACGATAGATCCTGCATCTTTCTTGCCTATCCCGCATCCTGCGAGAACCAATGCTAAGCACATCACCACTGCTACCATCCATGTGACCCGGCGCATTCGATCATCCCCTCACTCATGATTAACATCAACATAGTACATGCATATGAGGGGACTTGGACGATTATGCAGCCAAGCTACCAGCTTGGACGGATTTAGGCAAAAAAAATAAGACTAGCTCCAGATTCGTCTAATCTTACTCATTTATTTCACTAATTTAAGTGTACGAATACTCGCTGCGTGTTCCATCATCGTTACAGCAATTCCTGCAATTTGTTCACCTTGCTGCACTTGAACCTGTTTGATTTCTTGTAGAGTGTCATCTACTTTTGACATTCTGTTATCCAAATTATCCATTCTGTCTTCCATACTACCCATGCGGTCTTCAAGATTACCCATACGTCTGTCCATACTGTCAACTCTGTCTTTAATGGCCTTAACATCCGCGCCAATTTCATTAATTCTACCGAGCATGGCACCTAAAAACTCACGATCCGTCATTTCAGCCATTTGCCATTCCTCCAACCAATAAACTTAAGTCCTTTAATTATAACCTAGGTAAGGAGCAAAAAGAATCCCTCAAAAAAATGAATTCGCCTAATGAAACCATTTGTTTAAGCTCATCTTCAGATTGTATACATACTTTTTTCACAATCATCTGGCATGATGATCTTTTAAGGATCCATTCATGAACCGGAGGAATTATCATTGAACAACAACCAAAAAATCACACTCCAAGCCTCAAGAGGAGCAGCAGCATTCTTTGTACTGCTTTTCCATATCTCTGCCATGTCCTTTAAGTATTATCAATACGACTTTCTAGGGATCAGCTCGATCGGGAGATCAGGTGGGGTAGACTTCTTTTTCTTATTGACCGGCTTCCTGCTCTATCATACATATGGCCACAAAATCGGCACCCAAATGACCGTTCTCCCCTATTTAACCAATCGTCTCATACGTATCTATCCCTTCTACTGGCTAATTACACTCGTTGTACTGCCTGTCTATTTTTTTGTTCCGAGCTTTGGATACGGCTTTGAAACCCATAAGGCTACGATTATTAAATCATTTCTGCTGCTCCCTCAGGCTCATGGCCCCGTATTGCCGGTTGCTTGGTCGTTAAGTTACTTTGTGCTATTTTATTTGGCTTTCAGCCTTCTCCTTGCTCTTGGGAAAAAGCCAGCATTTATATTCGCTTCTATTTGGATTGCCTTAACCTTATGCCATTTCTTGCGAGTGCCGCTGATAAGTGCCGATATCGACCGTCATTTCTATTTAAATTTTCTCTTCAGTGATGTGAATTTAGAGTTTATCGCAGGCTGTTTATTGGCCAAATGGGTGGAGCAACATAAAAGTAAACATTACAAATGGTTGATTTCTATCGGAGCGTTTGGGTTTTTACTTATATGGATCAATAACAAATTTCAATTTGCTCCTTATCACAGTTACCTGCTATACGTTATTCCGGCTATATTTGTACTGCTAGGCGCTTCTTCCGTACCTGAGCGACTTCTACTGCCTTGGTGGGTGCAGACCCTCAGTAAGCTAGGAAATGCTTCTTACGCCATTTTACTTACGCACCTGATATTCATTTCAATATTAATGAAACTAAGTGTGGCCACTCATGTGGTTAACTACATGGGTTACCTAGTAACAAATATACTCATTGTAGTGTGTGTCGTGCCACTGTGCTATATAGCATACAGGCTGGCTGAAAAACCGCTTGTTGCGGGACTTAGAGACGTAACAAAGTTAAGTCCATCCCGCTCTTCAAAGCCTATCTCCTAACGAAAAAGACTGCTTGAGGCTATATAAAACGCCCCAAGCAGTCTTTTATTTATTTTCACCACATATACACAATACCGGTAATAATACCTGCCCAGATCAGGGAACCGAACACCACACCAACAATCAAACCTTTGCCGATTGAAAAGCGTTCATCTTGGTAAGCGTCATCATGATCGATCATAAAAAAACCTCCCCGCACACTAAGTATATGCCTAGTATGGGGAAGATGTTGACGAATCATGCGGTTGAGGTGAAAAAATTTAATTAATACGCATTTTTATTGATAAAGCCATTAATAATCGTTCGCCAAATAATTTTAATATCGAAGAGAAAAGTCCAATTTTCAATGTAAAAAATATCGTGTTTGATACGTTCTTCAATCGAAGTGTCTCCACGCAAGCCGTTGCTTTGCGCCCACCCCGTAATACCCGGACGAATATGATGCTTCACCATATACTTCGGAACTTCTTCCTTGAACTGTTCCACGAAATAAGGACGTTCCGGCCTTGGACCGACGACACTCATGTGCCCAAATAGCACATTAAAAAACTGAGGCAGCTCATCCAAACTCGTTTTGCGCAAAAAAGTTCCGACCTTGGTGCGCCGCGGGTCATTTTCAACCGTCCATTCCGTATTAGAAGCACTTTCCGGCAATACATTCATGCTGCGAAACTTATACATCATAAAATTCCTGCGGTTCAGTCCAACCCGTTCCTGTTTGAAGATTATAGGGCCAGAAGAGGTTAGCTTAATCGCAATGACAGATGCCAACATCACTGGCGCTGTAATAATGATTGCTGTAAGAGAGAATATGATATCAAAAGCCCGCTTGAACAACCGATTTCGGAACTCATCCAGAGGAATATCCCGCACATTAATGAGCGGCATCTCCGCAAAATTATCGAAATAAGGACGCGACGGTAAGAAGTCATAAAAGTCCGGAATGATTAGAGTTTTAACACCGACCTTCTCGCAAACATTGATAATATGACCGAATTTACGATGGGCATCCAACGGGAGTGCAATAATGACCTCATCGACAATACTATCATTCAAAATCGATTCGAGGTCATCGATTTTGCCAATAATCGGTTTATAATTCTGGTAAGGAATTTCGTGCTTTTCTTGATAGTCATCAAGGAATCCAACAACCTCATAACCTAACTCCGGATGCTGTCTGAGCTTCGTGTAAAACTGTCTGCCGAGCGTTCCAGCTCCAAGAATAAGGATAAATTGCTTATTATAGCCCTTCTGTCGAACTCGCTTCAGCGAAATTTTGATCATATAACGATAAAAGCTGATGGCTAGGATATTGTTCACTAGGAAAAGCAACAGATAAGAACGCGAAACGTCTACCTCTTTTAAAATAAACAGAAGACTTAAGAGCAGCAGCAAGCTGAATACATGGACTTGAATAATTTTAAATACCTCATAGGAGAACTGCTTCTTTCTCTTCGGCGTATAAAAATTAGTCATATAACTGATGAAAATCGCGATTAGCGCGTAGCTGACACTCCACATCAAATAATGCTTAATTGGCAGGGGTGAATCGAAAGGAATCCAACCACTTTTAAATTTCAGCCACCAGGAAAGTAAGAACACGAGCTGAATACATATGAAGTCGGCCAGTGCGTATAGTTGGGTCAAAAAACCTTGACTCTGTCGAATCAATGTAAATCACCTCGTTGGTTTTAGTTTATTTCTTGCTAAGGATAGCCCTAACTTCAAGCCTACGCCTATGTAAACTGCCATATTTGTCATCCAGGAGTATTTCTGACGATAGTGTTTATTATGGAACAAAATCATCGCACGATGAAACTCATAAATGATTTTATAAGGTTTCCTTCGACTGCTCGCACCTTTGTAATGAATGATTTGAGTCCGAGGGTAATAATAATTTACCCAACCTGCCTCTTTAATTCTATAACACCAATCTATATCCTCACCATACATAAAAAATTCCTCATCGAGCATCCCTACTTGTTCAATAGCCTCTCGGCGGATTAACATGAAGGCACCTACTAGGGAATCGATACCGTATTCCTCATCAGGATTCAAGTATCCTAATTGATATTGATTGAAGCGTGGGATTTTCGGGAAAAGCTTTGAAAACCCGAAGGCATAATAAAAGGACGCTGACGGCGTCGGGAAGCCCCGCTTACATGCTTTGTCGAGCGAACCGTCTGGCAGTACGATTTTGCAGCCACTGGCGCCTACGATCGGATTCTCGTCCATGAAACGCAGCATCGTCTCTAATGTGTCCTGTTGGACGATGGTATCGGAGTTCAGTAGCAGCACATATCTCCCTTTTGCTATACGAATACCTTGGTTATTAGCTTTTGAGAAGCCAACATTGTCTTTATTTGCGATACAGATGACTTGGGGGAACTGCTCGTTAATGGACTGAATGATGCCGTCATTTGAAGCATTGTCAACTAAGATAATCTCGTAAGTGTATGCTGTAGCTGACGATAATACTGACTTTATACAGGCTAGCGTTAGGTCATGTGTTTTGTAATTAACGATGATAATTGATAAATCCAAGGGGAAACCTCACTTGTCTTAATTTCATTACTGCTATTATAACATGCGAATATTAAAATTAGCCTAAAAAAATAAGACTAGCTTGTGCTAATCTTATCATTCAAACCATTTATTAAGTTGGCTTGGCGATACTCTTTGCTTACTACGGATGGCATGTCTCTTCTTGCGGAGATCCGAATATTTACGAAAGAAGTCAGCCCAAGCTCCTAGCAGCTTGGGTTCTCTTACAAGAGCATAGGCAAAACTAAGACATTCGTAAATGAATAGTGGAACAATATGCTTTAGCCTCATTGTGGCGGTATCGTTTTTTACCATCATTTTATAACGATTAATGTAGGACAGTCTTCTGACAAAAAGCGGTTTACTGCTCCTTTCGCCCTCTTTCCAGCCTCGCTCGTGATACGCGACAGCAGATGGCTCGTAAAGAGCCTTCCACCCTAGAAGCTGTGCTCTCCAGGCGACGTCTACATCTTCTTTATAGGCAAAAAAGTCTTCATCAAAAAATTCGCCATCTAAACTTATGTCGTTAATCATCTCTCTAGCGTACATGGCCGCGGCACCTGAGACACCAAACACCTCTTCAGCTTGGTGATATTGACCGCTTGGTTGATGTGCGCCTCGGTCAAATGCTCTACGAGCCTTGTTGATGACAAGCCCTGTGCTATCAATGCGCTTTGGATCGGCTTTGAAAAGCAGTTTCCCTGTTGCGCTGCCTGCACGTGGTGTGTTCTCTATTGCTTCTATTGTCTTAAACACATAGTCTTTATCAAGCACCACGTCTGGATTTAGAATCAGGCAAAAGTCTGAATCAGTCATTCTTATTGCTTGGTTGTGTCCGCCGGCGAAGCCGTTGTTTTTTGTGTTTTTTACAAGTTGAATCTTAGAGGTCCACTTTTGCAGCTTCTCAAGCGTATTGTCTTTTGAAGCATTATCAATAATAACGATTTGATTTATGGGGTAGGATTGCATGATGACTGCCTCTAAGCAGTCATCGATGTGTTCAGAACTATTGTAGGTCACTATATGGATGCTAGCGGATTGCATTACTCACTCCTAATTCCTCTAAAAAAGCCTGTAGCCCCTCACGCCAAGGTCTCAAGTCTTCAAATCCATTCGCACGAATGGCCATATGCTCCATTGCCGAGTATCGCGGTCTTGGTGCTGGTCGCAGAAACTCTTCTGTAGAGCATGGCTCCACAAACATCTTCTTTCCACTCTCTTCAAAGATAGCATTTGCAAAATCAAACCACGAACATACGCCTGAATTCGAAGCATGATAAATACCATAACGCTCTGTCTGAATAAGCTGCTCTAGGAAATTCGCAAGGTCAACCGTATAAGTTGGTGATCCGAACTGATCATTTACAACCTTCAAACTGTCGCGATCTTGGGCAAGTTTAAGCATGGTTTTCACAAAATTCGCCCCATACAAACCATAAACCCATGACGTCCTTACAATAAAATATTTACTAGAAAGCGTTTGAACGAGGTGTTCCCCCGCTCGCTTTGACTTTCCATAAATACTTTGGGGGTTCGTATTATCATATTCTCGATATGGCTTTGTGTCTGTCCCATCAAAAACATAGTCAGTGCTAATATAACAGAACTTAGCCCCAAATTTTTCAGCAGCAATAGCGAGATTCCTTGTCCCAAATGCATTGATTTTATATGCCAAGTCTTCTTCCGTTTCAGCTAGATCAACTGCTGTGTATGCAGCGCTATGAATGACAACATCCGGCTTGAGGGATTCCAGAATTTCAAGACATTGATGTTCATTTGTAATATCAAGCTGCTCTCTTCCTAAACCATGAACCTCATGATTAGTGCCTAAAATTTTTACGACATCTTGCCCTAATTGGCCATTAGCCCCTGACACTAAAATCTTCATCTCTAAACTCCTAGGCGTTCGCCGTATTGCTGAGCGAAATATTGTTGATATTCACCTGTCTGAATTCGTTTCCACCAGTCCTGATTATCTAGATACCAACGAATCGTTTCATGAATACCCGTATCAAAATTATGCTTCGGTTCCCAACCTAGCTCATTTGTAATCTTTGTGGCATCAATACCATATCGACGATCATGTCCAAGACGATCTTTAACGTACTGAATTAATGACTCTGGTTTCCCCAGTTCACGAAGAATCGTTTGCACGATTTGAATATTCGTTCTCTCATTATTTCCGCCAATATTATAAACTTCACCGTTAATTCCTTTATGTAAAACTAAATCAATCGCACTGCAGTGATCCTCTACATACAACCAGTCGCGGATGTTAAGTCCATCTCCATATACAGGGAGGGGCTTGTCATTCAAAGCATTGGCAATCATTAATGGGATTAACTTTTCCGGGAATTGATAAGGTCCGTAATTATTGGAGCATCGGGTGATATTGACCGGAAGGCCAAATGTCTCATGATACGACCTAACTAGAAGATCCGAGCCAGCTTTACTAGCGGAGTAAGGACTATTGGGAGACAATGGTGTGTCCTCCGTGAAAAGACCTGTTTCTCCAAGTGTTCCGTACACTTCATCTGTGGAGACATGAACGAATTTCTTTACGTCATACTTCCGCGCTGCCTCAAGCAACACTTGAGTACCAAGAACGTTTGTTTTCACGAAGACATCTGGTTCTAGAATACTACGATCCACATGCGACTCCGCGGCGAAATGAACAACGGTATCTACGCCCTGCTCGAACAGGCTGTTAACGAGCTCTGAGTTCGTGATGTCGCCTTTTACGAAAGTATAATTGCTGTTTTCTTGAATGGATCTTAGATTCTCAAGATTCCCTGCGTAGGTTAATGCATCCAAGTTAATAATTTGATAGCTCGGATAACGTTCTAGCATATAATGAACGAAGTTGCTGCCGATGAACCCGGCTCCGCCGGTTACGAGTATTTTCATGTGCGTAAGACTCCTGTCTTAAAAATTTATTTCCGCGTCTTTAAGCAGCGGATGCTGTTGATCTTTATCAGAAAGGATTGGTTTAGACGTAGGCCAATCAATACCTATCGCTGGATCGCTCCAAAGTATGCCCCTATCATGTTCAGGGGAATAATACTCGTCCACTTTATAAAGTACTTGTGTATTCGGGACAATCGTACAAAAGCCATGAGCAAATCCTTGTGGAACAAGCAGTTGGCGCTTATTGTCCTCGCTTAGAATAACACCTACCCACTGACCAAACGTTGATGAGTCTTTGCGAATGTCAACTGCCACATCATAAATAGCTCCCGATGCTACACGGACTAGCTTTGTCTGAGCTTTGGGATTCAACTGATAGTGTAGTCCACGTAGTACGCCTGTTTCCACTGATAAAGAGTGATTATCTTGTATAAATTCATGTTTAATTCCAAGTTCGATAAACTTTGCACGACTGTAACTCTCCATAAAAAAACCCCGATTATCCCCATGGACATCGGGCTCAATAATAAATAATCCTTCTAACTTTGTAGAAATAATATTCATAGTATTGGCACCTCTTATAATTTAAGTTTCCCAAATTCCTCGCCAAAAAGCATATCTTTAGCCAATTCATTTGCTTTAGCTAGAGAGGCATGTGTTCCGGCATCCGTCCACCAGCCTTGAAGGATGTCATAAGTCAGTTCTTTTCTTTCAATGTATGCATTATTAACATCAGTAATTTCTAGTTCCCCGCGGCCGGATGGTTTAAGTGTCTTAACAATACCAAACACAGAACTATCATACATATAGATTCCTGTTACTGCAAAATTACTTTTCGGACGTTTTGGCTTTTCCTCAATCGAGATGATATTTTCTCCCTGCAATTCTGGCACACCATATCTTTGAGGATCTTGAACCTCTTGAATAAGAATTTTAGCACCATTACGTTGAGCCCTAAAATTATTAACAAATGGAACGATGCTCTCTTCAAATACATTATCTCCGAGAATCACGACCATTTGGTCATCCCCAACGAAATGTTCAGCTAGATCTAAAGCTTGAGCAATACCACCAGCCTCATCCTGAACTTTATAAGTAAAGGTTACATCCATTTCGCGACCGCTGCCAAGTAGATTTACAACATCGCCCATGTGGTCTTTGCCAGTAACTATGAGGATGTCAGTAATGTCAGCTTGCTTAAGCTTAGCAACTGAGTGAAAGATCATCGGGTACTTACCGACAGGGAGCAGGTGTTTGTTAGTAACTTTAGTTAAAGGATAGAGACGTGAACCTGTTCCACCAGCTAAGATAATGCCTTTCATTAATAACACCCATCCTTCTCTTGTTTCTCTTTATGTGTTGTTAGACTTCCTTTTATTGAATATATCCTATTAAGACTTTACTATAACATGTGCATTGGTAAAACTATAAGTTGCACTCAAGGCTTTTTTCTGTTCACACAATTAATTATAAACACATTACATTTTCCTTCTTTTCCGAATGCTCATTGTTTTCACTAAAATTAATTCTTTCCTTTTCAACTACCAACGGTCGTTTCAATACTTGCGTATGAATTGATCCAATATATTCACCTATTATTCCAATAAAAAATAATTGTATAGATGAAAAGAAGAATAATCCAATTACAAGTGGAGCAATTCCTACTTCAAAGTAATTCCAAAATATTAACTTCGCTAATAAATATAGTATAGCGACAATAAAACTAATAGCTGACATACCAAAACCTAACATTGCAGCTAATCTTAAGGGTATTTTTGAATGATTAGTTATTCCTAGCATTGCTATGTCATATAAGGTATAGAAATTATTTTTAGTAATCCCTCTCTTTCGAGAAGGTTGAATATAATTAAATTTAAAACTCTCAAAACCAATATCAGAAATTAAACCTCTAAAGTACGGATAAGGATCATCGATTTCTCTTAGAACTTTTATAACTTGTTGATCATATAAGCCAAATCCCGTGTTGTTTTTAGTCAACTCAATTTCAGACACCTTATTAATGAAATTATAATACATCTTTCTAATAGCAAACATTAATCGAGATTCTTCACTTTCACTTTTAACACCCAATACAACTTTGAATCCTTCCTCCCACTTTTGAACAAAATCCCTTATCATTAAGGGTGGATCCTGAAGATCTGCGACCATTAGGATCACAGCATCTCCTCTAGCTTGAAGTAAAGCATGGTATGGAGATCTGATGTGTCCAAAGTTTCTTGAATTAACAATCACTTTTACATTCGGATCTTGTGATGCTAACGCCTTTAATATAGATACGGTCTCGTCTTTTGATGCATTATCAATAAAAATATGCTCATACGTGTATCCAATAAGGCTATTACAAGTCTCCTTAACCTGTCTGTACAACTCTTCAACATTAGCTTCTTCGTTATAACATGGGGTTACTATACTTAGTAATTTCATTTCTTCACCTTATTATGTTATTTTTTAGATCCATTGTACATATATCTAATTTCTCCTTTTATACATTCAAGTGAAGTGTATATAGGGTAATAGGATAACACAGTATTACTCTTTGAATTGATTGAATAATAATTACTTTTCACTCCAGATGGTGAAGTCAATGAATACGATTTATCAATTTCAATTTTAAGGCCATATTCTTCAATAAAATAATTAAGTATATCAAATTTAGGAATCGGACTTAAACTATATACATCAAAAACATCATTAATCTCTTGTTTAGCAATACATAGTTTAACTAATTCAATAAAGTCTTTAGGGTGAATGTAATCTCTCACTATATTGATATCATTTGTCCTAAGAACCTTATCCTCTCGTAGACATCGAATAATGTCTGTAAGTAAGAATTTTGAACTTATATCAATAAATCGGCTAAAAAAACTAAATACCCTCAAATCAACGATATTAAAATTATCAAATGCTCTATGTTTAGCCTCTGTGTATAGCTTTGTAATCCCATAACTATGTGTTGGAAGGAAATTGTTAATTTCTATTTCGCTTTTAGTTTTCTGGCCAGCTGCTTGATCAAATGCTGTAGAGTATGCAGCACCACTACTTAGGTTAATATATAATGCTTTGGGATGGGAGTGTAAATAATTCAATATTAAATTATCGTACTCCTCAGTCACAGTAAATACTTGTTGCTGTTCTTGTTTAGATTTAGTGGAATCAACTATACCAATACAATTGATAATCACATCATATGAATGTAGAGTGAAATGCTCCATATTATATAATGTAAACTTACTTTTAATCAGCAAATTATCATTTATAAAGTGTTCTATTTTAGAAACCGATCGGGCAAACAGAACCAAGTTATACTTTTCTTCTTTTGACAAGTAATAAATCAAATTTTTCGCTATATGTCCTGTTGCGCCTAAAATAGCTATCGTTTTTGTTTCCTTTATGGAAGTATTCATATACTGCCTCCAAAAATTAAAAACCTATTTAGGTACTTCCATTTCTTCGACTAAGTCAATCAACATTAATCCTCTCAACTCATGTCTTTCTAGATGTGGAGACATATCTTCGATAGGTCTATTGACTACTAGTTTAGGATTAACGGTAGTATTTTGTTCTAACGCTACAGATATAAATACTGGACCTTCAATGCTAAATGCTTCTTCAATCCTAAATTTTGCTTCATCCATTGTTGCTATATGAAAAGCGGGAATATTATATGCTTGAGCAATTTTCAATAGATTTGGTGATGAATACACTGTAGATTGCTTTCGACCATCAAAATACAAATCCTGGAACTGCCTAACCATTCCTAGACAATTATTATCCATAACAAATATTTTTATAGGGAGATTGTGTTTAGCAATCGTATCAAATTCTTGAATATTGACCTGTATGCCCCCATCACCTGCTATAACAATCACTTTATTTTCATTTACTAGTGAGGCCCCAATTGAAGCAGGCAAAGCAAAGCCCATCGCACCCATTCCACCAGAGTTCAGCATTCGTTGTTTTTCTTTTATTTTAAAAGACTGTGAAGCCCACATTTGATGCTGTCCTACATCTAAGCAAATTACATCACCTTCACAACTCATTGATGATAGTAACTCCATAAATAGGTTAGGATCTATATGCTCTTGTGGTGAGTCATAACAGCGTGTAGGGAATTTATCTTTCAAGTTTTTAATCGTTTCATTCCACATTGCATAGTCAGGCTTTTGATATTCCTTGAGCTTTTCATTTAATAAGTTTAAAAAACTCTTCACATCAATTTGAATCGCAATATCTACTTTAATTTTTGCATTCAATTCATTGAAATCGGCATCCACATGTATCTTTTTCGCTGCTCGCCCAAAGGTATCTGGTCTTGTCCCAGTTTGTCTGGAGTCAAGTCTAGAACCTAATATTAAAATTAAATCACTATTTGCTAGAGCTAAATTACTGTACCTGTTCCCATAAGAACCGATTAATCCAATAAACTCTTCGTTTGTATGCGGTATTACATCGAGACCCATTAATGAAGTGACCACTGGAATTCCCGTCAACTTTACAAGTTGTTGTAATTCATCAGCTGCATTTGCAGTTCTGACTCCTCCTCCTGCTAAAATAACAGGTCTTTCTGAGTTTTTAATCAGTTGTAAGATATCATTTAGTTCTTTGTCTGAGGCATTCTTATTAAATTCTGATTGTAATTCTTTATATTCTTCGCTGTCATAGAAGCTCAATAAATTCTCAGGGTTGATACTTTCCCTTTGTAGATTCATTGGAATGTCAATTAATACAGGACCTGGTCGACCATTTTGAGCCAAATAAACAGCTTTCTCTAGATGATATCTTATCGTTGAGGAGTCAGTTACAAGTTCTGCATATTTAGTTAATGATTTAACCACACTTACAATATCAGTTTCCTGAAATCCAATCTGCCTTACAGGTCTATCAAACTTATATTCATACGTATTTACCTGACCCGTAATGAATAAACAAGGTACACTATCAAAATAGCAACTACCAATACCAGTAACCAAGTTTAAAGCTCCTGGACCGCTTGTTGCCATGGCTACCCCAAGTTTACCATTCAATCTTGCATAAGCTTCTGCAGCAAAAGCACCTGCTTGCTCATGACGCACCGAAACACAATGGATATCATCACGTAAATAGACAGAATCCAAAAGATGTGCTATGGCTCCACCAATAAACTCAAAAACGTGCGAGACTCCCTCTTCTGCAATAAAATCTATAACATAATCTGAAAGTTTCATTTGATTCACCTTATCCTTATTATGTTCTAACTAAAATTTACTGCAGATTACAAGAAGTAATATAATCATCAATTTGTTCAATACACACAAGTCTCATATCAGCACCTTCACGATACTTATGAGTCCATGAAACAATGCTCTTCAAAGTTTTTTCAAGTCCCCAGCGCGGCTCCCAACTTAAGTGAGACTTTGCCTTAGAACAATCTAGTTTTAAATAATGAGCTTCATGAGGGTTTTTACCTCCATCAATTCGATAGTGGCTTTTCTCTCCCCAGATATCACATATTTTGTCTACTATCCAACTTACCGGCCTTGCATCATTATCTGATGGACCAAAATTCCAAGCTTCTGCATATTGGGGACCACTTATATATAACTTTTCAGCTAGGAGCAAATAACCACTCAATGGTTCTAAAACATGCTGCCATGGCCTTATTGAATTTGGATTTCTTATAATAATTTCCTCTTCTTGTAAAAGAGATCTAATACAATCAGGAATTAAGCGATCTACCGCCCAATCACCACCACCAATTACATTTCCCGCTCTTGCAGAAGCTACAGCAATACCATGCTCGTTATATTTCTCGCGATTAAAGAAAGAATTTCTATAGGCGGATGTCACTAGTTCTGAACAAGCCTTACTATTGGAATATGGATCATATCCCCCTAAAGGTTCATTTTCACGGTAACCCCATTCCCATTCTTTATTTTCATAGCATTTATCCGTTGTCACGTTTACAACAGCTTTTACGCTTTCAGTTATTCTTACTGCTTCAAATACGTTTACTGTACCCATAACATTAATAGAGTACGTTTCAACCGGGATTTTATATGAATCTCTAACTAGTGGTTGTGCAGCCATGTGTATAACAATTTCTGGTTTAAAATCGGATATTGCTTTTTTTATTGATTCTAAATCTCTAATGTCTGCTATTGTTGATTTTTCAAGTAGCCCCTCTATATTACATAGTTCAAATAAACTTGGTGATGTAGGAGGTTGCAAAGCATACCCTGCTACTTTTGCTCCCATCTGTGTCAACCATAAACATAACCACGACCCTTTAAATCCTGTATGACCCGTTATGAATACTCGTTTATTAATCCAGAATTCAGTCATACATTTTTCACCAAATCTTTTCCCCAAATTTTCCAAGGAGCTTTGTTCTTGGCCCAAAGTTCTTCCAAATGATTTTTATCACGCAATGTATCCATAGGTTGCCAGAAACCATGATGTTTATAAGCTGATAGTTCCCCGCCTTTCGCTAGATTTTCTAGCGGGTCTTTTTCAAATATAGTTGAATCATCATTAATGTAATCAAATACTTCAGGTTGACACACAAAGAAGCCAGCATTAATCCAAGATCCGTCACCTCTAGGCTTCTCTTGAAAGCCGCGAACCTCATTTAAATCTGATATGTCCAATGCGCCAAATCTGCCATCTGGTTGAATAGATGTAACAGTAGCCATTCGTCCACTTAATTTATGGAAATCAACTAATTCTTTAATATTTACATCTGAAACACCATCACCATAAGTGAGCATAAAGGGTTCGTGTCCAATATAAGGCTGAATTCTCTTAACCCGACCGCCTGTCATCGTATCTAGCCCAGTATTTACAAGTGTGACTCTCCATGGCTCAGCTGAATGATTATGGATTATGTTCTCGTTATCGTTTCTAAAATCAAAAGTAACATCAGATTCATGAAGAAAATAATGAGCAAAATATTCCTTAATATAATAACCCTTGTAACCAAGACAAATTACGAAATCATTGAATCCATAGGAAGAATAAATTTTCATAATATGCCAAAGAATCGGCCTTTGTCCAATCTCGATCATTGGTTTAGGTTTTAAGTGTGATTCTTCGCTTATTCTTGTTCCATATCCACCTGCTAATATGACTACTTTCATTAACATATCCCCCTGGTTACTAATTTTGTTTAGTTTTAACAAATTCAATAATCTTAAATACCATGTAATCAATCATTTCATCGGTTAATCCGGGGTATACACCAACTAGAAACGTATCATTTAAGATTTTATCAGTATTTGTCAAATCACCATGTACCCTGTAGTTAACTCCTTGAAAAGCTGGTTGCCTTGTTAAATTACCAGCAAACAGCATACGTGTTTGAATTCTGTTACTTTCTAAATACTTTACTATTTCATTCTTAGTAAAACCTACATTCTCACGAAGAGTTAGAATAAATCCAAACCAACTGGGTTCAGAATTTCTAGTTGCTCTAGGCAAAATAAAATAATCATTAAGTTCTTTCAAGCCTTCGGAAAGTCTATTAAAGTTTCTTATTCTTGCTTCTACAAAAGAAGGCACTTTTTTTAGTTGCTCTACCCCAACTGCAGCCTGCATGTCAGTTACTCTAAGGTTATAACCAATGTGTGAGTAAGTATATTTGTGATCATATCCATATGGAAGTGTTCCAAGTTCCCATCCAAATCGTTTCTTACATGTATCATCGCATCCGGATGGACACCAGCAATCTCTTCCCCAATCTCTAAATGATTCGATAATCATTTTAAGCTGAGCGTTGTTTGTATAGACTGCTCCACCCTCTCCCATAGTCATATGGTGCGGTGGATAAAAGCTGGATGTAGCAATATCACCAAAGGTACCTGTTAGTTGTCCATTAAATTTGGATCCTAATGCATCACAGTTATCTTCAATCACCCACAGATTATATTTCTTAGCAAGCTCAATTACCGTATCTAACTCGAATGGGTTACCCATAGTATGAGCAATCATTATTGCCTTGGTTTTTGAAGTAATAGCGCCTTCAATTCGGTCTACCATAATGTTATATGTTCCTAGTTCAACATCAACAAAAACAGGGATTGCCCCGTTCTGTACGATTGGAGTTACAGTAGTTGGGAAACCAGCAGCTACAGTAATCACTTCATCCCCAGGCAATATGCGACGATCTCCTAATTTAGGAGAAGTTAGAGCCGAGAAAGCTAGTAAGTTTGCTGATGATCCTGAATTTGTTAGTAATCCGTATCTTACACCAATAAAATCTGCAAATTCTTTTTCAAATTGCTTACTGAACCTTCCTGCTGTTAACCAAAAATCTAAAGAAGAATCGACTAGATTTTTCATTTCTCTTTCATCGTAAACGCGGCCTCCATACGATATAGAGGATGCCTCCAGGCTAAAGGTCTCTTTTTTTTCATGAAATGTTTTGTAAAACACTCCAACCTTAGAAAGTATCTCAAGTCTCATTATCCTCTCAGCCACATCTCGAGGTATACTTTTTAAAAATGTAATTTCACTTTTTCTAAAAAGCTCCTTATCTCTAACATCAAGCAACATGTTAGTGGTATCATTTATACCTACAACAATTTGATAATTTGGGTCCGATATTTCTTTCATACTTAGTTTTACAACTTCATAATTTTCTGTATTTACATTTGTTATAATAGCTAATTCATTAGTTGATTTTTTTTGAACTAAATCATTGATTTTCAACATGTTCTTCACTCCTAATATGTGTTTTACTAATTTTAAAACTCCAATACCTATGACCAATGAAACTAATTAAAGTTGTTATGAATAGTGCAAAAAACTGTGAAAGCAAAGGAGCTATTTCTAAATAACTAACAAATATAGAAAGAACAAATAGATTAATCAAGAAAGAAATAACGTAAACACCTGAAAACTTTAACAGATTTTTATAGTTATAACGTCCTTTTTTAAAGATCCAGTTACTATTCCAATAATAACTGTGAATCACTCCTAGAATATGTGCAAATAACAATGAAATTATATAATTTAAATGAAAGAATCTCAAACAAAGAAAGTAAATTGTATAACCAAAAATAGTGTTAAGTACACCTACGATTAGATATCTAACAGCTTGGGATTGCATTTTTTTAAACCTTTCATATTCTAGATTATCAAATCCTTAATCCTTTGGCCGCTTATTCAATTAAAACTGTTTCTTACTGCATGGCCATTATTCAGAAACGATAGTTTATAAATCGAGTATACTCAGTTAACACTAACGACGTAATCGGTTTGGACGTATGCAACAATATCATCGTTTACTAAATATATTCCTAAAGAATATTCACCCGGATTTATATTCTTTTTTTCAGTCATGAAATTAAAACCAGCAGAATCCAAACTAACTTTCACATTTTTAATTTGATTGTTTAAGTCTGACCTTAGAACAACAGACGTATCGAATAAGTAGGAGTTATTAGCGGATTTTAATTCCAGATAAATCTTGCTCTTTTGACTTGGAAAGTCATTAATAAATGCAAAACCATCGATATTAATATTTTTATCAACTTTTATATTTTGAACATTGAATGAATTAAGTAATCTATTGGGTGCTAAACTTAAATTAGAAACAATTTTATTTTGAACATGCGCCGTATCTCTTGAAAAATTTACAATAATTAAACCATTCTTAACATCAACACTGCCTTTATCAGGCCAGTGTGGCATATCCTCGGATAATTTTTTTGCCTGTTCTAGCTGTTCAGACGTCGGGAGAATATAATTATACCCCAGTTGTTCAAAAAATTTATTTATTCTAAAGACATTCCCATTATCATGGGCGAAAAAAGATGTTATCGGTTTACCTGCTATTTCAGAAAAAACACCATATTCAGGAGGCAATAAATTGCTAACATGGTAACCAACTGGAACAACAGGCAGCTCTGGTGCTTCTCCATAACCAAGTTCCTCAATTTTCATACTAATTTTTGTAGCTAGTGTATAATCCTGTTGGTACTTTAAATAATCCGAAAAAAAGAGTTGATTGGTAATCTTTAATTGAAAAACGACAATCATTATAGTCAATATACAATAAGGGATTCTTAATTTAAAAAATTTATTACTTGTACAATAAATGTATACTAATACCCAAACTGCTGATACAAATAAAGTGGTTTGGAAACTGCTTCTGTTCGGCGTATAGTTGCCCAATGCCAAATTCATGAGTAACACTGAAATATTCAAGCCAACAAAACTAAGTAAAACCACCATATTTCTATAATTTTTACTAAATAGAATACACAATAAAATGATTATATCAAAAGCGAACGTAATTGGCATTGTAAGTATATTGAAGTTTCCACCTGTAAAGCCTTCTATTTGAGTCTTGTAATACGCTAGTAAATTGCTGATAATGACATTGATGTTTTGTTTGTTCCAGTTCATAAAACTATCTATATATGGGCTTTTCGCATGAAAATATTCTTGCAAAATTTTATTAAAAACAAGATAAATGAGCACTGCTATGGACAAGCTCACCGCCGCTCTTATAACCATGAAAAAATATTTTTTAAACTTAATTGGATGACCTTTTATGTTTTCATCTAAAGTATACATCAATAGAAAGAAAAACAGACCCACCATATAATAAGCGATAAAACTTTGATAAATAGAAGCAGCATAAAACATAAAAAAAATAGAGACTATCATTTTTAAGCGAGACGACTTATATAGAAGTGAATCTAACATAAAGCATATAGAAAGCGTTGCAGAAAATAATCCCACAGACACTTCAAAACTATAAGTAGAAAAAACAATGTAATCTGCATTAAATGGAAAGGTTACAAATATTGAGAATAAAATGAATTTAACAGCCGGTCTTTCTGAATTTAATTTTACAACTTGGTTGCATAATACAATTGCTGATAAAAACAAAAATATAACAGCTAGAATAGCGCTATAGCTGCCTATTGTTGCAATATGGCCAAATAAATACTTTAAGGGAACGACTCCAAATCTACCAAACCCAATATAGTCCTTGTAACCAAACATCCTTTCTTCATCAATTGAGAGTGAGTAATTTGTCATCTCAAATCCATATGTTAAAAAACATATTAATAAACTTATAAAAATAAATAATTTATTTGAAGTGATAAATATAGCAATTTCATCGTATTTTTGACGAAAAATAGTGGTTAATGTTTCTTTTTCTTGCATAATAGTGTGCCTCCATTTAATAACCAGACTTTAAAGCGATAATAAGGGAAACTCACGAACGTCTTTCCACAATGTAAACATAGCAACTCCTCCAATCAAATTAAATAGCCCCCGTTCAAGTGAAGGCTCTCGGTCATGAATAAACATTCATATTCATTGCCAACTTGGGGAGCTCATAATGTATTTTTGTTCAAGCGCAGGATTAATAATAAATCTTTGCTGAAAATTTTCGACTAGTTTTTATATATGTTCTTACGCTACTTCTCTGGAAGAGCAATTTTTAAGTAATTTGTTATTATCGGTAATATCTTACGTAAAACAGCAATTTTCAAGCACTTCTTTTTAGCATTTAAATTATCCTCTAACTTTTGTTAGAAGATAAAAAATTAATAAATTAAAATAATTTCTTAAAGACTTTGAATATTTCCAAAAATACATCATACTAGTCTGATTTAAAATTGTATAATATTCATCTTTCCAATAAGCTAAGCAAGGCGCTTTCAAGTTTTGTGGTTTCCTTAGTCTTGTTCGAAAAAAATAATTACCTAAAATCAATTTAACTTCTTTATCAACTACGTCATTTAACTTTAAAAACGTGTTATTGCCATGCAGCCGGTAGAGATAACTAGTTTCTTCAACAAAAATGGGCTCAGTCAATAATAAAGCTCTAAGAATAAAATCCCAATCATGACAATACTTAAAATTTCTAAATCCTTCAATTTTATTAAATATATTACGAGAAAACAAAAAGTTCCCTGTAGAAATTGCAATATTGTGGGGGATCAACCCCCAACCAATGGTAGGAAAGTGAACTATTTTTTGCTGTAAATCAATAAAAGTACTCGCTAGTTCATTACTGGAATCTAATAAAGAATTATCAGCATCGATAACTTTAACTGCAGAAAAAGCAAACTCACCATTTTTTTCTAGCATTGATTTTAATAATAATTCTAGTCTTTTGGGTTCATATAAATCATCAGCATTTAATATTGTTATCCACTCTGCTTCGCTATTCAGGATTCCTTCATTAATACTAAAATGTGCACCTTTATTAATCTTATGAATAATTAGCTTAACTTTTTTAAACCTTTTTTGATACTTAGAATCATTTAATATTTCTTCCAAAATTTCCAAGCTTGAATCGGAAGAACAATCATCAACAACTATCAATTCAATATTCGAATAGGTTTGTTCATAAATTGAGTTCAAAGCATCTGCAATGTACTTTTCATAATTATATGAAGGAACCACTACGGCAATAGTTTGATCCTGAGAATACATAGGATATACTCCTTAATTTTATCATTTATTTACTGTTGATTGCTCTTTTCGTTGCCTCTAGATATCTCCTTCCATATTTTTCGTCGGGCTCTAAATGAGTTCCTTCAGCCCACTCGTTCCAAGCATTTACGAAAATGATCTGATGATTATTATCATTGTAGTTTTTTGTATAATCAACTAAGCCAGTTAACCAAGTTTCATATTTTTCAGGTGATGCATTATAGAAAACATTTGATGCCTTGCCTCTTCTGGCTGTATTATCCCAACCCAACATAGCACCTCTGAATAGTGTAAAATCCTTATTATTTTCTTTTTGAAGCGCTCTTTCAAGCACTTCATTATAATTATAAATATTGCCACTAAACTCAGTATCTAAAGTGCTAATTTCTTTAGAAATTTCAGAAGCAACTATTCCATGTGGAGGAAACTCAACTGCCGAATTACATCCATAGTCATTTGGATTAATTAGACCAAATGACTGAACCATACAAATATGTATTTGATCTAGTCCATTATTTTTGGCAATTTCTCTCCAAATACCAATTGTTTCTTTTAAATCAGGAAATAAATCAGCCCTATATATTAGAAGCAGAGGAGCACCATTAACATTTATATATCTTTCATCCTTCAAAATTGGCAATACTTCTTCTATAAAGCCAATATCGGTTTCATGATTATGCTCTTGTTTCATTAACACTTCTTTTTCTTGACCATCCCAACGTCTACTCCAACTTTCATTAGCCCAACAAATGCAAAATGGTAAATCATATTCTTTGTTGGCCAGTATATCGTTCAATGGTTTCTCTAATAAACGTTTACCATTAAACCAATAGTAATAGTAACAAAATCCAAAAATATCGTATTCTTTAGCTAATTCTCCTTGTTTTTTCTTCATTATTGGATTCAGCATTAAGTCATAGTAGCCTAAATCTGTAGGAATATGAGGCTGATAATGTCCTTCAAAGAGTGGTTTTGCCTTTCTAACATTAGTCCATTCAGTAAATCCTTCTCCCCACCATTCATTATTTTCAGGAATTTCATGGAATTGAGGTAAATAAAACGCAATTACTTTAGGTTTAATTTCATTTCCCCAAGTATTGTTAGTATTTCTACGATGGTAGAGAACCTTTGGAATGTAATTCAACTTCATATTATTATCTAGTTTAATTTTATGATTGATATACTCATAATAGTTAAAATCAATTGTATTTGTCGCTTCTTTTATTACTTTGAAATTCACGAGAAAACTTCTATTATTTTTTATTTTAGTTTGTATATGATTTACACCATGTTTTTTTAATTCCGCAAAGTGCTCATCAGTATCCACAAAACGATCTTCATCGAAGAAAACAATGTCATATTTACTTTCATTTTGAACTTCAGTAAAGTAATATAAGCTATTAATAGCTAAATAATCTTCTTGATCAAGAACGAGAATAAATTCATTTTTAACACTACTGAGGGATTTTCTTATTATTTGATTATATTCAAATTCACCAGTATTGATTATTGAAAGCTTCCCTTCTCCATATTCATAGTTACTAATAAAGTCTCTGAATTCTTTATTTTCTTCACTAACGGTGTCAGAACATCCCAATATTATTTGCCAATTTTCATATGATTGATTATCAACTGAGTCAATTGCATTTTTCAACCAATCTAATTTTACATTTGAATTTAAAGGAATTATTATACTATAATTAATATTGGAATTATTAAACTTATTATCAATAATTTTATTTTCCTTCAGAAACGTATAGGGAATATATGTTTGTTGATTATTTGTAAAATTTTCTTTGTTATAAGCTGCTTCTTTAACTTTATTTAAAAACCAAGAAAATCCATTCGTTTTTATTTTTTTACGGATTAGATTTATTGTTTGCAGGAAAGTTAAATTGCTACGTCTTAATTTGAATTCATTATATTTGTAGACTAATTGAGAAAAAGTAGATATTTTTTCAATTTTCAAAAAACTCATTTCAAATTTTCCTGGACTATCCCCTGGATCTATTCTAATTTTTTTAATTGATTTCTCGAAAAAGAGAATCGATTTTTTTTTAATTTTTTCAGTATTGATCGAACCAATAATAAATGATTCTTCCTCATTAAAACCATTGCCTGAATCAACATAAAGCTTCAATTTTCGTATTTCATCGCTGTATCCCTGCCACTCAATTTGAATCCAGCCACTAGAATATTCACTATCTATAAGAAATTGAGGATCATAGTTTTCGCTTTCATAAAATCCTTCTGTTAATTCTGCAATCCCATAGTATGGCCTTAATCTTTTTTGATTTAAATTCATTTAAAATCTCCTTATTTTGTTTTCAATTTTTTTTTTAGTTTATAGAAATCCCAAGGATTTGAATTTATTAATTGGCTAATTATATCTTTATTTTCATTTAATTCTTTTTTCAAATCAATAATATCTTTCAACAAATCATTATTCACTTCCAATATGTTATTAATTTCAGCCTGAGAAGAACTCACACTTTCCTTTAAAATATTAATTTCATTATTTTTCTCTTTGTAAATTTCTACAATTTGATTATTGAGTAATGCGATCTGATTATTGAGTAATGCGATCTGATTATTGCGTAAAGTGATCTCAGTTTCATAAAAGCTCAAATTCTCTTGTTGATCAGTAATTTTTAACATAGCTGAATCCATATGATTTTGGATGGAAAATAAAAACGAGTCACTAGAAACTTCCAGAAAATTGTACTTAACACTTAGTTTATCAACATCATATGGCAAAGAGAAATACAATTGCGGATCTTTAGTGTCAAAGAAGAAAAAATCGTTACCAATAGTACCCCTAGAATTAGAAAAATCCACATTAATATTTTGCTTTATACTCTTTGATTCTGCTATTATTTTTATTTGAATAATACATGGCTTATTTAAAGGATCGAATCTGTAATCACCCTTTTTAAAATTTAGAAACATGAACTCTTTGTAATTTCTTTCTATTTTCTCAGTGATGCTGTATTCTTCTGTGAACATTTGATTTTTTTTCTCCGTAAACAATTGAGCTTCATAGTCAGGTTTATCTATATAGTAATATTCAATTTTCTTTTTTTCGTATTTTTTCAGAATCTCTTTTTCTTTATCTGTACCAACAAAACTACTGAAACAATTAGACATTTTAATGTATTGCTGAACTTCCTTTTCTGAAATATTCACATATTCTAAAACATCTTCAAAGGAAATTTTTCCTATGAAGTAACTTAAATTATTATAATAAAATGTATTCAGCGCTCTAAAAATAATGAAATTTATGGGAACCGGTTCTTCGACAATCCATTCATAATCAATTACATGTGCAACTTCATTTGTATCAATTATGATATTATCGAAATTCAAATCAATATTTGAGACAGGAAGACATTGCAATCCTATAAGTTCTGGGTAGTAACCTTTCAATGACTCAGAAAGTATCTCTCCATTAAAAACTAGTTTTTCACCACTTAAATTTGTCACAAATGACTGAAACCAGCTAATTTTTTCCTTTATTAATACATGATCCTGATTTATCAAAAAATCAATTAGGTATTCACCAAAACTTTTACCATCTATATAATCTATTAAAATACTATCATCATAGAGTTCCAATTTAGGCAAATTTATTTTAGGTAAATTTCTGCTTAAAATATCGTAATTTTTAAAAATTTGACCTATATGCTCAATTGCAGTTTCATTTAATGCAGTTTTTTTAACAGAAACTATATTGTTTTCTTCAACGATAGCTGTTTTAATTTGAAATTCTCTTGCTCTTTCTCGGCTATATCTAACAAATAGCGTAATCATTATTTATTCCCCTTTTCTTGCAATTACTAAAAAGGAATTTGAAAAAAACGAAAAATTTCCATTTCCAATAATATTGTCTAAAGCAGCATTTTCGTCAAAGAAATTCATCCTATCCCTATCATAATTTGGATAACTTCTAAGCTCACCTTGCAAAGGAAGCCGAGTATCAGAGTAAATCGTGTCTGTTATTTTATAATCTGGAAAAGGATAGTAATAATGAATATTTTGAAAACCTGCTAAATTAAGTAAATCTGTTAACTCTTTTTTGGAAAAAGTAGATATATTTCTATTATCTTTGTAATTCTCAATACTATCGAATAGCCTGCCAGTATGATCCTCTTTTGCTCCTGCCCAATATTTTAGACCGAATTTATTTTCTATAGCAATTATTAATTGACCAGATGGCTTTAAATATTGTTTAATTTTCTTAATAAAATCAACCGTTGGATTTTGACTCTTTATAAATCCTGCAGCATATTCTAAAACCCCAATTAAAGTAACATAATTAAAGGTTTCACTTAAACTAACATCAAAAAAGTTTCCCAAGTATATGTCAATATTAGTTGAATATTCGTGGCGATAGGCATTTATTAAAGAACGTTTTTTAGATAGTTCAACACATGTAACTTTATTTGTTTTTTTCGCGAATAATCCTGTCATTGCACCACAACCAGAACCTATTTCCAAGAGATTTTCATTCGGTTTAAAATCATACCACTCTAATAAATTATGCCTTTTTGGCGACAAGTGATATAAAATGGGCCATCTATTGTCAGAAGAAAGCAGCGCATTCATATTTTTCGTATTTTTTACATATTTTAATATATCTTCTTCAATTAATCCATCAGAATACAAATCCTCACCAGCGTAGTAATCTTCATTTATCGATACTCCACCAATCTTAGTCATATAAGGTAAGCCCCTTAAAATAGGTAATTTTTTTATTATTCAAGTATTATCTCACTATTCAAATCAAAATAACCAACGCTATTCTTATTTGAAATAACATGAATATTTACAATATCATATAGTCTATGATAAACAACAAATTCAGACGATTCAAAACCAGTACAGCCTAATGAGATCAAATAATCTCCACCTTGAAGCGTATTTTCTTGTTCAAATGTTACATCGATAATTTGATTCTTGCTGAAATCGCCTGTTAATACAGATTCAAGCATAGTATTAGTTCCTGTTAAGTCTGTTCCTTTAAGATCTTTTATTGTAAAAGCAAATATGGGATTACTAATCCTATCATTGAATTTAATACGCAATTTTAAAGAGAATTGCCTTCCTTTCATGATTGCATTTGTTATATCTTTATTATGATCCATAACTGCAAAATCAACAATCTGAGCCCTAAAATTTCCGTACTCATCCAGATCAGGATTTAAGACAAGAGACTTTTTCCATTCGCCCGATATATCCTTTTTAGCATGTTCTATTAAATTTGGTTCGTTGTTTATATTTATTTTATGCAAATTTACTAATATTTTTTTATAAATATCGATCATTTCACCCGGTTTACCACTATCTACTATCTTACCTTCATTTAGTACTATAGCCCTGTCACAATACTTCATAATACTGCTCATGTCATGTGTTACAAATAAAATTGTTTTGCCCATTTTCTTAAATTCTTCGAATTTTTTATAACATTTCGCTTGAAAAAAAACATCTCCAACTGAAAGTGCTTCATCGACTATTAAAATATCTGGATCGACATTAATTGACACCGCAAAGGCTAAGCGAACAAACATTCCGCTTGAGTATGTCTTAACAGGCTGATAAATAAAGTCCCCTATATCTGCAAAATCCAAAATTTCTTTTAATTTCAAGTCCATTTGACTCTTGCTAATACCCAGCATTGTTCCGTGAAAATATATATTTTCAATCCCAGAATAATCCGGATTAAACCCTGCACCAAGTTCAAGCAATGCCGAAATTTTTCCTTCAATCTCCATTTGTCCAGCTGTAGGCGTAAGAACACCTGTTATGATTTTAAGTAGGGTTGATTTGCCTGATCCATTTTTCCCAATGATTCCAACAGTCTCTCCTGCATTTATGTCAAAAGTAATGTTCTCTAATGCGAAGAACTCTTTATGGAATTTTTTGTTAAATGGATACAGAGCTTCAATTAAGCGATCAAATGGTTTCTTATACAATTTGTAGATTTTTGTTATATTATTAATCTTTATCATAATATTCCTCACAACTTTCAAAGCATTTTTTTAAAGAATATCAGAAAAATGTTTTTTTAACTTTTTAAAAGCAATAAGTCCTAATAGAAAGAAAGCAAATGAAATAATCCAGAATGTAAAGGTATCCCCAGGCTTCTCCCAAAACCAATTAGTCCCTAGAAAAGAATCCCTGTAGCCTTCAGCTATGTAGTACAACGGATTTAACTTAAAAAGTTTTAAGTACTTTTCTGGCAATACATCTAATGACCAAACAATTGGTGTAATCCAAAATCCTAATTGTAATGCTATTGAGACTACTTGTGATAAATCCTTAAAAAATGGAACAACTGAGGAAGTCAGCAAGCTTAATCCAGTTAATAGAAAAAGCAAACAAAATATATAGTAAATTAATTGTAATATATATAGTCCAGGATAAATATCATAAAAAATAACTATAATAATGGTAAAAATCAAAAAGAAAAGATGAATAAAGATCGCGGAAATTACTTTTACAATCGGTAGCATTCCTATTCTAAATACAACCTTTTTAACTAAGTAACTATATTCAAAAAAGCAACTTGTAGCTGAGGATAGTGCTTCTGAAAAATAAAACCAAGGTACCATTCCGCAAATTAGCCAGGGCACAAAAGGTATTCCTTCAGTTGTGTTTGAACTCTTAAATCCTATTTGAAAAACAAACCAGTACAATATGATAGTTATCAGAGGATTAGCAAGTAGCCAAAAAAAACCGAAATAAGATCCGCTCATTTTCTTATTAAAATCATTAAATGAGAGCAGGAACATTTGCTTAACTACATGGAAGGAAGCATTCATTATTGACAATCACCATTCCCCTAAAATATAAAATACAGTCTTTCACTCATTCACATTTGGAAACTCCCTTCCATCTATGCTAAAATAAAGTCGAACTTTAGCGAAGAAGGAGACTGTCTTAATGAGTGCAAGTAAGAATGCCTACGCGGCGTCGCGTGCAAAATCGAGTGGAACGATAACAACAGAGAAAAGTTCTGTTATCTTTTGGTTTTTAATTGTGTTTACGGGCTTGTTCATGTTCTGGGCGCCATTTCAGCGGGCGTTGTTTAACGGAGGAACGTATGATTTCGAGCGGTCGATCTACTCGGCTTCGGTCTGGTCCTCTATCATCATGCTGCTGATTGCAATCCTTGCTTTCTTTGTTTTCAAGCTTAAGGAACAAAAAGATGTATTAACGATTCTAGTACTCATTATGCCTCTTACTTATGTCATTTCTTTGTCGAACTCGGCCTCGCACTATTTGGCAACGAATATGGTCTATATCCAAATGCTGTATGCAACCTTCTTCATTTTAGGTGTATTTCTGACAAAAAACAAGCTTGGTGTGTCGATAGTTGCAAGTTTATTGATGATATCGGGATATATCATTGTTTTATTCGGACTTTTGTACTGGCTCGGTAATGGAAGCTTTGCAGCGCACCTGGTTGGTTGGTTCGCGTTTATGGATTCACCGAGTTTATACCGCGATGCGATCATGACGGATTCGAACGGTTTGCGTCTGACTTCCGTTTTCCAATACGCGAATACATACGCGGCTTTCTTAATTACTTTATCACTCGGAGCATTGTTCTTCATTGTGAAGTCCCGCAAGTGGCAAACGGTTCTCCCGCATGCGTTCTTATTGGTGCCAATCCTTATTTCATTCTGGTTGACGCTGTCACGTGGTGCGATTGTAGTTATACCAGTCGTTTTCTTGATTATGTTGTTCTTCTTTTCGATAAGCAGACAAATTCTTGCTCTCCTTCAGTTCGGGCTAGCTTTCCTAACGTCAATCCTAATCCTTCAGAAGGTAACGGATATCGGAATTGGGTTACAAAAACAGCCTAGCGCTTCTGAATCATGGCACGGTTGGTCAATTCTGCTCATTGCTTCTGTAGTTTTCGCTGTGGTTGCTGTCGTTATTCAGCTCTTCGTAGCTCCATGGTTAGAGCGTGTCACAGCTCGGTTCGACTCCAAAAAGTATGCAACTTTCATTCTTCCGGTAGCGGCTATCGTTGTTGGAGTACTAGGCGCAATTCTAATCCTAAGCGATACTGGGTTCAAAAACATTCTTCCTGACAATGTAAAAACGCGGGTAGAAAATATTAACTTCCAACAGCACAGCGTTCTAGAGCGTGGAACATTCTACAAAGACGCTGTAAAACTTTGGACAGACTATCCGATTATTGGTGCCGGCGGTGGTGCTTGGGCTTCTTTATATGAGAAGTATCAAAACAATCCATACACAAGCCGACAGGCTCATAACTTCGCCCTTCAATACTTGGTTGAGACTGGAGCGCTCGGATTCCTTGCTTTTGTTGGCTTCGTAATTGCAGTCATGCTGTTCTATATACGAAGCTATATCAAAAGTTCACAGGAGAAACGAGATCTGCACTTCCTATTTTTCATTGTAACGATTTCACTCTTGGTCCACAGTATGATTGACTTTGATTTGAGTTATGTGTATTTGGGCGCTATTCTTTTCCTTGCTCTTGGCGGATTGCTTAGTAACAGTTCTTCAGCACCGCTTCGTATAAAAAATGATTCTACTGTGCTTCACAAATCATTCCCGGCGCTGCTGGCTATCTTGTCGATTGTGATGTTCTACATCTCCGTTCAGCTCGTATCGGCGAATGGTTCCTATAAAGAAACGCTTGCGGTTATCAAAACAAGTCAAGATTACAATCAGATCATTAAACCATTGGACAAAGCAATTTCTCTACATCCGGCTCATCCAGATTATTTGTTAACTGGCCAAGTGAGCAGAATCGGAATTCTGCTTCAGGTCTACAATCAAGTGCAGAAAGAAGATCCAACAAAAGCAGAACCTTTTTTCAATCAGGCCCAAGATCTAATGAATCAGCTTTTGAAAAAAGAACCGCATAACCGCGCGGTGGCCATGCAGCAGCTTAATATGCTTCTTATTAAAGGAAAGCACGATGATGCGCTAAACTGGTCTAATTCTCAGATTCTCAACTATCCTTGGTACACGGAGATGTATGAAAAAAGCATATCTCTAAACATTGAGCTTGCGAATCAAGCTAATACCAAAAACAATACGCAAGAGTATAATAAAAGACTTGATGATGCCCTAACAGTTTACAAAGAAGTTCTTGCTCGCGTTGATTCCCTGAAAAACTTGCCTAAAGAGCAAGCACAGGGTCGTCCTTTTGCCGTTACACCAGGTATGGCTTTGAATGTTGGTCAAATCAGCTATATGCGTGGAGATTACGCTGGTTCTGCTTCAACGTTCCAACCGTACATTACTGATAACTTAGATGATCAACCGAATCGTGTTCTGATCAGATGGTATTTGGCTGCTTTACAGAAACAAGGCAAGAACGATCAAGCTTTACAGGATAAATTAATTGCTAAAGACCCTGCTGAGAAGCAAAACATTGAAGCGATTATTGCTGCTAACTTTCCAAAATAGTAAAAAAAGAAGCGTCACATTCACATGTGGCGCTTCTTTTTTGTATCCCTTTATTTCTCCACCCACTCCCGCCGAAGCGCAAACAGCTCCCGCAGCTCACTCGTCGACATCTCGGTGACCCAGTTCTCGCCGGTGCCGACGATCTGATCGCTGAGGCCTTTTTTGCGTTCGATCATCTCATCGATACGCTCTTCGAGCGTACCTAGCGTGATGAACTTGTGCACCTGAACATCGCGGCTCTGGCCGATGCGGAAAGCCCGGTCCGTGGCCTGGTTTTCCACGGCGGGATTCCACCAGCGGTCGAAGTGGAAAACATGGTTCGCCGCGGTGAGGTTTAAACCAGTTCCTCCTGCTTTCAGCGAGAGGATGAAGATCCTGCAGCGCTCCGCCTCCGGGAGCGCCTCGTCCTGGAAGCGCGCGATCATTTCATCGCGCTTCGCCTTTGCCACAGCCCCGTGCAAAAACAGCACGGGTTCACCCCGCTCCTGCGCGATAACGCGCTGCAGGAGGTGGCCCATCTCGACGAACTGGGTGAAGATGAGGCAGCCGCCTCCTTCGCTTCTGAGTTCGTCGATCATTTCAAGCAGGCGCTCCAGCTTCGCTGAGCGCACAGCACTCCCGGGGGCTACCCCAGCCCCCGCACGATCTCCTTCCTTCAGAAACAAGGAAGGATGATCACAAATCTGCTTCAATTTCATCAGAGAAGCCAGAATAAGCCCTTTTTTCTCCATAACGGAGAGACTATCGATTCTTTCCATCAAGCTTTGCACAACGTTCTCGTAGAGTGCCCCCTGCTCGGGTGTCAAAGCTACATAAGCTTTGGACTCCACTTTCTCAGGTAAACTCAACTGAATCGCCGGATCCTTTTTGACTCGCCTTAGCAAGAATGGGCGGATCAATCGCTGAACGCGTGAAGTCAGTCCCGGAGCGCCGTCAGTGCTTTTTTCAATAGGTCCCACGTAATGATGAGTGAAATGGCGCAGCGTACCGAGGTACCCTGGATTAATAAAGTCAAAAATTGACCAAAGCTCGGTCAACCGATTCTCCATAGGCGTACCCGTCAAGGCGATACGGTGGTGAGCATTCAGGTCGCGAATCGCTTGGGATTGCTTGGTATAAGCGTTTTTGATATTTTGTGCCTCGTCCAAGCAAAGCGCGTTCCACGTCAAGCTCGATAATTCTTCCTCATCCAGCAGAGCAATGTTGTAAGAGGTTATAACAAGGTCTGCGCCTACCACAGAAGCTTCGAACTCATCCCCCTTTGCACGCTGCGCACCGTAATGGAGATGCACTTTGAGAGATGGCGCGAAACGCTCAATCTCTTTTTGCCAGTTGCCAAGTACGGAAGTTGGACATATCAGCAGTGAAGGTACTTTGTTCGCAAACGGTTGTAACTCTGTTCCTGTTCCTGCTCCGATTCCTGTTTCGGTGTCGGGTTGCGCTTGAGCTGTTGATTCTCCAGCATTACTTGCAGCAGCTTTTACCGCCAGCAAATATGCTATAAACTGCAATGTCTTCCCAAGCCCCATATCATCCGCCAGGCAACCGCCTAGGCCAATCCCTCGTAGAAAAAGAAGCCACGACACCCCTTCCGCCTGATAAGGCCTCAGATCAGCTTCCAAGCCGTCAATCTGGGTAAACGGTAGTGATTTCCGCTGATTAAGCTTCCTCAGCAAGGTCTTAAGCGAGCTGTTTAGTTCAATATGGACCTTGAATTCTTCCTTCCGCTCACTGATGGAAGAGGCAGCAGCCGCATCCTCCGAAGGGTCGTCCGAAAGCTGCATCTCGAGAACATCCCGAAAGGAGAATCCCTTCTTCTTCTCCCTCTGCCGCATCGCGGCTTTCATCTGCTCTAAGTCTGCAGGATTCAGCTGCACCCATCTGCCGCGAATATAGATCAGCCTTTTTTTCTGCTCGGTAATCTGATGAAATTCTTCCTCAGATAGATCGACACCGCCCATGGCAATTCGCCAGTCGTATTGGATAATGTGGTCCATGCCAAACATTGGTTTACGCGAAGTGCCCACTGAGCTCCGCACTTTCGCTCGCAGCTGGGGCCTTGCACGGCTGAGTTTTCCCCACCACGAAGGCAGGAAAACGGAGATGCGCGCAGCAGCGAGCAGCAAGCTTGATTCCGTAAGAAACTCCCAGGCCTGGTCGTCCGATAACTGCTCTACGATCTTCCCCTGCTGAAACTCACTTTCAAGCTGTGGTAAAATACGCAGCACCCGATCTGTTTGATTCTGGATGCTGGCACCAATTCCCTCCTGCCATGCCTCAGGAACTCTCCCCACCAGACTATTACCCGTCGCACTGAATTCCACGAAATGATTGGCATCCTTACGATCCTGCGCGATGAATCTTAGACGCCAGTCAGCTCCGTTATCTTTGGCAGTCGTCGTCCCGTCCACATAGGTTTCCGCATATGGCTCCACGAGCTGCACGCAGATTTGGTAAGGTGTACCTTCCTGCTTCCAGCCAATCGCCAGCAGCCAATCATCCTCCTGCATCCAGTTTACATCGGCTGTTGGCCCTTCTTGCAGAAGTACATTTCCCTCCGATAGGCGGCTCCATGCCATACCAATGTCCGACTCAGGTGCTTCTTTCACCATTTCCAAAGCTGCACTATTAAACCAATCAAGCCAGAAGTCCTCTCCCTGCCGTCCGCTGTATAGCTGCTCAAGCTCTCCTAGTTTTGCACCTGGGAGCTGTGGCTTCCACCCCATGCCGCCTTGGAGCCAGTGCGTAAAAGATGGCATGTACCAACCGGCTGCTAACGCCTCTTTAAACAGTGCAGCCCCTTTTTTCATCAAGAGTACATCCGTATCCCAGGATAATTTCCCATGCAATAAAGCACCCGGCGCAGCCAAATAATCCAAAGCCATATAAGGTGTCACGACCAGGCACTCACCGTACCCGGTTCGAATGCTTTCGAGCTGTGTGCCATAAAAAGATCCTTCATGCCAAGCAAATAGCAGCTTTCGCAGTGCATAGCCTGGTACTTCATTGGCCTGCTCTGTCTCTCCATAGAAGGCGAAGCTCCCTGTGGGAAGTTTTTGCACTCTAATATGTATCTGTGACAAGCTGATCATAACAGTAGCTTCCCTTTCCTTAATTCCTCTTGAAATGCGCGGTACCGAGCATACTGTTTGATAAGCTGCACCAAATAGGCCTCAAATCTAGGCGTTTGCTTCAGCTTTTTATAGGCAGCCGCCAGCTTTTTGAGGAGTTTGACCGCTTGTTTATACGATTCACGATTTTTAACTTGGAGGATTTCTTCAATCGCATAATGATAAAGCGGCAGTAATGCGCGAACATCGACCTTTTCAACCATTTTCAGCTGATTAGAATCGATATCAAGGGGAGATAAACTTAACAAAAGCATCAAATCTGCCCAAGTCCGATACTCCTCTTTCCCCAGTAAGAAACGAGAATAGTGCCGATAACTGCCAGGAAGAAGCCCCACCATGGCTTTCCTATACTCTTCTTCAAGACCAGGACCACTCGCTGCCGCCTCTTCCCACAAATCAAAATACTCGGCTGCATGATACGTTACTTCCTTGCGGATCACAGGACCAAGCCATCTGAGCCATTTCAACAATCGATCCCACTGCTCGTCCTTCTCAAAAGATCTCAGATACCCAAACCAATCCCCTGGCTCGATCACATCAATGCCTGTTACGACGCGATCCCAAGCATTTTCGTCCTCACCAGACAAAATATCAAAATGAGCTAAAGCCAAGACCGCCGCTTCATGCTCAGTTTTACTTCTCCCTCTATCGCCTGCAATTTTCCTTAATCTTATAAGCTCGTCCACTACAAATTGTTGATCATACAACAAACCAGACCACAGCCGTTTACTGATCTCATACCATTTGCCTCTGGAATCCCCTGCTACCTCCTTAGAAACTTGTACGGCCACGTATGCCGCGAGCTCCTTCAAATGCTCTGGGTACTTCCTCTGTGCATGTTCCATATCGATGTTACGCATGACGGTTGTCAGCTGTCCCTGACTGTGCTTCGTAATTTTCGAAAAAAAGTAACCTGCATTATAAAAGAAGTCATACATACCTGACTTCGCATCAGCCAACGCATCACAGAGCTGAGTTAGGTATAAGACAACTTGGATATCATAGATACCCCTAATTGTCAGTTCCCAATCGTCAGCAAGTTGATTGAGTTGTCGCCACGCCCGCATATATAATTCCTCAACGCTAAAAGCGTTATATACTTTTGCATTCGCATATTGCTTATCAAAATAGATGATCCATTCCGCGCACGTTCCTGTCTCCTTTGGGGTGCTAACCGGGCCGCGGGCCGTTAAATCAAATTGTGGTTTAGCATCTAGTTCATGCATGCCTGAACCTCCCTCACTCAAAAAAGCTATCTATTCATTATACAGGAAAAGGCGTCCATCGATAAAAAAACCCTAGCTGGAATCTTCGCAGATTCAGACTAGGGCGTCATCATTATTTGTCGCGCATCATACCTTGGTGCGGATGCGGGTGAGTACCGCAATACTCATCTGTCTCTTCATACGTACACACATGCTCATAAACAGGTACACAATGATGTCTATTTACGATTTGAATAGGGTGAATAACTTGAACCTTTTGCGGATGATAAAAATCTCTAACTATTCTTTCTGGACTTGTCATTATAGGGTCAGCTGGGGGACACTGAAATTGTTTTCCTTGGCTAGGTTGATTCGGTTGGTAAGCCATTGTTTAACTCAACTCCTCTTTAGGTTTGAGATAGTATACGTCTATGCCTAGTCCAAGGAATGTACCAATGCCTAGTTTCTCAATAATTAGGCTCTTTTTTTACAGGCCAAGCAGGTAGATGTCCAAGCAGAGTGAAAAATGACAGGCTCCCTTCTCTTATCATCTAAAAGTTAGCGATTCGTCACGGCACTTTTCAGCAATTCTTCTCCCATTTCGACTTTATTTTTGTTACAATTAAGAAATCAGTCCTAATTGATCGAAATATCCTATCCCCTACATGCAGAAACCCTATACTTTAGAAGGAGTGGGAGTAAGATGAATACTACAACCCAAAGAAATTTCTCGGAAACTCGACATCTAACTTACTCTCGCACTTTTGACTATTCAGAAATGCATTTTAATCATAAACTATGGTCTTACTTCCCTTATAAACAAATTGAGAACCGTCTGGTCTCTTGGGCGGAAGCAGCTCAGGGAGAGTATTTCCGTCAACCAACAAGTTGGGAACTCCTGGATGGGGATCTGATTATACAGCTTCCCTCTTTACCGGACGGCTTTGTCCCCTTTTCACAACTGCACAATGAGCAACTAACCGACGAAGTCAAAGCGAAGCTTCTCACCCCCCTATGTAAAGCGCTTTCAATACTGCATGATAAACAGTTTTATATGGGCTTTTTGTCGCCAGACATGCTATTTTTTCATCCAAAAACACTAGCAATTCTTATTGATGTCCAACCATTCCCCTCCGCCATTGAGTTTATCAATCACTTGCTGACGGACTATCCATACAGCTTATTTCCGCGTTATGCGCGAAGATTTCTTTTATCACGTGTTGCCGATTTTGAATCTATTCACCTCCTGATGGAGTCGATGTACGACAACCATGTACCTGCTGCTTTGCAACCTCTTTCTGAACGTCTCCATGCTAAGCCTGAAACCTTTCTATTTGCTGACGAGATTGCCACAGCCCTGCTTGACTATTTGCATCTACCAGCAGAGCCGCAGCCTGATACGCACACCCGAGTAAGCTCAAAATTGCTGCACCCGGCTGCTTCCCCTATTTCACAGGAACAGCAGGAGTGTTTTCGTGATTTTTTGAAATCGAATGAAGATCGACTGTTAGGTCTCATCTGCGAAGATGAGGCTATTCGTTTCGATTTATACGCGCAGCACATTAATGAAGTCATTGAAAAGGGGTATTACTTCAAAATCGTCTCGCAAGAACTGCCCTATTCGACGCTTCGTGAAGTGGTCTCCAGAACGCTGCACAGAGCTTACGATATTCTGCCAGAATCCATTACCATGCTGCGAAATCTGGCCCGAAAATTTGACCAACTGCTTAAAAAACACTACGAAGGCGACGACATCCTTTACCTGCTGACAGAGTGGCTGCATCAATTTCTCATGTCGGTTATTCCGCTGTTTCCCGTTCAAAACTTTGTGTTCACGTTTGAAAACTGCGAGCACTTTGATGAAGATTCCCAGCTCATTCTTCTGAACTTCTGGAGAGAACATGGACATGAGATGAAGTGCCTTCATTTCATTTTCAGCGGAAGCCGTGTCCCCACTCAATTTGCTGAGGTACCTTTCCAAGTACTTAACATTCATCACTCGGACCCTGCCATTTATGAGCAGTTACTGGCTTCGCAATTTGGACGAGCAGACGAAACTTTAATCAACCAGTTAAAAAGCTGGCTATACGAACATCAAATTAACGCAAGCCATTGTCGCATCATTTTGGAGGAACTCACCCAGTCCCACTGTATGGAGGTCACCCCTAGCGGTTGGAAACAAACAGCCGGATTTCGACTAGATTACGAGAATTTAAACCCCCTTCGCTTGATTGCGAAGCGTATCGCTCTTCTGAATAAGAAGGACCTAGAGCTTATGAGGTTGCTGTGCTGTCTGCCTATGCCAGTCCATGCAACATCTCTATTTACCGCAAATCGACTGGATGCAGGCAATATTCTGCTTTCGGTGACTAGGCTTGCAGAGCTTGGCCTTATGCATGTTAGCCGCAATGACAGTCTCTTTATTTCGAATGAGATTAGCGGGCTTGTCCTGCAGCAGCTATCTGAGGACAAGCTTGCGTCCTATTACCAAACAGCACTGAAATATCTGTATAAATACCGTCCATTTGCATTGCCTCAGCTGATCACACTGTCATGTCAAGCAGGGGAATACAAGGTCGAATACTATTTGCTTTTAAAATACTACAGACAGATTCGCACGCTGCTCTCCTACAGCCAAAAGGCCGAAATATTAGAGCGCATCAAATATTTATATGAAAAACTAGGAAGGCCTTACCTCGTTTTCCTGGATAGGCTGCTTAGCCGCATGTACCATCTGCTCAACCAGTTCGCGCTATCTGAACAATTGGCTTTAACCGTCTACGAACGAACAGGAACCATTTCAGATCGCTTTGGTTGGTTATCTATTCGGATCATTCAAAATAATGTAGACGTTTATCAGCTGCGCGAGGAGCTCTTCCCTTTTATTTTTGATGAGAATCAGCCGCTTACGGATCGGGTTCGAGCAGCATTTCTACTCAATACGAGCAATCTTTGTTTTCCACTGCAGGATGAAGAAATGCATACCTTGCATCATTTCTATACCGAAGTTGTTTATCCAAATCGCCATAGGCTTGCACTGCGCCATTTTGCTGAAATCACGAATTACTATACGATTAATATGTTGATCCATTTTCCAGAAGCAGAAGAATGGGCCATGTCGATTGCAGCAAAGCTTGAACCGTTACTTGATTCCTCACCGCATACCGATCTGATGCTGCGCCTTTATGATGTTTATTCCTATCAAAGCAACAATAAGATTATCAATACGTATGTCTATCGTGGAATTGAAGGCGCCAAGCGTTCCGGATACACAATTAAGGAACAAGTTGGCCATCTGAATGCGATGGAACTCTCCTTGAATCAAGGCGATATCGCCAGTTATTTGTACCATAAGGAACGCGTTCTGCAGATCGACAAGCTGCGTCGCAAGGATTTAGCTGAAAACTATTTGACCAATCAGCTCTTATTCGCCTTGGAGTGGGAGGAATGGGCGTTATTCCAGCAAATAGAGACCAGCCTAGTTGAGCAGCAAATTACGGATTGGGGCCAGTCCTTGCTGTCCGTTTATCAAGGCTATGCTGCCTTTCGACAGCATCAACCGGTTCATGTTCCGGGCACGCTTGAGAATGAAAATCACGCTGTTTTCCTTGAGGCGCTGCGCCAAGCGAGTTTAGGCAACATCTTATGTGCTTGCCAGTTCTTTGAGCAGTTTATTACAAAAAACAACTCTGGCCTTTACGCTGGATGGGCTTATCGGGAAATGCTTACTCTCCTGCTCAAGCTGCATTCAGAGAGAGTAGACCAATGGTTTGACCAATTTGAAGCTTACTTGAAACGATACGCTTATGATGTCTTTTGGCCAGATTATTACAGGCTTTCAGCGGAGAGGTCTATGGCCGAGGGAGATATTCAGCATACCATGCTGTATTTGCGGCGAGCCTTAAACGGCTATCATATGATTCAAAAGAAAACGTGGCGCCCCTATCTGACCGCCTGCATGGAAGAGGCGATTGCACCTGCGTATGCGCCAGCGACTCCGGCCATTTTGCAGGATGATTATGTTCAGAAAATGATGGCCGACCGCGAACAATGGCTCCTTCTTTCCTTGGACTTACAAATTATTATCGAGCTGAGCGAGCAAGTGACTGAAACGCTGGATCTGTCCACGACCATGCAAAGGCTGACCAAGGCCCTGTTCGACTACTTCCCGGTCATTCAACTTTCAATCACCTATAAGCTTCTGCATTATAAGCAAAAGGTTTTCGTTACCGCCTCGGGATTGCGTGATCATGATGAATTGATTGCCTACCAAACGCGAAGCGAAGATCACAGCGTGCTCGTCTTCACCTTGTTTCAGCGTGGTGATCAGGCGATCACCTTGCAGGTTCATGTCGATGGCATGACCAAAACCAAGCAGCAGCATATGGAACATTTCCTGTCCTTCATCAAACCGCATATCATCAACGTACTTCTGCATCGGGAAATGGTTATTGATAATCTGACCGGCTTCTACCTGCGGGGTTATTTCATGGAGAAGCTGAGAGAAGAGTTCGAGCTTGCCAGCCGCTATCATCTGGACCTCTCCGTCATCATGATCGATGTCGATAATTTCCGGAGAGTCAACGAATTCGGACATCCCGAAGGAGACAGAGTACTGCGGGAAATCGCTGATATTTTCCGCTTTAATTTAAGGAAGAGTGACATTGCCGGCCGATATGGCGGCGAGGAGCTTATTCTTATTTTACCGAAGACGGACGGCAAAGAGGCCCTTAAGATTGCCCATCAGCTGCGGGGCGAGATTGAGAAAGAGTTCGCCTATGGGCGCCCGTATACGATTACCGTCAGTGTGGGGGTATCCTCTTTGGAGCTATGCCAACCTAGCTCCATTGAGCAGCTTATTGAGCAGGCGGATACTGCCGAGATTACGGCGAAGCGGACGGGGAAGAACAAGGTGATTGCGGCTTGGGAGTTGGTGTGAGCGGGTGGTGAGTAACGGTGCGGAGCAGTTACTAAGATGCGATTCTGCGTCTGCGTGCGATGCGATTCCAGCGCTGCGGTGAGCCTAACAGACTGAGACGCCGCTATTCGCCACTTTTGGCATCACTTTAGAATTTAACGGACTCAGATGCCGCTATTGGACTTGAAATGCCCAATTCCGCCCCAATAATTGACGAATAACGGCTTCCATGTCCGTTAACTTCTGAAATGCCACCGAAATGCCAAAATTGCGGCCTGTGTGTCCGTTAAAAGGCATGTGGGGTTTGACCGCCGACATGCGCCGACTATAACGCGCGCCCAGGATTCGCACGCGTTTGGATACGCAGCGCTAATCAGTGTCGCTCATAAAAAAAAGAACGCAAAAAGAGGCCCCTCAGATCCATCTGAGGAGCCTCTTCGAGCTAGCTATGAAGCAATTGGCTTTTCAGCCAATTACATCATGCCGCCCATTCCACCCATGCCGCCCATATCAGGCATGCCTGGTTTGTCTTTTTCTGGTTTATCAGCGATAACCGCTTCAGTTGTCAAGAACATAGCTGCTACGGAAGCTGCGTTTTGAAGAGCGGAACGCGTTACTTTCGCAGGGTCAACGATACCAGCTTCGAACATGTTTACCCATTGTCCAGTTGCTGCGTTGTAGCCGATGCCTACTTTTTCGTTTTTCAAGCGCTCAACGATAACGGAGCCTTCTTGACCAGCGTTAGCTGCGATTGTGCGAACTGGCTCTTCTAGGGAGCGCAGGATGATGTTAACACCAGTTTGCTCGTCACCAGTTGCTACTACTTTAGCTACTGCGTTGTATACGTTCACGAGAGCTGTACCACCACCGGAAACGATACCTTCTTCAACAGCTGCACGAGTCGCGTTCAAAGCATCTTCGATGCGAAGTTTACGCTCTTTCAGTTCTGTTTCAGTCGCTGCGCCAACTTTGATAACAGCTACGCCGCCAGAAAGTTTAGCCAAACGCTCTTGCAGTTTTTCTTTATCGAAATCGGAAGTTGTTTCTTCCAATTGTGAGCGAATTTGAGTTACACGTGCAGCGATGTCTTTGCTGTCGCCAGCACCGTCAACGATGATTGTGTTCTCTTTGGTTACACGGATTTGACGCGCGCTACCCAATTGCTCAGGACGCGTGGATTTCAGATCCAAACCAAGTTCTTCTGTAATCACTTGTCCACCAGTCAAAGCAGCGATATCGCCAAGCATAGCTTTACGACGGTCACCGAAACCAGGAGCTTTAACAGCTACGCAAGTAAATGTTCCACGAAGTCTGTTCACAACAAGCGTTGCTTGTGCTTCACCTTCAACATCTTCAGCGATGATTAGAAGTTGTTTACCGGATTGAACAACTTTTTCAAGAACTGGCAAGATTTCTTGGATGTTCGAGATTTTTTTGTCAGTGATCAGGATGTATGGGTTGTCAAGGACAGCTTCCATTTTATCCGTGTCAGTGATCATGTAAGGGGATGTGTAGCCACGGTCGAATTGCATACCTTCTACAACTTCAAGCTCAGTCAAGAAACCTTTGGATTCTTCAACTGTGATAACGCCGTCTTTACCTACTTTTTCCATTGCTTCAGCGATTAGTTCGCCTACTTCTTCGTCAGCAGCAGAGATAGCCGCAACTTGTGCGATGGATTGTTTGCCTTCGATAGGCTTAGCGATGTTTTGAAGCTCTTCCACAGCTGCTCTAACAGCTTTCTCGATACCTTTGCGGATAACCATTGGGTTAGCGCCTGCAGTAACGTTTTTCAGACCTTCACGGATCATAGCTTGTGCAAGAACGGTTGCTGTTGTTGTTCCGTCACCGGCAACATCATTAGTTTTGGTAGCAACTTCTTTAACAAGTTGAGCTCCCATGTTTTCGAAAGCATCTTCAAGCTCGATTTCTTTCGCGATCGTTACACCGTCATTTGTGATCAACGGGCTACCGAATTTTTTCTCAAGTACAACGTTACGGCCTTTTGGACCTAGAGTTACTTTTACAGCGTTAGCCAAAGCATCTACCCCACGAAGCATCGCGCGGCGTGCGTCTTCACTGAACTTAATATCTTTTGCCATGAATAGGAAACCTCCTCTTATTTAAACGATACATAGTAAGTAATAAAACGGAAAACCTAAGTAAAACGTAGTGCCGATCTATATCCTGCTAAATTAGGCTAATACAGCGAGAATGTCGCTTTCGCGCAAGATCAACAGTTCGCGGCCTTCGTATTTCACTTCAGTTCCTGCGTATTTGGAGAAAATGATACGGTCGCCTTCGCTTACTTCAAGCGGAACACGAACGCCATCTTTCAACGCGCCTGCGCCTACGGCTACAACTTTACCTTCTTGTGGTTTTTCTTTCGCTGTATCTGGCAGCACGATACCACTTGCTGTAGTCTCCTCTTTCGCAACGGCTTCAATGATTACTCGATCACCTAACGGTCTGATCATGGAAAAATAGCCTCCTTTAGAAAATTGGTAATAGTGTTTTTCAAGGTTATTAGCACTCGAATGTGTTTAGTGCTAACAACAACTCTTATGATACTCATTCTGGGAGTAATTTGCAAGTCCTTTTACACATTTTTCGTACTTTCGAACACCCCCCTCATTCTACCCAAATGAAAAACAAATATTCCCACTCTCAAAGAAAAACAGCCTGCACAAAAGTGACAGACTGTTTTCTTATTTGGCACCGAATTCCCGTTCCCATTCTGCATCCCTCAGGAGCTGTTTACGGTAAATAAAGCCCGACATAAATACGCTAAATTCATATAAGACAATAAGCGGCAAAGCCACAAGGATAGCCGAAATGGCATCCGGAGGCGTAATCACAGTTGCTAAAATAACGAGCAGCATGTACGCATACCTTCTGAACTTATGCAGCCGTTTCGGGTTAAGAAGCCTAATTTTCGTCAAAAACATGACAACAATCGGCATCTCAAACACAAGCGCTAATGGCAGAATGATATTGAACATGAATGTAAAATATTCCGCCGCACCATACATCTCGGTGATATCGAGACTTTTGCTAATGGAAGAAGTAAAGTAGAAAGCCATCGGAAAAACAACCCAATAACCGAACGAAAGACCTGCAAGAAAAAGCACAAACGCATAAGGAATATAAATAATCGAAGCTTTCTGCTCCGTCTCGCGCAGTCCTGGCTTAACAAAAGCCCATATATGATAAAGCGTAACCGGCAAGGTAATAAGGATCCCCACGGCTAAGCCAAAATTCATATACAGTCGCAATGCGTCCCACGGGGAAAAAACATTCCAGCTAATCGAATCTGCCGGCGGAATATTTTTGAGGTATCGGATGATTGGCTTTGCGGAAATTAAACCAGCCACCATGCCAATGACCAAAACAAGCAATATCCACATGATCCGTTTACGCAGCTCACCAAGGTGCTCCACGAGTGACATTTCTTCGTTCGTTGACATATTTCACCAACCTGATCTAGTGAATCTAGCCTAAAAGACTGAACCACTTGTTATGCTAATAAGAAAAATGGACTAGTCCGGTAGACGCCGCGGATGACTTGGTTGAACAGCCGCCGGTGCTGGTTTAGAGATCGCAGGCTGTACGTCGGAATCCGCCGCCAAGTCGGGCCCAGGCGCGCTTGATACAAACGCCACAGCCGACTTCTCAGTAGGCTGCACGACTGCTGGCTCCTCTGAAGACGCAAGCGGTGCGTCAGCCTTGTCCAATGCTGGACCGCTCGCTGCGAACGCGACAGCTGGCGCTTGTTCCTCAACCGCAGGACTAGCCTCCGGAGCTTGCGGAACTGCCACAGGCGCAGGCGCAGGTGCCGCTTTCGGCTCATCGTTCATGAGCTCATAGGCGCCCTTCTTGAAATCCCTGAGCGTGCGCCCCAGCACACGGCCAATCTCGGGCAGCTTGTTAGGCCCGAATAATACTAACGCAACGACCGCGATCAATAATAGCTCGGTAAAACCGATGTTTTGAAACATGTCTTTCATCTCCATCATGTATTGCTTTACGAACATTTAACATGAAAATGTCCCGCTAATTTATTCTCAGACACCCGAATGACGCCATTAACAGGAATTTCTCCCGTTAATTTCAGGCGTACTAACACTGATAAAACCCGCCATACCCCATCTCCGTAATGTCGCTGCGCACAATCGTCTCGCCTGCGCAAATACGCGGCAGCAGCACATCAAAGGACGTGTACGGGTCATGCATGACGCAACCCGGCAAGCCCATGATCGGCACATCGCCTAGATAGGCGATCATCAGCATCGAGCCCGGCAGCATCGGCGTGCCGTAGCTGACCACGCGGGCGCCGGCTTGCTTGATCGCGCCTGGCGTGCGGTCGTCCGGGTCCACGGACATGCCGCCCGTGACCAATACCAGATCCACGTTCTGCGCAAGCAGCGCGTGGATCTCACCCACAATCGCTTCGCTATCGTCGAGCGCGAAGCGTTGGTCCACCACCTCGGAGCCGAGCTGCGCGATCTTCTCCTTCACCACCGGGCCGAATTTATCCTTGATTCGGCCCTTGTACACCTCGCTGCCCGTCGTCACGACGCCAACGCGCAGCTTACGAAACGGCTTCACCTCAAGCAAGGTGAAGCCCTCCGCACGGCGAGCTGCGGCTATACGCTCGACCTCTACGACCTTCGCTTCGTCAACAATCAGCGGGATCACCCGCGTGCCAACAAGCGAAGCGCCTGCCTCCACGACCACGCCGCTGCGAATGGTCGACATCACGACCTCATCGATCGCGTTCACGCTATCGACGAAGGTTTTATCGATTCGGACTAAGCCGCGAATCGGCGATTTCACGTTCACTTTGCCCTCATGCGGCTCTGTGAGTATGAGCTCACCGCCCTCGTCGCATGCTATCGCTCTCGCCATCCGCTGCGCGGCTTCATCCTCATGGAGATAGCCTGGCTGCAGCTCCATCACGTAAATATGCTCTTTGCCAATGCTGAGCAGTGCAGGAATATCAGCCTCTGTCACCTGGTGGCCTTTGCGAAATAAGCGGCCTTTGAACTCGCCTGGCAAAATCTGCGTAAGATCATGAGGCAGAATCATCCCAATGGCGTCCTCAACCTTCACTTCACGCAGCATGGCATCATTTTTACTCACGCCCCATCACCTTCTTGCTTGACCCGAATATTCACCCGTGGTCACCTTCTTTGCCTGTCAGAATGCCCAGCGCATGCGGAAGCTGATCGATGATCGCCATCAGATTCTCCTGCACGCCCTTGGGACTGCCTGGCAAATTAATAATCAATGTACGGCCGCGAATACCCGATACGGCTCTTGAGAGCATCGCTTTCTTCGTTTTTTGCATGGAAATCATCCGCATCGCTTCAGCAAAGCCCGGGGCAACCCGGTCAATGACATTCAGCGTTGCTTCCGGCGTCACATCTCGCGGAGCCAGACCTGTCCCGCCTGTCGTTAGAATCAGATCAGCCTGATAATAGTCCGTCATTTCTATTAATGAAGCCATAATTTCGTCCATCTCGTCCGGAACAACACGGTACTCGATGATCTCACCTTGAATTTCCTCTTCAATGAGCTCGCGGATTACCTGAGCGCTGGTGTCTTCTCGTTCTCCTCGGTAACCGCGGTCACTGGCTGTCAAAATCGCAACTTTCCAGTGCATCCTTCGTCACCTCTCCCTTGTTAACTGAATGAGATAACCCCTACTACTGAATGATCGTCGACTTCATCTATGCGCAAACCCCAGTGGTCTAAGTCGCGTCTCAATCAACTATCTTGTCTGTGAAAATCCCCATTTTTACCGCCTGTTTTCGTGACTAGCATCGTGGAGCTAATGATCATATCCTTCTCTGCGGCTTTGCACATGTCATAGACGGTTAACGCGGCGGCAGATACGGCCGTTAAAGCCTCCATCTCCACGCCTGTTGGTCCCGTCGTCCGGACAGTTGCTTCTATGTAGAGTTCGTTGTTGCCATTATCAGCAAATTGAATGTCTATGCCCGATAAAGCGATCGGGTGGCACATAGGAATCCAATCTGACGTTTTTTTTGCGGCCATGATGCCAGCCACCTGCGCGACAGCGAGGACGTCGCCTTTTTTCATTTTACCCTGTTTAATTAAGGCAAGTGTCTCACTTTTCATAAGTAAAGTCGAACGGGCTGTTGCTGTTCGCTTCGTTTCCGGTTTGTCCGAAATATCAACCATGCGAGCTCGTCCCTGTTCGTTGAAATGGGTTAGTGGAGAGGAATCAGGCAAGTCACTCGCCTCCCTTATTATGTTTCTGATCTAAAAACCATTTTGCTTTCGGTGACAATACCATCAACCCGGAAATCATGCCAGGAGGAGGGAACCGCAGGAATCAATTGCTTATCAAAAGCAGCAGCAACCGCAAAAGGTCTCTTCAAACCTCGAGCAGCAAATAGCTGCATGAACCTATCATAAAAACCGCCGCCATACCCAAGTCTTCCGAAATCCATGTCGAAGGCAAGCCCTGGCACCAAGATCATCGAAATTGTGGATAAATCGTGCTCGACTGGCACGTTGCTATGAGGCTCTCTAATGCCCCATGCCCCACTCTCCAAATCGTCGTAGGCATGTATGATATGCAAATTCATTGTTTTCGTATCTGCTACAACCTTCGGCACAAGCACACGAATTCCCTGCTGCCAACACCATTCCATCAGAGGAGCAACGTCCAGCTCAGACCGAAATGGCATATAAGTCATTATCGTAGGGGAAACGGTCGCTTCCTGCTGCTCCGTGCCAAGAAGTCTATCTGAACAGAGCTTCGTCATTCGCTCATGAATGCGCTGCTGCTTATCTTCCCGTTCTTCTGCTGTAATAGACGAGCGTAGTTCTTCCATTTCCTTACGTAGTTCAATTTTCCGTTCACGAATGTTCATACTGGCTCAGCCCTTCCCTAACAAGGAGTGGTTTCCCCCATTTTAACATAAACAAGGAAAAAAACTATACTCGTGCTGCAGACCCTATCCTAAACCGCACTATGACTGGAAAATGGTCCGAGAATATCGTCGGAACCGTCCAGGCTGAACCGGTGTTTTGCACATTGGCGAAAACATAATCGATCCTTTGACCTCCCGCAAAAGTGCCCTGCGAGTCTTTGCTTAACGGTACTTCCATGAGAGACATCTTGTCCATTTTGACTGGGAATGCATCCTCTTCCATATTAAAATCGCCGAGGGCGACGAGCGGTCCTCTCTTATCTGCCAAAAGCTCCGAGACACGCGTGAGCTGAAGCCGCCGATCCTCCACTGAAAGCCCCAAATGTGTCGTAGCAATATGGACTGGTTCAGAACCAATCAACACTGTCGTCATTAGAAGGCTCCTAGTTTCCAGATTTCCCGGAAGAAGCGCCCAGCTGCTGTCTGTGATCGGATAACGACTCAAAACGGCCATGCCATATTGACCTACCTTATAGGTTAGACTAGGACTATAAACCATATGCATGCCGAGCATCTCAGAAAGTTCTCGGGCTTGATCCACGAATCCGCTGCGCAGGCGATAACGGTCCACTTCTTGAAGGGCAATAATGTCGGCTTTCTCCTGCTGCAGGAGCTCAGCAATCCTAAGGATATCGACTTTACCATCCATCCCTTCCCCGTGGTGCATATTAAAAGTCATGACTGTGAAGGAAGCAGGCGCTTCGAAATTAGCGGCAGGCATAACGGGAACATTGGCTAATAAGCCTTTATCCCAGCTCTGGATTGGCAGCACAAGCACAATAAAAAGCAGCGCAAATATACCTAAATACCTGGCAAGCCGCAAAGGCAAATTCGCCATCCCCCTATCCCCCTTCAGCTCCATGCAAAATTAAGCATACGACGTACTCACGCATGGTGTATACTAGTGAATTGATGGGATTATAGGTCGTTCGGATAAGGACTTCCACAAGTTCTTTCATTAATAAGCAGGAGGCAGCAGAAGATGTTATTACAGGTTTCTAACATTTCCAAAAGCTACGGGGTACGTTCTGTACTCTCCAATATAACGCTTCAAATCGAAGACAAGGAACGTATTGGTCTAGTCGGCGTGAACGGTGCCGGGAAGTCAACATTGCTCCAAATTATTGCCGGCGAAATGTCTTATGACAGCGGCGATCTCTTCAAAGCGAAAGAAACGAAAATCGGTTATTTAAAACAAAATAGCGGTCTGCAAACGGACAAGTCCATATGGAACGAGCTGCTTAGTGTATTTAGCTCCTTGCTGGAAACAGAGAGAGAGCTGCGTGAGCTAGAAGCACTGATGGCTGACCCTTCACTTATCGAGGATGAAAAGAAATACGAATCTACAATGAATCGTTACGCGGGGCGCTCCGAATATTTCCGTGAGCAAGGCGGGTACGAAATTGAGGCCAAAATTCGCGGGATTCTTCACGGAATGGGCTTCGGCCAATTTCCCCCTGACACTCTCGTTCACACGCTAAGCGGTGGTCAGAAAACAAGATTGGCTTTGGCGAAAATGCTGCTCGAAGAGCCTGATCTGCTCATGCTTGATGAGCCTACGAACCATTTGGACATCCAGACGCTGACTTGGCTGGAAGGATACTTGAGGGGTTATCCGGGTGCTATTCTGGTCGTATCCCATGACCGCTTTTTCCTAGATGCCTTAGCCACGTCCATTTACGAAATTGAACGCCATGCTTCCAAGCGGTACACGGGCAACTACTCCCGATTTATCGAAATCAAGGAAGCCAACTATGAGATTGAAATGAAGCAGTTCGAGAAGCAGCAGGGAGAAATCGCGAAGCTTGAGGATTTTGTACAGCGCAACATCGTGCGTGCTTCTACGACCAAAAGAGCGCAGAGCCGCCGCAAGCAGCTCGAGAAAATGGATCGTCTGGATAAGCCGATGGGTGATTTGAAGCGTGCTTCGTTTTCATTTGAGATTGAGCAATCTTCTGGTAAAGAAGTCCTTCAGGTTGATCATTTGTCGCTTTCCTATGATGGGAAAAACCGTCTGCTCGACGGTGTCTCCTTCCAGCTGCGCCGCTCGGAAACGGCTGCTCTTATCGGCCCCAACGGGGTCGGTAAATCGACGCTTCTGAAAACATTAATTGGTCAGCACAAACAAGACGCCGGCACCTTTAAATGGGGAACAGGCGTCACAATTGGCTATTACGATCAAGAACAGACAGGCCTAACCCCATCCAACAGCGTTCTGGAGGAAGTGTGGAACACGTATCCGCATCTGGAAGAAGCCCGAATTCGCACCGTGCTCGGGAACTTCTTGTTCAGCGGCGAAGAAGTGTTCAAGAAAGTCTCTGCCTTGAGCGGCGGCGAAAAAGCACGCGTGGCCTTGGCCAAACTTATGCTGCAAAAAGCGAATGTGCTCATCCTGGATGAGCCTACCAACCATTTGGATCTGTACAGTAAAGAAGTGCTGGAATCAGCGTTGATGGATTACGAGGGTACTCTCCTCTTCATTTCCCATGACCGTTACTTCCTGAATAAAATGGCCGAAAGCATGCTCGATCTGCAAAAAGACGGGCTCACGAGCTACCTTGGCAACTACGACGATTACCTGGAGAAAAAAGCGGAGCTTGCCGAAATGGAAGCAAAGCGTCTAGCCAAAGAAGCGGAGAAAAAATCCGCTAACAGCGTTGGTAAAAATGAACCCGTCATCAGCGGTGGCGGGTATGAAGCGGACAAGCTGGCTAAACGCGAAGAACGCAGCCGCCAGCGCAAGCTGGAGCAGCTTGAGCTCGACATTGCGCGCTTGGAGGACGAAGTCTCTGCCTTGGAGGCGGAACTCGCCGATCCTGATGTGTACAACAACTACGTCCTCGTTCAAGAGAAGACGGCTGAGGTTGATAAGCGGAAGAGTTCGCTTGCGGCTTGTTATGAAGAGTGGGAGATTTTGCTCGCTTGATGAGTTGAATGATGACTCTCTAGCGGATTGATAGACGAGGATAAGTTTCATAGCTCTGATCTGAGAAAGTCATTAAGGCCTTCTCGCGATCCGCTTCCGTTTGGAAGCTGCGTGAGAGGGCCTTTTGGGACTGCTCAGCTAGATATTTTGGTGAAAGCTTGGTTTTCTCACTCTGAGAATGCCTTAAAGGCCTTCTCGCGATCCGCTTCCGCTTGGAAGCTGCGTGAGAGGGCCTTTTGGGACTGCTCAGCTAGATATTTTGGTGAAAGCTTGGTTTTCTCACTCTGAGAATGCCTTAAAGGCCTTCTCGCGATCCGCTTCCGCTTGGAAGCTGCGTGAGAGGGCCTTTTGGGACTGCTCAGGAGCAGCTACCTCTTAACGTTATTTAACAACGTTAACATAGCTGAACCCTAAGATCAGCGCGACTTAACGATGAAAAACATCGCTAACTGCGCTCAATCAAACCATGTTCATGCTCGATTGTCACTGTAACAATGTTTAACATCGTTAAAGCATCACAGATATCAAGAATACACCCTTTAGCGATGTTTAACATCGTTAAAGGGTGCAAGAAACTGCCGCTGAACAAGCTGCGCTGCAAGTTAAGCATCCTGCTCGACTGCCAGCTCCCGCAGGCGCAGCAGCAGCAAAGGAACCGCGACGAAAACGATCATCGTCGCAGCCGCAACAATGCCGGAGTCATTCAGCAGCAGCGCTGCTATGGCTCCGATCATATTAGCCGAAAACCCGTACATCCAGTACGGGTTTTTGTGCTGCCACACGCGCAAACGGCCGCGAGGGCGCAGGACTAACACAGCCATCACGAAGAGGCTTGTGATGAGCACTTTGCTCCAGACGGATGCACGGAGCAAGTGCACGTTCATCTGTAGCTTCCGCACGATCAGATGTCCGATCTGATCGAACTGCCCGGCGCGCAGCGCGTGAAACGCGCGCCCGACATGGCTCTCCCGCGCGAATGCCGCGGGAGAATCGGCGCTGTTGAGCAGCCACAGCGCCCCAAACCCCAGCGCGAGCAGCGCCGCCAGCAGGGCAGAGCCCCTGCCTAGGCGCAGCTCGCGCCAGCGTTCGCCGGCGAAGCACTGCGCGCCGGCTACGCCGAAGGCGACCGCGGCGCTCAGGGCGCCGCCCGCGTTCGCGCCAAGTGACGGTGCCGTCAGGCACACCGTCACGAGCAAGAACGCAGCGCAGGCGGCGAACGCAGCGCAGGCGGCGAACGCCGCCGTGCGCGAGGCCCGCGTGCCGCGAGCGGCATAACGGCGCTGCAGAGCCGCCGTTACGCCGAGGACGAGGGCGCCGATGAGGACGCCCATGTACTCGTTGCCGATGCCGTAGTAGCGTGCGCCGATCATCGGATCATAGCCGAGCACGGAATATTTCATCGCGTGCGCCCCTGTACAGGCGTCCAGCACAATGATTGCCGTTGTTCCCACACCTAACCATATCATCGCCGTTGTTTCGCTGTATGCTGCCAGAATCAAGGCTAGGATCAAACTGCCTGCGACGAAGCTAAGAACAAGAACGATGATCGCTCCATTGATCCCAAATAGATTTGTTACTGGCCCAGCGATCCCCCCCAATATCAACATATCGGCGGGTGCAGTCAAAAGTGACAGCAACAAGATCCGCAGAACACCATGAACCGGAACTACCTCTTTTCTCCCCCTCCTTTTTACCCACAACGTATAAATCAAACTAATGAGGAGGACAATCATCTCAAAAGTGGCAAAGGGGTACAACAGCGAGGGTCTGCTGCGATAAATCATCTGTATGCTGCTCTGATCCTTTACAAGCTCATCTAGTGCATGACTCACCCCAGAAGAAGCTAGAGGGATTCCTATCAACCCAATAGGAATTGGGATCTTGAACTCATTTAGCAGCGTACTTGTGAAATCTTGTGAAGTGACAATCCCTTGCCTACGGGTAGATTCCGAAACAAGGATCCCTGCGCTACCATCTGCTGTGTAATGAAGGATTGGGGATAAGTACAATTTGCTTTTGGCTGCTTCTGCGTTGACCTCTGGCGAGAACATCCACAAGCTGTCTTTGCCAGGCTGCATCCCCTCCATGAATTGCCCCAACCATTGATCCATGTCACGCAGCACTAATCCTTTGAGCTCATTAAATCGATCCTGATCGTAATGCATTTTCTCACTGTATAATCTGTACAAATCACCTAATTCGATTAGTGTGATACTCGGCTGCTGCCTATTTTGCCACAACGAAGTCAGACGTGCATAATCGGTACTCATACCACCTGGTCTATTCACAACAGCTATAGCCGCATCGTCTCCTAGTGTGCCTTTATCCACAAATCCATTGGAATCCATAAGCATTAGCGGAGCATAGCGACGTAGTTGCTTTTGTTCCAGGTGCATGCCTCTTCCCAAATCACTGCTTCCTAGCACGGAACGATGAACACCGTAAGTTTTCAGCAAGTCACCCAATGCACCGACGCCATAGGCTTGCTCCTTGTTAAGGCGCTTGAGCATGGCCAGCTCAGGAACAATTAGCGAGTTTTCCTCTAGAAGACTAGTCTGGCCTCCCCCCAATAGACCCGTATATCGGTTCATAAGCTCTGAAACGCGAACACCATGCCTGGACTCTTTTGCCTCAAAAGCCAACGCCTCCACGATCCCAACAGCGGGCTCGCCTGCTCCCAAAGAAGCATATACATCCCGCATCGAGCGGTTTGCTGTACGAATATTCATAGCGCCAACTGCACCTAATTCTGTCATTTGCTTAAAATGAGGCAGTACCGCGAGTTGGTCGGGTCGAATCTCCAGAAAAGAAAGACCGGGTATCGAAACCACGGTAACTTGTTTTGTTCTTTCCACACTTTGGGTCCTGTCTTTTCGGTCAACACCCTCCAAATTGTGGATGGTTGTGTCCTCATGAGCCCCTACCGTCCCCCAAATTGTGGACAACTGCAAAATAAAACCTAAGATACCCACAATCCGCACCATTTTTCTAAACTTCATGGGCATTCTCCTGCTGTTTTTGCTTTTAGCATTTTCATCCATAGGCGAAAGTATCCACTGCTTGATTGTTCCGAAAATTTAAAATGAGACTCCAATCACCTATTTTTCATGTACATCGTGTTATCCACAAAAAAAAGAAGGGCGAAATCCGCCCTCCTAAAGCTTTTCTACTGTTTTCCACAATCTTATCCACATTATCCACAAAAACTTGTGAAAAAGTTATTCGACAAATTCCGCCTTTACAATCATTGATCTATGGGGAAATTTTATAGTTATGCACATTATCCACAGGGCATGTGTATAACTTTGTTCACAAGTCGTGTATATAACTAAGTTTTCTTACAATTCGGGTGAGTCCAATCCATTAAGAAGCTGTCGTCACTTCGGTTGAATCTGCTGGCTGACCTTGCATGCGAATAGCTTGGTTACACGCTGAGATAAATGCCTTTGCAACAGCAACAAGCACATCTTGGTCAATACCTGTATTCTTAAAGGTTTGACCCTCAACCGAGATCGTGACCTCCGCTTCACCGGTTGCTTTTTCACCTGTGGACAGGGAATGCAGCTCCAGATCGGAGAAATCCACATCCATCGGGATTGCTTGACGCAGGCATTGAACGATTGCCTCGATTGGACCCTCACCTGTGCCTGAGTAAACATTCTCAATACCTGTCTGGTTGTTTCGAACCGAGACAGAAGCAACACGGTTGCGATCACTGCTGGATACTACCTGCATATGCGTCAGCGTGAATGGCTCCATTTGCCCATCGACTGTTGAACCAACAAGCTCCAGAAGTTGATCGTCGGTCACCATTTTCTGCTCATCAGCTTTCTCCTTGAACTTGATGTACAGGGTATCCAGCTCTTCTCCCGTAAGCTCGATACCAAATTGGCCTACGCGATGCTTCAGCGCATGTCTTCCGGAATGCTTACCCAGAATGATCATGGAGCGTGGAATGCCCAGCTTTTCCGGGTCCATAATTTCGTAGGTATTGCGGTTTTTCAGCAAGCCGTCCTGATGAATGCCTGCTTCATGCTGGAACGCATTTCTTCCAACAATCGGTTTGTTGTAAGCAATCGGGAAGCCCATGATCCGGCTGACCATTTTGGAGGTGTTGAAAATTTCGCTGGACACAATTCCTGTTTCCACACCCATTGTTTGCTTACGCGTCTCTATCGCCATCACGAGTTCTTCAAGGGAACAGTTTCCTGCACGCTCTCCTACCCCGTTCACCGTTACCTCTACGTGTGTGACACCAGCCGCAATAGCTGCAAGGCTATTCGCTACAGCAAGCCCCAGATCATTGTGGCAATGCGCACTGTATTCTACCGTGTCGCCGCCTCTTACACTTTGGCGTACTCTGCGGAACATCGCTCCATATTCTTCTGGCAGTGCATAGCCGACTGTGTCCGGAATGTTCAGAATTGTAGCGCCCTCAGCGATGACCGCCTCCAACACTTCGAACAGGAATTCGTCCCCGGTCCGAGTGGCATCCATCGGTGAGAATTCAATGTTGTGCACGAACTGTTTCGCATACGCGACCATGGATCGAGCCATCTCGACGACCTGCTGACGCGATTTGCGAAGCTGGAAATCCAGATGGATGTCCGATGAGGACAAGAACATGTGAATGCGGCGCGATGCGGCGTCTTGCGTAGCTTTGATAGCTGAATCAATATCAGCCTTCATGGCGCGGGCAAATCCGCAAATTTCTACCCCTTGAAGCTCACGCGAGATTTGCTGCACCGCATGAAAGTCCCCAGGGCTCGAGATTGGAAAGCCAGGTTCAATCGTGTCTACGCCCATTTTGGCCAGCTGTCTCGCGATGCGAATCTTTTCTTCCGGATACAGAGAAGCTCCTGGTGCTTGTTCTCCATCTCTAAGTGTTGTATCAAAAATGCGAATGCGGCGGTTTGTATTGTTTTCCATGGTTCAATTCCTCCTTGAATGTGAGCCAATCTTTGTTGGCTGTGGTTTATTGGTTGCTGCTGAACGACAAAAAGACCCGTCATCTCCACATAAGAGACGACGGGTCTTCACCCAGCGCGGTACCACTCTTGTTGGCTTCGCCTAACGAAGCCCACCTCAGACATAGCGGTTGCTATGTCACCTGATCACGGAGGTCATCCGTTCATCCCTAACAGCAGGTGAAACTGCCGCTCAGGATGACCGCTTCCAAGCGAGTTCGGGGCGTTCACGGTCTGCGTCGCATCAACCCGCAGCTTTCTGTACCGTAGAAGTGAGCCCTTACTACTCTTGTTCATTGCGTTTATTCTATATTTGAAAACCAAAAAGACCTGCCATCTCTATATAAGAGACGACAGGTCTGAACCTTCCGCGGTACCACTCTAATTGATCCGAGCTGTTACGCTCGAAACCACTCATGTACCTGATCACGGGGGTCAACCGTCAAGACCTACTTGGGTGCTGGATCCTTGGCATCCTTATCAGCCTTACCGCTCCCGGGCGAGTTCTGGTCACGTTTCGTCTGTGCTTTCACCAAGCGCACAGCTCTCTGAGCGAAACTGAGGTTCCGTACTAATCCCGTTCGTTGCGTTTTAAAGTATTGATTGTGATTATAATATGCGCGTTTCACAAAGTCAATACAGTTATCTGAACATTTATTTTTTTCAGACTACCATTCTTCAAGCTTGAGCTGCGGCTCCGCTTTGAGCTCCATGGAGTCGAACTCCTGTTTGTCCCACTTGAGGAAAGCGGCTGCGCCTATCATCGCAGCGTTGTCCGTACACAGGGCGTGCGGAGGCACCAACAGCGGCACGTTAAGCTCCCCGCAGCGCTCAGCAAGCGCGCTGCGCAGCCCTTTGTTCGCCGCGACACCGCCTGCGAGCAAGAGCTGTTTGGCGCCGTATTGGCGGACGGCGCGGGCCGCTTTTTCGACAAGCACATCGATGACAGATGCTTGGAAGCCTTTGGCGATTTGCGCGATTTGGACGGCTTCGCCGCGCATTTTGCTTTGGTTGACGACGTTCAGCACAGCGGATTTCAAACCGCTGAAGCTGAAGTCGTAAGAGTCTGCCTCGAGCCAAGAGCGCGGCAGCTTGATCTCGGATTCGGCTTCCTGTGCAAGCCGATCCACGTGGGGTCCGCCAGGGTAGGGCAGCCCCATGGCTCTGGCGATTTTGTCGTAGGCTTCGCCAGCGGCGTCATCGCGTGTTCGCCCGATGATGCGGAACTTGCCTGGCTCCTCGAGCAGCACTAGCTCTGTATGCCCGCCGGACACGACAAGCGAAATAAGCGGATATTCCAGCTCGTGCACGAGCTGATTCGCATAAATATGTCCTGCAATATGGTGGACACCGATGAGAGGCAGATCCAGTGCGCAGGCAAGCGCTTTGCCTGCAACAACGCCAACTAGCAAGGCCCCGATCAGACCGGGACCCTCTGTGACAGCAATGGCTGACAGCTCCTGAAGAGATACACCTGCTTCTTCAACGGCTTCCTCCAGCATCCACGTAATCGACTCCACGTGCTTTCGGGAAGCCACCTCAGGGACAACGCCGCCATAACGCTGATGCGTCTCAATCTGGCTCGAGATCACATTCGAGCGAATGATTTTACCATTTTCGACAATCGCTACAGAGGTTTCATCACAGCTTGTTTCAATCGCCAAAATATAGACGGGTTTACTATGTTGATCACATTTACTCACATTCTTCACCTGCCGAAAGCCTCAATCCCCGAGACTATCCTTTCTTCTCTTAGGCAAATCCGCCCACATAATGACCGCATCTTCCCGATTATCGGTATAGTAGCCTCTGCGTACACCAACGGAGCGGAAGCCGACTTTTTCATACAAATTTTGCGCTACGTAGTTCGAAGCCCGCACTTCAAGCGTCATACGAATCGCCCCAAGAAAAGCGGCTGTTTTCATCAACTCACGCATAAGACGCTCGCCGAGCTTGCGGCCTCTGAAGGAGTCACGGACGGCAATATTCGTTACATGCGCCTCTTCCATAATGAGCCACATGCCGCCATATCCAGCGACCTTGCCATCCATATCCATAATCATATAATGAGCGAACTGATTGTTCGTTAATTCATTTTCAAAAGCGCCTTTGGTCCATGGTGTCGTAAAGGCCTCCTGCTCAATTTCACAAATAAAGGGAATGTCTTCCATCTGCATGGAACGAAAAACCAACGTTTCTTCCGTTGTCTGCGGCTGATGTTGTTCCACGATCAATTCCCTCCCTTCTTCACCTGGATGCCGGCCAGCAAATTAGCTTCAGCTTCCGGCAGTCTTGTGTAGTTTGGTACAAACGTATGCACATCCGCTCTCTCGCCCTGAGCTAATCGTGGGTAAGCAAGCTGACCAATATACTGGGCTTCGATCCCGTAGGAAAGCTGTTCCAAGCTCCCCTTCCAATCTTGCGCAAATTGCACGAGCTCTTCGCTGAAGCCCTCTGTTTCGCCTACAAAAAGAATCTTATCTGGCGTTTGTTCAGGCTCTGCACTTGCAGCCTCTGCGAGCAATTGCGCCAGCCATGGGCCTATGACACGAATGCCATCCGGCAACACTTCATGCCAATCGGCAGCTAGTGCTTCTTGATCTGACATCGGTGAAACACCAGAATAAGCGTAAACAGCAGTGAATGCCTGTTTGCGCCTTCCATCCAATAGCGGCACGACCCATGTAAGCCCCTTATCGCTCTTGTCCTCCTGCTTCATCGCTCCGCCAAGCGCCATTGCTTCCAAGCTAGAAACGCCGATAAGATCAAGGCTGAGTGACCAGGCAAATGTCTTGGCTACGGAAACAGCAATACGCACCCCCGTATACGAGCCGGGTCCTTGGCCCACAGCAACAGATTGCAGGTCTTTCGGTTTCAGCTGCAACGAAGCCAGCAACTCTTGAATGTGTGGAAGCAGTCCGATGGAGTGATTCCGTTCCGCGTATGAACTCACCTCGCCCAGCATCTTTCCGTTCTCTAGAATCGCAACAGTCATGGCTGAAGATGAGGTATCGATGGCTAAGCATCGTCCTGTGTGATTAGTCCGGTCTGTCATTGTAAGTGTCCGTTCTCCTTCATCTGCACACACCAACTCACATACGGATCTCCGTGTGGAGTCAGGTGAAACACTCTGGTTTGATCCCCCTGAAGGGATATCGTAATGGCAAGTCGCTCCGGCGGCAGAAGATCTTCGATTAGGCTTGACCACTCAATCAAAGTCACGCCAGTTCCATAGAAGTATTCCTCCAGCCCCAGCTCGTCCGCCTCCTCTTGGGAAATGCGGTACATATCCATATGGTAGAAAGGAAGCATAGCTCCCTTATATTCTTTAATAATTGTGAATGTTGGGGAATTGACGTTTTCTTGAATGCCTATCGCCCTTGCAAAGCCTTGCGAAAATCTCGTTTTCCCTGCTCCCAAATCACCGTCCAGTGTAAGAACGGAGCCGGGGATTAAATAGTCGGCTAGCATTTTCCCTAGCGTATCTGTATCTTCCTCATGCTGGGAGTAGTACGTAAATGTGGATTGAGTCAGTGATCTCATCCCTTTCTTCCGATTGCGCTTGCTGCTCCTATTATAGACTTCGCTAGTAGGCAACATCAACCTGAAATGAAAAAAAGCCCGCTCCGAATTGCATCGGGCAGGCTTGCCATTTCCCTCAGTGAACCTCTTCTAACTCTTGAACGGTCACTAATCGGGAATCGGCTGGGTTTTCTTCGGCATGCACCTTAGCAAGCGCTTTGCCTGAGTCGACACTGTCGATCCAGACGGGAACGCCGTTAAGTTCAACCGTAATCTTTTCATCAGCGGCTAAAATTTCTTGAGCGCGATGAAGGTTCATGGCTCATCCAATACGGATTCTGGATGATCCATCGTATCCGTTGACGTAGATTCGATTAATCCGTTATGCATGGTGACGTTGCCGCCTCCCAAGCCCTCATTAATCATACGGTCAATATCCATAAAATGATCTTCTTGACCCTGATTGTTCGTATCTTGGGATGCATTTGAATCTTGTGCCATCCTTGAATCCCTCCTTAGCATTAGCTTTGCCTATGACAAGCTATTTAGCATTAAACTTGCATCATTAACGTACCCACTCCGCAAACAAACCATTCTCTTAAATTGCTTCCGTATAAAGGAAGGAAATCAAGAGAATACTAGTACAATGAAGCTCATTTGGGGAGGAATCAAGCGATGCATACGGTTTGGAAAGGCGCTATCTCTTTCGGACTTGTACATGTGCCTGTGAAAATGTTTTCGGCTACGGAAGATAAGGATATCTCCATGCGATATATACATAAAACTTGCATTACCCCGCTAGCTTATGTACGCAAATGCCAGACTTGCGACAAGGAAGTAGAGTGGGAAGAGATTACGAAAGGCTATGAATATGAACCTGGCCGTTTCGTCCTTTTTGAAAAGGAAGAGTTGGAAACGATCTCAGGTGAAGCAAATAAAGAGATCAAGATTCTGGACTTCGTCAACTTGACAGATATCGATCCTGTTTATTTTCAAAAAACGTACTATTTGGGGCCCGGGGATACGGGTGCTGGCGCTTATAATTTGCTGCTCGATTCGATGCGTCAAACCGGCAAAATCGGTATCGCCAAAGTTTCAATCCGCTCCAAAAGCTCCCTGGCTGCTATTCGCGTCATCGAGAACTGCTTGGCGCTCGAAACCATTTTCTATCCCGACGAAATTCGTCCGATCTCGCAAGTTCCTAACTTGCCTGAGAAGGTGACCGTGAACGAGCGTGAGTTGGACATGGCAAAAATGCTGATTAGCCAGTTATCTTCCCCTTTTGAACCTGAGAAGTATAAAGACGAGTATCGCGGACGATTGTTAGAAGCTATCGAGCACAAAATCGCAGGAGAAGAAGTGCAAGCAGCGCCTGCCCTGCAAAAAACGAGCGTTATCGACCTTATGGCTGCTCTGCAAGCGAGCCTGGATGCCACCAAGTCATCCTCTGATGACAGCAAAGTGACGCTGGAGTCTGATGCGACCGTTACGGAGGAAAAGAAGCCAAAAGCCAAGCCTCGTGCCAAGAAAGCGAAGGAGCCTATTACGTAGACAGCTTAAAAGCCTGCCCGGTTCATGTTAAACCGAACAGGCTTTTTTGCGGATTCCACCTACACAACAAACTAGATTTGTTTAAAGTTACATTCCTCAGGAGATACCGAAACGATGGATTGAATGCTAGGCTGGCGTAAATTTCTATCGCGCGTCCAGGCCATATAATTGATTTTGACCGTGATGAGGGGCTGGATCCAAATGGCTTCTTTGGACCTTTCGGGCGTATTTACGAACGGTCTTTTCTCCAAAACCATTTTATCCGTGACTTCGGTCAACGATCTCCAGTCGCTCTGTGTCAGCTTCCCGGTTCCTGCATGGCCTATGTACCAAAGCTCCCCGGCATCGTCATAAAGCCCCAGCATAATAGCATTAACTAACTTCCCTCTCTTCGTTACCCCGCCTACGACTGCAACAAGATCATGAATAATTTTCTTTTTCATCCATCGCTTATCTTTGCCGTTAAGTTGGTATTTGCTGTTCAAATCTTTGATCACAATACCTTCCATGTCATGCTGCTCCATTACCGCATATAGCGAGGCAGGATCAGTATGATTGGGGACAAGCTGAATCAATTCACTCGTTGAAACTACGCTAGATAGAAGCTGCTGCCTCTGTTGCAGAGGTTGATCCACGACCCATTGTCCATCATGAAAAAGGATGTCAAAAATCATATAGACGACAGGAACTGTTTTTAGGAGCTGTGGAATGTTCTTGGAGTTTCTCACACCATCCCTTCGCATGATTTCATGAAAGGATGGCTTTCCGTCTTTGAGTGCAATAATTTCCCCGTCTAAAATGACTGATTTGGCTTTACAGTAGGAAGAAATATTGGCTATCTCAGGGTATTGCATCGTACGATCGTTTAATTTCCGGTTAATGAGACGGACTTCGTTGCCATCGAAATAGGTAAGCATTCTAACGCCGTCCCATTTAATTTGCGCCACCCAATCGCCAGACTCGGGCAGTGCTTCTGTGCTAATCGGCTCAAAAGGAATTACAGGCGATAGTTCCATACATTCCTCCATTTGTTTACTCGATATTCTTCATTATTTCCATCCCTGGAAAAGAAAAACCCATCAGCCTACGGCTGGTGGGTGGATTTGTTGAATTTCGATTGGGCAACTGCGTGAGTGCTGAATTACTTTTCACTAACGCCGATTTCTCCTGCTATTTTCTGCAATTGTTCCACTTTTATCCAAGTAACTGGAGTTTCTACCGCTAATTTCGCCAAATCTAGTAGATTTCGGGTAACTAGCGACGATATAGCTGGAGTTTCTACCGCTATTTCATTCCCTGCGACCGAGCGGCGCGGATTAACGGTACATTTTCCAGTTGTTTCAGCTGAAACGGGCTGGGGGCGGGGCCTGAGCCTGTAACTACAGCTGCGATGCCGGCTGCCGCGCTGGTTGAATCGCCTTGCGAGGCTTAAACACGGATAGCGCAGCCAAGATCAAGCCAGCAGCAGCCATGCCCACAAGCACATAAAGGCTTTGGCTCAGCGCTCCTTCACCATCGAAATACATGATACTGCGCAGACCCGCTGCGGCATAGCGGAAAGGCGTCCACGAGTACAGCCAGTCAGCTGTCACTTGCGGTAACAATTCCTGCGGCATGCCGATAACCGGCATCGAGAAGAAGAAGATGAGCACGAGCAGGATCATCGACGGCATTCCGATCCAGTTGAGCAGCGCCGTCTGCACAAGGAAAAATGCCGCCGCCATGAGCCAGAGGTATAACCATGTTGACCCCAACTGCGCAATCGCCATGCCATACCAAGCATGCGCCATCCACAGCATGAACGCCGAAGCGATTGTAACGAGCACCACCCCAGCTGCCAGCTGAGAAGTGACAGTTCCGGTGAGGCTGCGTCTATTTATGCCGTGCTGCTGAGCGGTAAGGAACATGAACGCGGATGTCACCATACAGGCCAGCCACAAAATCTGTACAAGCAGGTTCGGCGCGCCGCCATTCGCATTATTCGAGCCAGCAGGATGCACAGCTTGCTCCGTTACTTGAAATGGATGCAAGAGCGCACTTGCCGCGGACACTGGCATCTGCTGCGTATGCTGTCCGATTTGACCAAGCAATTGTCCCGCCAGCTGCGAGCTTAGTGTGTTCGATGCTTGCTGCAGAATCATTCGGACAGCTGATACGGCCTGCGTATTGGTCCCTTCGTTCAACACGATACGGACTGTCGCAGGCTTCGGAGACGGCGATTGCAACGAAGCGATACCCGAGCTTAAGTCTGCTGGAAGCACCAATGCGCCGTACACTTTCTGCTCGTCAAGCTGGGTCGCAAGCTCCGCTTCCGAGCTGACCTCCACCCATTTTACCGGCAGTTCAGCGATGCCCTTCAACTTCTCTTTCACCATCTCGCCGACCGCTAATGTGCTGCCATCAGGCCATTTAGCTGGCTGATCGAGGACGACGAGTGCCACAGGCAAATTTTGCGGTTTAGCACTTAGCACAGAACCCATTAAAGCAAGCCCAAATACCATAATGACGACGAAAACGACTGCGAAACCTATGCGTGCAGTCTTCATTTTGAAAAAAGACATGAGAATTACCCCCTAATTAATAATCAACAGCTTGTTGAATAATGACCACAATGCTGATTATAATCAGGATGAAGAAACGTTCAATGCCCAATAGTTCAATGATATGTCGAGTAATGAACAGCATCGGAAAACACTGTCGATTATCGTGAAAATAATTTGTTTCGAGGGGGAGATTTGGGCATGCCAGAGAAGTTAGACAGAAGAAAAGCGAAAACCAAACAAGCTCTTCGCGAAGCCCTTGTGGATCTTATTAAAGAAAAGGGACTCGAAACCATCACCGTCAGCGATCTAACACGCAAAGCAAATATTAACCGTGGTACGTTTTATTTGCACTATAGAGACGTGCTAGATTTGCGTGAGCACTTCAAAGCTGAAGTCCAGGAAGGGCTGCTGCGTATCGTCGCACATTTGGAGCCACGGGATATGTTTAACCAAGCTTTAGAGGGGAAAGTATACGACGGCCTTATTCGTCTATACGAATACTTTGATTCGCAGGCTGATTTCTTCGAGGTTATGCTCGGCCAGAATGGGGATTTGTCCTTCTCCATTTTGATGAAGGAAACCATTCATTCCCACATGTACCGCAAGCTGATTGAGTCTCAGCCCCAAAACGTTCTCCTTGTGCCGGCCGACATCTTGATCGGCTACGTGTCTTCCGCCCACTTCGGCTTCATCCTGGAATGGATCCGAAATGGCCGACAACAAACCCCGGCTGAGCTAGCCAAATATATGTGTAATATCATGTACCATGGCCCGTTGCGAGCGCTAGGCTTCCAGCCGTCTAAGACGACATAAAGCCAAAAATAAAGAAACTACAGAGCACTATTTCGGCAAAATTGACGAGATAGCGCTCTATAGTTTCTTAATTGACACTTTTGCGATTAACGAACAAAACTAGACCAAATGAGATAACAATAATCGCCCCTGCCCAGCACCATGCAAGGGTCTGATTCCCCGATTCCACCGCAATATAGATGGCGGTAGGCAGTGTCTGCGTCTTATGCGGGATGTTCCCCGCAATCATAAGGGTTGCGCCGAATTCGCCCAATCCCCGGGCAAAACCTAATATATAAGCGGCGGTTATCGAGCGCCACGCAAGTGGCAGCGTAATGTAACGCAGCACCTGCCACTCCTTCGCACCCGATGACCTTCCTGCATCCTCAATGTCTCTGCTAACGGAGGCAAAGCCTGTTTTCATCGTTTGATACACGAGGGGGAAAGCTACCACAATCGAAGCGATGACGGCAGCACCCCATGTAAAAATTATGGACTGATTGAAGAGCATCTCCATCCCTGCACCGATCCAGCTCTTTTTGCCGAGAATCACCAGCAAGATGAAGCCAACAACGGTCGGCGGCAGCACCAATGGCAGCAGAATTGCCGTTTCTACGAAGGACTTCCCGCGGAAGCTTCGACGCGACATTCCCCAAGCCGCCAAGCCGCCAAGAATAAGGACGAATACACTGGAAACCGCCGCTACTTTCAGAGAAAGCAGGATCGGATCAAGGAATTCTCGCCAAGTGATTTGTTCGATCATTTCGGAATCGTGAAACCGTATTTTACAAAGATATCCTGCGCTTCTTTCGTCTGAAGGTAGGCATAGAAATCCGCAGCCTCTTTGCTGTGCTTGGTTGCTTTGACAATACCTGCCGGATATTCAATAGGCGTGTAGCTTTTGGAATCGACACTTAAAGCTACTTTCACTTTTTGGGAGGTCAGCGCATCCGTTTTGTAGACGAAACCAGCTTCTGCATTTCCTGATTCTACATAGGTCAGCACTTGACGAACGTCTTTCCCCTGTACGATTTTGGCTTGCAGTCCATCCCAAAGCTTGGTTTGAGTCAGCGCTTCTTTGGCGTAGCTTCCTGCCGGAACGGTTTGCGGTTCGCCAATCGCAACGTGTTTAATTCCTTCAGCTGTTAAATCTTCTACCTTCTGAACAGCCACTTTGCCATCTGCTGGTACAACAAGTACCAATTCATTGATTAGCAGGTTCTTTTGCTGTGCGGCATCAATCAACTGTTTGTCGACGAGTGCTTTCATATTCTTGGTCGCCGCTGACAGGAATACATCAGCTGGAGCTCCTTGCTCAATTTGCTGCTGAAGCGCTCCAGAAGCGCCAAAGTTAAAGTTCAGCTTTATTTGTTTGTTTTTACCTTCGTAGCTCGTTTGAATCTCTTTTAAGGCATCAGTTAAGCTAGCTGCAGCAGAAATGGTCAATTCCACTTTCTCCGTCGGTGTTGATGCTGGTGTTGGCGACGGTGCAGCTTGCGTTGTTTGCGCAGTCGCTGCTGGTGTTGCTGTCGATGATTCTTTGGTGCTGGCACACCCTGTGAACACGATTGAAGCAATAATTAGTAATAATAGAACATAACCAAACAGTCCTTTTTTGAACAAAATAACCCCTCCGTTATTAATAATGTATCTATTTAAATATAAATAGCATGGTTTAGTTATATTCTATTATATAATCATTCTTTTTTCTAGAAGGGATTGCGATTGTCTTACATCATAGATCCGCTTATGATAGAGGATAACGAATAACCAGAGAGCACGGAGGGTGACCATGACAGCCGACATATCCTATACCACGGAAGAGATCGCCAAGCTTTTAAAAATTTCCAAACTAACGGTCTATGATCTCATTAAAAAAGGGGATTTACCCGCCTATCGGGTAGGTAAACAAATGCGTGTAGACGCCTCAGACTTAGAGGCTTACAAAAAACGCGCCAAAGGCGATATGGTCGCTATCCCCAAAGCGGACATAGCGGAATTTACGCCGTTACCTACATCTTCAGGCACTTCTTCGGCCTTCAAAAATACGCTTGTCATCACAGGACAGGACGTCAGCTTGGACATTTTGGCCAAACATCTCGAGAAAAAAATCCCTGACAAACGGCCTCTGCGATCTTATGTAGGCAGTTTGGACAGCTTAATCGCCATGTACAGAGGGGAAACCGACATCGTGAGCACACACCTCTTGGATGGCGACACGGGAGAATACAACATTCCATATGTACGTAAAATACTGATCGGCTCCTCTTATGTTGTCATCAATCTCGTCTCAAGATCCGCAGGTCTCTATGTGAAGCAAGGAAACCCCAAAAAGATTCACGACTGGGCTGACCTCAACCAGAAGGGTCTTCGGCTGATCAACCGCGAAAAGGGATCTGGTGCCCGAGTTTTACTAGATGAACAACTCCGTCTGCACGGCTTTTCCTATCGGGATCTAATCGGCTATGAGCACGAGGAATCGAATCATATGGGCGTCGCAGGCAAAGTGGCTCTTGGGGAAGGGGATTTCGGTGTGGGCATCGAAAAAGCGGCTTCTATGGTTGGTGGTGTCGATTTCATTCCGCTCATTCAGGAGCGCGTTGATCTTATTATGCTGAAGAAGCCAGAGAATTTAGCATGGATTGAGCGTGTAAAAGAAGTGCTGCAATCCGAGGTTTTCCATAACGAACTACGCCCCATCCAAGGATATAATCTATCCCAGACAGGGCGCATCTTATTTGAAACTTAATAGACATCTTTCGCATATCGCTTTGTAGCCGACATTTCTTTCACATAGCTCTCAGTTTCATTCGCACTCATGCCGCTATGCTGCTGAATAATTTGTTTCAGCGTAGCATCGACCTCTTTGGCCATTGAGCTGGCATCCCCGCATATATAGAAGTGAGCGCCATCTTGCAGCCATGCCCACAACTCTGCCCCATGTTCCAGCATACGATGCTGGACGTAAATTTTCTCCTCTTGGTCACGGGAAAAAGCAGTATCCAGCCGGTGCAGCGTTCCCTCTTGCAGCATGGTCTCCAGCTCCTCTTTGAAGTAGAAATCACACGCTGCACGCTGTTCTCCGAAAATGAGCCAGTTCTTCCCTTTGGCCCCAGTCGCCTGGCGCTCTTGAAGAAAAGCCCGGAAAGGCCCAATCCCAGTGCCCGGTCCGATCATGATCATCCCAGCGTCCGGATTGGCCGGCGGTCTGAAGTGAAGGGACTTTTGGATAAAGAGTCCAACCTCCCCTTCACCTTGGACTCGATCTGCCAAGAAACCGGAACAAACGCCGGTCCGCGGTTTGCCTTCCAGTTCATAGCGAACAGTTGATACCGTAATGTGAACTTCATCAGGTTCCGCTTTAGGACTAGAGGAGATGGAATACAAGCGGGGCTGCAGTGGTTTTAACACTTGTAGAAGCTCCTCCGCAGAGACGGCCCCACTCATCGGATAAGCTTGTAACACGTCAAGCAATTGGCGGCCCCAAAGCCATTTCTTCAATTCCGCTTTATTTTTCAACAAGTTACCTAGCGTTTCGCTATTAGCTCGCTCCTGAATGAACGCCAGGATGGCCGGAGTAACCCTGGCTATTTCAAAGTGGCGGCGAAGCGCCTCGGTTGCTGTCATCTGACCTTTGTCTTTTACAGTTACCTGTGTTGATGGATCTAACTTAACTGTTTCCAAAATATCAGCAACTATCTTAGGATCATTGGTTGGCCATACGCCCAGAGCATCTCCTGCCTCGTAGGGCATCCCACTGCCCGTGAGATCAAATACATAGTGGCGAGTTTCTTTCTCGGAACCTTCACCGTTCAAAAGCCGACTTTTAACAACTCGTGTTGTTAATGGATGATTGCGGTCATAAGTGATTTGAGCTTCCGTGGTAACCGCAATCGGCTCATTTATCTTTGTCACAACAGTTTTCATCCACGCTGCAGCCTGTTCTTCGTAATCCGTATCACAATCAACCCGCCCGCTGAGGCGCTTAGCGCCCAACTGCTCCAAGCGCGCATCCAAATTGCGTCCAAAGCCGCAAAACAGATCATAGTTGGAATCCCCGAAGGCCAGGACGGAGTAATGCAGCTCAGGCAAACGTGCCATCGCATCTCCTTTTAGCGCGTTCCAGAAGCTTTCGCCGTTATCTGGCGGATCTCCGGCACCGAACGTGCTGACCAGGAAGAATACATAACGTTCCGAGTTCAAATCGGCCATCGAGTAGGCATTCATATTCATGAGACGCACGTTGTAACCAGCTTCTTGCAATTTCTGAGCACATTGGATAGCAGCACCTTCTGCATTTCCTGTTTGTGAAGCCCAGAGTATCGTCACTGGCACTTTATCAGACTGCGTTGTTTCAGCTTCCTTCACTTCTTGCTGTGTTTCCGGTGTTAACACAGGCAACTCCACTGTTTCAGGAAGATACGTGCGGGAGAACATCCCAGCCAGCATGCCATCCAGCCAATATCGCTTGGATGCCTCCAAAGGCGCTGTAGGAGGCAGAACAGGAATACCAGGCACCGGACGCGAATCTCCTGCTCTGAGACTTGTCAAGAATCCGGAAAGATACATCTTCTCATGACTATCTAGCGTCATTGACGGGGATGATTGAATGCCGAGCATCGTTGCAAGCGCATCTATAGGTGCCATTGTAGCCATCTTCATTTCCTCCTTCTGTTTAACTAGTGAAACAGCGCAGTACTTTAGTTCCGGTTGATAAGAGATGCCATCAACCGCATCGCTTGTCACCTCGTTAATGGCGAGCTTCTCTCCGAACACATCATTCCAATGAAAAGGAGCGAAGCAATTCCCCGGTCTCACCCGATCGGTTATGACCGCAGGCAGAATTGCAAGTCCGCGACGAGAGCGAATTTCAATTTTGTCATGTTCTTTGACGCCAAGCGACTCGGCATCCTCCGGGTGGATTTCGATGAATGGGCCGGGGTTCAGCTTATTCAGCGTCGGAATTTTCCCCGTTTTCGTCATGGTATGCCATTGATGCTGCAAGCGGCCCGTATTCAGTACGAAGCTGAAATCGGAATCCGGCATTTCTGCTGGCGGCAAATAGGGACGAGCTAGAAAAATCCCTTTGCCGCTCTCCGTTGCAAAAACGATGCGCGGACGCTTTCCGCCCTCAAGTTCCTTCAAATGCTGGCTGACTCCGTCATTCAAGTAACGAATTGGATTGCGATCATTCTGACTGTCAGGTGCAGTCGGCCATTGTATCGGTGTTTGGCGCAGCCGTTCATAAGAGGCTCCCCGAATGTCGTAGCCGGTCTTCGGATTCCAGGCTCGCTGAATCTCTTGATACACTTCGGCTGAGGACGCGTATGTGAACGCAGCGGAATACCCCATCTCGCACGCAACCTTGGCGATGATTTGCCAATCCGGCATAGCTTCACCGGGCGGCTCAACCGCCTTCTCCATCAGCGTCAAATTCCGCTCGGAGTTGATCATAACGCCCTCTGTCTCCGCCCATAAGGCGCCGGGAAGCAGGATGTCCGCATACGGATTCGTCTCTGTCTCATAGAAGGCATCCTGCGAGATGACGAGCTCGGCGGCTTCAAGACCTGCAATCACATTCTTGCGATTAGGTACCGTGGCCACCGGATTCGTACAAATAATCCAACAAGCTTTGATTTCTCCAGCTTTCATGCTTTCGAACATCGACACAGTGCCTGTGCCTACTTCGGTCTTCAAGGTACCCCGTGGTACCTCCCACATGTCCTCGATGAAGTCCCTGTCGGCCGGGGCCAGCACGGATCGCTGCCCTGGCAAGCCAGGTCCCATGTACCCCATCTCCCGGCCTCCCATGGCATTGGGTTGACCCGTAAGGGAGAAGGGCCCGCTGCCTGGACGGCATATTGCGCCTGTAGCCAGGTGCAGGTTGCAGATCGCATTGGTATGCCAAGTTCCGTGAGTACTCTGGTTCAGCCCCATCGTCCAGCACGTCATCCATTCCGGCGACTCGCCAATCCATAAAGCGGCTTTACGAATATCCGCTTCGGGGATGCCAGTAAGTTCAGCTACTTTATTCGGCGTGTAGTCTTCAAGGAATGCCGGCATGCTTTCCCAGCCGGACGTGAATTCCGCTATAAAAGCCGAATCCGTATGGCCGTTCTTAACGAGCAAGTGCAGAAGACCGTTCAAAAGCGCAAGATCTGTCCCGGGCTTAATCTGCATGTAAAGGCCTGCTTTGTCTGCTGTCGCATTACGGCGGGGGTCCACTACAATCAGCTTAGCTCCCGCTTTCACCCGATCCATCATCCGAAGAAAGAGAATGGGATGGCAATCAGCCATATTGGCCCCAATAACGAAAAACAAATCCGCCCGATCCATATCCTGATACGATCCAGGCGGGCCATCTGCTCCAAGCGACAGCTTGTAGCCGCTGCCTGCGCTAGCCATGCATAAGCGGGAGTTGGATTCAATGTTATTCGTACGGATGTAGCCTTTTGCCAGCTTGTTAACCAAGTATTGAGCTTCCAGCGACATTTGACCTGACACATAGAAAGACATGGCATCCGGGCCGTACTTATCCACAATAGACCGCAACCGCATCGCTGTTTCCTTGATGATATCTGCCATCCCAGTTTTGACAGGCTCTTTCTTGCGCCCCAGACGTTTATATGCGTACTCCATCCGCCCAGATTCTGCGATTGCTTGCGCGCAGGTGTTGCCTTTTGTGCACAGACGCCCAAAATTGGTTGGATGCTCTTTATCACCCGTCACTTTGAGCACGCGGTTGCCAGACACCTCAAGCACAATTCCGCAGCCAACACCGCAATAGGGACAGACGCTTTTCACTTTATTTGTTGTCATGTTGGTTCACCAGCGCTAACGTGCAGGTTGCACGAGTTAATTTTGTATAAATGTAAGAAAAGTGACATGATCGCAACCGAGTTATACGTACTTATACCAAAATATATATCGTACTGCGATAAAAATCAAGTGAATATGTTAATTTATATAACATTTAAATACCTAATTTTCAGATTTAAAATTAACACAAGAACAATGTGTTATATTTTATGACATCACTCATCATCTTCGGGGAATTCCAAAAGCCCAATATTTTTCAATTCATTCATATGAATCTCCGAAAGATCTTCCAATATACGCATGCCGGACTCCGACAATCGAATAAATATGCTTCGGCCGTCATCCGGATTAGGCACCCGATACACCAGTTGAAGCTGTTCACAGCGGTTAATCAATTCCACACAGGCGTGCGGGGTAACTTGCAAGCGTTCGGCAAGCTCCTTCGGCGTTGCGTAATCCCGTCCCGGGAACCCCATGATCGCCAGCATCAGCTGATGATTTTGCGGTGTGAGCCCATGCGATCTTGCCGCTGACTCACTGAAATGTATAAACTTTCGGATCTGATATCGAAATAAAGCTAATTGCTCGTAGACAGCCTTAGGTAATCGTTCTTTGGACATTATCTGCACCTCGAAAATAAGATACATCATTTTAACACACTACTTCGATAGAAAGGTACGGTTTGTCAGCCTTTATCCAATCTTTGATTTAAGCATTGACAAATAGTAGAGGAACTATGAAAATGTTGAAGAAATCCGATTCGGGAGGAACACATGATTTATTTGGCCGTCCTTATTTTTTTACTTACAATTACATTCGTCATCTGGCAGCCGCGGGGACTAAATATTGGATACTCCGCTTCAGCAGGCGCTATATTGGCGCTGCTTTTTCAGGTTGTTTCCCTGCAGGATGTTGCCACTGTAACAGGGATTGTTTGGAATGCAACATTAGCTTTTGTGGGCATTATTTTGATCTCCCTAATCCTAGATAACATAGGGTTCTTTGAATGGGCTGCCCTGCATATGGCGCGTATGGCCAAGGGCAACGGTAAACGCATGTTCATCTACGTCATCCTGCTGGGAGCCGCTGTTTCGGCTTTCTTCGCCAATGACGGTGCTGCGCTCATCTTGACACCTATTGTTTTGGCGATGGTTCGGGCTTTGAAATTTCCGGATAAAATGATTCTCCCCTTCATTATGGCAAGCGGATTTATCGCGGATACAACTTCCATTCCATTCGTTGTCAGCAACTTGGTGAATATTGTTTCGGCAGACTTTTTCAATATTGACTTTACCACCTATGCGAGCCGCATGTTCGTCACTAGCCTTTTCTCATTAGGAGCAAGCCTTCTGGTGTTGTATCTGTATTTCAGAAAAGATATTCCTGCGGATTATGACGGGACTCATCTCAAGCATCCATCAGCCGCCATTAAAGATCTTCGGCTTTTCCGACTGTCCTGGGTCATTCTAGGCGTCCTGCTAGCGGCATATTTGGCCAGTGGATTCGTTAAAATTCCCGTTTCCTTCATTGTAGGAATCGCTGCGCTTGTTTTCATTCTGCTCGCTCGCAGCAGTGAAGCCATCCAAACGAAGCAGATCGTTAAAGACGCTCCATGGGCTATCGTTATTTTTTCAATTGGCATGTATGTCGTTGTATATGGCTTAAAAAACGCCGGATTAACCGATGCGTTGGGAGAATTAATTGAAGTTATTTCGGGGCATGGTCTGTTGGCCGCCTCTGTAGGCATGGGGTTCCTGTCTGCTATCCTCTCTTCGATTATGAATAATTTGCCGACCGTATTGATTGGCGCACTGGCCATTCATGGCACGGAGACAGACGGTGTGATTCGAGAAGCCCTCATTTATGCCAATGTGATTGGCTCTGATTTGGGACCAAAAATGACACCGATCGGGTCGCTGGCAACACTGCTCTGGCTCCATGTTCTTTCCAAAAAAGGAGTAACTATCACTTGGGGCACTTATTTTAGAATCGGCATCGTTCTTACGGTCCCTACTCTGCTTATTACTTTACTTGGCTTATATCTGTGGTTGAAAATTATTGCCTAGTGACCGCATGACGTTTGCATTTATGTCCACACTATAAGAATGAGCCAATCTGCTATTTGAGTAGTATAAAGGAGAACGTGGACTTTATGGGTAAAAAGCAATGGCCTTTGTACGTGATGATCGCCGTATTTGCCGTGTACTGGGTGTTTATGGCGGTCACACCAACGGATCGCATGCAGTGGCTGATGGAAAATGTCCTGCTCGTTTCTGTCGTACTTGTCCTTTTGTTCACCTATAAAAAATTTCGTTTCTCTCAGCTGTCCTATTTGTTCATCTTTATCTTCTTGTGCTTTCATACTTACGGGGCTCATTATACCTATCAAGGCACCCCATTCGACGTTTGGCTGAAGACTGCTTTCCATACCCATCGAAGCTACTATGATCGGGTTGTGCATCTCCTGTTCGGGCTGCTCTGGGCATATCCTGCCCGTGAATGGCTGACCTGCGCAGGCAGGATGCGAGGCTTGTGGTCCTATGCGATGCCGGTGGCATTCGTTTTCGCTTTCAGTGCCTTCTTCGAAATCATAGAAATGGGTGCTGCCTATGTGGCTGGTCAAGTTGGCGAGGAGTATGTCGGACAGCAGGGAGATGCCTATGACTCTCAAAAAGATATGGGGCTCGGATTAGCAGGAGCCCTTATTGCAATGGTGCTGCTCGGTTGGAAGCGCAAGCATGGAGAAACAAAGCACGCCCATTGATGTAGGCCAAAGCCTACCCTAACCGCGAGGTGCCCATAGCATGATAGAAACACCTATGACACAAACGATGGCTCCGGTCCAGTCGTAAAGGTCAGGTGTTTTTTTGTCGATGACCCATCCCCATAACACGGCAAGGATGATGAATACTCCACCATAAGCTGCGTACACCCGCCCGAACGAGGGGAAACTCTGCAAGGTTGGAATGATCCCGTATACGATGAGGATGATACTTCCCACGATGCCGTACCACATTGGCTTGGATTCTCGCAGCCATAACCAAAGCAGATATCCTCCGCCTATTTCAGCAAGCCCTGCAGCAACAAATATCAATATGGATAACAACACAGTCTCATTCTCCTTACCTGAAAAGATTCGGACGAGGTTCACCTTGGCATTTTAAGCCATCATCTGAAATTTGCCTCGTCTTGTCAAGGAACTCCCGAGTTCGCTGAGGGAAGATAAGCTTTGACCGCCGCCAGGCATTAGATTAAGACAAATCCGCATTATTAGGAACTACAGGTCGCTATTTTGGTAAACAGCGGGAACTCCGCATCTGAAGGGGAACTACAAGCTCTTATTTCAGTGAAATGAGCCCGAATCCCGCCTAAATGGTGAAATAAGAGACCACAGTTCCTCTTAGCTGGCTCAAAGGGCTACTTTCCGTGAAATAGCGCCCTGTAGTTCCCTTCGCTTCACCCCGCGCACATCAAATAACAAACACGCTGCCCTGTGATCCAGTTCACAGGGCAACGTGTTCGTTATTTTATCAAGAAGTGCCCAAGACCTTCTTCCCACGTGGCTGCAGCCCATTGGGATCGGGTTCAAGGGTAACGCCAAAGGAGTCGATTTGGAAATCCTTGCCCTTCACCGGAATACTGTAAGTCAGCACGCCCGTGCCTTTCTCATCAACGCGAAGCGTTCCGCAGTTATATCGCTTTCCGTTCCGATTGAACCAGACCTGGTACGCGGTGTCCCCTTTTGTCTCCTGAAGACCTTGCAGATTAATGACCACGTTGTGGACATCGCCGTTCTGAAGCACCCATGCCGTCCCTGAGGCTGTTGGCATTGTACTCTCAACGGATTTTAAATGGAACGTATGCATGATTTCCGCAGGCTCACTTAAACCCGGATTCGCTGAAAGCGCTGAATTCTTCGGTTGATTATTCCACCAAATTCCCACGGCCAGCCCTAAGATAATAGCGGCCGACAACCCATATATCCACTTGAACGAACGTTTCTTCTTGTTTTTTATCGTCTTAAGCTTAGGCGGCAGGATGGCATGCATGACTTGCTGCTTCAAATCTGGCGGCAATTCCACTTCTTCCATTTCAAAAGGCAACGCCTGCCAAACATCCTGCAGGTCCCTTAATTCTTCACGGCAGCTGGCACAAGTTCGTAGATGCCGTTCGAAAGCCGCGCGTTCTAGCTCTGTACAATCGCCAGTCAAATAATTGACCAAGTAACTACAATCGACAGTTTCATGTTCTTTCATGACGTCATCCCTCCCTCAGTGATGTCAGATGCTTACGAAGTATTTTTAAACATTGATGCAAGCGGCTTTTGATCGTACCAACCGGTTCGTTTGTTTGAGTGGCAATCTCGCTTAAGGAATAACCTTGCCAGTACATCATATCGATTAATTGAATCTGGCTCTCGGACAAATGCACATAAGCCTCGTGTATTTGCTCTCCAATCCATTTGCGTGAGATAACGGATTCCGGATCTGGCGCGTCAGATACAAGGGAATGTTCCCATTCTCTAGGCTCAAACTGGATGACCTGCTCAAGTCTTCGCTTCTTCCTTAAATAGTCAATCGTTATATTCCGTGTAACCGTAATGATCCAATTTACATATCCGCCTTTGCTTGCGTCATAACCTTTCTCCGTCGTCCAGAGACGCGTAAAAACAAGCTGAACAATTTCTCTAGCCGCCTGTTCTTCCTTCAGAGATTTCAACGCAAAGGAATACACAAGCTTCGCATAACGATCGTAAAGTTCTTCGAGCGCAGGATGGTGCTTACCCAAGACCAACTTCATGAGTTCGGCATCCGTTCGATTTCGCATATTCGGCACACTCCGAGTCGAAATAAAGTTAATACTACTACCTTATCTCCGTCATGTTGTCTTGGCAATAGATTTATAGAAAAAGAAAACCCCGGCTGTGCTGAGCTTGCCAGCATGCCGGGGCGGGTATCTTGAATGAAAACTGTCTTGTTATCTTGCTTCTGTTTTGGCCGGATCGAGAACGAACCAGACCTTGCCTACATTTTGTCCTGTCGTTTCACCAGGAAGATGATCTTTCACCCAGTAGTAAAGCGGCCAGTCTTTGTAGGTGCTTTGCTTCTTACCGTCAGCTCGCGTAAGAACACCGAAATCACTTGCCGCAAGATCCGCGGAAACCGTCAGGTTCTCGTCGTAGAAGATTGGCCAGTTCACCAAACAAGGACCTACGCAGGAATTAGGGTCAGCCTTATCTTTGGTAAACAGGTACAGCGCCATGCCGTTCTGATCGACTAAGTAGGTACCTAGCGTATCGGATTTGCTTGTTTTTACAGAAGCATTCACAGCTGTTGTCCCACTGAATTTCGCAGGATCAATCACATACCAGACATGACCAACGTCCTGTCCTGTTGTGTCACCCATTTTCTTGTCATCCACCCAGTAGTACAGCGGGAATCCTTTGTAAGTCGTTTGCAGACTGCCATCCGCGCGAACCAAGGTACCGAAATCAGCCGAGTTCACACCCGTAGGTGCAGAAATTGCATTCGAGTAGAAAAGCGGCCATTTCTCCAAGCATTTGCCTGAACAATTGCTTACACCTTTCGAATCCTTATCATAGTAATACAAAGCCATCCCGTTAGCATCGGTCAAATAATTGCCAAGATCGGGCTTCGTGCCAATCGCGATTCCGCCATTTGAAGGTTTAATAACGAACCAGACCTTGCCCACATTATCGCCAACCGTGTCTCCCGGTTTCTGATCCTTCGCGAAGTAATAAAGCGGCCACCCTTTGTAAGTCAGTTGATCCTTGCCGTCAGCACGTGTGAAAACCCCGAAGTCTGCCGCGCTGAATTCAGCTGGAACCGTAAAATTGTTGGCATTGAAGATCGGCCAATTAGCTAGACAGGAATCAACGCAAGAATTAACATCTGCTACATCCTTGGTAAAGTAGTATAAGGTCATCCCTTTGGTATCTGTTAAAAAGCTACCTAAAGCATCGCTCATCTTCAGGCTAAGTGCCGGAGTTTCGAGCACACTAAGCTTGCTCGCACTAATCTTGCCTTTGTCGCTTAGGTCTACCGCCAGCGTTTTGGTTGACCCTTTGATTGGCGCTTTTAACGCCTCGAGAGTAGCGGTCGCAATATGTAGGTTCTTGAATGATTTCACGCCAGCAATCTTGGACAAGCCATTTTTGGCTGCAAAAGTAATGACATCATCGTACTGGAAATCCGTGCCTTGCCCGTATCCAAGGGATTCCAGCAAAACTTTGTAATACTGCTGCGCTGTGATACTAGCCATAGGTTCGAACGTATCGACACCTGTTCCCTGCCAGCCCAAAGCTGGATTCGCTTTCAAATAGCCAAGAATTGCTTGATTCTCCTTGGAAACACCGCTAGCATCCTTAAAGTTCGCAGTCCCACTAAATGCAAGCGCCTCGGATTCCAAGCCTTTTAACCTTAGAGACATAACCGCCGCTTGCAGTCTAGTCGTCGATTTATTCAAATATTCCGCGGTCAAGCCGCTGCCGTCTCCTTGCAGAATGCCCAAATCTCCCGCAATATCCGTTTCGGATTTGACGTTCAGTGGTTCCGCCGCCGCGGCCGATAAAGCCGTAACGCCTGCTGCTAAGCCTAATAATACAAGGGATGATACGATTACTTTTTTCACATTAACCATGCGCGATGACTCCTCCTTATTTTTGCTACTTAAGGTAACGAAGCATAGACAAGGGCGGTTTGATGATTTTAGAAAGAAATTTAAAAACCCCCTTCACTGTCTTCTGACAATGAAAGGGGCTATCTCACAAGTAGCGATTAGATAAATTTTACACGATCTTCAAGTGGTTGAAACTCTTTGTCACCAGGAACAAAGGTTGGTTTACCGAATGGCATTTGAGCAATCAGCTTCCACTCGCTTGGAAGATTCCATGTTTGAGCAACTTCATCGTTAATCAGTGGGTTGTAGTGCTGCAAGGATGCTCCAAGACCTTCTTGCTCAAGCGCCGTCCAGATGACGAGTTGCAGCATACCTGAAGATTGGTTGGACCAAATTGGGAAGTTGTCTGCGTAAGCAGCGAACTGAGCTTGAAGACCTTCCACAACCGTTTGATCTTCAAAGAAAAGAACAGTGCCGGAACCATTGCTGAAACCGTTGATTCTTTCTTCTGTTGGCGCAAAGCTGCCTGCAGGTACGATTTTTCTCAAAGTTTCTTTCGTGATGCTCCACAATTTATCGGATTGATCACCGAACAAGACAACAACTCTAGCACTTTGTGAGTTAAAAGCCGAAGGTGTATATTTCACAGCCTCGTTCACAATCTCTTGAATACGCTCATTGGAAATGACAGCATCTTTACTTAGTCCATAGTACGTACGTCTGTCTTTTACAGCCTTCAGGAAAGCACTACTTTTTTCTACCGCGTTGTTACTCATATAAATTCTCCTCCAATGTATGTGGTTTGTATAATTGCAAAAAAACAATATAATAACAAAATAGTACTATCTTCCACTTCATATGTTACTTACTATTTGTTACTTACTTTTATTATTATGATTTATTCATTGCGTTTTGTCAACCACTTTGGGCACGAAATCGCCTTAAAAGTTTGAGAACCCGTCCTAGAGGGAATAATCAGAACTAAACAAAGTACAGGAGGGATATTCCCATGGCGGTCACTACCAAAGGGACACTACTCGTGGAAGGGCATGAGCTGACAATCACCAATCCCAATAAGCTTCTATGGCCTGAAGCAGGCATAACAAAAGGAGACTATCTCTCCAAATTATCCGAGCTGGCTCCTTATCTGCTGCGTTACTGCCGCAACCGGCATTTAACGACCATCCGATTCCCTAACGGGTATGATCAGAAGTCCTTTTACCAAAAAAACGCCCCCGATCCAGTACCTAGCTTCGTGAAGCTGGCTCCGCTCGATGGCATTCAGTACGTTAATTTGGACTCCCTATCTACGCTCCTTTGGCTGGGCAATCTGGCTTGCTTGGAGTTTCATCCCTCTTTTCACCATATTGGGGATACCCTGCCGGCAGAATGGTTGATTGATATCGACCCCACTTTGGAGGAAGAGCCGCGCATTATGGAAGCCGCGCATATCATCGGCGAAGTGCTGGACTCCCTGCATATTCAGTCCATTGCCAAAACCTCTGGCGCCACAGGTATTCAAATTTATATTCCAATTCAACCTGGTTACACGTTCGAGCAGCTGCGGAAAATCGGTTATTTTATCGCCTCATATGTCGTCAAAATCTACCCGAATCTGTTTACGATCGAACGCTTTAAGAAAAACCGCGGGGATAAAATCTATATTGACTACCTTCAGCATTGGTACGGGAAAACACTATCTGCTCCCTATACCCCACGCGCCAAAAAAGATGCATCCGTCTCCACTCCCCTGTTATGGAAAGAGGTTGAACTGCGTCCTAGTCCTCGTGAATTCAATTTACATACGGTCCTCGACCGGTTAAGGAAATACGGCGACTTGATTGAAGGAGTTCCTCTCCAGAATTTAGACGCAATTTTAGCTCGGCTAAGTTAGTAGTACAGAATAGAGCTACTATTAGAATAAGGGAGACAACAGCCGAGCAATCACTTCTTTCCCCTTCTCCAAACGTGATCTTTGTTCAAATTCGGCTAATTTCAGTTCATCGCTTTCTTTTAAATCTGCCCAAAAGTCTGCTTCTAGGCGATCAATCACATCCTGATTAAACATAACAGCATTCAGTTCAAAATTGCTGAAGAAGCTGCGCATATCTACATTTGCTGTTCCTACGGTAGCCATCATATGATCAACGATCATAACCTTGGCATGCATGAATCCCTTACGATAGAGGTAGAACTGAACCCCCGCCTGCATAAGCTCCAGCAAGTAGGAGCGGGAAGCATATTGAACAATGCGGGAATCTGCTTTGTAAGGAAGAATGATGCGGACATCCACACCGCTGAGAACGGCCGTTTTGAGCGCCATCGTAATGCTCGCATCCGGAATGAAGTAGGGGGTCGTCATATACACCCGCTTCTTGGCCGCGACAATCCCCGCAAAAAACATCTCCTGAATCGCATCCCAGTAAGCATCCGGACCACTTGAAATGACCTGAACCAAAGACGTCTTCGACTCATGATGCTCAGGAAACATGGAATCATCAGCCAATCGCTCTCCGCTCACGAACAGCCAATCGGTCATGAAAGTCGTCTGCAAATAATACACCGAGTCGCCATGCAACATAAGATGCGTATCCCGCCAGAAGCCAAGCTTGGGGTCACCCCCTAGATATTCATCCCCAATGTTAATACCTCCAACAAATCCAACCAGCCCATCGATAACGATGATCTTGCGGTGATTACGGTAATTCATTCGTTTATCGAAAAACGCAATCAATGGTCTCAGGAAGGGATAGATCTCTATTCCCGCCTGTTTAAATCTATTTATGTAAGCTGCCGAAAGCGCATAAGAACCGATACCGTCATAAATGACTCGAACCTTCACCCCCTGCATCGCTTTGCGAATGAGCGCCTCTTGAAATCTATTGCCTATTGCATCATGCCGAATTGTATAAAATTCAAAATGAATATGCTTCTCCGCCTTCTCGATTGCCTTCAGCATCGCCTCATAGGTGATATCCGCATTTCGCAGCACTTCCACCCGATTGTTCGGTGAAATAGCCGAACCCGGAATGTTGTGAAGTAAACCGCACAAACGTGAGTCCTCGAAGAGTTCGTAGTGGGGCTCCTCAATTCTCTCCCGGTTATGGCTTCCCATGCCTAACCATTGGTGTCTGGTTTCAGAACTTCTACGACGCCCTTTGCGTCGAACTGTTTTGCGCTGGGTGTATTCCTTGGCTAAGAAATAATACATGAGGAAGCCGATGATCGGGAAAATAAATAGAACGAACAGCCAAGCCACCGTCTTCGCGGGTCGTTTGTACTCACCAATCAATATGGTAGCTGTCTGAAAAATGAAAAGAAGCAGTACACAAACAACCCAAATCACGAGCTTCACCTCCTCTCCCTGGCGCGAAAAACTTCCTTCCATATCCTTCTCACGTTAGCTTTTGCCAAGGGCTTCCCCACTATACTGATATGCCTTCAAGTCATGAACACAATAAAATTTTCCAACTTTCGTAATAAAATCCTTCATTTCGCAGAGAATAATAAACGCATTCTTATGATCATTCTGGCAGGAGGTGCCATTCGCATGGTCAAAACATCCAATCCATTGATGAAAAGCATCCTGCGCAAGCGCACATCGAACAAGCAGGAGGATTCCAGTGGCGAACAAAAAGGACTAGATGATTCGCTTGACTATCAATTCATCGAAGAGCTGAAGAAAACACCGCTCTCTCTGCTGTTGGATGATAATCATGCCTTCATCAAAGAAATTTTCCAGGACTGCTCCGATGTCGTCGTTCGCCAATTCGAAATTGAGCCGAGGATTCCAGCACTTCTGTTATTCGTTGATGGCCTCACGAACACCCAACTGCTGAATGACACGATGAAATCGCTCATGCTGATTGGCGGCGGCGAAACGTCCATTAAGCGCATCGCAGATGTCATTCTCCCCGTCTCCCAAACACAGATCTCGGATAATTACGGAGATCTGCTCGTTTCCGTGTTGGGCGGGGATGCCGCCCTGCTCGTTGAAGGAAACGACAAGGCCATCCTGCTCGGCATCCGCGGAACAGAAAAGCGCTCCGTCGCAGAGCCGGAGACGGAGACGGTCGTGCGCGGACCGAAGGAGGGGTTCGTGGAGAGCATTCGCACGAACACCTCGATGATCCGCCGCAAGCTGAAGACGCCCAGACTGAAGATGAAATCCATGTGCGTCGGCAAAGAGAGCAACACCAATCTCGTCATCTGTTACATGGATGACTTGGCGATGCCCTCCCTTGTCGAGGAGGTCGTCAAACGACTCGAGCTCATCAAGATTGACGCTATTCTGGAGTCCGGCATGATTGAAGAGCTAATACAAGACAATGCGTACTCCCCCTTTCCGCAAATGCAGTATACGGAGCGGCCGGATGTTGTGGCCGGGGCATTGCTGCAGGGACGGGTGGCCATCCTCACGGACGGCACGCCGTTTGCGCTCATCGTTCCTTTTGTTTTCATCCAATCGATGCAAACGGCTGAGGACTACTATGAGCGCTTCCAAATCGGCTCCCTCCTGAGAATGCTTCGTTACGTTTTCGTTTTTTTATCGCTGACGACACCCGCATTATACGTCGCGATAACGACATTCCATCAAGAGCTACTACCAACGACATTAATGCTAAGCGTTGCTGCATCCAGAGAAGCCATTCCGTTTCCCGCTGCCGTTGAAGCTTTCATCATGGAGATCACGTTCGAAGCACTGCGCGAAGCCGGTATCCGACTGCCCAAAGCAGTGGGCTCTGCGGTTTCTATCTTAGGGGCACTAGTCGTCGGACAGGCAGCCGTGCAAGCCGGGATCGTTTCTGCACCAATGGTTATTGTTGTATCCATTACCGGGATTGCGTCCTTCACGATCCCACGTTTTAACGGCGCTATCGCGATTCGCATGCTGCGTTTCCCCATCCTTTTGGCGGGAGCGCTGTTCGGCTTCTATGGCATCTTCTTCTCGCTCATGATTCTAATTGGCCATATGGCGAATTTACGCTCCTTTGGTGTGCCCTACTTATCACCCATTGGACCTTTATCCTCCGGCGATATCAAGGATGTATTCATACGCGCCCCTTGGTGGCAGATGGAGAAACGTCCGGAATTCTTGCCCGTTCAAGATGCTCAGCGCATGGACGACAAGCTCAGTCAACAGATCATGCAGGACGGAGGCCTAGACGGAAGCTCTATCCAGCATAAGCATCACTCCAGTGAGGAGGGCAATCAGAATGGTTCATCCTAGACGGCTATGCCAGCTCTTACCGCTCCCCCTCATCCTTGTCTGCCTGACAGGCTGCTGGGATCGAACTGAAACCAACGATATCGCATTTGTTCTCACGTCTGCCGTCGATTTGGAGGATGACGGCAAATACCGTGTATCCTACATGCTCCCTCTTCCCGGTTCCATGGGCGGAGCAAGCGGCGGAGGCGGAGGCACCTCGGGCGGCAAGAGCTACTACATCGACTCCGATGTAGGCGCTACGTTTCATGAAGCCAACACAAGGCTGCAAATGCGCATGTCGCGTCGCTTGTTTCTCTCCCATCGGAGGACAATCGTTATTGGAGAGAAACTGGCCAAGAAAGGCATTGGTGTGATCTTTGATACAGTGCCACGCTCACCAGAAAGCCGGATGACGTCCTTTCTTGTCGTTACCAAAGGCAAGGGTTATGACCTGCTGAACACCGAGCCGAGATTCGAACGGTTCCCGGCTGAAGTCATTCGGGAACTGACGAAGTCCAGGCAGTCCTTGGGTACTTCCACCAAGGATGTTGGCATTACTTTGAGCTTCAACAGTGATCCGATCCTGACTTTTTTGGAACCAAAAGAATCGCAAGGCTCCAAGGACCCTTCCCATGAAATTCAAATGATTGGGTATGGACAGTTTAAAGGCGACCGCTTGGTTGGCATCTACAAGAAACACGAGGCAGAAGGGCTCATGTGGCTCAGGAATCATGTCAAAGAATATCTCGTTTCCTTCCCACCAGAGGAAGGAAACGAAAGCGAAATTTCCATAACAGTGACGAAAGGACAAACACAAATCAAACCTAAGCTTCAACAAGACAAAGTCATCTTTGATATCCTCATCGACGCAAATGGCTCAGTGAAAGAAGATCTATCGAATCTTGATCTGAACAAGGCCGAAGTGATGCGGAAAGTTGAAAAGAAATTTGCGGAACAAGTCAGCAAATCCATCCAAGCGGCGATTAAGCAAATGCAAAAAGAAGGAACGGACTCTGCTCATCTTGGTTTGATCGTTTGGCGAAGCCATCCGAATGCGTGGAGCAAGGGCATAGAAGCGAACTGGGAAGCTTATTTCAAAGAAGCAGAGTTCCGCATTCACGTCAATGCTTCCATTCAAGAAACCGGCCTGATCAACAAAAATGTTATCAACGAGGGGATGTAACCTATGGATCGCATATTCATGATATGTTTTCTGGTTACTATGGCAGGCTCGCTGCTCATCGATCGCAGGATGCTGAGGCAAGAGAAAGGCTCAATCAAGATCACCTATGGTCTTTTCACTTTTCTCACCTTAGGCCTCTTCTTTAGCAAGTACTTGCATTGGACAATCCCCATGCCTTCGCGTTTCTTTATTCATACAGTTTCCCCTTGGTTTGCGCGAATGCTAGGTATTTAAGGGCTAAGGATTAAAGGGAAAAGGCGGAATTCACCATGGATAGAAAACAAGTGATCAATCAGCGGCAACTCTCCTGGTTAGCTTCTTCTGTCATCACAAGCGGAGGGATTCTCACCTTACAAAATGTACTGATTCGCGTCTCACAGATGGATGCCTGGTACAGTTACTTACCATCTGTTTTCTATGTTTTTGGGGTGGCGAGCTTTTTCGGCTACATCACCAAACTCTATCCACAAAAGAATATTTTCGAAATTGCACAAGAGGTGCTGGGCCGTTTTGGCGGTACCGTCATTAATCTGATTATGCTGTTTCATTTCTGGCAAATTGTGATGCGCGATATCTCATCCGTCTCACGGTTTAGTACAACGCTCTTGCTTCACAATACACCGCTTGAAATATTAACTTTGCTGCCTTGCCTACTGCTGATTTATTTTGGCAAAAGCAGCGTGGAAGTGATTGCCCGGGTGAATGATTTGTTCTACCCGCTCTTTGTCATTACGGTACTGAGCATGCCGCTCTTGCTGTCTAACGAGTTTTATTTCCGGCTTGTTACGCCCGCAATGACGATGCCCCTGGATCGTGTCGCTGCAAGCTCTTTGCTTACCATCGGCAGTGCAGGAGACATCTTCATTCTCGGGGCCTTTCTTCACATGATGAGCAACCCCAATCAAGTTAGGTCTTCCATCCGGCATGGATCACTGCTCGGAATTTTCCTGCTCACCATAGCGATTTTCTTAGTCTTGGTCGTTCTTGGACCCAAGATGCCGGGAAATTTCTTGTATCCCGTGTACAATTTGGTCCAAACCATTCATGTCACCGACTTTCTCGATCGTGTGGATCTCATCATCTTGATGATCTGGTATCCTACCGTTGCTTGTAAAATGATTGCGATCTATATGGCGCTTCTTCTGGGTATCTCCGCCATCCTAGATAAGCGCAACTATCCAACGATTAATAAGCCGGTCGCACTGTTCATGGTGATGACAACGCTGTTGTCATTCAAAACTACAACAGATCTATTAGCGTTCTCTAACTATAGCGCTCCCGTTTTCGCTCTTGGTTACCAGCCTTTGGTGATGGCCATTCTCCTGATAGCCGCCGCTCGGAAGAAACGCAAGCTGAGTAATCAAGCCGATACGAATAATAACTCGCCTGGCGGTCAGCCTTCTGGCGTGCAAGCGTCTCAGAAAATTGGAAAGCTCAGTCAACGGCTATCGTACAAGCACTGGCTTTGGGGAGGTAATGCGTTAATAGTCCTTGCGGCCCTTTGCTTGATGATAGGACTTATGTTCAGTAAATACCATTCCAGCATCGGGACAGTCTGCGCCTTCATTTTCGCCATTTGCATGTTTTTGACTGCTTTTACGACTTATATGGAGGTGAGTCAACTGAAACAATTGGAAGCCGGCAAATGATTCCGGGCGCAAAAAAAGCACCTGATTCACAGGTGCTTGCTCAGTTTAGACAGGAACTCCCTGGTTTAACCGACTTTTGGCCACCTTCAGGTAGCCATACATATTGAGAAATTCGCTTTCATTCGCGAAACGTAATTTCAGTGAACCTGCCGCCTCTTGGATGTAGGGTCTTAGGGCAGATGCGCCGCCACCAATGACATAAAAACATTGAATGTCGGGATATTTGCGCCAGCGTTTCTTGATCATTTCGATCATGCGCAAAGCTGCACGCCGGAAGTGCTGATCAACGATCGGCCTGATGTCAACTTGCCCTTCACCAAGCAATTGAATCGTGAAATCACGTTGCTTAATACGCTGTACGAGCTTGGCACGACTTGGAAACACATAGCTGTAAGCATCTTCCACATCGCGAATGACCGCATCAAGATACGTAGCGATGCCAATTTGCTCGCCATGGCTGAAATGATTGTCTATCGCCATCCGTTTGATAACAGGGAAATCAGTGGTCAGCGCGCCAATTTCACAAACGCCGATACAACCGTTGTAAATTTCTTCGTCCTTCACCTGCAAACTATCGTGGGTGGCTAGATGGAAAATAGCAGCAGCGCCTTCAATCGAAACAGCAACCTTACGAATGGTCACTTTAATTTTGCGGTTATGAAATTGCGGTGTGGATAGGAACGTCACTTCATGCTCGCCAAGCAATCTTTGCTCGAACTGTTGATTGTACTTCGCAAATGACCGAACCGGCAAACCCGTTCCCAGCGTATATTCGACTTCATCCACAGAGCCATAACCGCTGTTGATGGCTTGAGTGGCAAGACCTTGATAGGCCAGCGCAGTAAGCGCGACGATGAGGGATTGATCCGAAACCGCCTTATTATCGGTGTCTTCAAGCTCCAGGTTGTCTTCGTGCTCCAGCGCAAGCTGTCCGACGAAATAACGCTGATTTCTTTGGGAAAGAGAGGGACTGTAAATCATGACATCGAGCGCTTTCCAAGGGGAATCCTCTTCCTGTAAAATATGCCTTTCGTAACCCGGCGCAATAATGTTCGGGATGACCAAAGGTTCCCTGGAACCATCGAGAACCAGCTTAATGCTGTCGTTACCAATATCAATACCTGCTAACTTAATCATGCGTGCCTCCACTCCAAATCTGCTGTCTAACCTGTAATTACTATGAAGATTCGATTATATACGACACTATTCCTTCCTACTTTCGACTCATTTTGACTAGGACCACTAGGTATAAGGAAGGTTTTTATCGGATCATGACGAATCTTGTTGTTAGATAAAGTTTACCAAATTCAACCACGATAAGGAGACAAATTAGCCTTTATGAAGCTCAAATGGAAACCCAAAAAACTGACGCTGGTGATCATACCAGATGCCAATCAATCGGTCGTCAGGTTTCGAGTACCCCATTTATTCGCTTATATCGCAGGGGCCAGCTTTTCACTGCTGCTCCTAATAACCCTCATTACGTATGCCCTGCACGCGCAAACCACGAAGAAGGCCAATGCGCTGCAAGCTAAACTTAGTGGAGCGAACCAGCAATGGAACGCCACTTTAACCTCGAAAGACAAAGCAATTGAACAACTGCAAAATGAAGTCATTCAACTGTCTCAGCAAGCGGAGCAGATGAAGTCGCAAGTCGAAGAAATGAAAAAATTCGAGAACGATCTCAAATCCATTGCTGGGCTCGATGCCAACGAAACCGGCAAAGCGGTTGCCAGCACGACAGCAAATAGCGTAAACAAACCTGCGGAGGAACAGTCTCCTCCTGTCGCGATCAGTGGAATAGGCGGGAGTCCTTATCCAGCTTCTCAGGAAGCCATTATGCAGCTTGGCGAGCAGGCATCTGCCTCTTTTACAGCTCTAAACAGCGAAGTGAAAGAACTGCAAACCAGTCTAACCGAAACGAAACAAAAGGTTGCTGATAAACAGCACCTGCTCGCCATAACGCCAACGCTGTACCCGACGAATGTCAAGATCGTCACGTCAACGTTTGGTTATAGAACCGACCCCTTTACGCGTCGCCCGAGCTTTCACTCCGGCATTGACTTCGGGGCCAGGGAGAATGATGCCGTCTACGCCACCGCTGATGGAAAGGTCGTCAGTACCGGAAAGGATATTTATCACGGCAATAACATCGTCATCGAGCATTCCAAGGGCCTACGCACTTGGTACATGCATTTAAATAAAATACTTGTCAATAATGGAGACAACGTAGTCAAGGGTAGTACTATAGGCCTAGTTGGCTCCACAGGACGCAGCACTGGTCCCCACCTTCATTATGAAGTGCTCAAAAATGGGGAAAGCATTGATCCTAAACCATATCTCAAAGCGAATCGAAAGGATGACTAGACAGCATGTTTAAATCCAAGAAAAATCTTATGAATCCAAATACGACAGATACGTTGATTGGAGAAGGGACCACCTTTGAAGGACGCATTAAATCCGAAGCTAGTATTCGCATTGAAGGCGGCATCACAGGAGATATCGAATGTGCCGGGGATGTTATCATCGGGGAGCGCGGCGTAGTGAAGTCCAATGTTTCAGCCAGAGATGTGATTCTTGCAGGGAATGTCCATGGCAATATCATCACCAAAGGTAAACTGACCATAACGTCAACGGGCTCGCTGCAAGGTAATATTAGCGCGGCTTCCTTCATTATTGAAGAAGGCGGGCAATTCCAAGGAAACAGCAAAATGGAGACTGCAACTGCCACAGCATCACCTCAGCCAAGAAACGAACTGGATAGCAATAATCCGCAAGCACCCGCTGCAAATGGCGCTTACAAAGGAAATACCATTGCTATGTAAGGAAAAGCATCATCAAAGCTCCCCTAGGAGATGGGATAAGAGCATGGTATAATGGTTGGAAATTCATTTCTAACTGATGCAGGAGACATGGCCTATGAAAGAACAATCGATACTTTTTGATCTTGATGATACATTAGTGCATTGCAATAAATATTTTGATGTGGTTATTGACCAGTTCGTTGATCTCATGCTCACATGGTTTTCCGGACACGGGCTTGTTGCGCATGATATTAAACAAAAACAGCTCCAAATTGATCTCGCCGGCATCCATATCCATGGCTTTATGCCCGAACGTTTCCCCAAATCATTTGTTGAAACGTATCAATGGTTTAGCGGGCATTTCAACCGGAAAATGAGCGCCAAAGAAGAATCATGGCTGATGCAATTAGGCCATACCGTTTACGAATACACGGTCGAACCTTATCCGCTCATGAACGAAACGCTCGATCAGCTGCAGCAAGATGGCCATCGGCTCTTTCTGTACACTGGCGGCGATGCTTCGATCCAAATGAAAAAGGTCAAGGACCTGAGCTTAGACACCTACTTTCATGACCGAATCTTTGTCACCGTGCACAAGACCAAGGAATTCATGGAAACGATCATGCATGAGCAAGGCTTTGATCGCAAACATACGTGGATGATTGGAAACTCCGTCAAAACGGATGTGTTGCCTGCCCTCCATGCCGGCATCCACTCCATTCACATTCCAGTCGCGCAGGACTGGGTGTACAACACAGGAACGATCGATATCGCACCTCAAGGGGCCTTCTACCAACTTGGTTCCTTACAGGAAGTTCCCACCACTATTCAGTCGTATATCATGAAATAAATAACACGCAAAAAGACGATCCCACGGGTTGAAAGTAACCTTAGGAATCGTCTTTTTCTGTATGTGCGGAAGCTTACGCCGCCACATCGCGTCTGCGGAATATTTCCCAGGAAAGCAAGTTGAATACCAGGAAGTAGACGATCAGGACAACAATGGAAAATCCAAGTGTCATTCCTTCCGCAAGCGGCTGTCCCTCTAAGTACGGCGTAAGATCCGTATTGGCAAATAGGAAGTATTTGCCCCAGCTGTATCTCAGGAGCAGCATGGTAATGACCTGCCCGGCAAACATGATGAAGATACTGAGACCGATGGCCAAAGAGGAACTGCGGAATACGGTTGAGATCATAAACGCCAACGTCACAATCATCACGAGCTCAATCAACTTCAGCCCATAAGTCGCTAGCGTGTATACCAGCATACTCCCTTTATGCACTTGCCCCTCTGCGTCTACTGTCAGGTGAGGAAGTCCAAGGTTTTGGAAGCCATACAGGAACCCATTCACGATGAGTGCCGTGATAAACATGACAATCAACAGGGTCACAGCAAACAGAAGTGTTGTTATATATTTGGAGAGAAGAATTTTGGCCCGGCTCGCTGGACGAATAAGCAGCAGCTTAATCGTTCCCCAAGTGAACTCGCCGGCCACCATATCCCCGGCAATAATGACTGTAAACAGTGTCACTACGATGATTATGACAGAGGCCCTAATGGCTCCACCCCAGAGCGTGTTCTCCGTTGGCGGGATATTATGGTCTAACCTGTATTGTTGAAGCGCATTTTCTTCCTTCATCTCTTGTTTGGATTTTTCCGAAAGATTGTTGTTTTCCAACTCTTTCTTATTATACTCAATGGTCTCTGTCGCTCTAACCTTCCATTGATCGCTTGCGTCATCAGCACCCGGATGCGAAACCAGACCGGCCAAGACGACAATAACGATTAGCAGCAGGCCCAGTATCCACGTGCGCAGCCTGCGATAAATTTTCATCTGTTCATTTTGGATTAAATTAAGCAATTGGATCACTCCCCGTCATTTCTAAGAATTGATCCTCCAGCGACTTCGTTGCCGTACGGATTCCGTAGACAGCAAGTCCTGCCTCTACAAATCGTTTGTTCCACAGGGCGGTTTCTTCCTTATCGAGCATCAAGATCAGATCATCACCCTCTACCTCAGCCTTGACAGAATGTGCAGCAGCCAAAGCTAATGCCTTATCCGGCGACGACACTTCAAAAGCAACATGGAGCTTGCCGTCCGACCGGGCATACTCTTTGATCAGCCTGACATCCACCAGTTTTCCGTTCTGAATAATGGCAACCCGGTCGCACATAAGCTCCATCTCCGCCAGTAGATGGCTGGACACAATGACCGATATGCCATCCTCGCGCGTCAACTTGCGCAAATGATCGCGCAGCTCGCGAATACCAGCTGGATCTAGGCCGTTCGTAGGCTCATCCAGGATAAGCACATCCGGCTTATGCAATAGCGCCTGTGCAATTCCGAGTCTTTGGCGCATTCCCAAAGAGTAAGTTTTCACCTTATCATGAATCCGGTTTTCCATGCCTACAAGCTCAATGACCTCTTGAATGCGTTCCTCTCCTATTCCCGGGAACATCCTGGCGTAATGGACCAAATTGTGATAACCGCTCAGAAACTTATACATTTCTGGATTTTCAACAATTGCGCCAACATGCCGAATCGCTTGTTCAAAATGGGTCCGAATGGAATACCCGCCAATCCGGATATCCCCTTCCGTAATCGACATGAGTCCGACCATCATTCGGATCGTTGTTGTTTTACCAGCCCCATTCGGGCCTAGAAATCCAAAAACTTCCCCACGCGGGACGTCGAAGGTTAATTGATCAATAATCGTCTTAGCGCCGATTCGTTTGGTAATTCGCTCGATTTGTACAATCGGCGATTGGTCTTTGGCTGCTGCTGCCATCTTTTATCGCTCCCTACCGCTATAAGTCATAAGAGTCATACAGAATTGCTGCCTACAATATGACTGCGCTCACTATGGATTTTCCCAACAATTAGGTACAATGATCTTATACGATTTTACCTAGAAGGAGTTCCTCTATGATTCAAAGAAGACCTTGGCATGGCGTGGAGTGGTCCTTATTTATCGTTTTGACCGGCTCTGTACTGCTTGGCCTGCTTTACGCGCTGCTCCATATGAATGAAAATGAGCACGGTAATATCTTTTTAACCATATTAGCCCTGCTTCTATCGTACGGTGTTCCTTTTTTATTTTGGAGACCTACCTACATTAACACAACGATGTACCCGATTTCCGTATTACTCACAGGTATTCCTCTACAAATCTATCTATCATGGATGCAAGAAGATGCCTACCTTACTATTAATTGCCCATTAATGGTCATTGGATTCCTCACGGATCGAAAAAATGCTTGGTGGGCCGCTCCAATCTCACTGGTCGCCATGCCTGTTGCCTATTTCTTGATTATTCATCGAGGTATGGGGATGGGTGTTAGCGAGTTATTTAGCATCATTCTGAATGCGGTGCTATTTTTCGCCATTGGCCTTAGCTTGCAGAGAGTTGTAACCTCTAATGAGAAAACGGAAAAGCTTTTAGCGGAAAATCAACGTCAATACTATTTAATCCATGAGCAAAATAATGCCTTAGAGCAGTACGCCAACCAAATCGAGCAGTTGACCCTGCTGGAGGAACGCAATCGGATGGCTCGCGAGCTGCACGATACCGTCGGGCATACATTTACTTCCGTCATCATGGGCATGGACGCTGTTTCCTATTTAATTGAAGCCGCGCCTGACAAAGCCAAAGAAAAGCTCGACGTCCTGCGAACGGTCACTCGCAACGGCTTGGAAGAAGTGCGGCGCAGCATTCATCAAATGGTGCCCAAAGAAGGCGATATGCTGCTATCGCAACAATTAACAAGGCTGGCAAACGAATTTGCCCTCCATACTGGCACTCAGATCCGTTTTACGACTGTTGGGGAGGAATTTGATATTCCTAAACAAACCAAGCTCTCCCTCATTCGCTGTTTGCAGGAGTCCTTAACGAATGCCAAACGGCATGGCCGCGCTACCACTGTGGAAATCAAGCTCAATTATGTGGACGATGGTGTCGGCATTCGCATTGAAGATGATGGCGTCGGCACAGAGCAACTCAAGGTCGGCTTTGGAATTAATGCCATGCAGGAGCGGATCTTTGCGCTGCAAGGGACACTACAGGTAAGCTCAGCCGTAGGTCAAGGGACAATTGTCGAGTGCTTCATTCCTGCTAAGCGTTTACCTTCTTTTTAAAACCTTTCTTTCAAGCTGTAAGCATTGGATGGTACAATATGGCTAACAACACACAAGCACGTTACGCTAGGAGGAATCCCGTATGAACAATGTCCCACTGAAATTGCTCCTGGTCGACGACCAGGATTTAATACGTGAAAGCCTCCACATTGTGCTGGGCATGGACCCAGACATTGAAGTCGTGGGTTTAGCCGAGAACGGCCGTGTCGCCATCCAGCAGTGCGAAGAACATCTCCCTGATGTCGTCCTGATGGACATTCACATGCCTGTTATGGATGGCGTCGAAGCCACCCGGAAGATCAAGGAGACATGGCCGCAAATCCGTGTCATTATCCTGACTACCTTCCAGGAGATCACCTATGTCGTTGACGCCTTGGGAGCGGGAGCTGAAGGCTATCTGCTTAAGGCCATTCATCCTAAGGATTTGGCCGCCGGCATCAAATGGGTGCATCAAGGCGGCACCCTCATCCCACAGGACATCGCGAGAATGCTCGTGCAGCAAGCCAGAGGCGCTGCTGAGTCAACCGTTCGCGATAACGGTGTGTCTAGGCCGTCGGGCGAGGAGCCTGCCCGCACCGATACTTACGGACTGAGCGAGCGCGAAGTGCAGGTGCTGCACTGCATCGCTGATGGGCTGAACAATCGGGAAATCGCCGAGAAGCTTTTCCTTTCCGAAGGCACAGTGAAAAATTACATTTCCAGCATTTACTCCAAAATGGACGTTCGCGACCGTGTACAGGCTTCTAAGAAGGCGCATGAGGAAGGTATGCTTTAGTGTGAAGCAGCCGTGTGCGAAGCGGTAAAAGGTGAGGCTCTCCCTCGGTCATTTGATGACTTTTGGGAAAGCTTCTTTTTCTATGAAGTTTAGGTTCGTACATCTCCGCCGGACGCTACTCACTGGCCAAGCCTTGGCGGAAAGATCTGCGATGACCGCACGGATAAACTACAACCGTTCATGCAAGTGGCGCTTGCCACGCTAAATTTAACGCGAAATCCTCCAATATTTGATAATTCCCGTTAATCTGATGAGGCTGTCCTATAAGTTCAAAAAAAGAGGCCTCCCTCGGTCATTTGATGACTTTTGGGAAACCCTCTGTTTGTTGCGATATGGCTATCTCCCGACAAATAGCGGACCGCTGTTCCTCCTATGCAAGCCCCGTAGCTCTAACTACTCAAAAAGCTTTTCTAGAAAGCCCTTTTTTCTCTTGCGGATTTTCCGGTAACTTTTCACTCTGGAATAAGTAGGCTGCTCCTCCACCCGTGCTTGACTTTCCGAATACAGAGTCAATGCTGTTGAAGGCGCTTCATCGATGGCCTGCAGCTCGATCCGTTCCTCTTCCACCGGAGAGTCGAGTCTTCCGGCAACCCGGTTAATAATCTGCTCATAGAGCTTATGCTCCATCTGATGATGCATTTGCCGAAGCAGCTGTTCCTGCTGCTTGTTATGGAGTTCATGGTGCTCATGAAGCTGAGATTGAAGATCGGCTACCTGCCGCGAAAGAAGTAGGACCACTTTTTGCAGTAATAACAGATGTTGTGTCCCCATGGGTTCATCCGCGTCAAATTCTGGAGCGTCCTCGCCATTCTCGGCCAACAGCGCATACAGCTCCGCAGCCGTCATGAGATTCTCTTTCTTCATGGGCTTCCTCCATTACCGTTTCATGTCGCAGCAACAGTTCCACTGCTTATCCATCTTATTGTACATGAAGTTGCGGAAATGTTCACCTTTTTGATTTCCCATTGACTTCCAATCGCCCTTCTACTATTCTTGGCCTATCATCTACTCAAACTATGAAATGTACTGAAGGGGCACATTCCTATGCAAATCGATGCACCACTCAAAAAGAAGACACGCATGTTGGACCAGTTCCTGCTTCCTTTTATCCAATCGCGCGCTTTCCCTTATTTATGGCTAAGTCAACTCATTTCGATGCTTGGGGGCTCTGTCACAACCGTTATTTTACCAATGGTCGTTTACTCGCTTACAGGGTCAACAACGATGATGGGCTTGGTTATGACTGCCTATATGCTGCCTTACGTCCTCATGCTCCCCCTCTCGGGATGGATTGTCGACCGCTATGATCGTGTGAGAATTATGATGCTTTCCGATATCGTCCGCTTCATCGTCATGTTAGCCATTGCGGTGCTTATTTTCTCAGACGCCTTGTCCGTTCGTTTGCTTTTTGGTTTGGTAAGCCTTTATGGCCTTATGGAAGGACTTTTTCACCCGGCTTATTCCGCAGTGCGAGCCACCGTGTTCACACCGGACATTCGCAATGCCGCCAATGCGCTGACACAAGTGAGTAATCAAGGGGTCAGGATCATTGGCCCCATCCTAGGCGGGCTCATTATTTCCTCCATGTCTGCCAGTTATGGATTCGGCTTGGATGCACTAACCTATCTAATCTCCTACGTGTGTCTGTTGTTGTTAGTAAAAAAATCACTAGTTTCGCATCAAAATAAGTCAGAAACCTCAACAAGCAAGCCCTCCTTCGCATGGAAGCGTGAATTCCTTGAAGGAATCACGATCCTCAAAGGTCATCCCTGGCTTTGGATCACGATCCTTGCCTTTTGTTTCATTAATATTTGCTACACGGGCATTATTGTCATTCTCGTCCCTTGGCTGTTCAAGGTTCATCTGGGGCTCGATCCACTCGTTTACGGGGTAGGCATCACTTGCTCCGGTGCTGGAGCTATTACGGCAGCACTTCTCTTTGGGTCCAAAACGCAGTGGCGTCACCGTGGCATACTCGCCTATGGCGCAGTGATCCTGAGTGGCGCTGCGCTGCTAACGATGACCTTCACAACGTCACCTATTGTGCTTTCGCTGCTCATGGCCGTCCAAGGCTTCGGACTCATGATTTTCGGTCTCATCTGGGAGACCAGCCTTCAGGAATTAGTGCCACCCGAAGCTTTCGGGCGAGTGGTCAGTTTGGATTTGTTAGGCTCCTTTGCCTTATTGCCCTTGAGCTATTTCCTTGTCGGCTGGATTGCTGATCAAATCGGTGGCGTGATCACTATCACGATATTCGCTTCGATCGGCCTGGCCATTGTCGCCAGTGTGCTTTGTGTGCCGGCGATTCGGCGGTTTCAGTAGCAAGTTTCGGACTCAGAAGCCGTTATTTTAAAAATTCGACGTTCTATTTGGAACTAACGGACTGAGCGGGCGTTAATTGCAAATTCTAGAGCAGTATTAGGTTATTTCATGGCCGTTAGCCTCTCCTGAGTCCGTTAGAACTTGTATCCGGCCGAAATGCCTCAAATAAAGTCGGCTCAGTCCGTTAGATACTGGGGAGGCACAGGAGATCTTCCTGGGCAAGAAGATCTGGTAGATCTAGCCGGTGTGGGGACTTGCTCGTCCAACAGCTCCAGATCATCCAAACACAACTTCTTACACAACCAAAAAGGAAGGCCCCTAACCAAAGAGGCCTTCCTTTTCATTTTCCGTTTTCCGTTCTATGGTAAATTCGACGATCCCATCAAATAACGATCAACCTCACGAGCCACCGCGCGCCCCTCATTGATCGCCCAGACGACAAGGCTTTGCCCGCGACGCATATCTCCAGCGGCAAAAACGCCATCCACGCTCGTCGCAAACTTGCCGTACTCCGCCTTCGCGTTGGAACGCTCGTCTTTGGCGACGCCAAGCTGATCCAGCACCGTATTCTCCGGTCCTGTGAAACCCATCGCGATCAGTACCAGCTGCGCTGGATACACTTTCTCGCTGCCGGGTACTTCCACAGGGACGAACGCGCCTTTCTCGTTCTTCTGCCACTCGATCAGCACCGTGTGCAGCTCTTTCAAGTTGCCGTGCTCATCCCCCACGAATTTCTTCGTGTTGATTAAGTACTGGCGCGGGTCCTCGCCTTGAACCGCAGCAGCCTCTTGTTGGCCGTAGTCTACTTTGAGCACCTTCGGCCACTCCGGCCAAGGATTGTTCGCTGGACGCGTCTCCGGAGACTTCGGCATGATCTCGAACTGCGTCACGCTTTTGCACTTGTGACGCAAAGAGGTGCCCACGCAGTCCGTCCCCGTATCACCGCCGCCGATGACGATCACGTCTTTGCCTTCGGCGGAGATAAACTCACCGTCGGAATGCCCTGTATCCAGCAAGCTTTTCGTATTCTTGCTGAGGAATTCCATCGCCAGGTGAACACCGCCAAGCTCGCGGCCTTCAATCGGAAGGTCGCGCCCTTTGGTGGCTCCACCGCACAGCACGATGGCATCGAACTCCTCTTGAAGCTTCTCAATCGGATAGTTCACACCGACGTGCGCGGAGGTAATGAACGTGACGCCCTCGGCTTCAAGCAGGTCCACACGGCGCTGGACATACTTTTTGTCCAGCTTCATGTTCGGGATGCCGTACATCAGCAGTCCGCCCACGCGGTCCGCGCGCTCGAACACCGTAACCCAGTGACCGGCCTTGTTCAGCTGCGCTGCGGCAGCGAGTCCGGAAGGACCCGAGCCTACGACGGCAACCTTTTTGCCTGTACGCAGTTCAGGCGGCTCAGGCCTGATCCAGCCTTCAGTGAAGCCTTTATCGATAATGGCTTTCTCGATGCTTTTGATCGTAACTGGCGTGTCCTTAAGCCCCACTGTACAGGAGCCCTCACATGGCGCCGGGCATACACGACCCGTGAACTCTGGGAAGTTATTCGTTTTGTGCAAACGATCCAGCGCTTCCCGCCATTGTCCACGATACACGAGGTCATTCCATTCCGGAATGAGATTGTTAACCGGGCAGCCAGCAGCCATGCCGCTGATCAAAGCTCCCGTGTGGCAAAATGGAATGCCGCAATCCATACATCTTGAACCTTGCGTCTGCAATTTATCATCCGTCAGCGGTGTCGCGAACTCTTTCCAATGGCCAATTCGGACCAGCGGAGCAGCCTCGGTTGCCACTTCACGGCGATGTTCTATAAAACCGGTTGGTTTACCCATGAACGTCTAATCCCTCCTAAGAGTTTTGCTTCAACAAAACTTACGCCGTAAGCCTCTGCTCTGATTCGTTAGTTCCCACCGACACGGGAAACATCCCGCATATTCGCCTCGAAAGCAACCATGATTGCCTCTTGCTGGCCAAGTCCGGATCGTTTCACCTTCTCGATGGCATCAAACATCCGCTTGTAGTCCTTCGGTATCACCTTCACGAACTTCCAAACGTATTCATCCCAGTGCTGTATGACGCGGTGGGCAACGCTGCTATCCGTAAATGTAGCATGATGCTGAATCATCGTTCTCAGTTCATTCATTTCAAAAGCTTCCTCGACCTGCTCAAGATGGATCATCTCTTTGTTCACCTTGTCGGCAAAATCGCCTTTCTCATCGAGTACGTAGGCAATTCCACCTGACATCCCTGCCGCAAAGTTACGGCCAGTCGAGCCTAGAACAACAACACGGCCGCCTGTCATATATTCACAGCCATGATCGCCGACGCCTTCGACAACTGCGCGTACACCGCTGTTTCTAACACAGAAACGTTCACCAGCAATGCCTCGAATGTAGGCATCACCATCTGTAGCTCCATAGAAAGCCGTATTTCCAATGATCACATTCTCTTCTGGGATAAAAGTGGACTGGGCAGGCGGGAAAATAACAATCTTGCCGCCGGATAACCCTTTGCCCACATAGTCATTCGCATCTCCTTCAAGGGAGAGTGTAATCCCCTTCGGCACAAAAGCGCCAAAGCTTTGCCCGGCTGAGCCGTTAAAATGTAAGCGAATGGTATCGTGCGGCAAACCTTCCACGCCATGACGGCGCGTCACTTCACTGCCGATGATTGTGCCGACCACACGATTCGTGTTAGCGATGTCCATGCTCACATGCACATGTTCCTTACGCTCAATCGCGGGTTCGCAGACCTCAAGCAGCTTGCTAACGTCCAAAGAGCGATCCAAGCCGTGGTCTTGCGCCATTTGGCAGAATCGACCCACATCCTCACCGACATCCGGCTGGTGCAGGAGCGGCGATAAATCAACGCCTTTGGCTTTCCAGTGCGCTACAGCTTGCTTGGACTCAAGCACATCTGTGCGGCCAACCATTTCCTCAATGGTGCGGAAGCCAAGCTCAGCCATCAGCTCACGCACATCCTGCGCGATGAAGGTCATGAAATTCACAACATGCTGCGGATCGCCGGCAAATTTCTTGCGAAGCTCCGGATTTTGCGTAGCCACGCCAACCGGACAAGTATCCAGATGGCACACGCGCATCATCACGCAGCCGATGGTAATCAGCGGAGTTGTCGCGAAGCCGAACTCCTCGGCACCGAGCAGCGCAGCAACGACAACGTCGCGCCCTGTCATCAGCTTGCCATCCGTCTCGACGGTGATACGGCTGCGCAGGTTGTTGAGCACGAGAGTCTGATGCGTCTCCGCCAGACCTAGCTCCCACGGCAGTCCCGCGTGACGAATACTCGTCTGCGGCGACGCGCCCGTTCCTCCGTCGTAGCCGGAGATGAGGACCACGTCCGCTTTCCCTTTGGCTACGCCGGCGGCGATCGTGCCAACCCCAACCTCGGATACCAGCTTAACGCTGATTCGTGCACGCGGGTTGGCATTCTTGAGATCGTGGATCAGCTCTGCGAGATCCTCGATCGAATAAATATCGTGATGCGGCGGAGGTGAAATCAAGCCTACGCCTGGCGTAACGCCGCGAACCTCAGCTACCCAAGGGTAAACCTTGGTGCCTGGGAGCTGACCGCCCTCGCCGGGCTTCGCGCCCTGCGCCATCTTGATCTGAATCTCGTCGGCATTGACGAGATAATGGCTCGTGACGCCGAAGCGGCCGGACGCCACCTGCTTGATCGCGCTGCGGCGAAGGTCGCCGTTCGCATCCGGCGTGAAACGCTCCGGATGCTCGCCGCCCTCGCCGGTGTTGCTCTTGCCGCCGATGCGGTTCATCGCGATCGCAATCGTCTCATGCGCTTCTTTGGAGATGGAGCCGTAGGACATGGCTCCGGTCTTGAAGCGCTTAAAGATCGATTCGATCGGCTCCACCTCTTCGATCGGGATCGGTTGACGGCCTGCCTTGAAGGTTAGCAGCCCGCGTAAAGCCATATATTTCTCATCTTCACGCTTGATGAGCTTCGTGAAGTTCTTATACTGGGCGTAACTGTTCGTACGAACCGCTGATTGAAGGGCATGCACCGTTTCCGGTGTATACAGATGGTCTTCCCCATCTCGGCGCCACTGCAGATCACCACCGGTATCGAGCACCTTATCGCGTCCCTCTTGCTCAGAGAAGGCTCGCTTGTGGCGAAGCACCGCTTCTGTAGCCACAACATCGATACCTACACCGCCAACCGGCGTATAGGTCCATGTGAAATACGCATCGACCAGCTCTTGGCTGAGCCCGATCGCTTCGAATATTTGTGCCCCACGATAACTTTGAATCGTGGAAATGCCCATTTTCGCCAAAACTTTGACGACGCCTTTGGTCACTGCCTTAATGTAGTTGTAAGTTGCTTTATCATGATCCATCCCAACAAGCTGGTTGCGTCTGATCATGTCATCTAACGTTTCCAAAGCCAGATACGGATTGATCGCGCCTGCACCATAACCAAGCAGCAAAGCAAAATGATGCACTTCGCGCGGCTCGCCGGACTCGACAAGCAAGCTGACTTTGGTCCGTGTGCCTTGGCGAATCAAATGGTGATGCAGTCCTGACGTTGCTAGCAGCGCGGGAATTGGAGCCTTTTGGATGTCAACGCCGCGATCTGAAAGGATTAACAGGGAAGCGCCGTCCTGGATGGCTGTATCTGCGGCCGCATAAAGAGCTAGCATCGCGCTTTCCAAGCCTGTGGTACCTTGAGCGGCCTCAAACAGTGTAGGCAGCGTTACTGTTTTAAAGCCGTCACGCTGAATATGACGCAGCTTCGCCAGTTCTTCATTAGAGAGGAATGGCGTTTTCAAACGAATCTGGCGGCAGCTCGCCGGCTCAGGGCTTATTAGATTGCGTTCTGGCCCAATCGTTGTCCCCTGCGCTGTGATAATTTCTTCGAAATTCGCATCGATCGGCGGATTCGTGACCTGCGCGAACAACTGTTTAAAGTAGTTGTATAACAGCTGCGGCCGGTCGGACAGCACAGCCAGCGGTGCATCTGTACCCATAGAGCCGATAGGGTCTACGCCTGTTTTGGCCATAGGCTCAAGAATTTTGCGCAGCTGCTCAAATGTATATCCAAAAGCTTGCTGACGCTGCAAGACCGTGTCATGATCGGAACCAAGCACGATAGGCGCATCGTCCAAATCCTCGAGTGAAATGAGATGCTCGTTCAACCAATCGCGATAAGGCTGCTCGCTGGCAATGCCGCTCTTAATTTCTTCGTCAGCTACAATGCGGCCTGCTACGGTATCAACAAGCAGCATGCGCCCTGGTCTGAGGCGATCTTTGTACAAAATTCGTTCAGGCTCAATGTCCAAGACACCAACTTCTGAGGCCAAAACGATCAAATCATCCGTAGTGACATAATAACGTGATGGACGCAAACCGTTGCGATCAAGGATAGCGCCGATCTGACTGCCGTCCGTGAAGGCAATTGCCGCCGGTCCATCCCATGGTTCCATGAGTGTGCTGTGGTACTCGTAAAATGCTTTTTTGGCATCATCCATAGACTCATGCTTGGACCACGGCTCAGGCACCATCATCATCGCTGCATGCGGCAGTGAGCGTCCTGACAGCATGAGGAATTCGAGTGTATTATCAAACATTTGTGAATCGGAGCCGTCCGTATCAATAATAGGAAGAATGCGTTTGAAATCTTCGCCAAATAGTTCCGAATCGCACATCGCCTGACGCGCATACATCCAGTTCACATTTCCACGCAAGGTGTTGATTTCACCATTATGAATCAGGTAGCGGTAAGGATGCGCACGCTCCCAGCTTGGGAATGTGTTCGTACTGAAACGGGAGTGAACGAGCGCAAGCGCAGACTCTACCTTCTCGTCCTGCAACTCCACGTAGTAAGCGTCGACCTGCTCAGGCGTCAACATCCCTTTATAAACGATTGTTCGGCTAGACAAGCTAGAATAGTAAAATTGCGCATCCTGAAGCGACGATTTGATAGCGTTTTCAGAAAGTTTACGTATGACATATAGCTTCCGTTCAAAATCGAGATTGCTCGCCACACCCGCACTTTCTCCAATGAATACTTGACGTACGAAAGGTTCTGCCGACTGTGCGGATTCTCCAAGTGAGCTGTTATCCGTAGGAACAGTTCGCCAACCTAAGAATTGCTGATCTTCCTCGCTAACAATGCGCTCAATGATTTTCTCGCATGCTTGGCGTGCCTCCAGATCCTGAGGCAAATAGACCATACCTACACCATAGTGACCTGCTGCAGGAAGCTTGATGTTCTCCTCCGCACAAGCAATCTGGAGATACGCATCCGGAATTTGCATCAAAATTCCCGCTCCGTCGCCTGTGTTTTGCTCACTGCCTTGACCACCGCGATGATCTAAATTGCAAAGTACACGAAGCGCTTGCTTGACGATTTCATGCGACTTAACACCTTTAATATTGGCTACAAAGCCAATACCGCAGGCATCACGCTCGAACTGAGGATCGTACAATCCTTGCTTGGGAGGTAACCCGTTTTTGGTCATGTTGTGCAACCTTTCTTTTCTGGTTTTTGGACTCACTTTGTCCAATGTACGCTTTAAAGTATTGAACTGTCGAAACATGGTGGCGCCTATTCCCATCCAAATATATTGAATAATACAAATTGATGAAATAGTCTCAATATTTTTTATATTATATTAACACCAGAAATAGTATAGTTCAATCTAAATGTAAAGGTTTTCATTTTAATATTTTTATAAGATAGTCCTAAAAAAAGGAAGTGGCGGGTAAGGATGACCTTCTGCCTCCTTATTCATTGGATTTGCAGCTTGTCGTGCATGTTTTACGGTGCCTTTTCATACGCTCATGATAGCAAACTTTCTATGTTTCATGCTATGATAGCTAATGCGCTGAAATGAAATATACATCCAGATTCCACAGCCTAGGAGGAACGCTGCTTTGAGTCTACAGCATACTTTTTCGACTGGGATGATTTGGGAGCCCCTTTATAAGTGGCACATACCAGCCCATCCGGTTGAAGTCCAGCTTTTCCGATCGCAGCCGGTTCGCCGTTTGAAGTTTTTGCATCACTTCGGAGCTTCCGCGCTTTTTTCACCAATGACCCATTCACGGTTCGAGCACACAGTAGGTGTGTGGTCCTTGATGGCCCATTTTTGCCCGGATGAACCTTTGCTTCGCATTGCTGCACTTTTGCATGACATCGGCCATTTGCCCTTTTCGCATGCGGTGGAACGAACACTCGGTTATGACCACCATCAACATACAGAGCGATTGATCCTGAATGGAACAGTTGCTGACATCCTGACTGAGCATGGTATCTCCCCAGCGGCGATCGTGTCCATTTTGAATCAGGACAGCCCTCTAACGAATAAAACTTCCTTGATGGGTCTTGATCATCTGGACAGTTTTCTGCGGGATACTGCCTATGCAGGGCAGCAGCTCATGCCGCCTTCTGATCTCGTCCGAAAGCTTCGCCTTCGCGGGAATTATATAGAAACAGATGAAGAAACGGCGGCAGCCCTCGTTCATGCAGTCGTGGAAGACCACCGTATTTTCCTTAGCCCACCGTTCCTTGCCATGGATGCGCTGCTCGCCAAAGCGGTTGCTCATCACTGCGAAACGAACCCGGGCATGAAAGAACGACTTCCATCCTTATTGGATCATGAGCTCATTCAGGAGCTATTGCAAAGTGCAAACCCTATAGCTAGGGACACGATGAATGTCTTGATGTACGAACCCCATCGTATTCAGATTACAGAAGAGCCAGTTAAAGGCAGTATAGAAGTCAGTATTCGTAAAATATACAAGAAACAGCCGCTGATCGGCGACAAACCAGCTTCGGAAACAAGCTTCCAAGCTGCCGTGATATTAGAAGAGCTTCAATCTCTTTCAGCTACTTATTTTTTTAACATATAGTCATACATCCATTCGATCCTAGACCTACAGAGGGGACTGGCCAGCTTGGCAAAATTATATTTCCGTTATGGTACGATGAACAGCGGTAAATCCATTGAAGTACTGCGCGTTGCGCATAATTATGAAGAACAAGGTAAAAAAGTTCTCCTTTTGACCTCCGTCGTTGATGACCGTTTTGGCGTTGGCAAGGTCGTATCTCGAATTGGTATGCAAAAGAATGCCATTGTTGTAGACGATAACTTGGATATGATTGAACTCGCGCAAGTTGAGTCTCCCAACTGCATTCTTGTAGACGAGGCTCAATTCTTGAACAAACAACAGGTCGCTCAGTTGATCACGATTGTCGATGATTTGAACATCCCTGTTATCGCGTATGGCTTGCGGGCGGATTTCATGGGGCAACTCTTTGAAGGAAGCACTGCGCTGATTGCAGCAGCCGACACGATTGAGGAAATTAAGACGGTCTGCTGGTACTGCGATAAGAAAGCGATCATGAACATGCGCTGCAAGGACGGAGAGCCTATTTTCCATGGTGAGCAGATTCAAATTGGCGGCAATGAGAGTTATGTCCCTGTCTGCCGCAAATGCTACGCATCGAAGCTGAAAGCAACGCTTAGCGTCTAACTTGCAGGGATTTACCCGCAAATTACGTCTGATCTACGAATAAGATTGATATGGTTGTCAAAGAAAGGTGAGTTCCTTGCGAAAAAAACGGATTTTGCTCTTTTCTGAGGGCTTCGGGAAAGGTCATACACAAGCTGCACACGCTCTTTCCGTTGAGCTGAGACAGAACTCTTCGGAAATTATTACGCGTGTTATTGAGCTCGGCGCATTTTTGCACCCTACCCTTGCACCTTGGATCTTCTCGGCATACCGCCGCACGGTTACTTCACAACCCAAACTCTATGGTATGCTTTACCGCAATCAATATGAAAAGTCGCTGGGCCGTTTTGCTGGGCTTTTCCTGCACCGGATGTTTTATTCCCAAACCAAAGCGATCATCCAGCAACTCAAACCGGATATTATCGTGTGTACGCATCCTTTTCCGAGCATCATCGTTTCTCGTTTGAAACGTGCCGGACTTACGGTACCTCTGTTCACCGTCATCACCGATTATGATGTGCATGGCACTTGGATTGACTCTGCTGTAGACAAATACCTTGTCTCTACGCCGAAAGTGCAGGAGCGTCTAATCGCTCGCGGCGTACCGGAGACGAACATCGAAGTCACAGGGATTCCCGTGCACCCTGATTTCCATCTCGAACATAGCAAAGTGCAGACCCGCAAGCAGTTCGGGCTTAACGCCATGCCTACGGTGATGGTGATGGGCGGCGGCTGGGGTGTTTTTAAAAAGGAAGAAAAAGAAGAGTTGCTAACGTATTTGGCCAGTTGGAGCAAGGATATACAGCTTCTCATTTGTCTTGGGACGAACGAGAAAGCGCGCCAGCAGCTGTTAGAGGAAGAGATTTTCCGACAGCCGAATATCCATCTGATTGGGTACACCAATGAGATTAATAAGCTGATGGACATTTCGGATTTATTGATCACCAAACCTGGTGGGATGACCTGCACAGAGGCTATGGCCAAAGGCATTCCAATGCTGTTCTACAGCCCTATTCCAGGGCAGGAAGAAATGAATTGCCAGTATTTTCAGGATCAAGGTTACGGTCAAATGATTACATCGCTCGAAATGGTCGACCACTGGTTCAAGCTGCTGCTGGAGCAGTATCCCGAGCTCTCGAAACGCCGCATCACGATCCGCAAGCATCAGAAGTTCGGTGCCCAAGATTGCTCTAGAGCGATCATTCAGTATTTAAAGTTATCCGACCAACGCCCCTATCGGCAGGCATCAACAACAACACCGCTCATACAATGGTATTAACCATGTATAGGGCGGTGATTTTTTTTGGACCCCTTGAAACGTTTCGGCAAGCAGACGATCTTTGTTTATTTGCTCGCATGGTTCATCGGCAGTCTCTGGATGATGGCTGTGCTCGGCAGCGGGTCCGTTCAGGGTAAGCTGTTAGGTGTTGACGTAAGCCTGTACCATGAATACGCCTGCTTTGGCTTTGCTGGTGCTTTGGGTGGAGCGTTATACGGCCTCAGGATGTTCCACGAGCATTATCACGACCTGACCCCGCAGTGGATGTACTGGTATTTCATGCGGCCTATCCTCTGTTTCGGTTCTGCTATCATCACCATCGTCCTATTCGAAAGCGGCATTATGCTGCTGCAGGTTGACGATTCCATGTCCGCACGAATCTCTATCGCTTTTTTGACCGGATACGGGTATGGTAAATTTATGGAAAAAATCAAGGCACTTACGACTACTTTTTTCAATGGAAATGGAAACGGGAATGGAAGTACGAACGGAAATGGGAATGGCAGTGGAAACGGGAGCGAACCGCCGAAATCTTGAATTCCTTTGAGGGTAATTGGAAACGCTACTTGTACCAAATCAACGAAGGAGACATCATGAGAATCTTTGCAGCTTTGTGTATTTGCTTGTTGTTGATGCAGCCAGTAGCAGCCAGTGCCGCTCCTAAAAAAGACCGCACCTACTATGAAACACGTGGGGAAATTGTCTGGGAAGTCAATACGGATGAGAAGGTGATTGCCCTTACCTTCGATGACGGCCCACATCCTAAGTATACGGCTCAAGTTCTAGAGCTACTTAAGCAATACGACGCGAAGGCGACTTTTTTCGTTGTCGGCAACAAAATCCAGCTCTATCCTGATGTTCTGGAACAAACAGCTCGAGAAGGTCATGAGATTGCTAATCATACATATAGCCATGCCTATATCGGGCGAAATACTAACATCAAGAAAGAACTGAACACGACGGAAGAGCTGATTGTTGCGAAAACAGGAACGCGTGCACAATTGTTTCGGCCGCCTGGGGGCTTCTACAACGAGCGTCTTGTGTCTGTCGTTAAAGATGAGGGCTACAAAATGATTATGTGGAGCTGGCAGCTGGATACGAAGGATTGGGATACTCCGGGGGTCAATCGTATTGTGAACACGGTGCTCAAAAATGCGAAAAATGGGAACATCGTTCTGTTTCATGACTATATTGAAGGCCCAACGCAAACCATCGCAGCCTTGAAGATTATTTTGCCTGAATTAAAAAACAGGGGATACAAGTTAATCACCGTATCGGAGCTTCTGGGTTACAACAAAGCCATCCCCGCAAAAATTCATTAAGACAACACGCGTTTAGCCTTAACGAAGCGATCTTTCCAAACGGCATCCAGTTCCGAGACGGTGACACCGATGCCTGGACGGAAGGTATGCAAGATAAGTCCGTTACCCATATAGACCGCCACATGGCCAATCTGTTCGGTACCTTCTTTGTTTTTTCGCTTGGGCGTGGTGAAAAACACGAGATCGCCCTCGCGCAGTTCATCGAGGGACACCTCGGTCCCTCGCTCACTTTGCAGTCCGACATCACGCAGCAAGCTTACCTCTTGGGTCGCAAATAGGTATTGGAGGAAGGAGGAACCGTCGAACGTGTCCGTTTGACCTTCCTTCGCTCCGAACACATAAGGGGTTCCAAGGAAACTCATTCCTTTGACAATGAGGGCGTCAGCTTCACGCTTCCACGTTGACGTTGCATCCTTGTTATCGGAAGCCGCAGTTTGTTCGTATTGTTCTTTGATTTTCACGATCTCAGCTGAGGCGAGATTCACCTTCTTCACACCCGGAACGGGGTCATCCCCCTCTCGCATTTGTTCAGGCGCAGGCTTATTTATGATAGGTGTCGCAGTCGCAGCAATCATCACAGATGGTGTAGGACTTGCCTGCGGTACTAGGTTCTCTTGCGCTGCTGCCGTTGCAACTGGAGCCGCTGTGGGACTCTCCACTTCATTAGGTAAGACCGCAGGCGGTGTGAGGCTTGGAGCTGCTGCTTTGGGTGTCGCTGAAGGCTTCGCAATTGGCTTAGCTGTCCGCGCCGGAGTTGATGTGGAAGTTGCTGTCTCCACCATCCCCTTCGTTATAGGCGTTGCCGAGGGAGTTATTTCTGGAGTCGCCGATTCGGCCGGTTGTGTTGGTTCTGTTGTTATCGTCTTATGATCGTTCGTATTCATATTTGCCGCATTCAGCGCCATATTTTCTGGATTTTGCACGGTAAAACCAATAAGCACGACAAGTGCAATGACTAGCGTGGAAATTGTATATTTAGGGGCTAGCATGTCTGACCTCCTGTGTATGTGCAAAAATAGCAAGTCTACACATACCATTCTCACCCCACCCCCGAGGTCAGGGGGTCGTAATCATTGGAATTTCATGGATGAGAGAAAAAGCCTTACCGTTAGCAGTCAGCTTCCGGTAAGGCTTTTTGTTATTTCGGTGCATCGAAGGTATGCACCTTCGTCCAGTTCACACCACCTGTGCCGGTGGTGTACATCACGCTGGGCTGCTCATTGTCATTCGTGATCAGCCAGCCTTGATTCGCATCTGCCATGCCTAGCAGAAGCTCGCCGTAACCCGTGAACGTCTCTTTGCCGTTCACCCAAGTTTTGCCGCCGTCCTTCGTCCATCCGACGGAGTTCGGCTTGTCGCAGCTCGGGCACTGGCCGCCCATGAAGGCTACGTCGGGACTTACGACGTAGAGCGGCCCTGGCTTCGAGCCCGTGTTTTTCGGCCCTGCGGTATCCCCTGCAGGGATGCCAGGGGCTGGCCCGCCTCCAGCGGTGCTGTTCGCGAGTACCGTCTGCCAGGTCTTCCCGCCGTCCTTCGTGTGAAACAAGGAGTACGAAGTTTGAGACATCCCTGATTCACCGATCAACTCAACCCAAGCATCGTTCGCTCCGGCGGAACGAATGACTGCGCCTGTGAGGTTGGCGGCATTATTGCGGGACATCACGGTGTTCCAAGTTTTGCCCCCATCCTGGGTTCTCACAACCTCCACGGTGCCTTTGCCTTGCTTGACAGCCCACCCGTTACTGGCGTCATGGAAATAGGCATCTCCCGTAGTGCCCTCAGGTACAGGCATATTTGTCCACTTTACACCGCCATCCACGGTATGTGCATTCCCGCTGAACGCTTCCCCATTCGATACAAAATGAAAGAATGCGGCGTTCGGCATTTTACCGACAGATGCCCAATGTTGGCCTCCATCTTTGGTGCTCAGCAAGCTGCCTTCCGTTCCGACAGTTGCCCAGGCTTCTTTGCCATTCAGAGCAAATAATTGTTTGACATCGCCTTTGCCTTCATATTGAACCTGCCACTTTGCACCACTATCATCTGTATGGGCAATCCAGCCGTTGCCGCCAATCCAGCCGGATTTGGCATCCGCTAAGCGGACAGCCGTCACCCCGGTCATAGCTACTTTCGATGGTTTATCACTGGTTCCTGCTACAGGTGTCCCAGAGGGAGTTGTCGTTTGATCCGTTGGTTGTATGGTTGGTTGTGATGTTGGTTGTGATGTTGCAGTCGCTGTCGACTGCGGAGAATCAGAAACATTCACAGCTCCATTCGTTGTTCCGGACGACTCACATCCGGTAAACGTCATAACAGCTAAGGCCAAAATAGGTACATATTTTTTCAACATCATCTTCACTCCTTCCATTTCTTGTAGTGCGCCACTCTTCCCTATAGACGTAGCTTTTCATAAAAAAGTTGAGTTCGGGGACATGCTGCTACACCCAAATTAATACCCAAAATTAGTATGTCCTGCATCCGGTCATTCATTGGAATATTCTCACAAAATAATAAATTAGGCATGACTCATCTTCTTTACGAATACAATCCAATCAAGGAGGGGGGACTTTATTACGGAAAGGAAGAGGATCGGTTGAGATTCATCTGGGGTAAAAAAGAACTAACCTTCATGATCATTCCGGGCGCCAACCGCCGTACCGTAAGATTCAAGCTTCCGCACAGTAGCTTGTATATTGTGCCTAGCGTGATCCTGCTCGTGCTGATTGGTTTTTTTGTCACGATTTACTTCATGAATACCTACTCCCATCAAACAAAAGAAAACTTGCAGCGAACGTTCGATGGACAAGAGCGCCAACTAGTTGATCAAATTACACTTAAAGATAATGAACTTGAGCAGCTTCAAACTAATTTGATTGACTTATCCCAGCAAGCAGATGAGTTCAAGAGCAAGCTCGAAGAAATTAAGAAACTAGATCATGTCATACAGTTAATGAGCCAATCAGAGGAACCAAACAGGACAAGCAAAAAGCTGTCCGCTTTAAGTGATTCCGCTTCTGAAACAGATGTCGGAGGCAACGAGGTCCCAGTCACTTCTCAGGAGGTGACTCAGCTTGTTAGCAGCACCAAACAGGGGCTTTCTAGCTTAGTCGGGGATATTAACGCACTGCTTATTAATCTCAGCGAGTCAGAAGCGCGATTGCAGCAAGCCGACTATTTGCGGAGCATCACGCCAACCCTCTGGCCCATCACGACGCATAGTCTTACTTCGGGCTTCGGCATTCGCAGAGATCCCTTCACTGGCAAGCCGTCCATGCATACGGGTCTTGACCTTGACGGCGAGTTAGGTGACCCCGTCTATGCAACTGCTTCAGGCAAAGTAATCGAAGCCAGCTTCGACAATGAGTACGGCAACCGTATCCTTGTCGATCATTCGCGCGGCATTCAAACTGGTTATATGCATCTGAATAAAATGCTCGTTAAACGCGGAGAATCAGTAACAAAAGGTCAACTGATCGGCCTACTTGGTTCCACAGGACGAAGCACGGGTTCCCATCTGCATTACGAGGTACAGAAAAACCGTGTCCCCATTGACCCAACCCCTTATCTAATAACCAATAGAAAGGATGAACGCTAATGCTTGGAAGCTCAAAATCGAAGCGCATGGATACGAAAACAACGGACACATTGATCGGAGGCAGCACCATCTGCGAAGGTAAAATCATGTCCGAAGCCAGCCTTCGGATCGAAGGCCAGCTGCATGGCGACATTGAATGCGCTGGCGATATCACGATTGGCGAAAATGCTGTCGTCCAATCCAACATCCTGGCGCGCGACGTCATCATCGCGGGCAAAGTGAAAGGCAACATCCAGACCAAAGGCAAGCTCATCGTCACTAGCTCCGGCGTGCTGGTGGGCAATATCGATGTCCGCTCCTTCATTATTCAGGAGGGAGGGATCTTCCAAGGCAGCAGCGCGATGCAGATCGCAGCGGTGAGCGACAAAGGCAGTGGCAGTGGCAGCGGCGGTAAGGTCATCGATGCGCAGGCGCATAAGCAGCATAAAAACGAGCAGCAGGCTGCTTCGGGCGGAAATTAATAAGGACTGTCCTCCAAAGAATACAACCTTCTTTGGAGGACAGTCCTTATTTGCGTTTGCCTGTGGGAACTACAGGTCGCTATTTCTGTTAAATCGGCTAAATTGCGATACCAAGAGAACTACAGGGTCTTATTTCGCCTAAAAACCTACATTTCAGCCGAAATTAGAGAAATAGAGGATCATAGTTCCTCTCATCGGCCGCAGGGTCGATTTCCACTGAAATAGAGAACCACAGTTCCCAATATCTTATATCTCGTAGCTCGTAGCTCATAACTCGATCAACCTAAACCAATTTTTTCTCCAGCTCCAACAAATGAGCTAAGCTGATTGCCAGACTATCCATAGGGCTGCCTGGGCAGTAATCCTGCTCAACAGCGAACCATTCAACCCCGTTTTGCAATCCCCACGTCAGTATAGGCGCAAAATCGATCAGTCCTGTACCGATCTCGGCAAAATATTGCCTTCCGTCTGCCGTCATATCCTTCAAATGAAGAATCGGCATACGAAATGCATACTGGCTGAAGAAGGACAACGGATCTTGACCCGCTTTTTGGACCCAATAGGTATCGATTTCCGGATAAACAGCTGGGTCTTCGAGCAAATATTCGAGCGCAAACTTTCCTTCCATCATCGTATGAAATTCAAAATCATGATTATGGTAACCAACACGATAGCCTAAGCTGCTTACCTTAGAAGCAACTTGATGCAAATCGTTGCGCACGCTGAGATAACCTTCCGGGTTTTGCAGCCCATTTGGCAAGGAGTGACAGATCAAATCTTTGGTATCGAACAGCCTTGCTTCCTCCAATACAGCCTCAAGATCGTTTTTCATCCGCTCTAAGCCAACATGCATGCCTGCGGTACGCAGTCCTGTTTCCTTCATAACTGCAGCAATGTCTGCAGCAGGATACCCATGCAATCCGTCGATTTGAACGGCTGCCCACCCCATCTTCTTTAACTCTCTTAACACGTTTGGAAAGTCCTGTTTAAGCTCATTTCTTACTGTATACAACTGGGCTGCCAGCTTGTGTCTAATCATTTCGCAGCTCCCTCCCGTTCTAGATTTAACCAAGCAAGCTCATCTGGCGTAAACTGAATATGCATAGCTTCAATAGAAGATTGAAGTTCATCAGGATTTCTCGGGCCAATGATAGCACAAGTCGGAAAAGACTGATTCAACACATAAGCTAACGCAATTTGAATCGGGCTGACGTTCTTATCCGCGGCAAGCTTAGTGGCGCGGCGATAACGCTCCCAATTGTCAGCGTTATAGTAAACCCTAACCATTTCAAGATTTTCCTGATGGTCCGGCGTAAAATGACCCGAGAAAAAACCTCCTGCCTGCGAGGACCATGCAAGGAGCGGCAGTTGATTGTGCCCATGCCAAGCGCAGGTGTCTCCATCTGCCGATACACAGCCCTCCCATCTGGGCTCGTTTGGCTTAGCTAGGCTTAGATTTGGACTGCTGAATGTAAACCCGATCAACCCATGGGAGGCTGCGTAATCATTGGCTTCCTGGATACGCTCAAAGGACCAATTTGAAGCTCCGATAGCCCGGACGCGCGATGCCTGAATATGTTCATTTAATTCTTCCATTATCGGGCCTACTGCTGCATGAGGATCATCGCGATGGAGAGCGTACAAGTCCACATAATCCGTACCTAATCTGTCCAAACTCTCCAACAGATCCTTTCGGATTGCCTGTGGATTCACCCTCGGACCAGGGCTGCCATCGTCATGATGAGCCCCCTTCGTGAGAATGACGACCTGCTCACGGAGCTTCTTTTCCGCAAGCCACTGGCCAAGAATGACCTCTTTATTCCGATATTGATGAGCTGTGTCGAAGGTGTTCCCTCCAGCGCGAATATAAGCATCAAGCATCATCCGTTCCGGCTCTTCCAATTTCCTCAAATCCCCAGTACCCATGATCAAGCGCGAGATGGCTTTGTCCACACCCTGTATATGCATAGCCTTCATCCAGATTCCTCCTCACTGATTTTGCTTGATAAAAGCCTCTAACCCTTCTCTGTCTGGTGTACCTGTGCTGCCGCCGTAAGCTCCAACTGACAAAGCTCCGCATACATTGCCGTACAGCAGACATGTCTCCACATCAAGCCCGGTCAAAAAGCCATACATATAGCCAGCGTTAAATGAATCCCCCGCCCCCGTCGTATCTATGACTGCCACCGAGAATCCGGGACTGTTCGTTTGCAAGCCGTCTTTCATCGCTGCGGCCCCCTTAGGTCCAAGCTTAACGACGATGTGACGACAGAAGCCCGACATATAGCTTAAGCTTTCATCAATCTGCTCCAAACCTGTATAATGCAGAGCTTCCGTTTCATTCATCAGAAAAACGTCCACATATTGCATTAACTCGAAAATGCCCGAATACCACTCTCCGGTATCATCCCATCCTACATCGCAAGAAAGGGTAACTCCTGCTTCTTTCAATCTCTTAGCCATTTCCACGAATTCCATATGGTTGCGCCGTCCCCTATAGCCAGTGACATGTACATGTTTGCCTAACGCGATTTGAGCTACATCCAACTCCTCAACATGCATCTCAGCATTGGAGCCCACGTAGGTAATAAAGGAACGATCCTGTTCAGGATTAATGGCAATTGTGATACCAGTACGACTTGTTTCGCTTGTCCGGATCATTCTGGTATCGATACCATATCCGGTAAAACGATCCCGGATATAATGACCGTAGCCATCATCTCCAAGAACACCGTCGAATGCGACATCCAGACCTAACTTGGCTAATGCAATCGTAAATAAAGCTGCACCTCCACCAACATGCATCATCATATTATCTACGAAAATTTCTTGTCCGGGTTGAGGGATTTGATTACAGCCCACTACCACGAGATCAATATTGGCATCGCCGATGACTACCGCATCAAACTTTTTCACTCCGCTCTCCCTCTTCCGCTCTGTTCTCTGCCTATCTCTCTTGCTGATATGCCTTACAGCTGTCACGTACGACGAGCTTGTGTCCCAATATCAAATCTTCCCGCGGACTGGAAGCAGGATCTGTGATAATTTCAATCATCGTATGAACCGTAATTTTCCCCATATCTTGAATGGGCTGCTCCATAGAGGTCAACCTCGGGCGTACGAGTTCCGTCAGTTGACTTCCGTCAAAGCCAATAATAGATATATCATCGGGAACTTTAAGTTGATGGTCGTGTATACAGTTCATAGCCCCTACTGCCATATCGTCACTCACTGCAAATAAAGCAGTAGGACGAGGTTCACATGCCAGCAGTTCCTTCATCAGGTCATACCCGCTTTGTGTTTTATAGTCGCCAAACCGGATATAATCGTTGAACATTCTGACTCGCTGATCTTTCAGAGCATTGCGATATCCTACATAGCGGTTCTGCCCTGAGGTAACATCTCTCATATCCCCGCCTATAAAAGCAATTCGCTCATGACCGAGCTCCGTTAAATACTTGGTCGCATCATAAGCCGCCTCGTAATCATCGATAATGACAGAAATGAACTTATGATCTACAGGTCTTACGCTTGAAAAAATGATTGGAATATCCAATTTATGAATGAAGCTGCGAATTTCATCGCTTAACTTCTCATGCATAATAATGATGCCGTCTACACGCATCTCATGAAAGACATTCAAATATTTCAGTTCTTTATCCGTATCCTCAATAATGTTGCAGACCAGCAGGTTGTAATCATTCAAGCTCGCCGTTTCCTCGATGCTGCTCAAGATCGTCGAATAGAAGCTTGAGGTTAGATCGGGGACAATAACACCAATCAGGTTCGTTTTCTTCCGTACCAAGCTCCTCGCGATATGACTGGGTGCATAACCAAGTTCCTCAATCGCTTGTTTCACTTTGGCCTTCAGATCATCCTTCACGTATTTCTCTCCGTTTAATACCCTAGAAACCGTCGTGACGGATACTCCCGCTTTTTGGGCTACATCTTTAATTTTTGGCGCCATGATTATCATCCTTCCTAACTCGCAACCTAGAACATTTTTCTCTGTTTTTCGACAGAACCATATTTATACATTTTATCACACATTGAGCATGACGAAGGTCATGAATTATTCTGTTTGCAGCGTTTATTCTTTGACCGATCCAATCATGGCTCCCTTTGCAAAATATTTCTGTATAAATGGATAGGCCGCAATAATTGGCGCTACAACCACGATAATCGTCGCCATTTTCAACGAATCGCCCGTTAGCTGCATCCTTTCAAGCATTTGAAATTGGTTCGAGCCTGCTGCCTGCATCAGGGATTCCCGAATGGCATCTTGTTTGGTCAACATCTCCTGCAGCAAGGTAGACAAAGGTCTCAGCGATGCGGTTCTGACAAAAAAAGCACCCGTGAACCAATCATTCCAATGACTCACAGCTGTAAATAAGGAGATTGTTGCTAGCACAGGTTTACTTAACGGCATAATAATTCGCATGAAGATGCCAAAATCGCTGCAGCCGTCTAGCTTCGCCGACTCCTCCAGACTGATGCTGATTTGCTGGAAAAACGTGCGCATAATAATCAAATTCCATGCACTGTACAACCCTGGAAGGACATAAACCCAGATGGTATTCGTCAAATGCAAACTCTTGAGCAGCATGTAATAAGGAATAATACCACCAGAGAACAGCATCGTGAAGAAAACCATCAGCGTAAAAAATCGGACGCCCGGCATCGTCTTGCTTTTTAACGTATACGCTGCCATTGCTGATAGAAATACGCCTGCAATCGTACCCAAAGCCGTACGAAATATAGAAATGGCAAATGCTCTGCCGATATTAGCCGACGTAAATACTTCACGGTAATTTTCTAGCGTCCACACGCGGGGCCAGAAATAGATGCCCCCTCTTTCTGCATCCTTTCCTGCGTTAAAGGAAAGTGCCAATATATTCAGAAAAGGAAGCACGATGGACAAGCATAGGAGAATAATTAGGGCATAATTAACGAACTTAACTATTTTCTCACCTGTTGAGATCTTATAGAATTCATTTCCCACGTTAACCTCTCCTCTTACTAAAAGTGCGCTCCCGCCAGCCTTACGGGAGCGCCAGCCTCCCAATTCAACTTTGAACTATTTAAGAATTACTTTCGTTTTAGGATCGCTGTCCTTCTTCTGAAGCAACTCCTCGAATTTGTCCAGACCTGCTGCTTGCAGCTGCTTTTTCGCGGAATCAAGAATTTTCTGCGCTTCATCCATGCTTTTCGCGTAAAATGCGCGAATGATGCTTTCATTATAGTTCGTTAAAGCTGTCTTTAACTCATTGCCAGTAGGAAGCTCATTCATGAATGAAAGCGGGCGATAACCATCGTTAATAAGGGCGTTTTTCTTTTTGTCATCGTAGCCCCAGTAGTCGGCAATTTTCAGAGGTGTCGCATTAGCTTCCGGAGAGACCGCATCGGCATACTGCATCTCACCGAAATCACCTAGTCTGTTAATGTCCGTACTGCCGAGGTAACCTCCCCAGCCATTCCCTACGCCGTCAAAGCCCAGTTCTTTGGCCGCCTTTGGATCTTTGTTACGAAGCTCTAAAACTTCTTTTTTGACCAATGGATTGCCTTTGGCATCCAGCGTGTAGTCCCTTCCTTCCAGACCGTACTGCCAGATCAATTTCCCTTCACGACTAGCGAGAAAATCAGCGAATTTGACGATGTCCTGTGGATTTTTCGTTGTTTTCGGAATGGACCAGGCCATATACCCGCTTTTATAATCAACGTTCATCCGGTAGGTACCATCCACAGAATGAATAGGTCCAAGCGGGATATAACTCATGTCTTTATTAAAGTCCAGATAGTTATGCATATCGCCGATGATCCCAAATGACCCGTTAATTGCTCCTTCCGTCGCTTTGTTTTCCTGCATGGCGTAGTAATCAGGCACCATCAATTTTTCCTTCAAAAGCTTTTGAACGAACTCAATTCGCTTCATCGGAAATTCTGTTTTACTTTCGTGAACGATTTTGCCTTCCTTATTCTTGTCAAAACCTTGGTCAATCGCTCCCCACGTTAAATCGCTGAAGAGTGTTCCATTCTCATGATTGCTGTTCCCCCAATAACGAGGTCCAATTGGCAGGATATCTTTACCGTTTTTATCCTTGAAATTACCTTCTTTGATCTTTTGCGCCAGCTCATACACTTGATCCGTTGTTTTAATCGTTCGTGGATCAACGTTTAGCTTCTCGGCAATGTCCTTACGAATATAGGGGCCAGAAACATATTTGCGTTCCTCGTAGCCGCCTTCTCTTTGAACATTCATATGGACAAAATAACTGGAGCCGCTAAATTCCGGTCGAAACATCACGCCATTTTTCGTGTCCAGCGGTAAATATTTATCATCCAAGTATTTGCTGAACACCTTTGTTCCTTTAATAAGAGGCGTTAGATCTGTGAGCATGTCTTCTTTGGCTGCTTTCAAAATGACTGGCATTTCCGGTCGGCCGCTGTTATTGAGATAATAGACGATGAAGTCCGGTAAATCATTGGAAGCCAGCCCGGCAATGAGTCCGTCAATGGCATGCTGGGAATTTACACCCTCCATTTGCAGCGTAATTCCTGTCATTTCCTTTACCTTCTTGGCAATCTCGGGGTTAATATCCTTCGTTATATCATCGCTGTCAATAAATAGTAGTCCCTTAATGGTTCGGTCTGCAATCCAAGTGGCGGGCTTGCCGCTGCTGGCTGCGGATGAAGGTGTCGTAGAAGCTGTATCTCCTCCTGCCGCAGGTTGATCGGAGCTTTCACAACCTGCTAGCAGCAAGCTTGCGGCTAACGGCATGGTCACCCATTTAATCCATCTTTTGCTCATCCCATACTCCCCTTTTCCATTAAATATTATGAATAACACCTGGCGGTGATCTTCAACACTCTAACTGTCGAAAAGTGAAAGATTCTGGTATCGCTACCATATTGACTCGTCAAAAAACTTTTTCGAAGCTCGGTTCGCAGCCACAACAAGAATTAAACCGATAATGCCTTGCATCAAACCAACAGCCGTTGCATACCCGTATTGCCCATTTTGAAGTCCTACCCGAATAATATAGGTATCAAGGATATCTGCCAGTTCCATATTGCCAGGAGTTCGCATGAGATAGATTTGATCAAACCCTGCCTGCAAAATGTTACCCAGCGATAAAATAAACAAAATGGATATCGTTAAGCGAATACCCGGCAAGGTAACGTGCCAGATTTCGTGCCATTTATTTGCGCCATCAATTTTGGCAGCCTCATGCAGTTCAGGATTAATGCCAGCAATAGCGGCCAAATAAATGATAGAATCCCAGCCAATACTCTGCCAGATATGACTTCCAAACATGAGAGGATAAAAGTACTTGCTTTCCATCATGAAAAACGTACTTCCATCTCCGCCGAAAAATCGAATCACCTCGTTGAGCAGCCCTGTATCCGGAGCAAGTACCCGCTGCATAAGGCCGATAACGATAACCCAAGAAAGAAAATGCGGCAGATACGAAATGCTCTGCGTGATTCCTCGAAATCTCCGATGTCTGATCTCATTAAACATCAATGCAAGCAGAATTGGAAAAGGCAATCCCACGAAAACTTTAATGCTGCTAATCATCAATGTGTTTTTAATTAACTTCCCACTTTGGTAGTCGTTAAAAAATGCTTTGAAATACGTGAGTCCCACCCAAGGACTACCCAGGATACCCTTATTAAACTGATAATTCTTAAAGGCTAGCATCAATCCGCCCATGGGGATGTACGAGAAAATAACGAAAAACACAATACAGGGAAGGAGCATGAGATACAAATGCTTGTGCTGCCGTATTCGCTTTCCCAGATCAGCATTTCTCTTCTTCACCGCAGCACTGACACCAGCTTGCGGCAGATTCGTTTCCATGTCATGACCACCTTCCTATCGCGTTCTCTTTTTTCTGGAATCGATTCCAGATTACCCTCAAATAAAATCCTCTTGATGAGGATTAGGTTTAAGTAAACGATTTCTGGTATCGCTTCCATATGGGATTAATGCTAGTATAGTTGAGTTGGTTATTTTTGACAACACCTTTTTTGAGGGTTTCTCGCTCGGTCGGCGCGAATGGCTTTTTACTGTGAGACGGCCTTTTGAGACGTCTCATGATATGTTCAGGCCATCTTGGCTTGCGAGACAGCCTTTTTCGACTGCTCGCGCGGCAAAATGCGCTGCACGGGCGGGCTTTTTACCGTGAGACGACCTTTTGGGACGTCTCACTAGGATCTCCAGGCCTTCTCGGCTTGCGAGACGGCCTTCTTCGACTGCTCGCGCGGCAATATGCGCTGTGCGGGCAGGCTTTTCACCATGGAACAGTTCGCCCTGAGGGCCCTTTTGGTGTAAACCTACCTTTCGTTCATAAGAACGAATTAATAGCCAAGTTAAATGTGCTTATTCCCCCTAACTATCGAGGTATCTAGTGAAATAAGACCACAGATCATGCTTATCTTCCGCCTAACCTAACATTTCCTGCTCAATAACGAACAATAAGCTACAGTAGCTTGCTTAATTATCTATATCAGCAGCAATTGTAACAAATAGGAACTTTTAACTGCATTAAAAAAAGCCCGTACCCCATCCAGATTCGGATCGATACAGGCCTCTTCCCCTATTTCCCACTCTTCACTTCTTCAAGCATGGATAAATCAACAAACTTGCGTAGATCAAGTTCATCTTCCTTAATGCCCTTCATATATCGGGCAGCGATCGAGACCTTCGCCATCTCCTCCATCACCTTGACGTCAACATCCGTGGTGAGCTTCAGACGGCTAAGCGAGGCCTTGATCAAGCTTTTGTCCATTCCTTTGCCGCTGTACTGCTTCAGCTGGTTGTTGATAAGCTCATAGGCTTGCTCCGGACTGTTCTGAATGAACGCGATGCCGTCCATATTGGCTTTGATCGCGCCCTTTACAATATCGCGGTGACGCTGGATCAACGAATCGCTCGCCACCATAATGACCGTCGGATAATCGCCATGATTCGGCGGGATCGCCTGCCAGTCGACGACAACCTTGCCGAGCCCTACCTTCTCAATCTGCGTCCCCCATGGCTCGGGAACAAGCGTCGCGTCAATTTCCTTCTGTCGGAAGGAAATGAGCGCATCCGACGGAGAGCGCACGATGAGATGCGCGCTTCCCGTGTCTCGTCCTAAGGAAATGCCTTCTTGCTGAAGCAGCATCCGCAGTGAAATCTCATTCGTATTCCCTTTGGACGGGATCGCGATTGTTTTATCTACCAAATCTTTAACGCCATTAATTCCTGCGCCATTACGGGCAACAAGCACCGCACCGCCATTATTGGAGCCGGAAACGACCCGATAGTTCCCGCTTTTCAGGAAAAATGTTATCGCAGGTCCGGGACCTACGAAGCCCACATCGATATCTCCTGTCGCCATTGCAATGGATAAGTCAGAGCCGTTATCGAAGGCTGTGACCTCAATTTTCACCTCATCGCCCCATTCACGGGCGAAATAGCCTTTTTCCAGTGCGATATAGGCTGCAGCATGTGTGACATTTTTAAATACACCAACCCTGACCACCTGCGGCTTACCAGAAGCAGTTAGCTTCTCCTCACAGGCGCTCAGCGTCATAACTACGAACAAAAGCAGCAGCAGCATCCATGCTTTTTTTCTCATGCAACCGCTCCCTGCTAAGACTTCGAGCCGGCGAGGCCGTAGCGCTCCAGCACTTTGTCTTCTAGTTTCTTGAAGCAGAAATGATCAGAGACCGTGCCCAGCACAGCGATAATAATGACGATGCACAGCATCAGTGAAGTATCGCCCAAATTACGCCCGTCCTGCAGCAGCTGACCGAGCCCTGCCCCTTTGGCAATAAGCTCCCCCGCAACCAGGGCGCGCCAAGCAAAAGCCCAAGCCGTACGCACACCGTTGATTAAATGCGGGAACGCCGCTGGAATCATGATCTGCACGAACATTTTATACCCATTGCCAGTTCCCATTGTCTGTGCAGCGCGCAGGTAAATCGGCGGAATATTTTTGATTCCTGTGCGGCTTGCAAGCGCCATCGTCCAGGTCGCGCCAAGCGTCGTAATGAAAATAACCGAGGATTCGTTAAGACCGAACCAAATAATGGCAAAAGGCAGCCAAGCAATACTTGGAATAGTCTGCAGCGAAACGACCAAAAAGCCCAGCGTATCATCCAGCAGACGGTAACGTGCGAATAGAAAACCTAATGTCGTCCCAATCGCAAGCGATAGGGCGAAAGAGACCAATAACCGGATCATACTGGCCAAGGTCGCCGCCAGCAGCTCGCCATGTACCAATCCGTCATAAAAAGCTTGCAGCGTCTGGGTCGGAGAGGGAAATTTCCAGCCCCAATCAAACAGCCTAAATCCCGCCTCCCAAGCTATCAGAAGCAGTACCAGAAAAATCGTTCTTCTTAATGCGGTACTCATCACCCGTCTCCTCCCTTACCACCTTCTCAAGCTCATCCGCCAGCGCATCCATGGCTGCGTTCTCCACATGATGCAGCAGCGGATCTGCGGTATCCCGGGGTCTTGCCGCCTGCACGGTGAACTCCTTCTTAATCGTGCCAGGGCGTGTGGACATGACGACAACTCGGTCTGATAGAAGGACCGCTTCCCGAATGTTGTGGGTGATGAAGAGAATCGTTTTACGCGTCCGCATCCAGATTTCTTCCAATTCCTTATGTAAAATAAGGCGTGTCTGCTCATCTAACGCCGCAAACGGCTCATCCATGAGCAAAATCTCAGGATCCATCGCCAGCGCTCTGGCAATCGCTGCCCGCTGCTTCATCCCTCCGGATAGCTCATGTGGGTAACGATCTGCAAAGCGGCTAAGATGCACCGATTTGATCTGCTCCATAGCGAGCTCATGGCGCTCTTTTTTGGGAATGCCCTTCTGTTTGAGGCCGAATGCCACATTGTCCAGCACAGTAAGCCATGGGAACAGACCGTGCTCCTGGAACACGACCACACGGTCGGCCCCAGCGCCGGTTACCTTTTTACCATTCACCTCAATCGTGCCTTCCGTTTGTGTATCGAAGCCTGCAACAAGGTTCAGCACCGTCGACTTCCCGCAGCCGGATGGCCCCAGAACGGAGACGAACTCCCCTTTTTTTATCGTTAATGTGATATTGTCCAGCGCCTTGTAATTGCCGCCGATTCGCTGTACGAACGTCTTGCTGACACCTTTCATCTCGATCAAAATGCTTCCCCCCACTCGGGTATGTCCCGTAGTCGTTTATATTAAAAAAGCATCTTTAATCCTGCGAGACCAAGCCCGATGATAAATCCGCAGATCGCACCGTTGACGCGAATCCATTGCAAATCCTTGCCGATCTTATCTTCCATCAGCTCAGTCAGCTTCTCGTTATCGAATTTATCCAGGTTTTCTTTGACGAGCTGACCGATCTTGCTGTGATTTTTCTCCAAATAGGAAGCAATCTGCTCCTGCACCCAAATCTCGCCGCGCTGCAGCAAGGCTTCGTTCTCCTTCACGGATGTAAGCACATTCCGCATGATCGGAACGACATGTACAGGGACAAACTCAGGCTGATCCACGAACTCTTCCGCTCTAGCCTTCAGACGTGCAAGGAGTCCTGACAGCTTCGTATCCAGCTCGAACATGTCTGGCAGCTTCGTTTTGAGCGATTCCAACTCGGCCAAAAGCTTCGGATTTCTCTCCAGCTTGTTCAGCTCACCCCGAATGAAGGAAAGAACAGCCTCTCTACGCGGATGCTGCTTCGTGCGCATTTGCTCAATGTAGGAAAGCAAGAAGTTCTGGATAATGCCCCCGATCTTCTCCTCATTGACCATCCCGATGAACGCGTTCACGGCAAACGCCATGAAGCCATTGGATTGCAGCCCCTCGAACGCCTTGAGCGCCATAGCCCCAAGCTGATCGCGTGTCTCTGCTTTGAATGCCCAAGCTTCCACTTTATCGAGGACAAAATCAAACGTTTTGCCGTCATAACCGCCGTCCTTGACCGTATCGACAAGCGCGCGAACGAGCCGGCTCGTATCCACGTCCTGAAGCGCTTTGCTAATCTCATCCGCGAGCAGCGGTGTTAATTTTTCAAGATCAATAGCGTTTAACGCTTGTTTGGCAAGCGTGCTTAGGCCTTTGTGAAGCGCTTCGCTGTCCAAATGACTTTCCGCCAACTCGAGCCCTCTTTCAAGAAAACGAATTTGCTGCAAACGAGCACGGATGGTTTCTTTGGAAAGCAGCTCATTTTGAACCGTTGAGACAAGCGCGTTCGTAATTTTCTCACGATTCTTCGGCAGCAGCGCTGTATGCGGAATCGGAATGCCCATCGGGTGACGGAACAAGGCGCTAACCGCGAACCAGTCCGCCAAACCGCCTACAACCCCGGCTTCAAAGCCGCCTTGCAGAAAGCCTCCCCACACCGTGGAAGCTACAGGAATTGTAGCCAAAAAGCCTGCTCCCATCACACCTAAGGAGACTGTTGCTATATACTTTGCTTCTTTTTTCATCGTCATAACATCACTTTCTTTCTCGATTTTCAATCGTCATTCGTTCTATTTTACCACAAATTCCGACGAAAGCTGTTCTCGAACCCGAAACTGTTGAATACACTTCGGTATGTGTAGTATCGGCAAGGCTTGGCCCGAAGTTAAGAGACCTAGGAGGAACCTTTCCATGAGCCTAAATGAGACCATCACACCCTGGCAGGAACAGTTGTTTTGGGTTGAAATCCTACAGGATCACGCCATTTTTGTGGACGAGGCGCTTGCTAATGAAGAGGTGCAGTGGATCGCCACTGCGAAGAGGTACATAGCCGCTTTCACCGAACTGCGGAACCGCATTTTGAAAACAGACCCTTCCCTGCCAGTCTCCTCGGAAACCATGATTCAGCTCTCTAAAGACATATACCCCGTTGCGCACGGGTATTATCAGTTTGAAGGCTTTATGCAGCATTTGCGAATAGAAAATAAGGTCGTCATCTCGCTGACGCCCGTGTATTTTAACGGAACTTTACTCGAGAACGGCGAGTATTTGCGAATTTTACATGCTTGGATGAACGGTGTGCCTTACGAACCCCTACCGCTTGTTGCGCTGATGGAGATGTGGCTGGAGGATCAACTTGGACATACCGTGCTTCTGGGCAATCATTTGGATCCAACAGAAATAGAGCTGCTGAAAAGCACTCAGCAGTACGCGCAGCAATTCAGCGCACATATCGTCAAAAACACCGCCATCCGCGGCTTCCTCCGCTTCACTGCACCGGGATTCCCGGTCCAGCAGAAGTTCGCCAGACAAGTGGCGGAGACGGTCATCGGCTTCTATCGGGTCGTCGAAGAGGTTATCCGTGAGTATCAGCATACCGAGCTGCTTAGCCGCCTGACCCTGCGTTTCCTTGAGCATCACCTGCCGGAAACATGCTATTTCTTGCGTAAGCTGGCTGCTTACAACGTGGAGATTCTTACATTGCCGAATTGTCCATTGACGAAGCCGTCGTTTGAGTGATTGAAAGTCAGATGAGTGCGGTGAGTACGGCGAGTACGGTGAGTGCGGTGAGTGCGGTGAGTGCGGTGAGTGCGATGCGTGCGATGGGTGCGATAGGTGCGATAGGTGCGATAGGTGCGATAGGTGCGATAGGTGCGATAGGTGCGATAGATGCGATAGGTGCGATAGGTGCGATGCGTGCGTGAGTGCGTGAGTGCGATGCGTGCGTGAGTGTGCGATGAGTGCCGTGCCGTGCGGTGCGAGTTGGGAATCTAGAGGTTCGTTGTACTTTGTGCAATGTAAAGACCGCCCGAGGCATATACTACTGTTCTTCATTGTAAAAAGTGCAATCATTTTTGCCTAAAAGGCTAGAAATGGCTCATTTCACACCAGAATGTTGTATAAAATGCAGTATAGACAGGCGCTGGGAGCTAATTTAGGCATCAGGTTGTATTATATACAACGTAAAAAACCGTCTGACCTTCTAGACGGTTTTTTACGTTGCACAGCACCGAAAACATCAAATGAATTAACAGGAAAAAATCCTGTTAACTTGCATACTTGCCCACAGAAATTTCAATTAACTTGAAATAATCCCGTTAATTTCATCTCAAATAATTAATTTGCGGGGTTTTCGCAGGATTAGATGGATAAACTCCAGCTAAACCGTTCAAATGCTGCATTCGAGCGAAATTAACGGGAGATTTTCCCGTTAACAGCCAGCCCATAAGTCGACATCGCAAGAGCCGAGCCCTTGCTACCGCTGCAAAAAAAAATTAACGCTCGCCTTCCCACTCCGCATAAAACTGCTTGAGGTACTGCTCCATGAAGCGGTGCCGCTCCTCCGCAAGTTTGCGGGCGTAAGCCGTATTCATCAGCTCCTTCAGCTTGAGGAGCTTCTCGTAAAAGTGATTAACCGCGGTGTCATTCCCCGCGCGATACTCCGCTTCCGTCAGGTGCTCACGCGCCGTGACGGAGGGATCATGAATCGGGCGGCCCTTCCAGCCCGAATAAGCAAATACGCGCGAGATGCCTACCGCGCCTATCGCATCCAGCCGGTCGGCATCCTGCACGACCTGGCCTTCAAGCGTGCGCATCGGAGGCCGCGCGCCGCCCTTGAACGACATCGTGCTGATGATCTCCAGCACGTGCTCCACTGTGGCCGCCGGTGCACCGCTGGCGGCCAGCCATGCTTCCAGCTCGCGCTGAGCAGCGGCTGGATCCGCATTCAGCTTCTCGTCGACGACGTCGTGAAGCAGCGCTGCAAGCTCGCAGACGAAAGCGTCGGCGCCCTCTTGGGCGGCGATGCGCTTCGTCGTCTGCACGACGCGATAGATATGCCACCAATCGTGGCCGCTGCTATCGCGCTCCAACTTCTCCTTCACGAGCGTTTCCGCCGCGAGTAAGATGCTCTCTTGTTGCTCTCTCGCTAAGTATTCCCCATCATGCTGCGTCATTTCTTCTTTTTCCTCTTTCCTTCACCGGATTTACCTTCGCTAGACTTTCCTTCGCTTGTTTTTCCTTCAGTAGTTTTTCCTTCGCTAGACTTTCCTTCACTAGTTTTTCCTTCAGCATTTCTACCATCACTAGCTTTTCCTTCTTTGAGCTTTTCTTCAACAGGTTTACTCGCAGCAGCTGCGTGTTCCAGTCCTACCTCAACAGATGGTGTATCCTTTTCTCTACCTTCAGCAGCTGTATATTTCTGTATGATTTTCTTAAAATTTTTCCCATATTTATCTTCCAGCTTAGCGCCCATATCCTGCTGCAGCTCGTGAATAACCACATCGCGCCAAAAACTATTGAGCAGCAGCTCCACCATCGCTGGATGCTCAGTCAACATCGTAAGTGTCGGCTCGTCGCCGCCTCTTGTGCCAACAATGGCCAGCTTACGGTCGATCAGCAGCGTAAATTTCCGCCCATTGCGCTCATTCCACATGGCATCACGTTTATGCGAGAACTGCTGCACGCCACTCGGCAGAGACGCATCGCCGATCGTCGAAACAAGCAAGCGCACTCCTTGCGCCGGAACCTTCCGCAAGTCTTCCTTCAGCAGCTGTGCTTCTTGCGCCCATAGGTCGCAAAGCACCTCTGCCTTCGCTTTCCTCAGCTCCGTTCGGATGCGATCAAGCACCTTGGCATCGCCTTCCAAGCTGAAATATTCCGAACGATGCGTACCCTGCTTCGGCATATGCTCTTTCACATAGCGGATCGACGCTTGCAGCTCCGCCTCAACACGCTCGCCGATCTCCTCGATCGGCACGCTTTGGTAGTGCGTCGGCTCACCGTGACTGGTGAGCACTGCGCCCTTCTCCGCCAGCTTCTGGAGCGCGGAGTAAACATTCGAACGCGATACGCCAAGCTGCTTGGCGATTTCATAACCCGTTTGTGTGCCGCTTTCGGCAAGCACATGCAGGCACTTGGCTTCCAGGTCTGTGAAGCCGAGATTTTTCAAATGCAGGTGGATATCCTCCATGCCAGTTCCCCTTTTCATAAGCTGCGATAAGTTCATGTTTTCGATATTGTAACATGATTTCTGCCTCAAAGTCGTATAGTCCTTCCTTGCCGGCTATCTCAGCAAAAAATGTTGATTCTCAATAAATTCTCAATTAAATGTTGACAATGATAATCATTATCAAATAATATGAAGGTGGTTGGTAACAACAAGACATTTACAAGATGACTACATACCTATAAAAACAATTCGTGGAGGGATTCCCATGCCAAAAATCATTATCGTTTACGCCAGCATGTCAGGAAATACGGAGGAAATCGCTGAAGAAATCGCTGTGGGCATACGTGAGGCAGGCATTGAGCCTGTTGTGAAATCCGTCATGGATGTGAGTGGTGTAGATCTCGTGAACTACGATGGAATTCTGCTTGGAGCTTATACATGGGGCGACGGCGATCTGCCAGATGAATTCGAAGACTTCTACGATGAATTAGAAGATCTGGATCTAAACGGCCGCAAATCCGGTGCATTCGGCTCCGCTGACTCCTCTTACACACACTTCGGCGCTGCCGTAGATACAATCGAAGCTAGACTTGCCGAGATCGGTACTGAGAAAGTGTTTGACGGTTTGAAAATCGAATTTAATCCGACTAGCGAGCAAAAGAAATTATGTCGCGAGCTAGGTGCGAAGTTCGCTGCTGCTGTCGCTGTTTCGGCCTAATACATGTTGGCGGGCTTTGGCACCTTGCTAGGCTCGCTTCTTATTGAGATCGTCCACCCTATATTGCACTTATTACAATAACATGGATTAAAAGAAGTATCGTCTCAGTTCCTCGTTGTATATCGTGCAACCATTTTAGCTAGAATCGCCCGATTATCTGCCATTTGTCTGATAACGTTGTATTTTGTACAACGAACTACCCATCAGGTAGCGAAAACCTCCTCTTTCGCTGCACATAATGCAACGAAGCACCCGCCACAACCTATTAAACCCCGCAAAAAAAAGGATCGGAACGCAGCATTAAGCCGCTGCCCAATCCCTATCTCTACAAAGTCTCTACTTCCGCCATTTCAATATATGGCATGCTCTTTAACTCTTCATATACTTCTGAAGCGTACTTACGGTCAATGAAAACAATGAAATTGAGTTCCTGCAGCTCCTGGCTCAACTCTTTTATGTGTACGCTTTTCATTCTATATCCTCTAGCAATAATGTCCTTGATGATATTCGTTAAATTACCCTCATGCGACACGATAAGCTTGACTCGCAAATCTTTCATTAATAGCGGTCTTGGCCCTATTTTCTTAATATAGTAGGGCAATACCACGACACTCACCATAATTAGCAGCAATCCCACAAACGCTTCAACAAAAAAACCTGCGCCAATGGCAATTCCTAACCCAGCTGCTCCCCAAATCATCGCCGCCGTCGTTAATCCAATGATGACGTCATTATGCTTCCGAAGTATGACCCCTGCGCCAAGAAATCCGATCCCGCTAACTACCTGCGCCGCAAGCCGCATAGGATCCATTACATGAAGCCCGGGAACTGCATATTTATTCGCAGATTCAATAGATACAATTGTCAGCAAGCAACTGCTTAGACAAATGACTAATGAAGTTTTGAGTCCAAGCGGTTTATTTCTGATTTCTCGTTCTAGGCCAATAATTAAACCGAACATAGCTGCGATTCCTAGTTTTATTAAATCATGTATGTCCACAGTCACCATCATCGTTGTTGTCTCCCCTATGTTTAGATAACCTTTACAATATATTAACATTAATAAGGTGTATATAAACAGGGATGAATGAATTGCTTTTTTAGGTAGAAAAATACAAAAAAACCTTCTAGAGTTGTTCACTCTGGCAGGCTTCTTTTACATGCTTATTTTACAAGTATCAGGTACCTTATCTTATTTTCGTAGAAACCGATACAACCCTACTTAATACGATTGCCGGAATAAAAATAATAGACATCGTAAACCAAATATTCATTTAAGTCCTCCCTCATCAAACGAAATAGAATTCCTCCCTCGCAACAAGAAGTGATGCCTTCCTATATCCTAATCATTACCAATTACAATGCTATTTCTATAGCCTTCTAAAAATATTGACCGAAAGTCACTTTATTGTTATAACTGTACTTATATAATGTTAGATAAAATAGATAGGGAGGCACATTAATGGGGTGAGGCTTAAATAGTTTTACTTGCTCAAACCGCAAGTAAAAGTTGACCGCAAGTCATACTTAAAGCTGTATCTGATTTTATATGAAGTCCATTAATAACTAGGGAGGCTCAATCATGGAGCGTGGGGGAAACATTGTTGCTCGTTCAATACTAACGAAGGATCATTTTGTGCGGATAACTGGAAAATTCGTATCGCACAAAACAGGTCTTCTATTAATCATGACCGCTACTGCACTCGCAGGCTGTTCCAGTGAAGCACCATTATCTCCCGCGATAACTGCCGAGCAGGCGGCCGGTGCCGGGGTAACGAGCAAACCTGTGAAAACGGCTGCGGTTACCACACAAGCATGGGCAGGTGCCAAAACACTCACTGCCGATGTCATTCCTTCGCTGGAGTTGAACGTCGTGCTGAAGGCGGATGGCGATGTAAAGTCCGTGCTGAAAAAACGCGGAGAACAAGTCCAGAAAGATGATGTGATCATCGAGCTGAATAATAAAGATTTGCTTCGCCAGAAACAAAAACTGCTTTATGCCAGGGCTAGTCTTGAACAACAATTGTCCAAGGCCAAAAAGGATTGGGACGACGGCATTCTGGAGTTAACCAACAATATTGCCATAACCCAGCAATCCTTGGACGATGTCACGAAGCAGTATAACCGGGTTCTTAATGACTATGACACCGGAGAGGCAACGAAAGAACAGAAAGAACAAGTGGAATCTCAAGTCAAACCGTTGAAACTCAATCTTCAAACTTTGCAACAGAAACTTCAGACGCTCCAAAGCACCCAACCGCTAGCCGCCATAGAGTACCAATTAGAGGCTAACGATATCGATCTGCAGGATGCGGATGTCAACCTTTCTTATTTTGAAGTCAAGGCGCCTGCGTCTGGACTTTTGACCGAAATGCCCATTGAGGAAGGCATGACGCTTGCCAGAGGACAAAAAATCGGCGTGGTGCAGCGGCATTCGCCAATCAAAGTCCGCGTCGAAGTAACGGAAGCAGATTTGCCTCTCGTGCAGGGCAAACAGAGCCTATCGTTTCACACTTCGGATTCCCCTGATACCTATGAGGGAAAAGTGACTTATTTGGCGAACACAGCCAACACCCAGACGAAGACCTATTCCCTGGAACTTGAAGCCGGGAACGAAAACGGCCGCCTCAAACCCGGAATGCGCGTACAGCTCCTACTTGCTGGAGACGGCGAACAGCAAGTCATCACCGTACCGGCGAGCAGCATCCTTCGCGAGGATGGCGAGCCCTATGTATTCATTTTGAATGGAGACCATGCCGAAAAAAGGACAATCAAGCTCGGCCGCAGCAAGGATGATAGAACTGAAATCACACAAGGGCTCAAGGCAGGCGAGATTCTGATCGTCTCCGGTCAGTACCAACTTAAACATATGGAGAAAGTAACGCCCGGTGAGTAGATTCGGCTTTCTAACCGAAGCAGCTGGACAGAAGGAGGAATCCGCTTGATTGCCAAACTGATCAAATATCAAAAGATCACCCTGCTATTTTTTGTCGTTCTCGTGCTGCTAGGTGCTTTCAGCTTTTTATCGCTAAACCAGCGTGAGAATCCGGAAATCACCGTATCCATGGCTACGGTAAAGACGATTTATCCCGGAGCATCGCCGGAGAAGGTCGAGCAACTTGTCACCAAGCCGCTCGAAGAAGAAATTAGAAAAATGGAGTCGATCAAGTCGATCGATTCGACTTCCTCCACTAACGTGTCCCTCATTACCGTTGAAATGCAGCCTGGGGTTGATAACATGCGGGCCTGGGATACGCTCCGACAAAAGGTGCAGTCTGCACAAGGCAAGCTGCCCGCAGAGGCAGATCAGCCAGAAATCAATGATGATTTGGCCAAGACATCGGCGCAAATCATTCATTTGATTGTGGAAAACCCTTCGGAGTTGGAGTCTTTGCGGTCCATTTCTGAAACATGGAAGGATCAGCTGCGCACGGTTGCCGGCGTCAGCGATGTTGAAATTGTAGGACTTCCCAATCAGGAAGTGAAGGTTATTCTGAACAAGGAGAAGCTCGAAAGCTTGCAGCTTCCTTGGCCGCTAGTTATGCAGGCGCTCACCACCGCTCACGATCGCACGCCAATCGGGAACATGACGGCCAATAACAATAACGCTTACGTTCAATTGACAGGCGAATGGAAATCCGCCAATGATATTGCCAATACGGTCGTTTACCGACCGGCAGGGCAAGGCAATTCACTTAGCCTCAAAGATGTCGCAGAGGTTAAGATTGGCTCTCAGAAAACGGAAGAGGAAGTTTTCTATCAAGGCAAACCCGCTATTGATGTCGTCATTTATCCAGCCAAAGGAGAAGATATTCCTTCCTTGCAAACCGGGATCGACGCCAGGGTTTCCGCCTTGCAGGCTCAGCTCCCCTCGCATGTGGCGATGGTATCGTTGTTTACGCAAAAAGAGAATGTTGATCATCTGTTTGCCGACTTGTCACGGGAAATGCTGATCGGGATGGCTGCGGTGCTAGTTGTCTGCATCCTTGGGCTCGCATTCGGAACGTCCATTATTGTCGCTTTGGCCATTCCCGTTTCCATTGCACTCGGCTTCCTCCCGATCAGTATGACGTCCATCGATCTCAATCAAATTTCCATCGTCGCGCTGGTCATTGTGCTTGGCATTCTTGTCGATGATGCCATTGTCGTTAACGATAATATCGAACGCAGATTGTCTCTTGGCGATTCTCCTCTGGATGCCTCGCTGAAAGGCAGCCAGGAAGTTGCGATTTCGATTCTAACCGCAACGATCGCCACGGCAGCCGCTTTTTTCCCGCTGTTTTTCTTAAAAGGCAACATCGGGGACTTTATCAAGCCGATTCCCGTTGTCGTCAGCTTAACGTTAGCTGCATCGATGGCTATGTCATTAACCATCATTCCGATTTTCCGCAAATGGAGCAGTGAACGCAGCCTACGCAAAGGAGTGTCCGCCCAGAATAAGCTGCCGGGACTTCTGGGAAAACCTATTTGGCTTCTAAGCGAGTACTATGAAAAGCTCATCCGCCGCCTGCTGCGAAAACCGCTGTTAACCGGAATGATAGGCCTTGTTATTGGCACGTCCAGCTATGGGCTCCTGCCCTTGCTGGGCGTTCAGTATTTTCCGAGTGCGGAACGAAGCGAGTTTTTGCTTGATGTGAAAATGCCCGTAAGCGCCGACTATAAGCAAACCGCCGATATGATGAAAAGCTTATCCATTTGGGCCGCTAAGCAGGATGGTGTTCAATCTGTTTCCACCTACGCAGGAAGGACAACACCTAAGTTTTACTATGCGGAAACTGATTCTGTTGGAACAAGAATAGGTCAATTATATGTCAAGGTTGACGAATCCCGAACCCATACAGGCAAGCTTGTATCCGACTGGCGAGAGCAGCTCAAGCGTATCTATCCAGAAATCGAGTTGCTGCCGAGAGAACTGGAACAAGGCCCTCCCGTCGGAGCGCCGATTGCCCTTCGAATCAGTGGCCCGGATTTAAGCGAACTAACCTCTCTCTCCAAACAGTTGCAAACGATTCTGAAAAGCATTCCGGGCACCGCCAACGTCTCTGACAGCGTCGGTGATGAAACCTTTACCATGGATCTGCAGCTTGATCAGGAGAAAGCTCGTTATTACGGCGTCACCGAGAAAGATTTGTCGGGTACAGCCCGACTCGCAACCGACGGGATTGAGGTTTCCAAGCTGCAACTCGGCAACGAAGAAATTCCCGTCACATTGTACAGCGAGGCCAACCAAACGCCTTCCAATGAAACGATAGGAGAACTGCTCGTTCCTTCGCAGTCCGGGCAGCTGTACCCGATCAAGCAGTTCATCAACGTGCAGGACGACCGCATGATCACCTCCGTGCAGCATCACAATCTGGTACGAACGATCACAGTAAGAGCATACACGGACGGAAGATTGCCGGCGGAAATTGTCGCCGAGCTGCAGAACCAAGTTAGCAAACTGCAAAAATCGAACGCCTACTCCATTGAATTTGCAGGCGAGAATGCTGACCGGAACGATGCCTTCTCCTCCATCGGCAAGCTTTCCATTGTTGTTGTATGCCTTATTTTCATCATTATTGCGATCCAATTCTATTCATTGTCCATACCTTTCCTCGTCATGATGACCGTTTATCTGGCCATGGGGGGCGCTCTAATTGGTTTATTCGTAACGGGTGCGCCAATCGGTTTCATGGCGCTTATGGGCTTTGTCAGTTTGGCAGGAATTGTCGTGCGCAACGGCATTGTACTGGTTGAGTTTATTGAAGACGCCAGACATCACGGCATGGACTTGTACGATGCCATTGCCGAATCCGGCCGTGCGCGGCTTCGCCCCATTCTGATGACGTCCGCTACCGCAATCAGCGGCCTCCTGCCGATGGCTATTATGGGAGGCAGCCTATGGCGGCCGATGGCTGTCGTCATTATTTCAGGGCTTATTGTCTCTACGATACTTACGCTTATTATCGTCCCCTCCTTCTATCTACGGTTAGCCCTATGGAGGGATAAACGCAAGCTGAAGCGGAATGCGGCGGCAAAGGCAAACCTTCCGGCCTCTGGCGGAACAACTTCTCTATAGATTCCCGGCATCAACAGCGAAGACGCTGAACTAACAGGCCTTAACATTGGAAAAAGACTGCATGTGCTCCCCGTAATTCGGGAGCACATGCAGTCTTTTTGCTTCATTTTATATCCGGAACCGATATCCGGCACCCCAAATCGTCTCAATATACTGCGGATTTGAAGGATCTTGCTCAATCTTCTCGCGCAGCTTGCGGATATGTACCGTGACTGTCGCAATTTCGCCCATGGCATCCATCCCCCAGAGGAGATCGAATAACTGTTCTTTGCTGTACACCCGATTAGGGTTCATCGCCAAATGCGTGAGCAGGTCGAATTCTTTCGTCGTAAAAACAACCTCACGCTCATTCACAAAAACACGGCGCGCTGTTTTATCAATCATCAAACCGCGAATCCGAACCTCGTCATTCTTCGCTTCACGTCGCCCCATCAGCCTTTCGTAGCGGGCAAGATGCGCTTTGACCCTCGCCACCAGCTCGCTGGGGCTGAAGGGCTTGATCATGTAATCATCGGCGCCGAGACCCAAGCCGCGGATTTTGTCGATGTCTTCCTTTTTCGCGGAAACCATTAGAATCGGGATGTCCTTCTCGCTGCGAACGCGCCGGCAAATCTCGAAACCGTCCATCTTCGGCAGCATTAAATCGAGAATGATGAGGTCATACTCCGTGGAGAGCGCAAGCTGCAGCCCTTTATCTCCGCTATTCTCGATGTCGACTTCGTATCCGCTGATCTCTAGGTAGTCCCGCTCCAGCTCGGCGATGCTTTGTTCATCCTCAATGATTAAAATCCGGCTCATCCTTGACTCTCCTCCTGCTTGTTAAGCGGTAATGCCATATAGACGGTTGTTCCCTGCCCGATCATGCTCGTTGCGCCAATACGTCCGCCGTGCTCTTCCATGATTTGTTTGGCTATCGCCAGGCCGAGCCCGCTTCCTCCGGTCGCGGTATTGCGCGAAGGATCTGCCCGATAAAACCGGTCAAATATATGAGGCAATGCCTCTTCCGAGATGCCTTGACCGGAATCTTTTATTTGTATGACGGCGTTGCCGTCGATTTCTCTGAGTGTTAGGGTGATTCGGCAATTGCCTTCATCACTGTATTTGACTGCATTTTCAATGATGTTCAGCAGCACGCGCCGCAGTTTATCTCGGTCTGCCGTTACAAGGAGAGGCTCCTTTGGCAGCTCGGTAAGCGTGAAATGAACGCCTTTTTTCTCCATATCGAACTGTAATTCTTGCGCGCAATCCAGCACATACTGACCTAGATCCACGGTTTCGAACTGAAATGGAACTTTGCCCAGATCCAGCTTGGAAAATAAAAACAGCTCATCGATCAGCCGATCCATATCTGCCGCTTTCGTATAAATGGTTCGAATATACTTCTCCAGCTTATCCGGAGAGTTCGTGACGCCGTCCATAATGCCGTGGGCGTATCCTTTAATCGCCGTAACCGGCGTCTTCAGATCATGCGAAATGTTAGAAATGAGCTCCTTGCGGTTTTCTTCATATTGAAGCTGAAGTTCAACGGATTTCTTGAGCTTGCGCCTCATTTCTTCAAAAGCTCTGCTGAGCTCCCCGATTTCATCATCGGACTGCTGCACCACTTCAAAATCGAGATTGCCATCTTTAATTTCCTCCGCCGCCCGTTTGAGAGCCCTAAGCGGTTTAATGATGCTGCGTGAAACGAAGTAGGTCAGCACACCGTTCGTGCCAACAAGAATAAGTATAAACGTTAAAATAAGCGATTTGGAAAACTGATGCAAATATTTCTGAAAAGGACCTCCATCCAAAAATACAAAGACGGACCCTTTACTGTTATCGGAGAACAGGAAATCCTGCTGCCTAGTTACCCACAGAGAGCCTTGATTACGTTGAAAATGGCCAGATGAAGTGCCGTAAGCGGGAAGTTTGGAGCTATTCTGCGCCTCCCCCTCTTTCAAGTAGGGTGAACTGTACGTAATTTCTTTCTCTTTGCGGATGATAATACCCATATTAATTTTATGGAAACGATCCTCCAAGTCCTTAATAAACACGGGATCGAGAAAAGCGTCAGGTTCTGTTTCCGTTTTGGCTTTCATGTAGGCGACATTCTCAAGCTCTTGGTCAACCACGCGTTTAATCGGATTGCCTTGGGAGAAATCAACCTGAAAGACTGACTTCAAATTGCCGAACGTTGCGATGGAGATTAGGATCACGGCTAGCCCCGAAAGGACGAGAGGTACAAGCAGCATCGCGATGTATGAGAGTACCAGCCGTAAGCGAATCGACATCGTGTTCAGATCTCCTTTTTATCAAACAAATAAAAACCTGCTGTAAAAAACAATATACTACACGCTATCAAAAACATAAAGATGCTGCTCACCTTGCCAATCGCCATGCCGCTTCCAATCCAAAGCATATGCCAGTCTGTATAGGCTGTAGGCGAGTACGTTGCAATCTGCGGGATAAAAAAGGCGGCCACTTTAAACGCCAAATAGAGAAGTATGCTCACCGTCAATGCCGAGGAGGAGCTGGAGAAGAACTGCGCCAGAAACACAGCCGCGATACTGAGCACAATCAGTGGCAGAAAAGCAGCGCCATATGCTAGGAACCAGGTCATGATCGTGTCAAAGCCGCCAAAATGCTGGAAAAACAGGGCTGAGATAACGGATGCCAATAAACCGGCAACTAAGTACAGCGCAATAAAAACACCAAGCGCAATCTGCTTGGAAGCAAACACCTTGAACCGCGTAATAGGCCGCGTCAATGTGTTCTTCATCGTACGGTCGCCCATCTCACCGGAGAATACATCTGCTGCGCCCATGAAAACGAATAATGGCAGAAAAATACTCGTCAGCAGCCCCAGCATGATGATGGGAAAATCTTGCGAAGCAATGGCTCCGATTCCAATACCGCTTTGGAACTGAGACAGCAGCAGCCCTGCTAAGAGCGGAAGCAGCAGCGTAACTACAAGGAAAAAGATCGTTTTCTTCTTGGACGTGATTTTGATCGTTTCGTTCCAGACGTTGGCGGTTAAGCTATGCATGCGCAGCGAGCCTCCTTACTTCTTTAATTTCGCGTAGATACGCTTCTTCCAGCGTCGCGCTTCCTTGTGCTATCTCGGGCACGAGTCCCTCGCGGACAAGGCGTCCTTGATGAATGATGCCCATGCGGTTGCACATTAGCTCCATTTCATGGATGAGATGGCTGGAGATGAGGAAGGTGATGCGCTCTTCTCGCGCCAGATGCATAATGATTTCTCGGATGTGAACCATTCCCTCGATATCCAGACCATTCGTCGGCTCATCTAGGATGAGCAGCTCCGGCTTCGACAGCATCGCTGCCGCGAGGCCTAACCGCTGCTTCATGCCCAGTGAGTAACCCGCTACCTTTTCCTGCTGGAAAGGGGTAAGTCCGACGATCTCCAAAACTTCGTCTATGCGCTGCTTCCCGATGCCTGGATAAAATCTCGCGGCCAGCTCCAAATTCCGTCTGCCGCTCATATAGATGTAAGCTTCAGCGGTTTCGATCAGCACACCTACCTTGGCCATCGCCTGCTCATAGTGCGTTGACACAGGATGACCAAAAAGTTTCACTTCCCCTTGCTGCGCTTTGGTTAGCCCGGTCATGATCTTCATGACGGTCGTCTTCCCGGCGCCATTGGGTCCGAAGAACCCATAGATGTCGCCTTGCTGCACGGTCATGTTCACCTCATGGATGCCGCGCAAATTATTGTAAATTTTCGTTAGACGATTGATTTCTACGACTGGCTTCATACATTAGCCGCCTTTCAGGGAAATAAGGAGGTGGGCGCTTGCCCTTGCCTCCTTCATTGTTTTCCTTAGTTCCTGTGGTGGGATTTCTCAGGATCAATCTTTACGGTTTCCAGCTGCTTCCCGGTCAAATCAACGGTATCCGGTGTTGTAGAGTTCAAACTGGACAGCGTCATATTCACACTCAATACAACATTGTGTGCTGTACCTTGTGCATCTTTACCGGAAATATGAATTTGTGCAGTTTGATTGGTGATATGGTTATCGCTATCCACGCTTGCGTTTACTTCCACTTCATCCATTTTGATGTCGGAGGTTAACTGAGGAAGGCTGTTTTTGAGGGTCGTTACATCAATACCAAGCGTATCTGCTTTGGATGGTAGCGGACGTTGATTATTCTCCATTGCACCATGCTTGATGGCAAGGGAGCCGATCGTGTTGACCACCGGAGAAATTTGGCTGCCTGACAATTTAAAATGAATCTCCTTCACGTTGCCTGCGGCTTCATCCATGGTGACATAGTTTTTGAGGTTGCCGACTAAGGCGTCGACCACATTTTCCACTTCGCTTACAACTTGAGGGTCCGGTGTGTGTTCTGCGCCTTCACGATCTTTGAATTTGCCGCCCATGCCCTCTCCTTCTAGCACTTTGTACACATCAGAATCATCTGTTTTTATAATTTGTTTGCCGTCTTGGTTGTAGAAATGAATGGTTTGTTCGTCCGCGCCATTATTCACGGTCACTTCTGCGCTTCCTGCGTGATTCTCACCACTGCTTTTAATCGTGGACTTCACGCCCAGCAATTGAGCTCCGTTATCCTGCAGTGTCACGTTCACTTGGCGTGTTACATTGTGTACGGTTGCCGTTTGTTTCACGGCTGATTTAAACGTTTCGTACCCGGGCGCATCGCCCACACCAGCGTATACCGACGTTACCAGCATCATGCTGCCTACCGCCACGCCTAATCCCATCATCGCTAACTTCTTATTCATACCTTATAGCCTCCGCGTCTTCTAACGCTCTATCTAATTTGGATGCGTTCCTCGCTTCCATGTATTCATCTTATCCCTCCGATCTTAATTGCCTCTAAAACACCTATTAACCTCGCCTAAAACAATTCTTAAATATTTCTAAACTGGTCGGCGGGGCGAGCGTGTTAGTTTGTGTCTGGTTGTGCCTGGGGGAGCGTTGGAGTGACTGCGATGATTCGGGAGAGGTGGACGGGCGTGGAGTGACCGCGATGATTCAGGTGGGTGGACGGGCGTGGAGTGACTCCGATGATTCGGGTGGGTGGACTGGCGTAGAGTGACTGCGACGGGGCCGATAGGGTGAATGTGCGCGGTTGGATAAACGAGGTTCAGACCAGGGAAACGCCAGCATAGTAAAGTTGGCAACACACCAATAATCAAATTCAGGCGAGGCAAGCTGCATAAAGTACATCAAACTAAGAGTCCACCACCCATTTGGGCGGAGATCATGTAAAAAGTACATCAAATTATATGGAATCCCCTCATTTTCTGCATATCCCCAGCAATTTGATGTACATTTTGCAGGATTGTCTATCAAATTCTCATAAAATCGAAAATTTACTGTACTTTTTGCAGGTTAATCCTGCCTTCTTTACACGAAAAGCCTCACCCGCCACATAAAGAAACTGGAGTCCTCTATATTAAGCCAAATTAAGCCAAGCGTCAGCCATAGCAAAAAGAAGCAAGCTTTCGCTCCCCCCCGCTGCTCCGCTGTACGGAGCACTTTTTGCTATGATCAGTACTGTTGATCTTTAACCCTCTCCCTCAGCATACCGGTATGCGTGAGCTGAACATCCACTCGGACATCCCCTAACTGATACCCTTCAAGCGGCTGCTTGCCATTCGAGGTCAGATTGGCCCACTGCTTAGAATCCTGCCTATACAAGGTGTGCTCCAGCTGATAGATATCAACGCCTCGGCTTTTGCCTTGCTTGAACGTTTCCTCAATTTCTTCTGCCATCTGCTTTTCAATTTGTTTGCGTATGGAGTCCTCATCTACTGTCTCCTGAGATTCAATCGTGATCGCCTTGCATTTCACATGAACATCAAAAATCAAGTTCTCCCCCTTGTGCAGCGTAATGCGGGGTTTCGGACTTTGAATGGAAACAGTTCGAACGGGCTTCCCGTTAATATAGACTACTAATGGCGAACGAGCGGTGCTTCTCTCCATCCACCTGTCTCCCTTAAACTGATTATATGAAAACCATTCGACTATATTATTTTTTCCTAAAGCATAAACACCGCTAACTTCTAATTTGGGATCAGGCTTCAGATTTTTCTTCCAGGCATCTTCTCGAATGCTCAAAGTCGGCATCATCAAAGTGTAACCAGGTTCACGAATCAAAGCAGCAGCCCTGTATAATCGGAACGGACGTATAAAGGAGAGTTGGCGATAATTATCAATAGGGTTCATCAATATGGACGCCATAGGAGAGACATTAAAAAAGGGAACAACCGAGAAAATAGCTTCAATTGACTCGTCGGTACTATAGACCCACTGGGTAAATCTTGTTTCACTGTATCGAACAGATCCGTCCATAAATTTACCAATCCCTTGCTTCAGAGCCTCCTTGGAAAATAAATAAGCGCCAACATGCCCCCAAAAAACGCGCTGCTGCGTCGTTTTATACAAGCGATTGAATGCTTCATTAACCGTGGCTCCCTCTTCACGACCTACCCAAATCTGCGGCGGCTGCCCAACTTTGCCCCCCTCCTGTTTGGCAACGGAGCTGAAATCCAACATCTGTGCATAAACGACGTAACGCCCTTTTTGGAAATCGAAACCTATCGCCGTAAAATAGTTCGTGTCTTGGATTGTTTTGATATCCCAACAGCCTGTCTGACTGACGAGAATCAGCACCCCAATCATCATCCGTCCTACTCGCTTCATGATCATTGATGATCCTCACTCTGACGTGTGTCGTCCTTCGGACTTAGCATCTCAGGTCTACTCTTCATACTGCTGAAAGGCTTAGCGAAAATGGCAGGAATCATATCCTTAAAGCGTGGCGGCGATAAGGGAGACAAGTACGGAACACCGAATGACTCTAAGGTAGACATGTATAAAACAAGCCCGATCAGTGACACCATGAACCCATAGATCCCAAAAATCGTCGATTCCAATAAGATAAGCACCCGCAAAATAGTCACGATCCCAGCAAGTGTCTGGTTCACGAGCGTATACATGGCTATAGTTGATATCGAGGTTATAACAAGGGTCGTCGGGCTAGTGATCCCAGAGCGAATCGCCGCGTCACCAACAATCAGCCCTCCAACAACGGTGACGGTTTGTCCGACGACTTTAGGCAGCCTCGCGCCAGCTTCTCGAAATAACTCGAACAGGAGAAGCATGATAATAAAATCCAGCGGACCCGATAACGGCAATCCTAGTCTAGATGACGAGATGGTAGCAACTAACGGAAACGGAATCTGATCGAGATTAAACGCAGAAAGGGATATCCAGAAACCAGGAAGAAACGTGGCAACGATCAAGCCCCCCAAGCGCAGCACACGTTCGAACGCTACATAATAAAAAGGCGAGTGCACATCTTCCGGTGACTTTAATATAAACATGAGGTTCGCCGGGGCTATTAGAGCCATGGGAGACCCGTCAACAATAACGGCGAATCGCCCACGGAGCAAGCTGTCTGCTACGAAATCTGGTCTTCCCGCGTAATCCAGCAGGGGAAAGAAGTTGTATTTCTGCTCGGTTAACAGCTCCTCCAGCTGCGAACTGGAAATTAATGCGTCCACATCAATATGCTGCAGCCGGCGCCTGGCATCCTGAAGGATATCCGAATCGATGACATCATCGATATACATAAGAGCTACGGTAGTGTGGCTTCGCTTGCCGAGTTCCATTTTTTCGCAACAAAGACTGCGAGTTAACAACCTTTTGCGAATCAACGCGATATTGGTTACGATGCTTTCCGTGAACCCGTCCCTAGGGCCTTTAATAGAAGTTTCCGTATTGGATTCCTCAGGTGAGCGATTGGGCGGATTGGATAGATCAAGTCCAAAGAGCCGCTGCTGACTTTCAAAGAACAGAACCAGAAATCCTGCATATACCTTGACCGTCATCGTTTCAATCATGTCAGGTCCCGTTATTTCCTGCATTTGAAGCAGGGTATCGAGCGCGAACTCGGACATGTCCTCCTCCTGCCGATGTGAGATGACATGCTGAAGGTTAGGGAGTACTCGCTGCTCAATATGATCCTTATTGATCATACCTTCGCAATATATTAATAAGATCTTCTTTCTGACATTCCCCTCAGAAAATGGGTACTCTTTGATGATGACATCATCCGAGGAGGCAAACCATTCCCGCAACTCATGCTCGTTCACTTCATCACCTTCTCCTTTCGCCTCACCGGCAGGATGGTCAGCACAAGCAGGACACAGAGCAGACCTGCACCAGTAATAAACATCATGGGGTAATACCAGGCTTGGATAAAATGCACCATCTGATTGTCCGTAATCGGCAGCAGGCAAATCGTAACGAAAAAGCCACTCATCACGATTAAAAACACCGTTCGGGTACGTTTCTTTTTCAGCATCAGCACATCTACGGCAAGAAACATCAGCATGGACATGCGAATACACGCACCCGATATCCACTGAAAAATGGATAAAAAATCCAGATGGGAAATATATTTCCCAAGCGTCACCATACGCCATTGTTCAAAAGCCGGATACCTTAATTCATCCGCTTCAAACGGCCCGAATATCGCAATGGCGCCAATTAAAGGACCCACTGTGAGACCAACTAAACAGGCGCCTACGATAAGCAGCGAGGGCAGTCGAATGCGGGTATCTGCATGATGCTGAAGGAAAACCATACTTAACAGTTCAAAAGAAGAACCACTGGTTAAATACATTGATTTCAGAGCAGGCCCATAGCCATGTGTAAATAAGGGCGTAAGCAGACTGTAGTCTTTGTATTGAAAATTTGCGCCCATCACAAAAAAACCGAGCAGAACAACCACAGGGAGCAAAATACCCGAGGTTATCGCGATGGCCCGCATCCCTTCACGAGCGGCAAAAAAGCAAAAAATCATAAACGCCAACGAGATCATGATCGGAGGGGTCCGGGGTAAATAAGAGATGTGTGTCCAAGTCACCATATCTTGCATGGTTATGATCGCATGCGTCATGGCGATGCCAATGACGACCACTTTTAGAAGGAATACAACGAACTTCCCATATCTCTGTCCTACCCACAGCAGTAAATTCTGCTGCTTAGAGCGCCTGATAACAATATACATGAGACATACCCACAATAGGGTAGGCAGAACAGATAAGCCCGCACCCACCCAGGAATCACGTTTGCCGTCATGCAGCAGCACAGGGATTAAGAGCACATGATTCGTTATAGCAATTGAAATAATAATGACGTAATACAACTGAAGCGCAGTAATTTTCCTATAACTTGCAGCCATAAGTAATCTCCCACTTTGGAATTAGGTGGAAACTTTTTATCTGTTAAGGTTTCCAATCCAGGTAGAATTATGCAAACAATGCAAACAGCAAAAAGCCGCCCTCGAATCCTCGAAGGGCGGCATCTTCACATGCCGGGCAAACCGAATAGGTATGGACAAATATCTAATCTTGCGGGAGAAAAGGTGTCAATTCACCTAGGTAGCAAACATCAAGGTGATGCAGCGCACGGGTGCAAGCCGTATAAAACAGCTTGCGCTCCTTCGCTTCCGCGTAGACAGCCTCTCCGGCATCGTAGAGGATCACGGCGTCAAACTCGAGCCCTTTGGCGAGGTACGCCGGCATGATCATGACGCCTGCCTCGTAGTGCAGCGTCTCCTTCGTGATCCGCGTGAGGCCGGGCAGCAGCGGCTTAAGAGCTGCGTGCGCGGCTTCCGTCTCGCGCTCGGTCTTGCACAGAATCGCGACGGAGCTAGCACCGCCATGCTGACGGGTCAGCGCCGTATCCGCGACCAAGCGGCAGAGCTCGGTCTCGCTGGCCGCACGTAGAAGTCGCGGCTCCTCGCCGCTGCGGCTGAACGGCTCGATCGGCTCGCCGAACGGGAGCACGCGGCTCGCGAATTCGACGATTTCGCGCGTTGAGCGGTAGCTCTTCACGAGACGGATCGTCTCCGTCTCCTCCTCTTTCATCAGCTCGCTGATCGAGCTGTACTCGTTCTTTGGCCCTTCGCCATCCTCGCTAGCGGCGTTCGCGTGCGTGAATATCCCTTGGTTCCAGTCGCCAAGCAGGGTAAACCGAGCGCGCGGGAACAGCTTCTTGAGATACGCATAGTGGAACGGCGAGTAGTCCTGCGCCTCATCTACCAGACAGTAGCGAATGGTTCCCACACGCAGCTGCCCTTCAACGAGCCCCTTCAGATACACAAGCGGCGTCGCATCCTCGTAGTGCAGAATCCCTTGTTTCAAGGCAGCGGAAGTGAAGGAGCTGATGCTCTCCCAAGCTTCAGGAAGCTGCTGGCCAGCCTGCGCCATCAACTCCTCATGGAGTTCTCTGTTCGTGTATAGATCACGATACATAACGAATACGTCGACATAAGCAAGGTTGCGTGCCTTCTCCTTAAGCGGAGCGATCGCTTTATGCGCCTTCATTTTGCTCATCTTCTTCATCTCGGGTTCTGTACCCATATATTTGGGCTCCCGTACCATTTTGCGATAGAAACGTTTCTGTGCATCCGCTTGAATCACATCCAGCTTCTCCAGCATCCACTCGGATAATTGCTCCATGCGTTCACCAAGCGCGAGAATCGAAGCTTTGCCGTAGAAACGTTCGCTGAGCTCTTCAGCCGTAATCAGCACTTTCTTCCCAACCGACAGGTCAAGGAAACGGATCCCGCCGTGCTTCAACTTCTCGCCATAAGCCTCAATCACGCTGAGGAAGGCTGCCGATGTTTTGTACGGTATGCTTTGCATCCGTGCCTTATAGGCAGGATCTTGCTCCGTGCCGGTCAGAATGAATTCCAGCTGATCGTAGGGGTCTTCGAGCTTTAACCCTGTGTCGCTTAATTTATGCGTTAAATAATCTTGAAAGGTCGTCTGCTGCATGGTCGCTTCGCCCAGCTCCGGAAGAACGTGCGAGACGTAATCGCTGAACAGCGAGTTCGGCGAGAACAAGATCATATTATCGGCGCTGAGCGTCGTCCGATATTTATAGAGCAAATACGCGATGCGCTGCAGCGCGACCGAGGTTTTGCCGCTGCCAGCCGCGCCCTGCACGACAAGCACCTTGTGCCGGTCATCGCGGATGATCTGGTTCTGCTCGCGCTGAATCGTCGTCACGATGCTGTGCATTTTCTCGTCGGCGCTGCGGCTGAGCATCTTCTGCAGCATCTCATCGCCGATCGAGATCCCGGTGTCGAACACATCCTGCAGCTCGCCGGCTTTGATGATGTACTGGCGCTTGAGCAGCATTTCGCCACTGACATCCATCTCCGGTGTATGGTACGTGGCCGGTCCCGGTGGATAGTCGTAGAATAAGCTGGCTATCGGTGCTCGCCAGTCGTATATGAGTATTTCATCCGTCTTCGGATCAATGAAGGAGGTGAGACCGATGTAAATCTTCTCGCGCTCCTGCTCGCCTTGCTCCTGGAAATCTATGCGCGCGAAATACGGCGCATCAACGACGCGCTGCAGTTTGTACAGCGCATCCTGCGCCACCTGAAAGCTGCGCTTCTGACCCATCAGCACATGCTCCTGCTGGGCCATACTCGCTGCCGTCTCGATGAGATCGTCAGCGTTGTCCGCATTGACGGAGATATCGTCCCAGAAGCTTCGTCCGATTGCCGTTAATTCCGAACCGCGCTGATCTACCGTCTCCCCCAGGTCCATAATTCGCTCTTTAATTTGGGAGCGTACAGAGGCAACACGCTGATCCTCCCGCTCCCGTTCTTCTTTATTAATTGGCATTTATTCTCCCTCCTGCCTATTTGTATACCCCGTGAATGACTTCTTCAAACTCAGGTTCTTCCATATGTACATCGTCCATATCGCCCCAAAGACTGACAATGCGCAGCACATCCATCGCTTTCAGTTCTTGGCGGTTGCACGCGATTGTCAGTACGCCAGCCTCCTGCTCCACCACGCGGAACGGCAGCTCCCAGCTATCCGGCACTTTGATATCCCCGCGATACGTAATCTTCATCATCGTTGGCAAACCGATTCTGTCTCTTAGTGTATCCAGCGAGCCGTCATATCCGATCTGACCGTGATTAATCACGATCACTCTTTTACATAACTGCTCGATATCATCCATGTCATGCGTCGTCAGCAAAATCGTTTTCCCAAACTCCTGATTTAACGTCTGCAAAAAGCTGCGAATGTTCTTCTTAGCTACAACATCCAGTCCAATTGTAGGTTCATCAAGGAACAAAATATCGGGATCATGCAGCATGGATGCCGCCAGATCAGCGCGCATACGCTGACCGAGCGAAAGCTTGCGAACGGGCATATCCATCAGTTCTTTAAGCTCCAGGAGTTCATTCAACTCGTCTAATCTGCGGCGTGAGGCGCTCTCCTCCACGCGATACATCGCTGTTAGAATTTCATAGGAATCCTTAACTGGCAAATCCCACCATAGCTGACTGCGCTGCCCGAACACGACGCCAAGCTTGCCTACGACGCGCCTTCGGTGCTTTTGCGGACTTAATCCATGGATCAGCACTTCACCCGATGTTGGATGCAGGATGCCAGTCAACATCTTAATCGTTGTTGATTTTCCCGCTCCATTAGGTCCAATATACCCGACGAACTCGCCAGATTCAATCTCAAAGCTTAGATCTCGTACAGCTTCCTTTTCTTTATAGGCCCGCGAGAACAAGGTGCGGACACCTGAAAACCTGCCTTCTTGGACGACCGGGGTTTGAAATGTTTTGCGCAAATTCGTGACCGTTATCATGTTGATGCCATCCCTCCTTTTATTAACGCTATTAACTTCCTGTACTTTGATAGCGGGATAAGCCCAGTTTCCAGAATCGCATAGCCAGCAAGAGCGCAGCACAAGCAACGCCCACAGTTCCCAGCAGCATTCCGATGCCACCTTCGTGTCTCAATAAATATAAGGTCGGTATGTAGTTCACAAAGCCTACAGGAACAAGCACTAGAAGGGCTCCTTGGAGCCATTTCGGATATAACGTAAGCGGATAGCGAGCCGCCGTTTGGGAGGCGTCCTCCGTCATATTTTGTAAGGACTCGATGCGTGTCAGCCAGAAGCCCGCAGCTGCCGTAGCCAGCCCGATCGCAAATAAAATAACCGCTCCCGTACAGATGATTAATGCCGTTAACGGAATCGCCGACCACTCCATTTGCCCGTTAGCCATCAGCGCTCTCATTGCAATGATTAGTAAAATAATGCCCTGCCCGATTTCAGCGAAGAGGATGCGGGAGTTTTGTGTCATTAGCGCCAGCAGCACGGGGACAGGGCGCGTCAATAACGCATCCAGGTCACCGGATACGAGATATTTTTCCAAATGATGCACATCTGAAGCCAGTGTACGGTAAATTGCTTTGGAGATCATCATAACGCCGTAGAGATAACAAACTTCATATAGCGTCCAACCTTTGATATCGCCGAAACGCATCATCACTAACGCCACCATAAGAAATTCGGAAACCTGTATGCATGAGGCCATAGCCATTGAGAAAATAAAGTTAAATTTATACTGCATCCGACTGCGTATACTCGCCTTGATCAGCAGGAGATAGAGCCTCACAGACATCATCCGCCTTGCACCTCCAGCTTTCTTCGCACTGCTTGCGTAACGGCCAGACAGACACAAGTAAACCCGATGCCCCAAAGAAGAGCTCCGAGCACAATCGTGCCTTGTTCAAGCTGCATGTAAATACGAGTCGGATAATAGAGTAGATAAGGATAAGGTGTGAAATTACTTATGGTGCGAAGCCAACCCGGCAGCCATTCGAGCGGAATGAAGAATCCGGAGAGCAGCATGCTGAAGGAGTAGTTCAGCCAGTAAAACCAACGGGATTCCGTGGTCCATAAGGCAGCAATGCCGATCAAATAATTCATGCAAATGGAGATATAAGCTGCTGCAACCAGCGCAATCGCTGTCCAGCCATAAACCGAAGCCTTGTGTGGAAGCTGTAAGGAGAAAATGAAAAAGTAGAGGACGTAAATCGGGATAAATTTATACAGAAACTGATACCATATTTGGCCCCATTCCCTGCTCATAGCTTGATAGAACAAGTGCACGGGTCTCATGAGATCAACCGCAATCTGACCTGTGCGAACCGATTGTTCGAGTCCTAGTCCGTTCGTCGTAAACTGTGTAATCCATAGGATCGCCTGGTTAAAAGCAATGTAACCGACCATCCCTTTGGCCCCGTAGTCGCCGAGCGAGGAGTCGCTCCCTAGTCCAGACCAAATACTTGCATAAATGAAGCCAAACACTGCACTGACGGCGTTGTGGAGCAAATGCGAACCGCGATATTGCAAATTCCTTGCATATGCCTTACGGGCTAAAACCGCGAAAAGCATCGTACACCTCCTATGTTTTTTCGTGCAAAAAAACGATTTTCCACTGCAGCCGCAGCGTAGAGACGGAGTTCCATATTACCAAAATCCCCCTATGATTGGCAATGTTTTTTTTATTGCTCAGAAGCTGTCCCAGAAATTATCAATTGACCACATGGTCGGCGAACGTCATGCGACACATGGCGCGCGGCGGAGGTATAGAACCATCCCAACTTAGAAAAAGAAGCTCTCCCAAAAGTCATTAAATGACCAAGGGACAGCTTCTTTCATTGAACTTTTAATTTTACTGCACGCTCACAGACTTAGCTTCCGGAGGACTACTGCTCTCCCCCGTTGCCCGAAGCTTCGTGTCAGGTTGATCAAACTCGGCGTTATAACTTGGCTGCGATGACTTCGTTAAATAATCATGATCAATGTAACCGGCTAGATACTGCTTGCCGAAGAGGAGATCATATTGGACGTTCCTGTAATCGTCTATAAGTGTCTTGGCAGATTCAGGCGCCTCCGCATGAAGCGTTTGGTCTTGATCCACAACCAGATTGCTCAGCAATCCAGGTACTTGGGCGGCCAGTTCCGCGTTCAGCGTGAAGTTCGCCGGTTTCTCCATATGCAGCATATCCAGAACGTGAGCGCCTAAGAAGGAATCGCTAAGCAGCGGAATATCCTGCTTGGGCATATCGAAATTCGACCAAGTAACGAGCGGAATGCTGTGCATTTTCTTCACTTCGTCCAGAGACCATGCATTGGCATTGCTCGTTGAGATGAATCCAGCTTCTTTATACACTTGGTAATCGAGGCCAAGCATCGGCAGATGATCCCCATAGAAGACGATCATCGTAGGTTCATCCGAATTTTGATAATGATCGATGAGCATTTGCAGACTTTGATCTGCATCATGTGCACCTTGCGTGTAAGTTTCCAAAATCGTTTTGGCCTGCGGCGTCAAATTGCCTTCCGCCTTGAATTGATTCTCTCCGTACCGCGGATCATCGTAAGGACCGTGATTTTGCATGGTAACGGTATAAATGAACATTGGATCTTCTGTTTTATCTACCTCATCGATAATGTTTCGAGACACCTCGGCATCCGAGATGAAGTAACCCTTCGTTTCCGGATTCACGAAATGCTCGCTGCTTTTGAAAGATTCAAAACCAAGCTGTTTATAGACGGAGTTACGATCCCAGAACCAGCCTTCGTAGGAGTGAATCCCCATACTTTTGTAACCCTGACCGGCAAAATAACTGGCTAAACTTGGAACAGGTTTACTTACATATTGCTGATACGGGATAGATCCCCCCGGAAGGAAACTCATAGAATTACCAGTCAGCACTTCGAACTCTACGTTACTTGTACCCCCACCGAATTGAGGCGACAACAGGTAGCCGGACGTTGACTCTTTCTGCAAACGGTGGATCGTAGGCAGTGGGTCTTCACTAAATTTCACATTTGGCAGTAACGTTGGATCCCAGAATGCCTCGCTCATAATGAAGATGACATTCGGCTTCTTCCCTTGCAGCGTATCGACTGACGCCTTTTTCATAGCTGGCTGTGTTTGTGTTTGGGAGACCGACTCAATATTTGCCGCTACAGCCCCAATGGCTTCATCGCTGTAGGTTTCCGGCTTTTGGACAATGGAATTTTTGACGTTGAGTGTAAAAGCGAGCGCTGTACCATTATTCGCATAATTTTCTTGTTGATTCCATACAATTTCATTCACACCGATATGGTCCAGAATTTTACCTGCTAACGGCGTTTTGATACCAAAAGCATATAAGGCATAGAGCGAGAACAGCCCTAAACCAATTCTTGAGATAATCGAAATCTTGGTGCGTGGAATAATCCATCTTAATGCAAGTACAACAATAATCGAGACAATGATGGCTCCGATTCTTATCAGCGCGGCTTTACCCGTCACAAGCGAAGCGATATCCATACTTTCTTTGTTGAGCAAAATATCCCATGGGAAGAATGGCTCCCCAATCATTGTCACCTTCATGTAAGAAATTAAAGCCATAAGGCCAAGAAGTAAGGTCGAGATTGCTCCTGAGATCGCTAAGGACCCCACCAAAGCATAAACGAAAATAAGTAAACAAAAGGTGATTCCTGCGTTTAATAAAAAAAGCGATTGATTGGACATAATCCAACTCATCGTATCATGCAGCGAACCGCGCTCGAGTAGCTCCATGCCGGCCACTGATAATACAGGTAATAGAATTAAAAAAAGTACTAACGAAATCGTCGCACCCAGTCGTTGTGGTCTCATCTTCTTATTCGGCTTCTTGCGAAGACGGCTCCGGGGCTTCAAATTCAAGTGCATATTGCATCACTCTCCTCTTGCCCCTATTCTAAACCCCAATTGTGAAGAAAATATGTAGATAACCTTAAAGGAACCTTAGGATACCCATTTATTCCCTTTACTTGAGCCCTGCCAACCATGCGGCCAACACCTTCAATTCCTCTTCTTTTAGCGCGACTTGGAACGGAGGCATCCCGCCACCACCCTTTTGTATGCGCTTTATGATCTCATCTTCCGTCAAACGTTCACCGACTTTTTGAATGTTGGGACCTTCTCCGCCCTGTAATTGATTTCCATGACAAGAGATACAAAAGTTTTGGTAAACCTTATGTGGATCGGCTTGTGCAGGCGTTGTCTGCGCCTCATTTTGTTGTTTATTTCCATTTCCGCAGGCAGTTAGCCCCAAAGATAAAATAATCATACTCATCATCAGCAGCTTTATTTTCATACAGGAAACTCCTTAAAGAATGATTTCCTCCATCATACCAGAGCATCGACTGCAAAATAAAGAATTCGTCAAGTCTGTTAGACTCCCCCTAGCTGCTTAGTCATAGTATGTGATGCGCGAGGAGGATTTATTTTGTTAAGAAGATGTAAAAAACACTTGAATAGAACAACATAAAGACATGGCAGAAGCAATTGCTTCTTACCATGTCTTCTGGTGCAGTGTTGTTGACCAGCCTAAGAGCCTATGCCAATTTCAAACGAATCACATTCCATGAAGCTTTCCCAAGCGTTGCGTGAATTTGACCATTCGAATCCACCGCTGCACTTCCGCCGCTATGCGGTTTGACACGATCCTGAGCGTCTATCGTATTCGCGGCTTTCAAATCGTCACTTTCCAGCACAATATGCTGGGCAACCTGGCATGCGCCAAAGCTGCGAAGATCCAACTCAAGCGGAAGCGCCTCCGCCAAATGACGGTTAACGGCGAAGATCGTTACTTCTGACTTCTCCTCATTATGAATAGCAACGGCTTCCAAATAAGGCACATCCGTATAATCTTTAGCATCATATTTAGGAGATTTAATAAGAGGCACAAGAACGGTTCCGCGTCCGAACAAGCTTGCATGCATGTAGGGATAATAGATCGTTTGCTTCCACGCTGCTCCGCCGTTGGCCGTCATAATTGGCGCAATAACGTTGACGAGTTGGGCTAAGCAAGCCATTTTGACACGATCTGCACGCTTTAGCATCGAAATCAGCATACAGCCTACGAGGAGCGCATCCTCATGATTATAAATATCTTCAAGCTGCGGTGGAGCGATGGACCAAGGCTCGATTTTACGGTCAGCTTCATTAGAATGGTACCAAACATTCCATTCGTCAAAGGAAAGGTTAATTTTCTTCTTGCCGCGTTTTTTGGCCTGAACATAGTCGGCTGTAGAGATGACCGTATTAATGAAGCGATCCATGCCCATGGATTGGGCCAAGAAGTTCGAAGTATCCTTGTCGCGATTCCCGTAATACTGATGCAGCGAAATATAATCAACATGATTATAGGTGTGATCGAGGACAGTCGCTTCCCATTCTGGGAAGGTAGCCATAGTCAAACTGGAACTACCACAAGCTACTAGCTCAATTGTAGGGTCAACCCACTTCATGACTTTGGCTGTCTCGCAGGCGATACGCCCGTATTCCACAGCTGTTTTGGCTCCAATTTGCCATGGACCGTCCATTTCGTTGCCTAAGCACCAGGTTTTGATGTTATGAGGCGCCTGATACCCGTGGGAAATCCGCAAATCACTCCAGTATGTACCGCCTTTGATGTTGGAATATTCAATGATATCTCTGGCCTCATCCGGCCCGCGAGTTCCAAGGTTAACCGCCATCATCGCCTCGGTGTTCGCTTTGCGGCACCAATCCATGAATTCGTTAAGTCCTACCAAGTTAGGCTCGATCGTGCGCCAAGCCAAATCTAGCCTTTTCTTACGCTGCTCGATCGGTCCAATGCCGTCCTCCCAATTGTAACCGGATACAAAGTTGCCGCCCGGATAACGCACGATAGGCACATCCAGTCCTTTGACTAGTTCCATTACGTCCGCACGAAACCCCTGCTCATCAGCCTGCGGATGTCCAGGTTCATAAATTCCTCCATAAACAGCGCGTCCCAAATGTTCAATAAACGAGCCGTAAATACGAGAATCTACTTCTCCTATTTTAAAATCCTTGTCGACAATCATGCTTGCTTTCATAGACATTGTCATCACCTCGTCGTATAATTAATAAAAATATAAATCAGTTAATACAAACATTATGATGTTGTTTCTATTAAACAATAATCAATGCATGATTTCAAGCCTTTCTTTGCGAATGTTTTGGATTTATATTTATATGAATCAGTCGAAGTGTGGGATAGCTAGAAACAGAGGGGATTGGAATCATATGATACAGGCATCAACCGATCGCAAATGGCTGCCGCTCTATGAAGCTTTAGCCAGCGATGTACGGCTTCAGATTTTGGATTTGCTTGCTGAACAAGAGATGAACGTGAAGGAATTAGCCCAGACGCTTGGCTTAAGCAGCGCCATCGTGACCATGCATGTGAAGAAGCTGGAGGCCGGAGGCCTTATTCACACGGCATTAGTGCGCAAACAAGGCGGCACGCATAAGATGTGCTCGCTCGCGGTTTCGCGCGTTGAGATTCAGCTGCCGCAGCTGAGTGAACCTAAGCGCGTGTTCGATGAAGTGTCCATTCCCATCGGACATTACACGCGCTTTGAAGTGCAGCCTACGTGCGGTCTCGCGACGGCCGATCATACCATCGGGCAGTACGACGATCCGCGCTACTTTTTCGAACCTGAGCGTATGCATGCGAAGATTCTCTGGTTCGGGAGCGGCTTCGTGGAGTACCGCATCCCGAATTATTTGCTCCCCAGCCAGACGCTGGAGGAGATTGAGATTTCGCTGGAGCTTGGCTCGGAAGCGCCAGGTATTGCCGAGAATTGGCCTTCGGACATTCATTTCTATGTCAACGACACCCTGCTCGGCTATTGGACAAGTCCCGGCGATTCGGGACAGGGCCGCGGGCACTACACGCCCAGTTGGTGGCCGGACTCCATCAACCAATACGGTTGGTTGAAGGTGATCCGCATCACCGAACAGGGCACTTTCCTTGACGGGCAGCGGCTCTCGGGCGTCACCATCAAGGACATCCGCATGTCGCGCAACGAGTGGCTACTACGGATTGAAGTGCCGGAGCATGCGGCGCATGTCGGCGGGCTTACCTTATACGGTGAAGGCTTCGGTAACTACAACCGGGATATTATTTTCCGCACCTACAGGCGGTAGGTGATGGTAGGTGATGGTAGGTGATGGTAGATGATGGTAGATGCTAGTCAGGTAAACCTCATGGCATATATGCAGTTCTCTGGCAATACAGTAAGGTAAATGACTGCGAGGGAGTTGATCTTTCGATGCCAGAGCAACAAAATGCGCCAGTACTGAGTGTCAAGGATTGGATGATTACCATACTGCTGATGGCAATACCCATTGTGAATATCGTCTTGTTATTCGTGTGGGCTTTCCGTACAAACGAGAACCCGACGAAGTCGAACTATGCTAAAGCCAGCTTAATTTGGGCAGCTATCGGTCTCGTGCTCTATCTCATTTTCGTCGTCATCCTATTCGGGACGGTCATGTCCAGTTTAAATACATAGCATCCCCTGTCTTCCAGCTATCCCTTAGTAAGCGGTCTATCCGCTTAGGGGTGGCTTTTTTATTTCCCATCCTGCTATAAATGGCATCGAAGTGAAGTATGCTATACTGGAAAAAAAAAGATAAGGAGCCTCTCTGATGCCTGCACCCTTACATTGGAAAAAGTCACTATGGATATTATGGGGGGCTAACTTTTCCATCATGTGCGGAATGAACCTTATTCTTCCGTTTCTGCCCCTATACATTGGACAACTTGGGGTTCACGAGGTTGGCGATGTCGTGCGCTGGACAGGGTGGATCGTTGCCGCCCAGTTTATCACCTCTTTTCTTACGCAGCCTCTCTGGGGAGCCATCGCAGATCGCCGTGGCCGCAAAATCATGCTGCTGCGTGCCGGCTTCGGCATGGCTATTGTGACTGCCTTGATGGGGATTGTCACGGAGCCCTGGCAGCTGCTTGCGCTTCGGCTGTTGAACGGATTCTTCTCCGGCTTCATCTCCATGGCAGTCTCCTTGCAAGCTTCAGTGACACCCCCGGAGCACTCCGGGAAGTCGCTCGGCACCCTGCAAACAGGATCAATCGCTGGATCGCTGATCGGCCCTTTGATCGGAGGGTTGCTTGCTGGTATGATCGGTTATAGCCACATCTTCTTTGTTACGGGCGGTCTTATGCTCTGCGCCAGTCTCATCGTGATGATTTTCATTCAAGAGGAGCGCAAAGCCCCTGTTCAGAAAAAAGCACGCAAGCGTACAGAATGGCGCCTTTTTCGGCCTCTGCTGCCTGTCTTTGCCGCTTCACTCATTACGCAAGTCGGGATGATGAGCATCGAGCCCATTGTGACGGTCTATGCCAAGACGATTTACTTCGGCAATCATTTGGAGCTGTTTGCTGGTTTAATCGTGGCGATTACCGGTATCGCCAACTTGTTCGGCGCGCCATCCTTAGGCAGACTCGGCGACCGTATCGGCCAACGCAAAACACTTGTCATCGCCTTGTCGATGGCGGCACTCGCCTTCATTCCGCAGGCCTTCGCCACCAGCATTACGGTGCTGCTGGTCGGAAGATTCCTGCTGGGGCTATTCATCGGAGGCATGATTCCTTCCTTGAACGTACTGGTCTTGAAGCTCGCCCCCACTGAAATTCAAGGAACGGCCTACGGCTTTAACACGTCTTCGCTGTTTCTCGGCAATCTGATTGGCCCTTTGCTCGGCAGTCATTTTGCAGCAGCATATGGGTTTAAATCGGTCTTCTATATCACCATGGCTATCCTGCTGCTCTGTGCTTTGTTCGTTTACTTGAATCGCAGCCTGGAGACCTCGCGCCAGTCGAATTCGGCTTAACCTTTTGCTTATTCAAATTGAACTTATTCATGGAGGATGATTTATGAAACACGAGATTTTATATAAAGGCGCATTTCCAATGCTGCGCGTGGAGCTTGAAGCTGGAGAAAACATTAAGGCAGAATCAGGAGCTATGGTCTCGATGTCGCCTAACATTGAGCTCAAAGGGACCGTAGATGGCGGTATTATGAAAGGACTTGGCCGTATGCTGAGCGGCGAGAAGTTCTTCTTCCAGGAATTAACCCCAACGCGTGGCGGTGGCGAGGTTCTACTCGCCCCCGCGGTAATTGGTGATATTGAAGCTGTTGAGCTCGACGGATCGTACAAGCTCTATGTGCAAAAGGACGGCTTTCTTGCTGGAACATCCGGCATACAAGTGAATACGAAAATGCAAAACCTGATGAGCGGATTCATGTCCGGCGAAGGATTCTTCATCGTTGAAATTAGTGGTAGAGGCACGGTTTTCCTCTCCTCCTACGGGGCTATTCATGCCATTAACCTTGCACCTGGGCAAGAGGTTGTCATTGATAACGGGCATCTGGTCGCATGGCCGGATTATACACAATACACGATTGAGAAAGCGGCCAAAGGCTGGCTCTCCAGCTTCACAAGCGGTGAAGGTGTCGTATGCCGATTCCGCGGCGAAGGTGTCGTACTTATTCAAACGAGAAATCCGCAAAGCTTTGGCGGATGGATGAAGCAATTCATACCGGGCGCTAGATAGCGCGCTGGGTAGATTTAACTGTGAAAGTTCAAAGAGACTATCCCTCCGTCATTTATATGACTTGGGATAGTCTCTTTTTCTTTCCTTTTACCCTCTCGTTTTTCCCACTGCCCTATGCTATGATAGTTCTAACTGGTAAACTAAGTTTTGTATATTAAACCAAATGAGCTGGGAGGCCAACGATTGGACGATAAATACCGCGTTCCAGCCATTGAACGTGCTCATCTTATTCTCAAGGAAATCTCGCTGCAACCCGGTCAACTGAAACTCATCGATCTATCTCGCTCGCTTAGCATCAACAAAAGCTCGATGTACTCGCTGCTTTTAACGCTGGAGAACTTGGGCTGGATCGAGAAGGATACCGGCGAAACGTACCGCCTTGGACGCGAGCTTTCGCGCTTGGGCCATGCGGCTGTCCAGCATCGAGACTTGAACGAGTCCTTCCACAAGGAAGCCTCTCAAACCAAGCTGAAGCTGGGTGAATCGCTGCAATTAGCCCAATTAGATGGCAATGAAGTGCTCTATCTCGCCAAAGAGGAAGCGCTTACGCCAGTTCGGCTCGCCTCTGGGCCCGGCATGCGCCTGCCTGCACATGCCACTGCACTCGGCAAGGTCATGCTGGCTGATCTTAGCGATGAGGAACTTGATAGACTCTACCGCGCAGATCAAGAACCTTTTTCACAATTAACAGCGCATTCCATCGTCTCGTTCAAAGACCTCAAAAAAGACTTGGAACAAATCCGCAAAAAAGGCTTCGCGCTCGATTTGGAAGAAGCCGTTATTGGATTCAACTGCGCCGCCGCTCCAATCCGCAATTCGCATGGGAAGGTCATCGCCGCTGTCAGCTGCTCGATGATGTTGCCTCAGTGGCAGCAAAAGAAGCAGATCTGTATAGAAGAAGTTTGTAAGCTTGCTCATCAACTATCCGACTAGTAAAGGAGAATTGAACATGCGGTTACACAACAAAGTCATTCTCATCACAGGCGCAGCTTCAGGTATTGGCAAAAGTACGGCTCTCTTATTCGGGCGGGAAGGCGCCCAGGTCATCGTAAACGATCTCGACGAAGCCAAAGGGATCGAGACGGTGAATGAAATTATCGAGGGCGGTGGAGCAGCCCGCTTCATTCAAGCGGATGTTACGCACTCTGACTCCGTCAAAGCGATGGTTGAACAAATCATTCAGGCTTACGGCCGGATTGATGTGCTTTTCAACAACGCAGGCATTAGTGGTGTCGGCGCGCTTCATGAGCTGGAACCTGAAGCTTGGGACCGCATCGTGAGCATTAACGTGAAGGGCGTCTTCCTCCCTTCGAAGCATGTCCTCCCCTATATGATGGAACGCAAATCCGGCTCGATCATTAACATGTCATCCTGTATTGCCGAAATCGGGCTAGCCCGCCGTGCTTCTTATGCCGCAACGAAAGGCGCCGTCCTTGCGCTGACCAAATCCATGCAGGTGGACTATGCCTCTTACGGTATCCGGGTGAACGCCTTGCTGCCGGGAACGATCATGACTCCGTTTGTTGAAAATTACATTCACACCTCTTATGACGATCCAGAAGCTGCTATCGCCTCTCTAAAAACGAGACAGCTCAGCAACGAAATGGGCCGTCCCGAAGATGTAGCTGCTGCTGCCTTGTTTCTTGCTTCTGATGATTCCAAGTTCATGATGGGCTCACCGTTATACATTGACGGCGGGGTAACTTTTGGCAAGAATGCTTAGCCTGTTCCTTATAAACTCTTCATATCTCATTATTCAGGAGGTTTTCACATGAAACTGCTTACATTTAGCCAAAACAATGCTTACCAGCTAGGTATTCAAACCGATTCCGGTGTACTCGATGTCGCGCAAGCTATTCAGCAGCTATCACCGGCATTCGCTGTTCCGACCACGGTTACCGAAGCTATCCAAGGCGGGGCAGCAGCTACAGAAGCTCTGCACCAGCTCGTCCACCTCGCGCTTGAAAGCAAAGATCGCCAAACCTTGATACATAATGAGGAGACTTTGAACTATGGACCCTGCGTCACAGAACCCGGCAAAATTATTTGCGTCGGGCTTAACTACCGCAAGCATGCGGAAGAGACGAATGCGGCGATCCCGCAGTACCCGATCCTTTTCAACAAATTTAATAATACGCTGACAGGACATGGCCATGATATCGCCCTCCCCCGTGTCACCAAGGAAGTCGACTATGAGGCCGAGCTTGTTATCGTAATTGGCAAACAGGCTAAATACATCTCCAAAGAACAAGCTTTGGATCACGTCTACGGATACTGCTGTGTCAATGATCTCTCTGCACGCGACCTGCAAATGCGTACTGCGCAATGGCTGCTGGGTAAATCGTGCGACGATTTCAGCCCGCTTGGCCCTTATCTGGTTACTGCGGACGAAGTCGGCAACCCGAATGATTTGAAGATCAGCACCACGGTCAACGGCAAGGTGCGTCAAAACTCGAATACAGCGGATATGATTTTCCACTGTGACGAGGTCGTCAGCTATATTTCTCAGCATATGACCTTATATCCGGGGGATATTATTCTCACAGGAACGCCAGAAGGTGTTGTGCTTGGTGATCCGGTTGATAAGCGCGTCTACTTGAAGGATGGCGACGTTGTCACCATTTCTATCGAAAAACTTGGAAGCTTGACGAATCGTATGGTTAGCGAGTAAACATCTCAAGAGAAAAAGGGTTGAGGATATATATCCTCAACCCTTTTTCCTTTGTTCTAACTGTGTGCCGCTCGCACAGCATTAGTTAATCAATTTCAAATATTGCAAAGCGTGTTTGATAATTACGGCAGCCTCAGCGCGCGTGGCTACATCTTGCGGAGCAAAGGTTGTTTCTGTTTTCCCATGTACCAATCCTTTGTCAGCGGCTTCTGCTACCGCATTGCGAGCATAATCCGACAACTGGTCTTGATCTGCGAATTGAACAGTTGCATGTGCATCCGTTTTCGCTGCTCCCTGAACGAGCGCAACAGCTTTCATCATCATGACAACCATTTGCTCTCTCGCAATCAGTTGATCAGGGTTGAATATGCCTTCGCCTACACCTTGGACCAAGCCGTATTTAGCGGCTGTATTCACTTCTGACGCGTACCACTGGGTAGCAGCAACATCTGTAAAGACGGATGGCGTTGTCTCTGTCGGTAACCCCAGTCCTCTTACGAGAAGTGCTGCAAACTGAGCCCGAGTCACTTGCATCTCCGGTGTATACGTGCGATCCGTTGTTCCATTGATAATCATTTTGGAAGCCAGCATTTCAACATCTTTTTGAGCCCAGTGTCCCGTCATGTCGTCAAATGTTTTCTTGTTTTGAACGATAGTGTACATACTGTTCGTATTACGGATGATGGTCACGACTGTCTTCCCGTCTTTCACAGTGAATACAGATGGAACAAATTGCAGTTCACCAGTAATCGGATCATAAACGACAGCCGTTGCTGCCGAAGGATTCGTGATGACGCCATCTACATTCATTGCGCGTGTAACAAAGTTTCTGCCAAAGTAATGAATCTCTTCTTCTTTATCCTTCGATTTCAGAATGACTTTGTAGTCGACAATTTCGCTTACTCGGTCTAATCCTTTGTCTTGGATGGATTGTTCAAACTGCTTTTCTTGCTGTGTTTTCGCTTTATCCATGCGGATGATGAGCGTTGCGCCTTTATCTGTACCCGCTGCGCCAGCTTGCTCTAGAATAGAAAGCGGTAGTTCATACGTTCCTAAATGACTGTTTACGGTCAAAATAGTGCCCGGATTTTCTTTGAGACTGTTGTACAAAATATCCAGAGGCAACTCTACGGCATTCGATGCATGCTCGCCTGGAATGTCAATCGTAAGAACAGGATGATCCGTTGCCGCTGTGTCGTAAAGATCTGCTAATTTCTGAACCAGTCGTTCACGATCGATGACGGCGGTTACCGCTGTATCCCCACCCTCTGCAGGGACAATCTTAAGTTCCGAATCTTTTGGTACATAACGAGTTGGATCATCTTTTGTCGGTGTAGGATTGACAGAGCCACCGCCACCGCCAGGTCCTGGAATGATAATGGTCGTTTGACCGCTTAAGGTAATAACCATTTCCCCATGAACCTCGGAACCATCCGCTGCTGTTGCAACTACCTTAACGACTCCATCTTTCACAGCGGTCAGCACACCGGATACGTTAATTGTCGCTTTATCCGTTGCTGTTGCGCCGTCTGCTTCATACACTGCCCATGTTACTGACTTATTCGTAGCATTGGCAGGAAGTACCGCTGCTTGTAATTGAAGGCTTCCGTTCTTCGCGGTAATTGTTGAAGCGTTGTCTGTGCTTGTGATCGTGATGGTATTTACACTCACCTGTTGGATCTTAGAAGCCTCAAACGCTTGCAGCACAGCGTTCAAATCAGCAGTTGCTTGCTCGAACTCCAGCTTGGTTGCAGAACCACTGTCTATTACTTGCTGTGCTTGATTTATGGCTGCCAACAATACCAATTTCGAGCCTGCCGGATAATTGCCGACTGCTGTTCCTTCTACAGCCAAATCATATTTAACTTGGACATTTGCAATAAGTGCGATAAGTTCCGCTTTGTAAGCATTATCTGTTACGGTTACATTCGCAACCGCAGGAATTACAGTTCCATCTACAGCTCCGCTCACGCTAAAGCTGCCAGCTACCTTATACAGGGAAGGATCAATCGCATCCCATTGAACAGATTTTTCTCCAGTTGTGTCATCGTTATAGACAACAACCACATTTGAAGGCAGAACCGGTGCCACATAGGTAGCCGTAGCTACATTTACTGGCAGTACATCATTAATCACTTTAGCAATTTCATCCCACTTCGCATACAGCGTAATATCGTTTGCCGGGAGCGTATTCACGCCGAAATCCCATGCTGTCGTCAACGCTTCCTCTTGATACCAACCGGCAAAAGTAAACCCGTTCTTCACCGGAGCCTCAGGCGCTGCAATCTTCGAACCTTGTACAGCTCCGTACACGGAACGAACCTCACTGCCACCGTTGCTGTTGAAGCTCACGGTCGTACCTGTTTTGAAGACGGAGAAATTCCACTCGTAGGACCATCTTGCGCCAATCGTTCGGTTCTCGCTATTCAGATCGATCGGAAGCCATACATATCTGGAATCCTTCAGATCGTTAGGGAACCAGCGATCAGCCATAAAAATGAATTTATTCGGCACAAGATCGCCATTGCCATCCCGATAAGGCAGGACATACGTGCTTTGGCTTTCATGTGTCGTGTGTTTCCAGTCATCCACAAACGGATCGCCTTTATGTTCCCATGGGCCGAAAATGCCATTTGTCGATACATGATATTCCGCTTGGTTCGGTGCCCATCCAGTCAGTCCGGAAGTAATCATGTAATAGACACCATCCTGCTTGAACATCGTCGGCGCTTCTCTGTTCCACGAGAAGGCTCTCACATAATGGACACCTTCCACTGACTCGCCGTTCGCATTCGTGGCTGGACCCGTATAGTCATCATTCAGCATCGTGATGACAGTCGTGTGGTTCCCTTCGGATGCATAAATCAGATAAGCCTTGTCATGCGTCGCATCATTGCCGTCATCGTCTACATACAGCGTCTTGTCGCGCAGCATGCCTTCGCCTTCACCGCCACCCCATCCACTATTCGGCAATCGGAACGTGCCGAGATACTTGAATGGACCCGCTGGGGAATCGCTGATCGCAACGCCGCCTTCCGCTGTCCAATACTGACCGGCGATCGGCCCGTCTTGATGCCACCACATCACATATTTATCCGTTTTCTTGTTGTAGACGACCTTCGGACGTTCAACAACTTTATCCCAGTTAAATTCTTTAAACATCGCTTGCTTCTCTGCACTCGTTTTGTCCGCGTACAATGCATTAAGCTCAACTATGCGTTCAGGCGAATTATGTTTGCTTAATGAATTGGACGGCGATTTCATCGAACCTGTGTAATCGCCTTTTCGATCCGTGATATTGACAACTCGATTCGGATCGAATGGAACTCCACTGTTCTTGTAAGTCTCAGAATTCTCATCCAAGTACATTGGCAGATTACCGCCTGGCAATACATCTTCGCCAAGTTGCGGGTTGTTAAATACCGGCAATACAATCCCTTCATTTTTCCAATTGTACAGATCTTTAGAAGAATACGCGTGAACGCCTGTTACTGGTACATAACCAGAGCCAACATTATTTTCCGTTTTGTCTTCGCCATACCAGTAGTACGTTTTGTTTTTCTCGTTGTACAGAATTCCTCCGCCATGAGCCTGAATTGGAATACCGTCTCCATCCAGCCACACTTCACCGCTTTTAATAGAATCAGTTTTACCTATGGTCTGATATACATTGTATAAGTCCTGCAGAATTCCAGTGTAGTAAGGAATGCTTTCCTCCGTTAAGTCGCTGACTGTACCGATTGATGCAATTTTATTATCAATCGTCGCTGCTACTTTCGGGCTAATGCTGGACGCCGTGCGCAATTGCGTAATGGCGTTTTCCAAGCTTAACGTATCGAAGCCAATGGATTGTTTCTGGCTGACTGCTATCTCTGCGGCAGTTAGCGTATCACCGTCGCCGCCTGTAGAAATAGCCTGAATCGCTACATATCTGGCTTTATGCGATTTGAATGTTGCCGATTGCGCGCTGGAGCTGGATGTGTCCCAAACGCCATTCGCTGCAAAAGTGAAATTCTGATCCAAATAAGCTTGCGTCCCATCCGCCGGTTTATTTATTAAATCCGTGTCGCTATAGTAAACCTTAAATTGCCCAATTCTTCCGTTCGCCTTGTCCTGCCTTGGCGTAACCATCACTTTTCCAACGTCCGGTCTGTTCTGGCCCAGATCTACAATGATGTAATCACCAGATCTGTATGTTCTTCCATTCGATTCCCAATTGGATTCATAAAACGTTGAATTGTTGTTATCCAGCAGGAGACTGGAAGGAGTTGACGCATAGGCTTCCGGAGCGTAGAAGAGACTAATTCCATTAGCCTGCTGCTCATTGCTTTGGATTTGGACGATTTCGGCTGTGAGTTTGTTTGCCAGCTTCACCATCTCTTCTTCGGTTGCCGTACTGCTGTTCAGCAGTTCTGTACCTTGCGTGCGCAGTGTTTTCAAGTCATCCAAATAAGCAGGATCACTCGAAAAACCGTTGATGAACGTAGTCGCAGCAGCCATCGCATTGTTGAGTTTGGACGTATCCAGCGTAAATCCAGCCTTGTTGAAAAGATTGATTTCAGCCGCAGATGCGTACTGCTTACCTTCATCGCTTTTCGAAGCAAGCGCTGTGAATTTCACATAGGAAGCGCCGTGTGCGTGAAAGGTTGCTGACTTCTCCAGCCTGTCCGCATCCCATGTTCCTTCGGCAACTTTTGTGAAAGCGGTACCATCTGGACTCACGGATATTTCAAATTTAGTCACAACACCGTTCCAATCCGCATCCTGCCTAGGCACATAACTCAGTTTGTAAACACCGTCATACGCCTTGTTAAGATTGTAGGTTATGGACTGTGGAAGCGGTGCATAGGAACCGTCATAGGCCGTATGCCATTTCGTGCCCGTGTCGCCATCCAATGTCATCGCTTCTCCTTCACCGGAGGCGGAGCTGGTTGAAGATACCGTCATTTGGCTTTGCGGGATGATTCCGGACGAATTAGATTGCTGATCGTACTCAGCGGTAATTTTGCCTGCGATGTTTGTGATAGCTTCTTGTGTTACATACGCAGTATCCCGAACTGCCTTGCCCTCGTTAACTAACGATTGCAATGCCGTCAAGCTAGCGTCAGTAGCTATCAATGCCTCTGCGTTGGCAATTGTCTGATTCAGCGTATCCTTATCTACGGTAAAACCTGGCTTTCTCATAATGTTGATCTCGGCAGCCGATGCATACTGTGCTCCCGAGCCGTTCGTTTGGTCCACTTTTAGCCTTACATAGTGAGCGGTGGTTGACGAGAATGTTGCCGTTTTCTCGGTTTTGTCGTTATTCCATGTGCCTTGCGCAACAGGATTGAAAACGGTACCATCACTGCTCGTTTCAACGGTATACTTCGTAATAATGCCATTCCAGTCTGCATCCTGCCTTGGTAAATAGCTCAACTTGTAGACATCGTTATAAGATTCCCCAAGGTTATAAGTGAGGGTATGCGGACCTCCATCGTAAGGATCCCAAGACGAATGCCATTTGCTTGAAGCATTCCCATCTAGTGTATTCTCAGGTCCTTCGCCTGATTGAGCGCTGCTAGCCGTTGCACTCATCTGACTCTGAGGAATAACAGTATTACTCGTATAGGATGCTCCGTCAATCACAAACGTTGTAATTGATTTCGGGCTAACTGTCGTAGTTAATGTTTTATTCACGATCGGAACATTTGCATGCTGCTCTACATTTTCCGCAGCAGATGAAACATATGGCGTTGCAGTCCCAGTGACAGCATCAAACTGTGACATGTCTAATGAGATATCTTGGCTCGTCGTGTTTGCATTTTTATATACAACATAGATTTTATTATTGGAAGGATCATAAGCAGCTAACGTGTTGTCATTGTTATCAGCAAAGAATCTCGAACCTTGCGGGATAAATTTGCTGAATTGCGCCATCGCATAATATTTTTTCCCGTAGTACCAATCTTGTGTATCAAAATCTGCGTGAATGAGACCCCAGTTCTGGTCTTCTCTTTGCATGTTTTTCTCGCCCTCAATTGCCTGCCACAGTACCCAAGCCTTAGGTTCAAGCCAAGTAATATCCGTCATAATTCTTTCTGCCAATGCCAGTGCCGGCTCGAAATCATCATGATTATGGGCTATGCCGCCCGGACCAAGATCCACCTCGGACATCCATAGCGGCTTGCCGGCAGCTTTAGCGGCATCCCTGACAGCAGTACGGTTATTCCCGCTGTAGGTGTGGGTATTCATTTGTCCTACATTCGCTTTAGTTGCTGCATCATACGAGTTCCAGTCGGTCATGAACGTATCGACACTGGTTTCGTCCATTGCCGAAATCTTCACGCTTTGAAGCCCTTTTTCATCGAGCTTGGCACGCGCCGCATTAATCATTTTGGCTTGGGAACCTGTATCCCAGTGAGAACCTTCTTGTCCCCCGCCAAATCCCCAATAATTCGTATTCGGTTCATTAATCGGGGACAGTGTGTTGAATTTAATCCCCTCAGAATCGAAATGTTTGACAACTGTCGCTAAATAATCAGCAAAATTGTCATACTCTGTCGATTTCAAATTATCTTTCCAAGCATCCCAATTCCCAGTTGTACTTCCACTAACTGTCATGTAGTACGGAGCAGAATTGGAGAACGCTTCCAATTTATCGGCCCCTCTTGCTACGGCTGCTCCAAGCCACCAACGTTGATTCGCGTCCTGCGACCAATCGTACACGCCAGCGGATGGCGAGAATCCAGGCACTTCACCACCTTGACGCATTGTATCGTAAGCAGGATTTTCACCACCGCCAATGTTGTATCTGGCAATATTGAAATTCAATCCTTGCGGTGAATAGAGTGCATCAGCCAAAGCGTTTTTGGTTGCATCATTCCAACCACCAGTTATATGACCAAACCAAGCTAACGCTGTTCCCCATCCGTCCCACGCTTGTTGCATGTTGCTCGGATCTAAACTGATTGATGTTGTGGCGGCACTCGCCTTTTGAGGAGTCAACCCGTATAATGCAGGTGAAACCAATGAAAAAGCAAGGCAGGAAGCAAATATTTGTCGTCCAACTTTTGTAGTCATCAAAATAACCTCCTTCTAAGATGGCATAGCTACCTAAACCATATTTCGGAAACGCTTTCCAAAATATCTCAAGAAAGTGGAAGCCGATTTGCACCAACTTCCCAAAGATAGAGAGAGAAGATGCCTCCGCATCCCTCTCCCATTTTCATCCCTACTACTTACTTGCTAGCTCTTGCTTTCGCCCACTTGTCATTCAGATCGTTAGCAATCTTATCAAGCGACGTTCCGCCCATCATCTCTTGACCTAGCTTTTTCCAATCTAATTGGATGGAGTTTACATATTTATTGAAGTTTTCGCCGCCTGGACGGTAGTTGAACTCTTCAACTTTGTTTGTTTTGTAGAAGTCGTTCAAGAAAGGAACATCTGCTTTAATACCCTCCATGACGGAGTTGGCTTGCTTCTTGTTCACATAGAAGGTGTAGGCATCCGAGCTGAACATCCACTCTTGGAATTTCTTTGCTGCTTCTACGTTTTTGGATTTGTTGTTAATCCCGAAGAAGTTATCCGTGAACGTCATCACTTTCAGCGGCTCGCTTTCGGAATGACGAGTTGGTAGAGGGAATGCTGCGATATCGTCGATGTTTCCGACTTTAGATTTGTATTGCGGCAAGTACCACAGTCCCGCGGCAATAACAGCTGCCTTTTTCGCTTCAAATAATCCTGTTGCTTGGTCATTGCTTAATCCTAGTGGATCTGCGCCCATTACCTTGGCATCATACAAAGCTTGGATATCGCTGTAAGATTTGTAGAATGGTGTACCTTTGTCGAAAGGCTTGTCCATTCCAGCGATTTTGTCGTAGTAATTCTCGTCACCGGATGCTAGCAGCGGCATAAATTCATTAAACGGATAGTTCGGCCAGGAGTCCTTGCCGCCCATTGCATAAGGCTGGTATTTACCGCCCTTCTTAATCTCCGTTAATACGCTTACAAACTGCTCCCACGTAGTTGGAACGCTTAAACCTAATTCTTTAAATACACTCGGATGGTAATAAACAAGTTCAGGGAAAGAGATAACTGGCAAGGCTAGAACTTTGCCATCAACAGCAAATTGTTTCGCTTTTGTATTCTTAGCCGTAACACTCAAACCATCAAGCGGCAGTAGTTCCGCTTTGAAATCATTGATGAAGTTAGGCTTCAATTCGATAATATCCGGCAGCTCGTTAGCGGCTAATCTTACTTTCATCGCTTGCAGATAGTCGCCATCACTTTTGAAAGTTTCGACTTCCATCTTCACGTTCGGCATAACCGTTGAAAACTCTTTCACTTTTTTAGTCCAGCTATCCAGGAACTCGCTGTCGCTATCCCACATCGCAAGTTTCAATGTAACCGCATTCTCTTTCGTGCTGTTTGCTGCAGTAGGAGCAGCTGAAGAACTGTTGTCCGTAGTTGCTGTATTCGCGCCGCAACCTGCTAATCCAAACATCAAGGCAATTGAAAGTACAGATGTTACTAATTTTTTTTTCATATTCTTTCTTAACCCCCCTCAAGATTACGTAAGTTCTTATTTACAACCTTATCTTACAAAATTACAGAATACGCTTTCATTGATATATTTGGTGATTGACTTGATATATTTTGTGCTCATTCTTTTTTCCTTGAATAATTGTCCCGATATTTCTGAGGGCTCATTCCCCGATATTTCTTAAACACGCGGCTGAAATGTTCGGGGTTCTCATACCCCACCTTAACGGCAATTTCATACATTTTCATGTCCGTCTCTATCAGCCTGGTCGCCTCATTGATCCGAAGTTTCGTCACATATTCAATAAAATGCTCGCCTGTTTCTTTCACAAACTGTTTGCTCAAATGGCTTTCCGTCACCTGTGCCCATTCACTAACCTGCCCCAGTGTAATTGCCGTACAGTAGTTTTTCTCTACATAGCGTTTGACTCTTTCCACCAAGCGCTGTGGGTTTTCTTCACGTATTTTATCAGGATGAAGTAGACCCGCCATACGGAAGACAAGCTTCTCAATCCACTCATGCAGGTCTTCACGGAAAGTGAACTGTTCAACAATTTCATAGGGCCTGCGCCGTGTTTCTATCACATGCGTCCAGTTCATGCCTTTGGCATGCAGCAATGCACCTATGTTCCAAATCAATTCCTCATAAATCGGCAGAGAGCTCTCCAGGGTCACATTCGGCACGTCACTCAACTGACTTAATCCTGTATGCAATTGCTGCTGCCACAAGTTATCCCCCTTCTCCATAAGGTACATCATCACTGTATAATCCCACGGTAAAAGTTGGGGCCTTTCGGTTATGCTGACTGTTTCAGGATAATACACCCGCCCAGGCCCTTCTGAGAATCGCAAACTTGCCAAATTGCTTGCTTGACTGTATCTTAGATGCCAGCTTTTCCAGTCTGTGCAAGAGTCAGCTACCCCGATAGATAGCGACACATTCAGAAAGTTTTTGACCGTATTGCGCAAAGAATCCAGGAGCTCCATCACGCGACCTCGTAGATTTAAGTAACTGGTCGATGACTCAAAACAAAGCAAGAACGCATACTCATCCTCTTGAACTTGCAACAATTCATAAGGGTGCTTAACGATTTCCATCCCTTGTTTAATGATCTTAACTAAATGATCCTGATTTTCTGAACCGGCATGCAGTGTCAAATTCCCAGCGGCGGATTGTATATCCGGCAAGACGGAGATGATAACATGCTGAAAATTCACAAATTGCAACATCCACCTTTGAAAGGAGTCGTCCTGCGTTAAGTTATGACTGTAGATGTAATCTTTATCGCATAACAGACCTCGGAGCCAGGTTTCTCGCTGTTTCAAATCGGATTCGCTATTGCTTTTATTCAAATTTGCCGTAGAAATCGTCTTCTCCTTGATCTGACTAATCGCTTTTTCTATCACAGGAATGATATGTTCGGGATCGAGATCCGCCTTCATAATGTAATCGACAGCCCCAAGGAGAAAAGCTTTACGCACATAATCAAAATCTGAATACGCACTGAGCACTATACTCAGCGGTGGATTAGTTAAATTTGCTTCCTGTAATTTAGATAGCAGGGTAAGTGCGTCCATAATCGGCATACTCATATCGACAATCATCAAATCAACGTCCTGATGCACCGATATGCGCTGCCATGCTTCATAGCCATCCGCAGCCTCAGCCACCACCTCGCAGTCCAAATCACCCCACGGGATAATCGCACCCATGGCTAGTCTTACAAGCGGCTCGTCATCGACGATCATGACTCTAAACATTCTTTTCCCCCATTCTGAATAAAGCCAATAATGCCGCCTTAATCCTGAACAATGACTTGATCGTACTTTTGTTCTATGATACCTGGGACTTCGTATAGTAAATAAGATCGACCGTTCACTTCTCCGCGAAACGAGCTGGGGAAGGACATGTATTCTTCTTTGGACAGAATAGGAAGGACAGAAATATCAACGGATAGCCCGAATTTTTCCTTCAACAATAAGGCTGAAAGAAAGTTTTTTTCAATGAGGATGACACGATCATATTTGGTATCATATAAGCAGAATTTCATAGGAAAGACACGCCCCCCTTTATCCGTTTCTCTCTACATCCGGATAGTAGCAATTATTTGCAGCTTACACTTATCGGCTCTATGCAGATTTGTCATCGGTCAATGCTGCCTCTTATTGATCCGGATCATTCGATAAGAGTGGCAGAACCACAACGACTTCTGTTCCAACACCTAATTCACTGTTAATTTTCAAGCCGTATGGTTCGCCGTAATTTAATCGAATCCGATCATTAACATTAGCAATGCCGATTCCGCACAATGACTCCACCTTTTTCTCATGCAGCAAGGCTTCCATCGTCCGCTGTTCCATCCCTTTTCCGTTATCCGTGATCGTGATAATGAGTTGATCATTATTTTTCCTACTCGTAATTTTGACGATTCCCATCGCTTCTTTGCCGTAAAATCCGTGAATAATTGCATTTTCCAAAATAGGCTGCAGTAACAGCTTGAGTATATAGCTGTCTGTCACACAATCATCGATGTCATATTCGACCTTAAATCGGTCACCATAACGGACTTTCATAATATGTATATACTTTTCCAAGCTTTGCATTTCATCAAAAACTTGGATGTAAGAGCCCCCGCGATGAAAGGTTGCAGCTAACAATTTAATAAGAGAATCCGTCATTTCCACCAAATTGGTTGCCTTGGACAACATCGCCATAATCTTAATAGCATTAAGAGTGTTCACTAGAAAATGTGGATTAATTTGAGATTGAAGCGCATCGATTTCCGCGCGTGTTTTCAGCTTTTCTTGTTCTTGCCTTTCGATGATGAGCTCCTGTATACGTACTGTCATATTCTGAAAGGTTTTTCCCAACGAATAAATTTCCAATGGACCAGAAAGCTCCAGATCCACATGAAAGGATCCGCTCTTCATTTTGTTCATTTGATAAATGAGTGATTTGATTGGGCCAACGATACTGCGGACAAGGAAAAACGAGACAATCAAAAATAGAATTAGTCCTGCCGCAGAAACATTCATCACTAATTGATAGATTTCTCTGACTTGGGCAGTCATCTGCTCATAAGGGGTAATGTAGATGATTTTCCACTCAGTCCGCTCCATGGTTAGAAAAGTTACAAACATCTTCTCGTCGTAAACCATCGTTTCAAAGTTGCCGCTTTTCTTGTTTCGCGCTTGTTCAATTGTTTGTTTTTCAATGTTTTTATTTTTATCTTTGCTTGTATCCAACATGATATTTCCATTGCCGTCCAGGATGATAAAACTACCGTCTTGGTTGGATGTAGATTCAGCCAGATTCTCAAATGTTTTTGCTTGTATCACAAAATAGATCATTTCAACATCGCTAAATGATCTTTCGTATTGGGGAGCTATTGCTGCGGATAAAATATATTTGTCATTCGATTCAATCAATACATTCTCTTCAGATCCGAATAACAAAACTCGCCCTTGATTTTGAAGCGCTTTCTGATAAAGGGCTGTACTCTTTAGATAATTTTCGTTTATCCGCGTGTTAATATTATGAAAATGGGTGCCCTCAAAGAAATAGGCGCCTCCGTCGCGATAAACGAACATCGCTGATACAACGTCGGGCATATCGTGCAAATAATTTTTCAATTGATTTTCTAACTGAATGGAAGAGTTGAATAGGTCTTTGGATTGTGTACTGCGATGGTAAGAAGTTGCAAGGGAAATCATATTATTATCCGAGGCAATTGCGGCAACCGTCCTGATATATCTGCTTTTTTCCTGATCAATAGAGTAGGATACTTGTTCCAATGTTTGCATAGTGCGCGAAGTGATGTTAGATAGCAAAATATCTGTATAAGCTCTTAATGATAGAAACGCAACTAAGACAATAGGCATCACGATCACAAAAAAGAACATTACGTACAGAATTGATGTGATTGGCCATCTCTTTTTAAAAATACGCATTGGCCGTCCCCCCGTTCTCTCAAGTAACCACTATGCTGTGAGATTACACATTCCGACCAAATGACGGGATAACTGGACACCAGGTATTTTGTGTAAAAGTTGATGCGCTTACATTAATAGTTAATCTCAATTGTGCCAGGATTCGACATGTTCTACCGTCATCATAAAATTTATTACGGAATACGTCAACCCTATATCAAATCCAATTAATTACAACGAAAGATAGGGAAGAAAATGCTTTCTTCCCTATAAGTTTACTAGGAACAAACTTCTAAAATAGCTACTCCGTAAGGTTCAAGTACTAACGTCCGCTCATAGACTCGATGAGACAATAGATCCTTATAGGATCCAGCATTCAATAAAACCGCTGTCTCATAAGCATTATGATTCAGAACAAAGGTATACGTTTTATCATCTTTTTGTCTGTTTCTAATCTCTACACCTTCAGGAGCTTGATGCGTCGTCGCCAAATTTAATCGCTCACAGATTGATTTGCTTAGCTCTTCCAAAAATCTCTGTTCAGGGTCAGTTGCTACATAATAAGCTTCCCCTTGCCCGAATGTATTTCGGGTGATTGCCGGCATGCCTGCGTAAAAATCGCGTCCATAGACACCAAGCGCCTCTGCTCCCTCAAGGTGCAGCAAATCGCACAAAAGCCCACATTCATATTCACCCTGGAGCTCTCCAAAAGCTGAATGCATCACAATTTTATTCGTCATTTCCGGTTGAAGCGAATCAATTTCCTCTACCCATATTCCGAGCAAATCTCGCAATTCACCTGGGTAACCGCCTAATGTTACAAGATCGTTCTCATTCACTATCCCGCTGAAAAACGAGGTAACAAATGTTCCGCCCTGCTTCACAAACGATTTCAGTCGATCGCTAACGCCAGGCTTCAACATGTACATGACTGGTGCGATAATTAGTTCGTATTTGGAAAAATCACTAAGCGGGCTAATGACATCTACACTTACGTTTAGATCATAAAAAGCTTTGTAGTACTTCTGCGCCTGCTTGAGATAATCCAGATCCACGCTCGGACCACTGGTCATTTCCACGGCATTCCAAGTATCAATATCGAACAACAGCGCTACTTTGGACTCCGTTACGGAATCTAGAAGGGTATCCCCCAACACCTGCAGCTCCATCCCTAGTTGTGTACACTCTTTAAATACTCTTGTATGCTCATGTCCTGCGTGAGCAATCAAAGCGCCATGATACTTCTCGCACGCACCAACGGAACGGCGCAATTGGAAGAACATAACCGTATCTGCCCCATGGGCTATCGCTTGATAGCTCCAAAGCCGCATAACACCAGGCCGTTTGAGACTATTGTAAGGCTGCCAGTTCTGCTGACTTGGCGTCTGCTCCATTAGCATGAAAGGTTGTCCGTCTTTTAGCCCTCTCATGTAATCATGCCTCATCGCGACGTTGCTCATGGGTTCATTCATTTGGGGATAGCTGTCCCATGAAACTACATCCATATGATCGGCCCATTTCTTTAGGTCCAGACCGTTAAATAGTCCCCAAATATTCGACGTGATTTTAATATCGGGAGTGATCTCTTTAATCTTGTCGTACTCGCCTTGATAACATTCCAAGATAGCGTCCGACATAAATCTCTTATAGTCTAAAGCGATCCCTTGGAAACATTTATTGTTCCCGTTCAAATTCGTAGGAGGTACAATCTCTTCCCATTCATATACCGTATGAGACCAGAAGCTCATATTCCACACGCGATTTACAACCTCTAGTGTACCGTATCTCTTCTGCAGCCAAGTACGGAAAGAGGACGCGCACGTATCGCAGTAGCAATGAGGCGCATATTCGTTACCAATGTGCCACACAAGCAAAGACGGGTGGTGTCCGTAACGTTCTGCCATCTTGATCGCTAAACGCTGAGAAAACATCCGGTAAACCGGGCTGTTTGGGCAGAAGTTGACGCGAGAGCCGTGCGTGCGCTTCCTGCCGTCAATATCGACGGGAAGCACTTCAGGATACAGGCGAGACATCCAGGCAGGCTGTGCCGCAGTTGATGTCGCTAAGCACAGGAAAATGCCTTCCGCAGCGACTGTAGCAATGATTTTATCGAGCCATTCAAAATCGTACGTATCTTCCGAAGGCTGCAGCTTCGCCCAGCTAAAAACGGGCAGTGTAACGATATTAATGCCGGCCAATTTAAACATTCGCATGTCTTCTTGCCAAACTTCCTCTGGCCATTGGTCAGGGTTATAATCGCCGCCATAATAGATGTATGGCAGTTTGTCATTAATCATTGCCTTTTACCCCCAAAGTTCACTAGTTGAACAGCTCTACTCTTTCATCGCTCCGTCCATTAATCCGGCAAAAATAAATTTCCGCAGCACCAAATAAATCAAAATGGTTGGTAACATAACCAAAATAATCGCGGCAGACAACTCATTCCAATAGGTCGCGCGCTCGCCTACAAACGTCATCAACGCGGTTGATAACGTACTTAGCTTCTTCGAAGGCATATACAGGTAAGGAATGTACATATCGTTCATGATATCAACGGCTTTGATGATCGCCAGTGTAGCCGTTGCTGGAAGCAAAAGTGGGAATAGAATCGAGCGGAAAATCCGGAAATATGACGCTCCATCAAGCAGTGCGCTTTCGTCTAACTGCTTCGAAATTTTCTCAATGAATTGCAGATAAATGAAAATTTGCATCAAATCTGTTCCGGCATAAATAATCAGCGGCGCAAAGATCGTGTTGTAAAGGCCTAACGACTTAATGGTCTGAAAACGCGCCACTTCCGTGGTATAGGCTGGTACGACCGATGCGATGATAAATAGCAGAAAGATTGTTTTCTTGAAGCGGAAATTAAACCGATTGAGTACAAAGGCTGTCATAGCTCCGAGAATAGCATTAATGACTACGCTAGAGACCGTAACACTAAGTGAGTTAATTAACCCTACAAGCATATTCGCTTTCTCGAAGGCGACGGCAAAATTATGAAACGACCAGCTCTTAGGCAGTGCAAACGGCGATGTAGCCGCGAGCTCCGGAGACGTCTTAAATGCTGCGAAAACAACCACAAGCAATGGGACAAAAATAATAATCGTGATAAGCGATAAAATGACGTAATATAGCGATTTGCCAAGAAAGGAATACACCGATGCCCTTTCCATTCTACGAGGTTTGGTTGCAAGCTCTGCTTGAGGCATGCTCATGATGATTTTTCCCCTTTCTCACGAATCAATAAGTTCTGAATGAAGCTAAATGCAATGATCATAACCATCAAAATGATGGCCAAAGCAGAAGCTAAGCCGTAACTATTGAATTTAAATGCCGTATTGATGGTGAAAATCGTAAACGTACTACTGGAGGTACCGGGACCGCCTTGCGTGACAAGGAAAGGAATATCAAAGACTTGTAGGGCTCCCCGAATATTTAAGAATAATATAATTTCAATGACGCGGCGAATACCTGGTAAAACGATATAACGAATCTGCTGCATTTTGTTAGCACCATCAATTGTGGCGGCTTCATACAAATCGCTTGGTATAGACTGCACACCTGCTAGGAATAAAATGATATGAAATCCTGCAAATCTCCATAAGGAGATTGCCACAAGCGAATAGTTAACTATTTTCACATCACTAAGCCAATTATGAATCCAACCCTCTAAACCCAAGGCCATCAACAACTCATTGATCGGACCATTCACTGGATTGTACAAATATCCGAAAATATAAGCGACAGCTACACCATTGATGATGTAAGGGAGTAAAACGATAGAACGGAAAAACTCACTAGCTCGCATCTTGGCGTTCAACATAACCGCCAATAAAATCTCAAAGGGAATCAGCAGCGCATGGATGATAAAATAAAGCCAGTTATTCGAGAGCGATTGCCACACTTGCGACATTTTGAGCGCTTTCAAATAATTGTCAAACCCTACAAAGTGCAAATCTCTGCTGATCCCATTCCAGTCGGTCAAACTGTATTGAAACAGCTTCACCGTAGGATAGATTAGAAATAACAGCATTAATCCCATCGGCAACGCAAGAAAAGAAAAAATGAGCACTCTTTTTTGCATCATGTTATTCATGTACTTCCCTCATTCCTTAATCAATGATGTTTGCAATGACAGCGGTGCAGGTGCATACCCCCAAAATCATCTTTTTGTAAGCCTAATTCTAGAGAGATTGGACACGCTTTCACATGATAATTTTTGTGCTTTCAATTGATAAATTTTGTTGAGTGAACAAATAAACCCCGATAAATCAACAATTTGATTTATCGGGGTTTATTATATTCATTCTTACACCTTATACGCCCGCATCGCTTTGCGAAGCTCCCGCCATGTAGGCCTCTTACCATACATGAGCACGCCCGTGCGGTAAATTTTAGCTGCTAACCATGCCATTGCGCCGATAGAGATCAATTGAATGACGATCGACAGCCATATTTCCCACAAGGCTGGTGAGCTCATCCCAATCCGCAGGAACATGATTAGCGGTGAAAAAAACGGCACGAATGACATCGTAACAACGAATCCCGCATTCGGATTATTTAATCCGAAGATTGCGATCATAAACGCGGCTACGACCAGCATCGTCACTGGCATAATCGCCTGCCCCACATCTTCTGTTCGGCTTACCAGCGAGCCAACTGCCGCGAAAACAGTCGCGTAAATGAAAAATCCCAATAAATAGAAGATCAAGAAATAAACAATGAGTGAAACCTGCAGATCTTCCCAATTCAGATGAAGCTGTGAGACGAGCTGGCTGCTGCTGGATAAGCTTAAATTTACAACACCTACAGCGATGGACAAGGCTATCTGTGTTAAAGCCAATAAGCAGATACCAACGATTTTACCAAACATCTGCTTAAGCGGTGACACACTTGTGATGAGCAGTTCCATCACCCGCGAACTCTTCTCTGCGGTAATTTCCATGGCTACCATGTTGCCGAAGCCAATGACGCCCATGTACAGCATGAACAGCATGACATATACGAGGGCGTAGGACATGACCATTTGCGACTCCGTTTTGCCTGCTCCTACATTGTTCATTAAAAGCTGCACCGTTTCCAAGGAGACGGGGGCTTGCATGTTGGCTTTTTGCTCAGAGGCGATCCCTGCTCCTTGCAGGACCACGTCAGTTTTGACCAGCTGAAGGGCAGTCTGAAGCTTGTTTTTGAGCGAGAACTCCATCGTTCCTTCCGATTTATAAACCGTTTTGGGGAAGCCGGCTACAGTTGTATCTGTAAACTCGAGATAACCTTTTATTGTTTTATCTGCTATTTGCTTCTTAGCGAGTGCCTCATTAGCGGCAGCACTTCCTGCGTCCTGTAGAGGTACAATGACGATGTCCGGATTCTGCTGCGTATTATAAAAAGCGGCCAGCTTCCCTGCAACCTCCCCTTGTTTCCCTGCGAAAACGCCGATTCTCGTCGCTTCATGCGAAGCTAGTTTTTCCATTATCGTTGGTAAATGAATGAGAACCGATAGAAGGACAATTAGAATCAGACTCATCACACGAAAAGATTTGGAGCGGAAACGGGTTAAATAGGTAAACTTTATAACGGTCCAAGTCCTATTCATGCACTTTTCCCACCTTTTGAATAAAGATTTCGTTCAGCGTAGGCTCCATGATTTGAAACCTGTGTATAGTAGACTGTTCTATCGCATGGTGCAAAATCCGCTGCGCATCAGCAGTAGAATCTATCCGAATTTGATAGCCGTTCAGTTGTCTCTCTACAGAAGTAACGCCCTGGAGTTGTTCCAAGCCCTTAATAGGCTGCTCAGTTTGCAGAGTGATTCTCTCTTTTGGAAAGGTAGATTTAATCTCCTTCAAGCTCCCTTGAAGAATCGTATTTGAACGATGCAATATACAAATATGTTCACACAGCTCCTCCACATGATCCATGCGATGGCTCGAAAAGAGTATCGTTTTCCCCTCGTCACGGAGGCTTTTCACTGTCTTTTTCAACAGTTCCACATTCACGGGGTCAAGTCCGCTAAAGGCCTCATCCAGGATCAAAATATCTGGATTATGAATTACGGCAGCAATGAATTGTATTTTCTGCTGATTCCCTTTGGACAACTCTTCGACCTTCTTGTTGTAGTACTCAGGGACTTCGAACCGGTCAAGCCAAGTTTTCAGCCCTGTCTCTGCCTGCTTACGGGATAAGCCGCGCAGCTCCGCTAAATATATGATTTGTTCGCTTACTTTGATTTTGGGATATAAGCCGCGCTCTTCGGGCAAGTAGCCCATAAGCCTCTTCAACTCTTCGCGATAACCCTGCCCCTTCCACAAAATATGTCCTTGATCGGGATATATCAGTCCTAGAACCATTCGCATCGTTGTCGTTTTCCCAGCACCGTTAGCACCTAGCAATCCATAAATTTCTCCCTCCTGCACACGAAGATTGATAGCGTTTACAGCTGTTTTCTCACCGTACTGCTTTGAAACGTTTTCTACCGTAAGCGGGTATGCCATGGATTGGACCTGCCTTTCTGATTGAGATAAGAAATTAATATTCTTATTTCTATTAGTTTACATGAGATTGGAAAATAAAAGAAATGTTGCGGTTGGGTGGTACTGGGAAGTAAAAGAGCATCCCACTTTATCAAAAAAAGAAGCTAACTCAACTGCTCAACGCAGTGAATTAGCTTCTTCTCTTTATTCCTATTACGAATCAATTCTTTTACAATCCAAAAATCGCATCAATAACCGGCTTTGTCGTTCCACCCGGATACATCAAGTAAAGCAAAACATAAACCAAAACACCCGTTGGCGCAGTTAAAAGCCATACAATTGCAGCCACGCGGCCAATTTTCTTATGCTTGAGAAATTTGTTTTTGTAGGCAAACCAAAGTGTTATTAACCCAAGAACACCGCCAAGCGTAGCCAAAGCAATGTGGAAAAACAAGAATAAGTGATACGGCAGCTTCAAGCTCTCAGGTCCACCGAATGAAGTATTACCCTCAAACAACGTACGCGACATATATATAATAAAAAACGCTAGTGCGAAGATGGCTCCAAGAACCATCAATTTTTGATGGGTTTCCCGGTTTCCTTTTACAATATGATACCAGCCGAAACCGACAAAAATGGCACTAATCACGATAAACATCGTAGAAATCGTTGGTAGAATGTGCATCTCCCTAAATCCTTTCCCCTAAGCGCGATTCCAATTACCGCCCTGATTATTCAGACCCTCTTGTGCCTCTATAAGATCCATATCGTCATCTTCTTTCCGTTCTCTACGATACCAACGGAAGAAAATATACGCAAGTGTTGCTCCATAGACAACTTCCTGGACTATCTTCATCAGAACGCCACCCAATTGCTGATCATCAAGAGGTGATAAGTGGGCGAAGGGTACGGTTACATTCGCGTACATGTCATAAATAATCGTATCCGCGAAAATAATGAGCGCACAGGCTGGTGTCAGCAGAATGCCATTCCCAAAGATGTAAGCCATCTTCTTCAAATCATTCAAGCGATTCATCTCAGGCAGTGGACAAAAAACAGGGAACCACATCATAAAAGCTGTGAATAACAGCACGGTATGGTAACCGAAAAGCGATAGATCATTTATCATCAAGTAATCCATAACCAAAGGCATATGATAGATGGAGAAGAGCATGTTAAATAGAAATAGTGCAATCAACGGTCGTGTGAAAAATGAGAATATACCGCGAATAACAGTAATTTTCATGATCGAACGCATCATCCACGCTGGTGTACCCAGCCAAATACAGATAGGTACAATTAAATACAAGATTGTTTGCTGCAGCATATGCATACTGAACAAGTAGTGATGCCCAATATAATTAATCGGACTCCCTTGGCCAATATAGAAGAGAGCAAGCCCAACATAGAAAGAGACCTGCTGTGAAACCGAAACTGGCTCAATATTTGCTGAATTCCCTTTCCCCTTAGCGACAAAGTGACGATATGTATATCCGACAACGACGATCACCAACAGTAATACCGGATTCCACAACTCAAAAAATCCACCAATTTGGCTCATAGCTGATCTCTTTCTCCTTTCAACTTCATGCTAGACCTTCATTCTAAAAAAAGAGGAGGCACTTTGCCTAGACAAAGTTGCCTCTTCCAGTGGTTTACCACCACATCCAATATACAGCTGTAATAACACCAGTAAGAGCTACGAAAGCTCCTCCCCCAAGAAAAATTAGCGGGAATAAGTGTCCTCTTTCTTTGGCATGCATCCAGAAGAACAACTGGATAATAGCTTGCACAAGCGCCAAAGCAACGATGAAGATCAGAATAAACGAACGATCCAGGTCTCCGTAGAGCACAACGGCAAATGCAAGCATTGTCAGCAAGATCGAGATAATGTAAGACAAGTAGTGGTTGAGTGGAGATTCGTGCTTAACTCGTTTGCTAGGTGCGTGTGTATCGTGAGAATTGCTGCTCATCTTAATGACCCACCTTCCCCATCAGATAAACGACTGTGAAGATAAATACCCAGACTAAGTCAATAAAGTGCCAGTACAACGCTGCTACGTAGAACTTAGGTGCTGTGACAACGGTAAGACCTTTTTTGAGTCCTTGTAGAATCAACAGTGTAATCCAGCAAATACCGAAGGCAACGTGTGCTCCGTGGAACCCAACCAACGTATAGAACGAAGTTGAGAAGGCACTTGTTGTAAATTTATGACCCTCGTGAACATATTCAACGAACTCATAAATCTCAAGACCCAAGAACGAAAGACCAAACAATACCGTGATAAGAAGCCAGAATAACAATTGGCCCAGCTTCTGTTTGTGCATCGCGATGATCGCGAACACGCTTGTTAAACTACTTGTCAAGAGGATGAAAGTTGACCAACCCACTGTTTTGAGTTTGAAAATTTCATCAGCTGTCGGACCGTCTGGAACAGAGTTCCGAAGTGCAATGTAAGTTGCGAATAAACAACCAAACAATACAACTTCGGCGCCAAGGAATAACCAGAATCCAAGAACCTTATTTTTCCCTTCGAGGGTAGCCGTTTCCGGATTAGCAGGCAGTGCGCCCGTGTGATGAGTACTCATGCCTTTACCCCCTTGTCATCTTCAAGTTCTTCCGGTTCAATATGCCAACCATGATCGTCGTATACGGAGCGCAAGAACATAGCAATTAATGTAACAACCATACCCGCAGCTGCTACATAGTAGTTTTTGTACATAAAACCAAAACCAGCAATGAACAAACCAACGGACATAACTAGCGGCAAGATGGACGCTGACGGCATATGAATCGAACCAACTGGTTCTGCCGGAGTCATTTGTTTATTACCTGCCATTTTTTCTTTCCAAAGTGCATCATACCCGCGAACAAGCGGAGTTTGTTTAAAGTTATATTCAGGTGCAGGTGAAGGAATCGACCACTCCAATGTACGACCATCCCAAGGATCGGATAGAGCCGTAACTGGTTTCCTTGCTGTTGCAATGATATTGATTAGGAACACGAGTGTACCGATACCCATGAAGAAGGCGCCCACTGTCGAAACCAAGTTACCTACTTCAAGATCATACCCAGGCTGGTACGTAAATACACGACGCGGCATCCCCATTAGACCCAAGAAATGTTGCGGGAAGAATGTTAAATGGAAACCGATGAAGAACAACCAGAAATGTAATTTCCCCAGTCCTTCGCTCAACGTGCGACCAAACATTTTCGGCCACCAGTAGTAAAGACCCGCGAACAACCCAAGGATTAGACCACCAACGATAACATAGTGAAAGTGAGCAACTACGAAATACGTATCGTGGTACTGGAAGTCTGCTGCAGGAATCGCAAGCATAACCCCTGTTGTTCCACCCATAACGAATGTCGGGATGAAAGCTGTTGCAAAAATATTAGCTGTCGTGAAACGAATTTGCCCGCCCCAAAGGGTGAACAACCAGTTAAAGATCTTAACACCCGTAGGTACGGCAATCGCCATCGTTGCAATCGAGAAGATCGAGTTAGCAACTGGACCCAAACCTGTTGTAAACATATGGTGAACCCAAACCATGAAGCCTAAGAAACCAATTAATACAGTTGCGAAGACCATGGAGCTGTATCCGAAAAGACGTTTTTTGGAGAACGTCGATACGATCTCAGAAATAATACCAAACGCAGGAAGAATCAGGATGTAAACTTCGGGGTGCCCGAAAATCCAGAATAGATGCTCCCATAGTACATTGTTACCGCCTCTGGCAGCATCGAAGAATGCTCCGCCAAAGACACGGTCGAACATAAGTTCAACTAGTGCTACTGTAATTGCAGGGAAAGCAAGTACGATCAAAGCCGAAGTGATGAAAGCTGACCATGTGAACATTGGCATACGCATATACGTAAGACCAGGTGCACGCATGTTAATAATTGTAACGAGGAAGTTAATCCCCCCGATAAGTGTACCAATACCGGCAATTTGCAAGCCTAGTACATAGAAATCTGTACCTTGTATGTTACCCTCGAGCGTCTGCCCCCAACCGCTGTCGGTAATCGAGGACAATGGCGCATACCCCGTCCAACCAGCATCCGGTGCACCACCCAAGAACCAACTTGTGTTCATCAAGACGCCGCCCGCGAAGAACAGCCAGAAACCAAGTGAGTTCACGAATGGGAACGCAACGTCCCTTGCACCAATCTGTAGAGGAACGATGGCATTCATGAATGCGAAGATGATCGGCATCGCCGCAAAGAAAATCATCGTTGTTCCGTGCATCGTCGTTAATTGGTTAAATGAATCACCGACAAAAATATGTTGATCGGGATAAGCGAGCTGAATCCGAATCAGAATGGCTTCAAGTCCTCCTACGAGGAAGAAAAGCCCGCCCGCAAGTAAGTACAGGATACCGATTTTCTTATGATCGACTGTTGTAAGCCAATCCATGAGACCGGTATGTTTTTTTACTGGATGAGAGTGAGCCAACGTATTAACCTCCTTTACCTGAGAAGTTTATTTCAAAGTCTGTAAGTACTGAACGATATCATTAATTTGTGCGTCATCAAGCTTGCCGCCTGCCGCTTGACCGAACGCTGGCATTTTGTTGCCCGGTTTCTGATCTTGCGGATTATGTATCCACAGCGCCATTTTCTCAGGAGTATGTTCCAGAATACCAGCAAGTGTATCGCGATCAGCGAAACCTTTGAGGTTCGGAGCAACACCAGGACCATTAGCAGTAACTGCGTGACAAGTCATACAATTTTCTTTGAAAAGTTCTTCACCCTTCTGAGCTGTTGCCGGCACAGTTGCAGGTGCTTTCATTTTCGCTACCCATGCATCGAAATCCGTTTGACTCTTCGACTCAACCGTGAAGTTCATCAATGCGTGAGAAGCTCCGCAAAGCTCTGTACATCTACCTTGGAATGTAGAGATTTCATCAGCTTGCAGGTAAAGCGTATTCGTGATTCCAGGGTTCGTATCCACTTTACCGCCTAGGGATGGTACCCAGAATGCGTGAGAAACGTCCGCGGAAACAAGTTCAAAAGCAATAATTTTATCCTTAGGCACAACAAGCTCTTGAGCTGTTGCGATGCCCAAATCTGGATATTCAAACTGCCACCAGAATTGATGCGCAGTGACTTTGACGTGAACGGCGGCTTTGTCCTTAGTGTAGTTCGTTGAATGCTTGAATGTGTAAGATACTGTTGGCACCGCAAGTACTAACAGTAAGAGAATCGGAACAACGGTCCAGATAATCTCAAGCACGTGGCTTCCTTCCACTTGTTTCGGAATGCTGTTGTCGTTCTTGCGCTTCCTAAAGCGAATTAACACATACACATAAATCGCAAATACGACAATTACGACAAAAACCATGATAAAGAGACTTAATTTCATCAAAAACAATTGCTCTGATGCAACAGGACCTTTTGGCTGCAAAGCAGACAGAGTTGGGTCTCCACACCCGGTTAGCAAGAACGTCATTACCGCTAAAAGGGGTAGCAGACGCCATAACTTTTTCAATCGACTCATTGTATCAACCCCACTTTTAAAACATTATTTTTACCACGATGGCCATGCCCATGTCAATTCACTTTATTAACTATAAATTCGTGAAAAGTTTTTGTCAATCGCTGGAGGAGAGTTCACAAATTGTTCTTAAACCGCTCTGTAGCGATATATTTTCCCTTCATGGTTATTTCCATACACCCACCTCTTTATGCACAAAAGCGTATATTTCTGAACACGAATAAAAGGAGAGAAACATCCCATCCTATAGACATTACACTCTAGATTGGGAGGTCATTATTAATGCTCAGTAAGTTAGGTTTTCCGATTTCTGGATTGCTATTCCTCATGCTGACTTTATCAGGCTGCACGGAGGGCGGACGGGAATATGGCAAGAGTCCCGACCATACCAACTTCGGTTCTCCAGTCGATAAATCGACAGATTCCGAGAGAGCCTACCAAACCCAACAGCTCTATGGTCCAGTTTCGCACAATAATACTAGTCTCGCATACAATCAGTTTCTTTCTAATCAACTCAATGCTATGAATGGTGTAAATACAGCCATCGTCATGACGACGGACAAAAACGCCTACGTTGCCCTCATGATTGATAGCAGTGCTACAGGTACCAAAGGAACAACGAAGGAGACCAACAACCAAGGAACAAACAAAGGCTTTTACAATGATAATGCTCCTCACGATGACTATTTGCCTTCCAATGATTTAAACAACGGGTATAACAGTTACGAGACGGCCGTCCACCATGACCTGCTATCTCATCGCTTTAAACAAGCTATGGCGGAGAAAATCCGTTTGCTCCAACCAAGTGTGATGGATGTCTATATTTCAGCGAATCGGGATTTCCTCAATAAAATGAACAATTATGCCCAGGAAAGCTGGAAAGGCCATTCGCTTATGCCGCTTCTGACCGATTTCAACCAGACAGTAGAGCGCGTTTTTGGGACTGCACAAGTATTGCCGGATAAATAAAATCAATTTCTTCTATATAAAGTAGATATTTATTGCTTGTAGGCCGGCTCCTGTTTCCATTTGTCTGGCATTCCTGTACAATGGGGGAATCGTCTTAACAAGGAGAGACTTTGGACTACCACCAAAGATCCCTATAAATAGTAGGAAAAAGGGAGCTGGCCAATTACCATGTCAAGTGGATTTGCCTCATTAGGAATTAGAGAAGGACTCGTTGGAGTCTTACAAGCATCAGGCGTTATCGAACCGACCCCCATTCAAAGGGAAGCTATACCTGTTTTACTAAAAGGCACGGATGTTATTGCACAAGCACAAACAGGTACAGGTAAAACCCTGGCCTTTGTTCTTCCAATATTAGAAACAATCGATGTGGAAAGCGCAGATGTTCAAGCATTGATTCTGACGCCAACACGCGAGCTGGCAATTCAAATTACGAATGAGCTGAAAGACCTTGTCCCTGTGACGGGAGCAAAGGTACTTGCAGCCTACGGCGGGCAGGATGTAGAAAAGCAGCTTAGAAAGCTTCAAGGGAACATACATATAGTAGTAGGAACACCGGGAAGATTGCTCGATCACCTTCGCCGCGGTTCTATCAATTTCTATAAATTGAAAATACTCGTATTGGATGAGGCCGATCAAATGCTGCATATGGGTTTCCTTCATGAAGTGAAGGACATCATTGCGCAAACGTCTCCTTATCGTCAGACCCTTCTTTTCTCCGCTACAATGCCTGAACAAGTCATGAACCTGTCCAAAGCTTATATGAAAGAAGCAAAAGAAATTAAAATTCAAAGCAAACAGGTTACGTTGACTGAAATTGAGCAAGTTCTCGTTCCGACGACTGACCGTCAGAAGCAGGATGCTTTGATTGCAGCTATTAAGCAATATAAGCCTTACCTCGCGATGATTTTCTGCCGAACTAAGGCAAGGGCTATTGCATTAAATGAAGCTTTACAGGAACTTGGGCTTATGTCTGACGAACTACACGGAGATTTATCACAAGCCAAACGTGAGCAAGTTATGAAACGATTCCGGGATGGTCGTATTGAGTTATTGGTCGCCACTGATATTGCTGCGCGCGGGTTAGATGTCGAAGGTGTCACGCATGTCTTCAATTATGATGTGCCGCAAGACGCAGAAAGCTACATCCACCGAATCGGACGTACGGGCCGTGCTGGGGATACTGGTGTTGCTGTGACTTTCGCTACAGAGCGGGATATGCTGACAATCGAACTCATCGAAAAAGGTATCAAGATGTCCTTAAGAGGATCTTCCGAGCCTAAGGTTCGTCGCGTTCGTTCAAGCTCTGAGGATAACTTCGAGCAAGAAGGCCGAGGATCAGGCCGTCGAAACGGCGGAGCTGCTCGCAGTGGCCGCAGCGGCAGGACATCAGAACCGCGCGGTCAACAGAGCCGCGGAAGATCTGGTGCTCGTGAAGACAAAACCGGCATGCAATACGGTACTGGACGTTCCACATCCAGAGGCGGCGATAAATTTGGTGCGCGCAGCAGCGATGCGCCAAGAGGACAACGCCCTGCGAAGGTAAATTCGGAGCGTAACCCGAACACTTGGGGTCGCGCAGAGAGAAGAGAGCCGGACGCAGGACCAGGCCGCGGAGACAACATGAGCGCTGCGAAAGCGCGAGTCACCAGTTCATGGGGACGCGGCGAATCCGCCGAACGCGCTCCACGCACGGCAGGTCGCGGTGATGGCACAGACCACAAGCGCTCTGCTCCTCACGGCGATAAATCCTATTCGCCGTACAACAAATACGCCGGCACTGGCCGCGACGATGCAGCAAGCGCATCACGCGCGATTCGCAGCGGCGGCAAAAGCCGCAGTGACAGCGCCGAGCGCGGTGCTGGACGCAGCGACAGCTTCGGAGCAGCGCGTGGCGGAGCAGCTCCACGCAGTGACCGTCCTGGCGCAGCACGCGGCGGAGCTGCTTCACGCAGTGACCGTCCTGGCGCAGCACGCGGCTACCAAGGTGGCGGCGAACGCGGCGCTCAAACGCGCGGACGCAGCGACGGTTCTGGATCTCGTACTGGAGCGCCTCGCGCCAGCGACAGAAGCGGTTCACCGCGCAGCAGTGCGCCACGTGGTGGCGGACGCGGCGGGAAACGCTAGTCAAAAAAGCGTTTCCAACGCTAGACCTTTACCGAACAACCCGAACCATGTAAAATATAAGTACGGCTGAAAGTGATCCTACTTAGACAAAAATCGTTTCATACCGTTGCACGCACGTAGGATTTACCCCCCACTTTTCACAAATAAGGAGGTATGTTCCATGTACGCATTAAAGGACAAGGAAATGATTTTTGTATTCACCGGTCCACACGGAGCCGGTCGTAAGACGGTTGCTGAAATGTCTGGTTCTACACTAGGCATGAAGCAGGTTATCTCTTACACCACCAGACCTCCGAGGGCAACTGAGGAAGACGGTCAAGATTATCACTTTATCTCCCCTGCTGAGTTCGTACAGGCGCAAGCAAATGGTGAATTCATTGAGGTTAGTACCGTCAATGATCATTTATATGGGATTAAAAGTGCCGATATTGAGCGGATGTTCGAACATAGTGGGAGCATTTATTTAATCTTGAACCGTTTCGGTGCGGAAACGCTCAAAAAGCATTACGGTGATCACGTCGTACTCGTTTTCATCTACGCTCAGCGCAGTATTCTCGAAGAGCGGATGAGAGAAAGCGGAGACTCGGATGAGATCATTCAGAAGTATCTCTCTTATTACGAAGACGAGCTCGCTTACCGCGATCAATGCGATCATGTTTTCGAGAATGTGGATTTAGCCCATACGGTGTTTGATCTCACCAAAACGCTGGACAAATACTTAAACCGCAACCTCGTTGATTTAGATTAATATGAAATGCCTATAAACAGGCCTGGACGTTCATACGTCCGGGTCTTTTCATGTAACATCCGACTGGAAGGAGTGTCATTAATGAAAATTATATCTATAGAACCTACACCAAGCCCAAACTCCATGAAGCTCAATATGGATGAATCGCTTCCGGCTGGTGTGCGCAAGACCTATACAAAGAAAAATAGTACGGATGCCCCAGACAACGTTCAGCAATTACTCGCTGTGCAGGGCGTGATCAGCGTCTTCCATGCAGCAGATTTCATTGCGCTGGACCGTACCTCCAAAGGGGACTGGCAGCTCATCTTAGCCAAAGCCCGCGAGATTTTCGGTGAAGCCCAAGGCCAAGGCTCCACCAGCGGCAGCGACTTGCCGCTGGAACAACCGCAGGCTGAAGCAGCCTTCGGAGAGGCACAAGTCCTCGTGCAGATGTTCCGCGGCATCCCGCTCCAGGTACGGGTGCGCGCCGGCAATGAAGAAGCGCGCGTGGCGATGCCCGAGCGCTTCACACAGGCCGCGGTCCGCGCAGGTACGGCATCGCCGAACCTGATCAAGGAGCGCAAGCTCGAGGAGCTCGGCGTGCGCTACGGCGAGCTCAAGGACATCGCGGGCGAAGTCGTCCAGGAGCTGGACGCTTCTTACGACGACGCCCGCGTCGAAAGCCTGGTCTCCAGCGCGATGCTGGAGACCGATGTCCCTGCTTCTTCGGAAGCCACCGAAGAAGGCCAGACTGGCGCAACGCTGGAACAGCTGCGCCATAGTGACTGGAAGCTGCGCTACGCCGCGCTTCAAAAGATCCAGCCGTCGCTAGAGACGCTGCCGCTTCTCGTCCATGCTCTGCAGGACGAGAACACGTCGATTCGGCGACTGGCAACGGTCTACCTCGGGGATATCAAAGAACCCGAGGTACTGCCCTTCCTGTATCGTGCCCTCGAGGACGATACCCCATCTGTTCGTCGGACGGCTGGCGATACGCTGTCTGACCTGGGCGACCCAGCCGCCATGCCCGCGATGGCCAAGGCGCTGAAGGACCGCAATAAGCTGGTCCGTTGGCGCGCCGCGCGCTTCTTGTACGAGGTTGGCGACAACTCCGTGCTGAAGGATTTGCAAGAAGCGGCGGACGACCCCGAGTTCGAAGTGCGCATGCAGGTGAAAATCGCGCTGGAGCGCATCGAAGGCGGGCATGCGGCTGAAGGCTCCGTTTGGCAGCAAATGACGCGCAGAAACGAGCAATAGTTGTCAGCTAACAGACTGAGATAACTCTACTTGCTACTTTGGGTATAAGAACCAGAATCTAACGGACTCACGAGCCGCTATTGGCCATGAAAACACCTAAAACAGCTACAAAATCCATAGATAACGCCCCATCTGTCCGATAACACTTCAAATTCAGCCGAAATTGGCAAAATAACGGCTTCTGAGTCCGTAACGGAACATTAGCTACATGGGGGGCTGGCGGGAAGTGGCTTTTGGTGGGATTCAAGGCCTCACGTAAACTATAAAGGCTAGTGAAGAAGCGATTGCCCGCTCCCTCACTAGCCTTTTATTTATCAAACTGCTTAAAATACATAATCCGATCCATGATGTCCGGATGCGAGCCACGAAACCATTGAACCAGCTTCGGCTGTGTGACAGGGCTTAAGTTCTCATTGGCAATTTGCTGAAAAGCGCGAATGGCGGCGTTGCCGTCTCCTGTCATTTTCATCGCATACACATCTGCTCGATGCTCGATCACGCGGGAGAAGGCATTTTGAGCAGGCGCGGAAACAAAGCTCATGAACGTAATTAGCAGCAGCAGAATAGGCAGCGCCGCTAAATCATTTTCTCCCCGAATGCCCCATCTGGAGCCCCAACGCTTAAGAAAGAAGCGATAAGCGTGGAACGCAAGCCATAAACCAATAAAACTAAGCACGATCCCATAGGCAATGCCGATATAGATATGTTTTTCTACATAATGCCCCATTTCATGCGCCATTACTGTCAAAATCTCATCAGGCTGCAGCTTTTTCAGCGTCGTATCCCAGAGAACGATTCGGGCGTTACCGCCAATTCCATTGACATAAGCGTTAATCGCGTTGGTCCTCTCGGACATATTGACCTCATAGACCTGCTTGGCTGGAATGTGCGATTGCGCCGCCAATTGAAGAATTTGCGCCTTAAGCTCTTGATCCTGAAGCGGCTTGAAATCGTTATACAGGGGATCAAGCACAACGGGTTGAATGAACGTGACGAACAGAATCAATGGAACAGACAACAGCCAGAACCAGAACCACCACCGGTTAGGGCTCCATTTTAGCACCAGTCTGAATATCCAAACCATGACAATCGTTCCTACAGCATTAAGCAAAAAATCTTTCCCATGGTCGCCCCAAAAGATCGCCAGCGTCTCCGTGGATACCCCGTAGGCTTGGTCGATTTTGAACAGAAAATAATCCACTGGCACGAACAGCACGTCCATCAGCAGAATAAATAGAAGCACAAAAACGACCATTTGCAGGAAGGAGGCCTTGGACAGCTTTTCAGCAAAGCTTCGAATATGAACGGCCACACCAAGAAGCAGCAGAATCAAGCCGATTTGCAGCGGAGAACTGAGGAAATAAGCTAAGGATCGGATGCGCGATAATGATTCAGCTTTATCTATTTCTTGCACGGTCATGAACGTGTGCGGGTCTGCGCTTGTGCCAACTAGGTCATGAGGTATCGGAAATAAATTTCCTTTTAATAAATACACAATCATGATGATCGCATAGACGCCAAAAGCTGCGCCGAGTCCTGCATAGAAACGCTTCATTTCATCCCTCCGCCGCCAACTTCATATAAATTAATTAACAACCAATCCGATGTAAAATCTCTGGACAACAGCCATACTTGCGTGAACATTCCGTTTGGCGGGACAAGTTTATGCTTGAAACTAAGTACATCAGACATCCCGAACAGCAGCGATACATTGCGTATTAGCAGCATACAAGGATAATCATGCGAATAATCCTGAAACTTCAGTTCCTTACTAAGGATCCGATCATTAATGACCTTAATGAAATTATCCAGTACTTCAGTGCCAGGTTTCGTGAGCTCGGATCGTGACATCATGAGTCTGGCTTCCTCCATATCGTAGAACAAATGAGTCACCTCGAGCCCAATTCGCTCGTTATTGATATCCTCTAGAAGCGCGTCCGGCTTCTCCTGTTGGCGAACCATTTGCAGCGACAGCGGGTTATTTATATTATATAGTTCAAGAAAAATATCGATAGCGGCTTGCTCTAGCGCCTTTTTCTCCTCTTCATGCTTATTCATAAACTTCCCTCTTATCCATGAAACGGGTATTTTTCACCATTTTACCCTATTGTATGAGTTTCTGCCTCACACGGTCATCCCTAGTCCTTATTTCATGCCATAAAATATTCGCAAGAACCTGTCCGCTTTCCTAGACTATGCCGATTAGCTATCCTTATATGTCACACAGTCTTCGTATTGCATTTCCAGTTTCTTCATGATGTAATGAGAAGATCGTGTTAGATCGTGCTAGATCGGAAGTGATTTCATATTAAAAAGTTTACATGCTGCCTGTTCGTTTTATGCTCTGTGATGTGCCTGGCACTGCCCAAGCCTACCGCGCCTGCTTTTGAAAAAGCTCTCCAAGCGACCGCTCCAAGACCGCCTGTCATCGTGCTCAGTGAGCCACTTCTGAATGCTCTTGTGCCGCTGCCATCTGCTGATGCTGATGCTGATGCTCCTGCTCCTGCTCCAGTGGAGCACCATTATCAGGTGCCTAATACCCCTGCCTTATCACAACTGCCAGAACTGCCCAATGGGTGTGAAGCCGTGGCGGCCACCATGCTGCTGAACTGGGCCGGGCTTCCTGTCACCAAAGAGGAAGTAGCTGACGCACTCCCTAGAGGCGAGATGCCTACAGAAAATGATGATGGGGCTTTTGTTGGCGGCAATCCAGAGGATGAGTTCGTCGGCAACCCTTATGAGGCGGGATATGGCATCTACCATAAGCCGGTGTATACCACAATGAACCAGCTTATGCCGGGGCGTTTCAAAGATATCACAGGTGCTTCCTTTGATGACTTGCTCCACACAATAGAAGTAGGCAAGCCAACAATGATATGGGCGACTGAACACATGGATACCCCTTATCTGGATCTGGAATGGCAAGATGAAGAGGATCGACTCGTAGAGTGGTATCAACCCGAACATGCCTTGCTGCTAACAGGTTGGGATGACGATTACGCCTATATGAACGACCCTATGACTGGACAGCAGGAAGCCTATGTTTTAAGCGATGTCAAACAGGTTTGGGAGCTGATGGGCTCGCAGGCCATTACCTTGAATTAAGCTGCTAACCCATTTTCCTGTGATCGAAAAAAACATGAACGTCCCTCCCAGATCAACGCGAAGGCACGTTCATGCTTTTGTTATAAAGGATTAAGCTGTACGGAAGCTTGCTTCCCGCTTAGCTGAATGCCCGTTTGTTTGCGTCCATATGCGCTTAAATCTTTGATCAAATCTTCAAGCAAAGCTTTGGCCTGAGCGCCTTCTTTGCCCGAAATCTTCACGACCAGCTGCACGGCATCTCCGCCTTGCAGCATCCGCATCGCCTGCTGGCGCTTCGTATCCAGATCATGATCCTCGATGTGCGGCGTTAATCGCAGCTCTTTGATCTTTGGGGCTTGCTCCCGCTTACGGACTTGCTGTTTCTCCTGCATCGCTTCCTGCTTAGCCTGGCCCGCTCCGATCAATTTGCACGGCGGCGGACTGCTCATGAGCGAAGTACAAACTAAGTCTACCTTCAGCTCCTTCGCCAGGAGCAGTGCTTCCTTCGTAGACATCACGCCTAGATCTTCACCCTGCATACCCGTGACATGCACTTCGGATGCTTTGATCTTCTCATTCTTAATCATTGTGATTGCACCTGATCTTTCGCTATAATGAACCCATCCGCCCTAAAAAGCTGAATAGGTAGTTGAAGGAGATGTTTACCCTAGTATGAATAACAAACAATTAGAAGAACAGATGATCGAAAACTATAAACGCGAGGAACATATGATGATTCTCGTCTTTGCCCAGTGGTGTATCAATCATGATTTGGACCCGGCAGCACTCTATCGTGCTGCTTATCCAGATCAGGAGGATAATGCCTCTCTGCAGCAAGCCCTCGATCTAACGGTTTCCAAAGAGGAAGCCGGCGAGGTCGCTGATAGCACCGTGTTAGGCGTGCTGTCCCTCTTTGGCAACGAAGACCTTGCTTTCATCGTGACGGAAGAAATCGATAAAAGAAATAAAAGAAGCCGTTAACCCCATGAAAGAAATCAGACTTTGAGTGCAGCGAGATCGAACGCTTCGGCCAGCAGTTCAATCGTCCGCTGCCTCGTCTCAGGCAGGTAACCACCCGCAACGACCATGACTTCATCCACTTGGTAGCTGCTCGCCAAGTTCAGCATCTGTTCCCGGACTTGCCCGGGATCGCCGATAATCATCCGGGACCGATTATCCCTTACTCGGGTTTGATCCCAATCCGAGTAAACATACTCAGCCGCTTCTTCAGGCGATTTCACTCCGGTGAACTCGCCTTTTTCCATTTGCAGAATGCGCAAATCGATGGAAGCGGCAAGTTCTTCTGCCTCTGCCTGCGTTTCAGCGCAGAGCACATAAATGCAGACCGTCGCCTGCGGCACGACATTCAGCGCGGAGGGCTTGAACGAGCTGCGGTAGCTGCGCACCGCTTGCTGTCCGCCTGCTCCGTTGATGAAGTGCGCGAAGCAGAACGCTGCTCCTGCTTGCGAGGCGTACACCCCGCTCTGCCCGGTGGAGCCGAGCAGCCACACCTGGGGCACTCCAGCCACCATAGGGGTGGCGCGGATGCCCTCGAACACATGACCGGGTTCCACCGAATCGGTGAGGAACCCGAGCAGATCCGTGACTTGCGCGGGGAACCGCTCAAGACCTTCGAACAGATCGGCGCTGACTCCTCTCAGCGCTTTGGCCGTATGCGGCGTGCCGCCAGGTGCACGCCCGATGCCGAGGTCGATGCGCCCCGGATAAAGCGCTTCGAGCATACGGAAGTTCTCAGCGACCTTGTAGGAACTGTAATGCGGCAGCAGCACGCCGCCTGAGCCGAGCCTTATGCGGTTTGTGCGTGCCGCCAGTGTGGACAGCAGCACCTCCGGGGACGAGCCGGCGAGACCCTGCGAGTTATGATGCTCCGACACCCAGAATCTCGTGTAGCCTAGACGATCAGCCAACTGCGCCAGCCGGATTGTTTGCTGCAGCGCGTCGCTATGCGTAAAACCGGAAGAAACCGGTGATTGATCAAGAATACTTAGTTTCAGCATAGTCATCCCTTCTTTCTGAGTCATCTGCCGATGGATTAATTATACAACGTCCTGGAAGCAAAAGAAAAAGGACGAACCCCTGGAAGGCGTTGTCCCCGATGTGAACTATGTCTTTAGTGCTCCTCTTACTTACTAAAAGTGTATGACTTTGGCAGCACTTTATGCCTTTCTTTTTTGTAAACAGGCCTCGCCTTCGTCTAAGCAGGCATGTTGTAGTCTGGCCGATTTGGCCGCCCCAACCTTTGCTGAGCACGGGTTCTGCGATCTGTGATACGGTTTATCGCCATGATGCATGCGGTCAGACTGGTGCCGCCTGCTGCGAATCCAGCTAGCACATCGCTGGGATAATGTACGCCTAAATAAATTCGGCTTAATCCAATACAAAGAATCAGTGCAACTGTCAGAACTGGTACCAGCCACGCTGCCTTCCATCCTCTGCGCACATTGATCCACACCAAATAACCTATTAATCCGTAAAATAAAATAGACACCATCGCATGCCCGCTAGGGAAGCTGAACCCTGTTTCCTCAATTAACCATGGTCCTGCAGGGCGTTCGCGTTCAATTAAACCTTTGATCACAATGTTAAGCCCCCACGTAGCCAGAACACCTATGAACAGCACAAGTGTCTCCCATCTCTGTTTAAGCTTAAACAACAAGATTGCAGCAACCACTAGGAAGACGATACTTTCTGCTTTTGCTTTTCCAAGTGTAGTAATCAATTTCACAGCAGGTGTTAGCCCGTCACTTCGAAGTGACTGAACGGCGCTGGCAATCCCTTCATCAAATGCTTGTAACCAACTGGACGATATGCTCTGCCATAAAATGATAAACCCAATTAGCAGCACACACGCCGCCCCGAAGCCCCAGAATAAGTCTTTGTATAATGTTTTCCTCTGCATATCTGATTTCTCCTCTGATGATAATCTAGATTCCCATGTTCGTTAGGCTTGGTTTCGATTGCGTACAGTCTGTCTTCTTTTCAAAAGCAACGGAATTAATGCAAATAGGACATACATCCCAACCGCTGCATAAAATTTACCAGATCCAATATCTTGCAGCGATGCGCCAAACACGTTATAGACCACTGCTCCTGGAATTATACCAATGAGCGTTCCCCATGTGTAGTCCCAAAAGCGGATTTTGGAAAGTCCTGCCCCGTAACTGACACCGTCAAACGGAAAAAAGGGCATCAAGCGCATGTACAACACAACCATAAACCCTTTCTCTTCGGCCTTCTGATCAAAAGATTGCAACTTCTTATTACGCAATATCCGTTGAAAGCCGTTTCTGCCCCATTTTCGCGTTATATAAAAAGAAAGCATCGCACCAGCACCCGCTCCAATGATATCGTAAACGGTCCCCCAAAAGGCGCCAAACACATAGCCCCCATACAGCGTCAACGGCGTTGCCGGAAACAGTATCAAGGGACGCAGCGTGTAAACAATGATGTACAAAAGCCCGCCAAGCGGACCTGAATTCCGCAGCCATTCCGTCATTCGGCTTAAGTCTAAGCGAGCCCATACACCGGTCCATTGCAGAACGAGCAAGCCCGCTGCAGCAACCAGAAACCATCCCACTAATAACCAAAGCGACTTTGAACGCGCCATGGGCTGCCTCCTTTCGGGCACTCTTTTATCTGATTTCCATCTTACAAAACCGACGAGGCAATATCAACAATTTGACGTTTCTGTTCAATGAGGGAGGCGTTGTTGCGACAACTAACGGGTAGTCTAAAGAGCTCTGAGCGAGATTGTGAGAGGATAACTGAACTACAGGGAGCTACTTGAGCGAAATGGGAGCATTTCAGTAACTAGCTAGAGAAACTAGAGCTCCCCTAAGTAGGTGGACTACTTGTAATTAACGCCAATTACTCCTGCTATTTTCCGCAATTCATGCAGATTTACCCAATTAACTGGAATTTATAATGCTAATTTCTCTAATATACCAAATTGGGGACGGCTACCGACGATTTAGATGGAGTTTCTACCGCTAATTCATTCCCTTCCACAGTACAGTGGAGAATAGCGGTAGTTTTTCCCTCTATTTCAGATATTGCGGAGTAATAGCTCGTTCCGTCTGTTGGAACGCATTGAGGAAATTAGCTACTCTATGAATGTTTTTCAGCGTTAAAGTGGCAGTGGTGCGTGTAGCGGATGTTCGATATTGGTCAAACAGAGGATCATAGTTGCCCACTGGATCTCCCTAACACAAAAAAACCGCCAAGACATATTGTCTTGACGGTTGACGGTTTAGCGGCTATTGAGCCAGGTTAAGGTTACTAATCGAAATGATTAACCCGCACAGCACTTCTTAAACTTCTTACCGCTTCCGCATGTGCAAGGGTCGTTCCTGCCTACCTTCGCGCGCGTTTTCATGTCAATGACATCCGCCTGGGCATAAGGTTTCTGGAGCACTGCCAGAGGTTTGGCAGGGGCTAGCTCACTTGGTGAATAGCCCTTGAGAAACCATTGTCTTGTCGTATTATTCAGAGCTGAAATGTGATTCATAAAGCTCTTTGTCAGCTCTAGGTCATTGATTTCAAGATCCTGTTGGATCGATTGAAGCAGAAAGCCCGGAGTTGCTCCATTACGGATATGATCTACACAATCTTCTACGATAAAGTCTGCCTCTTCATACGAAATCGTATAGTTTTTGCGAATGAAGTCTACAAACGCTTTGTGTGCCGGAGTACGATCTACAAATTCTTGCTCCCCAGCAGCTAGAAGCTGCTCTTTGGTGAATGGATACAGGGAGACACTCAATCGAGACTCCTGCTCCTGCTGCACTTGTTTCGGATTGTTCAACAGGACGTTATGATAGCCCCTGGAGTCCGGCATAATTTGCATATAGAACAGAATCGAATCCTCTACAACTGCTAAGTATTCATTCGGGTACAATTTTGTCCCCATATAGCTTTCAACGAGTCCAAACAGCTCTTCCTTGCTGAGATGGCCATAGTAATACAAAAGGCCGTTCGTGAGCTTAATCCATTCCGCATTTCTTTGAAACTTCTCGCGGAAGTATTTGTAATCCAGCTTCTGAAAGCTTTCACGCACTTCCTGAGGCATGGCTATGGCAGGTATCCCATTGTGCATGCCAGCGAAAAGCAGTCCCCGCTCCGTGAAATAAGAAATCTGATCAACATCAATCATCGTACTTGGGGCAACACCGCCGCGCCCAGCAATTTGTTTCATAATTTGATAGCGTTTGTCATCGAATTTATGAAATAGATTGGGCAGCGTGTTTGGAATATGCTCCACCAATGCAATAGCTAAATCCTGTTTTTTTAATGTGCTTACACCTTTAATCTCCAAATTAGTCCGAATTTCCGTAAGATCGCCTTTCGTTAATCGAACAAGACAGTCAGCGAGTGAAAGCGGAATTGTAAGCTCGGGTCCAAACTCCTCCCCTACATAAGCCTCATTCTGATTTTTGGCGCTCTTGCGCTTGTCCATTTTCTTCATCCTTTCCGAAAAGAAAAACAACTTCAACTTTTAATGACATCCTATCATTGTACAATTTATCAGGCGTTTGGGATAGCGTTTCCCACTAGTTTCCATAAAGGTTTACGAATTAGCCATAAAAAAGACACCCGCCAACCTATTGGCAAGTGCCTCACAAAACCTTATAAAGTAGTTAAACCGGCCGCAAGGCCACTCCCGCCAGGAAGCTGAGCATGAACTGCACCGCAAGGCGCGAAGTCACATTCCGCACGTCAACAGTTGGATCGATGCAGACAAAATCCAACCCCTGCACCTTCGGAAGCGCTCCTAAGCGATGAAGGGCATCCATGGCGTCCCACGGGTGCATCCCGCCAGTGCCGATCGCCGGACAGCCCGGCGCATAGGCCTGGTCGATCACATCTACATCAAAACTCACGTACAGTACATCCGTATCTTTCCCAGCAAGCTGAATCGCCTCACCAAGTACGGCGTCAATCCCCATGCGTCTTACATCCCGTGAGGTATACACGTGCACGCCTTTGCTTATCACATAGTCATGATACGGCTTAGAGTTCATAAACCCCCGGATTCCGATTTGCACGATGTTAGGTCCGTGAACCACACCCGACTCCAGGATGCCGCGAAACGGCGTACCGTTGGTCACCCCGCCATCCTCGAAGTTGCGCACATCATGGTGCGCATCAAAGTGGATGATGCCTACCTTCTGGCCTGGATATCGGCCAGCAAAGGCTTTGATCGACGGATAGCTCGTCGAATGATCGCCGCCGACAATAATCGGGATCAGATTAGGCTGCTCCGTGTACAGAGACCGAAGACTCTCCTCAATACGGCGATGGCATTCCGCGATGTCGGTCACATGCATCTGGATATCGCCGAGGTCACGGACAGCCAAATCCTGCAAATCGACCCCATATTCCATCGAATAGGTCGTAAATGACTTGAATGCCGCGCGAACCGCGGCAGGAGTCGTCGAAGCGCCTGAATGCGAGATCGACGACTTGGATAAAGGGACGCCAACGATCCCTGCGAGAAGCTCCTCGTGACCGTTCCATGGACGAATCCACCCAGCTACTTTGGTTTCCATATGATCACGGAACGCAGCTTGATCGGGTGATTTCAAAAAAGGAATTTCGTGGCTCATACGACTTCCACCTCTCCTTCAGTCGCCCTCACAAGCATGCGGTTCCATACGACCATTTCCCCATTTTTCATCACGCCGTAGGTGTGATTAATCCCAAAATGATACGGCAGATACGCGATATTAGGCGCATCGAAAATCGTTAGATCCGCGCGTTTGCCCACCTCAATCGATCCGATATCGTCCCCGCGCCCCAGCGCATTCGCCGCGTTGATCGTGCAGGCGGTCAGAATTTCCTCTGGGGTCATTTTCAAGTTAAGCGACGCCAGCATCATGATGAGCTGAATCGACTCTGTCGGACAGGAACCCGGGTTATAATCCGTGGACAGAGCCACCGGCAGGTCGTACTTGTCTATCATGTCACGCGCGCGCGCATGCGTGGCTAGGCCGAGATTGAACGATGTGCCCGGAAGCAGCACCGGAATAACGCCGCTCGCGGCAAGCGCTGCAAGTCCTTTATCCGTTGCAGTCAGCAGATGCTCAGCGGATATCGCCCCTACCTCTCCCGCCAACTCGGCACCACCGAGCGGCACGATTTCATCCGCGTGGATCTTCGAGCGCAGTCCTAGACGCTGTGCTTCCATTAAGATACGGCGCGACTCCTCAACAGAGAAAACGCCCGCCTCACAAAACACGTCGCAAAACTCCGCAAGGCCCTCCTCGGCCACTTTGGGCAGCATAACGTTCACTAGATAATCAACGAAGGCCTCGCTGCGACCTTTAAATTCCTCCGGCACCGCATGCGCTCCCATAAATGTCGATACGACATCAACAGCATGTGTCGCATTCAAGCGCTTGGCAACACGCAACTGCTTTAATTCCGCTTCTAAGGATAAACCGTAGCCACTCTTTGCTTCAACGGTTGTAACACCATTCAGAAGCATTTCATCGAGACTGCGACGCGCCTTCTCATACAGCTCCTGCTCACTTGCCGCACGTGTGGATTTCACGGTATGAAGGATGCCTCCCCCCTGCGCTAAAATGTCCAAATACGGGACTCCAGACCGTTTTAACACCAGCTCATGCTCACGGGAGCCCCCATGCACCAGATGCGTATGCGGATCAATAAGACCCGGTGTGACTAGCCGTCCGCCGACGTCCATCGTCACCGCAATTTCACTCCCTGCAAGCTGCTCCTGAATCTCATTCGCGGGTCCGAACCAAACAATTCTCCCCTGCTTGATGGCGATCACTGCATCTTTGATCTCGCCTACCTCTTTCATGTACTGTCCGCAGCGTGGCCTATTTCCCTGCGGGGTCACCAAACTACTAATACCGGTGAGGAGCAAATCAACTCGTTCCATCCTCGCTCCTCCTTCCTAACCCTGCTCGCGCATCGGGATGCGGATGCCGTGTTTCTCCGCCGTTTCGACCGCTTCGTCATAACCGGCATCCACATGGCGGATAACGCCCATGCCAGGGTCAGAGGTCAGTACGCTGCGCAGTCTCTCTGCCGCTGCCTCTGTACCATCCGCCACCACGACCATGCCTGCGTGAAGCGAATAACCCATGCCTACGCCGCCGCCATGGTGGATAGAAACCCAAGAGGCGCCTGCTGACGTGTTGATTAATGCATTCAATATCGCCCAGTCGCCAACAGCATCAGAGCCGTCCTTCATCGCTTCCGTTTCACGATTCGGCGACGCGACGGAACCGCAGTCCAGATGATCGCGGCCAATTACAATTGGCGCCTTCAGCTCTCCGCTCCGGACCATCTCGTTAAGCGCGAGGCCGAATTTCTCGCGCTCGCCATAACCCAGCCAGCAAATCCTCGCCGGCAGCCCTTGGAAGGCGACGCGTTCACCCGCCATTTTAATCCAACGATGCAAGTGGGCGTTATCCGGGAAGAGGCGCAGCACAAGCTCGTCGGTTTTGCGAATGTCCTCTGGATCGCCGGAAAGTGCTACCCAGCGGAAAGGCCCTTTGCCTTCACAGAACAGCGGCCTGATATACGCAGGAACGAAGCCCGGGAAATCAAAAGCAGTAGCTACGCCTTGATCGAACGCAACCTGACGAATGTTGTTGCCATAATCGAATACAATGGAACCCATCTTTTGCAGATCGAGCATCGCTTGCACATGCACGGCGATGCTGTTTTTGGAAAGCTGCACGTACGTTTCAGGGTCGCGCTGCCGGATCTCGGCTGCTTCCTCAAGCGTCATGCCAGCCGGGATATAACCGATTAGCGGATCATGAGCCGAAGTCTGATCCGTTACAAAATGCGGCTTAATCCCGCGACGCACAAATTCCGGATACACCTCTGATGCGTTGCCCAGAAGTCCTATAGCGAGCGGCTTCCCAGCTTCCATCGCTTTCTCGGCGAGGAGAAGCGCTTCATCCAACGTTTCTGCGAGCACATCGCAATAGCGGGTCTGAATGCGGCGCTCGATCCGGGTACGATCGACCTCAACGGCGATGACGACTCCCTCATTCATCGTGACGGCTAATGGCTGTGCCCCGCCCATGCCGCCAAGACCCGCTGTCAAGGTCAATGTGCCTTGCAAAGTCCCCCCAGTATGCTGTCTGGCCGCTTCAGCGAATGTTTCGAAGGTGCCTTGCAGAATGCCCTGCGTGCCGATGTAAATCCAGCTGCCCGCCGTCATTTGCCCGTACATCATCAATCCCTTCGCTTCCAGCTCGCGGAAATGCTCCCAATTCGCCCATTTGGGCACGAGCACCGAATTAGACAGCAGCACGCGGGGTGCTCGTTCATGGGTTTTGAAAACACCTACTGGCTTGCCCGATTGGATGAGCAAGGTTTCATCGTTGTCCAAAAGCTGGAGCTCACGCACAATAGCGTCAAACGCCGGCCAATTTCGTGCTGCTTTGCCGATACCACCATATACCACAAGATCCTCCGGGCGCTCTGCGACCTCAGGGTCCAGATTGTTCATCAGCATACGCATCGCCGCTTCCTGCACCCAGCCTTTGCAGGATAAATCTGTGCCCCGAGGGGCGCGGATTACTCTTTTCATGTGGTTAGTATTCGTCATATCAGCATCTCCTTTGATTTTAAAATAACGAACCGGTAACTGCCTCAACTGCTTGCAGCCATTCGCCTTCTAGTAGCGCAGAAGCTACTTCCTCAATCTCACGAGAAGTGGAGCGATCCTCTATAACGGGCGGAACGACCGCTCGCAGTTTGTCATACAACACACGAGTCGCGGGGGCAAGCCCTTCCGCCCCAAGGAATTCAGCGGCTTCAGCTGCGCAGATGAGTTCGATCGCCAGCACCTTCGACACATTGTCAATCACCTGAGCCGCATGGCGCGCTGCCGTTGTCCCCATCGACACATGGTCCTCCTGATTCGCCGAAGACGGGATGGAATCCACGCTGGAAGGGTGTGCAAGCACTTTATTCTCCGAAACGAGCGACGCACTGACATACTGTGTAATCATCATACCGGAGCCAACTCCGGGGTTATGACTGAGAAAAGCAGGCAGTCCGCCGGATAACGCCGGATTCACCAGCCGCTCTGTGCGGCGCTCCGATATGTTCGCAAGCTCACTCATTCCGATTTTCAGAAAATCCATCGCAAAAGCAATCGGCTGCCCATGGAAATTGCCTCCCGAGATAACAAGCCCCTTATCCACGAATAATAATGGATTATCTGTCGCTGAATTAATCTCTATGGCGATCTTATCTCCCGCATAACCAAGAACTTGGCGCGTCGCACCATGAACCTGCGGCAAGCAGCGCAAAGAATAGGCATCCTGCACGCGGATCTCACCCTGGCGCGTCGTCAGCTTGCTGCCTTGCAGCAGCGTACGCAGGTTGCCTGCTACCCCGATCTGCTCCGGATAAGGGCGTACACGCTGTACTTCATCGGCAAAAGCATCCGGGATACCGCGCAAGCACTCCACAGTCATCGCTGCGATGACGTCGGCGATCCGTGCGAGACGCTCCGCTTTGACGAAGGCTAGCGTGCCGATCGAGGCCATAATTTGCGTGCCGTTGATTAAGGCAAGCCCTTCTTTCGCCTGAAGCGTAATCGGCTTCAGGCCTGCTTTGTCCAGCGCTAACGCGCCCGGCAGGCGCTGCCCTTGGTAGATGGCCTCGCCCTCGCCCATCAGCACGAGCGCCAGATGAGACAGCGGCGCCAAGTCTCCACTAGCGCCTAGCGAGCCCTGCTCCGGCACAATGGGATGCACGCCGCAATTGATGCAATCAACCAGCAGCTGCAGCGTTTCCAGCCGGATGCCGGAGTGTCCTTTGGCCAGCGCGTTTGCGCGCAGCAGCATCAACGCCCGCACGGTCGGTTCCGGCAGCGGCCTGCCCACTGCGCACGCATGGCTGCGGATCAGATTGAGCTGCAGCTGCACCGCGTCTTGCGGGGAAATGCGCACATCGCTGAATTTCCCGAAGCCCGTCGTGACGCCATAAACCACTTGGCCTGTCGCGACTAGCTCCTCCACCATAGCGCGGCACTTCACCACGCGCTTCATAGCTTCATCCTCCAGTGCCACAGGCGTTCCCTCGTAAGCAACGGCGGCCACTAAGGCCGGCGTTAACTGTTCACCATCTAATTTCACAGGAGTCTTACCTCCTCCGTCATCTTGTTGCTGCTTTTCTTTATATACCATCGCCATGTCTAATCAGATCCTTTCTCGCTTTAACAAAAGAAAGGGACCGTACGGAAGATGTTCTCTTCCATACGGTCCCTTTTTTAAAAAAGAGGGTTCTATGCGATTGTCCGGTATCCTGCTCCAGCCGATCCATCATCGCGCTCACTCACTTTTTGAATTATTTTGTTGTTATGCCTTTTGTTTTATTGTACCTTCCCTTATTGTCACACGGGGGTTTGCAGACTGTCAATATGGCTCATTACCCAAATGCTGGCATCCATGCAAAAAAAGCCCCACGCACCTTAGCCGAAGCCTTAGCGAGTGGGGCTTTGTCTTAATAACTTATGCCAACCATTCTTTCACTTTGGAAGAGAAATTGCTTAGCATCTCTTGCGAGCCGTATTGACTGCTGAAATCTTCGATTCCGAGGTAGCCGTCGTAGCCAACTGCTTTCAGATCAGCAAGCAGCTGTTTCCAATTCACGATACCTGCGTCAATCGGTGCCCACTCGCTTTTCCAAAGCTTAATGCCGTCTTGTGTTTCACCTGTCGGTATCCATTGCGCATTTTTCACATGTACGTGAGCAAGGTATGGCCCTAACAGCTCAAGACCCATGCGGTAGTTCTCGTAGCCTTCATGCACCATGTTGCCTGCATCATGCAGCACGCCGATGTGGTCTGGATTAAACTGCGAAACTAGGCGATGAGACAACCCTGCGCTCGGAGTAATCGTATTATGGTGGATTTCAGCCAGAGCTTTGATGCCATATTGCTGGGAAAACTCTTGCACATGGTGCAAATAGTCCGTAGCTTTTGCAAACAAATCGTTATAGTTTACGCTTTTATCATAATTAGGAACTCCACAACGGATGAATGACGCTCCTACTTTTTTCGCGGCTTTAAACACATTCTCAGTCTCATCAACATTACAGTTATTTAAATATGGAGTAACGCTTAAATTTACTAGGTTATTGTTAACGGCAATGAGTCTGAAACGCTCCAGCTCTTCATCAGAAGCACTTGGGTCAATGGAGCAAAGGTTATTACGCCAGAAAGACGGCTTCTCGTTCGCCACTTCCGCAGGAGTATCTTTAAAACGCCATTCAATCCCTTCAATACCGGCTGCGTTGGCCGCTTTTGCCAGTTCCTCAGGTGTTAAGTCAGGTGTTGCAACAGTAAAAATAGACAATTTCATATTGAATCCTCCTTAGAGTATCGATCATCGTTGTAGAAGTAAAATAGCTTGTTTGTTTAACTCTTCTTTATTTTGCAGTATAATAAAAACGTATTCATTGCATTAATTGGGCAAAAGTTTGCTAATATTGACTCCAGTTTAATAGAGGAGAGCCTCTCATGCAGGATCTATACCAAAATCTTCATCAGATGATCAATTTCCGGCATACCGTGACGAATGAACCGCGTCCAATGGATTTTCATCAGCATCAAGATCAATATGAAATCTATTTTTTCCTAACCGGGGATGTACACTATTTTATCGAAAAGCAAATCTATCATTTGCAGTATGGCGATCTATTGATTATGCACAGCAACGAGCTTCACAGGCCTAATTTCCAATCCAAAAAACAGCGGTATGAGAACTGCGTCATCCACTTTAATCCTACGCTGCTCGCAAACATAAATTCTTCGCAGTTTGATTTGCTGCACTGCTTCAATAACCGCAAGTTCGGTGAACAAAATCGGATGCGTCTGAATCCCCAGCAAATAGACGACTTCTTGAAGATATTCGAGCGTATGGAGATGTACACGCGCCCTCAGGCGTTGCCTGGATCGGACATTTTGTTTGTGGCTGCTTTTACCGAGCTGCTGGTGTTTATTAACAGGATCTTCCTCAATCAAGGCAAACAGGATGATCAGGTCATGATTCCTGACAAGCTGTCTTCCCTTTTTACGTATATTGATGAAAATCTGGATCAGGATCTGTCGCTCGAAGTGCTTGAGCATGTTGTGTTTATGAATCGCTCCTATCTTTGCCGTTTATTCAAGAAACATACGGGCAGCACCATTCATGAGCATATTCTATTTAAGCGCATTAACAAAGCGAAGCAGCTGCTCCGCGAAGGTTCTACCGTTACGGATACATGCCAGTTGGCCGGATTTAATGACTACTCTAACTTCATCCGCACCTTCAAAAAAGCGGTCGGCCTTCCTCCGCGTCAGTATCAGGCGCAGCAGCGGCGGGGTTGATCGTGTACGCAGCATCAGCATGTGGCCCCAGTCGTGGACTGGGGCTGCTTGTTTCTCACCTTGGGATGAGAAACATCGTTACCTTCTTCGCACACATCTGTATCATGCACTACTGCCACTTTAACGCTGATAAATACTCTTAGAGTAGCTAGTTCTCCTCATCATGCCTACGTTAACGTTGTTTAACAACGTTAACCCAGTCACACATCCCACCAAGCTACCTAAACGCCGCCACAAGAACAAAAACAAAAAAGCCCCCACATCCCCCACACAGCGTGCAGGATCAAGAGGGCTTCATCACTCAAATTACTTCAAATTCTCCGGGTTCAGCTGCAATAGCTCAGGCAGAACGAAAATGCCATCCTTACGAATCAGCACATCATCAAACCAAATCTCGCCGCCGCCATATTCCGGACGTTGGATGTTCACGATATCCCAGTGCAGCGAGGACTTGTTGCCGTTGTAAGCATCGTCGTAGCAGTTGCCTGGCGTGAAGTGGAAGCTGCCATCGATTTTCTCATCGAACAACGTATCCTTCATTGGATGTTGGATATAAGGATTCACGCCGATCGCGAACTCCCCAATATAACGTGCGCCTTCGTCCATATCGAAAATCTCATTAATGCGATCCGTATCGTTCGCCGTCGCTTTAATGATTTTACCATTTTCAAATTCAAGCACGATGTTTTCGAAAATAAAGCCGTCATGCGGAGTAGGCGTATTGTAGGAAATAATGCCGTTCACCGAATCACGAACCGGTGCGGAGTAAACTTCGCCATCCGGAATGTTCAATTCGCCGTCGCACTTCACGCCGCCGATTCCTTTGATTGAGAACGTCAAATCCGTTCCAGGACCAACCAGACGCACTTTATCCGTGCGATCCATGAGCTCTTTCAACGCGTCCATCGCTTTGGACATTTTGCCGTAGTCCATCGTACAAACATTGAAGTAGAACTCTTCGAAAGCATCTGTGCTCATGCTAGCCAGCTGTGCCATAGAAGAAGTCGGGTAACGAAGAACGACCCATCTTGTATCCTTTATACGAACATCGAAATGAACTTGTTGATAGTAGATGGAATTATAAAGCTTCATCCGGTCGGCTGGGATATCCGATAGCTCATAAATGTTAGCTCCGCCGCGCACGCCAATGTAGCCTTGCATTTTCTTCATTTGGAAAGCATCCACATCCGCCCAAGTTTGCATCTGAGCTTCTGTTCCTTCCATAACGAGCTGGCGAATTACCGCATGATCTCGTACGTTTACGTAAGGATGAGCGCCGGCTGCGTGAACTTTTTTCACAAGCTCTTTGACAAGCGCGTTATCGATGCCATAAGCTTCGATCAAAATATTTTCTCCAGGCTGCGCTTTAACCGAGTAATTCACAAGCACATCAGCTAGTTTCGTTATTCTTGGATCTAACATGTTTATCTCTCCTCTACTTCTCTACTTCTTTACTTCATCCACGGGGTCAAAAGACGGCTCATTCGTCTGGAAGCCGACTGTCGTTAAATAAAACCATTCCCCGTTCTCTTCCTGCTGAGAATCCAGTTCAAAAATAAGGGCGCGAAACTTCCGAAGCCATTCCGCATATTTTTCCTTGCTCATTTTGACTTCGACCTGCGTCATAATGATTGGCCAATGCGCACGGTCAGCAGATGGAATCTGAAACGCCTCTTCCGGGGCATTAATCGCTCTGCGTCTGGCACGTGCGAGTACGCTCAACGTTCTCTCACGGTAGTAGTTCTCTACCTCGGAAACATAGGGGAGCAGCGCTTCACTAGGCACAAAGCCACGCGCGACGGCTCGGTAAAATTTTTGTACGATACCATTTTTGAGCTCCGTACGTACGACCGAAATCAAGCCATGCTTTTCCAACTCATTCAAATGATAGTGTACTTTAGCACGCGCCATTCCTAGTAGTTTAGCCAATTGTTGGCCGGTATACGCTTTCTCAATGAGATAAAGCAGCACCTTGGCGCGCAGTGGATCACTAATCGTTTTTAGTTGTTCTAACTCTTCAATAATATAAACCGGTTGCAGCTTCATCCTGGATTCGACCTCCCTCTTATGTACCAATTTTGCCGTGTAAACAAGCGTCTGTTGGTCAACTCTTAATCTCTTACGAGATTAATTAAACGACGGTCAAATCTTTTTAACCGTATCATAATGCGAAAAGGAAATCATGTCAATTGCCGTTTCTGCATGGCTCATGGACAACCCCCTCACTTAAATGTTTCAACGCGTTAACGAATTACCGAAGTTAAGCTTTATTCTCTATGGTAGCAAAAAGGGACGTTTCTGTCACCAAGAAAGGTGGAAACGTCCCATAATTATTTAGCTATAGATCTGGCTTCCTGCTTCACGGAACTCTTTGGACTTCTCCTGCATCCCGCTGCTTAGTGCGACTGCTTCATCCAACCCCTGTGCATGCGCGTATTGCCTGATATCCTGCGTAATTCTCATGGAACAAAACTTCGGTCCACACATGGAACAAAAGTGTGCCGTTTTCGCGCCTTCAGCCGGCAGCGTCTCATCGTGATACTCGACCGCTCGCTCCGGATCGAGCGAGAGATTGAACTGATCGCGCCAGCGGAACTCAAAGCGCGCCTTCGACAGCGCGTTGTCGCGAATTTGCGCGCCAGGGTGCCCTTTGGCAAGATCGGCGGCATGCGCAGCGATCTTGTACGTGACAACACCAACACGGACGTCCTCTTTGTTCGGGAGGCCAAGATGCTCCTTCGGCGTCACATAACACAACATCGCCGTGCCGAACGAACCGATCATCGCCGCTCCTATGGCAGAGGTGATGTGGTCGTAGCCCGGCGCAATATCCGTCGTCAGCGGCCCTAGCGTGTAGAATGGCGCCTCATCGCAGATTTCCAGCTGACGGTCCATGTTTTCCTTGATCAAGTGCATCGGCACATGACCAGGCCCTTCAACCATCACTTGGACGTCATGGCGCCAAGCGATTTTGGTCAGTTCGCCGAGCGTATCCAATTCGGCGAATTGCGCCTCGTCGTTCGCATCCGCGATCGAACCGGGACGCAGCCCATCGCCGAGGGAGAAGGCGACGTCGTAGGCTTTCATAATTTCGCATATCTCTTCAAAATGCGTATACAGGAAGTTCTCTTGGTGATGTGCCAAGCACCATGCCGCCATAATCGATCCTCCGCGAGACACGATACCTGTCACACGCTGAGCCGTCATTGGGATGTACCGCAGCAGTACACCAGCATGAATCGTGAAATAGCTGACCCCTTGCTCCGCCTGCTCAATCAATGTATCCCGATATACTTCCCAGGAGAGGTCCTCGGCTTTGCCGTTTACTTTTTCAAGCGCTTGGTATAAAGGCACCGTACCTACTGGAACCGGTGAATTGCGGATAATCCATTCGCGTGTTGTATGTATGTTTTTGCCTGTCGATAAATCCATGATCGTATCTGCGCCCCAGCGGGTGGCCCACGTCATTTTCTCCACCTCTTCCTCAATGGAAGAAGCGACAGCGGAATTACCAATGTTCGCATTGATTTTTACCAGAAAGTTTCGTCCGATGATCATAGGCTCGCTTTCCGGGTGATTAATATTAGAAGGAATAATGGCGCGGCCTAGCGCGACCTCTTTGCGCACAAACTCGCTATCTAGATTCTCGCGAATCGCAATGTACTCCATCTCAGGCGTTACGATGCCTTTGCGGGCGTAGTGCATCTGTGTCACGTTGGCGCCTTTTATAGCACGGAGCGGTCTCCTGTGCAGGCCTGGGAATACTTCCGCCGCCCCTCGTGCATCCGGTGAGGAGAGTCCGTTATCTTCCGGCTTTACTTCACGTCCATCATAGGCTTCTACGTCCCCGCGTTCCTCAATCCATGACAAGCGATTAGCCGGCAGCCCTTGGCGAATATTGGTATTTATTTCCATATCCGTATAAATACCGCTTGTATCATAAACATGTACAGGCTCATTCCCTACTTCGTCGCCGTGAATATTCGTGGAAGTCCCGAGCGAAATTTCCCTCACAGGTACTTGGATATCCGGTCTGGACCCTTGTACATACACCTTTTTACTGCCAGGAAATGCAGAAACTTGAACGTCTTTCACGGGGTTGCTGTTATTGCTTGTTATCACATCATGACCTCCTTCTAAATGGTTTTTGTTAAAATGCGGGCCAGTTCCGACGCTGCCTCCTTCGGGGAGCGCGCGCCAGCGATCGCGCTCACAACGGCTACGCCATCCGCTCCAGCGCGGATGACGGATGAGGCATTCGTGGCATCGATGCCCCCGATGCCAACCAAAGGCAGCCGGATGCCGCCATCGCGCATCCGGGCAATCATGGCAGGCCCCTGGACCTCACGCGCATCGAGCTTCGTGCGTGTGGCGTATTGGGGGCCTACACCCAGGTAGTCGGCGCCTTCGGCCAGCGCCGACTGCGCCTCCGTTAGATCGTGGGCTGACACGCCCACGATCATAGGCTTCAGCCGCTGCCGCACGGCGGCGGCTGGAGCGTCCTCTTGGCCGATGTGAATACCATCGGCCTCCAGCTCTAGAGCAAGCCTTTCATCATCGTTGACGATGAAAGGGATCTGGTGCTGCGCGCACAAGCGGCGCAGCCGGGTGCCCAACTCGAGCAGCGCCGGCCCTTGCAGGGCGCCGGCGCCTTTCTCGCGGAGCTGAAACATCGTGATGCCGCCGGCAATCGCCGCCTCCAGCACCGCATAAGGGTCAGCCCCTCCGCAGTTCGGGCTGCCCATCACCAAATACAATCGCAGCGCTTTGCGCAGTTCTTCGCTATTCATCGCGTCCCTCCAGCATAAACATCATGGCTCACAATGATGGTATTGGAGGCAGTAGTGGTGCTGTCTAGCCTTTGCGCGCGTTGATACGCCCAATGGTTCGTAGGCCCATGACCGCTTCCAATGTTCAGTGGTTCAGCAATAGCGGCTTGGATGAAATTTTTGGCCAAATGTAGAGATTCAGAAGCTGGCAGACCCTGCGCTAGCCCAGAAGTGACGGCCGCAGCAAACGTGCAGCCCGTACCATGCGTATGCGGTGTATGTAGACGCCGGGAAGAAAACTCAGTGAATGACTTCCCATCATAAAGCAGGTCCGTAGCGTACACCGTATCCGCTTCATGACCACCTTTGATCATCACATACTGACAGCCGTATGCATGAATTCTTCTTGCTGCTTGCTGACGCGACTCGCTATCCGTGATGGATATTCCACTAAGTGCCTCCGCTTCCGGAATGTTCGGTGTGACCACATCAGCCAGTGGCAGCAGGTGCTCAATCATGGCGTCTATCGCTTCTTGCTGAAGCAAAGAGGCGCCTCCTTTGGCAATCATGACGGGATCAACGACAATACGCTCCCATTTGTAGCTTTTTATCGCCGATGCTACGATTTGGATAATTTCAGAGGAGAACAGCATCCCGGTTTTGAGCGCATCTGGACGCAAATCAGCGCCAATAGACGCTAGCTGCTGCTCCACTGCTGCTCCGCTCATCGGGTACACACCTTGAACGCCAAGCGTATTCTGCGCTGTTACGGCAGTAATCACCGACATGCCATAGACGCCCAGCTCTTGGAACGTCTTAAGATCAGCCTGGATTCCTGCTCCCCCTCCGCTATCGGAGCCCGCGATCGTCAACGCTTTATAAATGGCCATTTGGCTCCCTCCTTCGAATAGTTAAAAACTTAGGTCCATTAGCGCCGTGCGGCTGAAACGGCCTTTTCCGACCGCTCGTTGACGGCAGCGCCGGGTTTCCAACCCGAGGCGGCCTTTTCGCCTCTCTCGAGCGTGCTTATTCGCCCGTTACTCACCGCCGTGCGGTTGAGACGGCCTTTTCCGACCGCTCGTTGACGGCAGCGCCGGGTTTCCAACCCGAGGCGGCCTTTCGTCTCTCTCGAGCGTGCTTATTCGCCCGTTACTCACCGCCGTGCTGATGAGACGGCCTTTTCCGACCGCTCGTTGGCGGCAGCGCCGGGTTTCCAACCCGAGGCGGCCTTTTCGCCTCTCTCGAGCGTGCTTATTCGCCCGTTACTCACCGCCTTGCGGTTGAGGCGGCCTTTTCGCCTCTCTGGAGTGTGCTTATTTGCCCGTTACTCCCCGCCGTGCGGCTGAGACGGCCTTTTCCGACCGCTCGTTGACGGCAGCGCCGGGTTTCCAACCCGAGGCGGCCTTTTCGCCTCTCTCGAGCGTGCTTATTCGCCCGTTACTCACCGCCGTGCG